>NZ_CP012545.1:0-1200000 GCF_004803835.1 Campylobacter sp. RM6914 | reverse complement strand
TGACCCTTGCCTATAGGAGTAAATAGGTCAAGCACGCGTCCTGTTAGATGCATCGGATCGTATTCTAGTTTTATCTTTTCGGTTGGAAAAAGCGGTGTGAGGTTGTCAAAAAGAGGACGTTCTTTTGCCTCGGCTAAAGGCATATAATTTATGGCTTCGATCTTTAAAAGTGCGTAGTATTTCTCTTGATCTTTTGGTTCTCTAACTTGTCCCGTAACGATATCACCTACGCGTAGCGCGAATTTGCGAATTTGCGAATTTGAAACATAAGCGTCATTTGAACTGTCGCTTAAGTTTGCGTCAACGGAACGCAAGAAGCCGTAACCTTCGTTTGTAACCTCTAAAATTCCTGTAAATAGTATAAAACCGCCCTGTTTTGTCTGTGTTTTTAAAATTTCAAATATCAAATCTTGACGGCGAAATTCTCGAGGGTTTTCAACACCGACGACATTTGCTATCTGGACTAAATTTTCTAAGTCAAGCGCTCTTAGGTCTTCTATCTTGTGTCCATCAACCGGGGTATGTGTGCGTGAGTTTGTGTGTTTTTTTGTAGCCTTGTTTTCTTTTTGGTCCTGAGCTTCTTGCTCTTTTTCGTTATTTTCCATTAATCCTCTTTTAAATTTGCATAAATAATGTAGAAATTTGGGTCTTCAAATGTAGTGTTTGAAAAGTGGCATTTTATAGAATTTTTGCTTTCTTGTCAATAAAATTTACACTTTTTGATATAATTTGGATTTTGTTTTAAGGGTAGAAAATGATGAATTTTAAAGACGGTCTTAGAGAAAAGATCATTATAAAAACGGCTGTTTTAGGTATTGTTGTTAATGTTTTTTTAGCTGGTATAAAAATTTTAATCGCTCTTACTTCAAATTCGGTTGCTATCATTTCAGATGCGATAAATAACTTAAGTGATGCATTTTCAAGCGTTATAACGATATTTGGCTCAAAGCTTTCGCTAAAAAAGCCTGATGAAAACCACCCTTATGGATACGGTAGAACCGAATACATCGGCGGCCTTATCGTTTCGGTAGTTGTCTTAATGCTTGGTTTGCAGTTTTTTAAAAACTCGGTTGAGGGTATAGTAGAGCCTCAAAAGACAAGCTTTGAAGCTGGCGCGCTTTGGTTTTTACTATTTGCTATTTTTGTAAAATTATTAATCGCAAAGCATTATAAAAAAGTAGGCGAAAACACAAAATCAATCTCGCTAAAAGCAGTTGGAGCGGAAGCTTTTGGTGATGCGATGATATCTTGTATCATACTGATTTCGGCACTTCTTTCGTATTTTTATGAAATTTTTATAGACGGTTACGCCGGTGTTGTCGCATCGGTTTTTATCATCTATAATGGTGTGATCTTGATAAAAGAGACATTTGACAAGATAATCGGTGTTAGGGTCGAAAAAGAGGTTAGCGATACGATCTATCAGGCGGTTTTAGAGTGCGAGATAGTACAAGGCGCTTATGACTTGATACTCCATAACTATGGTGTTGAGCGTTATGTAGGGTCTATAAATGTTGAGGTTGACGAGCATTTAAAACTACCGCTTGTTTCACAGCGTTTAAATGAGCTTCAAGTTGAGATTTACGATAAATATCGTGTGTATCTTGTTTTTGGAATTTATAGCGTAAATTTAGGCCAAAATAGTGCAAAAGAGTGCATCAAAAACGCACTTTTGGATATAAAAAGTGTTTTAAATATCCATGCGTTTTTTATAAATTTAAAGCAAAAAAGAATTAGATTTGACGTGACGGTTGATTTTAAAGAGCCGGATATAGCAGGACTTAGGGCTAAGATAGAAGAGAGGGTTGCTAAGCGTTTTGAGGGCTTTGAAATTTTTATCGTTATAGATAGGGAATTTAGCTAAAATTCGATTTTGATATGGAAGAAATTTAGTGTTTTTGTCTTTAAATTTTTTCCGTTTGTTTTTATAAAAAATTTAATGCTCGCTTTTTAAACCAGCTCCGCAAAGCGAGATGATGCTATCTCCTTGAAGGCGGTTTGTTTTGATGTATTGCTCATAAGCGGCATAAATGGCAGCTGTCGTATGCTCGACATAAAAACCTTTTTTAGCAAGATCTTGTCTTGTTGGGATGATCGCATTTTCAGGTATCGTTATAACTTCGCGTTCGCCTTGATAAGTGCTTGCTAAAATTTCTTTACCTCTCATGGGCTTTCCTATGGCGATACCTTCGGCTTGGGTAGGCTTTGGAATTACGTTTAGAGGCTTATCTTTGGCTTTAAAAAACGGAGCGCAGTTTTCACTTTGAACGATGAAAATTTTAGGTAGTTTTTGTATAAGCCCTGCTTCAAAAAGTTCGGTAAGTGCGAGCTCACAGCCTATTAGCAGTGTTCCGTTGCCAACGGGTAAAAAGAAGTTATCAGGCACCCTGCCTAGTTGTTCAAAAATTTCATAGACGTAAGTTTTAGTGCCTTGGTAAAATAGTGGATTATAAACATGGTTAGCGTAGTAAATCCTCTCTTCAAGCGCTTTTTTGCGGCATGCGTCGGCTGTTTCATCTCTTGTCCCGTCAAAAACTGTAGCCGTTGCGCCAAAGGCTTTTATCATGTTTATCTTCTTCTCGCTTGTGCCTTTTGGAACAAAAATTTCACACTCTATGCCGGCTCTAGCGCAGTATGCGGCGACTGAGTTGCCGGCGTTTCCGCTACTATCTTGAAGGACTTTTTTAACACCTATGCTTTTACAAAGCCATATCAGCATAACGGCTCCGCGATCTTTAAAAGATAGTGTAGGCATGGCATAATCAAGTTTAAAATAAAGCTTGTCATCAAATTTTACGGTCGCACTCATGCCCTCGCCAAGAGTTACTTCGCGCCAAATTTCATTTTGGATAGGGAAAAATTTACGGTAGCGAAAAAGACTAAATTCGTTTTTGTCGATCAGATCTAGTGAAAATTTTGGAGCTTTAAAGTCAAGATCATAAAGTCCACCGCATTCGCAAGTATAGTTTAGGGTTTGCAAAGATGCCGTTTTACCGCATTCGCAACATTTAAAATTTGACATGTTTTTCCTTTGTGTTGGGTTTATCTCATTGCCACTTGAGCTTCTATCTCTACCAAACAACCAAAATGTAAGGTCGACGTAGGCACGACTACGCGAGCGGGTTTGTGCTCGCCAAAGAATTTCGCATACTCGTCATCTATCTCATCCCAAAATTCAACATTTGGAGTGTAGACCCTGCACATGATGATATTTTCTTTTTTAGCGTTTGATAGGTCTAAGACGGCTTGTAAGTTTTTAAGCGCTTGTTGTGTATGCTCTCTAACTCCACCATTTGGTAGTTTCATGGTCACCGGATCTATGCTTAGTTGCCCTGAAACGTAAAGTATGTCGCCGTGCAGCACTGCAGGGGAGTAGTGAGCTTTGCGTGTTTTAGAAAGTTGTGTTTGAAAAATTTCCATAAAAACTCCTTAAAAATTTTATCTAATTTTACTCGTAACGGTATTTAAAGGAGCTTAAGCAAAAGGGCGAAAATTTCGCTCTAAATTTATCATAATAGTTCTATAAAAGCTTCAAGTCGTGTGCGAATTTGTCCTACATCTTGTTTTGAGTAATCACTCTCTAAGCTCATGTAGTTTGCACCGACTTCTTTGCTTGCGATTTTGATTTTATTTGTTTCTATCGCGTATGTGTGACAACCGCTTAAAACAACGTCTATGACACCATTTACTTCGTACTCTTTTACCATGGATTTGATGATCTCACCTCTGTCATTGTTTTGATACATTACCGAGCATGGGATTTTTAGATAGCGTTTGGCGATATTTTCTATCAAGTCGCCATCGGTTTGGATTAAGTTTTTATAGTTTTTAGTTCCCGTGCAGTTTTCAAATGCAACCACGTCTGCACCTAGATCTTCGATTTGTTTGATTATCTTTTCATATATACCACCGCTTGGACAGCCTGTGATTAAGATATGTTTTTTGTGTTCTTTTGGTGGCGTGCTCTCTTTTATAGCATCTATGAAAGAGCGAAGCGTGGAGATTTTTTCTTGTTTATCGTAGATAAAGTCGCTTGCAAATAAAATTTGATGTATCTCGCTGCCTTTTATCAGGCTTGGGTTCGCCTTACTAAGATCCATAAGTTCGCACATTATCTCACGCTCTTGGTTATAAATTTTTATCGTTTCAAGCAGCGCTTCATCGGTGATTTTGGTTTTAAATTTATTCTCTATAAATTCTTTAAATTCCGCTATCTCTTTGCTCCAAAGCTTTAGACTTTTTTTGTTTGTCATATTTGGAAGTTCCATGACATAGACATCTTTGTGATTTGCAAGCATCTCATACATCTTCTTTTTGCCATCACAGGTTGTTTCACCGACAACTAGATCGCTTGCGTTCATGTAGGGGCATTTTTTGGCTAATGCATATCCGTAACTCGCCTTAATAAGAGGGCAAAGGTTGCGAGGAAGCTCTTTTTGAGCCGCATCTATCGGACTTTCATCGTAAGCACAAAGGCTTATAGGTATTGCCCTTGCGGCATATATTATCTCCTTTGGTGTGTAGGTGCAAAAATTCCCTACGATCTTCTTGCCTTGAGCTTTGATGTCTTGAAGAGCCATTGCATTACGCTTTTTTAAAGCGTCAAACTCCATTCTCATTGTTTTTTCTCCTTTGATTTTCTTGCGCCGATGAGAGCAGCTCCCATCGCACCGCAAAATATTGCATTTTTATCAGCGAAAATCTCTTTACCAAGATGATTTGAGAGCAAATTTTTAAACAGTTCTACGTTACTTAGTCCTCTGCTTAAAAAGTATCTTTCATTCTCAAGTTTTTTTATGAGCGAAGCAACTTTTTGTGTCGAAGAGTCAATAATGGCATATGCTATTTGTGTTTTTTCAACGCCGTTTGATATGAGAGAGATTATCTCAGACTCTGCAAAAAACCGTGCAAGTTGAGCTGATTTTGATATTTAAATTTTGCTGTGCGGTTTTGTAAAGTTGGGTTAGTTCTAGCCCTAGGCGATTTGCCATAACTTCTAAAAATTTACTCGTTCCCGCAGAGCATTTGTCATTTATGATAAAGTCTTCAGGCTTTGAAGAGACCATTTTTATCGCCTTTGTGTCTTGCCCTCCGACGTCTATAACCGTGCAGTCATACGGGTATAAAAAATCCGCTCCAAGTCCGTGACATAAAATTTCAGTTGTTGTGAAATTTGCGTATTTCACACTTACCTCTGCCATACCCTGTTGCCGTTATAAAATTTGGAATATAGTCTTTTTGATTTAAAATTTCATCCGCAACATTTACGGCACTAAAGCCTGTAGGACGTAAAAATAGATCGATAAATTCATTTTTATCCGCGTCTAATACAGCCACTTTTGTTGAGGTTGAACCTATGTCGATACCGATAAAATACATAAAATTTGCCTAGTGTAAAAGTGTCTCTAAACTTAGAGATTGCATAATTTTATCAAATAAAATCAAAATTACAGCTTAATATTTATAGCACAAATTTATATAATTTAAGAGAAATTTCCGTATAATAATTTAATCTAAATATGAAAGAAAAATGTAATTCATGCCAAAATTTAAATGCTCGCATTGTAGGCTAAGCTTTGACGATGATTGTGCGATAGTAAATCAAAATGGAGAAAAATTTTGTTGCACGGGTTGCGCTAATGTCTATGAAATTTTACACAATGGCGGATTTGACGAGTTTTACTCTCGGCTTGGAACAAACACCCTAAGTCCGCAAAATACCCAAAATAGCACCACTCAAAGTATACAAAGCTTATATGATGAGTATGTAAAAGATGAAAACGGCTTTAAAAAGATAAGTTTAGTGATAGAGGGAATTCACTGCTCGGCTTGTATCTGGCTAAACGAAAAGGTATTTTTTTCTACAAAGGGTGTCGTTGAGGCTAGTATAAATTCAACAAATAACAAAGCTGTCGTTATCTGGGATGAAGAGCAAGTCGGTTTGGCTGAAATTTTAAATGCCATAAGTGCCGTGGGATATAGAGCATATGCGTATGATGCAGGGCAAGAAGAGCTTAGAATGTCGGCAAAAAGGCGTGATTTTTATATAAAGCTACTTGTCGGAGTGTTTTGCGTGATGAACATCATGTGGATAGCCATAGCCCAGTATGCCGGGTATTTTACGGGTATCGACAAAAATGTTAGAGATATTTTAAATTTTGCCGAGTTTATACTTGCTACTCCTGTGCTGTTTTATACGGGATCGGCGTTTTTTTCAGGGGCAAAAATAGCTTTAAAAACAAGAACGCCAAACATGGATCTGCTTGTGGTTACCGGAGCGACTTTAGCGTATAGCTATTCGGTGTATTCGATGTTTTCGCGCGTTGGAGAGGTGTATTTTGACTCTGTCGCGATGATAATCACCTTTGTTTTTATCGGTAAATTTTTAGAAATTTTAAGTAAAAAACGGGCAAACGATACTCTTGATGGGCTAAATTTATTATCTTTAAGCGAAGTTAGCGTAGCAAAAGATGGTGCTGTAACTAGTAAAAACATTAAGGATGTTAAAGTTGGTGAAACCATCGTGCTAAAAGCAGGGGACAAAGCACTTATAGACGGTGTCGTGACTAGCGGAGAGGCTAGCTTTGATCTTTCAAGCCTTAGCGGAGAGAGTTTGCCTGTGTTTTTGGGTGTAAATGATGAGTTAAAAAGCGGCTCGATATGTCTTGACGGAGTAGTTTATTACAGGGCAAATGCCAGTTTTGAAAACTCGCTTTTAAATAAAATTATATCGATGCTTGAAAATGCAACAATTAAAAAACCACGCATAGAGCAGCTCGCAAATGAAATTTCATCTAAATTTTCGCTTGTGATCTTAAGTATCGCATTGCTTACGTTTGGGTATTATTTTTATACGGCATGGTTTGAAAAAGCTATCGTCATCGCCATATCTGTTATCGTCATCGCTTGCCCTTGCGCTCTTGCTTTAGCAACTCCGGTGGCGACTTTAAGCGCGCTTGGGACAGGGCTTAGAAGAGGAGTTTTATTTAAAGAGGCTAAATTTATAGAGAGCTTGGCAAAGTGTGATACGGTTGTTTTTGATAAAACAGGAACTCTTACGAAGGCAAATTTGACAGTTAGTGAATTTGCTAAATTTAAAGATATAGATGACGGGCTAATACTTTCTATCGCTTTAGCTTCAAAACATCCCGTAAGTGTTACTGTAGCAACCTATCTAAAAGAAGCAAAAAGCGTTAATATAACAAATGTAAAAGAGATCGCAGCAAAGGGCGTAATGGCGGATTTTGAGGGTAGAAATTTACTTGGCGGAAGTGCTAGGTTTATGCGTGAAAATTCGCTCACCTTACAAGATGATAATGCAGGGTATTTTGTGGCTTATGATGGCGAGCTTGTGGCTAAATTTGTATTAAAAGATGAGCTAAAAAGTGGCGTGAAAGAGTGCGTGCAAAGCCTAAAAAAATTAGGCATAAGCGCCTACGTGCTTAGCGGTGATAATGAAAAAAACGTCAAAAAGGTAGCAGACGAACTTAAACTTAAATACAAGGCAAATGCGCTTCCTGATGAAAAGGCCAAATTCGTAGCAAAGCTTGTAGAAGACGGCAAAAGAGTTGTTTTTGTAGGAGATGGTATAAACGACAGTCTCGCTATGAGTAAAGCCCAAGTTGGAGTTTGCATGGGCAGTGGTGCTGATATAAGCTTGGAAAGAAGCGATATCGCACTTTTAAACGACGATATAACAGCCTTTGGCGACAGCATGGTCTTGGCAAAAAGAACATTTAGGACGATAAAGCAAAATTTAGCCTTTAGCCTTTGCTATAACGCTTTAACCGTGCCTTTGGCGGTTATGGGATATGTTATACCGCTGTTTGCCGCACTTTCTATGTCGCTTAGCTCGATAGTCGTGATATTAAATTCACTAAGGATAAAATCAACTTTTAAGGCAAAAAAATGGATGATTTGGTTTTAGCGATAATGCTTGGAATTTCTATTTTAATAGGGGCATGCGGGCTTTTTGGCGTTATTTGGGGGATTAAAAATCATCAATTTGAGGACTATCGTAAATTTCTTGATGGGGCAAGCTTTGATGGAGAGGATGCTTTAAATGATGCCTATGAGCTTGAAAAGCGAAAGAAAGAAGCGATAAAAAAACGCAAGGAAAAAAGCTATGGGTCATCTGAGTGAAGATAGGCAAAACATCTTTAAAAATTTAAATTTCTCATCAAAATTTGAGATAGTAGACGAATTTTTTAAAAATGAAAAAATACGAGTTGAACGAATTTTATCAAGCGGGCAAACTACAAAATGGCAAGATAATGACGAGGACGAGTGGGTTTGTTTGCTTGATGGCGAAGCTAAGATTAGATATGAAAACGGCGATAAAATTTCACTAAATAGAGGCGATACGCTTTTTATCAAAGCGCATACAAAGCATCAAGTCAGCTATACATCACAAGAGTGTATCTGGCTTTGTTTTTTTAGCTTTTGATGATTTGCGGTTCGCCAAAAAGCTTGTTTGCCTCTTTTATTACGCCCTCTTGTTTTAGCCTCTCAAGCTCTTCAGGGCTTTTTTGCCCATTGAAATTTATACTTGGAGTGATAATAGGCTTTACTTCGATGGGTTTTGGATGAGGTTGTGTTTGTGATAAATTTTGATCTATATTTAAATTTGAAAGCTCTGCATCCAAGTAAGATAGGCTTGAGTTCTCGTTTTTTGGCTTATTTAAGGGCTTTTGTTCTTTTGCTACGATCTTGATATTTGCACTATTTCCAAAGCAGGCGCGAAGAATTTGCATTATGATTTTTGAGCTGTTTCGCATTTTGGTTTGATCTTCACCCATTGCGCCCGAGCTTAAATACATAGTGTTTTGCTTAAAGTCTTGAAATTCGATACATCTTTTAAAACACTCGCCAAGTTCGTAGTCGCGGTCATAAATTTTTGATAAGAACAAAGCATAAGGGTCATTTTGTGCTAAATTTGGAGTGTTTGAATTTATTACTGTTGTCGACTTTTGCGTTAAATTTTGTGCTTGATTAGTTTGTTTAGATGTTTGAAGTGAAACAATAGCTTCATCTATCGTCTTTAAATTTAGTGCTTCTATCATCATAAAAAGCATTATCGTTAGTATGAAACCATTGTCGCTAGAAACGCTTAACATACCCTTTGTTTGTGATAAAATTCTAAAAAATCTCTCGTAGATCAACAATGAAAATTTTGGATCGTTATTTAGAAATTTCTCTTTTAAATTTATGATTAACTCATCTATTATCATTTCCGGTTCATAAATTTCAAGCTCCAAAACCAGCTCTTTTAATTTATCCTTATCACCTAAGATAACGACATCTAAGATCTCTTCTATTTTTATGGGATCAAGTAGTCCTAGCATGGAAGCGACTGCTGTTTGAGTGATGTGGGTTGTGCTAAAAATAATGGCTTGATCAAGTAAAGTAAGAGTGTCTCTAAGTGAGCCTGATCCGCTTCTAGCAAGGATCTCTAATGCCTCTTTCTCATAAGAAATTCCCTCTTTGCTCAGAATAAATTCAAGATGCTTTATGATGTTGTGTTTGCTAATTTGCTTAAATCTAAAATGTTGTGTGCGCGAAAGCACGGTTGCAGGAAGCTTTAGCGGGTCGGTCGTGGCAAGTATAAATTTGACATAGCTTGGCGGCTCTTCCAGTGTTTTTAAAAGTGCATTAAATGCCTCTTTTGTTAGCATATGAACTTCGTCAATGATAAAAATTTTATATCTTGCGGCCGCGGGAGCGTATTTTGTTTGTTCGATTAGCTCTCTTATATCGTCTATTTTTCTATGACTTGCGGCGTCCATTTCGATGATGTCCATGTGTCTGCTTTCGTTTGCCATTTGACAGTGAGAGCATATTTCGCATGGATGAGATGTTGGACCTTGTTCGCAAACAAGCGCCTTAGAAAATATCCTAGCACTTGATGTTTTACCGCTTCCCCTAAGTCCGGAAAAGAGATATGCGTGACTTATGCGACCCTCTTGCAAAGCGTGAGTCAGACTTTTACTAACTGCTTCTTGACCTATGAGTTCGTCAAAATTTTTCGGTCTGTATTTAAGTGCTAATGCTTGCAAGATCTATCCTTGGGTAAAATTTTGGATTGATTTTACTCAAAAAATGATAAATTTCTGATATAATCAAATTAAAAACAAAAAGGTGATATTTTATGAAAAAATTATTTTTAGCTATCGTTTTAGGTGCTGTTGTGTTTAGTTTTATTGGTTGCGAGCGCAACGATTACCAACACCCGATGCATAGATCAACAAAGTGATAAGTAATTAAAATTTAAGGGGCTTAAGCGCCCCTATGTTTTTTAGCAAGAGTAGCAGGTTTTAAACTCGTATGCTGTTGGACGAGCTTCGTATGGCCAAACTTGTGTTTCAAATTTATAATGCTGGAACGCATCCACAAACACTTCAGACATTACAGGTTTTAGGTATTCATTATCTCTAATAAGTGCTTCTAAACTGCCACGAAGAGTGTGCGGAAGTTGTTCGATACCCTTTTGGCGAATTTCATCAAGAGTAAGTTTAAATAAATTTTCATCCATCGGTCCAACCGGCTCGTATTTGTTTTTAACGCCGTCAAGACCAGCCATAAGCATTGCTGAAAATGCCAAATACGGGTTAGCGGTGCTATCAGGAAAGCGCATTTCGGCACGGACTGATTTTTCTCCTGAGCCGTAAGGGATACGTATAGAAGCAGAGCGGTTTTGGCTTGAATAAGTTAAGATCGATGGTGCTTCAAAGCCTGGGATTAGGCGTTTGTAGCTGTTTGTGCTTGGGTTTGTAAAGGCTGCAACACTTCTTGCGTGTTTTAAAATTCCACCTATATACCAGCGAGCAAAATCACTTAAATTTGAGTAGTTGCCCTCTCCATAAAATAAATTCTTACCATCTTTCCATACAGACTGGTGGACATGCATACCGCTTCCATTATCTCCATAAAGAGGTTTTGGCATGAAAGTTGCGGTTTTGCCGTTTAGATGAGCCACCATTTTAACTACGTATTTATAAATTTGAACATTATCGGCAGCTTCGACAAGTGTTCCAAATTTTACACCGATCTCACCTTGACCTTGTGCTACTTCATGGTGAACTACAAATGGCTCAAGACCTACTTGCTCTAAAACATTTACCATCTCAGCACGTAGATCGACCATACTATCAACCGGTCCCGTTGCTAGATATCCTCCCTTTGTGCGAGGTCTGTGACCTGTGTTGTAGCTATCTTTAAAGTCTTTGCCGTCATTCCAGATACCTTCTTCTGTATCAACTTCAAACATTGCACAGTTTGGGCTATCGATGATTTTAACGTTATCAAATACAAAAAATTCGTTCTCAGGACCAAAAAACGCTACATCACCCATGCCGCTTTCTTTTACGTAAGACATTGCTTTTTTAGCTATAGAGCGTGGGCATTTTTCATACATTTGACCTTTATATATGTCATAAACATCACAAAAAACAACAGCCGTGATATCTGCCGTAAAAGGGTCTAAAAATGCACTAGCAGCGTCAGGCATCAGTATCATATCGCTTTTGTCGATAGGCTGCCAACCGCCTGTAGAACTTGCGTCAAAAGGTATACCGTTTTCAAAATTTCCTTTTTCTACAACTTTTGCGTTGTAACTTATGCTATGCCAAGCACCGTTCATATCGGTGTATCTAAAATCTATAAATCTAACTTCGTGTTGTTTGCAAAAGTCGAAAAATTCATCGACACTATTTACAAATTTTCCCATATATTCTCCTTTTGGATTGTATTTTTGAATTATATCACAAAATCTAACTTTTAAGTTTAACTTTATATAAAATTTATACCCATTTTAAAATTTAACAAAATACCTATCTCTTTTTTCGTAACTTACACACTTATTAAAGCCCATTTTCCGAGCCAAATTTTCACATAAGCCGTTATCTGCTCCGACCTGCAAAGGATCGTGCGCGTCAGAGCCAAAGCTTATTGGTATTTGCGCTTCATAAATAAGCTCTAAAAGCTCAACACTTGGATATTGCTCTGCTGCCGGTTTTCTAAGACCTGCAGAGTTTATTTCAAGAGCTAAATTTGCTTTTTTTATCTCTTTTATGGCATCTTTAGCTAAAATTCTAATATCTGTTTTTGGCATAAAATTAAATAATTTCATCAGGTCAAAATGCCCGACTATATCAAATTTACCGCATTTTGCTAACTGCTTGATACAAGCAAAGTACTCTCGCCAAATATCGTCTATGTTTTTGTTTGAGTATTCGCCTATAAATTCAGGGTTGTCAAATCCCCAACCGCCTATAAAATGCACAGAACCGATAAAATAATCCACATCACGAGCCAAAACGCGCTCATCTATAAAACCCTCTAAAAAATCAACCTCGTATCCAAGTAAAATTTTAATTTTGTCTTTAAAATCCTCTTTTGCTTTTAAAACCATGCTTTCATATAAATTCATTTGCGCAAAGCTCATTCTATAAGCCTCGTCGTATTTCATGGGGGCATGGTCGCTAATGCCGTAAATTTCGCAATTAAGTTTGATAGCTTGTTTAATATACTCGTCTATCTCGCCTGTTGCGTGATTACAAAGAGTTGTGTGGTTGTGTAGATCAACTTTCATGTCCGTCCTTTTAAAATCCGCATAATCTTATCTAAAAGTAGATAAATTTAAGCCTATTGATTGTATAATCGCACAATCATACCAATAGGAGTTTTTATGACCCAAGAAGAACTTGATGCGCTTATGGCAGGCGGTCTTGACGACATTATGGACGAAGAGACAGCCGAGCCTGATACGCAAGATAAAGTTGATTCTTCCGTTGAAACAAAACAAGAAACAGCCCCTGTAAAGCAGGAAAAAGAGTCGGAAGATAATGATATTGACGAGGAATTTGTAAAAGGTTACAGGGTAAATCCGCAAACCGCATGGCCACCTCCACCGCCTACAGATGATCATAAAATGGTAAACCAGCTTGATGATGTTACGAAAGACAGCGAGAAGAAAGCCACTGAAATGTTTGATAAACTTGATGTTATCAACGGTTTTTTCATGAATGCTGAGAGTTCATGTGGCGATCTTAAGAAAGATATTGATAAAAATATAGAAATTTTTACTACGTTAAGTGAGAAATTTCCGGGCGTAGATGCATTTTTGGAAGCTCTTAAACGTAACGAGAGCATGAAAGAAACTGTCGAAAACACTATCGGCGATATCCAAATGGGACAAGACGAGATAATGATGGCTATGGATATGATGCAGTATCAAGATATCCATCGTCAAAAAATCGAGCGTGTCATAAATGTCATGAGAGCGCTTAGTAAGTATATGAGTAGCTTGTTTGAAGGTAGGATAGATGATGATAAGCGCGTTAGCTCGGCTGTTCACATCGTGGGTGATACTACGACCGAAAACTTAGTAAGCAACGATGATATAGAAGCGCTTATCGAAAGTTTGGGTAATAAATAGTGTTAAAGCCCGAATTATTAAGCCCTGCAGGAAATTTAACTAAACTTAAAATAGCCCTTGAATACGGCGCAGATGCCGTCTACGCCTCTGTGGCTAGTTTTAGTTTACGCACACGCTCGGCTAGAGAATTTAGTCTAGAAAGCTTTGAAGAAGGCATAAGATATACTCATGAAAAAGGAAAGAAATTTTATGTTACCATAAATGCATTTCCTTTTAATGGGCAGATCGAGCCGTTAAAGCGCCACTTACAAACAGTTTCAGCTATGAAACCTGATGCTTTTTTGATCTCAACTCCAGGCGTAATGAGTCTTGCAAAGGAGATAGCTCCTGATATTGACATACACTTAAGTACACAGGCAAATGTGATGAACTATCTTGATGCTAGAATTTATCATGAAATGGGTGCGTCACGCATAGTTGTGGCTCGCGAGATGAGTCTAAAGGATGTCATCAAGATAAAGGAAATGCTACCTAATCTCGAAATAGAAATTTTTGTTCACGGCTCTATGTGTTTTGCTTATTCTGGTAGATGTTTGGTTAGTGCTGTGCAAAGCGGACGACAGTCAAATCGCGGAAGTTGCGCGAATGATTGCCGTTTTAAATACGAACTTTATGCTAAAAATCCAGAAAGCGGGACTTTGTTCCGATTGGAAGAAGATCCTGAAGGCGGTACGCATGTTATGAACGCAAAGGATTTAAGCCTTATCTCTCATATCGATGAAATAGTAAAATCAGGCGTCATAGACAGCTGCAAAATAGAAGGCAGGACAAAGAGCGAGTATTATGCGGCATGTGCTACGCGTGCTTACAGAATGGCGATAGATGACGCGGCAAGTGGTAAATTTAAGCGAGAAAAGTATGAATTTGAGATAAATACGCTTAAAAACCGCGGCTTTACGGACGGATATCTAGTAAGTCGTCCTTACGAACGAGTCGATACTCAAAACCACACCAGTAGCTTGGAAGAGGGCACTCATCAAGTTCATGCGATAAGCGAAGATGGGGAATTTATAAAGTGTAAATTTAAGATCGTCGCTAATGAGGCTTACGAGATAGTATCTCCGCTTGATAGTATTATAGAAGTCGGCGAAAGCGAGCTTGGAAGTGTTTATGATAACAATGGAAAGTTTTGGCTGGAATTTAAACAGCTTGTGAGTAAAAAAGGTAAAATTTTCGAAGAGATCCACAGCGGTAACGAAAACGAGATAAAACTACCTATAAAACTACCTAAATTTAGTTTTCTAAGAAAGGAATTTAAGTGAAATTTGTTTCTATTATAATGGGAAGTAAGAGCGACTACGAGATAGTAAGTGAAGCGGCAAAACTACTTGAAAAATTTGAAGTAAAATACGAACTCATTATTAGCTCTGCTCACAGAAGTCCGGAAAGAACGCATGAATACGTAAAAAATGCCGAAGTAAAAGGCGCACAAGTCTTCATAGCAGCAGCTGGAATGGCGGCTCACTTGGCAGGCGCGATCGCGGCAAATACCACAAAACCTGTTATCGGTATACCTATGGCCGGTTCTGCATTGGGTGGAGTGGATGCTCTTTACTCAACAGTGCAAATGCCAAGTGGAATGCCGGTGGCAACACTCGCGATAGGTAAGGCGGGAGCGATAAATTCTGCTTATCTTGCCATGCAAATTTTAGCGTTAAGCGATGATGTTTTAGCTAAAAAACTTAAGGAAGACAGAAAGGCGAAAGAGGAGGCTTTAAAGGCTGACTCGGCAAAGGTTGAAGTTATACTTTAAGGAGGGTGGATGCAGACTTTTTTAAAGATAGATGAGTTTTGCAAACTTGTGCATTTAGAGCGTGAAGTCATCGAAGGCATGATAGAGCGCGGTGTGTTAAATACAAAAATTGAAGAAGACGGCGAAATTTACATCGAAGCTTCGCAAGGAACCATGAGTGTAGTGCCTACAACAAGTTCAAATTTAAGCGTAAATATGAACGCGATTGCGGGCGAGAGTTTTGTAGAAAAAACTATCGGAACGATTTTAAATTTACATGAAAAAGTTCTTGATGCAAAAGACGAAACGCTTGAAGTTTTAAGAAACGAGAATAAATTTTTAAAAGAAGCGCTGTTTTCCATGCAAGAACTTTACGATGAAGACAGAAAGACTATAGAAACACTAACGGATCAACTTAAAATTTCGCAAGATGAGGTTGAGTTTTTAAAACGTAAATACAAACTTATGTGGAACAAGGCGGTCGAAAATTTCAAGGATAATTAGTGCAAATAATTAATCTAAAAGAGGATTTTGAAATTTATGGCTTAAAAGCTATAACAGATAATTCTAGCGAAATGAGTCGTTGTGGCAAGATAACTAGTTTATGGAAAGAATTCTTAAGTTTAGGTTTTGGTGATTTAGATGAAATTTATGCAGTTTATCATGAGTATGAAAGCGATATAAACGGCTTTTGCTCTTTGATCGTAGGTGCTAAAAATTTAGAACGCAAAGATAGCCGGAAGGTTTTTGTTAAAAATGGCAAATATGCTATGTTTAGCAAGGATGGCACAGGAGAGAGTGTTACGATAGAGCTTTGGCATGAAATTTGGAGCTTTTTTAAAAGCTCGAATTTGCAAAGAGTCTATGAGAGCGATTTTGAAAAACATTTAAAAGATAAAATAGAAATTTACATATCAATAAAATAAGGAAACAAATGATAACTTTTTCAGAGATAATCTTAAATTTACAAAATTATTGGCGTGAGCAAGGTTGTGTTATTGTTCAACCTTACGATATGCCAGCAGGTGCAGGAACATATCATCAAGCGACATTTTTAAGAAGCCTTGGTAAAAAGCCGTGGGCGACTGCCTATGTTGCACCGTCTCGTCGTCCGACAGACGGAAGATACGGTGAAAATCCAAATCGCCTAGGTGTGTATTATCAGTTTCAAGTACTTATCAAGCCAAGCCCAAAAAACATCCAAGAGCTATATCTAAAAAGCCTTGAAAAACTAGGACTTGACCTGAAAAACCATGATATTCGCTTTGTAGAAGATAACTGGGAGAGTCCGACGCTTGGTGCTTGGGGACTAGGCTGGGAAGTTTGGCTTGATGGTATGGAAGTAACGCAGTTTACATACTTTCAGCAAGTTGGTGGCATAACTTGTGACTTAGTAAGCGGAGAGATAACTTACGGTCTTGAAAGACTTGCCATGTATTTGCAAGATAAAGACAGCGTTTATGATATCGTATGGGATGATAAAAACGGTATGGTAACATATGGCGATGTGCATAAACAAGGCGAATTTGAATGGAGTAAATACAACTTTGAAGTAGCCGATGTTAATATGCTTTTTAATCAATTTGAAAGCGCATTTAATGAATGCAAGCGTTGTTTGGAGGCTGAAATTTCGCTTCCTGCGTATGATTATTGCATGATGGCGGCTCATACTTTTAATGTTCTTGATGCAAGAGGTGCGATCTCTGTTACGCAAAGACAAGAGTATATCTTAAAAATCCGCGAGCTTGCCAAATCCTGCGCCTTAACATATCTTAAATCCCAAGAGCAGCAGTGAAAATTTTTGACATTTACGAACACTTAAACAAGATAGCCCCGTTTGACACACAAGAGGAGTGGGATAATAGTGGACTTATTGTCGGATCGTTTGAGAGTGAGTTTGAGCAAATTTATCTAAGCCTTGACATAGATAGTGAGCTGGTTGATAAAATGAAGCCAAATTCACTTTTAATAACTCATCATCCGCTTATATTTAAAGGACTTAAAGTGATAAATCTTGCCAAGTATCCAAGTGGCATAATCGCTGAAATGATTAAAAAAAATATAAGCTTAATTTCGATGCATACAAACTTTGATAAAGCTGTTTTAAACAGATATTTTGTAACTGAAATTTTAGGCTTTGATATTTCAAGGTCTGATGAATTTTTGATCTATTGTGATGTAAATTTAAATTTTAAAGAGCTTGTGGATTTGGTAAAAGACAGGTTAAATTTAAATCAAATTCGTACTGTCTATGCAAAAGATGAGATAAAAACTATAGCTATTTGCACTGGAAGCGGAGCTGATTTAATGCCTTATGTAAAGGCCGATGTGCTTTTAACGGGTGATATAAAATATCATCAAGCGCTAGAAGCTAGAGAAAATTTGCTAAATTTAATAGATATAAATCACTACGAGAGCGAGCAGTATTTTGGGGAGTCTTTGGCAAAATATTTGCAAAATCTTGGAGTTTTGATTATAATATCTAATTCGAAAAACCCATTCACACATTTTTAAGGAAACACTAAAATGAATAAATATTTACAACAGCTAGTTGAGCTTTCAAAATTTGATAAAGAGATCGACGATTTTACTCCTCGTATCGAAAACGTTCAAAAAACTTACAGAGTAACAAAAGAAGAATGTGATGCCATAAGCGCAAATATCGAGCAGTTGGACAATGAAGTAAGCGATATCAAAGTTCAAAAAAGTCAAACAAATGCACACATAGCCGAATTTGCAGCAAAGATCAAAGATGTAGCAAAAAAAAGTGGTTTAGCCAAGAGCGAAAAAGAGGTAAAAGCTCTTAATCTTGAAGAAGAGATCGCCAAAGAGCAACTTGAAGCTGCAAACGAAGAGATAGCTAGACTTGAAAAGATAATTGATAGCAAAAATGCAAGTAAGGAAGAGTTAGTAGCTAAAAAGAGCGAGCTAGAGGCTAAACTCACACAGATAGAAGCGGAAATTTCGTCAGAGCTTGAGGCTATTGAGAAAGAAAGAGCTGAAGTTTATGCACAAAAAACTAAGCTTGTAGGCGAGATGAACCAAAAAATTCTTACATTTTATGAGAAAATTCGCAAATGGGCTCATAATTCAGCTGTTGTTCCTGTTAGAAAACAAGCATGCTACGGCTGTTTTATGCAGATAAATGATAAAACTTTTGCAGCTGTAGTTCGTGCTGAAGATATCGTCACTTGCCCTCATTGCGGTAGAATTTTATATAAAGAAAATATTTAAGCCCCTCGTGGTAGCGATTTATTATATCTTAGCTTTGATCGCATGGTTGATCGGAGCTATTTTTTTACTCCCTTTAAGCCTTAAAAAGAAATACCGCAGCGCTATACCGGCTCGGTTTTTTCTTTTTAATAACCCAAAATTTAAAGACGCCAAAGTTCATTTTCATGCTTGCAGTTATGGTGAGATTCAGGCTTTAACGCCGATCATGAGAAAATTTGAGGATAAGGCGATAAGCGTAGTGACGCATACCGGTTTTGAAGCAGCAAAAAAAATAAGCCAGAATTCACGGTTTTTACCATTTGAGATATTTTTACCATTTTGGCTTAAAAAAAGTAAAATTTTAGTTATTTTTGAAGCCGAACTTTGGCTCATGCTTGTTTTTGTGGCTAAGCTAAATGGCTCAAGGGTTATTTTGATAAACGCCAGAATTTCAGATAGAAGTTATGCTAGATATAAGAAATTTAGTTTTTTTTATGCTACTATTTTTAGATACATAGACCAAGTTTATGCGCAAAGCGATCTAGATAAAGAAAGACTTATGAGTCTTGGAGCAAAAGATATAAAAGTAGCTGGCAATGTCAAATCAGCGTTTGCCTCACAACCTGGTAAAATTTATAAAAAGCCTAAAGAAAGGGTTATAGTTTTAGCAAGCACGCATGAAGGTGAAGAGAAAATGCTACTTGAAAATTTGAAGTTAAGCAAAAATGACAAGCTTGTTATAGCCCCAAGACATCCTGAGAGATTTGCAAGTGTTGGCGAGTTTGTAAAAGAATGGTCGCATAAGCACGGCTTTGAGTTTGATAAATTTAGTCAAAACGGAAATTTTAATAGACAAATAACTTTACTTGATACGCTCGGTGAGCTCGTAAATGTTTATGCTATAAGTGACGTGGTAGTGCTTGGGGGAAGTTTTGTTTCTGGTATTGGCGGACACAACCCAATAGAGTGTGCAAATTTTAATCCTATTCTTGTGAGTGGCGAGCATGTATTTAACCAAAAAGCACTATTTAGGCTTGTAAGTGGAGTAAAATTTATCAAAACAAATGAGCTAAATGATGTTTTAAGTCTTTACAAAGAGCGTGCAAGGATTATTAACAAGGCCGATATTACGGTGATTATAGATGATATTAGGAGTAGTTATGAGCAGTGAAAAAGCATATAAGCTTTTGGCTTTGCAAGAGGGAATTTCAAACAACGAAGCAAAGGCACTAATCGACGATGGTTTTGTGTATGCAAAAGGGCAGAAAATTCTCATAGCTCGTGCGCTAATGGGGGCAAATACACGCTTTAATGTTCAAGAAGTACCAAAGCCAAGCGTGATTTTTGAAGATGAAAATTTGATCGCAATAAATAAACCGGCTTTTATTACGAGTGAAAAGATAAGCGAAATTTATAAATTTCCGCTTCTTCATCGTTTGGATAAAGAAACAAGCGGTGTTTTACTGCTTGTTAAAGATGAAGAATTTGCCAAAAAAGCAATAGAAGAATTTAAGCATATGCGCGTTGCTAAAACCTATGTTGCTGCAATTAAAGGCATAGTGAGTGAAGAAATTAATATAAATGAGCCGATTTTAACCATTAAAACAAAGGGTGGTGCTCACTCTAAAATTTCAAAAGATGGTAAAGAGGCCATCTCGAAAGTAACGCCACTTATGGTTGTCGGCAAAAAGTCACTTGTAAAAGTCGAAATAAAAACAGGAAGAACTCATCAGATAAGGGTTCATTTATCAAGTGTTAATGCACCTATAGTTGGTGATGAAAAATACGGTAAAAATCGTTCAGCTAGAATGTATCTACATGCCTATTATATCGGGCTTTTGGGTTATAATTTTAAAGCTAATATTCCTAAAGATTTTAATGCGTTAGGGTTTGAAATTTCAAATAAATTTGAGATTTAAAGAGCGATAAAGAAAAAATTTAGTAAAATGCGCCGTTTAATATATAAATTTAGAAAGGTAAATAGTGTTTGAACAAATCAGTGAGTCGTTTAGATTAGCCGTCAGCAAGATACGTTTTGTAGATGATGAAAAGGCTTTGAAAAACGCATTTGATGTGCTTAAAAAAGCTCTTTTAAAAGCTGATGTTCATCATAAAGTTACCAAGGATTTATTAAGCGCGATCGAAAGCGAGATAAAACAAACTAGTATCGGTCAAAAGCAATTTTTAGATGCTATAAAATTAAAGCTGACAGAAATTTTAACAGCTCCTGGCAATCAAGGCTTTGTTTATGCTCAAACAGCTCCCACCATCGTGTTGATGGCCGGCTTGCAAGGATCCGGAAAAACCACAACTACGATAAAACTAGCAAATTATTTAAAGCTTCGCAAGAAGAAAGTTCTTGTTGCTGCATGTGATTTACAACGTTTGGCTGCAGTTGAACAACTTCGTCAGCTTTGTGTTGCTAATGAAATCGATCTATTTTTTATAGAAAATGAAAATGACCCTGTTAAAGTTGCCAAAGAGGCACTAGTAAAAGCTAAAAGCGGTCTTTATGATGTGCTTTTAGTTGATACGGCAGGTCGTTTGGCTATAGATGAAGCTTTAATGGGTCAAATAAAAGATGTTAAGAGTGCCATAAATCCACATGAAATTTTCTATGTAGCTGACGCTATGAGTGGTCAAGATGGCGTGCGTTCTGCAGCTAGCTTTAATGAAGCGCTAAATATCAGCGGTGCAATACTTTCAAAATTTGACTCTGATAGCAAGGGTGGTGTTGCTATCAGCATAGCAAAACAGTTAGGAATTCCACTTAGGTTTGTTGGTACCGGTGAGAAAGTTGCCGATTTAGAAAGCTTCATACCAGACCGTATAGTCGGTCGCATAATGGGCGAGGGCGACCTTGCTACTCTTGTAGAAAAAACAAGTTCTATTATTGATGAAAAAGAAGCTAAGCGCTTAAATCAAAAGATAAAAAAGGGACAATTTAACTTTAACGACTTTTTAGAACAAATGGAGAGCGTAAAAAAACTAGGTTCTATGAAATCCCTAATAGGTATGATACCTGGTCTTAGCAATATGGCAAATCAGATCAAAGACATAGATCTTGATAACTCAAAAGAAATTTTGCATATAAAAGCTATGATAAATTCAATGACGCAAAAAGAGCGTGAAAATCCCGAGCTTTTAAACAATAGCAGAAAACGTCGTCTAGCAGCCGGCTCTGGGCTATCTCAAGTAGAGGTTAATCGTTTTTTAAAACAGTTTGAAAATGCCTCCAAGCTTGCAAAGAAATTTTCAGGTAAAGGCGGTGCTAAAGGGCTTGCAAATATGCTAAGTCAAGCCAATATGAATAGACCCAGATAGGGTTTAAATTTGGATAATTCGTTATCTAAATTTAAGCATTATTTAAAAATTTTAAGGAGAAATATAATGGCAACCGTAGTAAGACTAACAAGAATGGGACGCAAAAAAAGACCATTTTATCGTATAGTTGTAACAGATAGTAGAAAAAGACGTGATAGCGGCTGGATAGAGAGTATCGGCTACTACAATCCAATGGTAGAGCCTGAAGTTGTAAAATTTGACGCTGAAAGACTAGCATACTGGAAAGGCGTTGGCGCTAAACTTAGCGATAGAGTTGAACAAATAACAAGCAAATAAATTTATGGTTGAAAATTTTTTATACGAATATGCTAAGCTTATAGCCGACTTTCCTGAAAAGATAAAAGTTGAGCGTGTGGAGCTTGGCGAGAATTTTGCCGAGATTATTATAAATGCCGATAAGGTTGATACCGGTAAGTTGATAGGAAAAGATGGCAAGATGATAAATGCCATAAAAACTGTCATTATCGGATGTAAGGCAAAAGACTCCACTAGCTACAGGGTAACGGTAAAAGCTTTTGAAGAGTGAAAATCTCGAAGTAGCTATAATAGGCAAAACCGTCGGACTTAGGGGCTATGTAAAGCTTCACAATAAAAGTGACTTCCCTGAGCAGTTTAAAAAAGACGCTAAATTTTTTGACAAAGACGGTAATTGGCTTATTATAAAAAATTATGACAAAACACGCGGTGAGGCTTTGTTTGTTGGTTTTGAAAGTATTGAAGCTGCAAAAGAGCTAACTAACCGCGTCATTTATACTACTGTCGAGCAAACTAGAAAAGATTGCAAGCTTAAGAGAGATGAATTTTTTTATTTTGACATTATCGGACTTAAGATACTGGAAAATGGTGAAATTTTAGGCATAGTTGATGATATTGAAGAAATTTCAAGCTCAAATCTTTTATTTATCAAAACTAGCCCAAGCCTAGCTGAACAAGGCTTTGCAAAAAGCTTTTATATACCGTATATAGACGAATTTATTACCAGTGTTGATCTAGAAAAACAAGAAATTTCAACTAAAAACGCAAAAGCAATTCTTGAAAATTCATGAAATTTAGCTTTGTATCTTTATTTCCACAGTTAATAGAACCATACTTTAAAGACTCAATCCTTGCAAGGGCAGTATCTTCTAATAAGATCAATCTCTCTTTTGTCAATCCTCGTGATTATACAAAACAAAAAAATTTAAAAGTTGATGAGTATATGATAGGCGGTGGCGCAGGTCTTTTGATGTTTGCACAGCCGATTGATGACGCTTTGAGTGAGATAAAAAAAAATGATAAGAGTGTGCATATTATTTTTTTAACTCCGGCTGCAAAGAAATTTAATCAAAATGATGCCAAAAGATTAGCCAAAAAAGATCATATCTGTTTTGTTTGTGGCAGATATGAGGGTATCGATGAGAGAATCATTGAAATGTGGGCTGATGAAGTTTTTAGCATAGGCGATTATGTGCTAACTGGTGGGGAGCTTGGCGCTCTTTGTATGAGTGATGCAATATCTAGAAATATAGATGGAGTGCTTGGCAATAATGAGAGTTTGGCAGTGGAGAGTTTTGAGGATAATTTGCTTGAAGCTCCATCCTTTGCTAAGCCTGACCTCTTTAAAGGTAGTTTTGTTGTTTCAGAGTTTTTAAAGGGAAATCATGGTAAAATCCAGTCTTTAAAAAACAGGATGGCGCACTGCAAAACAAAGTTCTTCCGCCCTGATTTATACCAAAAAATTAAGCCATAATTTAAGGACAAACTATGAGAAATAAGTATATTGAAGCATTTGAGAATGCTCAAATCGCAAGCAAAACTGTGCCTGAATTTCGTGCGGGTGATACACTTCGTGTAGCTATTCGTATTAAAGAGGGCGATAAGACTAGGGTTCAAAATTTTGAAGGTGTCTGTATAGCTAGACGCGGAAGTGGCGTAGGTGAGACATTCATGATCAGAAAAATCGGCGCAAACAGTGTAGGCGTTGAGAGAATTTTCCCTATTTATAGCGAAAGTATCGAAGAGATCACTGTATTAAGACGTGGTCGTGTTAGACGTGCTAAACTATTTTATCTACGCAATTTACGCGGTAGAGCTGCTAAGATCCGCGAACTTAGAAAATAAAAATATAAATTTCAAAGGTTTTTCCTTTGAAATTTTTCTTCTTTAAAGTATATCATCCATTATTCCACTTTTTCTTTGTGATTTAGTTATTGTTTTTATTTAAATTTTTAGTTGACTGTATTTATTTGAAAATTTGATTTGATGGTTTGTATAAATTTGTCGCTATGATAAAACTAAAATACCATAACGATAAAGGCAAGCGGTTTAAAACATTAAACCGTTATTTTCTTGCTCTTGTATTATTTCGTTTGCAGGTATTATCTCAGGTAAAGGTGAGTCGTTTGTGTATAACTCGTCTACTCCATTGTAAATACCTTTATAAACGCCTTCAGGCTGTTCGAATACGCGTCTTACTGTCGGGTATTGTTTTATGTATGTTTCCATAAATTTCTTAAAGACCGGCGCCGCAGTTCTACCACCGCCTTCTATCTTTTTCATTGGCGAATTGTCGTCATTGCCGTACCAGATTATGGCTTGAACATCAGGCGTAAAACCGCAAAACCAAGCGTCTATGTTATTGTTTGTTGTGCCTGTTTTGCCTGCTACTTGTATGCCATTTATTTTGGCATTACGACCGGTTCCATTGTTAACGACGTTTTTAAGAAGATCTATCATTAAAAATGCTTGTTCAGGCTTTAAAACCTGTTCTTTTTTTGCTTCGTAATTTACAACCGCGCCAAAGCTATTTTCTACATATTTTATAAGTATCGGCTCGACAATCTCTCCCTCGTTTGGAAACATTGAGTAAAATTTAGCAAAATTTACAGGCGATATACCAAAGCTTCCAAGTGCGATGGATAAATTTTCCGGTATATTTTGAAAGCCTATGTTTGAAAGCTTTGCTCTAACAGAGCTAAGACCTAGGTCGTTTAGCAAATTTATAGTTGCTAGGTTTCTTGACTGTGTTAGGGCTGATTTTAAGCTAATGTAGCCTTGAAAGCCGCCACTGTAGTTTTTAGGCGTCCACTCTTTGCCGTTGCCCATATCAAAGCTTCGCGCTATGTCTGCTAGTTGTGATACTACCGAGTATCCCTCATCAAGCGCGATTTGATAGATAAAAGGCTTAAAGCTTGAGCCAGGTTGTCTTGCACTCTGGGTTGCACGGTTGTAACTACTTTTTGAGTAATCAACCCCACCAACAAGTGCTAAAATATGTCCGGTCTGAGGCTGCGTAACGACTATCGCGCCATTTAGTATGTTTGCATTTGCTTTTTTATCACGCTTTAAAATTTCGTTATATCCGTATATTAGGGCTTCATTTGCCATTTTTTGCACATTAAGATCTACGGTGCTATAAATTTTATATCCACCGGTTCTTATATCGTCAACTCTTTTTGAGACTTCTTTTATGATCTCATCTACTACATACGGAGCCTTATTTTTGCTTAAGGTGTCGTCAAATACAGCAGGCTCTTCGAGTATGCCTTTGCGATACTCTTCTTCGTTTAGCCAACCTATCGTATACATGCGTTCAAGAACTCTGTTTGCGCGCCCTAAAGATAGGTCTAAATGCTTTGTAGGGTCATAAGAGCTTGGTGCTTTTGGTAAGCCTACTAGCATGGCTATCTCTTTTATGCTAAGCTCTTTTAAGTCTTTTCTAAAGTATCCATCTGCAGCTGTTTTAATGCCGTAATATCCGTGACCAAAATATACGTGATTTAAGTATCGTTCTATGATCTGCTCTTTGTCTAGTTCGGTTTCAAGCTTAATGGCTAAGACGATCTCTTTGATCTTTCGCGTTATCTTTTTTTCGCTACTTAAAGCTAAATTTTTAACAAGCTGCTGGGTAAGAGTGCTCGCTCCTTCGACAAATCTACCTGCTTTTATATCTTTTATAACAGCTCTTACTATAGCTTCGTAGTTTATGCCTCCATGCTCAAAATAGCTAGTATCTTCTATGGCAACAAGCGCTTCAACTACTCTTGAGGGAATTTCTTCGTATTTTACATAGACTCTATTTTCCTCAAAGATATTTGCTATAAGTTCGTTGTTTCTATCAAAAATTTGAGTTGTAAGCTTTGGCTTGTAGTCGATTATACTATATGCATCAAAGCGAACCTGTGAGTAAATATATACAAAGCCGCCACCAAGAGCAAGAGCTCCTGCAAAAAATATCCATAAAATATATTTCATAAATATGCCTTTAAAAGTTCGACATTTAGCCCTCTTGCAGTGCTTGTATTGCCGATTTGTTTTATGATATATTTTTTGTTAAAACCTTCTACCATCATCGCTCCCGCTTTGTCTTTGTATTCACCGTTTTTGATATACTCTTTTATGTCTTCTTCTTTAAAATTTGCAAATTTATATGCAGTTTCGCTAACGTTTATAAATTCAAAATCCTCTGCTAAAAATATCATTGCCGTAAAAACTGAAGCGATATTGCCGCTTTGCAGGTTAAGCATATTAATAGCATCTTGCTTGTTTTTTGCCTTGCCTAAAATTTTACCGTCACAAGCTACACAGCTATCTGCAAAGATGACATTTTTTACATCCGGATATAGTTTTAAAAACTGCTCTTTTTTGGATTTTACGACATTTTGAACATAGATATGTGGCTCACATTGATCACTCACATCGTTCTCGTTAAAATCAAATGAAATTTGTTTAAATTTTATGCCGTTCTCGGTTAAAATTTTAGCTCTTGTTTGTGAACTTGAAGCAAGTGTTAACATTAAAAATCCTTATAAGCAACGCCTAGATAAACGGCTATGAATGATACTATTAAATTTAAAGGAGTAAAGTAGATGATAATAACGACTAGGCTTTCATGAAGCGTTATCTTTTCTCGAATTTTTAGTGCAACAAGTGCCTTTTTGTAGTGATAAAACATATAGCTAAGATTTAGTGTTAAAAACAGCCATAGTGTCCACTTTGTCGCAAGTATAGCCGTAGCCATCGGGTCTGCTGATCTTAATGACGCATCTTGATTGCTAAATAAAAAGCTACTTGCTGCGATAACAAATAGTGATATTATCAAAAAAATACCAAATTGTCTTAAAAATCTTATAGTTAAAAACACCTTGTCTGTGCTTTTGCATCTATTTGATAAAAGATATCTGCCAAATATCAGCAAGCCAAGCTGAAGTCCTATAAAAACGGCGGCAGACGCTATATGTAAAAAGGGCAAAAATTGCCCTAAACGCGCAAAAGCTATGTCGTATTCGATCATTAGATGAGTTTTTCCTTTGCAAATTCAAGTGCTGCTTTTGTGGCATCTTGAATTTTTGATGTATCTTTACCGCCTGCTGTTGCGAAGTCATCCTTGCCTCCGCCATTACCGCCTAAAATTTGAGCCGTCATTTTAACCCATTCGCCTGCTTTTATGCTAGCGTTTTTCACACCTGCCGCGATAGCGACTTTATCGTCTTTTACTTGCATAAATAGCACAGCAGTGCGTTCATTTGCGTTTTTGATCTCATCTATCGCAGTTTTTATATCGCCGCTTTCTAAAATTTCAACGCACACTTTTACGCCATTAATGTCGCTTAAATTTATAGCTTTTGAGCTACCTGCATTTTTAAGCTCGTCCTTTAAGCTTTTTATCTCAGTTTTTAGCTTTTTAATCGCGATTATCGGTTCTATGCTCTTTAGCTCGGTTTTAATCTCATCTAGCTCGGCGTGTAAATTTTTAGCTAAATTTAGGGCTGCCTTTGAGCAAACAGCCTCGATCCTGCGCACACCGGCACTTACGCCACTCTCTTTGGTTATAAAAAATGCTCCGATCTCATTTAAATTATGCACATGAGTTCCTCCGCAAAGCTCCTTGCTAACCTCGCCAAAACTTAGCACGCGCACTTTATCGGCGTACTTCTCGCCAAATAGTGCGATCGCACCGCTATTCTTAGCATCTTCTATATCCATTATCTGGGTTTTTGCCGCTTCGCCTTTTACTATGGCGTTTTGCACGAAGGCTTCTATTCTCGCAAGCTCCTCACTTGTGAGAGCCTTAGGATGAGAGAAGTCAAAGCGTAGTTTATCAGCCTCTACGCTTGATCCAGCTTGTGCGATATGTGTGCCTAGGACCTTTCTAAGTGCTGAGTGTAGGATGTGGGTAGCGCTGTGGTGGCGTGCTATCTCGCTTCGCTCACTGCTTACTTTTACGCTTACCTCGTCGCCTGTTTTTAGCTCTACATTTGCTTTAACACTCGATAAATTTAATCCGTGAAATTTTTGCGTATCAAGGATTTGCGCTTTGCCTGTTATCTCGCCGCTATCGCCGCATTGACCGCCGCTTTGCGCGTAAAATGGAGTCTTATCAAACATTACCCAGCCGTTCTCGCCGGCTTTTAGGCTATTTGTGCGCTTAAAGTCCTCATCAAGTATGGCTAAAATTTTACTCTGGCTATCAAGCGCTTCGTAACCTATAAATTCATTCTCACCAAACTCCTCTAAAAGCTCTTTAAAGTCGCCCTTTGCGCTCTTATCTCCACTGCCTTTCCAAGCGGCTTTTGCGCGTGCCTTTTGCTCGCTCATAAGCTCATCAAATTTTGCCTCATCGACCTTTAGATTTTTATCTCTTAGCATATCGGCAGTTAGATCTAGTGGGAAGCCAAATGTGTCATATAGCTTAAACGCAACTTCGCCGCTAAATATATCTTTTGTGCGTGTTAGCTCATCGTTAAACAGCTCAAGCCCCGAAGCGATCGTAGCGAAAAATCTCTCCTCTTCAAGTTTGATTTGCTCTTTTACCGCCTCTTTTTTCTCGTTTAGATACGCGTAGTGTCCGCCCATTAGCTCGCAAACCTTATCGACAAGCTTATACATAAACGGCTTTTTGATACCAAGCAGGTAGCCGTGGCGCACCGCACGACGTAAAATCCTGCGAAGCACGTATCCGCGACCCTCTTTATCAAAATTTACGCCCTGAGCCAGTAAAAAGGTAACCGAGCGGATATGATCACTAATGACGCGGTAGCTCGCACCTGTGGCGTACTCGTAAGGCTTACCGCAAAGTTTGGCGACCTCGTTTATATAAGGCATGAAAAGTGAGCTATCGTAGTTGCTAAATTTACCCTCTTTTATCGCGGTTACGCGCTCAAGTCCCATTCCGGTATCAATCGAGGGCTTTGGAAGTGTGGTTAGCTTGCCGTCCGCACTTCGCTCAAACTGCATAAATACTAAGTTCCAAATCTCCAAAAAGCGGTCTCCGTCACCGCCCATATAGTCCTCATCTGAGTTAAAATGCTCCGCGCCTTGATCGTAAAATATCTCAGAGCAAGGCCCGCAAGGTCCCGTATCGCCCATTTGCCAGAAGTTATCTTTATCACCGAATTTATAAATTCTCTCTTTTGCGATATGCTCTTGCCACATTCCGTAAGCTTCGTCATCGCTCTCATGAACTGTTACATATAGACGATCTTTTGGAAGTTTTAATACTTGCGTAACAAATTCCCAGGCGTATGCGATCGCGTCTTTTTTGAAGTATTCGCCGAAGCTAAAGTTTCCAAGCATCTCAAAAAATGTATGGTGACGAGCCGTGTAGCCGACGTTGTCTAAGTCGTTGTGCTTGCCGCCCGCTCTTATACAGGTTTGGCAACTTGTGCGGATAGGAGGAGTAGGGCGTGGAACTTCGCCGGTAAAAATACTTTTAAATGGCACCATTCCTGCATTTGTAAATAGCAGTGTCGCATCGTTTGGCACTAGCGGAGCCGACTCTATAACCTCGTGTCCCTTGCTTTTAAAATAGTCTAAATAAGCCTGTCTAACATCAAAATTTTGCATGTTTTTTCCTATAAATTATTTTAATTTTTTAGCGTTAATTTTATCTAAAAATCGTTTTTAAATTTATAAATTTACTAAAAAATGTCTTAGAGTTGGTAAAATAAAATTTTTTGCGCCATAAGCTTAGTGATATTTATAAATATAAGCTTAAAAACTTATAATAATGAAAATAAATCTTAAAATTTAGCTAAGTTTGAGTGAATAAAAAATATAATTAGAATAAAAATTTAAGAAAGGCTGCATAATGAAGCTTAAAATCGGCATTGTTGGGTATTCTGGTATTGCCAAAAAACACTATGCTATATTAAGGCGTTCTGATAAATTTGAAGTTTGCGGGGTGTTTGACGCTAGCTGTCGTGATGATCATTGTAGGGCTAAATTTTTTGATGATTTTAACAGTTTCATAGAAGAGGCCAAACCTCAAGCGATCGTGCTTTGCCTTTCTAGTGATGAGCTTGTTTTTGGCTTTTTTAAATGCGCCAAATACTGTAAAAATATACTAATCGCCGAGCCTAAATTTAAAAGTTTAAGCGAGATAAAAGAGATAAAATACGCCGCAACCACCAACAAGGCAAATGTCTGTAGCGGTATGAGCTTGAGGTTTAATCCGGTTATCACCTCGCTAAAACGCGCACTTGCAAAAGAAGAGGAAATTTATAGTATAAATATATCTCACTGTGTATCAATGCCTGGTAAAAATATCGTTAGAGAGCTTTGTATGTTTGATATCGATCTTGCTAAAATTTTAAGCAATAGTGAAATTTATGAATTTTCATACTCCGAGGCAAACAAAACTAACGCAAGGTCTGCTGATAATGTAGCCATGAAGCTTAAAACTAAAAATCAAATTTTAATAAACATTTCAAATTCTATCTCAAGCTGTATAAACCGTTTTGTGGTGGAAGTAAATGCTAAAAGTGGTGTTTATATAGGGGATCTAAGCGGAGTTAGACTTCATCAATTAAACGAATACGGACAGATAAATTTAAAGGTTTATCAAGACGAAAACGAGATAAAAACACAGTATGACGAGTTTTACAACCTTTGCCAGAGTGGTGAAAGCAGCGAGCTTTCAAACCTTGATGACCTAATCAAGATCAAAGAACTTTTTGCATGAAAAAACTGATACTTCTTCTAAATATGGGCGGTCCAAGAAAGAGCTGTGAAGTTGAAATTTTCTTAAAAAATATGTTTAACGATCCTTGTATTTTAGGGGTTAAAAATCCTTTTTTGCGTAAATTTTTGGCTTTTATGATAACAAAAATGAGGCTCAAATCAGCTCAAGAAAATTATAAGCAAATAGGCGGAAAGTCACCTATTTGTGAGATAACTCAAAGGCTTTGTGACAAGCTAAATCAAAACAATAAATTTGTATTTGACTATGCTATGAACTATACGCCACCATTTTGTAAAGAGGTTTTAAGCAGACATGAAAACGTAGACGAGATAGTTGTTTTTCCTCTTTATCCTCATTATTCTATCACGACCGTAACTTCAAGTTTAAACGACTTTTATAAAGCTTATAATGAGCTTGGCTTAAAGGCAAAAGTGCAAGAAGTGAGGTATTTTTACGAAAGTAAAGAGTATAATCAAATAATCATAAAAAACATAAAAGATAAAATATTAAGCATGGATGTGGGTGAAATTTCAATGATATTTTCAGCTCACTCCTTACCTCAAAAAATTATCAACAACGGCGATAGATACGAAGCGCATGTGAAAGAGCATGTTGAAATTTTAACAAATTTATTAGAAAAAGAGGGGTTAAATTTTAAAGATGTCAAGCTTGCATATCAGTCTCGTCTAGGTCCTGTTAAGTGGCTTGAGCCGTCTTTGAATGATGTTCTTTCTTTGCTTAAAAATAAAAAAGCTTTGATCTATCCACTGTCTTTTTGCGTGGATAATTCAGAGACGATTTTTGAGCTTGATGTTGAGTATAGACATATCGCAAAAGAGCTTGGTTTTGAGTTTTATGAGGTGTGCGAGTGTCCAAATGCCTCTGACGCTTTTGCGGAGTTTATAGTAAACAATATAAAGGAATAGTTTTTGCTTGTAAAATTTATCTTTTTAGAAAGGTAAAAAATGAAAGTTCAAAACAACTCTTTGGTTGATTTTCTATCGCAACTTGAAGCTGGTAAAAATGAAAAAAACAAGAGTTTGAAATTTGATGAAATTTTAAACTCAGCCCTTGAAAACAAGACAAGTAAAAACGATCTCTCGCAAGAAGTAGAAGACTTTAAGCAACGCCTTAGCGAGCTTGGCGCATATGGATATATAACACAACTAAATGAAGATAAAATCGAGCAAAAAATAGCTCAAAAAAGAAATGAGTTAATAGAAACGCTTGGCATAAACGATCCAAATAAAAGCAATGATCAGCGCAGTGAGCTTTTAAAGGTACTTGAGGAAATGCTAAGCGAGTATCGCAAGCAAATACAAAACTCCCTTGCGAGTCAGAGTATACTTGAAAAACAGCAACAACTTGCAGGAATCCGTTCTTGCAGAACTTTCTTTGGCGTAGGGCTAGTCTAAAATCCTACGCTCTTGTGTCTTTTTCTTATCTTTATCTTGCTCTTTTTTAGCATTTATTTGTGCGATTATGGCTTCATCCGGCACTAAGTAGCCCTCTTCAACCATCAAATCAATCGCCTTTTTAAATACGGGTAATGCGCTTTGTGCACCAAAATAATAGTATGGTTTTTGTGGATTTCTGGCTAGAACGCCTATGGTGTAGCTGTTACCTTTAGAGTCGTTTGCAAAACCGAAAAACGAACCGTTGTAGGTATTACTATATCCGCCTTTTCCTACGGCAATGTGCGCGGTGCCTGTTTTTCCACCTACCTCAAGTCCTGGAGTTTGGGCTTTTATGCCAGTTCCCTTATCTACGGTTTTTATTAAAATTCTTTTCATTATTTTTGCAGCTTCTTGGCTGATGATTTGCTTTGGTTCATCTTTTGGCAGTGTAAAATGTTTGCCGTTTTTTTCTAAAAACTCAACCAAATGAGGGGTTACTTCAACTCCTTTGTTGTTAAAGACGTTGTATGCCTTAAGCAGTTGCATAAAGGTTGATTGAAGTCCGTATCCGTAGCTAACGGTTGCTTTATATGTTTGAGAGTTTAGTCTTGTTGTGTTTGGTAGCATGCCGACTTGCTCGTAAGGCATGTCTATGCCGGTTTTTCTAGAAAAGCCAAAATTTAAAAGACCTTGATAAATTTCTGTACCGCTTAAGCGGTTTACTATCTCGATCATGCCGATGTTTGAGCTATATACTATAATGTCTTCCGCGCTCATAAAAGGCTCTGGGTGAGTATCCCTTATTATACGCTTTCCAAGTTGATAGCGACCATTGTGCGTATTTATGTTTTCAAGCGGATTTATCTTATTTTCTTGAAGCAATAATGCAAATATAAACGGTTTAAATACAGAACCTACTTCGTATGCGTATTCGGTTGCGGTTGAGTTTAGGGCAGGATAGTCGGTGCGTTTTATATTTGAGGGATCATATCTTGAGCTTGAGGCAAGAGATAAAATTTCACCTGTTTTGCTGTTCATTATACAGATAACAATTTCTTTTGCGTCTAAAAAACTTCGTCTTTCATCGAGGATTTGCTCAAGCTTTGTTTGAAATTTTAAAGGTATGGACAATATGGCGTTGTATCCGTCGATCCTGTTAGCTAAATTTGAATCACTTGTTAAGATGATGTTGCTTCCTACGTCTCGCGGTCCAAGAATTTTAGCATCTTGTATCGGAGCCAGGTAGTCTTCGTAGTATCTTTCTACTCCCTTTACACCGACTGTCTTTGTCATGTTGTCTTTTTCCGTTTTTTTAGTATACCCAAGAGCCGGTGCTATGGCATGAGCGGCCATGTATCTGCGGTTTTCGCCACTTTCGACTATGCTCATACCTTGAAATGAAACGTTGCCGTTTTTGTCTTGATAGGAGATAAGAATTTTTTTCCTGTTTAATTTTCTGGCCAATTCTTTTAAGTATGCTGCCCCTTTTGCGTCTATCTTGTAAGAAAGAGTAACTTGCCCGTTTGTGCCGTTTATGATCTTTCTTACGGCGTTTGGATCTTCTCCGCTGTAAAGCGAATAAAGTTTTATGAACATCTCTTTTTTGTTTGGATCGATGTTTCTTGTATCAAGCATGACTTTGTATAGTTTTTGGCTTGATGCAACACTAAAGCCGTCTTTTGTGATTATGCTTCCACGCAGTGCGGTGTTTATCTCGCTTGATTGAAGTCTTGGAAGTTTTCTCTCTATCGTTGCTCTATAAAATATAACCGCGACAAAAAGAAGAATTCCTAATGTGATAAATAAAAAAAGTATAGTTATTTTTGACTTTTTGGAATTCATAAAAAATTAAATTTGAGTTCTTGAAATTTCTTTATATGCGCTGATTGCTTTGTTGCGAATTTCAAGCATTAATTTCATACTCATATCTGCTTTGCCTATCGCGATAGCTGCTTGGTGTAGGTCTTTTACTTCGCCTGTGGCAAGGTCTGCAACGGCTTTGTCAGCATTTACTTGAACTTCGTTTAGCTCTTTTAGCGAGTTGTTTAATATGTTTTCAAATTCATTTTGATTTGCTTGGCTTACTTTTTTATTGTTTTGTGCTAAAGATGCTTCGTTTATGCCGTTTATATTATTTATCATGATGATTGTCCTGAAATTAGTTGTATCGCGCTTTGTGCGATAGTTTTAGCGCTTTGAAAAGCAGCTACGTTTGCCTGATACGCCCTTGTGGCTTCCAAAAGATCACTCATCTCTATAACCGGATTGATATTAGGGAAAACTACATATCCATTTACGTTTGCATCAGGATGGTTTGGATCGTATTTTAACATAAAGTCCTTATCGTCGCGAACAACTTTATCAACAACCACGCTCATAAGCGACGGATGTGCATTTTTGGGCGACGCTGGATCATCAAGAGGGTTTTCATACTCAAGCAAAGAGTCGTTATCTCTTATTTGTTCGTTTAAAATTTTATTAAAATCAATCGCTTTAAAAATAACTTCTTGTCTTCTATATGGTCCGCCTTCTGCGGTGCGTGTAGTTTGAGCATTTGCTATGTTTGAACTTATAACGTTCATTCTAAAGCGTTGCGCGCTAAGTCCGTATCCGCTTATATCAAAATCATTTAAGTAAGACATCATTTATCCTTATAGTTTACCACTGGACTCTATAACGTTTCTAAAGATCGATCCGTGGCGTCTATAGGCGTTATCAAGTGCGCTTAGCATAGTGGAGTTTTTGCTTAGCTCGGTTGTTTCTATATCAAGATCAACCGTATTTGCGTCATTTCTAGCCATATGACCGTCGCGCAAAAACACTTGTGCCCTATCGTTTCTTGGAAAATCCACCATAGGTATATGTGCGTCGTCGGTTTGAGCTAGATCTAGCTTGGTTGAGTTTGATCTGTTATAAATTTCATCCGCTTTTTGTCTAAGTGTTGTTTCGAAATTTATATCCCGTGCTTTATAAAAAGGAGTGTCAATGTTTGCTATATTGCCGGATATTAGTCTTTGACGCATCTCTCTTGCGCTCATAGCTTCGGCTACTAGATCAGATGACTTTGAATGTTGAAGTACAAACATTTTGTTCCTTTCTAAATTTTTATTATTGCAAGCAAAATTTGTTCCAAAGTAGGCTATTTTGCGCTTTGAATTCTTTCGATGTCACTTTTCATTTTGTCTATTTTTATACCGCCAAGATAATATTTAACTCCAAAATTTCCACTATCTACATCCGTTAAAAGCTGATATGCACCATCTTTTGTTACTACCTTAAACGGTAAGCTTATCTCGCGTTTATAATCTATATCGCGAGTGATTTGCTCTACCAAACGCTCATTTATCTTTTGGTTGTTTGCGATAAAGTAGTATCCATTGTATTTTTCTATAAATTCTTTTTGGACATATTCGTCTGTTACGTTTTCAAAGTAAGTAAGTCCGATAAGTATAAAATTTTCAACATTTTTTAGTTGGTATTCCATTAAATTTGGAGCTTCTTTTTGACAAGGAGGGCAAAATGTGCCAAATATATCAAACATTATGATCTTGTTTTCATCGCCTTTTATGTTAAATCCATTTTGCGTTCTTACAAGGGTTAGTTCTTTACCGGAAACGCTTGTTAATTTTATCTCTTCGCCTTTTGCGTATTCTTTAAAATTTAAAACACTCGTCTCTTTTTCTTCGCTACTGCAACCTAAGAATAAAAACATTGAGAGTAAAACAGTTAGAATTTTTTTCATTTTTTACCTTTAAATAGATTTTTTCATTGCGGCACGAGCTTCAAGGTCGGCTTCACGTTTTTTTAAAGTTTCACGTTTGTCGTGTAAATTTTTACCTTTTGCAAGTGCTACACGAACTTTAACGATATTTTTATCGTTTAGATAAAGCGAGAGCGCAACCATGGTTAGGCCATCTCTTGTCACGCTACCAAATAGTTTATCGATCTGTTTTTTGTGCATTAAAAGCTTTCTTGGAGCGCGTTCGTCTGGCCTAAAGCTTGCGTGTGTTGTTTCTAAATGTCCGATGTGAGCGTTTAGCAAAAACATCTCGCCTTTTATGATACGTACGAAACTATCTTTTAAATTTACTCGTCCTGCGCGAAGCGATTTTACTTCACTGCCACGTAAAACTATACCGGCTTCAAATGTTTCTAAAATGCTAAAATCATGTAGCGCTTTTTTATTTTTTGCTAAGTCTTTTATCATTTGCTATCCTGTGATTTAAGCATAAAAAACGAGCTTCCACTTCCACTTAAAAATTGATCCTCATGCTCTTTAAGCTGCGGATAAAGTTCAAGACAAGGCGCATAAAGATCGTTTAGCTCGTAGTTTTTAAAATTTTGCAAAAGCTTTGATGAGCTCAAATTTAAAAAATCATTCGCCTGTTTCACATTGATATTTTGCATAAAATCACTTCTAAATTTTTTATAAACCTGAGGCGTGGAGCAAAATACATTAGGCGTTATAAGCCTAGTTTGAGGTACATCATCGTCAAATTCTTTAACTATCTCACCAACTCCGCTAACATTTGCACTTTTGTATCCATAGATAAAAAACGGCACATCAGAGCCGATCTTTGCGCCGATTTGTGCTAGTTTGTTCATTGGGATTTTTAAATTTAACTGCTCGTTTGTCATGAGTAAGAATGTCGCCGCATTTGAACTTCCTCCACCAAGACCGGCGCCTGTTGGGATATTTTTATTAAGAACGATTTTATGGGCAGTAAAAAACTCATTGATCACATCTTTAAAGCCCGCATTTTCAAGCTCGGTTTTGGCCTTTAAAATGATGTTGTCTTTAATGTCAACATTGCTAGTAAGCTCAAATTTGTCCGCTTTTTGAAATTCTATCTCATCAAAAATATCTTCAAATCTCGCAAATCTCGATAAAATTTCATGATAATTGCCGCGAGTACCGACGATCTTTAAGAAGATATTGATTTTTGCGTAGCTTTTCATTTCTCGATTTTCTTTGATAGTTCCGTTAAATTTTCATCGCTTGCATGTTTGCTTGCTTCTGTATTTTTGGCTTTGATCTCATTTGAAAGCTCGCTTCTTAGTATCATCATGTTTTTTGGGGCTTCTATGCCGATTTTAACACCACTTTTTGAGATGCTAACAACTGTTATTTTGATGTCGTTGCCAAGCAAAATTTCTTCATTTTCTTTTCTTGAAAGTATTAACATTTTTCAACCTTGTTTAAACAATAATTAACCATATCGTTTTGCACTTCGATAATACTAAAAAATTTATCATAATTTAGTAAATATATCCCATTTTCTTTAAATTTTAGCTTGCCTACATTAAGCTCTTTGCCGTCAAGCAGGTCGCTTATGTCGCCTAGATATTCGTTGCCTTTTATGTCTAAAATTTCAGTTGGATTTAGAAATTTTTCGTTTTCAAATTTAAATTTACCTTCGCTAATCCGTCTAAGTGCCGTTAATGTTGCATCAAAGCCTAGTTTTTTTGCAAAAAGCTCCGCGTAAGAGCGCACATATCCACCTTCGCTAAGTGAAATTCTAAATGTCAAAAACGGATGCATGTAGTGTAAAATTTCACAGCTAAAAACCTGCATCGTCTGTTTTTTTAGCTCGAATTCTATACCTTTTTTTGCAAGATTATACGCGCGCTCACCGTTTATGTTTTTAGCGCTATATTTTGGGGGGATAAATTCAACCTCTCCTAATAAATCTTGACGCACTATCTCAAGCGAGCTTGGTGCAAAAGGTAAAATTTTTTGCACCTGCGTTATGTTTTGATTATCCAGACTTTTGCTACTTGCCCCTATCCACATTGTTGCTTCATATACTTTTGGGGACTTATTTAAAAACCTGAACAAACGTGTATACGAGCCAAATGCAACGATTAAAGCGCCACTTGCAAATGGATCAAGCGTGCCGGAGTAGCCAGCCTTTTTAACCTTGTATTTTCGTTTTAAGCGGCTAAGAAATTGATTCGAGCTTAGTCCGGTTGGTTTATCGGCGACAAATATTGCGTTCATACGGCATGCTCAACAAAGCTTGACATGATCTCTTTGACATTGCCGGCAAAATTTATCGTAAGCTTAAGCTCTTTCTTGACTTTGCTAACTTCTGTTACGCGACCGATACCAAAAATTTTATGTTTGACAAGATCACCTTTTTTGTATTCGTTGCTTTGTTCTATAACAAGAGAGCCTTGTACAAGCCCACTTTCGCTTAGAAATCTACTTTTGTTAAGTCTTGTTCGCTGACCTTTGTAAAAGCGTGAATTTGCAAAGGTCAGCGTTAAATTTCTTTTGGCTCTAGTTATGGCTACGTATGCCAAGCGGCGCTCTTCTTCTATGTCGCTACCATCTCCGATGAGCGGGAAAAATCCCTCCTCAAATCCTATAACAAAAAGGTGTTCAAACTCAAGACCTTTACTAGCATGCACGCTCATTATCGAGATAGCTTCGCTGCTTATATTATCCTGCTCGCTAGTTATGGTTAGTTCGTTTAAAAACTCATCAAGATCAAAGCTTGGATTTTGCTTGATTTGATCCTTTAACATCGCGTAAAATTCGTCGATATTTGCTGCACGTTCACTTCCGTCAGGCAAGCTTTCGTAGTATTTTTTAATACCAAATTTTGTTTCTATCTTATCAATAAGTTCATAAAGTGACTCAAAGCCTTGTAGTTCTTTTAAGTTTTGAGTAAATTCTATTAGTGCGGATTTGATTTTCTTGCTAAAAACTTCGTCTTTTTCATCTATGGCAAGAATTGCTTCAAAGAGTGAAATTTTATTGTCAAATGCGATTTTCTCGAGTTTTTCAAGACTTATCTTACCAAGTCCTCGTTTCGGACGGTTGATGATACGTTTTATCGAAAAGTCATCATTTTGATTGATCACAAGCCTTAAATAACTTATGATATCTTTGATCTCGGCACGTTCGTAAAATTTAATACCTCCGACCATTTTATATGGAATTTTTTCTTTATTTAAGCCATCTTCAAGTGAGCGAGAAAGGGCGTTTATACGGTAAAGTATGGCTATGTCTTTTGCCGCAACTCCGCTTAGAAGTAGCTCTTTTATCTGTTTTGCTATCTTGTTTGACTCTATGTTTTCATCAAAGCTTTCCATGAGTTTTATCTCTTCACCGTCCCCGCTGACGCTGATTAAATTTTTACCAAGCCTGTTGCGGTTGTGGTCGATAAGCTCGTTTGCGGCTTTTAATATCGGCGTAGTTGAGCGATAGTTTTGCTCTAGTCTTATGATCTTTACATCTTTAAACTGGTCTTTGAAATTTAGGATATTTTCGACCTTTGCACCGCGCCAGCCGTATATGCTTTGATCATCATCGCCGACGACGCAGATATTTTCATGTGTTGCGCAAAGCTTTCTTAGAAGTTTGTATTGCAAGTCGTTTGTATCTTGATACTCATCGACCATGATGTATTTATATCTGTTTGAAATTTCACGAGCTAAGTCCTCGTTTTCGTCTAAAATTTTATATGTCAGCATGAGTAGATCGTCAAAGTCGACCAAGTTATTTGTTTTTAAATACTCTTCGTAGCGTTCGTAGATAACGGCTACCTTTTGATAAAAGCCGTCTTTCCCGTTTTCATTGTTTAAAAAATTTGCGTTTTTATAAACATCTTCTACGCTTAAAAGAGAGTTTTTGTAGTTTGAAATTTCATTTGCGAGGATAGAGGTCGCGATCTGGCTTTCAAAACTTTTTATGATACGCTTTTTGTCATCGGTGTCGATGATGATAAAGTTGTTTTTGCGTCCAATTTTTGAGATGTAGAATTTTAAAAACAAAAGACCGAATTTGTGAAATGTGCAAAGTAGGGGAGTGAAATTTGTATTTACATCGCTAAGCATAGCAAGTGCGCGACTTCGCATTTCGTTTGCAGCTTTGTTTGTAAAAGTAAGTGTTAGTGTATTGGCCGGATCTATGCCAACTTCGCCTATTAGATAGGCTAGGCGAGTTGTGATGGTTTTTGTTTTACCGCTACCAGCACCAGCAAGGATAAGCATGGCTCCATCAATATGTCTTGCAGCCTCTTGTTGTGAATCGTTTAATTGGTTTAATAAATTTTGCATATTTTACTTTATAAATTAAATTTAAACATAGATTTTATCTAAAAATTGTTGAAAGCTTGATTATAGATAAAAGTAGTTGTTTTTTGTAGATTTTGAACTTGAAAATTTTTAATAAAATTTATACTTTTACTTAAGGGCTAAACCGACATAAATTAAAATTAGCATCGGCTCATGGATAAAGTTTATGGTTTTGTTTGTTGTAAAAAAATTATTTTGACCCGAATAAATCCCTATTGTTTGGATTAGACATAAAGATCGACATAGACTTTTTGGTCTGATCTTGCCTTGCTTTATGTATGGAAAAATTTATCAAAACAGGACTGTTTTCTACTAAAATTTGCACTATCGCTCCAAGTGGCAAAGTCACTAAAGAAGCGAAATTTTGTGTGCCAAATCCAGCTTCAAAACTAAGCTCTTCCTGTGATAAAACAGCACTTTTAAACGTGTATCCGCCAAGGCTAAACATGATAACCGGCATGTTAAAATTTATACTCACTTCAGGTGGAAGCGGTGGATTAAAATTTACAAGCGGGAGATTTGCCATAATGGAGAAATTTACGTTGTTTTGCAGTAGAAAGTCTATACACTCGTAAACGTGCATTTTCATCAAAAGAGAGAATTCTTCGTTATCTAAAAGGCTTTCTAACATGTTAATTTACCTCCTTAAATTCTTTCAAAAGCTCTTTAATCTCTTTTAGACCTATTTGCCAAAAATCATCACTGTCTATATCAAAACCAAACATTAAAACAAGCTCTTTTGGACTTTTTGAGCCACCAAAGCTTAAAAACTTAGTATAAATTTCAACGAAATTTTCACACTTGCCACTCTTGTAAAGTCCAAATAAAGCAAGAACTAAAAGTTGTGCATAAGAGTAGGCATAGCAGTAAAATGGAGTGTGGATAAAATGTGGGATGTAGCTCCACCAAATTTTATAATAATCATTTAAAATAACGCTATCTCCAAACATTTTCGCACTCTCTTCAAGCCAAATTTTATTTAACTCGTCACTACTTATCTCGCCTTTGTGCGCATGAATGCGTCTTTCAAATGTAGTAAAATTTATCTGGCGATAAAGTGTTGCAAAGATATCTTCAAGCTTGCTTGCGATAAGTGCTTGACGTTCTTTTGGTGCAAGTGTATTTTTGACATAGTCAAAAACCAACATCTCGCAAAATACCGAAGCAGTTTCTGCTGTAGTAAGCGGGGTGTCGGAATTTAAATAGCCTACGCTATAACTTAGCTTTTGATGTATGGCATGCCCAAGCTCATGAGCTAAAGTAAATAAGTCGCGCCTTTGGTCTGTGTGGTTAAGCAAAACGTATGGATGGGCGTCACTTGAGCCAGAGTGTGAAAATGCCCCTCCTCTTTTGCCATCGCTTGGATAAGCATCTATCCAGCCGTCCTCAAACGCCATTTTGGCGATCTTGCCAAATTCTGGACTAAATTTATTAAAAGCCTTTAAGACTATCTCCTTGCTTGTTTTAAAGCTATAAATTTCGTCGCCACTTTTTAACGGCGCGTATCTATCGTAGTCATAAAGCTTTTTAAGTCCTAGAATTTCACGTTTTTTTCGGTAGTATTCGTGCACGAGACCAAAGCTATCCTCGCTTGCTTTAATAAGTGCATCTACGCTTTGTTTTGTGATCTGATTATCAAGATGGCGTGGCGCTTCTGGCTTATCAAAGCCTCGTAGCTCGCAAGATGTTGCAAGATCTGTTTTTATCATATTGTAGATATATGTCAAAAGATGTTGATGTCTACTAAGCTCTTTTGAGAGTGATTTTGCAGCCATTTTGCGCTCATCTCTATTTGCGCTGTGAAGTTTGCTTAAAATTTCCTCTTCGCTTAACAGTTTATCTTTAAATTTAAATTTCATTGCACTCATACTTTCGTCAAAAAGTCTTGCAAAGGCTTGTGCTCCTGTGTTTGAAGTGCGAAGCAGAACCTCTTCTTCTTTTAAGCTTAGTTGATGTGCTTTTTGTTTTTGTAAATTTGATAGATAGTAGGCGTATTTTGGTGATGAGTGTATAAATTTGTCTTGAATTTTTTCATCAAGCTCATTAAATTCTATCTCGAAAAATAGCAAATTTTGTTGCGCCTTTGTGCACTCTTCATCAAATTTAGCATAAAATGCACCTTGTTTTGTGTCTTTTGCAAAGACTAAAAAGGCGTAAGTTATTATTTTCGAGATGTCAGAGAGTAGACTTTCGTAATTTTCTATGCTGTTTTTAAAATCTTGCTCGTTTAATAAAGCCAGCTTTTTTTCAAATTTAGCTTTAAATTTTTCGCACTTAAGCTTAGTCTTTGATGTAAAATTTTCAAGTTCTTGTGTATTTTTAAAAAGTGGAGTTAGATCCCATTTGCTCATTTATTACCTTCAAATATTTTTTGAATATTTTACAGAAAAAATGAGATATAAGCAAGTTTTAAAGGTTAATGTAAATTTGGCGCCTTGTGACGCCAAATTTATTATTTGATAGTTTCTGAAGCAATCGCCGTAAATACAACGTCAGACGAGCTGTTTAATGCAGTTTCGACAGAGTCCTGGATAACGCCGATTATAAATCCTACCGCAACGACTTGCATAGCGATATCGTCTGAAATTCCAAATAGTGCACAAGCAAGAGGCACAAGTAGTAATGAACCACCGGCAACTCCAGAAGCTCCGCATGCTCCGATAGCTGATATAAAACTAAGTAAAAGTGCATCTGCAAAATCAACAGTAATATGATCAAGAGAATTTACTGCCGCAAGTGCTAAAACGCTTATAGTGACCGCCGCGCCAGCCATGTTGATGGTAGCACCAAGAGGTATAGAGATAGAGTAAAGCTCTTCCTTTAAACCGAGTTTTTTACAAAGAGCCATGTTTACAGGGATATTTGCTGCAGATGAACGAGTGAAAAACGCAGTTACAGCACTTTCTTTAATTGTTGTCATTATAAGAGGGTATGGATTTTTCTTTGTTATTATAAATGCGATTAGAGGATTTACTCCAAAGGCCACAAGTAGCATAGAACCAACTAAAACTAAGATAAGTTTTAGGTATCCAGCAAGAGCGTCAAACCCTGTCTCATGAATGCTAATCGCAACAAGACCAAAAATACCAAACGGAGCAAGACGGATTACAAATTTAACGATCTTTGTGATACCTTCGCTAACATCTTTAAATACATTTTTAGTCTCTTTTGAGCAACTTCTAAGCGCAATACCGGCACCTACAGCCCAGGCGATTATGCCTATATAGTTACCGGTGCTTATTGCAACTACGGGGTTTTGTACGATTTTAAATATAAGGTCTTTTAATACATCTATAACGTTTTGAGGGGCGCTTAGCTGTGTCGTTTCAACGCCTTTTAAGACAAGTTCAACAGGGAACATAAAGCTTGCACAAACTGCTACAACGGCTGCTAAAAATGTAGCTAAAAGATATAAAAATACGATCTTGCCCATGCCTTTTGTTTCGCCAAACTCTTTTGTTATTATCGATGTTGCAACTAGAACAAAAACAAGTATCGGAGCTACGGCCTTAAGTGCGCCGACGAAAAGGTTGCCAAGTATAGAAATAGTGTTTAAAATACTATTTGCAAAATTAGCAGACTCGCCACCTGCGCCAAGTTGTGAGTGTCCCCAAAAACCTACGATAGCACCAAGAATAATGCCTATTAAAATTTGAACGATCAAGTTGCCGTCGGCATAGCGTCTGGCAAGTTTTGAAAAAGCGCTCATTTCACCACCTTTAAATTTAAGATAAAACTTAAGTATATCCAAAAAAGGCTGAAAGAAATAAAATTTAATATTTGATTAATATAAATTTTAAGATTAAATGCTACAATTACGCCTAATTATTTAAGGATAAAGGAAATTTTTATGTATCTTTTTACTTCTGAAGTCGTAAGTCCGGGACATCCTGACAAATGCGCCGATATAATTGCTGATAGTATCGTTGATAAAATTTTAACAGAAGATCCAAACGGTCGCGTTGCAAGCGAGGTTTTTGTGGCAGGTAAAAATATCGTTATCGGAGGAGAAATAAACTCAAAAGTAAGCCTTTCATATCGTGATTATGAGCGTATCGTGAAGGATGCTTTGGCTCATATCGGATATAACGGTAAGTCAAATTTTACAAAAGAGCAATGTTTGCATCCTGATGATATTGAGGTTAAGGTTTATTTAAACCAACAAAGTCCTGACATCAACCAAGGAGTTGATCAAGAAAGCGGAGAGATAGGCGCCGGCGATCAAGGTATTATGTTTGGTTTTGCAAGTTGTGAGGCGAAAGAATACATGCCTGCAGCTATAACTTATGCTCGTATGCTGTGCAATAAAGTCTATAAATTTGCAAAAGCAAATCCTGATAAATTAGGGGTTGATATAAAAACACAAGTTACTATTGATTACGGCACAAAGGATAATTTTGAAAATTGCAAGCCTCAAAGTATCCATACTATAGTCGTTTCAGCACCTTGTATAGAAGAAATGGGCATAAAAGAGCTTAGAAATTTAGTTCAAGAACTTATCGATGATACCGGACTTCCAAAAGAGCTATATAATAAAGAAAAAACTATCATCTACATAAACCCAACCGGTAGATATGTAAATCACAGCTCGCTTCACGATAGTGGTTTAACAGGACGTAAGCTTATCGTAGATAGTTTTGGCGGATATGCCCCGATAGGCGGTGGTGCGCAAAGTTCAAAAGACTACACTAAGGTTGATAGAAGCGGTCTTTATGCGGCTAGATATATAGCTAAAAATATCGTTGCGGCAGGACTTGCTAAAAAGTGCATAGTTCAAATTAGCTATGCTATAGGTGTTGCAAAACCAACTTCCGTTAGTGTTGATACGATGGGAACGCAAGTGGAGGGCATAAATGATGATATGCTTTCAAATTTTGTTATGCAAAATTTCCCTCTAACTCCAAAATGGATAACCAATAAATTTGGACTTGATAAGCCCGGCAAAGATACATTTTTATATGCAAAAGTTGCTGCAAAAGGTCAAGTTGGCGATGCAAAATATCCATGGGAAAAACTTGACAGCGTTAATCTATTTAAAGGCTTGATAGCTTAATAAATTTTTATGAGAGCCTAATTAAACAGGCTCTTTTTTGGTGTAATTATCTCGCTTGGACTTCCATTTACACTATGATATATAGTTTTATTGTATTTTGTAGCGTAATACTTTAATAAATTTCTTTGCAAAATAGGCTCTGTTGAAGGAAAATATCTGGCTTTAAACCAGCCGTTGTTGGTAATGGCAAACATAACATCAAATTCTCCCTCATAAAGCTCGTCACGAGTCGCTTCATAACATATCGCATTACGTATCTTAACTCCGTCTATCTCGTAATCACTTAACGTTTTTGCTGTTTGAAAATCCTGCGCACCGTCAAAAAACATCTTGTTTATTATCTCTTTTATGAAATTTGGAAGCGGAATTTCCTCTCCAAAAGGCACTAAGATTAGCTTGTCAAAGCGTTTCATTTCGCCTTTATCAAAGAAAAAGGCGGAGTTATAAATTTGCTTGTTCTCATAAGCTAAACCGCCTGCAATGATTGCGATTTGTTTTGATTTTTCTTTTAGTTCTGTTTGTAAATTTGATTCATGTGTTATAAATGTAGGAAAGGCACTTTCTGGCATTAATATAGCTCGTTTGCCATTGTTGATAGCATCATCTATCACGGCCAAATTTTCATTTATAAAACTATTTTTTAGCTCTTTATCCCATCTTTGTTTTTGTAAAATATCTGAATTTGTTAGCTGCAGTTCAAATGGCAAAATCTTGACATCTTTGCTATCAAACTGCAAGGCGCAAACAAGACAGATAAAAACCGCTATAAATTTATAAATTTTAGAAAAATATGCTAAAGATATCGCAGCCAAAAACATAAAAGCAAGACCTCTTGCGCTTGGGTCAAATGCGCCCAATACAAGTGTTGCTTCAAGATTAAACCAATTAAATCCAAACGGATGAATATAGCTAAAAATAAAAAGTACCACGACCCTTAATGCGATAAAACTTGGAAAGCTTGCCGCCCAAAAAATAAACCCGTAAATAGTAGCGATAGATAAAATCACAATTGGGATTAACCAACCTAAGTCGTAATAAATAAAGCTAAAACTTATCCAGTAAAACCACAAAATTCCACTAAAAAATCCAGCCGCAAAAAAACCAGCTCTAGTTGAAGTGATCACGGTATATATCCCTGCAAGCGTTAGAAATGGTGACATAAGATCAAACAAAGAGTTGTTAAAAGGTGCTAAAAAAATAAAGTTTGCCAGTAAAAATGCGCCGACAAAGGCTTTTATTATAATTTTAGTGCTAAAATATCTGCTTAAAAAATTTAAAACTAAGGAAACCCATGCAAAACGGAGATTTTTTTGCTTCATTACTACCTCTAATCGTGCTTTTTGCGATTTTTTACTTTTTGGTTATAAGACCACAACAAAAACAGCAAAAGCAACATGCTCAGATGATAAAAGCTTTGGAAAAAGGCGATAAAATCATCACTAGCGGCGGACTTATTTGTGAAGTGGTTAAACCGGAAGACGATTTTATCAAAGTAAAGCTTAACGATGACGTAATCGTTCGTCTTTCACGCGAGTTTGTGGCTAAAAAGATCGAAGCCTAAAACATGCGTAGTGCAAAGGTAACTTATAGGCTGATTATTCTTATAATCGCCTTGGTGTTTGGTATCGTTTTTTCGATGCCTTCTTTTTTGCAAACTCAAGGCGGATCTAAAATTTCACTAGGTCTTGACTTGCAAGGCGGTTTACACATGCTTCTTGGTGTTGAAACACACGAGGCTATAGATTCCAAGATAAAATCTATCGCAGGAAGCATAAACTACTATGCAAAAAAAGAAGATGTTTTAATCGATAAATTTAAAATCAGACAAGATAGCGTAGAATTTACCCTACTTGATAGCGATGAAGCACCTAAAATAGATGCTGCGCTAAAAGAGATAGTAGGCTTAGAAATTCAAAAAGATGGCTTGAAATACACAATAATGCTAACTCAAGAGGAGCGTGCTGCTACGGTAGAATACGCTATCGCTCAAGCTGTTGAGACGATACGCAACAGACTAGACCAATTTGGTTTGGCAGAACCTACCGTTGCAAGACAGGGTGAGGATAAAATTTTAGTCGAACTTCCCGGTATCAAAACTCAAGAAGATGAGCAACGAGCTCGCGATCTTATCGCAAAAGCAGCGCATTTGCAGCTTATGGCGGTAGACGATAAACGTCAAGATCAAGCAAACACTATGAGTGCGGTACAAGCTGAAAGTTACGGCGATATTATATATCCAGACGCTAAAAACGAACAGTTTAAATACGTGGTTAAAAACATCCCTGTTCTTGATGGCTCCATGCTAACAGATGCGAAAGTTGCTTTCTCTCAACAAAACAATCAACCTATAATAAATTTCTCTCTTAATTCCGAAGGAGCTAGAATTTTTGGTGATTTTACCGGAGCAAATGTTGGAAAACGTCTAGCTATAGTGCTTGACGGTAAGGTTTATTCAGCCCCCGTGATCAATGAAAGGATAGGCGGCGGAAGCGGTCAGATAAGTGGCGGCTTTAGTGTAGAAGAGGCCCATGACGTGGCTATCGCGCTTAGAAGCGGCGCTTTGCTTGCTCCCGTTAAAGTACTTGAAAAACGTAGTGTAGGACCATCTTTGGGAGCTGAAAGTATACAAAAAAGCATGACAGCACTTGCAGGAGCCGCTATGTTTATAGTTGTTTTTATGATGATTTACTACGGAATGTCGGGCGTGTTTGCAAATATCGCTTTGGTGGCAAATATCATAATCCTAGTTGCCGTAATGGCGCTTTTTGGAGCAACTCTAACACTACCTGGTATGGCCGGTATCGTTCTTACTATCGGTATGGCTGTTGATGCTAATGTTATCATAAATGAGCGTATAAGAGAGTTCTTAAGAGAGGGAGCAAACCTTAAAACAAGCGTGAAAAAGGGCTATGAAAATGCTATGAGCGCTATTGTGGACGCAAATATCACGACACTAATTACAGTTATAGCCTTATACGCATACGGCACGGGACCGGTTAAAGGCTTTGCGGTAACAATGAGTATCGGTATCTTGATATCTATGCTTACTGCGATACTTGGAACACACGGATTTTTTGATCTATTTACAGATAAGATAGAACGAAGTGGTAACACAAGGCTGTGGTTTGGCTACAGAAGAGATAAATAAATTTAAGGGTTAATAATGCAAATTTTTACAAAGGCTAGAGTCTATGACTTTATGAAGCTTAAAATTCCTTCAGTCATCATCTCTGCTATACTATTTTTCGGCTCTATTTTCTTGCTTGCAACCAAGGGACTAAACTACGGCATAGACTTTTCAGGAGGCACTCTTATACAGTTAAGATATGATGAAAAAGCACCTCTTGATAAGATAAGAGATGCGTTTAGTGCAAACGAAATGTTAAAAAATGCTTCTGTAACGGAATTTGGTAGCGATCGCGAAGTGGTTGTTCGTTTTTCGGGTTCAAGTTCAGATATAGGCACTGATATCGGCGCTGTAGCAAAAGAGCTTTTGAAAGATACAGGCAACGTTGAGATAAGACGTGTTGATATAGTTGGACCAAAGGTTGGTGGAGAGCTTAGAGAAAAGGCACTTATGGCGATACTTATCTCATTTGGAGCGGTGCTTATATATATAGCACTTCGCTTTGAGTGGAGATTTGCACTTGCTGCTGTTATATCTGAAATTCACGACGTTGTTATCACGCTTGGTGCTATTTCTCTTTTTGCTATAGATGTAAATTTAGATACTTTAGCTGCCGTGCTAACGGTGCTTGGATACTCATTAAATGATACTATTATTATATTTGACCGTATAAGAGAGAGTATAACTACAAGCAAGCGAAACGATATAAACGGTATCATAAATGAGTCTGTTTCGGCTACACTATCAAGGACGATATTAACGTCAGGTTCGACATTTATAGTTGTATTTATACTATATATGTTTGGCGGAGATATGATAAATGGTTTTTCATTTATACTTATGGTTGGTGTTTTGATAGGAACATTTAGCTCGGTTTATACAGCATTTCCGTTTCTTGTATGGCTTAAATTTAGCGTGGATGAGTATAGGGCTAAGCTTGGAGAAAAAGCGAAGCTTAAAAAAGAGAGAGAGCGTGAGCGCGCTATGTATGAAAAGGGTGTAGTATAAGGAGTTAATATGAACTGGGGAAAGGTTGTATATATATTTTTCGCTCTTATGAGCTTAACTACTGCAGCTGAGTTTTTGTATGATAAAAATGAAATAGCGCTTTTTATTGCAGCTAGTATAAATCTTGTTTCAACATTACTTAAAATCGGTGTTAAAAACATATTTTCTGCGGAGCTTTTTGCTAGTTCGCTTGTTGCGGACTTGCACCTTATACCGGCATTTGTGGTGCTTCAGGTTAATGCCAATATGACACTTTGCTACTCGCTTGTTATAGGAGCGGTTATCGCAAACGTCTTTTCATTAGCACTTGTTTTGATCGAGTCTGCAAAAACTCAAGAAGAATTTTAGGAGATATTAAATGGCTGAAAATTTAAAATACAATGCTTTGGATATAGAGAAAAAATGGCAAGAAATTTGGGCTAAAAATGGGGAATTTGAACCAAAAGACGACTATAGCCTGCCTAAAAAATATATCCTAAGCATGTTTCCGTATCCTAGCGGTCGTATACATATGGGTCACGTTAGAAACTACTCCATAGGCGATGCTATTGCTAGATATTACCGCACGCAAGGCTTTAACGTGCTTCATCCGATAGGCTTTGATAGCTTTGGTATGCCGGCTGAAAATGCAGCTATAAAAAATAAAATTCATCCTAGAATTTGGACTTATGAAAATATAGACTATATGACTAAAGAGCTTCGTACTTTAGGACTGTCTTTTTCTAAAAGACGTGAGCTTGCGACTTCGGATCCTATCTATACAAAATGGGAGCAAAGCTTTTTTATAAAGATGTTTAAAGAGGGATTGGTTTATCGTAAGAGCGCCATAGTAAACTGGTGTGAGCACGATCAAACCGTTCTGGCTAATGAACAGGTAGAAGAGGGATGTTGCTGGAGATGTGGCAATGAGGTTGTCCAAAGAGAGCTTCCTGGGTATTATTTTAAGATAACGCAGTATGCAGATGAGTTATTAAACGACCTTAAAACGCTTGAGGGCAAGTGGCCAAGTCAAGTTTTAACCATGCAGGAAAATTGGATAGGTAAAAGCTTTGGTCTTGAATTTAAATTTTATCTTGATGATGATTCAAAGAAAATTTTAGGCGATAAATTTGATGGTTTTGAGGTATTTACAACTCGTCCTGATACGATTTACGGTGTTACATATACGGCTTTAGCTCCAGAGCATGCTATTGTTAAAGCGCTTTTAGACGGCAACACTCTTGATGAAGATAAAAAGTCAAAAATAAAATCAATCCTTAACCAAAGCCCAAGAGAGCGCCAAGCTAGCGAGAAAGACGGTGTATTCTTGGGAATTTATGTAACCCATCCGCTTACTAATGAAAAAATTCCTGTATGGGTTGCAAATTTCATCCTAGCCGACTATGGTAGCGGTGCTATCATGTCTGTTCCTGCACACGATCAGCGTGACTTTGACTTTGCAAGTGCATTTGATTTACCGATAGTTTCTGTTATTAAGACAGAGGAAAATAATGGCGAGATAATGCGTCCAAAAGCCACCGGCGACTACGGTGTTTCTATAAATTCTCCACTTATAAACGGACTTAGTAGCGAAGAAGCCAAAATGGCTATGATAGAAAAATTTGAAGAGCTAAAGCTTGGAAAAAGAGTGGTAAATTTTAAACTTAGGGATTGGGGAATTTCTCGCCAAAGATACTGGGGTGCTCCGATACCGATAGTGCATTGTCCAAAATGTGGCGTTGTGGCTGAAGATGAGAAAAATTTACCGGTTGCTCTACCTGATGATGTTGAGATAACAGGAGAGGGAAATCCGCTCGATAAACATCCGACATGGAAACATACGAAGTGTCCAAAATGCGGTTGTGATGCCATAAGAGAGACGGATACTATGGATACTTTTGTGCAAAGTAGTTGGTATTTTGCTAGATACGCTAGTGATGAGCGCACATGGAACGACACAGCACTTGATAAAAAAGGCGTTGATTATTGGATGAATGTCGATCAATACATCGGCGGTATCGAGCATGCCATACTTCACCTGCTTTATGCGAGATTTTTCCAAAAAGTTCTTCGCGATCTTGGCTATATGAGAGATGACGAGCCATTTAAAAATTTGCTTACTCAAGGAATGGTCTTAAAAGACGGCAAAAAAATGAGCAAGAGCAAAGGCAATGTTGTAGATCCCGATGATATCATAAACAAATATGGAGCCGATACGGCAAGGCTATTTATATTATTTGCCGCTCCTCCTCAAAAAGAGCTTGAATGGAACGACAGTGCAGTAGAGGGCGCTTATAGGTTTTTAAACCGTCTTTGGGATAGGGCTCAAAGCATCAAGCCGTGCGATAAAATTCCAGCCATAGAGCATGCAGGTCTAAACAAAGAGGAAAAATACGCACGTCTAAAGGTCTATGAGGCACTTGCTAAATCCCGTGATGTATTTACTCAAAGCTTTACGTTTAACACCTTGATAGCTGCTTGCATGGAGGCATTGAACGCCATAAACGCTCAAGATAACGATGAGGTAAGCGCAGAGGGATTTTTCATCATCTTAAATTTACTTGAGCCTATCGTACCACACATCGCATGTGAGCTTAGTGATAAGCTTTTTGGTAGAAAGAATTTTGGCGAGATAGAAATTTTAGACGAGGTTTTTGTAAAAGACACGATAAAGTTAGCCGTTACGATAAATGGTAAAAAAAGAGCCGAATTTGAGATGAGCGCTAATTCTAGTGAGAGTGAAGTATTAAAAGAAGCAAAAGAACAAACGGCAAAATGGCTTGAAGGCAAAGAGATTATAAAAGAAATTTATGTCAAAGGCAAACTTGTAAATTTGGTTATCAAAGGATAAAATTTGAAGTTTTTTATTAGTGTTTTTATGGCTTTGATGCTTGCTGGATGTGGGTATAAACCTGTGTCTAAAATTACCAAAGAAATGACCGGTGAGAGTGTTTATGTTGATGTTATCATTAGCAAAACCGAGCCAAAAAATAGCGTTTGGGTAAAAGACGCTGTAAAAGAGGGCGTCGTTTCACGTCTTAACAAAACACTAAGTGATGATCAAAATGCCGATATGTCAATAATTATATCAGTAGGCTCATTGTCGTATCAGGCCGCTGTTTATGATCAATACGGATACATTACTTCATATAGGGCTATTTTAAATTTAAATTTTAAAACAAGGCTTAAGGATGGAAGTGTTGTAAATATTACCACAAGCGGAGAGCATGACTTTAGTATCGCAAGGCGTTTGCAAAATACCAGATATGCAGATAGTGTCATAAGTGATACCGAAAGATATGAAGCGATAAAAGAGGCTTCAAAAGAAGCATTTGATGAGTACATAGCAAATTTAGCACTAAAAGGATATCAAAATGGCAGCCGTAACCGTTAGCCAAATAGTAAAAGAGGCGTTAACAGAGATCAAAAACCGCCATTTAATGCTAACGCCGGAAAATTACACCGACGTATTTAATGAAATTTCAAAAAAATACGGCTTTAGTACTGAAGAAAGTAGAAAAATAGAAAAATACATCTCAAGGCTCGGAGGAGAGTATAAAAATCAAGCACTATCGCTTAACATAAAAACAGTAGATGAGTTTGTGGCGTTTATGACGGCAAGACTAGGTAGGGGCACGAGTGCTACTAAGTCTAATGAAGATGATGTAAAGACAAACCAGTCATTAAATGCTTTTGCTAGAAGAATTCTTCAGGCTGTTTCTATCCTGCATAATAAAGATGCAAAAGCTTTGGCAGAGCAGGGTATGCAACTTTTAGCCAAGAAGTATGATCCGCAAACACTAGATACGATGAGAGAAAGGTGGTTTGACTTTGTTAGCTCATACAATGACGAATACCTAGACTTTTTAAAATACTATGGAGTTAAAAGCTTTGATGATTTACAGGAGATGAGTAAGGAACTTGAAAATTTCCTAACTGTTAAAAATGAAAATTCCGGTATCGCGGCCATAACGGAACTTTTTATAAAGATGCTAGAGCCTTCTATAACGACCGAGCTTGGCGATAAGCTTGATGAGTTGACAGGCATTATAAAGAAAAATCCACTAGGACTTAGTGAGCAAGATCTACAAGACAAGATAAGCTCTTTTGTTGATCTTAGGATAGAAAAAGATAGAGCCGAGATAAAAGAAAAGGTAGGCTCGTTAAATGTCGTGCTTGGAACTATCGGGGATAAAATTTCAGACATAGCCGCAAGTTCTAAAACCAGCTCTTTAAAGATGCAAGACATTCAAAACAACCTAAAAGATGTCACTTTAAACAGAACGGGCATCGAGCAGATAAGAACGATACTTTTAAACGTTGCTAGCGCTTTAGAGATAGAAAGTCGAGAATTTGGCAATGAGATGAACAAAAAACAACAAACCATCTCGGAGCTAAAAGAGCGTGTAAGCTCGCTTGAAAAAGAACTTGAAGCGGCAAAATTAGAAAGCAAAGAGGACTTTTTAACCAAAGTTGCCACAAAACGCGCACTAATGAGCGAACTTCAAAAGATAGAGGACGCTTATAAGAGATACGGTATCGACTACTCGCTTTGCTTTGTTGATATTGATTTCTTTAAAAAGATCAACGACGGATATGGACATGATGCTGGAGATGTTATACTTTCAGCCGTTGCGCAGCTTCTTAAAAAACATGTTAGAAAAATAGACTTTATCGGTAGATACGGTGGAGAGGAATTTATCGTCTTACTTCCAAATACAAATTTAAACGATGCTGTAAAATTTGCCGACAAGGTAAGAAGCGTGATAGAGGGTTTTAAATTTATATATAAAGATGATCGTATCAAGGTTACTATAAGTGCAGGAGTCGCAACAAGAAGTGCTAACATAAATGAAACCTTAACTCTTGAGAGTGCCGACAAGATGCTTTATAGCTCAAAACAAAACGGTCGCAACCAAGTAATGCCAAAGATTATAGAGTAAAATTTGCAAAATTTAAGAAGTTTACTAAACGGCAAACCACTTTTTTATAAAGAGATGGATTATGAACGTATGCCGTGTGCATGGAAGAAGATATGTTCGGACATAAAGCCATTTAAGATCGTGCATGTCATAGGAACAAACGGGAAAGGTAGCACGGGTAGGTTTTTAGCTCAAATTTTGCATTTAAATGGAAAGAGTGTGGGGCACTATACAAGTCCACATATTTTTGAGTTTAATGAGAGATTTTGGCTAAATGGTAAAGTTGCAAGTGATGAAATTTTACAAAAAGCTCACGAGAGACTGCTTGAAATTTTACCTCAGGAATTTGTCTTTAAGACAAGTTATTTTGAGTATGCTACTCTACTTGCCGCGGTGCTTTTTGAAGAGTGTGAGTATTTTATCTGTGAAGCAGGTATAGGCGGAGAGTTTGATGCGACAAACGTCTTTGATAAAAGGCTTAGCCTGTTTACTCCTATCGGTTTTGATCATGTTGGGGTTTTGGGCTCAAGCATAGAAGAGATAGCAAGGACTAAATTTAATGCCATAAGCAAGAGTGGCGAAGCGATAATGAACGACACAATGCAGCCTATATGTGCCAAAATAGCCAACGATATAGCAGCAGAAAAAGATGCTAAGCTTAGTTATGCAAATGAAATTTTAGACAAAAACGACTATGAAAATTTAAAAGCCTATGAAAAGAAATTTGCGTTACCTGAGTTTTTGTATTCGAATTTAAATTTAGCCGCAGCAGCTGCCAAAAAAATACTAGGCAAGCTTGATATTTCAAATTTAAAAGCACTCGATCTTAGCGGAAGATGTGAACAAATCGCACCAAATGTATTTATAGACGTCGGACATAATGAACTTGGCGCACAAGCCATAGCAAGAAAATTTAAGGATGAGAAATTAGTTCTTATCTATAACTCGTTTTTTGATAAAGACTACCGTGCGGTTTTAAAGGCACTAAAACCTATCATAAAACGTGTTGAGGTTTTTGAGTATCCAAGTGACGATAGAGAGCTTGCAACAAACGAAATAAAGCATACTTTAGACGAGCTTGGCTTTGAGTGGAAAGAATTTGGCGGTGTAAAATTTGATCAAGGCGAGAAGTATTTGGCATTTGGTTCGTTTTATTTGGTAGAGGCATTTTTAAGAGAGTTTTATGCAAGCAAAGGTTTATGAGTATCTTTCAAAAAATAGTTGCGAAATTTTAATTTGCGAAGATGATAAAGAGGCGAATTTATGTGCCGATGCGGCGGAATTTGCAGGATACAAGTCGTTTAAGCTTCCTGATTTTCGTGCTCGCTTCGGAGATGATCTTCGTAGTTTTAGTCAAGAGCTTTTTGAAATTTCTACCATTCTTAGCAAGTATTATAAATTTGATGGCAAAAAGATTATTATAAGTCCAGTATGCACGCTTTTAAACCCGCTTCCTGCAAAAAAACACTTGCAAAGCAAAAGTATAAATTTTGCCGATAAGGTAAATTTAAACGAGCTTGCAGATGAGCTTATGCGTCTTGGATACGAGACAGTAGATATCGTCGAGAGTGTCGGTGAGTTTAGTGTCAGAGGCGATATCATTGATATTTTTGCGATAGGCTCGGATGAACCGGTTAGAATTTTACTTTTTGACGATGAGGTTGAGAGTATAAGAAATTACTCTCCGTCAACGCAAATCAGCCATAAAATAGAGCTTGAGCGTATCGAGATAACTCCTTTTATTGCAAATTTAAGCAAAGATGAATTTGAAAATGTAAATGAGAAGATCGGCTCTTTAAATACGGATGCTTTGCTTGGTGATATAAATTCACTTGGGTTTTGGGTGATAGATGACTTTGTCGATTATCTAACAAATTTTAGCTGCAAGCTTGTAAAAGAGATAAATTTTGATGATTTTGAGCGTGATTTAAAGACGCTTAAAAGTATTGAAATTTTGCCGGAAGCAAAGATTTATAAAGATCTATCCGTAACGCCAAACAAGGACTTTTTTGAACTAAATCAAAATAAAAAGATCACCGTTTTAGCAAGAAACGAAGGGCTTTTTAATACATACGACTTAAGAGAATTTAAAAATTTAGAATTTATAAACTCACCGCTTGTTGTAAATTTAACCTCAAGCGAACATATAGTAATTTCGCTAAATAAATTTGATAAAAAATCACGCGTAAAACGTGCAAGTTTAGTCATTGATGAGCTAAAGATAAATGACTACGTCGTGCACGAGGACTACGGTATCGGTAAATTTTTAGGACTTGAGAAAGTTACCGTTTTGGGTGCGACAAAAGAGTTTGTTGTTATTGCTTACCAAAATGACGATAAACTACTTTTGCCGGTAGAGCACTTAAATATGATCGATCGATATATCGCACAAAGTGGCTCGGCGGCAGTGCTTGATAGGCTTGGCAAGGCAAGTTTTGCAAAAATAAAAGAAAAAGTTAGAGAAAAACTCTTTGTTATCGCTTCAAAAATCATAGCAATGGCAGCACAACGTGAGCTAATAAACGGTGAAGTGATAGATAAAAACGATCTTGAGTATCTAAAATTTAGCCAAAAGGCAAATTTTGAATACACAAAAGACCAAACAAGAGCTGTTGAGGAAATTTTAAGCGATCTGAAAAGCGGTCGCGTGATGGACCGTTTGCTAAGCGGCGATGTTGGTTTTGGCAAAACAGAAGTTGCTATGAATGCGATATTTGCTTGTGTTAAGTCTGGCTTTCAGTCGTTATTTTTTGTTCCCACGACGCTACTTAGTTCGCAGCACTATAAAAGCTTAAAAGAACGTTTTGATGGATTTGATATTAAAATTTTTAGGCTTGATAGATTTACAAGCGCCAAAGAAAAGGCTGTTATAACAAAGGCGCTTAATGACGGCGAACCTTGCGTTTGTGTAGGAACCCATGCCTTACTTAGCGTAAAAGCTTCTAAAATGGGTCTTATCGTTGTTGATGAAGAGCATAAATTTGGCGTAAAGCAAAAAGAAAAACTAAAAGAAATTTCAGCCACTTCGCACATCTTAAGCATGAGTGCGACGCCGATCCCAAGAAGTTTAAACATGGCTTTAAGTCAGATCAAGTCCTACTCTGTTTTACAAACTCCGCCTAGCTCAAGACTTGATGTTAGAACAAACGTTAGAGAGTGGGACGAAAAGGTTATAAAAGAGGCTATCATGCGAGAATTAAGGCGTGGCGGACAGGTCTTTTATATACATAATCACATTGCTGACATGGAGCAAACCAAAAAGAATTTGCTTAAAATTTTACCGAAATTACGAATTCTCGTCCTTCACTCAAAGATAAGCGCCCAGGTCACGGAAGATGAGATGATTAAATTTGAAGATGGCGAATACGACTTGCTTCTTTGCACAAGCATAGTAGAAAGCGGGATCCATTTGCCAAACGCAAATACAATAATCGTCGAAAATGCAAATAAATTCGGCATGGCAGACCTACATCAGCTTAGAGGTCGTGTTGGTAGAGGCGATAAACAGGCTTACTGCTATTTTTTAGTTGAAGACAAGCAAGCACTTTCAAAAGATGCACTAAAAAGGCTTGTAGCGCTTGAAAGTAACTCATTTTTAGGCTCCGGAAGCGTTCTTGCGTATCACGATCTTGAGATTAGAGGTGGTGGAAATATCATGGGCGAGGCGCAAAGCGGCCATATTGAAGCGATAGGGTATTCGCTCTATTTAAAAATGCTTGAAGATGAGATAAATTTACTTCTAAACAAACAAAGCGTGAAGTTAAATAAAATCGACTTAAAACTTAGCATAAACGCCTTTTTAAACCAAGATTTTATCAGAGAGGATCGTTTGCGTCTTGAAATTTATAGAAGACTTAGCAAATGTGATGAGGTGAATGCTGTTCATGAGATAGCAAGTGAGCTTGAAGATAGATTTGGCAAGATAGATGTTTATACGGCTCAATTTTTACAGCTTATAATCATAAAAATTTTAGCATTAAAATGCGGTTTTAAATCGATCTCAAATGCTGATCAAAATATTGTTTTAACAAAAGAAAATGATGAAAAAGTAAGACTTAAGTCAAGAAGCAAAGATGACGACGATATAGTTGAGGAAATTTTAAGCTATTTAAGAAAGGAAATGAGGTCAAATGATTAATTGGGAAAATGTCCTAGCAACGGTTTTTAGAGAACGCAAAAATGAGCTTGTAGCGGTTAGCGATATTGATTTTGTAGATATAAATTCACTCCTTGGCATAGAAACACAAAAAGAACAACTGCTTGAAAATACTCAAAAATTTATAGACTCAAAAGAGGCAAATCACGTCTTGCTTTGGGGCGAGCGTGGATGCGGTAAGAGTAGTTTAGTAAAGGCTGTCTTTACTAAATTTTATACAAAAGGGCTTAGGGTTATTGAGATAGGCTGTGATGACCTGCGATTTTTGCCTGAAATCATAGATGAGATTAGAAAAAGCGAGTTTAAATTTATCATCTTTTGCGATGATATGAGCTTTGAAGATGGTAGTAAAGAGTATAAATTTTTAAAGCCGATCATGGAAGGTTCTATACAAAAACCACCTAAAAACGTCCTGATATACGCTACTTCAAACCGAAGACATCTTTTAAGCGAGTATAAAAGCGATAATGTTTCAACTCTTGTTAGTCAAGACGAAATTCACTACTCAGATGCAACTCAGGAGAAAATTTCTCTTTCTGATAGATTTGGTCTTTGGATAAGTTTTTATCAAGGCAGCTTTAACGACTACCTAAAGATAGTTGATTTTTATTTTAAGGATTATACCGGAGATAAAGAGAAGCTTCACGAGCTTGCTAAAAACTATGCAACTTTGCGTGCAAGTCGTAGCGGACGCACGGCAAAGCAGTTTTATATAGCTTTTAAGGATAGCTTTAAATGACATCTACTCAGCTTTTTTTGACGCTTTTAAATTCCAAAACAAGAGATGATTTTAACGCGTTAGGATGGCTACAGGAGGGCACTTTTGAAGTTGTTATCGGTGCGATACTCGTTCAAAATACCGCATGGAAAAATGTAGAAAAAGCTCTTTTAAATTTAAAAACCGCAAACAAGCTAAGCCTTGATGCGGTGTTGTCATTATCTGTGCAAGAACTTGCTATGCTTATAAAGCCTAGCGGATTTTACAACACAAAGGCAAAGAGGCTAAACGGACTTTGCACTGCAATAAAGAGTGAATTTGAAAATTTTGAAAATTTTAAAGAGAGTGTTGATAGGGAGTGGCTACTTGGCGTAAAAGGCGTTGGCGCCGAGACGTGCGATGCGATACTAGCTTATGCTTGTAATAGACCATATATGGTAGTTGATGCGTATGCTCTTAGAATTTTAACTCATTTAGGATATGAATTTGAAAGCTATGATGAGGCTTCCGAGTGGTTGAGCGCGCTTGAATACGATAAAATTTATAAAATTTTAGGCGATAAATACGACGAAGTTGAAATTTTAAAGCTATACCATGGACTCATACTTGAGTTTTGCAAGGAAAATTTCAAAGGCAAAAATTTGAGCAAAAGCGGAGAATTGGTACTAAAAAATACAAAAATTTGATAAAGTTACTTTAAATTTACATTTCATGGAGTAAAATACTCCTATTACTTTTAAAGGAGACCTAAATGATATATGAAAATATCACACAAACTATCGGCAAAACCCCGGTAGTTAAACTAAAATCAGGCGAAAATGAAGCTGAAATTTATGCTAAGCTTGAATTTTTTAATCCAGGAAGTTCTGTTAAAGACAGAATCGCTTTTAACATGATACAGAAAATGCTACAAAACGGTAAGCTAAAAGACGGCGATACTATAGTTGAGCCTACAAGCGGCAATACCGGAATAGGCGTAGCCATGGTAGGAAGCGCACTTGGATTTAAGGTCGTCCTTTGTATGCCTGAAAGTATGAGTATAGAGCGTCGCAAGATAGTAGCGGCGTATGGAGCAAAGCTAGAGCTAACCGAAGCAGCAAAAGGTATGAAGGGCGCTATAGCGCGTGCTACCGAGCTAGCTGCCCAGCCAAATCATGTGATATTAAGTCAATTTGAAAACGAATTTAACCCAGAGGCTCACGAGCTAAATACTGGCGTTGAGATCATAGCCGACTTTGACTCGCTTGATGCTTTTGTTGCGGGAGTTGGCACCGGTGGAACTATAAGCGGTGTTGCTAAAAAACTAAAAGAAAAAGGCTATAACACCAAAATAGTAGCCGTAGAGCCTGAGGCTTCACCTGTATTAAGCGGCGGAAATCCTTCACCTCATAAAATTCAAGGCATTGGTGCTGGATTTGTTCCTGATACGATGAATCTTGATATTGTTGATGAAATTCAAAAAATCAGCAACGAAGATGCTATGCTTGGCGCAAGAGAAGTTGCTAAAAGCGAGGGTATACTTTTTGGTATTAGCGGTGGTGCTGCTTATGTTGCCGCAAGACGCGTGGCTAAGGCGCTTGGAAAAGGTAAAAAGGTTCTTTTTATAGCTCCGGATAATGGTGAAAGATACCTAAGCACTGAACTTTACGGTGTGTGATATGAATTTTTGGGCTGAGATAAAAGAGCTAGTAGGGGTCGTAAAAGAGAAAGACCCCTCTGTTAAAAAGTGCTGTTTTGTAGCAATACTTATAAACACTCCCGGCATTCATGCTATAGCGATACATAAATTCGCGCACTTTTTATATAAAAAAGAGCGCTTTTTCTTAGCTAGATTTATTTCACAAATTTCAAGATTTATAACCGGTATTGAGATACATCCTGGTGCTACGATAGGTCGTAGATTTTTTATAGACCATGGTATGGGTGTTGTTATAGGAGAGACTGCGCAGATTGGAGATGATGTGATGATGTATCATCAAGTTACACTTGGCGGCACGGGAAAAGAGTGTGGCAAGCGCCATCCAACGGTTGGCAATGGAGTAACTATAGCTGCAGGCGCAAAAATACTTGGAGCGATAACTATAGGAGATGGTGCAAAGATCGGTGCAAATTCGGTTGTTTTAAAAAATGTTCCTAGAAACGCTACGGTTGTTGGGATCCCGGCTCGCGTGGTTAGAGTAAATGGCAATAAATACGAGCCGGAGTTTATGATTTAGGTTTATATAGAATTTTTATACTTTAAAACTTCAGAATAAATTTCATCTTTTAATCTTAGTTTTTCTTTTTTTAGTATTTCAAGCTCTTTTGCACCCAAAGAGCCTCTATCTATCTGCGCATCTAGTTCTTTATGCTTCTGACAAAGTGAAGCAAAACGTGCGTTTTTTGTTTTTAACTCGTTGATAAGATCCGTGTGCTCATGTAACATAAGGTCTCCTTTGTTAAAAATTTACAAATTCTAACAAAGGAGAGTAAATGTTTAACTATGAACGATAATCAGCGTTTATACTAACATATGCATGACCCAAGTCACATCCGTATGCACTAAAATTTGCTTCTCCCACACCAAGATCGCAGCTTATTTTATAGTTTGGTTTTTGCATTATCGCGTGAGCATCGGCTTCGCGAGCCTTGTCAAGTTCTTTGTGATTTTTATCATAAAGCAACACATCGTCGTAAAAGATTACAAGCTTGTCTTCATCACACTCTACATTACTAGCGCCGATAGTTGAGGCTATACGTCCCCAGTTTGGATCTTCTCCAAATATCGCCGTCTTTACTAGAAGCGAATTTGAAAGAGCTTTTGCTGCGCGCTGAGCCTCTTCTAAATTTTTTGCGCCTTTTACTTCAAATTCTACTACTTTTGTTGAACCTTCGCCGTCTTTAACTAGCATAAGAGAAAGCTCTTTTGTGAGTAGATTTAAAACTTCTTTGAAAGCATTTTTATTATAAGAGTTTGATTTGCGTGAGCTTAAAAGCATGACGGTGTCATTTGTTGAGGTATCGCCATCCACGCTTACACAGTTAAAGCTTTGTTTTACTGCACCATCTAAAAGTTCATCCATATCTTCTTTTGGTATGTTTGCGTCGGTTAAGATAAAGCAAAGCATGGTTGCAAATGCCGGATTTATCATACCTGCACCCTTGCATATCGCAGCTATTTTAAATTTAGAACCGTCTTTAAGCTCTACTTCATAAGCAAGCTCTTTTTTAAAGCTATCTGTTGTCATTATCGCGCTTACGGTTGCGTTGCTGTCACGAGAATTTAGCTCAAATTTATCAAACGATGCTGAGATTTTATCGATATTTAGCCTATATCCTATGACGCCGGTTGAGCTCATGATCGGATTTACAAGGTTTAAATTTAATGTCTCTTTTAGTCTTGTAAAAAGAGTATCTATATCATTAACTCCAGCTTCTCCGGTCATTGCATTTGCGTTTTTAGAATTTAGCAAGATGAAATTTGTTTTAAAATTTTTAGGGTATTTTAAAAAATGCCTTATAGGAGCGGCTCTAAATTTATTACTTGTAAAATTTGCACTAACATCTACAGCTTCGTCGCTTCTTATGAAACCTAGATCGTTTGCATCTTTTTTAAAACCTGACTTTACTCCTCCAAAATAAAATCCATCAACATTCTCAAGCCCGTTTTGTAGAGCAGTTATTTTAAACATATTTAAATTCCTCTGGTTTGTGTTTGCTTTTTATCACGCGCTTTGTAAGACGTATACCATCAACCGTTCCGATAACTAGAAGTTTTGTCCCGGTGCCTATGAGAGTATCGCCGTTTGGCATCGGTATGAATTTGTTGTTCATGTCGCGGATACCTACCACGTCGGCGTTTGTGATATTACGTAGATGTGTCTCTTTTAACCTTTTAAATCTAACCCACGAGTAGTCAGGCACTAAAATTTCCTCTATATCGATCGGTGAGTCTTTTTTGTATAAAAACTGCTCTAACATGTTTTCCATATCAGGACGCACACTCATGGCGCTTAGTCTTTGTGCTACTAGACGAGACGGGCTAACGACGCTATTTGCTCCTAGTTTTTTGAGGCGCTCGGTATCATCTTCGTTGTCAGAGTTGGTCATTACGAAAAATGGTCTTTTTCTACCGATCTCTTTTTCGTAAAGTCTAACCGAAGCGATGAGTGCGATATTGTCAGCGATGTTTGGACTTAGAGTTATTAGTCCCTTTGCGCTTGAGAGGTGCGTTTTTAAAAATGCTGTTTGGGTATGTGGCTGAGCTTTGATAAAGTAGGGGTATTTATGTTCTTCTGCAAGTTCGGCTAGATCATCCCTATTATCCACTACTACAAAAGGTATATGGTTTTCTCTAAATTGTGCACTAAGCTCTATGGTGTATATGTTATGATAGCAGATTATAAAGTGATTTTTTAGTCTCGCGATCTTATAAAGCATGTTTCTTTCCTTTAAAATACCGATTAATAGACCTTTTTTTAAAACCTCCACCAAGATACCGATAGAAAACGTAAAAACAACAAAACCAAGCAATATAAAGGTGATGGTAAAAAGTCGTCCTTTTGTCGATATAGGTGCGACTTCGGTAAAACCGACCGTGGTAAATGTCATACCTGCTTGATATATGCCGTCTATTAATGAAAAGTTATCGATAAATACATATCCGAGCGAACCTACCGTCATCATTAAAACGACGCAGATAAGCGGAAGTCTGAAGGGCTTTAGTTGTTCGTATAGTTCAGTGTTGAGGTTTATTTCCGGCTTTGTTGAGCTAGACCAGTTGAGGAATTTTTTAAGCCTTGTTATAAAAGACATAAATTCCTCTCATTTTACATACTAGTTTGATTGCTTTTTCATTGTTCTAAGAGTTGAAGCAGCAACTTTGATTTTTCTAGTGGTGCCATCTTCTAAAGTAACGTGAATCGTTCTTAGGTTTGGCATAAATCTTCTTTTAGTCTTATTGTTGGCGTGGCTTACGTTGTTTCCAACCATAGGACCTTTACCTGTTATGGCACATCTTCTTGACATTTTTTTTCCTTATAAACAAAAATTTCTGCTGATTGTATCTAAAATAAACAAAAGGAATGCTTAAAGATACAAGATACTTTTCGTATTGATTTTTAAAAAAATAATAGATAAAATTACGAATTAATTAAAAAAATTAAATTATTTTGGAACACAAATGCTTTTAAAAGAGCAAATTGATAAAAAAATAGAGCAAATTCTTTTACTTTCTAAAAATTTACAAGAGTGTAAAGGACTTCTTTTAAATTCTCAAATAGCTGAAGCCATTAAAATCATATCAGAAGATAAAACATTTAAAACATACTTTTTTACGCTTTTGCGCAAGGTTGATTTTGGCACAAAGGTAGACATAAATAGCAAAGATATTGTTGTTATCTCGCATTTGCTGGGACCTGATATTTTTAAGCTTATTGTGTATTCGTATTTTATATTTTTTAAAATTCCTAAAAATTGGAAAATTTTTAACACAAATGCTATAAAAATAGTCGAACTAAATGCTAAAATTTTATCTGATTGGAACAGACTTATAAGCTATTTAGAACAAAAAAATGATCGAAATTTACACCTTAGCGCATACGCTCTTTTGAGTATTGTGGTTTGTGAGATTATATTTTCTGATCTATCTCATAATTTTGAATACGTAGTAAGAAATTCAGATGTTAGTTATGATAGAATTTTAAAAAATTTATATGGCACAAGCTTATTTGACTTGGTTTGCAAAACGGCTGGTTTTGAGCTTGAAAACTTAAGTGAAGAGGATAAAAAGCTTAGCGATTATTTAAGAATTTTGCTTATTTATGAGTTTTGCAGGCCTGAATTTTCAGATATGGGTTTTGATATGATCTTAAATTTAGATATTGATGTGACAGGCGAGATGTTGGTTAATTTTAAAAAGGCATTGGCTCATGAAAATAACCTTTAACTCATCATTTGCAGTTATTCGTGCGTTTGGGTTTTTAGAGCTTCATACCCCGCATTATTTACTTGATGATGAGAGAGTAAAACTGGTTAGAGCCAGAGGTGTTTCACATCTTTTACTCTCTTTTAAGGATGTCGTGTTTTTTGCTCCGGCATGGCTTAACCAAGCCATAGTTAGACTAAAAGAGCTTTCAAAAGAGCTAAAAGTCGAAGTTGGAATTTGTGATTACAGTATTGCACTGCACGATATAATGATGAAAACTTCATTTAGCAAGTCTATAAATTTTTCACTTTTTGAAACCGAAGATATAGCAAGGATTTTCCTTGATAGGACGCTTGTGGATACAAAAGGTTCTGTTTTGCTTTTTGTAGAGTCACAGGAGCATAGAGAGGACTTGCAAAAAAGACTTCAAGAGCGCAACTATAAGGTTCAAATTTCTAAAAACAGAACCTTGTTTTCTAATCAAAAAAAGAGATACAAATACGCAATTACCGCAAGAACACACTTAGTCGAAAAGCCGTCGCTTTTGCAAACTTTTATCAAGGATAACTCTGTTATTTATAAAACCAACGGTATTATCGACTCGTCTTTTATAGAGATTTTTAATATGGATTATCATAAAAATATGTTAAAAGTCGGGTTTAAGCTATTTATATTTTGGATAAATACGACGATAAACGTCCATGGGGCAAATTTTTTGATCCGACTTGCCCAATACAGCGCAAAATATGGCGCAATACTTATAATATGCGGAGTAAATGAAAAAAATTTATCTCCAAATTTAGTCGAAGGGCTAAAGCAAACAAATGTGCTTTTATATAAAAATTTACAAGAATTTCTTGATGATAACGGCACGGTTTATGTACCAAAAGATGCTTTTGGCTATCAGCCAAGGCATATTTCAAAGGGTATAGTTGAAATTTTGCCTTTTATCATAGAGTGTGCGACAAATTCCGTTTCTGCACTTTTGGGGAATGAAATTTTATCAGTTCGTATGAAGGTGTCAGCTTGTGACCTTCGTGTAAATAACGACCTTTTAACCGCGTGTATAGTTTTTTACGGTGATTTTGATATGAGGCTTGTTGTTGCTTTAAAAAGAGAAAAGCTAGAGCAAATGAGTAAAATTTTTGTCGGAGTAAATGACAAATTTGACCAGATTTTAAGCGGTTATGAGAAACTTTTAAGTATAATAGCGAATAAAATTTTAGCCTTTTTTATCTCAAAAGATATGAATGTCGGTGTTAGTATGTCTAAATTTTTCATAGACGATAGGTTTTATGATGATGTTAGCAACGGCGCACTTATCGAGCTTGGCATTAAAGAAGATGATAATTTAGGCGTGTTATTTATAAGTAAATAGGGAAAAATGATAATGTATGTAGCTCCTAGTATTTTATCAGCTGACTTTGGAAGGCTTGATGAGGAGATAAAAGCTATCTGTGAAGCCGGTGCGGATCTTATCCATGTTGATGTTATGGATGGGCATTTTGTACCAAATTTAACCATCGGACCGCTTGTTGTAAATGCCGTGGCAAAGGTGGCCACAAAACCTCTTGATATACATTTAATGGTTGAGAATAACCCGTTTTTTGTTGATCTTTTCTTACCCTTAAAGCCTAAATTTTTAACATTTCACATAGAAGAGGAAAAGCATCCTTTAAGACTGATAGACCATATCCGTAAAAATGGCGTAAGTCCAGGTATCGTCTTAAACCCGCATACTCCGGTAAATTCGATCGAACATATAGTTAGCGAAGTGGATATGGTGCTTTTAATGAGCGTAAATCCTGGTTTTGGCGGGCAAAGCTTTATGCCTGTTGTTTATGAAAAAATTCGTGCACTAAGAGAGCTAATAGAAAAGAAAAATGCAAAATGTATGATCGAGGTTGACGGCGGAGTAAATGGCTTAAATGCGCCAGATCTTGATGAGGCAGGAGCGGATATCTTGGTCGCGGGCAATTATGTATTTTCATCAAATTCATACGCGGAGGCGATCCGCGCGATAAAGCTTGAGTTTTGAAGCCAAGAAAACAACGTCTTGATAATCTCTTAAATTTACTATGCACCCATAACATGGGCTACTACGAGTTCATATCCAAATTTTCAGATATAGAAGAGTTAAGTGGATTTATGGATGTTAGAGATATTGATATGTGGTGTGCTTTGGGGCTTGATATCATAAAGACAGAACAAAATGAGATTGAGCTTTTAACGCGCTTTAGGGACATAAGCGAGCAAGAAATTTGTGTGGTAGATATAGAGACAAGCGGTGGTATAAATACCGGGCAAATAATAGAAATAGGTGCGGTAAAGATAAAAAATTCAGTCGAAATAGGGCGTTTTGAAAGCTTTGTTTCAGCGCCGTTTGTTCCTGAAAACATAACAGAGCTAACAGGCATAAGCACAGATGATTTGGTGGGTGCTCCAAGCCTTAGCTATGTTTTGGAGAAATTTAAATTATTTTTAGGAACATCACTTTTTGTTGCTCATAATGTAAATTTTGATTATGGATTTATCTCGCAAAGCTTGGATCAAATAGGGCTAGGAATGCTTCTAAATCGCAAACTTTGCACCATAGATCTAGCTCGCAGGACGATAGCCTCTGAAAAATACGGCCTTGGCTCGTTAAAAGAGTTACTTGGCATCAACAACCTTCATCATCGTGCCTTAAATGACGCGATAGCTGCAGCTGAAATTTTAAAAATTTCACTCTCTAGACTTCCATTTAGCGTTCAAACAACAGAAGATTTGATTAAATTTAGCAAAACCGCTCCAAGCATGAAGCTAAAACCCGAACCTGTTTTGGTTTAGGGAATTAAATTTAATAAAGGCAAAAGTCCCACAAACTGCGGGACTTAACTCTCTTTTAGTAGTTTTGTTGCGATAAGATCGGCTTTTGCCTTATCCGTGTCTTTCTTTAGGGATTTGTAAATTTTATTTACATAAGCTTCTAAAACATCATGGCTATTTATTGACTTTTCGTTATCTTTTACCGTTAGTTGTTTGTATTCGCCGTCTTGTTGCAGCTCAAATGCTAGTTCGTTATCGCTTAGTTGAAGTTCTAAAAGTTCAAGCATTCGCTCTTGAAGTCTAGGCTCGTAAATAGGCGTCATAAGCTCCAGTCGACGCTCTAAATTTCTAGGCATCCAGTCGGCGCTTGAGATATAAATTTTAGGCTCAGCGTGTTTAAAGTATAGAATTCTCGCGTGTTCTAGATACTTGCCGACGATTGAACGCACACGGATATTTTCGCTTTTACCTGCTACATTTGGCCTAAGTCCACATACGCCTCTTACGATAAGATCGATCTTTACTCCTGCATTTGAGGCTTTGCTTAGCTCGTTTATGACATCGGTGTCTATAAGAGCATTCATTTTGGCGATGATCCTACCCTCTTTGCCTTTGCTTGCTTCAAATTTTATTTTTTCTATGATGCGCTCTTTTATCTGAAATGGCGACATTGAGAGGGTTTGAAGGCGGCGATTTTTATTATAGCCAGAAAGGATATGGAAAAATATCGTCGAGTCGTTGGCAAATTCATTTCTTGAAGTAAATAGACTAATATCGGTGTAAATTTTTGCAGAACTACCGTTGTAGTTGCCTGTTCCAAAATGCATGTAAAATTTAAGTTTATCTCCAACTTGTCTGATGACCTGACTAACTTTAGCATGGACTTTAAATCCTGTTATACCGTATATAACATGTGCGCCGGCGTTTTCTAACTCTTTTGCCCAGTGTAGGTTATTTTCCTCGTCAAAACGCGCCTTTAGCTCAACCATTACCGTTACTTGTTTGCCATCACTTGCAGCGTCTATTAGACTTTGGATTATAGGCGAGTTTTTATCGACCCTATAAAGCGTCATGCGTATTGAAATAACCTTTGGATCTTTGCTCGCCTCTTTTACAAACTGCACAACCGGATCAAAGCTCTCATAAGGGTGCATTAACATAATGTCTTCTTTATCGATAGCTTCAAAGATATTAATATTTTCTCCAAATGGCGGGAGAGTTTTTGGCGTATAAAGAGGATTTGCAAGATGACTAAAATCCTTGTTTGAGGCGATTTGCCAAAGCGAGCTTAATGTTAGTGGTATCTTTGAATAATAAATATCTTTGTGGAAAATTTTCATGTGAGAATTTAAAAATTCAAGTATCTCTGGGTCTGCGTCATGAGCGATTTGCATGCGGACAAAAGCGCCTTTTCTGCGAAGCTTTAAGCCTTGTTCTAGTATCATCATAAAGTCATCGGCTTCTTCCTCTTCTATGACTATATCGGCGTTTCTGGTAACTCTAAACACGCATGAGCTAATGAGCTTATATCCTGGAAATATCTCTTCTGCGTGGCGTTTTACTATCGTTTCGATAGGCACGTAGACATTCTCGTTTGGCTGTATGAATCTTGGTAAAACACGAGAAATTCGTATCATGCCGTATTTTAAAATTTCAGGATGCTCTACGTCTGAAAGTTTCACGGCTAGCGAAAAACTAAGGTTATTTAAATGCGGAAAAGGGTGCGTCGCATCAACAGCGATAGGAACTATTACAGGTAAAATATTTGAGAAAAAGTATGTGTCGCATTTTTGTTTTAAACCCTCATCAAGCTCTTCGTAGTTTTTGATAAATAAATTCTCTTTCGCGAGAGAATTTTTAACATCGTTATAGTGCGCTTCTACGATTTTATGTTCGTTTTGCAGGTATTTTCGTATCTCTCTAAGCTGATCTAACGGGCTCATTTCGTCACTACCGCTAGTTACTACACCTGCGGCAAAAAGTTGTTTAAGACCAGCTATACGTATCATATAAAATTCGTCCAAATTTGTCGTATAAATGGCTAAAAATTTAAGCTTTTCAAGCAGAGGAATGTCTTTGTTGCATTGTGCTAAAACTCGCGAATTAAAACGAAGCCAGCTAAGTTCTCTGTTTATAAAAAGGCTTTGTTTTCTACTCATTATTATCCTTTGATTTTTGTTTTATTGTATGATATTTGCCTTAATAAATATCTTTATTATGTTTAAATTTTGCAGGTTTTTAAAAAATTTGTTACAATACCGAAGAAGTTTCACAAATGGAGCTAAAAATGTCTGATTACATTTTGCTTGTAGGTATTTTTTTGGCGTTTGTTATTTTGTTTGCGATATTAAAAAAGATTTCTTTTTAAATTTAACGATTTTAAGATAAATGTTTATTTTATAATTTCTTTGATATCGCGTAAATTTATACTATATCTCTTTTAAATTTGTTTCCCCACCACATAAATGCGAAAAGTAAACCTGGGGATTTAATCTTTTGTTCATTTGTCATAAATTCGCGCACTTGCTCTAGTTTAAGATAGACAAGCTCTATGCGTTCACCGTCTATCCCGCCGCCACTACCTATCTTCATATCGTCGTTAATAGCTGCGTAAAACATTGTTTGCTTGTTGCCTCCAAAGCCAAGAGCTCCGTGTGTGACGGCTATTTTCTCGACACTATATAACTTAAAGCCAACCTCTTCGATAGCCTCTTCTTTGATGGTTTGCTCTTCGCTTAAGCCCTTATCCATAAGCCCGGCGCAAAGTTCGTATGTGTAGCCCATTTCTTCATAATTTTCTCCACTCTTGCTTAGGTTATACCAGATAGGAGGGCGAAACTGCTTAACTAGTAAGAAAGCATCCTTGTTCTCATGATAAAGCAATATCGAAACACTATCGTGCACATGCACGCAGTCCCAGTTGCGGCGCATACCGTCTTGCGTGAAGCTGATCCTGTAAGGACGGACAAATTTTGAGTCTGTGCATTCTAAAATTTTAATATCAGTTATAGTAGTATCCATTTTGCAAGTCCTAAAAAGCTAAAAAATCCAACTACATCAGTTACTGTAGTAAGTAAAACGCTTGAGCCAACAGCAGGATCGATGTTAAATTTCTTTAAAGCCAGCGGTATCACCGTGCCAAAAAATCCGGCAAAGAAGAAATTTGTAAGCATGGCTGTTCCTATAACAACGCCAAGCATCGGTCTGTTAAACCAAAATGCCGCCACAAGCCCGATTAACACCGCAAAGATAAGTCCGTTAATAAAAGCGATACCAAGCTCTCGGATAAGGGCTGGTTTGGCGTTTTTAAATTCTATCTCGCCAAGAGCTAGGCGTCTAACGGTAACAGTAAGTGCTTGAGTGCCGGTATTGCCGCCCATTGAAGCAACTATGGGCATCAAAACGGCAAGCGCGACATAGCTTGCGATAGCGTCGTCAAAAAGACCTATGATGCTTGATGAGATGATAGCGGTAAATAAATTTACAAAAAGCCAAATTCCTCTTGATCTGGTTGCATTTAAGAGAGAATTTTCCTCTTCATCGGCATCACCTACGTTTGCGAGGTTATAAATTTGTTCCGTTGCTCGCTCTTGAATAAAGTCGTGAATGTCATCTGTTGTGATACGACCAAGCAAAACTCCTCTCGTGTCCACAACGGCTATAGAGTTCATATCATAATCCTGAACAACCTCTACTACCTCTTCTATAGGGTCGTTGTCCATAGCAACGTGCGGTTTGTATTTATCCTCTTCACTTTTTTCTATGATATCTTTTAGGCTAGAGTTAAAGTCAAAAAGTATCAAATCCTCAAGCGGTATGGCAAATTTTAAGATGTGCCTTTCATCGGTTATAAACAGTTGCGAGACGTTTTCTAGTTCGCCAAGCTCTTTTTGCTCTCTTAGTCGCTCAACCGCCGTGCTTAGTTTTTCGTTTAAATTTGCACTAAAAAGCTCGGTCTGCATATATGCGCCGGCTTCGTTTTCGTCGTAGCTTCTAAGACGTAAAATTTCGTCTTGATCCTCTTTGTCAAGTCCGTCAAAAAGCTCTTTTGCTTTTTCCTCATCGATATCTTCGATGTATTGCAAAAGATCTGTAGCGTCGTCACTTTCAAGCTCTTCAAGTGCTTCGACGATCTTCTCTGAAGGGATGGTTTCGATCACGTCTTTTAGCATGTGATCAGGAAGTTCGATAGCTACGTCACCAAGACTTTCAGGATCTAGCTTTTCAAGGTATTCATTATAAAGATCTTCGTCATGTTTTTTTAAGGTTTTAAGGTGTTGAGCCAGATCATACGGCGTAAGATCAACCTTTTCGTTTTCTTCGTTTAGATGTTGATCTATTATCTCTTTAGCTTCTTCAAGTTCTGCGCCCATTTCGCCTCTTTAAAATTCTATAATATTTGGAAAAAATTCAAATTTCTTATCCGTTTCACCTTGCGCTATAGCTTTTTTTATTAGGGCGTCATTTGAACTTACTACGCCTTTAAATTTAGCCATCTCTTTTGCGTTTGTTACGCTTTTAACCGTCTTAAGCGCGCTTTCTGGATTAATAGGTTTGTTTGATTGGTAAAGACCAAAGTGTAAATGCGGTCCCGTGCTAAGCCCGCTTGAGCCAACATATGCTATTAGTGCGCCTTGTTTTACGCTCTGACCTGTTTTAAGTCCTTTAGCAAAGCCGTTTACGTGCGCGTAAAGTGTTTCGTAGCCACCGGCATGTTTTATGATAACAACTTTGCCGTATCCACTTTTAGTTCCTACAAATTTTACTGTTCCATCTCCTGCAGATCGTATCGGAGTTCCTCTTGGAGCACCATAATCAACACCTAAGTGAGCGCGGTATCTTTGCAAGATAGGATGGAAGCGTTTTGTTGTAAAAGGTGATGTTATGCGAGCATTTAATAACGGGCGGACAAGCAGAAATTTATCGTTTTTTTTGCCGTTTTTATCGTAAAATTTATCTTCAAATTTATACATCGTGTAGCGTTTATTTCTTGTTTCTATCATGGCGGCATAAATTTCAGGCGTATTAAACGGCTTTCCCATGCGGATCTTTTGGTTATAAACAACCACTATGCGGTCGCCTTTTTGAAGTTTTTTAAAGTCTATATCCTCGCCTTTAAAAATTTGCCTTATCGCTATTCCAAGAGATGCAGAGCCTGTGTAGTCAAACAGATCTTCAGAGAGTGACTTTTGTATGCTGATGTTTACTACTTTATCGTAAGACTGGTATGATATAGGTATGAACTCAAGGCTAAAATTATCTTTTTTATCTCTAAAGATATGTAGCTGCAACTCGTCACTAACAGGAACTAAAACCTGGATAGTGTTTTGGTCTTTGTCTTTTAAAATTTGGTATTTTGTTCCTGCAATTATCTCTGCAGCAAGCTCTTTATCTTCGCTTGAAAGTTCATAAAAAAGCGAAAGCGGCATTTTGTTGTTTTCTAAGAAATTTAAAAATGATATACCATTTGGCCAGCTTAGCTCTTCTACGGTCGGATTTATGGCGTATAAATTTATAAATAATAATAAAAAAGTTGTAAAAGCCCGTAGCATCAACATCCTTAGCGTAAAAATAGATTTGATTTTACTAAAAATTTCTTTAAATTTTGCAAAAAATAAAGTAACTTAAGCTATAATCATTAAAATTTTAGAATACACAGGAGATGTTGCTTGAAGCGTTTTGTTTTTATTTTACTGTTTTTTTTAAATTCTGTTTTTGCGGCCAGTTTTCATTTTAATGAATACAAAACCCCGATTTTAAGCATAGATGCAGATGATACGGCTACGATCGTAGATAGTCCGGAGATAGTTCTTGGTTCAAGCGGCGTAGTGCTTCATAAATTTAATACACAAAGCACGATCATAGCTCGTGTTAGCGTTGTATCTAAAAGCGGCGGCTTTGCTAAGGTTAGATTTGAAGTGTTTGATATGCTTGAGCAATCAGCCCTTCCTTTACCTGGAGTTGCACCTAAGGTAGGTGATACGGTGGTGTTAAACTACCTTTATAATCGTTCCGTTATCGTTGTTCCAAATAAAGAAATTTATGATGAGATAGTTTCTGCTTTTCCTAATATGATATTTATACATCCCGATCTTGTCGGTGCTTATTTAAGTTATGAATATAAGCCAAATCCAAATCGCGATGACTTTAGAAAGATGTGTTCACAAAGTGCGGCAGGACTTATCTTTGTTGCTATGGACGGAAGAAGCGTCTTTGCCGACTGCCAAAGTTTTGAAATTTTAAAAGAATTTGAAACAGGTGAAGTTGAATACTATCAACTGCCATTTTATACTAGAGTTAGTGGGATAGATACGGTGTTTTGGAAGCTAGATAGCGCGCATATTAATAATTACGACCAGCACTATGACTTGCTGTTTGATAAAGAGAGATAGTTATGCTAGACAAAAAACATATAAAATTCTTTCAAAATTTGCTAGGTGAAGATAATGCTTATTTTGATCAAGCTCACCTAATGGCATATAGCTATGACGCAACTAGAAAGCGTCATTTGCCAGACGGCGTGCTCTTTCCTGGGGATGAAAGTGATGTAAGTAAAATTTTAAAATACTGCAACGAAAACAAGCTTGCAATCGTGCCAAGAGGTGCGGGAAGCGGGTTTACGGGTGGGGCTTTGGCTCATGAAGGCGGCTTGGTCTTAGCCTTTGAAAAGCATATGAATAAAATTTTAGAGATAGATATGCAAAATATGGTTGCAGTCGTGCAACCAGGTTGCATAAACATGGACTTGCAGCGCGTGGTTGAGGAGCAAGGACTGTTTTATCCACCAGATCCTGCCAGTCAAGACTACTCTACTATAGGCGGAAATGTCAGTGAAAATGCAGGCGGTATGCGAGCGGCAAAATACGGCATAACCAAAGACTATGTAATGGCACTTCGTGCCGTGCTACCAAATGGCGAGGTTATACGTGCTGGAAAACGCACTATAAAAGATGTTGCAGGTTATAACATAGCAGGAATTTTAATAGCCTCAGAGGGCACTTTAGCTGTTATCACGGAGATCACGTTAAAACTTATAGCAAAGCCTAAATTTACCAAGACGGCAATGGGAATTTTCCCAAGTGTCCAAACTGCCATGAATGCCGTATATAAAAGTATGGCGGCAGGAGTAACGCCGGTAGCTATGGAGTTTTTAGACGCTCTTTGTATAAATGCGGTAGAGGAGAAATTCTCCAAAGGTTTACCAAAAGAAGCAGGGGCATTGCTGATAACTGACGTAGATGGTGATATTGAGGCTGGTTTAGAGCAAGACTTGGCGACGATAGAGCGTGTATTTAAGGAAAACGGAGCTGGTGAATTTAAGATAGCAAAAGACGCGAGCGAGCGAAATGACATCTGGTTTGCGCGCAGAAACTGCTCTCAAGCTATAAATATCTATGGCACATTAAAGTTAAATGAAGACATCACGGTGCCACGCTCAAGACTTCCGGAGCTTCTTAAAAGGATAGCCGAGGTATCTGTAAAATACGGTGTAAAAGTGCCGTGTTTTGGGCATACTGGCGATGGAAATGTCCATACAAATGTAATGGTAGCTGACAAAAATGACCCCTCTCAAGTTAAAAACGGACATCAGGCGATAGAGGAAATTTTTAAGATAACGGTTGAGCTTGGCGGAACACTTTCTGGCGAACACGGTATAGGTATTAGCAAGGCGGAATTTATGCCTTTGGCATTTAGTGATGCCGAAATGGCGCTTTTTAGAGAGATAAAAAGAGCTTTTGATCCAAATAATATCTTAAACCCAGGCAAGATGGGATTATAAAATTTGGGCGTTATATGCGCCCTTTTTGTTAGATTTTGCTCATTTTGTTTAGAAATTTCAACTATTTTACATATTATTTTTGTGAAAATTTCAAAGAAAGCAGGCGTAAATGAGACAAGCAAACATTAAGCAAAATTTCAAACTTTGGTTAAATTTAGCATTAAAAGCAAAAGATAAAGAGTTGTTTCACTACGCATCAAGCCTTAGCTTTCACACTATACTCTCTATCATCCCGGTACTTCTTATTTCATTTTCTATCTTCACGCAGATGCCCAGCTTTAGCGTTTATTACGGTAAGATAAAAGAGTTTATATTCTCATCTTTATTGCCATCAAATCAAGAGGCGATCACAGGGTATATCGAGACATTTTTACAAAACAGCTCTGCACTTGGGGTACTTGGACTTGGGGCTATTATATTTACTTCGATAATGTTTTTTATAGATTATGAATACGTAATAAACAAGATAATGAAAAGTGAAGGACGTGGTTTTTTTAGCTCTCTTAGCGTGTATTGGACGCTTATAACTTTGGCTCCTATCGGGCTTGGACTTAGCTTTTATCTCTCAAATTTATTGCAAAATTTATTAAACTCTAACGAATACACAAATTGGATAAATTTTTTAAGCATTTTTCCATATCTTATAATTTGGGCGATATTTTGCATAGTTTATCTCATCTCTGTTAGTCGTCCTATAGCTTTTAAAAACGCACTTTTAAGCTCATTTGTAGCCTCACTTATCTGGTATCTTGGCAAAAATATCTTTGTCTTTTATGCTGCAAATAACAAAACTTACCTTAGTATTTATGGCTCATTTTCTGTGGCGCTGTTATTTTTTGTATGGATATACATCTCATGGATCATCTTTCTTTACGGGCTTAAGCTTTGCAGTTTTTTAGAAAATACAAAAGATAATGAAGCAAAGAGCTCCAAGCAGGGGTAAGGTTAGCATAACGGCTTTAAATTTTATAGCTAAAAAAGAGAGTAGGTTGTAGCCTAGAAATACTAAGAGCGGTATAGTGGCATTTGTAAAGCTTAACTTAAAGCTTAAAAACCAAGCCAACCGCTCATCACAAATTCCGCCATACTCAAACAAATGTAGTATGAAACTGAGAGGATAAAACAAGATAAAAATATAACTAAGCGGTATAACGGCTATTTGCTGAAAGCTAATGAGCGGAAAAAAGTAAAGCACACTTACTTCCATCGCCAAAAATACATAAAAATTTAAAAGCAAAGAGTGCGTGAGTATGCTAAATTTATCCTTGAAGTAGTGCAGATATAAAAATATATAAAACACACCTGCGCAAGAAAAATAAAAACCTATGTTAAAAAGCAAGCTAGGAAATAACGCCACACAAAAACAAACAACGATAAAAAGCGTGTTAAAGCTTAAAATTTTGATATTTCTACAAAGTAGTATAAAGCCAAAAATGCTCATCGTAAAAGCTCGTAAAAAGCTTGGCATAAAACCTATCATATAAAAATAAAAACAAAGCAGAGCAAAACCGATAACACTAATGTCAAATTTATAGCTTCTATACGGGAAAAACCTCGCTCCAAAATACCTATAAACAGGTGCCAAAAGTAAAAATACAACTCCCATTATCACGCCTAAGTGATATCCGCTTATGGCTACAAGGTGAGCCATGCCCCAATGTGAGATGTCATCTCTAAGCTCTTTTGAGACTGCAGCACCTAGAAAAAGAGCCATAAATAAAGATGAAATTTTATCGTTTTCATGTTGCAAAGAGATAAAATTTAGTGCCTTTTGTCTTAAATTCGGTGTCTTACTCTGCTCAAGAGGAGTGATGCCGTTTGATGGCATATAAAATACTCCTCGCAAATAATCAATAAATTTAACATCAAGGTTTATGACAGTAAGTTTTAGCTCATCAAAGGGTTTAAAATTTATATTTTTACGAGGCACGGTATAAAAACTAAAGCCGTTTGTTTTTAGGCGTAAAATTTTATATGTTTTATTAGACTCGTTTGTTTTTGTGTAGACAAGTTCTACCTTTGCGATGATCTCTTGCTCGCCAATGTCCATGAAATTTTTGTATTGAATATAAGATGAGGTTAGGTTTATGCAAAAGACGATAAAGCAAAAAAGCGCGAAATATAGATAATAAACGCGCTTGTTAAAAAGTTTCACTATCCTTGAAATTCCGCCATATGAGCTGCTCCGTAAGGCTTATCTGCAAAGCGAGAGTGCTGTTTGTGAAATAAAACTTCAACAGTGCCAACAGGGCCGTTTCTGTTTTTGCCGATAATGATCTCGGCATTTTCCTGAAGTTTGTTAAAGACGACCTCACTTTTATACTCTTTACCCTCGGCTTTCATGCGTTTTTCTTTCTCGCGCTCTTCTTGTTCGAGGTAAACTTCTTCGCGGTAAACAAATAAAATAGTATCCGCATCTTGCTCTATCGCGCCAGACTCTCTTAGGTCGCTTAGCATAGGGCGTTTGTTTGCGCGGGTTTCCAGACTTCGGTTAAGCTGACTAAGTGCGATGATAGGCATATCGAGTTCGCGCGCTAAAAGCTTTAATCCGCGGGAAATTTCGGCGATTTGCACATGGCGATCGGCAAAGTTGTTCGTGCTCATCATAAGACCGATATAGTCAATCACACAAAGTGAAATTTCAGGATGCATGGACTTTAGTTTTCGTAGTTGTGTTCGCACTTGGTGGATATTTACATATCCGCTATCGTGGACGAAAAGCTTGCTTTGCATGAAGTCATTACACGCGTCGCTTAGCTTTTGATACTCTTCGTCGTCCATTTTTGCTGTCATTAAATTTTGAAGCGGTATGGATGTTTTATCTGAGAGCATTCTCATCATTATCTGTTCTGCAGGCATCTCAAGAGAGAAGAAAACAACTCCGTTGCCGCTTTTTAAAACATGGCTTATGAAATTTAAACAAAGCGTTGTTTTTCCCATACCGGGGCGTGCAGCGATGATGATAAGATCACCGTTTTTAAAGCCTTTTGTCATTTCGTTTAGCTCTCTAAAACCGGTGTCGATACCGACTATATCTCTATCTTCAAGTTCTGCTTGTTTTTTTAGATGTTCAAGCATGTTTTCAATGATCTCTTGGCTTTGTTTTATGCCGCCAGAAACACCACCTTCGATGAGTGCGTAAATCTCTTGGCTCATTTCATCAACCATATCGCGGCTTGGCTTGTCTTCGCTTACTTTGCTTGGTATTTGTTGGGCGATCTTGATAAGACTGCGTTTGATTGATTTTTCTTTGAGTTCGGTTGCGTATTTTGTTATGTCGATAATAGAGTTTGTGGCAAGAATTTCTACCATTAAATTTTCATCAAAATTGCTTCCGAGCTTGTTTTTTAAAAATGAAGTAGCGATAGGTAGGTCGGAATTTAAGCACTCCATCATCGCTGTATAAATTTCAGCATGTCCCTTTAGATAAAAGTCGCTTGGTTTTATAATATCTGAAATTTCACTTAAAACATCGTTATTTAGGAGTATCGAGCTTAGTATTGCTCTTTCCATGTCAAGGTCGTATAGGTTGTGAAAGTCAACCGCTTCAAATTTATTTTTCGCCACGGCTCTTTATCTCCTCGTCAAGTTCTATTAAAAACCGATCCACTAGTTCACTCTCTTTTAGTCTTGCTACAACCTCGCCACGGCGCATGACTAGTCCGCTCTCCTTACCAAAGGCTATAGCGACATCTGCACCCTTTGCCTCGCCGATAGCATTTACTACACAGCCCATTACACTTACATTTAACGGCTCTTTTATATGTTTGGTCTTTTCTTCGACAATCTTTATGGCGGCCATCAGGTCACTTTGTAAGCGCCCGCAGGTCGGACACGAGATGATATTTAGTCCCTCACGCTGGCGACCACTATCTTTTAGTATCGCCTTTGCGACTTTTATCTCTTCTTCTAGCTCGCCCGTGATACTAACTCTCATCGTATCGCCGATACCTTCTAGCAGCAGTCCGCCAAGAGCGATAGCTGATTTTATCGTAGCGTGAAATGTTGTTCCCGCTTCCGTCACACCCAAGTGAAACGGATAAATAACTTTTGGACGAAGCGCGCGGTAAGCCGCCATAGTTCGTTCTACATCGCTTGATTTAAGTGAAATTTTAATGTCAGTAAAGTCAAAATCCTCAAGTAAATTTATATTATACATAGCTGAAGCTACCATCGCTTCAATAGTGCGACCGTATTTATCTTCAAACTGCTCTTCAAGCGAACCCGAATTTACGCCTATGCGAATAGGTAAATTTCGCTGTTTACACGCCTCAACTACCGCTTTTATACGCTCTTTTGAGCCGATATTGCCAGGATTTATCCGCACGGCGTCTACAAATTCGCTAACAATTAGCGCAAAGCGGTAGTTAAAATGAATGTCGGCAACTATAGGAAGCGGACTTTGCTTAACTATCTCTTTAAGCGCGTAAGCGTCTTCTTTATCAAGCACGGCACAGCGCACGATATCGCATCCCGCAAAGTATAGGCGATTTATCTGCTCTAGTGTGCCTTTTATATCTTTTGTTTTTGAAAATGTCATCGACTGCACCGAGATAGGTGCATCTCCACCGATAGCTACGTTTTTGATTTTTATCTGTTTAGTCGGATATCTTTGCAATTTTTAGCCTTTAAAAGTAAAAGGTTATTATATAAAAAGTAGGATTAAAATTTGATTTCGCGTGTTTTTTGAAATTTAACTAAAATTTACAGGGTCTATATCGATATCGGCATGCTCTTGGTTGCAGATATTTGCGATATTTATAAGCGGTAGATGGGAGGAGCTTCTTATTAAAATTTCATAGCGAAATTTATCTCCTAACCTTTCGATCGCGCATTTTCCATATCCTATCACTTGAAATTCTTGATCGTTTTGAAGTGAATTTATCCTAAGTATCATCTCATCCATGATCTTTTTGGTATTTGCTTCGTTTTTATGTGAGATGATTATTCTTAAAAGTCTAGCAAAAGGCGGATAAAGACTCTCTCTAAAACTAAGCTCATCGGCTAAAAATTTATCATAATCACTAATGTAGTTTTCAAAAAATTCACGCTGTCGACTTTGGACGATAACCCGTCCTATACCGTTCCTGCCGGCACGTCCTGCTACTTGCATACTTAAAGCCAGAGTCTTTTCTCTTGCTCTAAAATCAGGATAATTTAGCAGCTCGTCAATACCCATTATCACGGCTAGATCAACGTTATGATAGTCGTGTCCCTTGCTTAACATTTGCGTTCCCACAAGGATATCGATCTTGCCGTCGTTAAATTCTTTTAATGCTTTTACGAGTTTGTTTTGTGTCGTGATCTCATCGCGGTCAAATTTTGAAATTCTAGCATTTGCAAATTCGTTTTGTAGTTGTTCCAAAAGCTCGCTCGTGCCGATCTTTTTAGCCTCTATCATCTGGCTACCGCACTTTTCGCATCTTTGTGTGACTGGCATTTTGTATTCGCAGTATTGACATTTAAGCACATTTTGTTTTTTGTAAAAGCTCATACCTATGCTGCAAAATGGACATTTTATGCTTTCTCCACACTCTTTGCACTCGAGATATTTGAAATTTGCGCGTGTTGGCAGGCAGATGACAGCTTGTTTTTTGTTTGCCAGACATTTTGCGATCTCGTCTTTTAAAATTTGAGTAAGTCCTGTTTCACTCTCATCGTATATGAAGAATTTTTGTGAATTAAAAAATGTCCCTCGCATACGAAAAACAGGCTGTTTGTGAAAGCTTGTTAGGCTTGGTGTAGCACTTCCTAGGATGACTCTGACGTCAAATTTACTTGATAAAAACAACACTAGATCGCGAGCGTTATAGTGAGGTCGAGAGCCTGTGTTTTTGTAGCTATCGTCATGTTCTTCATCAACAACGATAAGCTTTAAATTTGACATCGGTAAAAACAGAGCCGAGCGAGCGCCTGCAACAAGTAAAACCTTGCCGTTTGCGATGTTTTCTAAAATTTCACCTTTTTTCTTTGCTGAAATTTTAGAGTGCCAGATGGCTACTGCTTCACCGAAAAATCCCTCAAGCCGCTTTTGCATTTGAGGGGTTAGTGAAATTTCAGGCATTAAAAATAATGCTTGTTCACCGTTATCTAAAATTTCTTTAATAGCCGCGATATAAACCTCGCTTTTACCGCTTCCCGTATCACCAAAAAGCAGGCTTGTTTTGTGTGACTTGATAAAATTTAACGCGCTGTTTTGCTTCTCGTTTAGCGTTGGAGTTTTATTAAAATTTTGCGTAAAATTTTGCGTATCTTTGGTAGTGTTTTCCTCACAAAGACCGATGGCTACACCAAAGTTACAAGTATAGTAGTAGCTTATAAATTTAACAAGTTCGGCTTGAATCTTAGTTAAAGAGTATGGTAAAATTTCTAAAATTTCAAGTGTTTTAAAGTCCGGCTCATCACACTGTGAAACCACATATCCGGTATTTTCTTTTCTGTTTAGATTTACTTTTACGGCTGTAAAATTTTCTATCTTTTTATCTGAATGATATGTTAGGGCGGATAAATTTAAGCCACTAAAAGAAACTTTGTAAAAGTGCATTACTGAGTTAGCTCTTCGCAAAGACCTTCGTCATCGCAAGTAAATGAGCCGTCAGTTGCATTATAAGTAAAACTTGTGCTTCTTGTGGAAATTCGTATCGTGTATGTATCGCCCACGTTTCTCCAGCCGCTTGATGACTCGTTAGCTGCCGGTTTAATGCCTTGGACAAGAACGCCGTCAAAAAGCAATGAAGCGTTAGAGCCTTCTAGGGAATTTGGATAAACCGCACCTCCTCCGCTCATTAAAGATTCGTTAAATTTTGCTGATATGGCACTTTGTATGGCTACGATCTGGGTTCTTGTCTTTGTTATCATCGCATCATCTCGCGTGAAAAATATCTTTGGCAAAGCCACTCCAGCTAAAATACCGACGACAACTATGATAAATATCAACTCTATCATCGTAAAAGCAGCTCTTTTCATTTATCTTCCTTTAAGATGGCGTTGTCTATTTTTTCGATGATACGCTTTAGGTCGTTTTCCTTGGCGTAGTCAGCGTAGCATTTTTCTATAAATGCGTTTAAAACGTCTTTGGGGTCAAGAAATTTTTGACCGCCTAGAAATTTTTGCCAATCACGCTCAAAAATTTTGGCAAAATCATCATCAAGGGTGATAGTGTAGTCGCGCGAAAGTATCGTAAGCGTGATTTGCTTCATTGGTTATCCGAGTTATTTTCCTAAAACCGCTTCTATCTTTTTAAGCACGTCATCAGTTTCACTATTCTTCTTGTTTAGCTCCTCTTCAAGGCGTGCGATCTGGTTTGTTTTGGCTTCGTTTTGCGCTTTTAAAGTTACGATTTGATTATGTAAATCTTCGTTTGTTTTTGTTACCTCGTCATATTTTTCAAGTAGGTCATTTACTTTGCTTGTTAATGTGGTTAGTACTTTGTTTTCTTCAAACATGATTCACCTCTTTTTTAAAATTTAAGTTTGTATTTTAGCACGCAAAGGCTAAAATATAGCTAACAATGAGAGTATTTTAAGTAGTTTGCGCAGAGTGACAGCGTGATGTTTGATGTCTTTACTTGCTCAACACGAGTATCTCGCTAAATTTTGGCTTCGTATTTGCTTAGCTCAAATTTTAGGAGCGTGAGAGTTTCTCTTGTAAAATATAAAATTTATATAAAAACTTGCCTTGAAATAAGATTGTTTTGGCTAAAATGTAAAATTTATGAATTTGAATTTAATGTAAGTGGAATTTAAGATGAAAAATGAGTTTGAAATTTCAAGTAAATTTAGCCCAACACAGCATCAGCAAGACACTATCGACGGTATCGTTAGTAGCATACGTGGTGGTAACCGTTACAACACGCTTTTGGGTATAACAGGCTCCGGTAAGACCTTTGTTATGGCAAATGTGATAAAAAATTTAAAAATGCCGACTTTAATAATGACACACAATAAATCTCTTGCAGCACAGCTTTATAGCGAATTTAAAGGCTTTTTCCCAAATAACCACGTGGAGTATTTTATAAGTTACTACGACTACTATCAGCCAGAAGCCTACATCCCGCGTCAAGACCTTTTTATAGAAAAGGATAGCTCTGTAAATGAGGAGCTTGAGCGTATGCGTCTTTGCGCGACCGCTAGCTTGTTAAGTTTTGATGACGTTATAGTTATAGCGTCTGTCTCGGCTAATTACGGTTTGGGCGATCCGGGCGAGTATCAAGGCATGGTGCAATATCTAAATGTCGGTGAAAATTTAAGCCAGCGCTCGCTTTTGCGCCGTCTTGTTGATATGGGATATAAACGAAATGATGCTTATTTTGATCGTGGTGACTTTAGAGTAAACGGCGATGTGGTCGATATTTACCCGGCGTACTGGGGTGATGAGGCACTTAGAGTGGAATTTTTTGGCGATGAGATAGAAAGCATGTATCATTTTGATATACTTGAAAACAAACGAACTAAAGATATAAATAAATTTACGCTTTATGCAACAAGTCAGTTTATCGTGCGTGAAGAGCGTTTAAAGTCAGCTATCAAAGATATTGAAACAGAGCTTGATGAGCGACTTAAATTTTTTAAGAAAGAGGGTAAGCTTGTCGAGCATCAGCGCTTAAAGCAAAGGGTGGAATTTGACCTTGAAATGCTTAGCGGCACGGGGATGTGTAAGGGTATAGAAAACTACGCACGTCATCTTACGGGACAAGGCGAGGGTGAAACTCCATATACAATGTTTGATTATTTTAAATTACTAAATGATGGAAATTTCTTAGTGATAGTCGATGAAAGCCATGTTAGTTTACCACAGTTTCGCGGTATGTATGCAGGGGATAGAAGTCGCAAAGAAACTCTTGTGGAGTATGGGTTTCGTTTGCCTAGCGCGCTTGATAACAGACCGCTTAAATTTGATGAGTTTATAAATAAAAATGCGAATTTTTTATTTGTATCAGCCACACCAAACGAACTTGAGCTTGAACTCTCGCAAGGTCATGTATATGAGCAGGTTTTGCGTCCTACCGGGCTTTTAGACCCGCTTATAGAGCTACGAGATAGTGATAATCAAGTAGAGAGCCTATATGATACGATAAAAGAAGTGGTTGGGCGCGGCGAGCGTGTGTTGATAACTGTTTTAACTAAAAAGATGGCTGAGGAGCTAACTCGCTACTATACCGAACTTGGCGTTAGAGTAAAGTATATGCACTCAGACATCGACGCCATAGAGCGAAATGAGCTGATACGCGGTTTAAGAAGTGGCAGTTATGATGTGCTAGTCGGTATAAATTTGCTTCGTGAGGGACTTGATCTTCCAGAGGTTTCACTTATAGCCATAATGGACGCGGATAAAGAGGGGTTTTTACGCTCACGAACCAGTTTGATACAAACCATGGGGCGAGCGGCTAGAAATGTAAACGGCAAAGTTGTGATGTTTTGCAAAAAGGTAACAAATTCCATGCAAGAGGCGATAGACATCACGACCTCAAGGCGTAAAATGCAAGATGAGTATAACAAGGCTCACAACATCACTCCGCGTTCTGCAACGAGAAATATCGAAGAGAGCTTGCATGTCGAAGATGAGGGTGTGCTTTATCAAAAGGCTAAAAATATGGAAAAAATGCCGGCTGCCGAACGAGCTAAAATCGTAAAAGAGCTTAAAAAGCAGATGTTTGAAGCGGCAAATGCGCTTGAGTTTGAAAAAGCTGCAGCCTTGCGTGACGAGATAGCAAAGCTTAGAGAGCTTTGAAATTTATGGCTAAAATGTAGATATAAATTTAAGATATTAAATTTTTGCAATAACTTGTTTTATGAAAAATTTGTAATTTGATATAAGGCTATTTTTATCATTTTACATACCGTCCTAAAACTTTTAATCTATCATTTTGTTTTTGATAACTTTACATATGTAATTATAAATACATTTAGCAAAAGTACTTTTGTTTGTTAAAATAATATTTTCTTCGCCAAGTTTTTTTAATACACTTATACGCAGAGTCTAAAAGGCTTGCAGTCATGATAAATGCTTTCTTTAGACCTTCTTTTGTTTTGTTGATTTTATATCATAAATTTTGACATTGACGTCAAATTGTTCTTACTTAAATATTACAAAAAGCTATTTTAGGTTTAAATTTCTCAAAAAAGAGCATAATAATTCTTTGTGCTATAATGATCAAAAATAAAAAGGAGTGAGATGAAAAAGTTTATGATCATACTTACATTACTGATAGCTGTTTTTGGTGCTTCGGCGTATTTGTTTTTTAAGCCAAAAAATTTGCAAAATGATGAGGTTGTTTTGGATACCGAACTAACTCCTCTGCCTTGCGATCTAAACAAAGAACACTCGTGTGAGGTTGAGTATAAAGGCAAAAAAGTAAGCTTTGCGCTCTCTCCAAAACCTATCTACACCATGCAGCCTGTTACTGTTAAGATAGAAGGCCTTAGTGATATTAAAAATCCAAGCCTTGAGATAAGCGGCGTAAATATGGATATGGGTGTTATAAAAGCCAAACTTGAGCCGCGCGAAAATGGTTACGTTTCAAATGTTGTCTTAAGCTCTTGTTTGCTTACCGTGATGAGATATAGGTTTGAGATTTATAGCAACGGCAAAAAGATCGGTCTTTTTATCGACTTTGATCTAAGGCAATAAAGTAAACAAAAATAAAATAAATTTAATTTTTAATAGTCAGAGTTGTGTAGATACTACTCTGACTATTAAACTTATAAATTCAAAGTAAAATAAATTTAAAAACTTAACTTCAAAACATACCTTGCTGCCTTTGTTTTTGCTTGGTTATGGGTATTTTAGAAACAATTTTGAAATTTTTTGCTTATTGATAAAAGCTTTAAAATTGAGCAAAAATTCGTAAAATAGTTATGTAATTATCACTTAGAAATTTAAAATGTTACCATGCTACACAAATATATTTTTTATTAACTAATTATTCAAAATCTTGACACAAATCAACGCTCTTTGCCGTATCTAGTGCTATGATAACACCAAGAGAGGATGAAAAACATGAAAAAAATATTTTACATGATCATATTCTCGAGTTTGTTATTTGCAAATTCAAGTCAGCACTTGGAAATTACAAGCGGTGATATAGGCGGTTGCGCTTACAGCCAAAACGGCGATCTCTTAGCTGTTTTTGATAACCAAAATTTACTTAAGATCATAAATTTAAACATGCAAGATGAAGTCGGTATTATAAAGGGCAAAAGGCTAACTTCAGCTTCGTTTGATAAAGATAGCTTATATGTCGGAACTAACGATGGTGAAATTTTAAAATTTAATCAAAACGGCACACATGACAAGAGTGTGTTTGATGCATCATCTTTTGGACTAGATACTTCTATCTCTTATCTAAAATTTAAAAATAACAAACTTTATGCTTTTGTCGGCAAGAACACATTCATCTCTTATGATGTAGCAACAGGTAAATTACACACGATCAAGCTTGATAAAATTTATAGAGTTTCAAGCTGTATTATCTTGGATGATAGGGCGATAGTAACCGGCTGGGATAGGTCGGTTTATGAGATCAATTTGACAAATTTACAAGCTAAAGAGCTATTTAGGACAAAAAGTGTTGTTTTAAGCTCGCAAGAGCTTTTGGGTGATGTGGTTTTTGGTCTTGCAAACGGAGAAATTTTGACATTAAAAGATGGGAGCTACATAAAAATTTCAGACTTTGGCGTAAAAAGTTTAGCTTTGATAGATGATGAAATTTATATGGGGCTAAAAAATGGAGAAATTTATAAGAGTGATTTGAAATTTAAGGATATTAAAATTTATGGTGCAAATCCCGACACGGTGGTTAAAATTTTTGGTCATAACAAGAGTATCGTCGTGGTGATGCTAAACGGTAAGGTTAAATTTAACAATAAATCTTAACAAGAAAGGAGATTTTAGATGAACGGTTTTTTACGCTCTGCTATTGTCGGCGTGGCTGGCGTCGTTCTTGCTACAAGCGGTGCTTTTTCAAGTGATCTTGCAACGATCATGAAAGAGCGTGGCTTAAGTGAGAAAGACGTATTAGCTGCTGCTAAGACATATCAACCAAGCGGCAAGAGAGATGATTACATCGTTTTTTCATCAGGCGGACAAAGTGGTCAAGTTTTGGTTTACGGCGTCCCTTCCATGAGAATTTATAAGTATATCGGAGTTTTTACGCCCGAACCTTGGCAAGGATACGGCTATGACGAGGAGTCAAAAGCGATCTTAAAAAGCGGTGCCATCAGAGGCAAAGAGATAACATGGGGTGATACTCACCACCCGGCACTTACGGAGAAAAATGGTGAGTATGTTGGAGACTATCTCTTTATCAACGATAAGGCCAATCCTAGAATCGGTGTTATAAATTTACATGACTTTGAAACAAGTCAGATCGTTGTAAACCCGGTTATAAAAAGCGAACACGGCGGAAGCTTTGTTACTCCAAATACCGAGTATGTCATCGAAGCCGCTCAGTATGCAGCCCCGTTTGATAACAACTATCACCCGATAGAGGAGTATGAGGCGGTGTATCGCGGTGCTGTAACTCTTTGGAAATTTGACTATCAAAAGGGTAAGATAGACGAGAAAGCTTCATTTACTCTTGAACTTCCTCCTTACTGGCAAGACTTAAGCGATGCAGGCAAAGGCGAGAGCTTTGGATGGGCTTTTACAAACTCTATAAATTCAGAGATGTATACAGGTGGTATAGAAAAGGGACTTCCTCCATTTGAGGCGGGAGCAAGTAGGAACGACACTGATTACATGCACGTTTATAACTGGCAAATTTTAGAAAAACTTGCACAGGATAAGAAAAACTACATGGAGATCAACGGTCATAGAGTCGTTACTATAGAAGCTGCAGTAAAAGCCGGAGCGTTGTTTTTGATCCCTGAGCCAAAAAGTCCGCACGGTATCGACGTGAGCCCTGATGGCAGATACATTATCATCGGTGGTAAGCTAGACACTCATGCTAGTGTTTTTGACTTTAGAAAGATCAAGGCGTTAATCGATAAGAAAGAATTTATAGGCACCGATCCATATGGTATACCTGTGCTTGACATGAAAAAAACGCTTCACGGACAAGTCGAGCTTGGTCTTGGACCTTTACACACCTCATTTGACGAGAAGGATGGAATTTTATATACATCATTGTATGTTGATAGTCAGATCGTAAAATGGGATTATAAAAATTTAAAGGTTCTTGACAGGATAAATGTCCACTATAACATCGGACACCTTGATACTATGGAAGGTAAGTCTGCTAAGCCAAAAGGCAAATATGCTATCGCTTTAGACAAACTTTCTCTTGATAGATTTAACCCGGTCGGTCCTTTACATCCGCAAAACCACCAGCTTATAGATATAACAGGTGCTAAAATGGAGCTTTTATACGATCTTCCTATACCGCTTGGCGAGCCACATGATGTGGTATCGATCGCAGCTAGCAAGCTAAATCCTGCCGCGACTTACAATATGGGAACAAACTCTCGAACAGGCAAGGCTCACCCAGCTGCTACTTTAGCCGGTCAAGAGAGAATCGAACGTAACGGCAACAACGTGACTGTTTATGCGACAATGGTGAGAAGCCATATTAACCCTGAGCATATCGAGGTAAATAAAGGTGATAACGTAACTATCCACCTTACAAACCTAGAGCGTGCGCAGGATGAAACACATGGTTTTACTGTAGATCTTTACAACGTTCACGCATCGCTTGAACCTGGCAAAACCGCAACTGTAAATTTTGTTGCTGATGAAGAGGGTGTTTTTCCTTACTACTGTACTGAATTTTGCTCCGCGCTTCACCTTGAGATGATGGGTTATTTGTATGTTAAGGATCCAAATAAAAAATACGAATCAGCCAAGGTTAGCAAGCTAAAAACCTTAAGCCCCGAGGCTTTAAAAGCTGAATACGAAAAGGTCATAGCTACAAACAAAGCAACTGATGATGTTATACAAGGCGTTGTGGCGTATTTAAAAGAAAAAGGATACGAGAAGTATCCTAAAGTAAAAGAGCTTGTTGTTGATGCCCTAGATCAATACGGTAGGATCCCTGAAACTAAGGCTAAGGCTGATGAAGCTTACAAAAAAGGCGATGTAAACGGCGCGATCCTTTGGGAGTATCAAGTATGGCAATACATGGTAAAAACCGCCGATGTTGGTTTAAGAGCTAAAAACAACCTGGCAAAAGAGATAGCAACTCCTATGAGTGCGGCTGCCGCAAAAGGAGAAGAGGCTTACTTAAAAGGTGGTTGTAACGGTTGTCACGTCATAGGTCAAGTAAGCTCCGGTCCAGACTTAACCGGTGTTTTACTAAGACATGAAAACGGCGAGAAATGGGTGTTTGACTTTATTAAAGACCCTGCTAAATTCTATAATGATGAGTATATCAAGTCAATGATTGATTACTTTAACCTTAGAATGCCAAACCAAAACATGAGCGATCAAGAGACAAAAGATATCATAGAGTATCTAAAATGGATCGATGAAAACGCCGGCATGTAGTGCAAATTCGGGAGAGAAAAGCTCTCCCGAACTGTTTAAATTTCTAAAAATTTAAAATGAATTGTTAGAAATTTAAACACAAGGAGAAAAGATGAAAAAGTATCAAATTTATACGATCATCGCGCTAGTTTTAATGACTGTTTGTTTTACCGTGCCGGTTCTTGGATTTTTTGGGGCAAATGCAAAGATAGCTGCAGGTGAAAGCCTACCTGGATACTCTTATAAAATTTACGACATTTATACTTCGTTTCAGCATAAAAATCACCTACTAAAAGAAGACGTGGCTTCAAGTCTTAAAAAGATGTTGGAAAGTAGGGCTGAGATAGGAACGCCGTCTTTTCCTGTATGGTATGTTTCTCTTGAAGCTCCTAACTATCCAAAAGAGGTCTTTCCTAACGGAATTCCTGTTTATTTTCATGTTGATGGATATAGCGGAGAGGTTCATGAGATGAACACTATAAATCACTACATCGGCATGTATCCTATGGAGCACGGCGGTAATGTAGAACGTGCCATATCTCCATACTATCTACTTATCTCTACGATATGTATGCTTGCGTTTTTGTATTATGACGGTAAATTCAACTCACTGCTTATGGTGCTTCCAACTATAGCGCCCGTGCTTTTTATGGGAGCGTTTGCGGGCTGGCTTTACTGGTATGGACACAACATGCAAGAGTGGGGAGCGTTTAAGATAAAACCATTTATGCCGACAGTTCTTGGTGATGGTAAAGTAGCGCAATTTACAACACATTCATACCCTAGTATCGGTTTTTGGATTATGATAGCAATGAGTGTTCTTTGTATCTTGGCTGTATTTTCAAAGAAAAAAGAACTTAAAAAATGAAATTTTTGCTTTTAGTTTTTATGATCGCCACCTTTGGTCTTTCTAATCCGCTACAAGAGGCTATAAATTTAGCCAAAGACGGTGATACTCTTTGGCTAAATGACGGAATTTATAGCGGTAATGTTGTCGTTGATAAGGCGATAACCATCATCGGCAAAGGACAAAATGTCGTTATAAAGGGAGATAAAACTTCAAGCGTTATAAAAGTTACTAGCAAAAACGTTAAGCTTATAAATTTAAATATCGAAGGCAGCGGCATCAGTCAGATGACACTTGATGCCGGGATAAGTTGCCTAAACGGCAATAACTTACTTGTAGAAAAAAATCGCATAAAAGATGTGCTTTTTGGTGTTGAGTTATCTCAGTGCAATGGCTCTATTATAAGAGATAACAACATAACTTCAAAAGAGGGATTTGACATACCGCAAAGAGGCGATGCTATTAGAGCGTGGTATTCGCATGAGAATTTGATCGAAAAAAACTATGTTTATAATAGCCGTGATATCGTAGCGTGGTTTTCTAGTAGTAACACGATAAGAGGTAACTATGGCCATGGTAACAGATATGCGATACATACGATGTATTCGTCTAATAACCTAATAGAAGAGAATAAATTTAGCTACGGTGCTGTTGGGATGTATTTTATGTTTTCCACCAAATCGCTTGTTAAAAATAACACCATTATCGGCTCAAGCGGTGCTTTTGGGGTTGGCATAGCCTTAAAGGATGTTTCTGACTTTGATATAAAAGATAACATCTTGCTTTATAATGCAAGAGGATTTTATCTTGATAGGTCTCCGTTAAATCCAGGGGCGTTGAACAGCTTTGAGAATAACCAAATTTTACATAACATAGTCGGCGTTCAACTCCATGCTACACAAGAAAGAAGTATCTTTTTAAACAATGACTTTATCGGCAATATGGACACGGCGATAAACGACACCCCGGGCTCTAAGATCGACCAGATATACTGGGAGGGTAACTACTTTGACGAGTATGAGGGGTATGACTTGGATCGTAACGGCATAGGAGATGTATCCTATGTAAATTTTGTTTATGCCGATAGGCTGTGGCAATACTATCCGACTTTGAGATTTTTTTACGGCTCAAGTATTATAAGTGGATTAAATTTCCTGGCTAAATTAGCTCCGTTTTCAGAGCCTATAAAATTACTTGAAGATAAAAGTCCAAAAATGAAACCAAACAAAGAAAAGACAAGCGTATGAATAGAAGAAATTTTATAGCATTTACCGTAGTTGCTGCAGGAGTTGGGTATGGAGCGGGAAAGTTGCTTCCAAAGACAAATTCTCATGAACTGTATCTAAGACCGCCCGGTGCCGTTAAAAATTTCGAAGCTTTGTGTATAAAATGCGGGCAGTGCGTTCAAGTATGCCCTTATCACAGCATAAATTTGCTTGATATAACACAAGGATACTCAAACGGCACTTCATATATATCGCCAAATGATAGAGGCTGTTATCTATGTGATCTTTTTCCGTGTGTATTAGCCTGTCCAAGCGGCGCGTTAGATCATCATACGACTTGTATTAGCGATGTTTTAATGGGGATTGCGGTTTTGGGTGACGTAAATTCCTGCCTTGCTTATAAAAATGAAAACATCAACCAAAACGGCGTCTTAAAAATGCTTGAAAGAAAAACGTATAACGAACGTGAAGAGGCATTAAAAGAGACGATAAAACAAAGAGTTGATAACGAATGTGATCTATGTGTTAGACTTTGTCCTGTTGGAGATGGGGCTATAGCGATGAGACGGACAAAAGATGGTGCAAATTTACCCGATATAAAAGAAAAATGCGTAGGTTGCGGTGTTTGTGCGGAGGTTTGTCCGGCGCAGATTATTAGCATAATACCAAATAAAAAATATAATGAAATTTACAAGGAGGGCTAATGAGATATAAATTTTTATGCTGTTTGGCGGCGTTTACGCTACTTTGCGGTTGTGATAGCGGCAAAGGGAGTGAAGGTAAAATTGCTCAAACCAAGCAGTCCGCACAAGCAGAGTTAGTCACAAACCAAGCTCCTGCGATAGAGATACAAAAAGCAAGTAACCATAACACAAAACAAAAGGATAATTCAGACTTTTTTACCTACGATATACATGGTCAAAAGCGCGTTTCTTTCGGGCTTGATGACAGTAACGTAAGTCGATCTGTCGGCGCTTTGGCTATGGTTCGCTCTCCACTTGAGGTTATAAATTTAAAGCTTATAAAGGGTCAGCTTAGCAAGGAATTTATCTTAAAATGCTCCGCTTGTCACAATGACTATGCAAACGGCATCATAGGCCCTTCGCTTTTAACTAAAAGTAGCGATGAGATATTTAATATGATAAGCGCTTACAAAAACAAAGAAAAAGCAAATGTTTTGATGAAAGACCTTATAAAAAACATGAGCGATACAGAGATAAGATCGCTTGCGGATGAGATAAGTAACTTTAACGAACAGTTTAGAAAAGGAAAATAACATGGGTAAGAAAATAGCAATAATCATCGGTGTTTTGATAATAGCTCTTATGGTTTTTATGATGAGTTCTAATACTCCTGCTTCAAAACAGAGTGAAGTTAAGCTTGAACCAAAAGAGACGATCGCGCCAAAAGCTGAGGTAAAAACGGATATAAATTTACAAGATGACGAAGAGCTTAAAAAGATAAAAGAGCTTAAAAACATGGTTGCTAATCAACCAACCACAGGCACGAGCAAAAGATACCTGACAACATGTGCTCCATGTCACGGTGCTAACGGTAAAGGCGTCATGGCTCCTGATATAAGTGGTAAAAGTAAGGATGAAATTTTATCAAGGCTAAAAGAGTATAAAGAAGACAAAATTCAAAACTCTCTCATGAAGGGACTTTTGACAAATGTCAGCGATACGGATCTAGAGCTCTTAGCTGATGAAATTTCAAATTTTAAAAGCGGTAATGAAAAATGAATAAATACACCACCCGTTGCACGGTAGCAAAAACGGGTTTTTTTGATACCTTGGTAATAGAAAACGAGCAGGGTAAAAAACGCTTAAGTATCCGTTCATGGCGGATATTTAGCATAGTTTTAGTCCATCTTTTGTTTATCCTTTCATACTATGCGGATATTCAAATTTTAGAAGGAAGTATCAGCGGTTCAAGGATGCTTGGCTTTCATCTTACGGATGCGTTTATGAGCTTTGAGGTCTTTGCCGCGACACATGAATTTGCTATAAATTTAATTATCGGTACATGTACGATTTTGTTTTTTTACGCTCTTGTCGGGGGCAGGGCGTTTTGTAGCTGGATATGCCCGTATTCGCTTTTAGGCGAGATAGGCGAGAAGATACATGAAAATTTAGCCGCTAAAAAGATCATATCAAGGCGAAATTTTGACCCTAGATGGAGATATGTCTTTGCTGTTTTGTTTTTGACTATGAGTTTTGCAAGCTCTCAACTTGTGTTTGAAATTTTTAGCGTCGTTGGGATATTTTCAAGGTTTATCATATATGGGTATTTTCATGCGATATGGTTTGTAGTGTTTGTTCTTTTTGTGGAAATTTTCTTTTCAAGAAGGGCTTGGTGTAGGTATTTTTGCCCTATCGGAGCAACCTACTCACTTCTAACTCGCACAAATGCCATTAAAGTAAGCTGGAACAAAGAGCTTTGTGATCACTGTCTTGTTTGTATAGACACTTGTTTAATGCCACACGTGCTTGAGATAACTAAGAAAAACGCCAAGCTTAGCGGCGATGAAGATAAAAAAGAATTTAGGCTAGTTGGTGGCGACTGCACGCTTTGTGGACGCTGTATCGACGTATGTCATCACGATGCGCTTAAATTTGACAACGGTTTTAAAAGATTAATCTAAAAGGATAAAAGTGATAATTTTAAAAGGCATTACAAAGACTTTTAGCTCGCAAAATATTTTAAAAAATATTAATTTGCATATTAAAAAATCACAAAAAGTCGTAATATACGGACAAAATGGGGCGGGCAAAAGCTCGCTTATGCGTATAATCTTGGGCGAATTTAGACCAAATAACGGCGAGGTAAAAGTATGTAGCGCAGATCCATTTTTATCAAGAAAAGATGCTTTAAAAAACATATCATTTGTGCCACAAACTCCGCCGCCTTTGAAATTTAGTCTAAAAGAGCTTTGTGAGTTTGTTTGCAAAACTTCTGATGTTAAATTTGATCGCATTAAGTTTTTTTGCGATAAATTAGAGCTTGATTTAAATGGAAATTTAAACAAGCCTTTTTATAAGCTTTCAGGCGGCATGAAGCAAAAAATGCTTGTTGCCATAGCTTTTTCAAAAGATAGCGATGTGCTTATATTTGATGAGCCAACGGCAAACCTTGATCCAAAGGCAAGAGGAAATTTTATAGGGCTTTTGGATGAGTTTGCTAAAAGTAAAACACTTGTTTGTATCTCGCACAGGGTCGATGAGGTAAAGCAAATTTGCGATAGATACATAGAGATGGATCTTGGCGAAATTATCAAAGACGAAACCACAGGAGATCACGAATGAGTAATATTTTCTTAATAGCCAAACTTGACATTACAGAGTCGTTTCGCTCAAGGTGGTTCTTGCTTTATATGCTTGTGTTTACGGGACTTGTGATAACGTTTATATTTAGCGGAATTACTGACTCTCGTGTGCTTGGATTTTCGGGACTTACTAGGCTTTTGCTACTGTTTATTCAAATTTGCGTTATTATCGTGCCTATTTTTATACTAGTCTCTACCGTGCGAAGTATAAATGCCGATAGGGACACAAATTTACTAGAATACATCCTAAGTTTTCCTATTAGTCTGGCGGAGTATTACTTTGGTAAGGCGCTTGGTAGGATATTTGTTATATTTACGCCTTTGGTTTTTGCACTTTTGCTAACTCTTGTTACTGGAGTTGCTAAAGATATAGAGATACCGTGGCAAATTTTAGGCTTTTATACGGCTTTGCTTTTTTCACTTAGTATAGTCTTTTTGTCGTTTGGATTTTTTATCTCGGCTTTGATTAAAAATCAAGAGATGGGGCAGGGTGTAGCATTTTTGCTTTGGTTGGTTCTGCTTGCTTTTATGGATTTGGTATTGATAGGGTTCTTGATGAAAAGTAGTGTTAGAGAGGATATTATATTTTTTATAGCACTCATTAATCCCATCGAGGTTTTTAGGGTTGCTGCTATTAGTTTGTTTGATCCAAATTTAGCCGTTATCGGCGTGGCTTCAAATTTTATACTCACAAATTTTAGCACAATGGGTTTTGTTTTGTATTCGATTTTTTATCCTATAGTTTTGGGTGTTATCTTGCTTACGGCAGGCTATTTTATATTTAGTAGTAAAGATCTAGTTTAAGATAAATTTTGTCTGTTTATATAATTTATGTAATATAACGCATTAAAAATAAAGGAGAAAATATGAAAATAAATAAAATTTTATTTATAGTTGCCCTATTTTTTGGGCTAAATTTCATGGCTTTTGCACAAGATAGCTTCCAACACATCAGAAACGCTACGGCTAAGATTAGCTATGCGGGCAAAGTCTTTTTGCTAGATCCATACCTTGCGCCAAAAGGCAAATATCCAGGCTTTGAAGGCACTTTAAACTCACATCTAAGAAATCCTCTAATAGAGCTTCCGATGGATGTAAAAGAGGTGTATAAAGGTGTGGATGCTATCATTATCACCCATACTCATCCTGACCACTTTGACGAAGTAGCAGCACAAATTTTACCAAAAGAGCTACCTGTGTTTGTCCAGCACAATGCCGACGCAAAGCTTCTTGTTTCACAAGGTTTTAAGAATATAAAAGTTATATATGACAGTGTGGAATTTGATGGTGTAAAATTAAGCAAAACAGGCGGTGCGCACGGCACTGTGGAGATGTATGCTAACCCAAATCTTTCAGCACTCCTAGGTGATGCGATGGGTGTAGTCTTTGAGACTAAAGGACATGAGACGCTTTATGTTATGGGCGATACTTTGTGGACGGCTGATGTAAATAAGGCGCTTAATAAATTTAACCCAAGCGTAGTTGTGATGAATACTGGCGACGCTAGAATTTTAGGCTTTGAAAATAGCGGTATCATAATGGGAAAAGCCGATGTAGAACACGCCGCAAAGGTGCTTGTAAACACTAAAATCATAGCCGTTCATATGGACGCGGTTAATCACGCAAGTGTAAGCCGCGAAGATTTGCGTAAATTTGTAAAAGAAAAAGGTATAGATAGTAAGATTATCATCCCAAATGACGGCGATGTTGTTAAATTTTAACTACTTGCAAAAATTAGTGGCGAGCCAATTCTCGCCATTTTACTTAAAACAACCCTTTTAAAAGCCCTTTTATAGCATCTTTTGTCGTGCTAGAGTTCGTTTCGTTACTATCCTTGCCAAGTTTTTTATCTAAAAACCTATCTATCTCTTTTGTGATTTTGCCTTTAAGGTATTCTGAACTCACGCTGTATTTTGGATCTTGAGTGGTGCCTGTTATGGCGATTTTAGCGTCTGTTTTTTCGTATTTAAAATCAACCGGGATATTCATAGCTTGCGACGTGGTATCAAAAGTGCCGTTTGTAACGTTTATATCGCTTCTTTGTGCACTCATCTGGGCTTTAAAGTTTATAAGATTTTTATCTATCGTGCCTTTTAGATAGCCGTTTTTGTAAATTTCACTTGTTATGTCGCGTCCACTAAATGTCTTTATGGTATTTGTAAAGTCGTTTGATACGAGTCTGCCTTCGTTTATGTCGATATTAAAGTCGCCTTTTTGTGAAGCTAGGTTGTAGTTTAGCCTGCCATCTCCTATACCGTCATAAATATGTTGCATGTTTAATGTGTCGGTTAAGTCCTTAAAGGTGAAATTTTGCAAGATGGCATTAAGATCGTTGTTGTTAAGTTTTGCAGTTATTGTGCCACCAAAGACATTTGAGTTAAGGTTGGCTATTAAATTTTCACCACTTTTTACAATATCCCCGGTTGCGTTAAGTGCGCCTTTTAACTCTCGTCCTGTGGCAAATTTTAACCTTGATAGTTCCGGGATAAAGGCGTTAAATTTAGCATTTAGGTTGCCGCTATTTATGTCAAATTTCCCGCTTGTATCTTTTAAATTTAAAAGCGTCGAGCTGACATCCGTAGTAAAGTCTGCTACGTTTTTTGCGAGTTTAATGTTTGATGTGGCTTCAAATTTTACTCCGCTTGGGAAGTTTTTTTCTAGTAGTTTGCTAAGCTCTTTTTCGTAAGCTTCACCGTTAGTAAATGACAAGAGTATGTCGCCATTTAGGTTTTTTAGATCTATAGAACTTAAATTTGCACTTAAATTTAGTTTGGCATTTGCAAGCGGTGCTTGAGCAAGTAATAAAAATGCATCTTTTAGTGAGCCGTTTTTAAGTGTGGCATTTAGGTTTTGGTCTTTGAATTTGGCATTTATCTCTCCGCCGATCACACTTCCATAAATTCCAAGCTCGCTTAAAACTTTATCTACTACTTTGATATCGCCGTTTAAATTTACGGCTCCGCTTAGTTTTTGTTGGGTGATACTTTCAAATTTTGCCAGATCATCCGCAAGAAGTGAAAATTTGCTACTTAAGCTCTGTTTTTGTATATCAAATTCACCACTAACGTCTTTTAGTTTTATCAGCTCACTAAGTAAATTTGCTTTAAATTTAGCTATTGATTTGGCTATGATTGCATCGGTGTTTAGGCTAAAGCCAACATCTTTTGCTAGGTTTAAATTTGCTACTTTTTTAAGTTCGTTTTTATTTATTTTGCCATCACTTGTAAGAGCGATATTGCCTTTGATATTTTTAGCGTCGTTTAAATTTTCAATAGTGGCAGTTGCGTTTATGTTTGCAGTTGCGTATGGGGGTTGTGCGGCTAGTTTTAACGCTTCTTCAAGCTTAATGGAGTGAATTTTAGCTAGCAACTTGCCATCTTTTAAATTTGCATCTATCTTGCCACCAAGCCCGTCGATAACGGCATTTAAATTTTGAAGTTTATAGTCGCTAAAAGTAAGATCGCCGTTAGCTTTTAGAGCACCGTTTAATTTTTGGTTGATGATAGGCTCAAGTTTGGCTAGATCACTGATCTCGATCATAAAGTCTGTATTTAACGACTTATTGTCTATGTTATACACTGTTTTTGTCGTATTTGCAGTAGCGATAGGCGTGATAAGAGTGCTTTTTACATTTGCGATCCAGTTTGCTATTTGCGCATTTGCAGCGCCTTTAAATGTGAAATTTTTAGGCAAGCTTACGTTAAAGTCACGTGATATCAAAGCATTGTTTGCTACCGCGTCATATATTAAAATTTCAGCCATCCCGTTTGGCATGTCGTTTTGTTCGGTTATATTTGATGTGATATCGATACGTCCGCTTGCATATATCGGCTGCTTGACAAGGGCTAAAATCTCATCTATTTTTAGCTGTTTTGCGTTTAGTTGTAAGCTTAAAGGCTTATACTCTTTAATGTTTGCTAAGAAATTTATACTTGATCCAAGGGCTTCTCCTGCTCCGTTTGCATCAAAGTTGTTAAATTTGCCCTTTATTTTGCCACTTAACGCGATCGGTTGCGTGAGTTTTAAATTTGCGCTTTTTAGGTCGCTTGCATTTATTTCGTAAGTAAGATCTATATTTTGGGAAAATACCGAAAAATCACCATTTATACTTGCTGATATTTCATTATTAACTTTAGCATTTATATCCACTTTGCTAATGCCAAGCTCAAATTTATCAAAACTAAGTTCTATGCCTGCTTTTTGTTTTGCCAAATTTTGCGCATAAGAAGCGATCATAGAGTTGCCAAAACTGCTAAAGATAAAACCAAATACACAAAATACAGTGAGAATTAAAATTCCTGCGATGTAGGCTAAAATTTTCATATTTATCCTTTAAGATTTATTTTATTATATCATATATATTGAGCTTACTAGACTAAAGTTTATTGAAAAAGCTCGTATCAATAATTGACTTTTAACGAAAAAAATGCTAATATTTCATCACTCAAAAATAAAGAGTGCTAAAATTTGAAATTTAACCAAAAGGATGAACGATGAATTTTCAACCATTAGGCAAACGTATTCTAGTTGAGCGTGTGGAAGAAACAAAAACCACCGCTTCAGGTATTATTATACCCGATAACGCAAAAGAGAAACCTTTAAGTGGTAAAACATTAGCGGTAAGTAGCGAAGTAGAGTGTGTAAAGACAGGAGATACAGTTGTATTTGGCAAATATGCAGGCACTGAAATCACGCTTGACGCCAAGCAATATCTAGTCTTAAATCTTGATGATGTTTTAGGCGTAATAAAATAAGAAATAAACTAAAAAGGAAATAAAATGGCAAAAGAAATTTTTTACTCAGATGACGCAAGAAACCGCTTGTATGAAGGCGTTAGAAAACTAAATGACGCTGTTAAGGTAACAATGGGACCACGCGGACGTAACGTGCTTATCCAAAAGAGCTTTGGTGCACCTGCTATCACAAAAGATGGCGTGAGTGTTGCCAAGGAAGTTGATCTAAAAGATACTATAGAAAACATGGGTGCAAGCTTAGTTCGCGAAGTTGCTAGTAAGACAAACGACCAAGCTGGTGACGGCACTACGACTGCGACAGTTTTGGCTCATGCGATATTTAAAGAAGGTCTTAGAAATGTAACTGCAGGCGCAAATCCTATCGAAGTAAAACGCGGTATGGATAAAGAAGTAGCTGCTCTTGTTGAAGAGCTAAAAAATATCTCTAAAAAAGTTTCAGGCTCAAAAGAGATCGCACAAATCGCAACAATCTCTGCAAATTCAGATGACAGCATCGGCAAGTTGATAGCTGACGCTATGGAAAAAGTTGGAAAAGACGGTGTTATCACTGTTGAAGAGGCAAAGTCTATCGAAGACGAGCTAAATGTAGTTGAAGGTATGCAATTTGACCGTGGATATTTAAGCCCGTATTTCATCACAAATACTGAAAAAATGCAAGTTGAACTAAGTAATCCATACATCTTGTTATTTGACAAAAAAATCGCAAATTTAAAAGATCTTTTACCTGTGCTTGAGGCCATACAAAAAACAGGAAAACCTCTTTTGATAATCGCTGAAGATATCGAAGGTGAAGCACTTGCGACACTTGTAGTAAACAAACTTCGTGGCGTACTAAATATCTCTGCCGTAAAAGCTCCTGGTTTTGGCGATAGAAGAAAAGCTATGCTTGAAGATATTGCTATCTTAACAGGTGGTGAAGTTATCAGTGAAGAGCTAGGCAGAACTCTTGAAGGTGCTACTTTAAATGATCTTGGACAAGCTTCAAGCGTAGTTATCGACAAAGATAATACAACTATCGTAAATGGTGCCGGAGAAAAAGCCGCAATAGACGCTAGAATCAACCAAATCAAAGCTCAAATCGCAGAAACTACAAGCGACTATGATCGTGAAAAACTTCAAGAACGTCTAGCTAAGTTAAGCGGAGGCGTAGCTGTTATAAAAGTAGGAGCTGCTACTGAAACCGAGATGAAAGAGAAAAAAGACCGCGTTGATGACGCTTTAAGCGCAACTCGCGCAGCCGTAGAAGAGGGCATAGTTGTAGGCGGTGGCTCTGCACTTATCCTTGCTTCAAAACGCGTAAAACTTGACCTTGTGGGCGATGAAAAAATAGGTGCTGAGATAGTTCGTCGCGCACTTCGCGCTCCACTTCGCCAAATCGCTGAAAACGCTGGTTTTGACGCGGGTGTAGTTGCAAATGCAGTTGAAACTAGTGCAGATGAGAATTTTGGCTTTAACGCTGCAAACGGCGAGTATGTAAATATGTTTGAAGCAGGTATTATAGATCCTGTGAAAGTTGAGCGTGTAGCTCTTCAAAACGCTGTTTCAGTAGCTAGCTTGCTTCTAACCACAGAAGCTACGATTAGCGAGATAAAAGAAGATAAACCACTTCCTGCAATGCCTGATATGGGCGGAATGGGTGGTATGGGCGGAATGATGTAAGCCCATCAAATTTAGCCCGTTTTTTAGCGGGCTAAATTTATTTTTACAACATACAAAAATACTTCAAAATACACAAAAATACGACTTTAATTTAATAAACATTTAACCAAAACTAGCCTATAATTTACGCAAAATATTTAATTTTCTGCAATAAATTTAAAATAAAGAGCTTAAAAATAATGTTTGATAATATTTTTAGAGAATACGACATTCGCGGTATTTTTGATCAAGACCTCAATGAAGCTAGTGTAAAAGCTATCGGATATGCCTTGGGTTTAAAAATGAAAGAGCTTGGTGTAAAAACACTAAGCGTTGGCTATGATGCAAGGCTAAGTGCGAGCGAGTTATTTAAATTTTTACTTAGTGGTTTAAATAAGGCTGGCGGTATTAAAATTTATGACATAGGCTTGCTTCCTACGCCAGTGGGATACTTTAGTGTGTATGCTGACTATTTTGACGCAAATGTTATGATAACTGGCTCACATAATCCAAAAGAGTATAATGGGTTTAAAATAACTATAAAAAAAGATAGCTTTTTTGGTGATGATCTGCAAAAATTAAAACTTGAAGTAAATAAAATAATAGATCAAAACACGCGCATAGATGACGATGTAGCTTGCGAGAAATTTGACATTCTAACACCATATAAAGAGTTTTTTGTTAAAGAATTTGCGGGGTTAAAGAGCTTTAAAGAGCCTTTTGTGATCGACTGTGCGAATGGTGCGATAGGCGTGAGTGTCGTACCTATCATAAACGAACTTGGCTTAAATGCTAAAATTTTATACCCTGAGCCTGACGGAAATTTCCCAAACCATCACCCGGATCCAAGTGAAAAGGAAAATTTAGAGGATATTTTTAGGTTTATTGACGGTGGTGATGTAAAGCTTGGCTTTGGTTTTGACGGCGATGGCGATCGTATAGCGGTGATCACTCCAAAGCGTGATATAAAGGGTGATGAGTTAGCTTATCTTTATGCGTTAAATATGCAAAATCCACGCGTTCTAGGTGAGGTAAAATGCTCGCAAAATATGTATGACGAGATCGCTAAGATCGGTGAAGTTTTCATGGGCAAAACCGGACATAGTAATATAAAAAAGATGATGAAAGAGCTAAATGTGGATCTTGCTGCCGAAGTTAGTGGACATATCTTTTTTAAAGAGCGATATTTTGGTTTTGATGACGCACTTTATGCGATGATGAGAGTTTTGGAGCTTGTTAATAAAGGCTTTGACCTTGATGGTGAACTTGACAAGATGCCACCTGTTTTTAGTACCGATGAGATAAAGATAAAAGTAGGCGAAGAGGATAAATTTAAAATAGTCGAAGAGCTTAAAAGACGTATAAAACATAATGAATGTGACTTACCTAAAATTTTAAATCTTATCGAGATAGACGGCGTTCGAATCCAATTTGAAGATGGCTGGGCGCTAGTGCGTGCTTCAAATACTACTCCCGTTATAGTAACTAGGTTTGAAGCTAAAAATGAGATATTTTTGAATGAAATTCAAGAGAAAGTTACGGATGCAGTAAGGCTTTGTGTATGAAAAAGATACTTATAGTTTTTGGAACTAGACCAGAAGCCATTAAAATGGTTCCTTTGGTAAAAGAATTTAAAAAATACCTATGGTTTGAGATTAAGGTGTGTGTTACGGCACAACATAGGCATATGCTTGATCAGGTTCTTGAGATCTTTGATGTAAAGCCGGATTATGATCTAGATATCATGCGGTCTGGACAAGACCTTTATGATCTGACTGCTAGAATTTTGATAAAAATGAGAGATGTCTTAGAGGATTTTAAACCAGATATTGTCTTTGTGCATGGAGATACGACTACTGCAAGCAGTACTGCTTTAGCTGCTTTTTATAAACAGATAAAGATTGCGCATATTGAGGCAGGGTTAAGAACTGGTAATATATATTCTCCGTTTCCAGAAGAGATAAATAGACAGATGATCGGAATAATGGCCAGCTATCATTTTGCTCCGACAAATCTATCAAAAGGTAATCTTTTAAAAGAAAACAAAGATGAAAAAAATATTGAAGTTGTAGGAAATACAGTAATAGATGCTCTATTCTTATTGCTAAACATGATGGATAAAAATAGTGATTTTAAAAATAAAATCTTAACCTTGCTTAATTTAAAATACAACTTAAATCACGATAGAAAAATCATACTTGTAACTGGACATAGAAGAGAAAATTTTGGCGATGGTTTTATAAATATTTGTAACGCATTAAAGGATATTGCGACCAAGAATCCAGATATAGATATAGTATATCCAGTACATCTTAATCCAAATGTGCAAAAACCAGTAAGTGATATCTTGTCAAATACTAAAAACGTTTATCTTATTGCACCGCTTGAATATAGTGAGTTCGTATATCTGATGAGTAGAGCATACTTTATTATTACGGATAGTGGTGGGGTGCAAGAAGAGGCGCCAAGTTTAGGAAAGCCCGTGCTTGTGATGAGGGACACCACAGAAAGACCAGAGGCTTTGCAGGCTGGGACGGTTAAGCTTGTAGGAGTGGATAGGGTAAAAATAGTAAGTGAAGCACAAAAATTACTTGACAATATAGATGTGTACAGCAAGATGAGCAAGGCGCACAATCCTTATGGTGATGGTAGTGCTTGTGCTAAGATAGTTGATTTTATTAAAAATTTGGGATAGGGATGTTTGATGATTAAAGATATATGTGTTGTAGGACTTGGATATATAGGACTTCCGACTGCTGCACTTTTGGCAAATAAAGGCTATAATGTGCATGGTGTAGATGTAGTACAGAGTACAATAGATACGATAAATCAAGGTAAAATTCATATCGTTGAGCCAGAACTTGATGTCTTTGTTAAGGGCGCTGTAAATAGTGGAAATCTAAAAGCAGACTTAAAGCCTAGCTTTGCAGATGTTTTTATAATATCCGTTCCCACACCTTTTCATAAGGGGTATATCCCAAATTTAGACTATGTCGCAAGTGCTACTAGGTCTATAGCTTCATATGTAAAAGATGAAAATATAGTAATACTGGAGTCAACCTCTCCTGTAGGCACAACTGAGATGGTGGAGAAAATTTTAAAAGAAAATGGTGTAAATACTGCAAAAATATATGTGGCTCACTGTCCTGAGCGTGTATTGCCAGGCAAGATTATGAAGGAGCTTGTGCAAAATGATAGAATAGTGGGCGGTTTAACTGATGAAGCTTCTAAAAGGACGGCAGAGTTTTACAAGACATTTGTTAACGGTGAAGTCTTACAAACTGATGCAAGAACGGCTGAGATGGCAAAACTAACAGAAAATTCATTTCGTGATATAAATATAGCCTTTGCAAATGAGCTTTCGATACTGTGTGATAAATTTAATATAAATGTATGGGAGCTAATACGTCTTGCAAATAGGCATCCACGTGTTAATATCCTAAGTCCTGGTGTTGGTGTGGGCGGACACTGTATAGCTGTCGATCCTTGGTTTATCGTCCATGCTGGTGGTAGTGATGCAAGACTTATAAAAACATCAAGAGAGGTAAATACATATAAGACGCAGTGGGCTACAGAGAAGATAAAAAATGCGGCTTTAAAGTTTGAGCTAGAAAATGGTAAAAAGCCGAAAATAGCCTGTATGGGACTGGCGTTTAAACCAGATATTGATGATCTTAGAGAGTCTCCGGCTTTGGGTGTGGCTAGGGTTTTAAAAAAGCAAGGGTTTGATATAATAGCTGTTGAGCCAAATATTCAAACGCATAGTGAATTTGAGATAGTGGATTATAAAGAGGCGTTAAATATAGCTGATTTGGCTGTATTTTTGGTAGGACATAAGGAATTTAAAGAGCTTGATATAAAGAGTGAGCTAGACTTTTGTGGGGTTTTAAAATAATATGAAAGGTATAATTTTAGCAGGGGGTAGTGGCACAAGGCTTTATCCGGTAACAAGAAGTATTAGTAAGCAGTTGCTCCCCATCTATGATAAGCCAATGATTTACTATCCATTGTCTGTTTTAATGCTGGCTAGTATAAAAGAGATACTGATAATCTCAACTCCACAAGACATGGACAAATTTAAAGAGCTTTTAGGTGATGGAAATGACTGGGGAATAAGGTTGGAATACAAAATTCAGCCAAGTCCTGATGGTTTGGCTCAAGCTTTTATATTGGGTGAGGAATTTATTGGAAAAGATAGCGTATGTCTAATACTTGGTGATAATATTTTTTATGGAAGTGGATTAAGTGAGATGGTAAAAAATGCTGCTTCTATAAAGGATGGCGCGATTGTATTTGGTTATCAAGTAAGGGATCCTGAAAGATTTGGTGTAGTTGAATTTGACGAAAACAAAAAAGCCATCAGCATAGAGGAAAAACCTGTAAAACCAAAATCAAATTTTGCGGTTACTGGACTGTATTTTTATGATAATAGTGTGGTCGAAATAGCCAAAAATGTAAAACCAAGTGATAGGGGTGAGCTAGAAATCACAAGTATAAATCAAGAATATCTTAAGAAAGGAAAACTAAAAGTCGAGCTTCTTGGTCGTGGCTTTGCGTGGCTTGACACAGGCACCCATGATAGTCTAGTAGAAGCTGGGCAATTCGTGCAAACAATAGAGCATAGGCAGGGTTATAAAATAGCTTGTCTTGAAGAGATAGCATATAATAATGGTTGGATAACTAAGGAAAAAATTTTAGAAATAGCAAAACCACTATCTAAAAATGGATATGGACAGTATCTTTACACATTAGTAAAGGATAGTAGTGTCTATAGATAATAAAACAATATTAGTAACAGGTTGTGCTGGATTTATCGGCTCAAACTTTGTGCCGTATTTTTTAGAAAAATATCCAAACTATAATATTGTAAATTTAGATCTTTTAACCTACGCTGGAAATTTAGAAAATTTAAAAGAGTGTGAAAACAACCTAAGATATAAATTTATAAAAGGTGATATTTGTAACCGCGAGCTTGTGGAGTTTATATTTTCTGAGTATGATATAAGGGGAGTTATTCACTTTGCGGCTGAAAGCCACGTAGATAATAGCATCAAAAACCCCGGTGTATTTGTGCAAACAAACGTAAATGGCACCTATACTCTTGTAGATGTTGCTAAAAAATATTGGATGGATAAGCCGTTTGTCTATAAAAAAGAGTATAAGGACTGTAGGTTTCATCATATAAGCACAGATGAAGTATATGGTACGCTATCAGATGATCCAGATGATCTATTTACTGAAAAAACTCCATATGCGCCAAACTCTCCGTACAGTGCAAGTAAGGCTTCAAGCGATATGATAGTAAGGGCTTATGTGGAGACTTTTGGACTAAACTGTGTTATCACAAACTGTTCAAACAACTATGGCCCAAAACAGCATGATGAAAAGCTAATCCCAACTATCATAAGAAACGCTCTAAAAGGAAGTCCAATACCGATATATGGCGATGGTAAAAACATAAGAGACTGGCTATATGTGCTTGATCATTGCAAGGGCATAGACTTGGTTTATCACAATGGCAAAAAGGGCGAAACATATAATATCGGTGGAAGAAATGAGCGAACAAATCTGCAAATAGTGGATAGAATTTGTGAAATTTTAGACAAAGAAGTGCCAAAGCAAAATTTCTCATATAAAAGTCTAATAACTTTCGTAGAAGATAGAGCGGGTCATGATAGACGCTACGCCATAGACGCGACTAAGCTAGAAGCAGAACTTGGCTGGAAAGCTGATGAGAATTTTGACACGGGTATTATAAAAACTGTGGAGTGGTATTTAAGTAAATATGGACAAAATAAATGATTTTGCATCTTACTAGAAAAGAGAAATTTACAAAACCTTTTATTGATTTTATAAAAGAGAATTTTAATATAAATGATCATTTTTTTCTTTTGGTTGGTGGTACTAATAAAAGAGAATTTTATATAGATGATGACTTTTGTATAAAATCAATAAATAATATAAAAGATTTTATAAAATATTTTATAGAATTTAATATAAAAATGTATAAATCTAAAAAAATCATAATACATGGACTTTCTCAGCCATATTGCATATTTTATCTGTTTTTTAATCCTTGGCTTATTAAAAAATGTTATTGGATTATGTGGGGCGGTGATTTTTATTTTCCGGAAAAGCAGGGTTGGATAAAAAAACAAGTAATTAGAAAGATTAATAATTTTATATCAGTAAACAACAAAGATATGGCATATGCAATTAATAATTATCAAATAAGTCCAAAGAATATATTTTACTCACAATTTTATCCTACTTGTATTGCTTCTTGTGAAATGGTCGAAAGTGATTGCGTGGATACGCAGACTATTAAAATTTTAGTTGGTAATTCGTCTACTAAAGAAAATAGGCATAAAGATGTTTTTGGGATACTTGAGAGATATAAAAATGATGATATAGAGATTATAGTGCCGTTAAGCTATGGGGATGAAAAATATAAAAATGAGACTATGGTACTAGGCAGAAGTATTTTTGGAGATAAATTTAATCCCATTGTTGACTTTATGGATTTTGAAGAGTATAAGAAAATGTTACAAAGTGTAGATATTGGAATTTTCGTTCAAAATAGACAACAAGCTGGTGCGAATATTAAACTTCTTGCTGGATATGGAAAAAAACTATATATCTCAAAAGAAAACTCATTTTATAATCTTTTGACAGATGATGGGATTAGGGTATATGATATAGAGAATTTTGAATTAAAAAAAATAGAAAAAGAAATTTCTGATACGAATAAAAAAATATCTTTAGAAAAGTACTCTTTAGATTCGCTTATAAAATCTTGGGTAGAAATACTTAAAGCATAATAAAATATAGGATAAAAATATATAATGAAAAGAATAGCAATTTTACAATCAAACTATATCCCATGGAAAGGCTACTTCGATCTTATAAATATGGTTGATGAATTTATTTTTTATGATGATATGCAGTACACTAAAAGAGATTGGCGAAATAGAAATAAGATTAAGACATTAAATGGCTTGGCGTGGCTTAGCATACCTGTTGAGGTCAAAGGTAAGTTTTTTCAAAAAATAAACGAAACAAAGATTAGTGAAAAAGATTGGGCCAAAAAGCACTGGCAATCCATATCACATAACTACTCAAAAGCAAAATATTTTAAAGACTATAAAGATATATTTGAGGATTTATACCTAAATTGTAGTGAGGAATACTTAAGCCAGATAAACTATAAATTTATAACCACTATAAATAAAATACTTGACATAGATACAAAACTTAGATGGTCGAGCGAATTTAAACTAATCGATGGACAAACTGAAAAACTTATAGGTATTTGTAAAGAGTGTGATGCGGATATTTATCTTAGCGGTCCTGCTGCAAAAGACTATTTTGATGAAGGTTTAGCGGAAAAAGAAGGTATAAAGATGGAGTGGATGGACTATAGTGGATATAAAGAATATACTCAACTACATCCCCCATTTGAGCACGGTGTTAGTATTTTAGACTTGTTGTTTAATGAGGGTGAAAATGCTAAAAAATTTATGAAAAGTTTTAATTAAAAGGAATAATTATGAATGAGATTAAAGAGATAAAATATGGTTTTCAGAAGCATTTAAGTGGTGAGTTTCCATCACAAATCATAATAGATAGCACACAGTTTTGTAACCTTGCGTGTATACACTGTCCGCATCCAACTTTTAAGAAATCAAGTGCATATAGTGGATCTCATTTGGATATAGGACTTCATAAAAAGCTTATTGATGAGGTAGCTACCGATGGTCTTGGTATATGTCAATACGTAAGATATACTGCAAATGGAGAAACTTTAATACACCCTAAACTAGATGAAATGATAGAGTATGCCGGAAAATATAGCAAGACTAGAATAAATATAACCACAAATGGTCTTTTATTAACTGAGAAAAAAGCTAAAAAGCTTCTTGATGCAGGAGTAAATGTATTTGATATAAGCTTGGATGCTTTTAATGATAAAACTTACTCAAAAATCAGAATAAATGGCGACTTGAGTAAAGTTAGACCAAATGTTTTAAATTTAATAAAACTTATAAGAGAAGGTGGATATGATGCAAAACTGGTTGTTAGTTTTGTTGAACAACCTTTAAATACTAATGAGTCAAAACAGTTTGAGGATTTTTGGAATAAATCAGGAGCTGATTTTGTTGTTATTAGAAGATTGCATTCCGCTGGTGGAGCAAAAGATGGCATTAAGGCGAAAATAAAAGACGGACTTAAGTCTATAAAAAGAAAACCTTGCCTATATCCTTGGGAGAGATTAACTATTACGCCTGAAGGCGATTTGTCATATTGTCCAACGGACTGGATGAATAAGTCTCACTTTGTTCATTTTTCAAAAACAACAATAAAAGAAGCTTGGCAGGGTGAAATTATGACTAGTTTAAGAGAAGCACATTTAACAAACAATTATAAAGGATTTGGTTTTTGTGATCAGTGCCCTGACTGGGTTCATACAAGATGGCCTGATGAGGGGCGTGGATATTCAGATATGATGCAAGAGCTTGTTCCAAGTGATTTACTGTAGTAAGGTAAGAGTATGATTAAATTTTCAAAAGCATGTGTTGCTGGTAATGAACTAAAATATATTAATGAGGCGATACAATCATCTTGTATTAGTGGAGATAATATTTTTACAAGAAAATGTCATAAATGGTTTGAGGATAGACTTAATTGTAAGAAGGTTTTGCTAACTACATCTTGTACTCATGCGCTTGAAATGGCTGCTATTTTACTTGATATTGGAGATGGCGATGAGATTATAATGCCATCATATACATTTGTAAGTACAGCAAATGCCTTCGTGCTTCGTGGTGCAAAGATAGTTTTTGTAGATATACGCCCTGATACTATGAATATAGACGAAAGTAAAATAGAAGAGGCGATTACAACTAGGACAAAAGCAATAGTTCCTGTTCATTATGCTGGTGTTGCCTGTGAGATGGATAGTATTATGGATATCGCAAATAGGCACAATTTATTTGTGGTGGAGGATGCAGCGCAAGGTATGATGAGTAGCTATAAAGGAAAGGCTCTTGGAACTATCGGGCATCTAGGAGCATTTAGCTTTCATGAGACAAAGAACTACACTAGTGCCGGAGAAGGTGGGCTTTTATTGATTAATGATGAAAGATTTTTGCAAAGAGCGGAAATCATAAGGGAAAAAGGTACAAATAGAAGTCTGTTTTTTAGAGGTATGGTGGATAAATACTCTTGGGTGGATATAGGCAGTAGTTATCTGATGAATGATGTGAGCGCTGCGTATCTTTGGGGAAATTTAGAGAAAGCTGATGATATAAATTTAGATAGACTTAGTAGTTGGCAAAAATACTATGATGGGCTTAAGGAGCTAGAAAATAATGGTTATTTGGAGCTTCCTAAGATTCCTAGTGGTTGTGTGCATAATGCTCATATGTTTTATATAAAAGTCAAAGATTTAGATGAGAGGACAAAACTTATGGAGCATCTTAAGAAAAACGGTATAATTACGGCATTTCACTATGTTCCGCTTCATTCTTCTTTGGCTGGATTAAAATTTGGTAGGTTTGACGGAGTTGATGAATTTACCACAAGAGATAGTGAAAGACTTTTGAGATTGCCGATGTATTATGGGCTGAAAGAAGATGAGATACTTGATGTAGTTGATACAATAAAAATAAAATAAATAAGTAATGGTAGTTGCAAATATTAGTGTCTAATTAATATTTTTATTGGACTGGTTTCGTGTACTGATGTGTCTATTTGGGCTAAATTATCTAAAATAGGCTTTACTAACAGGATTATAAAATAACCATGCAAAAGGAACAAAATGCCGGGAATATATGGATATGTAAAAAATGCCAAAGAATATGGCTCTATAAATAATATGAGTACTATTTTACACCATCATAAGAATTTTATAAAAGAAAATAATTATGAGGATAATATATTTGCAGCCTCTCATATACATTTAGGAAATATAAAACATCACAAAGGTTTATTTTTTAGAAACGGAATTTATATTTCAATTGAGGGTGAGCAGTATGACTATAGTAATTCAATTTTTGAAGACTTAATGTTTAATGCGTATATGGAAAACAACTTAGATTATTTTTTAAATAAATTGGATGGATATTTTAATGCCATAATATATGATAGTATTAATAAAAAAGTTTTTTTAATATCAGATAGATATGGTATGCGAATGTTGTATTATTATTACAAAGATGGTGATTTTGCTTTTAGCGGAGAAGTAAAAGGATTATTTGGCTTAAATTTTGTTGATAACGAAATTGATTCAAATCAAATAGATGTTTTTATGGATTTGGGGTATTTATTAGAGGATAATACTTGGCATAAACATATTAAACTAATAAAACCAGCCACTATTTTAGAATTTGACATTACCAGTAAAGAACTAACTCAAAGATACTATTGGAAGTGGTCTGAGATAAATTATTCTGATATGTGTTTTGATGAGGCTGTGGATAGACTTGGTGATTTGTGGTTGAAATCTGTTGAAAAAAGATTTAGCCCAAATAGTAATATTGGTGTTTCATTAAGCGGTGGATTAGATAGTCGTGCCATATTTGCAGCTATTAATGCTATTTATCCAGATAGTGATGGTGTAGCATATACATTTGGTATTCCAAACTGTGATGACATGAGGATAGCAAAACAATGTGTTGCACAAACCAAGTGGACCCATAGGGAGTTTTACCTTACAGATAACAATTGGTTTGAACCTAGAAAAGATAGGATTTGGTTTACTGATGGGATGTTTAATTTAAAACATATGCATGGAAGTGAATTTTTAGATGAAATAAGCGAATTAGTTAAAATTAATATGAATGGATATGCAGGAGATGCTATACTCGGTGGAGGTTGGTTAGATAGAATACCATTAGATACATATCCACGTGATGAATTTATGAGTATTTTTTATGGAGATTATGTGCATAAATGTAATTTTGTTGACACTTTTTATGATATAAAAAAAATAGAGCCACACTTATTTATGAATAGAGTGAGAAGATTTACTAACATGGGTACGGTTAATAGTCTTACTAATATCGATCAGAGAAAGCCATTTTTCGATAATAAGATTGTAGAATTTATATATTCATTGCCGGACTCATATAGGCAAAATAATAGTCTTTATAGTTCAATGCTTTTGAAATTCTTTCCAAAGTTTTATAAAAATATTCCTTGGCAAAATACTGGAAAAACCATAGATAAAAAAGTTTCATCTAGTAATACAATGAAAATAATAAAAAAAATAAAAAGAATTCCTTTTAAGTTGGGATTAATGCAAGATAGTGGTTACACTAATTATATAAAATGGATTAATGAGAAGAATATCAATCACGAACTCCATAAGATATTAAATTCAAAAAATGCTTTTTATTCAAAATATACCAATATTGACTTTGAAGTTAAATACTTAAATAAAAAATTTAAAGGAATAAGAAACTACGATGAGAAAATACTAAGAGCTACAACAATTGAAATTTACCTGCAAAAATTAAATATTTTGAAAACAACAGAATAAAATGAAATTTAAAACACAAGTCGTAAGTGGAGTTAGATGGACTTCTATTAGTGTTATTGCAAAGGCTGTTTTGCAGTTAATTCAACTTATGGTTTTGGTTAGGTTTTTAGACAAGTCAGACTTTGGCATTATGGCTATATTAATGATTTTTATAAACTTTAGTCAAGTTTTTGTTGATTTTGGAATAAGTAAGGCCATAGTTCATTATCAGAATATATCAAGAAGTGACTTGGGAACTTTGTATTGTGTTAATGTTTTATTTGGACTATTGATATATTGTGGTTTGTTTATTTGCTCTGAATACATTGCTTTTTTTTATGGAGAGCCTTTATTGATCGATTATTTAAGAATCATCGGAATTATTCTTGTTATACAGTCATTTGGATTGCAATTTGATGTATTATTTCAAAAATCATTAAAATTTAACATAATTGCAAAGATAGAAATTTTTGCAGTTTTTGTATCATTTTGTCTTTCTATTATTTTGGCCGTTAATAATTTTGGAGTGATGGCGTTAATATATCCAATGATTGCAATGACAATTATTAAAACTTTTATTTTTATATTTTTTGGAATAAAAGAATATGGTTTTAGCTTTGCATTTAATATAAAATGTGTTCGAAAATATATCGTTTTTGGTAGCTATAGTGTTGGAGATTCGGTGGTTAGCACTATATCTGGGCAAATGGATGTTATACTTATTGGAAAGTTTATTGGTGTGGAGTCGCTTGGAATATATAATGTATTAAAAGATTTCATTTTAAGGCCAACTCAAATTATAAATCCAATAGTTACCAAAGTAGCCTTTCCGCTAATGTCAAAAATCAATGATAATTTAAATAGTTTAAAGTATATGTATCTAAAAATTATTAATTATACTTCATCTATTGCTTTTCCTGTTTATACTATTGCAATAGTTATGGCTGAGGATATTTTATACGTATTACTAGGCGAGAAATGGATTTCTCAAGCGATATTGTTGCGAATACTTGCTGTATGGGCTATGTTTTATTCCATAAGTAGCCCAGTTGGAGCATTGATTATGGCGGCTGGTAAGCCAAATGTTAGTTTTTATTGGAATTCTACTAGGTTGATTTATATGCCAGTGGTAGTTTATATATCATCTTTTTGGGGAGAAATAGGAGTGGCTGTCGGTATGCTAATCGTAAGTTTATTGCTATATATTCCTGGTTGGTATTTTTTAATATATAGAATATGCAATGCCAGTCTTAAGGAGTATTCTGGTAGCTTATTAAAATCTTTCTGCATATCAACTACTATTGGTATTGTTGTTTATTTCTTTATTGAATTTATTTCAAATAATTTATATATAAAATTATTTTTTGTTTTACCCTTAGGATTTCTCATATTGTTATTTTTAAATAAATACTTAAATAAAGATTTTTACAATGCTATTTTGGACATAATAAGAAAATGAGTAGTACGGAACGTTACTTAAATCAGAATTATATTAAATTAATTTCTGTTGTGTTATTTATATTTATTATGTCTTTAGTATCTATGTTTTCCTATGGTGTTGGCGCTGATGATGATGGGTATTTGTATCACTGGGACAATATATTATCTTTAGATAAATATATTTTGTTAGGGGAAATGCCATATGAGATTGGACTGAAGTGGTTTTATGTATTTATGTTTTCATTTTTTAAGATATTTACAAATGACATAAGTGTATTTAAGTTTTTTAATACGTTTATTGCCTTATCTGTATTGGCTTATGCTTACTTTAAAATTACGGCAAAATATTATTTTATTCTTTTATTATATACTGTTATTTATCTTTTTGTTGATGTGTATATAGATCAGTATAGATCTGGGCTAGCCTCAGCTTTTGGCTTGCTTGCTATTGTCTTATTTAGCGAAGGAAAAACAAAATTAAGTTTGCTTTGGTTGTTGTTAGGATGTATTATTCATAATAGTCTTATTTGGCTTCTGATTATATATAGTACATGACAAGATACGTATTGTTGTAACATTTTTGTTGATTGCCTTGGTCTTTATACCAAACAAGATAGAGATTGTTTCATTTTTATTGCATAATTTTACAATAGGATTAGATTTTGATTTGCATATTGTAAGAAAACTTGAAAGCTATACTCGTAGATCACTAGGAATAGATAATACACCTTTTTCACTCGTTATGACTAAAACCATAGTTATATATATTGTTGCACTTAAATATAAACTTAATAAAACTTTTTTATATGCCTATTTTTATGCTATAATATTATTTTATATTTTTTTAAATTTCGATACTATTTCTATAAGAATTTTAAGACACGTTCTTTTTGTTGAGCCTATAATGTTGTATTATATACTAAAACAAAATAAGAATTGGATGTTTCTTGCAATCATAGCATTGACTTTTAATATTTTTGCAAAAAATATGGTGCATTTAGAAAGAATATTTTACTAAAAAGGTTTCTATGAAATATAAAATTTTATTTTATTTGACAAAGTTTATGAAAAAAGCAAGAGGTGTGGTTATAAAAAATAGTTATATTCATAAAACATCAAAGTTGGAGTCTGGTACGCAGTTTGTAAACTCAACTATGGATAGACACTCATTTTGCGGATATGATTGTGATATCAACAGTTGCGATATAGGTAGTTTTACCTCTATTGCAAATGGTGTTATTATAGGCGGGGGGATGCATCCTATGGAGTGGGTTGGCATGTCTCCGGTATTTTACGATGGCAGAGATAGCGTAAAGGCTAAATTTAGTGAATTTAAAAGGGATGAGATTAAAAAAACAATCATAGGACATGATGTTTGGATAGGAAACAATTGCTTAATAAAACAAGGTGTTAATATAGGAAATGGTGCAGTGGTTGGTATGGGAAGTGTTGTGACAAAAGATGTTGAGCCCTATGCGGTTGTAGCTGGTAATCCTGCAAAAATTATTCGCAAAAGGTTTGATGATAATATGATAGGGAAATTGTTAAAATCCCAATGGTGGAATTTGAGTGACTCTGAGTTGCTAAAATATGCAAAAAATATTAAGGATCCAGAGTTATTTTTACAAGAGATAGAGAGTGAAAAAAATATTAATACAATATAATTATATTTTACACTATAGAAAAGCTTTTTTTAATGAGTTGGCAAAGTATTATGATGTTACGGTTTTGCATTCTGGAAAAAAGAGTGTAACAAAGGATGATTTGTATAAAGAGATTGTAGTTCCTGTTAGGAAAATAGGTCCTTTTTACTTTCAAGGCAATGTTATATCAGAGGTAAAAAAGGAGTGCTATGATATACACATAGCCTTGTTTGACGTTAGGTGGATAAACACTGTTATATCGATATATTTTAAAAGTAAAAATAGTAAATTTATATGGTGGGGTGCATGGATAACAAAATCTTTTGTTGCTAATAAAATTAGATTGTTTTTTACAAAAAAAGCAGATGCTAATGTCTTTTATACGTATGAAGCCAAAAAGGACTTTATAAATCTTGGTGTTTTGGACAGTAATTTATTTGTAGCAAACAATACTTTTGATGTAGGAGTAAGGATAAAATCATACGAAAATACGAATAAAAATAGAATACTGTTTGTTGGAAGCTTGGATAAAAGAAAACAAAATTATGTTTTAATTAATGCTTTTTGCAATATTTTGTCAAAAATACCAAATAATATAATCTTAACATTTGTTGGTGATGGTGTTGAAAGAAGTTTTTTGCATACACTAGTAAAAGAAAAAGGGCTTGACAGTAGAGTTGAATTTGCTGGGAGAATCAATGAACCAGAAAAACTTCAAGAGTATTATAAAGAATCTATCGTTGCTGTATCTTTTGGACAGGCTGGATTGTCGGTACTACAAAGTTTAGGATTTGGGGTGCCTTTTGTTACAAAAATAAATGCAATTAGCGGCGGTGAGAAGTCTAATATAAAGGATAAAATAAACGGAATTTTTTGCCAAGACAATCAAAATTCGCTAGAAGAAGTGCTTGTTAAAATGTGTAACAGTATAGAGCTTGCAAGAGAGATGGGCAAGAAAGCTTATGAGTATTATGGTGAATACTGCACTATAGAGAATATGGTGCAAGGTTTTAGAGATGCGATTGAGGGCACAAAACTCGCAAAAGTTGATACAGGGATATATGAGGGATAATAATGAAGAATAGAAAATACCAAATTTGCACAAATTGTGTGATGGATACAACAGATAGCAAAATAGAGTTTGATGAAAATGGGGTGTGTGATCACTGCAGGACGTTTTATAGGGATATAAAGCCAAACTGGCATACGGACGAAAGAGGGTTTGAGGAAATTTCTAGGATAACCAAAGATATAAAAGAGAAGGCGAAAGGCAAAAAATATGACTGCCTAATAGGTATGAGCGGTGGTATAGATAGCTCATACCTGCTGTATCTAGCAAAAGAAAAGCTTGGGCTAAATCCGCTTGTATTTCACATAGATGGTGGCTGGAATACTGAGGAATCAACACACAATGTAAAAGCAGTAGTCGAAAAACTAGGGCTTGAGCTTCATATAGAAACCATTGACTGGGAAGCTATGAAAGATATACAGCTTGCATTTTTTAAATCCGGTGTGCCACATATCGACACTCCGCAAGATCACGCATTTTTTGCCACTATGTATAAGTTCGCTCTAAAATATGATATAAAATATATCCTAACAGGCGGAAACTACTCAACTGAGTGTATCAGAAATCCTATTGAGTGGATGTATTATCAGTCAGACTCAATACAGCTAAAAGATATACACGCCAAATTTGGCACAAAACCACTTAAAAACTATCCGACTACAAATATACTTTGGCACAAAATTTACCTTCCTTATGTGAAAAAGATAAAGCTGATTAGGCCGCTTGATTATTTTCCATATGACAAAAAAGAGGCAACTAAATTTTTGGTGGATAATTTTGGTTATAAAGAGTATCCACAAAAGCACTTTGAGTCTGTATTTACTAGATTTTATGAGGGATATTGGTTACCTAAAAAATTTGGATACGATACAAGAAAGGTGCAGTTTTCAAGCCTTATACTAACAGGACAGATGAGTAGAGATGAGGCGCTAGAACAGCTTAAAAATCCAGTTTATGATGATGAGATGGCAAAAAATGATATGGAGCTAATCGCAAATAAACTTGGCGTATCAACAGATGAGCTTTGGGGGTATTTTAACGCTCCAAACAAGAGCTACAAAGACTATAAAAACCAGATGGCGATCTACGATATAGGTGCTAAGGTTTTGAGATTTTTTGGTATTGAAAAGGGTGGAAAACGATAATGAAACAGCTAATACAATCATTTAAAACAGGAGAGCTTGGGCTTTTTGATGTACCAGCTCCGGTGTGTGATAAAAACGGTGCGCTAGTAAAGACAAATGTGAGTTTAGTAAGTGCTGGGACCGAAAAGATGCTGGTTGATTTTGCTAAAAAATCAATGCTTGCAAAGGCAAAAGATAGACCAGATCTAGTAAAGCAAGTGATAGACAAGATGAAAAAAGAAGGTATAAGAAATACTCTTGAAAAGGTATTTACTAAGCTTGATACGCCGATACCACTTGGTTATAGTTTAGCTGGTACTGTGGTGCAAGTGGGTGAAAATTTAAACGGATTTAACGTAGGCGATAGGGTGGCTTGTGGTGGTGCAGGATATGCAAACCATGCAGAGATAAACTACGTGCCTAAAAATCTAATGGTAAAAATTCCAGATAGAGTAGATGATATAGATGCCTCTTTTGTAACGGTGGGTGCTATAGCACTACAAGGCATCAGGCAAACAGCACCACTAATAGGTGAGAGAATAGCCGTGATAGGGCTTGGACTTATAGGGCAGATCACTGTTCAGCTTTTAAAGGCAAATGGCTGTAAAGTGATAGGTAGCGACATAGATCCAGATAAGCTAAATTTGGCTAAAAAGATAGGCTGTGATGAGGTATGTCATGCGGCTGACTTGATAGTAAAGGCAAACGAATTTACAAGTGGATATGGTGCAGATGCTGTCATCATAACAGCCTCTACTTCATCAAATCAGCCCATAATAGATGCGGCAGAGATAAGCCGTATGAGGGGTAGGGTGGTGCTAGTAGGGCTAGTTGGTATGGATGTACCAAGAAATAGCTACTATAAAAAAGAGCTTGATATAAGGCTATCTATGGCGTATGGGCCGGGTAGATACGATCCAGAATATGAAGAGAAGGGTGTTGATTATCCTTATGATTTAGTTAGATTTACAGAGCAGAGAAATTTTGAGGCATTTTTGGGACTTATAGAGGATGGAAAGGTAACGCCAAAAGAGCTTATCACGCACTCATACGACTTTGATGATGCTATGACTGCGTATGATTTACTAGAAGGTAGGATAAAAGAGAAGTATCTAGGCATAGTCCTGAATTATAAAAACGATATAAATTTAAATGAACACAAAGTAGTAAAAAGAAGTGATAAAATCATAGCTCAAGATAGGCTAAATATAGGGCTTATCGGCGCTGGAAATTTTACTAAGTCGGTTATCCTGCCAAATCTAAAAAAGATAAGTAACGTGGAGCTTGTGGGGCTATGTACGGCAACAGGTGTGAGTGCACAAGGCACTGGTAAGAAGTATGACTTTAAGTATATAACGACTAATAGTGATGAAATTTTTAAAAATAGTGAGATAAATAGTGTATTTATAACGACTAGGCATAATGAGCATTTTGCAAAAGTCATGCAAGCTATAGAGGCTAAAAAGCACTGTTTTGTAGAAAAGCCACTTTGCATATATGAAGATGAGCTTAAAAAGATAAAAGAGGCGTATAACGGTGAAAGTATCTTGCAAGTAGGCTTTAATAGGCGCTTTTCACCTATGGTAAAAAAGATGAAAGAGTCTATAAAAGGACAAGTGGCGATAAACTACAGGATAAATGCAGGTGTGATACCAATAGATACGTGGATACAGGATGCTGATATAGGTGGTGGTAGGATAGTCGGAGAGGTTTGCCACTTTATAGATACTTGTAGCTTTTTGGCTGGTAGCACGGTACAAAGTGTGTTTGCTATGAGTCTAAGTAAAAATGATCGTTCTATACCAGATGAGGATAATGTAAGCATAACATTAAAGTATCAAAACGGAAGTATCGCTACGATAAGCTACTATGCATATGGTGATAGTGCGATGCCAAAGGAGTATATCGAGCTATTTGGTAGTGGTTTTAGTATGCAGCTTAATGACTTTAGGGAGCTTAAAATCTACAAGCAAGGTAAGAGCACAACAGAAAAAAACTCGAACCAAGACAAGGGCTTCATGGGTGAATTTACCGCCTTTAAAGAGTCTGTAAAAAGTGGCAAAAATGCTGTGGAATTTGAAAGCCTTTATAATACCACAAATACTACATTTAAAGTGCTGGAGTCTTTAAGGATAAAGGGCTTGGTTGCGGTTGATGAGTAAAATTCTTAGGCTTTTAAATACGGTAAAATATCTAAAATTTATACAGATATATTACAGGATATTTTACTTTTTAAGAGCCAAGATTAGGAAAATTACTGGTTTTGAATACAAACTTTCAAAGCAGTCAAATGCGTTAAAACTTACTTTACAGGATAGCATAAAAGGAATTTCTAGCTTTAATGGCTTTGAGTTTGAAATTTTAAATTTAAAACACGATTTTAAAGGCGATATAGACTGGAATTTTAGTGATTTTGGTAAGCTCTGGACATATAATTTTAACTATTTTGAGTTCTTAGATAAAAAAGATGATATTTGGACCATATATGACTTTATAGAAAAGTTACCTTTAGCAAAGGACGGGTTGGAGTCGTTTCCCATAAGTCTTCGCGGTATAAACTGGATAAAATTTCTAACAAAGCACTATATAAATGGCAAAAAGATAGATGATAGCCTTTATGCGCAGTACTATATTTTGCTTGAAAATTTAGAGTATCATCTGCTTGGAAATCACCTATTGGAAAATGGCTTTAGTCTTATTTTTGGTGGATATTACTTTAAAGATACAGCATTAAAAGAGAGTGGTGAAAAGATACTTTACAAGGAGCTTGATGAGCAGATTTTGGCTGATGGAGCGCACTTTGAGCTAAGTCCTATGTATCATCAGCTTATGCTTTTTAGGCTTCTTGATGTGATTAATTTAGTGCAAAATAATAGCGATAACGATAAATTTTTAAAATTTTTAAGAGAAAAAGCTGTATTAATGCTTGGCTATTTAAAGGCTATAACCTATAAAAATGGCGATATACCTATGCTAAACGATAGCACAAGTGGAGTGGCTCCGATGTCAAATGAGTTGTTTTTATATGCTAAAAATTTAGGATTTGATGAGATTAAGCCTTGTGAGCTAACTAGCGGATATAAAAAGATAGATAAGGGCAGATACGAGTGCATTTTAGATATAACAGATGTTAGGGCTAGTTATATAGCTGGGCATACACACGCAGACACGTTCGGCTTTGAAATTTATATTGATAGTAAGCCTTTTATTGTCGATTGTGGTATAAGCACCTATGAAAATAATACAAGAAGGACTTATGAAAAAAGCACTATTTCACACAATACAGTTGAGATAAACTCCCATAGCAGTAGTGAAGTTTGGGGTTCATTTAGACTAGCAGATAGGGCTAGGGTAGTGGATAGTAAGATTGGTGATGACTTTATCAGTGCTACGCATAATGGATATAAAAAATTTGGCGTTTTGCATACTAGAAGCTGGGAATTTACTGAGCAAAAGATAGTCATAAAAGATAGTTTGAGTAAGAGTATAAAAGCCATATCTAGACTACACTTTCACCCAAATGTCGCAAAAGATGAGATAGGTAAATTTGTGGATTTAAAAGATAAAGATTGTCAGATAAAAGAGTATGAGTATGCACTGGGATACAACAAACTTCAAAGTGCATTTGTGCTAGAAATTTACTTTACAAAAGAGCTGGAGGTTGAGATAGCGGTATGAAGATTTTATTTATTACGGATAACTTTCCGCCAGAGGTAAATGCCCCAGCTACCAGAACTTATGAGCACGTAAAAGAGTGGATAAAAGATAAGGATGTGGAGGTAACGATACTTACCTGTGCTCCAAATTTTCCGCATGGTAAGGTTTATGATGGCTATAAAAACCGCTTTTATCAGAGAGAAAAGTTTGATGGTATAGATGTGATAAGGGTGTGGAGCTATATGAGTAAAAACGAAGGCTTCATAAAAAGAGTGCTTGATTATACAAGTTTTGCTTTTATGGCTTTTTGGATTGGGCTTTTTGAGAAATTTGATGTAATAGTAGCTACTTCTCCGCAGTTTTTCACTACTTGGGCTGGGTGGGGACTAGCTAAGATAAAGAGGAAACCTTGGGTATTTGAGCTTCGCGATCTTTGGCCTGAGTCAATAAAGACTGTTGGTGCGATGAAGCATGGCAAGGCAATAGAAATTTTAGAAAAGATTGAGCTTGGACTATATAAAAGTTCTGATTTGGTAGTGGCTGTAACTCAAGCTTTTAAGCAAAATTTGATAAATAGAGGTATAGATGAGAGTAAAATAAAAGTCGTAACAAATGGCTCAAATTTGGATTTGTTTGTTCCAAGGGAAAAAGATAAAGCTCTCTTGAGTGAGCTAAAATTAAAAGATAAATTTGTAGTAGGCTACATAGGCACCCATGGTATGGCACATAGCTTGGACTTTATAGTCCGTTCCATTTCTAAGATAAAGGATGAGAGATTTCACTTTCTATTCGTTGGAGATGGAGCTGTAAAGAGTAGTGTTGTGGGTTTAGCAGACAGTCTTGGCTTAAGAAATGTAACTTTTCTGGAGCCAGTCTTAAAAGATGAAGTACCTAGGTATTTATCTATCTGTGACGTGATGCTAGCCCCTTTGAAGAAGGATGATAACTTTAAAATTGTAATTCCGTCAAAAATATTTGAAGCAAGTGCTATGCAAAAACCTATCTTATTGGGTGTTGAAGGGCAAGCAAAGGAAATTTTAGAAAAATACGGTGCTGGTGTATGCTTTGAGCCTGAAAATGAAGCAGACTTCATCAAAAAGCTAAATACCTTGAAGGACGCTACTATTTATAATGAATGCAAAAATAGCTGTCTAAAACTAGCAAATGATTATAATAGAAAAAAACTAGCAAATGATATGATTGGTATTTTAAAGACTTTAGCTTAAAGTCCTTTTTTACCAAAAATTACCAAAATCGTTTTAACTATCGTCCTTATCTCTAGCCATAACGACCAGTGTTTTATATAATAAAGATCATACATCAGCTTCTGTTTGGCATCATACGAATTGGCACCGTATGGGTAATTTACCTGAGCCCAGCCAGTAACTCCAGGGCGAACAATGTGTCGTTCATTGTAGTAAGGAATTTCTTTTTCATAGTTTTTTACGAGTATATCCCACTCTGTTCTAGGGCCTATTAAATGCATGTCGCCACACAAGATATTTTTATACTGCGGTATTTCGTCGATGCGAGTTTGTCGCATAAAGTTTCCAAATTTAAATACCCTATCATCCTCTTTGCTTGTGTAGGGGTTATGGTAGGAATTTTCATGCATTGTGCGAAATTTCAGACATTCAAATATTTTTGTGTTTAATCCTACTCTGTTTTGACGAAAATACAAAGCACCAGCTGATTGTTGTGCTATCTTCTTTTTAACATATGGCTTTATAACAATATGTATCAAAAACAACACTATGCAACCAAAATAGTCAATAGCTCTTTTCATTGCGTATTCTATGGTATTATATGGTTCTATGTCGCTTAAAAAATTTAAATCCCTATCATCATCCGGGATATAGCATTTGTATAGATATTTTTCCAGTAGTCGTTCTATCGTGATGATTTTTATGCGTTTATGTTGAAGTCTAAATTGCAAAAGAGTTAGGTATTTTATCATTTTTGGATCCACGGAGGCTTTTGTGTTTATGACTATGTATTTATATGGCTTATCCTCCAGTAAGCTTTCTAGCTCTTTTCTTACCTCCCTTGACGGTCTGTCGCGGTATTTTACGAAATCTATATTTTGAAATTTAAACATCAATCTATCAATGTCTAGTTGATCAAATTTATATTTATTTCCTAAAATCAGCAAAGACAAAATATACTCCTAGTTTAAACATAAGAAAACCAAATGGTATTATATTATAAAGATGTTTTGATGTAAATAAAAAGGCAACAAATGGTGACTTTATTAGATTAAAAGCAAGTTTGTATTAGTATTTTGGATCATATTAACTATAAAGGAACAAAATGGACATTTCAAAGATAAAAGTCGGTTCAAATCCGGATAAAATAAACGCAGTTATAGAGATACCTTATGGTTCAAATATAAAATACGAGATAGATAAAGAAAGTGGTGCAGTGGTAGTTGACAGAGTGCTTTACTCGGCCATGTTTTATCCTGCAAACTACGGTTTTGTGCCAAACACATTAGCAGCTGACGGCGATCCGGCTGACATTTTAGTGCTAAATGAATATCCTCTTCAAGCAGGCAGTGTGATACCTTGTCGCCTGATCGGGGTTTTGGTCATGGAAGATGAAGCCGGTATGGACGAAAAGCTTCTTGCTGTGCCTGTTAGTAAGATCGACCCTAGATATGACGCGATAAAATCTTACGAAGACTTGCCAAAAGCGACACTTGATAAGGTTAAAAATTTCTTTGAAACATATAAAATTTTAGAACCTAACAAATGGGTTAAGGTCAAAGAATTTAAAGGTGCTAGCGAAGCACAAGCTATACTAGACTCTGCGATAAAAAACTATAAATAATACAAAAGCCCCAAATTTGGGGCTAAATATATGAGAACTTTAATTATTTTATCTATTTTTATTTCGCTACTGATCTCTAGTCAAAAGGGCATTATCGATATGCATGGCGGTAAAAGCCAAAATTACAGTGGTTTTTCACAAAATACAGATACAAAATTTCATTTTGTCGATAAAACGCCACAAGGCATGAGCGTTGAAATTTTTTACTAAATTTTTTAAATTTTAGTTTTTAATAAGCTTTCTTCGTGTATAATCACAACTTCAATTCAACTGGCGGGTTCATAGCTCAGTTGGTTAGAGCATCCGGCTCATAACCGGATGGTCCCAGGTTCGAGTCCTGGTGAACCCACCACTACTTTTTCTCTTTATTATCTTTTAACTTTGTTTTGTTGATTTTTAAAATATCTGCTCATTGTAGATGATTACTGGGTTTTATTATATACTTGGTTTATCGTGGTTTTTTATGTGTGTTTTGGATTGATATCCATTAGCATATGTGTCAAGTTGTGTTACGATTTTTATGTATATGTTCATTGATTTTTAAACAATCCGCCTTATCTTTATTTTGCCTAGTGAAAAATCGACCATTTGTTAAATCTGCAATTAATCTAATTTTGTCTGAAATTTTATACAAATTTATATCTTCGTATAATCGCTGTCCTGGTTTTGGTTTTTTTATTCTTTGGGAAAAGTCTTCTTTCATGCAGTCTCTTAATATCCCTAAAATGTAGTCTGGGATGGATAGCAAAATATCGTCTTTGCCATTTTTAATTATTATGGTAGTTGGGAAAAATCTTTTCTTTCTAAAACAATCTGTTGCAATCTTGTTGCTGAAATTTTTGAATTTTCCTCAAAGGTTATAATGTTTGTATTATTTCTATATCTTCTTAATACATTTTTTATCAAACAATTAAATAAAGTGTAGTAGTTGCTTTGATAGACTTCTTTGCTCATTTCATCAATTGATTTATCTTCTGATTTAAACATTATTTGAGCTTCAATATTTAATTCTCTGAGTATTGAAATATACTTTTCTCTTATTGACATATTGTCTTCTCAGTAGTGAAAAAGCTTGTTTTTTATGTATCCGTTAATCCACTTCTTAGGTCAATGCATATTTTATTTAAATGCGTTTGTGTATTTGTTAGTATGCCTTTATTTTTTATAAAACCATGTGCTATATCGCTGATAAAATGGTCTTGATTTTGCTTTATTTCTTATTTGATATTAAAAAGAAACTCTTTGTAAAATATATTATATGGGGTATTTATCTTTATAACTTCTCTATATTTCTCTATTTGTTTTGGATTTTTCTTTGGTATGTTAAAAATTTCAATATATTCTTTATTGTGTTTATTATATAAGATTGACTGTAGAAAGTCTATTGGAACATTGAAGCTTGTTGAGATATTTTTCAGTGAGTTGAGTTGATTTAGTTCCATAAATTATAAAGCAATATGGGTAAATAGGTAGATTGTAATTAACTTTTTAGCGAGCGCGAATCGCACTCTTAATTTATTTCCCATATTGTTCCTCGATTATATCATTTTTCTGACTTAACGCAATAGTGTTATTTATTATTCTAAGCATATAATACTTGTTTTTAGATTAAAATTTTAAATTTTCTTTCTTTTTGATTGCTATGTTATAAAATGACACCGCGTTTATTAAAAATTTATAACTTTATGCCTAATTCTACAAATTTACTAAAATTAGCTATAATTTTGTAAAATTTAAAGAGAGGGGAAAGATGACTGACATAAAACAACTTAAAGAACAGACAAAAGAATTTCTGCTTGGAAAATACGGCATAAACGGCTTGGCTAAAAGTGATATCGGCTCACTTAATTTTTATATCAGTGATACTACGCATGATTTTTTAAGCGTGATAAACGAACCATCGTTATGTATAATTCTACAAGGGGTTAAAGCAGTGGGCTTTAGTGACGATATGTACGGATATGATGAAAACACCTATCTTCTCTCATCTACTCACGTGCCATTAAAGGTGCGAATTTCACAAGCTTCAAAGGAGCAACCGTATATCTCGCTGGCGTTAAAATTTAGCCTTGAAGAGGTCTATGAGGTGCTAAAAAGCGTAGATATAAACGAAGGAAGTTTACAAAAGAGTGAAAAAAGTGAGAAAGGTGTATTTTTTAGCGAGCTAACTGATGAAATTTTAGAGCCGGTTTTAAAGCTTGTTTGGTTACTTGAAAAGCCAAAATCAAAGATAAACTATCTAGCGGACCTTGCAAAAAAAGAGATACTCTATACCCTTGTAACAAACGACAAAAGCGGGTATTTCCTAAGCAAATTTGCGATGCAAGGCAGTGTATCTAATAAAATTTCACGAGTTATCGCTAAGATAAAAAACGATTTTAAAGAGAAGCTAAGCGTTAAAGAGCTTGCACGCTCTTATGATATGAGTGAGTCTTCACTTTATCAAAATTTCAAAGTTATCACGTCGCTGTCTCCGCTTGCCTTTCAAAAAAAGATCCGCTTAGAGGAGGCTAAAAACTTGCTGGCAAACAAAAGGATCGGCGTTGCACAGGTTGCATTTGACGTGGGATACGAGAGTCCTTCGCAATTTAGTCGCGAGTATGCCAGGATGTTTGGCGTTCCGCCAAAGACGCATAGTAAAATTTTGCGCACCGGTGTGGCGTGAGCGCTTTTTTAGCTTAAATTTTATACAATAACGCTTTTAAATTTGACAAAGGAAAAGTTATGAAAAAGATGTGGTCGGGGAGATTTTCAGGTGAGAGTAGCAGGCTTTTAGAGGAATTTAACGCATCTATCGGCTTTGATAAAAATTTATACCGTGAGGATATCGCCGGCTCTAAGGCGCACGCAAAGATGCTTGGCGCTTGCGGGATTTTAAAGCAAAATGAGGCAGAGGCTATCATCAAAGGGCTTGATGGTGTTTTAGCTGAGATAGAGAGTGGTAAATTTGAGTTTAAGATAGAGGATGAAGATATCCACATGAGCGTGGAGAAGCGCCTAAGCGAGATCATTGGCAAGGAGCTTGGCGGTAGGCTTCACACCGCGCGTAGCAGAAATGATCAAGTAGCTCTTGACTTTCGCCTTTTCGTGTTAAGAAGCGGCAAGGAGATAATGGCTGAACTACGCGCTTTCATTGCCACACTAGCAAATATCGCAAAGTCTCACAAAGACACGCTGATGCCAGGTTTTACGCACCTTCAGCACGCACAGCCTGTTAGCCTCGCTTATCATTTGATGGCTTATGCATTTATGTTTAGACGCGATTTTGAGCGTTTTGCTAGCTCTGTGGAGCGAAATAACCTATCTCCGCTAGGCTCTGCCGCACTTGCAGGCACTCCGCACAAGATAGATAGGGATATGACGGCACGTGAGCTTGGCTTTAAAGGTGCTACGCAAAATGCGATGGATAGCGTATCTGACCGTGATTTTGCGTTAGAGATTTTATTTAACATAAGCGTTTTGATGACGCACGCTTCAAGGCTTTGCGAAGAGCTAATTTTATGGAGTTCGCAAGAATTTGGCTTCGTAACGATAAGCGATACATACTCAACAGGAAGCTCCATAATGCCGCAAAAGAAAAACCCCGATGTAGCAGAGCTGATACGCGGTAAAACAGGGCGGGTAAACGGTAACTTGATTGCACTTTTAACCGTGATGAAGGGCTTGCCGCTAGCATATAATAAAGATATGCAAGAGGATAAAGAGGGCGTATTTGATAGCGTGCATACCGCACTTACGTCCGTGCATATACTAAACGAGATGTTAAAAGAGGCCAAATTTAACGAGCAAAATATGCTAAAAGTGACTAAAAAAGGGCATTTGAGTGCGACGGATTTGGCTGATTATCTTGTGCGTGAGAAAAACGTGCCGTTTAGAACCGCGCACTTTATCACCGGCAAAGCCGTGGCGTATGCTGAAAATTTGGGTGTAGATCTAAGCGAACTAACAGGCGAACAGCTTGCAAGCATAGATGAAAGCTTAAGTGCCGATGCTGTGAAATTTCTAGATCTAAATGCGTCAAAAGAGGCTAGAAGCTCAAAAGGTGGCACAGCAAATGCGAGTGTGCAAGTGCAGATAGATGAGATAGAAAGCTGGTTAAAATTTTGAAAATCCACCAACGACGCTATCTTGGAAATAAATTTAAAATTTTGCCCTTCATCGGCGAAATAGTGCAAAATGAAATAGGAAATTTCGCAGAATTTTGCGATATATTTGCAGGAAGCGGCGTTGTGGGCGAGTATTTTAATAAGCCTGATAATAAAATAATATCAAATGATTTGCTTTATCATAATTTTGTAAATTTAAACACGTTTTTAGGGATTGAAAAATTTGATGAGAGCAAAATTTTAGAAATATTAAAAAAATTAAATGTGCTAAAAAGCAAAAAAGACAACTATTTCTCGTCAAATTTCGGCAACTTTTATTTTAGCTTAGAAAATGCCGTAAAAATAGGTCTAATAAGAGAAGAAATTGAAAATTTATATAAAGCAAAAAAGATAAACGAACAAGAGAAATTTATACTTATAACTTCGCTAATTTATGCTATAGACAAGATAGCAAACACCGTCGGGCACTACGACGCGTATATCAAAAAAGAGATAAAAGAGCGTAAATTTGAGCTTTTGTTGCCGCAAATCAACAGGCAAAATAACAAAGAAAACGAAATTTACAAACTTGACGCAAATGAGCTAATAAAACGGATAAGTTGCGAAGTTTTGTATCTTGATCCACCATATAATTCAAGACAATATAGCGATAGCTATCATCTACTTGAAAATTTGGCACTTTGGAGCAAACCGCAAGTATTTGGAGTGGCTAAAAAATTTGATAGAAGTAAGATAAAAAGCGGATATAGCGGCGTAAATGCGACAAAGCTTTTTGCGGATTTAGTGCAAAATGCAAAGTGTAAATTTATACTTTTTTCATACAACAATATGGCAAATAAAGGCAATCACAGAAGTAATGCGAAAATCAGCGATGAAGATATAGTGCGAATTTTGGGTGCTAGAGGAAAAGTTAAAATTTTTGAGCAAAAACATAGGGAATTTAACGTAGGTAACACAAGACGAGATAATAATTTTGAGAGAGTGTTTTTTGTAAAGGTCGATAAATGATAAAAAGTATTGTTGATTATTTTAAAAAACATATCTTTTCAGTATCTATCGCTACTGCAGGATTTTTATCATCAATAGTTACTCTTTGTATTGATATAAATTCAGTATTAAGTATAAAATGGCTTATTCTTGTTATATTTATATCTATTGTTATTATAACGCTTTTAGTTGGGTATATACACAATTGTAATCAAAAATATTTTTTAACTTATAATATGTTTGAAAAACTTCCATTAGAGGATTTAAAAAAAGAGTTACAAGGGTGTTTTTTATTTAAAAACAACTCTCCTATAAAGTTAAGTTACGAAGATATAATAAAAGTTTATTATATAGATGAATATGATGTAGAAAATTTTATAGGGATTGGGTGTATTAAACATATACAAAGTGATAATATAATTTATCATATTAAATTTTATTGGTTAAATGAAAAGCGAGATAATAATATGCGAAAATTATACTTTAGCTTAATACTAAAAAACTACGATATTCAAAAACTAAGAGGAGATGAATGAAAAATGGAAGCAAAGATAATAAAGATAATAGATAATACTAAGGTAACTATAAATAAAGGTAGGATTGATAATATAAATCAAACCGATATATTTATTGTATTTCAAAAAGACGGAGAGATATTTGATCCAGATACAAATGAGAGTTTGGGTATTTTAGAAATTCCAAAACTTAAAATGAAAGTTTTTGACATTCAAGAAAAAATGACCATTTTAGAGAGTGCCGAAAAAGAGATTATTAAACCAATCACTAAAAAAATCATAACTAAAAAAACCAATACAGATAATATGCGTCCAAGTAGTATTTATAATTTAATTGGTGGCACAAAAGAACATATAGAAGAAGTTATTGAAACATCAGAGCCGGAATATCAAGTGGTAACAATAAAATCTAGAAATATAACAACCGAAGATTTTGCAAGAAAAATACAATGAATAAAAAAGTTTGGTCGATTTCGACAACCGTTAGAAACCCAGAGAGGCTTAAAGATTTTTTAGCTACGTTAAGTGAAATAGACGGCAGAGCTTGGGACGGCTTAGCTCAGATGGAATTTCAAGCTAGACTTATTAAAAATCGCGTTTACGGATTTTCAAATTCGCAGTTTTATAACGGGTTAGATAAAAATTTAATTAAACTTATAGATAACCCGAATAACGAGATTTCGCTTGATAAGGCGATGGAAATTTTTGAGGCAAAAAACTATGAAGACCCCGCAATGCGTGGGCGAACCTCTTTTAAACCGCTTGAAAAAATCGGACTTGCTACGATAGAAAATAAATTTATAAAAATTACCGATTTGGGGCGAGATTTTTTACTAGACAAGCTTGATTTAGGCGAACTTTATCTAAAAAGTTTTTTAAAATGGCAGTATCCAAACCCCGTCGATAAAGAATTTGCGGATGCAAAAATTTACAATATAAAGCCCTTTATCGCGACACTTCATCTAATAAACGAAGTAAATCAAATTTGTAAAAACAAAGGGTTAAAAGCAAAAGGTATCTCAAAGCTCGAATTTACTATTTTTGCACAAAGTTTATTGGATTTTACCTGTCTAAAGACCCAGGCTCAAAATTTAATCGACTTTAGAACCGAGCTTGGTAAGATAAAAGACTACAAAAAAGAGCAAGAATTTATAGATAATTATATAAATAATTTTTTTGCAGACTTTCAAAATGCCACATTTAAAAATTTAAAAGATTATGCGGATAATACCATAAGATATTTTAGGCTTACGCGTCTTATCTACATAAGAGGCGGCGGATATTATATAGATTTAGAGCCTAGGAGGTCTGTGGAGATTAGGAATCTGCTTACTTCGTTTAACGCAACCGCCGATGATTTTACAAAAGATGAATATAAAAAATACATTTGCGATAAAAATTTACCTATTTTGCCTTGGCAAGATAAGCAAAACGAAATTCTTGATAATCTAAAATGCGAAATAAAAGAGCTAGAAAAAAGCTTAAATTTAAAAGAGACTTTTGTGATACAAAGCGATGAATTAGAGAGCCAAATAACAGAGCTTAGAGCTTATAGAGGTGAACTTTTAAATCTGATTCTAAAAGCTAGGTTTGAAAATTTAGACAACATAGACAAGGTAATAGAGGCTTTAAAAAACATAAATAAACTTGATATCAAGCCTAGCATTGCACTTGAAAAATATATAAATTTATCATTAAATATCATTAATGACGCGATTAAAATAAAGCCCAATTCGCTTTTTGGCGATGATAATGAGATAATATTTACAGCACCCGCAAATAGACCAGATATTGAGTGTTTTTATGATGGGTTTAACTCTATTTGCGAAGTTACGATCCTAAGCGGACGCAATCAATGGTATAATGAAGGACAGCCTGTGATGAGGCATTTAAGGGAGTTTGAAAATGTTTCTGCAAAAGAAGATAACTACTGCATTTTTATTGCTCCCAAAATTCACAGAGACACTTTAAATACTTTTTGGATAGCAAACAAATATGAATATGAGGGCAAAAAACAAAAGATAATCCCGCTAAATATAGCTCAAATCATAGAAATTTTAACCGCCGTCAAAACGGCAAAAGCGGATAAAAAGATGATTTCTCATATTAAATTTAAAAATTTGCTGGATTTTATCATAAAAGATGTGGAGATATCACAAAACTGCGATGAGTGGATGGCAAAAATCCCTGTAAAAATTTTAAGCTATAAAGAAAGCTTGATATGAACAAAATTTATCACGGAGATTGTATTGAAATTTTAAAAACAATCAAACCAAAAAGCGTTCAGCTTGTATTTGCCGATCCGCCATATAATCTATCTGGTAACGGGCTAAAACTTATAAATAATAAAACTGGCGGTGATTATTTTATGGTAAATGAAGCTTGGGATAAAATGGATAGCGATAAATACGAGCGATTTACTCACGAATGGGTGGAGCTTTGTAGTAAAACATTAAAAGATAACGGATCTATTTTTATCGCTTGTAGCTATCACAATATCGCTGAAGCGATTACGGCTTTAAAGCATAGCAAATTTGAGATAAAAAACATAATCACGTGGCAAAAAACAAACGCAATGCCGAATTTAACAAGGCGAGTTTTGACCCACACGACGGAATTCGTAGTATGGGCGGTCAAAGGAAGCGGTTGGGTTTTTAACTATGAAATTTTAAAAGAACTAAATCCTGATAGACAAAAAGATGGCTCCAAAAAACAGCTTAGAGACGTGTGGCAAATCCCGCTTTGTCAAGGCAAGGAGCGACTAAAAGACGAAAATAGCGGCAAGGCTTTGCACCCGACGCAAAAACCGGAGGAGCTATTAAAACGCATAATTTTAGGCTTTTCAAATGTTGGCGATATAGTGCTTGATCCATTTGCAGGGAGCGGAACGACTCCGTTTATAGCAAAAAGATACGATAGAAAATTTATCGGCATAGAAAAAGATGAGAGATATTATGATGCTATTCTGCAAAGGCTCCATTGTAATTGCGTTGAAAGCTTTATAAAATATTAAGATTTGTATTAATTGTTTATGACTTCAGGATAGATAAAAGGAGCAAGAGCTCCTTTTATTAAAGTTTGCCGCCTTCAACGACTAAAGATTCAGGATTTACACTATCGCCGTAAATTGGTTTAAGTGTTGCATCGTAAGCTTTATGGAAGAAATTTTCTTTCGCAAGTTCTGCTATCTCGTTGTTTATCCACTCAAGTAAAGTTTTGTTCCCTTTTCTAACTGCAGGAGCGATCACGTCGATATCTCCAAGAGCTTCAACTCCAACTTTAAAACCTGGATTTTCTTTTGCCCATGCAAAAAGTAGGGCGTTATCATGAGCTAAAGCAGCACCACGACCATCAAGCAACGCGCCAAATGTTTCTGTATTTTGGTCAAATTTTAAAAGCTCTATATCTGGGTGATTTTTAGTAAAATAAGCATCGGCAGTTGTGCCTTTGTTTACGATCAGTTTTTTGCCTTTTAGTTCACTTATGTCTTTTATAGGAGCGCCATCTGGACTAACTATACCAAGGCTAACTTTCATATATGGCAATGCAAAATCAACTATTTGTGCACGTTCGGGTGTTTTGGTGAAGTTTGCGAGGATTATATCAACTTTGTTTGCAACTAAGAATTCAGCTCTGCTTGCAGCTTCTACAAGTTCAAATTTTACCTTGTTTTCATCTCCCAGCAAGTCTTTTGCGATACGTTTTGCAAAGTAAACGTCATAGCCTTCGTTTTTGCCGTCTTTGCCGATATATCCAAACGGTGGTTTGTCGCTAAAAACGCCTATACGAACAAATCCTTGCTCTTTTATTTTAGCCAGTGCGTCATTTTGCGCATCGGCAACTTTGTCATTACCACAACCCGTTAGAAAGACGGTAGCGATAAGTGCTAAAAATGAAAAAATAATTTTCTTCATCTCTTTCTCCTTGTGTTAAAATAAGACCAAAATAGTATTAGAAATTTACTAAAAAGAAGTTTAAATATTTAAAAAATAAATATAATGTAAAAAATAACGGCAAAATAATAAAAAAATTGCCGTTATCTGACTAGAATGTAAATAAATTTAAGAATTTTTTAGCGCGTTCGGTTTTTGGATTTGAAAAGAATTTTTCAGGCGTGTTTTGTTCAATTATATGTCCGCCGTCCATAAATACAATCCTGTCCGCAACTGCGCGGGCAAAGTCCATTTCGTGGGTTACGATTAGCATCGTCATGCCCTCTTTGGCTAAATTTAGTATGACATTTAACACTTCTCGGACGATTTCAGGATCAAGTGCTGCCGTAACCTCGTCAAATAGCATTAGTTCCGGGTTCATGCAAAGCGCTCTTACGATGGCGATACGTTGTTTTTGACCGCCACTAAGCTCTTTTGGACGGGCAAATTTTTTATCGCTAAGGCCGACTTTTTCAAGCCACATATCTGCTTCTTTTTCTACTTCTTCTTTGTTTCTGCCCTGGGCTTTTATGGGACCTAGCATGATATTTTCAAGCACATTCATGTGGTCAAAAAGTTCATAACTTTGAAAGACCATTCCCACGCGTTGGCGCATTTTTGTCCAGTTTTTATAGTCTTTTGTCACTGTATCGCCGGCTATGATTATCTCGCCGCTAGCTATACTCTCAAGTCCGTTTATACATCTTAAAGTTGTGCTTTTACCACATCCCGAAGGTCCTAGAAGAACTACGACTTCACCTTGTTTTACTTGTAAATTTATATCATGTAAAGCCTGTGATGATCCATAAAATTTATTAACGTTTTTAAGCTCTAAAATATAGTCCAAATTTCACTCCTTAGCCCCAACGCTCTTCTAATTTTTTTGAAAATTTAGAGATTGGATAGCAGATTATAAAATATAAAAAGAATATAAAACCATAAACCCAAAACGGCGCCATATTGTTTGTAAATACGTGTCGTTCGATGATTTGCTGACCTACTTTTACAACTTCTACAACACCAATTAACACAACAATAGACGTTGTTTTTATCATACGACTAAGTAAATTTACGGCTCCAGGAACCAGCCTACGAAACGCCAAAGGCACGATAACATAAGTGTAAATTTTAAATTTGTTTAGTCCTAGACTCTGTGCACTTTCAAACTGGTGTTTTGGTATGGAGACGACTGCGCCGCGCACGATATCCATCATCTCAAAAACTCCCCATACGCTAAAAACTAAAAGCGAGGCCATAAACGCGCTAATATGCATCCCCGTAGCCCTTGTAAGACCAAAATAGAATATAAAAAGCCAAACGATGGTTGGCATTATGCGCACTATCTCAAGGCAAATTTTAAGTAGCCAATAAAGTGGTTTGTTTTTTAGGCTCATTAAAACGCCAAGCACCAAGCCGCCAAAAACAGAAATAATAATAGAAATGACCGAAATTTCAAGGCTTACTAGCAAGCCTTGCATGAGGCGCATTAGAGTTTCTTGTTCAAAAAGTATATTAACTCCTTGCATTTGCCATCCTTTTTTCCCATATGCTTAAGGCAAACGAGATAGGTAATATGATGGCTAGATAGCTCATCACTAGCATAAACAGTGCCTCATCTGTCTTATAATAAAGTCCGATGATATCTTTTGCGACATAGACAAGGTCGGCTAATGCGACTATGCTTACGATCGAGGTTTCTTTTAACAAAAATATCACATTTGCACTGATGCTTGGAAGCGCCACTCTAAAGGCTTGCGGCGAGACGATATGGTATAAAATTTGCGTTTTATTTAGTCCGATACTAAGTCCTGCTTCGATTTGGGATATTCTTACCGACTCGTATCCTAGCCTAAAACTTTCTGCCATATAACTTCCGCCCAAAAAGGCAAGTCCGATAACCGCACATGAAAATGAGCTTAAATTTATACCAAGTTTTGGCAAGCCGTAGTATAAAAAGAAAAGCTGGATAAGAAGAGGGGTGTTTCTGCTTAGCTCGATGTATCCCGTTACTAGCGGTTTTAAAGGCTTAATGTGAAAATATCTAATCGCCATACATAAAATGCCTATAGTGATAGAGAAAAATATACCCAAAAACGCTAGTTCAAGCGTTAAAATGCCGGCTTTTATATACATAGGATAAAATTTAGCAATAAAATCAAAATCCATAATTTTCCAAACTGAAGTAAATTTAAAAAGACTGATTTTATCCAAAAAATACTAAATTTATCTTTTACGGAATTACTAAAGCTAAATTTTGATAAGATACAAACTTTTTTCGGGAGTTAATGTGGATATTTTTCAATTTATTGGATTTTTGGGCATGCTCTGCGTTGTTGGAGCATATTTTTTACTTCAACTCGGACGAGTGGACGCCAACAGCATGCGTTTTCAGGTTATAAATTTGATCGGAGCAGTCTTGCTTATCGTGTCGCTTTGTGTTCATTTTAACCTAGGCTCATTTTTGATAGAGGTTTTTTGGATAGGCATAACGCTTTATGGGATTTATAAAATTTTAAGAGAAAGAAAACGATAAGAGCTTACGCGTTATACCGTGGAAATTTAGCCGTGATACTTATAAACGGGCTTTGGTTTGACGCAGTGTTGCTGTTTGTGTGACAGCTAGAGCAAAGATAGGTTGTGCCTGTAAAGCACTTTTCGTCCAAAGCCTTAGGCTCAAGATATCTTGTAGTTTCATTTACTGGCTTTGCACCACATATAATACTCTTGGCATCTATCACGCCGTTTTCATCCATGCCATGCTTTTTTACCTCACAAGGCGCCACATTTTTAGCCTTTGTTTTTGTCGCTTCAAAGGCAAGTGTGTAAGTAAGCGTCGCCTAGACACCGATTAGCAAGGCTGTCATTTTTATAAATTGTCTGTAAAATTTATGATAAAATATCTGCTTTAATAACATAGTAAGTAAATTTTTGTGAGAATTTGTAATGTTGTCACATAAAAAGGAAATGATCAATGAAAGCTTATGCAGAATGGGAAAAACAAGAGAGTTTGCTTTTGTCTTTGCCGCATGAAAACAGCGACTGGGCGGAGTATCTGGAAGAAATTTTAAACTCATACGAAGAGCTTGTCGCAGCTGTTACGCCTTATCAAAAGTGTGTTTTAATCTGTCCTAATGATAAAATTTTAGATCGTTTTAGAAAGTTTCAAAACTGTGAGTTTTTGCGTATCGACACAAACGATACATGGATAAGAGATTACGGTATGATAGATGTTAAAAACGGCGATAAAATTTTAAGTTATAACTTTAAATTTAATGCTTGGGGCGGAAAATTTGATAGTAAAAAAGACGATCTTGCAAATAAAAGCCTAAATGCACATTTTGGCGGTATGATGCAAGATATAGACATGATACTTGAGGGTGGTAGCGTTGAATTTGACGGAGATAAAACGCTTTTGACGACTGAGCATTGCTTGTTGAATGACAATAGAAATAAAAATTTAAGTAAGGCGCAGATAGAAGAAAAACTTAGTAAATTATTTGGCTTAGAGCGTATAATTTGGCTAAAGCACGGCTTTATTAAAGGAGATGACACGGATCATCATATCGATACTTTAGCGCGTTTTATATCGCCAGATACGATAGCTTATGCTAGTTGTGATGATAAAAATGATGAGCATTACGAGGAGCTTAGTAGGATGAAGGCCGAGCTTGAAGCTACGGGGCTTAAGTTGCTCGCATTGCCGCTACCAAGTGCTAAATTTTACGACGGCAAAAGATTAGGTTGCACGTATACAAATTTTATATTTGTAAATAACGCGTTGATCGTGCCGACTTACGACGACAAAAACGACGAGTTGGTTTTAAGCTTACTTAGTAAAGCGTTGCCGAATTTAAAGATCGTCGGGGTAAATTCTTTGGTTTTTGTGCGCCAAAACGGCTCGCTTCACTGCTCTAGTCAAAATAGATTTGCAGGAAAAAGATGATGGACGCAAAAGACGATACAAAAATGTCTGTTAAAAAAACTCAACGAAATGCTGTTTTGATCGCCGGTTTTACGGCTTTTGTGTTGGCTGTTGTTAAATTTATAGCAGGTGTTTTTAGCGGTTCTGTTGCCGTGCTTAGCTCGGCGATCGACTCTATGCTTGACCTGCTTGTATCGGTCTTAAATTTTTTTGCGATTAGAAAATCCCAAGCCTCGCCAAACGCAAAATTTAACTTCGGCTATACAAAAGTAGAGGCGCTGGCTGCATTGTTTGAGGGTATTTTTATCATTGGCATCGCGCTTTTTATCCTTTATGAAAGCATTATGAAGATAAGAGCGGACGAAGTTAGCATAAATGTCGATATTAGTATTTTAGTGATGTGTTTTTCGTTGGTTGTAACCGGCATTTTGGTAGCGTTTTTAAACAGAGTTACAAAGCGAACCAATAACTTGATAATAAAAGCCGACGCGCTGCATTATAAGAGCGACCTTGTAACAAATTTAGCCGTTGTGGCAGCTCTTTTGATTATTAAATTTAGCGGATTTGTTATGATAGATGCTATTTTTGGTATTATAATTAGCGGTTATATAGCTGTGAGTGCGGTAAATTTAATGAAAGAAAGCGTAGGCGTGCTTTTGGATAAAGCACTTGATGAAAACGTAACAGATGCCATAAAAGAGATAATCTTGTCAAAACCGCAGGTTGCAGGCTTTCACGGGCTTACTAGCAGACAAAGCGCAAACATCTGCTACCTTGGGGTTCATTTGGTTTTTAACCGTGAAATTTCACTCTTTGACGCGCATGAAATTTCAAATGAGATTGAAAGAGAGATAGCTCTTAAATTTAGCGAATTTGAATGGAATTTCACTACTCATCTTGACCCGTATGATGATTAAAATTAAAATAAAGGAAAATAATGAAAACAGCTTTGATCCAACAAAAATTTCACGGCTCAAAAGAAGAAACGATCAAAAAAACTTGTGACCTTATCAAAGAAGCAGCCAGCGGCGGCGCTAAATTAGTGGTGCTTCAGGAGCTTCACCAGACGCAATACTTTTGCCAAAGTGAAGATACGGCCTTTTTTGATCTTGCAAACGAGTGGGAGAGTGATGTTAAATTTTGGAGCGATGTAGCAAAACAAAACAACGTAGTTTTAGTAACTTCGCTATTTGAGAAGCGCACCGCCGGACTTTATCATAACACGGCTTTTGTGTTTGAGCGCGATGGAAGCATGGCTGGTAAATATAGAAAGATGCATATCCCCGATGATCCGCTTTTTTATGAGAAATTTTATTTCACGCCTGGAGACATTGGCTTTGAGCCGATACAAACAAGTGTTGGCAAACTAGGTGTTTTGGTGTGTTGGGATCAGTGGTATCCTGAGGCTGCAAGACTGATGGCTTTAAAGGGGGCTGAAATTTTAATTTATCCAACTGCGATCGGTTGGTTTGACGGTGATGGCGAAGATGAAAAGTCACGCCAGCTTGAAGCATGGGTAGCAGTGCAAAGGGGGCATGCCGTGGCAAACGGAGTGCCGGTAGTGGCTGTAAATCGCATTGGTTTTGAAACTGATAGCTCTGGAGTCGCAGACGGCATAAGATTTTGGGGTAATAGCTTTGTTTTTGGCTCACAAGGAGAGCAAATTTTTAGAGCCGATAGTGCCAGTGAGAAGTGTTTTTTAGTAGATATCGATATGAAAAGAAGCGAAGAAGTGCGTAGAATTTGGCCGTTCTTACGTGATCGCAGGATAGAGTTCTATGGAAAATTAACAAAGAGATTTATCGACTAAGGGCGAAAAATATTTATAATTTTATAAATACAATAAAAAATAATATAAATTTTTTCTTAGTTATTAAAATTTTAAAGGTAATTTCATTTTTACACATTTTTATAAAAAATGATAAATTTTTTACTAATTTCTTGCAAAAAAATTGTAAAAATGACAAAATAAGGTTGTCTATCGACAAAATCACAAAGGAGAAAATATGAAAAAAAGTTCATTGATACTTTCAGGCTTACTGCTTGCTTCTACTTTAGGCGCTAAAGAATTTGTAAGTATAGGCACTGGCGGCATGACAGGCACTTACTATCCTATAGGAGGCGCTATATGCAGACTTGTAAACAAAGATCCAAATATCAAATGTTCAGTTCAATCAACCGGCGGTTCTGTTTATAACGTTAATAACGTGCTTAAAAAAGAGCTTACATTTGGTTTTGTTCAAAGTGATGTGGTTTATGATAAATTTAACGGAACTGGCAAATTTGAAAAAATGGGTGATCAAAGATTGCGCTCGGTCGTATCTATATATCCTGAGCTTTTAGCGCTTGTTGTTACAAAGGATAGCGGTATAAAAAGCATTGAAGACTTAGCCGGTAAAAAATACAATGTAGGAAATCCTGGTAGTGGTAACGAAGTAACAACCCTAGCTGTGTTTAAAGCTAAGAAATTTGATGTTGCTAAGCTTGGATATCGTGGTGTTTTGACGGTGCAAGAGTGCCCTCATGCGCTAAAAGATAAAAAAATAGACGGCTATAGCTTTATGGTGGGACACCCTACAGCAAATATCACTGATGCGGCAAACTCAATGCCTATTGACATCTTGGATATTACTGGCGAAGACGTTGATAAGATGATAGCCGACTATCCGTATTTTGCAAAAGGTGTTATACCAAACGGTAGCTATGAAGGTATAAATAGAGATGTAAATAGTATAGGTGTTAAGGCTGTTTTGGTGGCTGATGAAAGTGCTAGCAATGAGGCTGTTAGAGCTGTTGTTAAGTCAATACTTGATAATTTTGATGAGTATAAAACTTTACACCCTGCGCTAAAATCAGTAACAAAAGAGAGCTTAATCCAAGGTCTTTCAGCGCCTTTACACCCTGCGGCTGAGGCTGTATTTAAAGAAGCTGGGATTATAAAATAATTAAAATTTTTCAGCAGATTTTTCTGCTGAAAATCACTTAAATTTTTAAAAAATCTATATTTTAAAACGCTAGCTAAGCAGTTAAAAATTTTTATTTTGATATAATTTAGGCTTTTTAAGATTTTAAGCAAGGAGAGGTATGGAGAATAAAACTCACGAGAACGAAGAGCAATTCGTTGAAGTCAAAACGAGAGAGATAAATAGTAATTTTTACAACTGTTTTGTAGCTATTTTATGCTTTTCATGGTCTGTATTTCAGCTTTATATAGCGTATTTTCCTTTAAACACAAACATTGCAAGATCGGCACACCTTGCCTTTGCGATATCACTTGTATTCTTACTTTATCCGGTTACTTTTCACAAAAAAGCACATACAAGCTTGCCATTTTATGATCTAATACTATGTGTTGTCGGTACCTTGGCCGTGCTTTATCCGGCTATTGAATTTTATAGTTTGGCTGAAAGACCTGGTGATTATTTACAAAGAGATGTAATTATCGCATTTATCGCGGTTATCGTGCTTATAGAAGCAGGCAGAAGAGTCATCGGTCCGGCACTTGGTATTATTTCGATTTTATTTTTATTGTATGATTATTTTGGGCGATATATGCCAGATATTATCGCGCATCAGGGTGCAAGTTTTGAGAAATTAGCCGGTCATATGTTTTTAACAACGGAGGGAATTTTTGGAGTTCCTATCGGTGTTAGTGTTAGTTTTATATATCTTTTTGTGCTTTTTGGATCATTGCTTGAAAGAGCCGGAGCAGGGCAGTATTTTATAAATTTAGCCTTTTCTTTACTTGGTAAATTTAGAGGTGGTCCGGCAAAAGCTTCAGTTATAGCAAGTGGATTAACAGGCATGGTAAGCGGAAGCTCAACTGCAAACGTTGTGACTGTTGGAACTTTTACCATCCCACTTATGAAAAAAGCCGGTCTTAGTAGAACAAAAGCAGGCGCTATCGAAGTTGCGGCAGGAGTAAATGGTCAACTTATGCCTCCTATTATGGGTGCAGCTGCATTTATCATCGCTGAATTTTTAGGTATGACATATACAAATGTCATGATGGCGGCTGTTATACCTGCATTTGCATGTTATATCTCGTTATTTTTTATCGTGCATTTAGAAAGCTGTAAATTGGGATTAAAGGGGATAGAGCAAAGCGAATACCACTCAAGGCTTAAAATTTTCCTTAGCGGTATACATTATATCACGCCGATACTAGTCCTGCTTTATACGCTTTTGATTGCAAAAGAGTCTGCTATATCGGCAGCGTTTAATGCGATAGGATTTTTATTTTTGATAATGATATTTCAAGAGCCTGTAAAAAAACTAGCCCAAGGCGAAAAGATAAGCAAAGATGACGTTTTGGTCGGTTTTAGCGATATATTTTGGGCAATGGTTTCTGCGGCAAAAAGCATGACTACGATAGCTGTAGCAACAGGACTTGCGGGTATTATTGTCGGCTCTATATCGCTAACGGGACTTGGTCAAGTGCTTTCAGAGATAGTCGAGCAAGTCGCCGGAAATAATATAATCTTAATCCTACTTCTTACCGCTGTTATGTCGCTGGTGCTTGGTATGGGGCTTCCTACTACGGCAAACTACATAGTTGTTTCAAGCTTGGTCGCGCCTGTTATACTGCTTCTAGCGTATAAAAACGGCTTTTTAGTGCCGGCTATAGCTGCACATATGTTTGTGTTTTATTTTGGAATTTTAGCCGACGATACACCGCCTGTTGGTATCGCTGCATATGCGGCAGCAGGTATTGCCAAGGCAAATCCAGTCATAGTCGGACTTCAAGGATTTTTCTATGATCTTAGAACTGCGATCTTGCCGTTTGCATTTTTCTTTAATAACAAACTTATGCTAATCGAAAGCGTAAACCCAGATGATCCGCTTGATGCAAAAGGGATAGTTTGGATGAGTAATCCTTTTGAAATACTACTTGTTTTTGCAATGACAGTAATTGGTATGTTTGCATTTTCGAGTGTTTTGCAAGGGTATTTTGTGACAAAAGTCAGAATTTGGGAAAGGGTGCTTTTGGTATCAGTTGTGCCTTTGATGCTTGTGCCAAACATCTGTGCTAAATACTCTGTTGTGCCAAACGAATACGCCGCTTATGCGATAGGATTTGGTATATATATGTTTGTATTTGCTACTCAGTGGATGAAAAATAAACGAGAAAAATCCCTAGCCACTGCTTAAGATTAAATTCCCGATGTTTAGGTTTTAAATTTGAACATCGGTTTTTTTAATTTAAATTTCCTATACGATCTTGCCGTTTAGTCTTTTCTCTCTCTTTCTAAAGTCAGGCATTATACGCTCGATAAAGTTATAAAAACTCTTTTGATGATGCGGATATATAAGATGTGTTAGTTCGTGAAGAACGACGTATTTTATGAGCTCTTCGTCTTTTTCTATCAAATTTATATTTAAATTTATATATCCTTTGCGAGAGTTGCAACTCCCCCATCTAGTTTGCATATTTCTTACGGTGATGCGATTAACCTCACGATTCATAAGTGGCTTAAATTCCATTATTGCTTTGCTAAAAATTTCCTTTGCTCTGGTTTTTTTAAATTTTTCAAGCAAGTTTTTATCTTTTACTAAAATTTCATTGTCATCGATCACAGGTATCTTGTAAATTTCATCGAATTTTATCTTATAAATTTTGCCAAGTAGGATAAATTCATCATCTTTTGGCATGTTTTTTAAAATTCTCTCATGTGTATTTATAAGCCACTCTTTGTTTTTTTCTAAAAAATCTATAGCTTGTTTTTGAGTGGCACGAAAGGGTAGCGTCATCGAAATTTGCGCGTTTTTAGCTACTCTTAAATGAGTGTTTTTAACGCGCGGTTTGAAATTTAGCTTAACTTGTAGGTTATAAAAATTTATACAAGCCGTTTTGACTGCCATTTTTTACTCTTCCAGCGCCAAGTATTAACAAGTCCTCTTAGCCATTCATCAGCCGTAAATCCTATCCAAACGCCAAGTATCCCCCAGCCAAGATAAATTCCTAAAAAATACCCAAGCGGAAGACTTACGCCCCACATAAAAACTAAGCCCGTCATTAATGGAAATCTAGCATCGCCGCTAGCACGAAGAGCATTTACGATAACGATATTAAATGTCCTGCCGATCTCAAGCACGATAGATAGTGTAAAAAGTGGCAACATAACATCTTTTAACTCTTGTGTTAAATTTAACTCATGCATGATAAGGTCTTTTAACGCAAACATTATAAGCACAACAACAACGGTTGCAATAACGCCGTATCTTAATGCCCTAAAAGTACGGAGATAAGCCTCTTCAAACTGCTTAGCGCCAACCAAATGCCCGACTATAACTTCGTTTGCTATGCTTATGCTTGCCCCGCACAGAAGTATTAAAAGTGTTATTTGAAAGTAAATTGTTTGCACCGACAAACTTGCTTCTCCCATACTTGCAACAAAGCCAAAGGCGACCATGTATTGAGCCATCCAAAGCAGGTTTTCTCCGGCGCTTGGAAGCCCGACATGCAAAATTTTACGCAAGACGTTAAATGGTAAGCTAAATAGTCTTTTAATGAAAATTCTAACTTTTGCAAGGCGGATAAGCATAATGGCAAGCACGATAAGTCCGACAAATCGTCCTGCTATGGTTGATATAGCAACCCCGTATAGTCCGTAACTTGGCAAGCCAAACCAACCAAAAAGCATGATGGCGTTACCTGCAACGGTTATAATGTTCATTAAAAACGAAACAAACATAACCTCGGTAGCATATCCATAAACGCGCAAAATCGCAGCAAGCACCATGCCGATACCGTCAAACATGAGTGCAAAACCAAGCATATGTAAGTAGGTATAGCTTTCTTGTTGTAAATTTGCCGGGACTTTTAGAAGCTCTAAAATTTCATATCCGTAAAAAAAGATAAATGTCGCAGACAAAAGCCCTACGATAGAGTTAAATGTTATACTTGCGTGAATGACGCGTTTTACAAGTTTTTTGTTCTTAGCGCCTAAGGCTTGTGCCACTACGATAGAGCAACCCACGCTTAAAAAGCCAAATATCGTCATAAACAGGTCCATGACTTGGTTTCCTGCGCCCATAGCTCCGACTAGATGAACGCTTACCTTTGTCACCATATATGTGTTTATGATGAGTGTTATAAAGTGTAAAAACATATCCAAAAATATAGGTATGGTAAGTTTTTTGAGAGATAAATTCATAAAATTTTCCTTATAAAAGTGCTGATTTTACCTAAAATAGTAGAAATTTTAGTTTAAAGCTTGTAAATTTTACACACTTTGGCTTTTGGACGCATTATTGTTTCTTACAAATAAGATTTTTTAAGTATAATCATACAAAAACTAAATTTTAACGGATGAAAAATGGAAAAGAAAAATTTTACCTCTAGGTGGGCTTTTATTATCGCGTGTGTCGGCTCTGCCGTTGGCATGGCGAATGTCTGGGGCTTTCCGTATAAGGTCGGCGCAAACGGTGGTGGTGCTTTTTTGATCATCTATCTAATGTTTATCGCACTTTTTTCTTATGTTGCATTAAGTGCGGAGTATGCTATCGGCAGAAGGGCTAAAACAGGAACTCTTGGCTCATACGAATACGCCTTTGCAACAAGAGGACTCGGCGGCGTTGGTAAAATTTTAGGCTGGATACCGCTTGCAGGCTCTATGTGTATAGCTATCGGCTACGCGGTAATCATAGCTTACGTTTTAAAGGCTTTAACGCAAGCGCTTAGTGGCTCTTTAATGAGCGTTGATACAAATACCTGGTTTGAGTCCTTCGCTCTTACGCCGTATTCGGTTGTGCCTTTTCACATTATCGTTGTGGTCGGCACTTTGCTTACGTTATTTTTTGGAGCAAAAAGTATCGAAAAAACAAACAAGATCATGATGCCGTTATTTTTTATACTTTTTACTATTTTGGCGGTGCGTGTTGCTATGCTTGATGGTGCTTTTGAGGGGTATAAATTTATATTTAAGGCTGATTTCTCAAAGCTTAGCGACCCTATGGTTTGGGTTGCGGCTATGGGACAGGCGTTTTTCTCGCTTTCCATTACGGGCTCTGGCATGATAGTTTATGGTGCGTATTTGCCAAAGACTGAAGACGTGGTTGACTCTGCAAGAAAGACGGCGATATTTGATACCATAGCGGCTACTGTGGCGGCATTTGTTATGATACCTGCCGTATTTGCCTACTCTATGGATCCTGCTGCTGGACCTAAACTTCTTTTTGTAACCTTGCCTAAAATTTTACAAGATATGCCAGGTGGGCAAATTTTTGCGATCATACTTTTTACGGCTGTTATTTTTGGCGGAATTTCATCTTTGCAAAATATGTTTGAGGCTGTAGCCGAGTCGATACTTCATAAATTTCCAAAACTAAAACGAACTCACGTGCTTGTCGCTCTTTGTGTTGTATGCTTAGGAGTTGGTATAAACATGGAGATGATCTCAAGTTGGGGACCGTGGATGGATCTTGTTAGCATATATATCATTCCTATCGGTGCAGTTATCGGCGCTCTTTCTTGGTTTTGGGTGATAAAAAAAGAGGAGATAATGGACGAGATAAACACTGGAGCGGCCAAAAAGCACGGCGACTTATGGTATAACATCGGAAGATATGTTTATGTTCCTCTTGCCTTTGTGCTTTGCGTCATTGCGCTAAGTATGGGAATTTCATTTTAGGTTTAAAAATGGCGTTGATAGATCTTATCGAAGTTAGTAAAAAATTTGGTCCAAATGAAATTTTAAATGAAGTTAGCCTAAGTATAAATGAACGCGAGAGAATCGCCATAATCGGCAAAAACGGTGGTGGTAAAAGCACATTGATGAAGATTATCTGCGGTGCTTATGATGTTGATAGCGGACGTGTTGTAACACAAAACAACATAAGCGTGCAAATGCTCTCTCAGGCCCCAAAATACGATGATGGTTTAAGTGTTAAAGGTGTTTTAAATTTAGAACTTAAAGAAATTTTTGAAGCACGTGACGAGTATGCAAAAGTGGTTGAAATTCTTGCTCATGAGCCTGAAAATACCGCCATACACGCAAGGGCCGATGAGCTTATTAAATTTATAGAGAGTAAAGACGGCTGGGATATAGAGCGAAGCATAGAGCAAGTGCTTGTTCAATTTAGTCTAAAAGAGTATGAAAATCGCCTAGTAAACAGCCTAAGCGGAGGAGAGATCAGGCGTGTTGCACTGGGTGCACTTATCCTTAAAAAGCCTGATGTTTTACTGCTTGATGAGCCTACAAACCATCTTGATGTTTATATGGTTAGATTTTTAGAGGATATGCTTAAAAACTCAAAGCAAACCATTATATTTATAAGTCACGATCGCTATTTTATAGATGCTATCGCAACTAGAAGCATAGAGATAGAAGAGGCGAAAATAAGGTCATTTGACGGCGGATATGCGTATTATTTGGCTAAAAAACAAGAAATTTTAGAGAGTATGGCTAAAACCCATGAGACGCTTTTAAAAAATTTAAAAAGCGAAGAGGAGTGGCTAAGACGCGGTGTTAAAGCAAGGCTAAAGCGTAATGAAGGACGTAAAGAACGTGTGCTGGCTATGCGCGAAGAAGCCAAGAAAAACCCAGGCGTGATAAGACGCGTAAAGCTAGAACTGGAACGCGCAAGTAAAAATTTCAACCAAACCCACTCGACTAATCGTAAAAAAATGCTTTTTGAGGTAAAAGACCTGACGCTAAAAATTGGCGATAAAGAGCTGTTAAAGGACTTTAACGCAAGAATTCTTCAAGGTGAACGTATAGCGATAGTAGGGCGAAACGGAAGTGGTAAAAGCACGCTTTTAAAAGCTCTTTTGGGCAAAATCCCGCCATTTAAAGGCAAGATAGAGCGTGGAGAAGTGAGGGTTGGATACTTTGATCAAAATCGAAGCGAACTAAACGATGATAAAAATTTAATAGAAATTTTTTGCCCAAATGGCGGTGATCACGTGATGGTGCGCGGACGAAATATGCACGTTTACGGATATCTTAAAAATTTTTTATTTCCAAAAGAGTATCTTGATAAGCCAGTAGGTGTTTTAAGCGGTGGTGAAAAAAACCGCGTCGCACTTGCACTTCTTTTTACTAAAGAGTATGATATTTTGGTTCTTGACGAGCCGACAAATGACCTTGATATCGCTACCATAAACATCCTTGAAGAGTATCTGCAAAGCTTTACGGGAGCGATTATCTTTGTAAGTCATGACAGGTATTTTGTTGATAAAATTTCAAATAAACTTTGGGCATTTGAGGGTCAAAATATCGAGGTTGTGCATAATGAATACAGCGCGTATTTGGAGCTAAAAGATGAGCTTGGCGAGATAGATGAGTTTGAAAACGAGTTAATAAAAAACCAAACCACAACCGTTCAAAAGCAAAAAAGCGGATCAAAGTTAAGTTACAAACAAAACAAAATTTTAAATGAAAATCCGGCTTTGATAGAAAGTTTAGAGGCTAAAATTTTAGAGCTTGAAACAGCTTTAAGCGATCCGCAAATTTATCAAGAGATTGGTATTAATAAAATTTACGACGAACTTGAAAGTAAAAAAGCCGAGCTTGAAAAATTAGAAAATGAATATTTTGAAGTGCTTGAAATTTCAGAAAATTTAGAGAATTTAGTGTAGAAAGTAAAATTTTCACTCCTAAATTTTAAAATTCAGGAGTGAATAAGGTTTTTAGCAAGAAGGAACGTTGCCGCTATCTTTTGCGTAATGGATCACAAAGTCACAAATGTCAGGTTGAAATTTCTTAAATTGTGCTCCACTTAAAAAATCATTTGCACTTGGAAACTTCGATGACATCGCCTTTATAAAGCCTTCACCTTCGTTTTCACACATGCCTTTCCACTCTGCTATTGTGTGTTGTGCCGCAAAAGCATCACCTTTTATGCCTGTAGCATCTTTCATAAACTTAAGATATAGCTTTTGACCTCTTGCATAGTCGGCAAATGCCGTAGTACTGGCTATTGAAAGCCCCATCATTGCTATTAAAGCGCATGAGATTATTTTTTTCATTTCTACTCCTTTTGGTATGTTTAAAATTTTGTTTTAACACTGTAATCATAGCTTAATGTCAGTCTAAAATAATGTAACTTTGTTACAAAATAAATTTTTAGATGATGATACAATTGCTGTGTTCCTTAAAAGAACAATGTAACTTTAAAATTTAAAAATATGATTTTATATAAAGGAGTATTTTATGAGCCAAGACAAGATTATCAATGAAGTTCTTGATGAGCTTGAAAAAAATGGTCATAAGCTTTCTCGTAGAGAGGCAATGAAACTTATAGCTATCTCACCTTTAGCGGCGGGAGTGTTGTCAAATGCAGCTGCACCTGTATCAGCCCAAGCTGCCTCTTCGGCTACTGGCAGGATAGTCATCGTTGGAGGCGGTTTGTCCGGTGTTGCGACTGCGGCAAAACTTTGCAAAAGACTAAGAAGCCCAGATATAACCGTGATCGAGCCAAATCCTATATCTGTTTCATATCAGGCCGGTCAGACTCTTATAGCCGCAGGTGTATATAAGAAAGAAGATATTATTTATCAAACAAGTGACTTCATGCCAAAAGAGGTTAATTGGATACAAAAAGCAGCTAAAAATTTCGATCCTGAAAATAACAAAGTGATACTTGAAGACGGCACCGAGGTTGGTTACGACTATCTTGTGGTTGCTATGGGTGTTACTTTAAATTATGGAGCCATAAAAGGTCTTGAGGGTGAGATAACCACTCTTGGAAATTGCGACGAAGTGCGTAAAAAAGTCGGCAAAAACGGTGTTTATTCGCTTTATTTTGCAGAAGGTTCCGTTGATACTTATGATGGTATACAAGAGATAATAAAAAAGGCTAAAAATTTAAAAGGTAACGAAAAACTCCAACTTATCTTTACAGACTCACCTACTGCTGTAAAATGCGGTGGCGCACCTAAAAAGGTAATGTATATCGCAAACGATCTAATTAAAAAAGCAGGCGTAAGAGATAAGGTTGAAATTTTATTTTACACAAATAGCGACAAGCTTTTTGGAGTGCCCGAATATGCAAAAGCTATAGAAGAGCAGTTTAGCAAGCGCGATTTTAAATGGGAATTTAAAACACGTTTGGTAGCGGTAGATACTCAAAATCAAGTTGCAACTTTTGAAAAAACATGGGTCGAAAAAGGCGAGTGGGATAAAGACCTAGAAGAGTATGAGATGATAACCAAAAAGGAAACATTTGAGAAAAAATTTGACTTTTTACATGTTGTTCCACCTCAAAAAGCACCAGATGCTGTAGGTAAATCACCTCTTGGCTCGCCTGCTAGCTGGGTGCCGGCTAATAAAGAAACGCTTCAACATACAGCCTATCCGAATGTCTTTGCTATAGGTGACTGTGCTGCCGTGCCTCTTGGAAAAACCGGCGGAAGCTCTAGAAAACAGTATCACGTGCTTGTGGATAACCTAATCGCCGTAATGGAGAAAAAAGATAAGCTGCCTGCTAAATACGACGGATATACAGTTTGTCCGTTTATCACAAGTATCGGCACCGTAATGTTTGCCGAGTTTGACTGGTCTGGCAAGCCTGCGCCGTCTTTCCCTCTTGATCCGACTAAAGAGCGATGGAGTATGTGGTTGCTTAAGGTATATATGATGAAACCTATAATTTTCCACGGAATGCTACCTGGAAGAATTTAAACCATTTTTACAAAAGGAGAAACTATGCAATTGAAATTTATTAGCGCTATTGCGCTTACAACGGCTTTGATGTTTAGCGGTTGTGCTACGTCAAATACTTCTGCTACAGCGGCACAAGCTATAGCTACAAAACCGTCCGACTCGGTTAAGTCGTTAATCGAAAAAGGCAAGCTTGAGGTTGTAGACTTTTCTTATGTAAGAAGCAAGCTTGGAAGCGGTATGAGGGGTAATTCGGAAGCGTTATTTATAGACGCAAGACCTGATAGACATTATAATGCAGGAACTATCCCGTCAAGTATCCAAATTCATGATACGGACTTTAAAGATCATGTAAAAAGGATAGACGGCACGCCAAAAGACAAAGAGATTATCGTTTTTTGTCAAGGTTGGGACTGTGCAAAAAGTCCAAAAGTGGCCATCATGCTTAAAGAGCTAGGTTATAAAAACGTAAAATTATACCAAGCAGGCTATCCTGAATGGTCTAAAAAAGACTATATCGAAGTTGGTACCCCAACTGTTAAAAATGCATTTGACGCCAACTCGGCATTTATGATAGATGCTAGACCTTATGCTAAATTTCTAGCAGAAAGCATCCCTGGAGCGATATCTATAACAGATACCGAGCTTGATAAACTTAGCGGTAGATTTCCAAGTGCCAAAGATACGCAGATTATTACGTTTTGCCAAGGTTATGACTGCAAAAAGTCACACATAGTAGCTCAAAAGCTAGTCTCTCTTGGTTATACTAAAGTTGCAAACTACTCAGCGGGAGTTCCTGCATGGAAAGAAGCGGGGCTAAAAACAACTAAAGGTGGAAGCGAAGCCGCAGCAAGCGGAGCCGTTGCAAAACTTAGCACACCGTTTATGGGGCCGATCAAAAAAGGGCTTGACATAGGTTCTGTTGACGGCGAATGGTTTTTGGCAAATTATAAAAAATTACCGGCAGGCGTAACTATAGTTGACGTAAGAAGAAGCGATGAGAGAGCGACAGGTTTTGTTCCTGGTTCACTTCATATATCTATTGAAGAAAATGACGAAAAGACATTTTTATCAAAACTTCCTGACACTTATGTAATCTTTCACTGCGCAGCCGGCGGTCGTGCTTTAGAAGCACAGTCTAAGGCTAAAAAAGGTGGCTTTACAAAAGGTGTTTATATAGATGCAGCTGTAAAATGCAAAGGTAGCGAATGCACTTTTACGCCTAACGAGCCACTCGATCCAAGTGATTGGTAAGTGATATCTAGCCGTGTTTTACGGCTAGAGCCTTGTTTATTTGTAAATTTTTTAATGAGAGTTTGCTCTTGTTTGTTTTTAGACATTTACTTTTTTGTGTTATTTTTGATACAAATACAGTTTAAAGGTGACAAATGAGAGTAAAAAAGAGTAAATTTAATCCAAAAGTATTTTATCCTTCGATTATTGTTATATTTTTAATAACAATTTTCTCGCTTATTTTTCCTGAAAGTTCAAGACAAATTTTTAAAGGTGCGCAGGATTTAGTAGCTGATAAATTTGGTTGGTTTTATGTTTTATCTATCGCAATTATAGTCTTAAGCGTATTTGTGCTTGGATTTTCGCGCTTTGGAGAGATAAAGCTAGGTGCGGATCACTCCATACCGGAATACACAAATATCTCATGGTTTGCCATGCTTTTTGCAGCAGGCATGGGGATAGGGCTTGTATTTTTTGGAGTAGGTGAACCGCTTATGCACTTTTTAACTCCTCCTATTGGAGAGGGTAAAAGCGTTGAAGCAGCAAGGCTTGCTATGAATATCACGTTTTTTCATTGGGGTATAAGTGCTTGGTCTGTATATGCTATAGTTGCACTGATCTTGGCGTTTTTTGCGTATAGACACAACTTACCGCTTACGCTTCGTTCGGCGTTTTATCCGCTTATAGGTGATAAAATTTACGGCAGGTTGGGAGATGTTATAGATATTTTTGCTGTTATAGCTACGCTTTTTGGTGTGGCTACTTCGCTGGGATACGGCGTTATTCAGGTAAATGCAGGACTTAGTTATGTGCTTAAGATGCCCGATATTAATATAACCTTGCTTGTTATACTCTGTCTTTGTGCAACAGCTTCGGCGGCACTTGGGGTTGATAAAGGGATAAAAATATTATCAAATTTAAACATCATAACGGCTATTGTTTTTATGAGTTTGATTCTGTTTTTAGGAGAAACCACCGGTCTTTTAAGGGCTTTGGTGCAAAATAGTGGCGAATACATCGCGGCTCTTACCGCAAATACCTTTAACCTAAATGCTTATGGAAAGATGAGTGACGGTTGGCTTGGCGGCTGGACACTGCTTTACTGGGCTTGGTGGCTTTCATGGTCGCCTTTTGTGGGGCTTTTTATAGCTAAAATTTCAAAAGGTAGAAGCATAAAAGAATTTGTCATCGGTGCGCTTTTTGTCCCGACGGGATTTACTTTTATGTGGATGACCTTTTTTGGCAATAGCGCTATAAATTTAGTAAACGGCGGTGATGTTACTTTGGCAAACGCCGTTGTTAGCGACGTAGCAACTGCTCTTTTTGTTTTTTTAGAAAATTTCGCACTATCAAAGATATTATGTATTATCGCGATTTTAATGGTAGTTGTATTTTTTATAACATCAGCCGACTCTGCTGCGATGGTGATAAATATGCTTTGTTCAAACGGCTCTGATAATACGCCCATTTGGCAGAAAATTTTTTGGGGACTAGCTATAGGTTTAGTCGCGGCATCGCTTATGCTAGGAGGAGGTTTGGCTTCGCTTCAAGCTATGACTATAGTTGCGGCTTTACCATTTACTCTAGCTCTTATGTTTGCGATTTTTGGGCTATTTAAAGCTTTAAGGATCGATCATATTAAAAGTAAAATGCAAAATTTTTCAAATATGCCTATTGGCGAGTTGTCAAAAAGTTGGCAGGAGCGTTTAAAGACTATCATTGAACTACCAAATAAAAAAGATGCGTATAAATTTATGCAAAGTGTTGTTTTTGACGCATTTTCAGAGCTAAAAGATGAATTTGACAAAAACGGCTTAAGCTCAAAAATAGAGCAAAACTCTGGCGGAAATTTTATAAAATTAAGCGTGAGCTTGGAGGACGAACAAGACTTTAGCTACGGCATAAAACTTGTAAAAAGAAATAGCCCAGGCTACACTCAAGCCCTTAACGGCGATGATTTGTATTATAGAGCAGAGGTATTTTTAAACGAAGGCGGGCAGGATTATGACGTGCTTGGCTGGAGTGAAGCGACTTTGATAAACGATGTTGTTGAACAGTATAGAAAGCACATGCAGTTTTTACACACCGTAAGAAACGCTTGAAGACTTTAAAAATTTGTGATATTTTTGTAAGACAAACAAATAAATTCATATCTTTTTATTAAAAAAAATAAGCATTTTTTCGTTAAAATCTTTGCTTTAAAATTTATAGACGGAACAAGAAATGAAAAAGAGGCAAAACTGGAGTTCAAAACTCACATATATCTTAGCTGTTGCAGGTGCTACCGTTGGATTTGGTGCAACGTGGAGGTTTCCTTATTTGGTTGGACAAAACGGCGGAGGAGCGTATGTGCTCACATTTGTTGTGGCGATGATAGTGATAGGAATTCCCATGATATTGGTTGAAAATGCTATCGGCAGACGTCTAAAGGTCAATGCGGTTGATGCATTTAGCGGTATGGCAAACGGCAAGCGTATCGCTAAATACTGGAAGATAGTAGGCTGGATGGGACTACTTGGTGCGTTTGGCATTATGTCTTATTATATGGTTATCGGTGGTTGGGTTTTAAGCTATATCGGGCAGATTATCTTTGGATTATTTGACTTATCAAATATCATAACTATCACGCAAACAACAGAATTTTATAATCAAAATATCATAAACAACCCAATGACTATCAGTTTTGCAACCCTTGTTTTTGTTCTTGTAAACTACGTTATCTTGGTGCAAGGAGCGGTTGAAGGTATAGAAAAGGCAGCAAAATATCTAATGCCGATTTTGTTTTTACTTATGCTAACAATGGTTGCTAAAAACATAACTCTTGATGGAGCTGCGCAAGGCATTAAATTTTATCTTACGCCAGATTTTTCTAAGATAAATATGAAGCTGTTTATCGACGTTTTGGGACAGGTATTTTTTGCTTTATCACTTGGTTTTGGCGTGATGATAACACTTTCTAGCTTTGTAAAAAAAGACGAAGGTCTTGTTAAAATTTCAGTGATAACTGGCATTTTAAACACGGCTATCGCCGTGCTTGCTGGCTTTATGATATTTCCTTCTCTCTTTAGTTTTGGTATCGAGCCAAACAGCGGTCCAAGTCTTGTCTTTAAAAGTTTACCGATAGTCTTCTCTCATATGCCGTTTGGTAGCCTTATCGCGACGGCGTTTTTTACGCTTTTAATGATAGCGGCACTTACAACATCGCTTCCGATTTATGAGGTTATGATAACAACCTTACAGGAAAAATTTAAAGTAAGCCGTAAAAAGGCGATATTTATAGTTCTTGGAGGAATTTTTGTTTTGGGCAATATCCCTAGTCTAATGGCTACAAATTTACTTTCTCATATTACAATCTTTGGTAAAAATATATTTGATGCCTATGACGCGATAAGTGCGACGATATTTTTCGTTCTTACTTCGCTTGGATGCGCCTTGTTTGTAGGCTGGGTATTAGGCGATGAAGCGAAAGCTGAAATTTTAAAAGGTAGTGAAAAGTGCGTTAAGATCGTTAATTTTTGGCACTGGTATGTTAAATTTATAATTCCTTTTATTATTTTAATCGTATTCATCAGTTCATTTTATGATAATTTTATAAAGTAGGTTAAATGCTTGGTTTTTTTGTAGTTTTATTCGTTTTTTATGCTGCCTTTAAGGCTTATGTTTCGTTTTTGCAGATTAAATTTATCAAACAAGAGAGTTTAAAGCCTGCCGTTGTTTTAGAAGAAGCCGAGTATAAAAACGCGGCTAAAATTGCCATAGATAATCAAAAATTTGAACTTGCCTCTCTTATTTTTGGTACTTTTGTTAGTATTGTTTGGCTTGTTTTTGGTCTTAGAATTTTATTTGAAGCTACTGTCAAAACAGCCTCAAATACCGAATACATCGTTTTTGTAATGAGTTTTTTGATCATAAATTCTTTATTTGATTTGCCATTTAATGTCTATGAAAAATTTATAAAAGACAAAAAGCACGGTTTTTCAAACGTAACAGCTAAAATTTTTATCATAGACACGATAAAATCGCTCGCGTTAACGCTTGTTTTTGGCTCGGCGTTTGTTTGGCTGCTTCTGTTTTGTCTTGAGGCACTTGGCGAACTTTGGTGGTTTTGGGCATTTTTGATAAGCTTTGGCATCATTTTGATAATAAACCTCATTTATCCAACCGTTATAGCTCCTATTTTTAACAAAGTAACTCCGCTTGAAGACGGCGAACTAAAGTCAAATATCGAAAATTTACTAACCTCCCTTGGCTTTAAAAGTAGTGGTGTTTTTGTGATGGATGCAAGTAAACGTGATAATCGTCTAAATGCCTACTTTGGAGGACTTGGTGCTACAAAACGCGTGGTGCTTTTTGATACGCTTATTAAAAAACTAAGCGTGGATGAGATCATAGCTGTTTTGGGACATGAGTTGGGGCATTTTAAACATAAGGATATTTTAAAAATGATAGCCCTAAGTTCGCTTATGTTGTTTTGTCTTTTTGGAGTATTTGGTAATATTAATAAAGGCGCTTATGACGCGCTAGGTATGAGCGGTGGCGGTGCCGTGATAGTGTTTTTACTTTTATTTAGTCCTATATTTAGCTTTATATTTAGCCCATTTATCTCATATATAAGTCGTAAAAATGAGTTTAATGCAGATAAATTTGGCGCAAAAACAAAAGATAGGCAAAGTATGATAAATGCGCTTAAAAAGTTAGGTAGTCAAAACAAAGCTTTCCCGCTTGCACATCCGCTTTATGCGACACTATATCACTCGCATCCAAGTCTTGTCGAACGTATAAATGAGCTTGAAAATGAGGATTGAAGAGGCTTTAGTAAAGGCTAGAAGCGAGCTTAAGATCCACGAAAGCGGTGCAAACGTAGCAAGAAATTTAATGCTATTTCACCTTAAGGTAAGCCAAAACGAGCTTTTTTTAAATTTAAAAAACGAACTGCAAGACGAGAGCGGATATTTTGCTTTGATAGAGCGTTTTAAAGATGGCAAACCTCTTGAATACATAACGGGTCTTGCCTCGTTTTACTCGCTTGAATTTGACGTGCTTAGCGGAGTTTTAGTCCCTAGACCAGAGACTGAAATTTTAGTTGAAAAAGTGCTTGAGCTATCAAAGGAATTTGATAATCCAAAAATCGCTGAGATCGGTACAGGAAGTGGGATAATAAGCGTTTGTTTGGCTTTAAATTTAGACACAAGTATAGTTGCAACCGATATCAGTGAAATAGCGCTAAAAAATGCAAAGCAAAATGCGTTAAAATTTAACGTAGCGGATAAAATAAAATTTGTAAAAACCGAGTTTTTAAACACAGTGGATGAGAAGTTTGATATCATAATTTCAAATCCACCCTACATCGCAAATGATTACAAGCTTGACAAATGGGTTTTAAACGAGCCTAAAACCGCACTTTTTGGCGGTGAAAAAGGCGATGAAATTTTAAAAGATATAGTAAGGATCGCAAGTCAAAAAGGTGTTAGATATCTTGCTTGTGAGATGGGATATGACCAAAAAAAAGCGATGGGTGAGTGTTTGAAATTTTATGGATTTAGTGCGGAGTTTTATACGGATCTAGCCGGATTTGACCGCGGATTTGTTGCAAAAAATTTAAATAAAACTAAAGGGAAAGTATGAAAAACGTGTATTTGTTTTTGTTGGCTGGACTTATTGGTGTGGAGCTTGCTCTTGGTGTATTTGTAGCTCCTGCGATATTTTATCCGCAAAGATATATGGGAGAAAGCCCGCTTACTCACTTTGAAAGTGGAGTGATAATGACGCAAATTTTTATCAAGTATAATTACGCTTTGCTTTTTGTGAGTGCATTTGCATTGTTATTTGAGCTATTTGGTCCAAAAGGAAAAACAAGCTTTTATATTAAAATTTCAAGCTTTGCATTGGCGTTTATAAATTTAGCGCTCGCTCTTGCTTTTGTGTTTTATTTTACGGATTTTATCATCGCTGCACAAGCTATGGGAGAAGAGATGACGATGGGCAATGCTGAGTTTGACGCTATGCATAAAGCAAGCGAATACGTAATGAAGTTAATGCTTATGGCACAGACTTTACTATTTTTTATAAGTGCGATAAAATCTAAAAGTCAGGCATGAAAGAAAAACCTCATATCCAAGCCGTTACCGACTTTTTGATCGAATACGCTACAAAAATGCTAAGTATCGGCACGTATACCGCAAGGATCGATCGTTGTGTTGGTCGTATAGCAAGGGCTTATGGTTATGATGTTAGTTTAACGATATTTGTTAGAAATTTTACCATTAGCGTTATGGACCCGCTTGATAACTCTATTAGGCGGACTTATGTTAAAAGCACCGCGACTTCTGTTGTAAATTTTAGACTTATCTCGGAACTTAGCGCACTTAGTTGGCAGATATATGATGATAGATTTAGTCTTGAAGTAGCAAAGGAGCATTTTGCTGATATCATAACTCATCAAAATAACTCTTTTGCTAAAACGCTCATTTTTATAACGCTTGCAAATTCGGCTTTTTGTAAGCTTTTTGGTGGTGATTTTGGGGCTGTGATCTCTGTGTTTGTGGCTACATTTATAGGGTTTTATTGTAGATTTTTGCTTGCTAAATTTAGCGTAAATTTAAAACTTCAATACATAATCGTCTCATTCATATCGTCATTTATAGCATATTTGGGAGTTCATTTTGGATTTTCCACGACGCCTGATGTCGCCATAGGTTCTAGTATCTTGTTTATGATGCCTGGAATTTTTATGATAAATTCGATATTTGATATTTTAAACGAAAATATACTTGTCGGCATAAGTCGCGCCTTTAGCACGGGTATACTCATCTTATGTATAGCCATCGGTGTTTATATGACGCTTTCTATCTCAAATATAGGACTGATTGGTGTTTGAACTATTTTTAGCAACCATGATAGATGCTTTGTTTGCAGCTGTTGCGGGACTAGGCTTTGCATATGCGAGTTCGCCTCCTGCTAAAACGTTGGCATTTTCCGCACTCATCGCCGCGATATCACACGCTAGTCGATTTTTGATACTTCAGGTGCAAATTCTCAACATCACGGTGGCGACTTTGATAGCATCGTTTTTGGCAGGGATACTTGGTATGTTTTTTGCAAAAAGGCTTAAGGTGCCGGCTGAGATTATCGCATTTCCGGCACTTTTGCCGATGGTTCCAGGAATTTACGCGTATAAAAGTATACTTGCGCTTTTTTCGTTTATAAAAAGCGATGACGCAAGCGAAAAGATGAATTTGCTTATAATATTTTTTGATAACGCACTTACGACCGCTGGTGTGGCGATAGCTATGGGAGTTGGTGTTTCTATAACTCTTTTGCTTTTTTACGAGCAGTCTTTAATGATAACTCGCGGCGCAAGGTGTGATATAAAAACTAGAAAAGAGGTAAGATAGTGAGAGTTAAAATTTATTACGAAGATACCGATGCAGGTGGGATAGTATATCATGCAAATTATATTAAATTTTGCGAACGAGCAAGGAGCGACTTGTTTTTTACGGCAGGTAGAAAATTCTTCTTGCCAAGTAGCCATTTTGTAGTATCTTCGCTAGAGGCTAAATTTATAAAGCCATCTGTTTTGGGTGATCTGCTAGAGATTAAAACAAGTGTTTTAGAGATCAAAAAGGCTTCGCTTGTTTTACGCCAAGAAATTTTTAGAATAGGCGATATAAACGGCGAAACAAAGCTAGAGTCGGTATTTGCCATGAACGTAACTCTTGCCTTTTTAAAGGACGGCAAGCCTCAAAGGCTAAGTGAGGAATTGTTGTCTTTTATCTCTTCTTCCATGAGTTTGACTGGCGAAAATTTATAGCCCTTTGCTTCATAAATTTTTATATCGTATCCGACTTGTGAGCTTTGTATGCTTTCATGAAAGACCCTTTTTTTGGCAGTGTCTATAAAATTTGTATAGATGTATTCAAGTCCGATATTTGAAGAGTAGGCTATCCAGTTAAAATTTAAATTCACGCCAAAGAGCGCGGTTGTGGCTAAAAGTTCATCATTGATCTCGCTTATGGAGTTTGCAATATATAAATTTTGCCTATTTTTTTCATCTATGGAGTTAAAGATATGCGGAGTGTAGTTTATTTGTGTACTAAGAAGAGCGTGTGGAGCGATCTCGTAACCTCTTGCTTGCGTAGCTATCAAAGAAGCCTTGATAGTTGGTAAATTTAAAAACATGCTTGTGTTGTTGTATTTGGTTTTGTTGTTTAGGTATTCTTCTAAATTTAACTCTTTTGAGTCGATTTGTACATCGTAAAATTCACCATTGCTCGATTGTCTCGTATAGTCGTTTAGTAAATTTCCAAGATAGCTTGTATCGCTAAAAGCAGTAATTTTATCATTTGCCATACTCATTAAAACTCTTATTTGAGCTTCGTAGTCTATACCGCCAAAGACGATGTTTGGCGCTGTTTCTCCATTTGCTCTAACATTAATAGTCGGTATAAATGCAAACTCTTTTTGCTCTAAATTTTTCTTTAAAATTTTAAAACCGTTTTTCGTAAAAGGAGCTATAAAGTAGCTGATGTTGCGTGCTCTTGCTTGGTCTAGAGCACTTGATACCGAGCTTTCGCTCTCATCCCCGCAAAAGATAAATTCGATTTGAATTTTTGCATTTGTTTGCGCTGCATAGGAGACTATCGCGTCAGTTATTACGTTTGTATATGATTTTATGATTTTTTGTGGGATGATGACAGCTATTTTATTTGATCCGTCAGCGACAAACGTGATGTTTCCACCAAGGCTTGCATACATCATGCTTAAGTTTTGATCTTTTATGACGCTTGGCTCAAATCTAGCCATAAAACTAGCTAACATATCACTTTCTAAAAGCTCGTTTAGACAGGCTATATCGCAAAAATCCGGCTCTAAATTTATATATTGGATACTTGCTGGAGCGATATTTGACATAATGTGGGTTTTGGCAAAAGCACAAAAATAAATCGCCGTAAGAGCTATAATAATTTTTTTCATATCATACCTTTTATCTTTTTTAAATCAGCACAAAAAACATCTTCAAAACTAGGGTTTTTCATAAGCCACATTACCGAATACGTAGGCATTAAGAGGGTGTTTTGAAATTTTAAAACACTTCCTCTAAGGCTCTTGAAATTTGTATTTGCAATATTTTGCCCATAAAGCTTAAAAAACGCCTCTTCTCCAAGAGTTATGATTATGCTTGGTTTTATGAGCTCTATTTCTTCCATTAGGTAAGGTCTGCAAAGTTCAAAACACTCATCATTTGCCATATCTTTGCCTTCTAAATTTAGATTTTTACATCTTAAGATAGAACTTACATAAAACTCATCTTTGTTAAGATTTAGCGAGTTAAAGACCAGTTCGCTAAATTTTGCGCCAAGCATCCCAGAAACCAACTCTGCGTTTTTATCGGCATTTGGACTTGGAGCAAGGCAGACGAACATTATCTTGCTTTGCTTGTTGCCATATCCTAGTAAGGCCGTATTTGCGGACTTTCTAAGGTGGCATAAATTGCATTGTGAAATTTGATGATTTAGTTCGTCCACATCGGCAAATTCGGATATTTTTTGCGAAAAAATAAAATTTTCATTTATAAATTTATATCCGATAGCTTTTAAAAAATATAACTTTTTTAATGTTTCGTTTTTTTGCGAAATTTCCATTTTGGTATTATATTTTAATTTGCTTAAAATTTTAATACTTGTGTCTGATTTTAGTTATATTCAAAGGAATTTAAGTATTTTTTTGATAACATCACGCTTTTATATTAATTTTAAGGAAAGAGATGAAAAGGACTTATCAGCCTCACAAAACCCCTAAAAAACGCACTCACGGTTTTCGTTTAAGAATGAAAACTAAAAATGGTCGTAAAGTTATAAATGCTAGACGTGCTAAAGGTAGAAAAAGATTGGCAGCTTAGCAAACTTTGAGTCTTTAAGCGACTCAAAAGAATTCTCATCGGTTTATAAAGATGCAAAAAGATGGCACAGTGAAGTCTGTGTCCTTTTTTATAAACCTTCAATCCAGAACAAATTAGCAGTAGTAGCTAGTAAAAAAGTAGGAAAAGCGGTCGTCCGCAATAGGGCGAAAAGATTGTTACGTGCAGTTTTTTTAGAAGTTTGTGACGAACTTGAAAGCGGCATTTACGTCATAGTAGCAAAAAATGGGCTTAATGAGTTTAGGTTTGATAAAATTCAAAAAAATGTGCGTTGGTCGCTTAAGAAATTAGGATGCCTGAAATGAATAAATTTGCGATTTTGTGTATTAAATTTTACCAAAACTACATTTCTAAAATTCTTCCTAAATCCTGTCGCTATTATCCTTCTTGCTCGGAATACGCCATTTGGCAATTTAAAAATAATAATATTTTTTTAGCTTCTTTTGCTGTCCTTATGAGAATTCTAAAGTGCAATCAACTATTTAAAGGTGGTATAGATTACCCTGTTGTAGGCAAAAAATTTACATCCATTTCACTATCAAAGCAGGATAAAGTTGCAGATATTGAATTTTGGTTGGTTCCTTGTAAAAATAGTAAATTTTATGTTATAAAAGTTTTAGATTCATTAAGAGGAAAACATTAAAATGAATAACCTATCGACACAAAAAAGGGTGCTTATCGCAACTCTTTTATCCTTTGTCTTTTTTATCGTTTATGATTATTTTTTTATCCCAAAGACGCTTCCAAATGAACAAAATCAAACCGTTCAAGCGCAAACATCAGTTTCAAATTCGGCTCCCGTATCTCAAAACGGCTCTTTAACTCCAAAAACATCAAGTACAAATAGCGATAAAACGCTAGTTGTTGTTAAGGCTAAAGACTATGAAGCTCATATAGATGAGCTAGGTCGTATCAGTAAATTTTATCTTAACGAAGAAAAATATAAAACAGAAGATGGAGAAAGAACTCAGCTAACGGCAATGTCTCCTTTGCCTCTTGAACTTAGATTTAGTGACACAACTATAAACAACCAAGCCTTTAATGTAAACTATAGCGCTGATGTAAATGAGATCAGTGTTGATGGCACTAGTAGGAGTGTAAATTTAACTCAAAATTTAGACGGTCTTACTATAACTAAAAAGATAACCTTTGGACCGGATGGAAGTTATGATGTTGATGTTGATTTAAGTCGCGAAGTAGAATACTTTATAACCCCTGGTTTTAGACCAAATGTTTCGGTTGATAGCTATACGGTCCACGGTGTTCTTTTAAGACATGCAGATGAGAAACTTACTATACTTGAAGATGATGATTTAGATGGCGGAGAGTCATTTAGTGACGTAAATATAGCTGCTGCTTCGGATAGATACTATACAACCTTGCTTTACTCTTTTGACAGGCCTTTAAGTGTTGTTACTAGCGTAGACCCACAAAATAATGCAATAGCATTTATTAAACAAAATGGAAATTTTAAAGGCAGTGGATATATCGGCGCTAAAGAGTATAGGGCGTTAAAAGCGATAGATATACGCCTAACCGATGTTGTAGAATATGGTTGGTTTAGCTTTATAGCAAAACCAATGTTTGCATTTTTGAGCTTTCTTTATTCGCATATAGGCAACTGGGGTTGGGCAATAGTTGTTCTTACACTGGTGATTAGGATAGTATTGTTCCCTCTAACATACAAAGGCATGTTGTCAATGAACAAGCTAAAAGAACTATCCCCTAAGATGAAAGAGCTTCAAGCAAAATATAAAGGCGATCCGCAAAAGCTAAACGCACATATGATGGAGCTTTATAAAAAGCACGGTGCAAATCCAATGGGTGGATGTCTGCCGATACTACTTCAAATTCCTGTATTTTTCGCGATTTATAGGGTTTTATTAAATGCGATCGAGCTTAAAGGCGCTGAGTGGATACTGTGGATACATGACCTTTCTGTGATGGATCCATACTTTATCTTGCCTATCTTAATGGGTGTAACTATGTTTTTACAGCAAAGACTTACACCAACAACATTTAGCGACCCTATGCAAGAAAAGATAATGAAATTTTTACCGCTAATATTTACATTTTTCTTTGTGACCTTCCCTGCAGGCCTTACACTTTACTGGTTTATAAACAACGTTTGTTCTGTTATTCAGCAAATTTTTGTTAATAAACTTTTTGCAAAACAGAAAAAAGCGGAGGTAAAAGCATAATGCGTATCGAAGCTTCAAATTTACAAGAGGCCTTTCAAAAAGCGGCTACGGAGCTAAAATGCTCTGTGACCGAACTTGATATTAAAGTTATCCAACATCCAAGTTCCGGTTTTTTGGGTTTTTTTAAAAAAAATGCCATTATTGAAGCCGATATAGAAAAAAAGTCAAATCACAGACAAAATGATCGTCATGATGAGCGTAAAAAAGAGCAAAAACACGAAAAACGCGAGCATAATTTAGACAAAAAACATATCGAAAATAAAAAAGAAGACGGTAGAGCCGACAAAAAAGAGGACAAACCAAAAGAGGAACGCAGGCGTAACGGAAAAAATAAAAAAAATAAACACTCTGCACAAAATGGAGCAAAGAAAAGCTTAAGTGACAAAAATAACGCATTGGCACAGGATGCTTTTGGTGTGGATATCAGTGAAAGTAAAGAGGAAAAACCAGAATACATCATAAAACGTATCGACACTCCTGAAGTAAAGCCTCAAAAACGAGAGCAAAAAGATATCCTTGATACCTCTATAATTGATAATTTCAATACAGATAGTAATGAAGCTAAGGTTGAGGAAAAAGAGGATAAAAGACAAAAAAATAGTATAAATTTCGATGAAATTTTACCGATAATCAAAAATGATCTAACAAGACTTTTAAATGCTAGTTGCTTTAGTATAAGCAAGATAGAGGTTTCAAAATTTAGTGACGAATGTCTTCTTATCGAGCTTGACGGAGATGACGCAGCTCTACTTATCGGCAAAGAGGGTTATAGATACAAGGCTATATCATACTTGCTTCATAATTGGTTAAATACCAAATATAACTTATCTATCCGTCTTGAGATAGCTGAATTTTTGAAAAACCAAGAGGCTATGATAGATCAATACCTAACGTCGATAATAGAACGTGTGCAAAATACCGGCAAGGCTCAGACAAAGCCACTTGACGGCGTGTTGGTTAAGATAGCACTTGAGAAACTGCGCGCTACTTTCCCTGAAAAATATGTTGGAATAAAATCAAACGGTAGTGATAAATTTGTAGTTGTAAATGATTTCTTTAAAAAATGAAACTATCGCCGCGATAGCAACGGCAAACGGTATCGGCTCAATAGGTGTGATCCGCTTAAGTGGAGCCGATGCGCTTAATATCTCTCTAAAACTTACTAAAAAATCAGAACTTATGCCTCGCATGGCAACATTGTGTAAAATTTACTCGCTTGATGGTGAATTTTTAGACGAAGCTATAATGATTTATTTTAAAGCTCCAGCTAGCTTTACTGGCGAAGACGTGGTTGAATTTCAAATGCATGGCGGATATATGGTTGCTCGCATGATCTTAAACGAGCTTTTGTCTGCCGGAGCTAGACTTGCTAGAGGCGGAGAATTTAGCCATAGGGCGTTTCTAAACGACAAGATGGATCTTGCTAAAGCAAATGCTATACAGTCGTTAATAAATGCAAAAAGTGAAGGCGCTGTTAAAATTCTTGCTCGTCAAATGAGAGGTGATCTGAGCAAATACGCAAATGAGCTTAGAGCAGAGCTCGTAAAAACTTTAGCATTTGTTGAGACAAGTATTGATTATGCCGATGATGATTTACCAAGTGATTTGATGAGTCAAATTTCAGAGATGTTAAGTCAAAATCACGCAAAATTAGAACGTATCGTTGCTCTTAGCAAAAGTCGTCAAGGCTTGATAGAGGGTTTTAAAATAGCAATAGTTGGCAAGCCAAATGTCGGCAAGAGTTCTATCTTAAATGCGCTCTTAAGCTATGAAAGAGCCATAATATCAGATGAGGCTGGTACTACTCGCGATAGGATAGAAGAAAATCTAAATATCGGAACGCATTTGGTGCGTATAATAGACACGGCAGGTATTCGTAAAAATGCCGGTAATGTCGAAAACATTGGCATTAGTTACTCTTTAAAGGCGATCGAAGAAGCGGATATCGTCTTGGCTGTTTTTGACGGGTCAAATTTTAAAGACGAGCAAGATGAGAGAATTTTAGAACTTGTCAGTGACTTAAATAAAAAAGTCTTTTTTGTTTTAAATAAAAGCGATTTAGATATTAAATTTGAGCTTGAGTTGCCAGATGTCTTAAAAATTTCAGCCAAAAATAGCACAGAGCTTCTTGTAAGCGAGATAGAACAATACTTAAACTCTCAAGATAGCGATGAAATAATACTAAGTTCAAGCATGCAAATAAACTCCTGCATGGATGCTTCTAATGCTATAAAAAGAGCATTAGAGTTGCTTAATGAGAGCGAACTTGAACTCTTTGCTTATGAGATAAATTCTGCCATAAAACACATAAGCATGATAACAAAACCTTTTGAGCGAAATGAAATTTTAGATGAAATGTTTAGTAGTTTTTGCTTAGGAAAATAAATTTTAAAAATAGGAATAATATGAAAATCTTACTTATAAACGGTGGAAAAAAATTTGGTCATTCAGAGGGTAGGCTTAACCAGACTTTGCATGAAGTAGCCAAAGAGCATTTACGCGCGATGGGACATGAGATAAAAGAGTGTGTGATCGACGCAGGTTATAATATAGAAGAAGAGATCGAGAAATTTTTATGGATGGATGTTGTGATCTGGCAGATGCCAGGCTGGTGGATGGGTGAGCCTTGGATAGTTAAAAAATACATGGATGATGTTTTCACAGCTGGTCATGGCAAATTGTATGCAAGTGATGGTCGTCATCGCACTGCGCCTACGAAGGATTACGGAACGGGCGGACTTTTAAACGGCAAAAAACACATGCTATCTCTTACTTGGAATGCACCTATTGAAGCCTTCACGGATAAAAATGAATTCTTTGAGGGAGTTGGAGTAGATGGCGTTTATCTGCATTTTAGAAAAGCAAATGAATTTTTAGGTATCAAACCTCTTGAGTCTTTTATCTGTAACGATGTTATCAAAATGCCTGATGTGTCAAAATTTATAAACGACTACAAAAGCCATCTAAGTAAAATTTTTGGTTAAATTTAAAATTTGATCGGATAAAAATGGGAAGCTTAAAGAATTTAAAAAGTAGAATTTTAGAGTTAGGCGATGAGTTTAGTTATGTGGACGCTGCTGAAAATGCAGCCGATCTGATGTCCGTAAATGACTTTGAGCAGCATTGTGGATTTAGACTTTGCGATGATTTGGTTGAGTTTGTCTGCGCACTTGGCATGATAGCTATAAAGATAAGCCCCGAAATTTTATCAAATTTAAAAGAAAATGATAGCCAAATTAATGAAATTTATGTTTACGGCATAAGCAAGGGTAAAACCCCTGAATGGATGAAGCTAAAAGATTTCAACGCAGAGTCTGTTTGCTTTTTTGAGCAGGGCGAAAGCAAAGCGTATGTAGATATAGACGGAGTAGTTTTTACTGACGAAGGTAAATTTGACGGCGATATGTATGATTTTATAATTTCTAAAATAGACGAACTTGAAGAAAAATACAGCCGACTTATACCTCAAAATACACAAATTTGATACAAATTCATAGGCTTAATAAGGCGGTTATTTTACCCTTTTTTTAGCCTTGTTAGAGTAAAATAGACTAAAATCTCACAAAGGGCAAAAATGGATAAGGCTACGATAAAAGCTCATAAAATAAGCGACGGTGAATATGAAAATATTCTTAAGATTTTAGGACGTGAGCCAAATTTACTTGAGCTTGGTGTCTTTTCTGCGATGTGGAGCGAACACTGCTCATATAAATCAAGTAAAAAATACCTAAACGGTTTTCCGACAAAAGCACCTTGGGTGATACAAGGACCTGGTGAAAATGCCGGAGTTATAGATGTCGGCGACGGATATGCGGCTGTGTTTAAAATGGAAAGCCACAACCACCCTAGCTTTATCGAGCCATATCAGGGTGCAGCCACTGGAGTTGGCGGAATTTTACGCGATGTATTTACCATGGGTGCAAGAGTCGTAGCTAACATGAACTCGCTTAGATTTGGAAATTTCTTAGGATCTGATAAAGTTGCTCGCTATCAACGCCACCTTATCAAAGGTTCGGTAGCTGGTATCGGACACTATGGAAACTGCATGGGTATACCGACTATCGGCGGCGAAGTAAGTTTTGATGAGAGTTTTAATGGCAATATCCTAGTAAATGCCTTTGCTTTGGGCCTTTGCAAAAGCGATGAAATTTTTTACGCAAAAGCTGAAGGTGTTGGTAACCCTGTGATATATGTCGGCTCAAAGACAGGTCGTGACGGTCTTGGTGGTGCGGTTATGGCAAGTGATAGCTTTAATGACGAAAACAAATCGCTTCGTCCTACCGTTCAAGTAGGAGATCCGTTTGCCGAAAAGCTACTTATGGAAGCTTGTTTGGAACTATTTAAGACTGATTATATTATAGGTATCCAAGATATGGGCGCTGCAGGACTTACGAGTTCAAGCTTTGAGATGGCAGGACGTAGCGGTAGTGGTTTAAAAATGCATCTTGATAAAGTTCCTATGAGAGAAGAAGGCATGACACCGTATGAGCTTATGCTTAGTGAAAGCCAAGAGCGTATGCTGATATGTGCCAAAAAAGGCTATGAAGAGAAGATAAGAGCGATTTTTAATAAATACGATCTTGATGCGGAAGTTATCGGAGAGGTAACTAGTAGCGGTAAGATGGAGCTTTACTGGCATAACGAGTTGGTTGGAGAGATACCTATCGAGCCTTTAAGTGAAGCAGCTCCGGTGCTCGATCGTCCGACTGCCAAAGCTAAGTATCTTGATGAGATAAAAAATGTAACGATAAACGACTATAAGGCCGTTAGCAACGATGAAGCCTTTGACAAACTGCTTCGCGACCCACACGTGCTAAATAAATCATTTGTCTATGACCAATACGATGCAAATATCCAAACAAATACAATAAAACAACCGGGCTTTTTGGGAGCAGGTGTGATAAGAGTAAAAGAGACCGGTAGAGCTGTAGCTATGGGTATGGAGTGCTCTCCAAGACATAACTATGTAAATCCTAAAATAGGAGCTGCCATGGCTGTTGCGGCAAGTGGACGTAAGGTAGCTATGAGTGGTGCCGTGCCTCTTGCTATAACAGACTGCCTAAACTATGGAAATCCCGAAAATCCTGAAGTTATGTGGCAATTTGCACAAGGTTGCGAGGGTATCAAGGAGGCTTGTCGTGAGCTAAACACTCCTGTTGTAAGCGGCAACGTAAGTCTTTATAATGATACGGATGGAGTTAGTGTGTATCCAACTCCTGCGATCGTTAATGTCGGTGTAAATGAAGATGCTAATAAAAATTTACCAAGCATATTTAAAGGCGAAAATACAGCCATTTATCTTCTTGGCGAGACAAGCGGAGAATTTGCCGGAAGTTTATATATGAAAACACTTTTTAACGTCGTAGCAGGTGAGTTAAAAGACGTTGATTATAAACAAGAAAGAGCATTATGGGATCTTGTGATAGAGGCAAATAAAAACGACATTCTTGAATTTGCAAATTCTATTGGCACAGGCGGAGTTGCTATGACTTTGGCTAAGATGGCTTGCATGAGCGGTATCGGTGCTACTTGTAGTTGCGACTTTGAGGATAAAAGATGGGTATTTGACGAAAGCTTTTCTCGTGCGATAGTTGGAGTAAAAGATGAAGATAAATTTAAATCTTTAGCACAAAAATACGGCGTAAAGGCTGTGAAGATAGGTGTTACCGGAAGTAATAAATTTGAAATAAACGACATTAAAAGAGATTTAAAGCAAATTAAAGAGATATATCTAAACGAGTTTACAAGACTTGTTAAGCAAGACGACTAAAACTAAAAGGAGAAGAAGTGAGAGCGTTAATTAGCGTAAGCGACAAAGAGGGTATTGTTGAGTTTGCAAAAGGACTTGTAGAGCTTGGCTGGGAAGTGATATCTACAGGCGGAACACATAAGATGCTAAATGAAAACGGAGTAAAAGCTCTTGAAGTAGCAGAAGTCACTAAAAGTCCGGAAATGTTTGAAGGTCGCGTAAAGACTTTACATCCTAAAATTCACGGCGGAATTTTACACAAAAGAGATGATGCGGCGCATGTGGCTCAAGCAAAAGAAAACGCAGTTGAGGGTATTGACCTTGTTTGTGTAAATTTATATCCGTTTAAACAAACTACTATTCGCACTGATGATTTTGATGAGATCATCGAAAATATCGACATCGGCGGTCCTGCTATGGTTAGAAGTGCGGCTAAAAATTTCAAGGATGTTTTGATAGTTACAGATGTTCTTGACTATGACGAAATTTTAGTAAGACTTAGAGAAAAACGTGACGATATCGAATTTAGAAGAAGCTTGATGATAAAAGCTTACGAGCATACGGCAGCATATGACTCAATGATAGCAAACTATATGAACGATAGATTTAACGGAGGATTTGGCGCGTCTAAATTTATCGTCGGAAATAAAGTTTTTGATACAAGGTATGGTGAAAATCCACATCAAAAAGGTGCGCTTTATGAATTTGAATACTTCTTTAGCAACAACTTCCGCGCACTAAAGGGCGAAGCTAGCTTTAACAACCTAACAGACATAAACGGTGCTTTAATGCTTGCGACAAGCTTCAATGAAGCTCCTGCCGTGGCGATTATCAAACATGCTAACCCATGCGGTTTTGCAGTAAAGTCAAATTTGCTTGAGAGTTATGTTGAGGCACTAAAGTGTGATCCGGTGTCTGCTTATGGCGGAGTAGTGGCGATAAACGGCACACTTGATAAAGAGCTGGCACAAAAGATCAATGAAATTTATGTTGAAGTAATTATCGCTGCAAATGTAGATAAAGATGCGCTTGCTGTTTTTGAAAGTAAAAAGCGTATTAAAATTTTCACGCAAGATAACAAATTCTTAGTTCGTGCAAACGACAAATACGACTTTAAACGCGTTGATGGTGGTTTTGTTTATCAAGAAAGAGATGACGTTAAAGATGCGGAACTTGAAAATATGAAACTAATGAGCAAAAGAGCCGCCAGTAAGGCAGAGCTATCGGACGCTGATGTTGCTTGGAAAGTTGCCGCTCTTACAAAAAGCAACTGTGTAGTTTATGTAAAAGATAGCGCTGTTGTAGCTATTGGCATGGGTATGACAAGTCGTGTGGATGCGGCTCGTGCTGCAGTTGCCAAAGCAAAAGATATGGGGATTAATCTAAATGGTTGCACACTTGCTAGTGAGGCGTTTTTCCCGTTTAGAGATAGTATAGATATAGCTCATAAAGTAGGTGTAAAATGTATAGTAGAGCCTGGAGGTAGCATAAGAGATGATGAAGTTATCGAAGCTGCAAACGAATACGGTATGGCGCTTTACTTTACGGGCATTCGCCACTTCTTGCATTAATATCTCACAAAAAGACCGTTAAATTTAACTAGCGGTCTTTTTAAATTTACTTAATCAAATTATCTTCTTTAATAATAAAATATTTAAATATTAGTAAAAGTAAATTTTTAATTTGAGCTTTTAAATTTAAGCCTTGTTTTGATAATATGCAAATTATCGTTGAAAATTTAAAGGGAAATTTGTGCCAAATAGCAGTATTTTAGAAATTTTATCGGATAAAAAAGTTCTTTGTTTAGAGGACGAAGTTGGAATTTTAAAAAATTTAACCGAAACTTTAGAGCTGTTTTTTGGCGAAGTTATGGGTATAGAAGATGGACTTGAGGCACTTGATCTAGCCACAAGCGGTTTTTATGATGTGCTTGTTTTTGATATAACGGTTCCTCATATGGACGGGCTTGAGGTGATAAAGAGAGTTCGTCAAAACAACCAAAACATACCCATCATCATACTTTCAAGTCATACCGAGCAAGAGTATTTATGGAGGGCGGTAGAGCTTAAGATAACTAGGTTTTTACCAAAGCCCTATGATAAAGAGGCTTTTATCGCCGCATTAAAAGATATAGCTCGTGAGCTTGGAGGTGATAGACAAATTTTAAATATCAATACCCAAGCAAGATATGACTTTGCTAAAAAGATAATTTACATAAAAGATACTGCCTGTCACCTTGCAAAAAGCGAGAGTCGCTTACTTGAGTATTTTTTGAAAAATAAAAACAAGGCAGTCACTTATGAAGAGTTATTTGACTATCTTTGGGAATTTGACCAGCCAAGCAAAGAAGCGATAAAAACCATAGTTAAAGAGCTTCGTAAAAAGCTTGGCAAAGATACGATTAGAAATTTATACGGGGTTGGTTACATCTGTGAAATATAGATTTCGTTTTGTGGTGGCTATCTTTACTATCCTTTATATAATCATCATTGGGCTTGTCTTTAGCTTTTATAGACAGCTTGCGTTAAAAGACGCTAAGCAAGAGGCATTTTATGTGCTTGATACGATGAATGCGGTGCGGGATTATATCTCGATAGTGCAGCGTCCTTTGATAGACGAGCTTAAGGTGGAAGGCGTTATAAAAGATGATTTTTTCGACCCAAGACTTCAGTCGTCATCATATATCACACGTGAAATTTATAATATCCAACTTTCAAAAAATAAGATAAATTACGACTATAAGCTTGTCGCGACCAATCCTTTAAACCCAGAGCATGAGGGAGATGAGTTTGAGAATGAAATTTTAGAAGGCTTTAAAGAGAAAAGATATGAGGAATTCTCGCAGGTAATCAAAGACGGCAACACCTCTTACATATATGTGGGACTTCCTGTTAAAAACTCTCAAGCCTCATGTGCGGTTTGCCATAACATAAATTCGGTTCCTAAAAAGATGATGGAGCAATACGGCAGCTCAAAGGACTTTGAGGGTAAGGTCGGCGATACGATAGCGATGATATCCTTTAAAATTCCCATCAAAAACATCCTTGCGTATCACGCAAATGAGCTTATAACAAGCAGTGTGGCACTTTTTGTAGTTTTTGTGCTTCTTGTATTTTTAGTATACAAGATACATGAAAAAATGGCAAAGATCAAAGAGCAAAACGAACAACTTATGATACATCAAAGTCGCCTTGCTTCAATGGGAGAGATGATAGGCAACATCTCGCATCAGTGGAAGCAACCCTTGGCACAAATAAGCTCAACGCTTATAAATTTAGAGCTTTATAATGAAAAAGGAAAATTAACAAAAGAAAAATTAAATGAGAAGATTAAGGATGTAGATGAGCAGGTTAAATTTATGTCTCAAACTATAAACGACTTTAAAAACTTCTTCAATCCAAATTCTATAAAGCGCGAATTTACCAGTGCTGAAGCGATAGAGCAGACTCAAAAAATTTTAAAATCAGCTCTTAAAAATCATGTTATAAAATTAGATGTAGAAATTAAGGAAAATTTCTCTCATTTTGGAAATATTAATGAAATAATACAAATTTTAATAAATATTATAAGTAACGCCAAAGAGGCTTTTGGACAGTCGCATCTAGGCGAAAAAAGGGTTAAAATTTGCTCTTTTAAGAACTCTTTATCGCGTATGATAACCATAGAAAATAACGCTGGAAATATCGATAAAAGCGTGATAAAAAAGATATTTAACCCAAATTTTACCACTAAAGAAAAAGGCAGCGGTCTGGGATTATACATGAGTCAGGTTATAATGAAAAAAAATAACGGTTTTATAACAGTGCAAAACACAAAAGACGGTGTTATATTTACAATTTTATTTTTAAATTCATAAAATATTAACTTTCCCCCTCTTTTTACCCCTTTTTATTGTTAGTATTATCAATACGAAATCTTCTTGATTTTTGAAATTTGAAAAATTCTTCGAAGGAGGAAAGTATGAAAGGTCTGGATAGAGCACTCCTTGGGTTGCTTACCGGTATTAGCATATTTGCTTCATCTGCCTGTGCGCACGATATGCAAATGACCGGCGCAGCTCGAGGCGTTATCGCTGATCCTAAGGGAACCCTTAAGGATAGAGGTGTCGTATCTTTACAGGATTACATCGTTGAAGAAAAAGAGATGTATGACTGGTTGTTTAAAAATCACCCGATTTTTACAAAGTACGGCGGAAAAGTTGACGGCAAGATAAATGTCGTAGATAGGGGCCACGAATGGCTAGAGGAGGGGCACGGTAAGGATTTGTCAAAAGCAAGCAAACGTGAACAAGGACAAGGCTATAGTTCTATGATGTATAGAATTCCTGCCGGTTCATCACTAGCTTTTCCTAATAAATTTATAGGTTCTGAAAAATGCGGTGAGTGTCACCCTGCACAATACGAAGCATGGAGTAGATCTCGTCACTCAACTACTATTCGCTTCCCTGGCGAACACCCTGAGGTTAATAACAACCTAACAGAGCCGGTATTTACAGAAGATACCGCATCAATCCTACCAAAAGGTATTACTCCTGATGTTATCTTTGCAACCGTAGGTCACCTTAGAACTAAATTTGGTTTCGTTGATGCTTGGATGTTAAGAGGAACTTACCATGTTGATGGTGGTTTGTTAAGAGATGGTACTGGTACTATCACTCCGGGTTCAAACCAATGGCAAAGAACTTGGGCTCTTAACCTAACTCCAGAAACTGTTAAGAAGATCAAAAAATGGGTGCCGGAATTCCCTGAAACACTTGAAGAATACGGTCTAAATACAGGCTATGTTCGCGGTCTTGCATCTTATGCTGCAAAATACAAACACACTATGAACTTCCAAGCTAATGCTTCATACTGTGAGGTTTGCCACCCATTCAAATTTGACTTCAAGAGCAAACAAGAGTTTTATGCAGCACTTGGTAATGCTAAAGAGCTACAAAAACACACTATATCAAAAGGTGTAAGTTGCGAAGAGTGTCACGGGGCAGGCGGACACCTTGACGGAGCTACAAACTTTAGAACTTCTAACTGTGAACGTTGTCACCAAAGATTTAACTGGAGCCCTGATCTTTACAAAGCTCATCCGCTTGGTAAAATCGCTCCTGACTTAGCACTAAGCTCTAAATTTAAATCAATGGGACCAGGATGTGGTTCAGAGGGTTCTCAATCATACTTTACAGCTCACTATGAAAAAGGTATGAGATGCGTTACTTGCCACGATCCACACGATAATACAGGTTTTGTTACGGGTGATAAGAATGTCAAAGGACTTAACTATAACTCAGAACAAGCTTATCTAAGCTCATTCTACTCAAAACCAAAAATTAGAAAAACTTGCGCGGATTGTCACCAAGAGCAAGCTTATATAGCAGCAAGAGCCGATACACACAAAGATAACTCTTGTGCATCTTGCCATATGCCGTTTATGATGAGTTGTGAGAACTTCTATGCTATCCAGTTCCAAGACAATGCGGGATTTGATACTCAAAGAAGATCACACATCTGGAAAATCGATGTTAGCCCTGATAAAAAATCATTCGTTGCAGGTGCTGCTTCAAAAGAAGCAAGAGACGGTAAGGATTGGCATTTCCAAAGAAATGAAGATGGTAGAAACTTTGTTGACTTGATGTGGGCTTGTGCTAGAACATCTTGGGCGGATCTTGATATGGTTGAAAACAAAGGTTGCCACAGCCCTGTTGTATCAGAGCTAAAAGAGACCCTACACTTCAAAAATCAAAAACAAGCTTATGATGAAGTTATGGGATGGCAAACTCCTATCAAAAACGACTATACTCAAGTTAAGATCGGCATTGAGGGAATGTATAAGATCCTAGAAACCAAAAAACTTGATCCAAGTAACAAATCAAGAGTTTACGAGCTAATTGAAAAAGCTCAAGACACTGTTGATCTACTTGAAAAAGACGGTTCATGGGGTATGCATGGCTTTAAATATACTAAACAAAGACTTGACGCTGCTAAAGGTTATGTAGAAGAAGCGCAAAGAATTTTGAATAGTAAAATGTAAAAAATAGGGGCTACTTTATGTAGCCCTTTTAATTTATAAAATTTTTTAATTAAGGGTAAAACGATGCAAAAAGTTATATTAAAAAGCTTAATTCCTATCTTTTGTTTGTCAAGCTGTGTATTTGGCGCTCAGCTGTCGACAACTGAAGAAAAAGAGTCTTATGCTATAGGTGCATCAACGGGAAGTTATATATCAAACCAGCTTCACAACCAAATGCAAATGGGTGTAAAGTCTGATGTTAATATCGTAATAGAAGGTCTTATAGACGCTCTAAAAAAACAGACAAAAATGAAAGACGAAGATATAATCTCTTTGTTAAATGAAAGAGCTGATAGGCTAAATAAAATAACTGAAGAAAATAAAAAAATACAACTTGCTAATAATAAAAAAATCGGTAAAGAATTTATGGCTAAAAATGCCAAGAATAAAAATGTAAAAACAACAAAATCAGGTTTGCAATATGAAATGCTAGTGCTAGGCGGAGGAGATAAGCCAAAACCGGAAAGTATTGTTGAGGTGCATTACAAAGGGTATTTGCCAAACGGCGAAGTCTTTGAAAACACATACGATAACAAAACGTCTATGCACTTGTCTTTGATAAATGTTATAGAGGGTTTTAAAGAGGGTCTTTTGCTTATGAATGCCGGTTCAAAATACAAATTTGTCATACCTAGCGAGCTTGCGTATGCGGATGAAGAGCTAGAAACTATCCCTGCGGGATCTACCGTGGTGTTTGAAGTTGAGCTTTTAAAGGTATTAAAGCCGGGAGAGTATTCTAAGATAGTAAAAGACATGAGTGAACAAGAAATAAAAAATATACATCAAACAAAGTAAATTCTTTGCCCAAAAATGGAGGAGAATATGGACACAAATTTAAAACGACGAGCATTTGTTAAATACCTTGCTCTTGGTTCGGCTTCTATCACGGCGGCATCTTACGGAGCCGTAAATGATAAGCCAAAAGCGCAAACTAAAAAACCAAATTTCGGCATGATATTTGATCAAAACAAATGCGTCGGGTGTACTGACTGTGAAAGAGCTTGTGTGAAAGTAAATCTAGTCCCTAAAGGACAGATGAGGCTTTTTGTAGAGGATAAAACAGATCCAAATAACAGGATGCAAAAACGATATGTGCGCGTTAGCTGCCAACAATGTGTGGAAGCACCGTGTGCTAGCGTTTGCCCAACAAACGCCTGTCATAAGGACTTGCTAACAGGTATAACTACAACAAATGCCGATGACTGCATAGCATGTAAATACTGCATAGTAGCCTGTCCTTATGATGTGCGCTTTATAAATAGCGAAAATCATGCCGCAGAAAGCTGTAACTTCTGCTTAGATACAAATTTGGCAGAGGGCAAAGAGCCTGCCTGTGTCGAAGCATGCAGATACGACGCTTTAGTTTTTGGTGATCTAAACGATGAAGAGTCGCATATAAGCAAGCTTCTTCGTATAAAAGATAGCTTAAGAATGCGTCCCGAGTGTGGCACAAAACCTAGTTTGCGCTATATACCTGCGGTAAAAATGGGGGTGTGAAATGAATGGTGCGATAAATTATACTCATACTTTTTCAAGCGGAGTCGTGTGGCATTGGCCTATCGCTGTGTATCTTTTGCTAGCGGGCATGAGCGGTGGAGCGCTTATCGTTGCACTTCTTATAAGGTATTATAAAAAGCAAACTGGTGTTACGCCTTTGTTTAAGGGTGCTTCTTTGCTTTCTCTTGTTACTATTTTACTAGGTATGGTTTGCTTGGTTGCCGACCTTGATAAGCCGCTTTATTTTTGGAAAATTTTGATAAATTATAACTTTACTTCGGTTATGTCTATAGGTGTTTTAGCACTTTGTATCTACATACCGCTTAGCTTTGTTGTGATTTTATATGCTTTTGAGAAGGAATTAAATGCATTTTTTGCAAACCATTTTACGTTCTTAAAGGCATTTTTTGGACTAATAATGAACATTTTAAATTTTATTCGTCCGCTTATGTTTGTTTTAACGCTTATTTTTGCTGTTGCGATATGCGCTTATACCGGCTTTCTTATCTCTGTTTTGGTAAGATTTCCTATACTAAATACATCTGCGCTTCCGGCTCTTTTTGTAGCTTCTGGATTAAGTGCGGGCATAGCAGGTTCCGGGCTTATTGCTGCAATGTTTTTTAGAGAAGATACGCATTCGAGCGATCTTAAAATTTTACACGCTATAGAGTGGCCTGTAATGGCTGCAGAAATTTTGCTTATCGGTATGATTTTTGTTTCGCTTATCATAGGAAGCGATGTTCAAAAAGCGGCAAGCATGGCATTTTTTAGTGGAGAATATGCTAAAATGTTTTGGATAGGAGTCGTTGGTATAGGCTTTGTTATACCTATCGTATTTAACTTCTTATTAGGCAAAACATTTGCACATACTCGTTTTGCTTTTTACGTGAGTTCTCTTGCAAGTATCATAGGTGTTTTGATGCTTCGTATGTTTATACTTTATGCGGGACAAACTTACAGTATTTTTATTTGATTTTTTGGAGATAGCATGAGGTTGTTTGGTTTTTTTTTGTCATATAAATTTGTTATTTTCATGCTATCCGTTTTAGCTACTGGAGCTGGGGTGGCTACTTTTTTAGAGAGTATTTACGACACGCAGACGGCTAAAATTTTAGTTTATGACGCCAGATGGTATGAGATCGTTATGCTTTTGCTAACGATCTCGCTAGGCGCTATCATCATAAAGACAAAAATGTGGCGCCATCTTGGTGCTTTTGTGGTGCATTTTGCTTTTATCGTGATAGCTTTGGGTGCTTTTTTGACTAGGTATTGCGGTGAAGAGGGGGTGCTTCACGTAAGAGAGGGCGAACACTCAAACGAAATGGTAAGCGTCAAGCCTTATTTGCAGATCATAACAGAAGATAAAACATTCGAATTCTTCTTAAATTTATCACAACTGGGTGATAATAGCTTTTCTATCTCACAAGCCATAGACGACAAAATTTTTAACGTAAATTTTAGCTCTTATCAAGCTTTTCCAAAAGGCAAAAGAAGCGTTTTAAATGTAAAAGCAGGCTTTGACGACAAAGAGCAAAAAGAAGTAAGTCTTAGGGGTGGAGTAGGCTGGCTTGGAGAACCACAAGTTATCGAGCAAGATGGCAAGCAAATAATGCTTGCATGGGGATCAAAACTAGTGACATTGCCGTTTTCCGTAAAGCTTAACGACTTTGAGCTAGAGCGCTACCCAGGATCACAAAGTGCGTCGTCTTACTCAAGCAGTGTTGAGGTTTTGCAAGACGATAAAAAAGTAATGGACTATAAAATTTTTATGAATAACCCTTTAAATTTTAGCGGTTATAAGCTTTTTCAATCCTCGTATGACAAAGACGAGCAGGGAACTGTTTTGGAGGTAAATAAAGACCCTGGTAAAATTCCTACTTATGTAGGGTATTTCTTGCTTTGTTTTGGTTTTGTAGCTAACTTTTTTACCAAAAATTCACGCTTTATGAAACTTGCAAAATTTATAAAAAATAACGCCACTTTATTTATCTTTGCTCTTGTTTTTGCGACCAATTCAAATTTATATGCAAATGATGATCTAAAACAGTTTGGTAAATTTACAAGATCTCATGCAAACGGTGTTTTTGCAGGGCTTTTAGTGCAAGACTTCATGGGGCGCATAAAGCCGATGAGCACGGAAGCTAATGAGATAGTAAGTAAATTTGCAGGTCAAAATTCTTTATTTGGTTTAAGCGCAGAGCAAATAATTTTGGGCATGAGTATAAACCCTACGCTCTGGCAGGATCTAAAGATCATAAAGATTAAAAATAGCGATATTAAAAAAGTTCTAAATTTAAACGAGAGTGAAAATTTTGTTAGTTTTAGTTTTATGTTTGATGAAAAGGGCGAATATAAGCTAATGAGTCAAAGCGATGAGGCAAATGCCAAACCAGCCTCGCAACGTTCTAAATTTGATAACGAAATGGTCAAATTTGATGAGCGTATAAATGTTGCATATTTAGCTCTTAAAGGTGTATTTTTTAAATTTATACCGATACCAAACGATCAGAGCGATAGATGGCTTTCTCCAAACGATGCATTTGCTAATCCCGGCGTAGCCAAAGAGGCGAAAATGCTTTTAAATGACTATATCTCTTCGCTTGGAGAGGGTATTTATAAAAACGACTGGACAAAGGCAAATTTTGCGCTTTCACAGCTTAAAAACTACCAAAGAGAAGTATCGGCACACATCTTACCGAGTGAATTTCAGATAAAAGCCGAGGTTGCTTATAATAAACTTGAAATTTTTAAAAAGCTTGTTTATTTTTATATGGTATTTGGCGGAATTTTACTTATTTTGGCATTATCCGAGATACTTACGGGCGGGAATTATAAAGGTATTAAAAAAATATCTTTTTGGCTATTTGTTTTTGGATTTGCAGCTCATACTTTTGGTCTGGCTCTTCGTTGGTATATCGCAGGACATGCGCCATGGAGCGATAGTTATGAGAGCATGATTTATATAGGTTGGTCGGCTGCACTAGCCGGAGTGGTGTTTTTTAGAAGCTCGCTTCTTACGCTCTGTGCTGCGTCGCTACTTGCAAGTGTTGTGATGCTTGTGGCGCACATGAGTTTTGTTAACCCTCAAATAACAAATTTAGTTCCGGTGTTAAAGTCTTATTGGCTAAGCATACATGTTTCGATTATTACGGCGAGTTACGGCTTTTTGGGTCTTGGGTGTTTGCTTGGAATTTTAGCTCTTGTGTTAATGATATTAAAAAATGGCAAAAACAAAGAACGTTTAAATGATCAAATTCGCTACATCACAGCTATAAATGAGATAAGCTTGATAGTTGGACTTTCTATGCTTACGGTTGGAAATTTCTTTGGTGGAATTTGGGCTAATGAGAGCTGGGGCCGCTACTGGGGATGGGATAGTAAAGAGACTTGGTCGTTTGTTTCCATTGTTGTTTATGCTATCGTTTTGCATTTGAGGTTTATTCCTAAATTTAATAACATATATACTTTTTGCGTATCTTCGATGATATCTTACGCTAGTATCGTGATGACGTATTTTGGTGTGAATTTTTATTTAACGGGCATGCATTCATATGCTAGCGGTGATGCTATGGGAGTGCCTAAATTTATATATTTTATTTTGACATTTGTGATCTTACTCGCTGTTTTTGCTTATAGAGGGCGAGAAGTAAAAGCTATATAAAAGGAGAGAAGGTGAAGAAGCTTGTTTTGGTATTGATCTTGGCGGTATTGGCAAATGCCGGTTTTATAAAAAAGGGCATTGAGGCGCAGCAAAGCGGAGATCATAAAAAATTAGTAGAAATTTATGAAAAAGCTTGCGAAGAGGATAAAAAGGCATCTGGGTGTTATAACCTTGCGGTTGTGTATTATGAGGGAACAGGTGGCGTAGCAAAGGACTTTGTCAAAGCTGTAAATTTATACGATAGAGCTTGTAAGATGAATTTTGCTTTAGCTTGCAACAACCTTGCATATATGCATGAAAGCGGTCAAGGTGTTGATCAAAACTTTACAAAAGCAGCGCAGTTTTATGACAAAGCTTGTAAAGATAACGAAGGATGCACCTCGCTTGGGCTGCTTTATGCAAATGGTGCAGGAGTGGAGCGTGATTTTAAAAAGGCGATCGAACTATACACTAAAGCTTGTAATTACGAAGATATGATGGGATGTAATAACCTTGGCTATCTTTATAACCAAGGAAACGGCGTAGAAAAAGACTACAAAAAGGCAAAAAGCTTTTACGAAAAGGCATGCAACGGAGGTATCGGTATGGCATGTGATAACCTTGGCTACTTGTATGCGCTAGCTCAAGGCACAAGTCAAAACTACGAGCAAGCAGCAAAGAGCTTTGAAAAGTCTTGTAATCTAGGCTATGCAAAAGGTTGTAATGATATTGCCATAATGTATGCTGAGGGCAAAGGTGTAAAAGCCGATAACGAAAAGGCTAAAAACTTTTTTAAGAAAAGTTGTGACGGCGGGCTTGTAGAAGCTTGTGAGAATGCAAAAATTTTAGAACAACTTATGAAATAAAGGAGTTGGTATGAAAAAATTTATGATACTTGCTTGTATCGTTGGAGCGTTGCAAGCGGCAATGTTTCAAAGTGTAGAGCCTGATAAATCAACTCTTATCATGCAGGGAAATGCAAAAGAGTATTGTCCTAATTGCGGGATGGATTTGGCTAAATTTTATAAAACAAATCATACTCACAACGGTAAACAATACTGCTCAATGCACTGTCTTCATGAGGCCACAAAGGGAACTATGCCAAAAGATGTCATGGTTGTTGATACAAAGAATTTAAATTTTATCGATGCCAGCAAGGCTTACTATGTTGTCGGTAGTCGAATGAAAGGAACGATGACGCAAAACAGTAAATACTCATTTTTAACCGAAGATGATGCTAAAGAGTTTCAAGCTAGAAACGGTGGCGAGATAATGAGTTTTGAAAAGGCTTATGAGGTAGCAGGAAAAGACTTTGTAAGTGACATGAAGATGATAAAAGCAAAACGCGAGGGCGGAGTTTATGCAAAAGGTAAAGAAATTTATGAAACCAAATGCACAAAAGTCGATAAAAACATTTATGAAAGTATCGCGCTTTTAAAAGACGACCTCAAAAAGTTCTGTCAAATTTCAGCCGATGGCGACTTGCAAGCGGCAGCACTTTATATCTGGGATGAACCAAAAAATGTAAATGTGGTTAAAAAAGCTGAAAAGATCGTCGTTCCAAAAGATGCAAGATGTCCGATATGCGGGATGTTTGTAGCTAAAAACCCACAATGGGCTGCGATGATAGAAGCAGATAGCGAAAAGTTTTATTTTGACGGTGTTAAAGACATGATGAAGTATTACTTTAAAAACAATAAAAATTTCAATAAATTATTTGTGAGTGATTATTACAAGCTTCATAAGATAGATGCCAAAAACGCGTATTTTGTAGTCGGCTCAAATGTCTTTGGCCCTATGGGTGATGAGTTAATCCCATTTGCAAGTCAAAACGAGGCCATAAATTTTGCAAAAGATCATGCAGGCAAGCAGATCTTAAAATTTGAAGATATAACGGAAGAAATGTTAAAAGGGTTATGAAATTTTTAGGTATTTTAACTGTAGTTTTTAGTGTTGTTTATGCTTTTATCGGATTGCATTATATAAATTTTGATGATAAAACTAGAAGTGATGAGCTGGAAAATATCTCTAAAAAAGTCAAAGACGTAAGAGCTTCGATAGTTTTTAAAAGTCCAAAATACAAGGAATTTGTCTATGGTAAGTAAAAATTTTATCGACTACGCCATAAAACTACTTTATAAAGATAGAGCCGATCATGCTTTTAGTTTTATTATCTTTACCTTTATAGTTTTTATTTTAAGTTCGGTTTTGTTTATATCAAGTTCTATTCAAAACGACCTAAGTCTTAGTATACAAAACTCTCCAAGTGTTGTCGTGGAGGCAGTAAGAGCCGGTAAAAAGGACACCATGCATGACGGTTACATCTATGACATAAAACGCATAAACGGCGTAAGTGATGCGTGGGGCGTTGTGGATGGGTATTACTACTTTGGACAAAAAAGAATTTGGTTTCATATAATTGGCTTAGATGAGCTTGATGAAAACGAGATGATAATAGGCGAGGGTGTAAAAAGGGAGATGGCAGAGCTTTACTATGAAGATGTGTTTAACTTTTTAACAGAACACGCTTTAATTCCCATCAAGATAAACAAAATCGCTTCGCATAGTAGTAATATCATCACAAACGATGTCATCTATCTAAATCCCACAACCGCACGAGCGGTGTTGAGCCTGGAAGAGGGCGAATACACAAAAATTTATGTCGATGTTCCAAACGAGAACGAGATAAGTCAAGTCGCACTTAGTATCTCAAATTTATACCCAAACACACAAGCACTTAGCATGGAGGATAGAATTTCTGATATAAGACATCTTTATTATTATAAGGGTGGAATTTTTATGGTGATTTATTCGGCGGCTATGATCTCGTTTTTCATACTACTTAAAAACCAAATTTCATTAGCATACGGCTCAAAAAAGCGAGAGATCGCCATCTTGCGAAGTATCGGATATGCGATCAAAGACATAATTGCATTAAAATTTATACAAAATTTTACAGTGGCAACGAGTGCCTTTTTGCTAGGTGTGGCACTTGCTTATATTTATATTTTTATCTTTAACGCTCCATTATTGCGTAATGTTTTTTTGGGACTTGAGATTGAAAATTCAGTTACGTTTACGCCTATTGTTGACTTTAATATGCTGTTTCTTATATTTTTGTTTAGTGTGATACCGTTTTTAGCATTTGTTATCATACCATCGTGGCGTATAGCTATAGCAGATATGAGTGAGGCAGTAAAATGAACGCAGTAGAAGTATCTAATCTAAATAAAATTTACCACGAGGGTGAAACAAATGAATTTTATGCTTTAAAAAATATAAATTTAAGCATAAAGAGCGGTGATCTGGTGATATTAAAAGGAGTGAGCGGAAGTGGTAAAAGCACGTTGCTTTCACTTATTGGGGGGCTATCAAAGCCAAGTAGCGGCGAAATTTTAATAAACAGACAAAATGTTTCAAAGCTTCCTGATATCATGGCTTCAAATATCCGTCATACACAGATAGGATTTGTCTTTCAAAGTTTTAATTTACTTGAGGGACTAAGTGTTAAGGATAACGTAAAAGCCCCGCTAAGTATATTAAGTCTTAGCAAGTCACAAACTGAAGAGATGGTGCAAAAAGCTATGCAAATAGCAAATATAGCTCACAAAAAAGATCAAAATATATCAAGCCTAAGCGGAGGCGAAAAGCAAAGATGCGCTATAGCAAGAGCACTTGTTATGGAGCCAAGCATTATACTAGCCGATGAGCCGACCGCAAATTTGGATAAACAAAATTCTCTTGTTTTTATCCAGATGCTTAAGAAATTTAAAGAGTTAAAAAAGACGGTTATAGTAGCAACTCATGATATTTTATTTGATGATTTGGACTTTGTAGATGAGATCGTTGATGTTAAAAACGGTGAAATTTTATGAGTGTATTTTTATCAAATGATGTAATTGCGTTTTTGTTTGCCGAGCTTATAGTTATCGTTCTGATGGCTATCTCACAGTTTTATATCGTGCGCATTTTACGCTACTGGGACTTTAATGCAACTACAAATTTACAATACACTCTTGAAAAGCATAATTATCTTGTAAATACGATCTTGTTTTTTACTATATTTTGCAAGATTATCTTGTTTGTTTTCTTTGCTCTTTCGTTAAATAAACTCTCTTCCGTAGTGCCTGGCGCTATGTGCTCGGCAGGAGTTATCGGCTCAAACGAATACGGCAATATACTGTTTTTACTAAAACTCTTGCTTATATTTGGACTTGGACTTTGGCTTGTTGTAAACTATCTTGACTTAAAAGCGATAAATTTTCCGTTTTTAAAGCGAAAATACATCATCTTTAGCATACTGTTTTGTGCTATTTTGGGTGAATTTGTGCTTGAAATTTTGTTTTTTACAAACATACCTTTAAGTGTTCCTGTTTTTTGTTGTTCTGTTGTTTTTCAAGCTCCTAAGCTACCTTTTGGCTACACTCAAGCGATGTTAGCGATGTTTTTTTATGTTATATTTGCCTCTATCGCGGTTTTAAATTTTTTAAAGCAGTCAATGGCTAGTTTTGCCTTAAATTTATTGTTTTTATTTATCGCTTATTATGCTATAACTTACTTTTTTGGGCTTTATGTCTATGAACAGCCTAATCACAAATGCCCGTATTGTATGTTAATGGGCGAGTATTATTACATTGGTTATCCTATCTGGGGTTCGCTGTTTTTGGGAATTTTTTACGGTATTACTCCTTTTTTGGTCGAGCTTATCACGGGATATGACTACACTCATTTACTTCGCCTTTCGTCGTTTTGGCTACTTATAAATGTGGCTATATGCTCGTTTTATGTTGCAAAATACTACTTTACGATCGGAGTGTTGCTATGATAAAGAAAATTTTTGCACTCACTCTTCTTTTTTGTGTTTTTACCTTGCTTTATGTTAGTATTGATGTAAAAGAGGGTAGTGTTGTAGTCAGGCATGGAAATCTTGAGAAAAAACCACTTGAGATCGAGCTTGGAAAATACCTTTGCACAGAAAGCAAGACGCTTATCGCCGATCTTTATAATACGGCTCAAGCTGTAATGCCAAACGGCGATACTTACTTTTTTAACGATATCGGCAATTCATTTATCTGGCTTATACGTCAGAAAAATAAAGATGACATTATGCTTTGGGTTTATTCGCAAGATAGCGAGAAGTATATCGATGCAAGAAGGGCTTGGTATTCTAGGGTTGAGATGACGCCGATGATGTTTGGATTTGGTGCGTATGAATTTAGAAGCTATGGCACGAGTGATTATTTTTTTGAAGATGTTGTGTTGTGCGCCGCACGTGGCGAAACTACGATGAACCCACTCATCTACATCCTGCTTAAAGAAAATAAAATTTAACCCCGTAATAAACTAAATTTGCCCTAGCTTATATTAAAGTAGGGCAAATTTAAAAGAGCTAGACTTTAAATTTATTTAAGTCCATTTTAAAGCTTTGGGATATGGCGTCAAGTGAGTTTGCGACCTCTAAAAGGCGTTGTGCTGTGTGCTCGTTAAGTTCGGCTAATTGGACTGATTTTTTACTTTGAGCTAAAAGTTCGGTTATGTTTTCTTTACTGTGATCCGTTCTTTCTTCTATGCTTTTTGCCATCTCGATCGAGTTAGTATTTGCATTTTGAGCTTGTGCTGCGATTGCTCTTAGTTCGCTTGCATTGTTGCTTAATTTTTTAATACTTCTTGAATTCTCTTTTAAGGAGTCGTTTAGCTCATTTACTCTTGAGATAATACTTCTTGAATTTTTTGAGATGTCATCTATTTGCTGGTTTGTCTGCTCTGCAAGAGTTCGCACTTCTTCAGCAACTACAGCAAATCCTCTGCCATACTCTCCGGCTCTTGCGGCTTCGATAGCTGCGTTTAGCGCAAGAAGGTTTGTCCTGTCTGAAATTTCATTTATGATACCTAAAATTTGATCTATATTTTTACTTTCTGTAGCTACTTGCGTTGTTTTATCGGCCAGGATTTGCTCGTTTTTACTAGCGGCATTAATGTCGTCTACTACATGCTCTAGCAAATCTATAACAGTATCTAGCTTTTTATTAGAGTCGTTGCTTAGCCAAACTGCGTTTTCGGTCATCTGCTTTGTTTGCACGAAATCATCATCTATGTCTTTTGTAAAGTTATGTGAACGCATAGCTTGCTCTCTTCCGTCTTGAGAGCTTTTATCAAGGTCTAGCGAGCTGTTTCTTAGTGTTAAGATTTGCGATTTTATCTCATCTGCACCATCTTGTATGCGTTTTACTATATCGGCTATTTGTTTGATAAAGGTATTTATGTTGTTACTAACTTCACCTATCTCGTCGTTACTTGAGATGGGTATCCTGCTTTTTAGATCACCCTCTCCGCTTGTTAGATCTTTTGTTCTATAGGAAAGCAGCTTTAACGGGTTTATAACAACTTTTTTTATGATAAATAGCATAAAAAGTAGGGTAGCGATCAAAATAACGGTAAAAATACTTAAAAAGACCCATGTTTTATTTTGGATATATCCGTTAAATTCCTCCATCGAGTAAGACATATCAAGAACACCAAGGACATCATTTTCTTTTGAGGTAGCATGACAGGCAAGGCAGTCGTTAGTTGCTTTTAGAGGTCTTATAAGTCTTAGGTAGTGCTCATCTTTTGTTTGAACGTTTATATTTTTATCGTTTGGTGATGTAAACTGCTCGTTTATCTCCTTTTCGGTGCTAACTACTTTTTCAAGACCAAACATTTCACTAACTTCTTGTGCTCTAAAAACTCTTATATTTCTTATATTTTCTATTTTTGAGTTTGTTTCAAGAGCCTCTCTCATAGCGTCTCTGTCGCCTGTGTTCATTGCTGAGCGTAATGAGAAAAATACCGATTCGCTAATCATCTTAAGGCTTTTTAGAGCCTGTTCCTGGGTGGTTTGTTTAAATTCTTGTATGATTATCGCTTGAAGAACAACAAAACTGACCACAAGAATGGCAAGAACGCTTAATGTTAGCTTTTTAGCTATACTTAAATTTATCATTTTAACCCCTTGTAATTTAATATTTAAAAATAATTGTAACTAAATTAACTTAAAATAAAACATAAAAGTCATTGAGTTTAATCAATGCTTAACAAAATAAATCAGAGTATAATTGTCGTAAATTTAATAAGGAGTTAAGATGGATTATTTTAAGGATTGGCAAAAATTTTCACCTAAAGGTGCTACGGTGGATTTTTTTAAAACCCAAAAAGATGATGAAAAATATATAGGTTTTGATACACGTGCTTGCGTGCCGCCAGAGCCCATGTTAAACGCAATGTTGGCTTTAAAATTTGCAGATAAAAACACTAAAATCGTAATGATAAATCACAAATTTCCAGCAGGTCTTATACCAAAGATTGAGAAAAATTTTTATGTGATTAGTGAAAATTTAGAAGGAGAGCAAGTAAAGCTTACTTTTAGTTTAAAAGATGGAGCTTCGCTTGAGGGCTTTGATTTTAACCAAACATGCCATGGATAAGAGATGCTTTTAAATACATTTGCACCACCTTTTAAGCTAGTTGGCGGTTACTTTATCGTTGGAATTTTATTTTTGATCGTTAGTATCTTTGCTTTTTTGATGGCAAATTTTGATACGCCAACAGCTTTTACTACGGCTGGATTTGTGCATATTTATTTGGTAGGTTTTGTTATGAGCATAATTATCGGTTCACTTTATCAATTAACTTCCGTGATACTTGAAAAACCGTTTTTTACCATAAATGGAGCTATTTTAAATTTAACTATTTATGTCATAGCCACGCTTTGTTTTGGTTTTGGGCTAGTGTTTGATGAAAATTCGATCACATATGTTGGCGCTTTTTTGCTATTTGCCTCGCTTATGTTTTTTTGCGTGACTTATTTTTTAAGTTTTATAAAAAACCAAAAGCGAAATTTTGCCGCAACGGCACTTTTATGTTCGTCGGTATTTTTGCTTATGGGCATCTGTTTTGGTACATGTTTGTTTTTAAGTATGTTTGGGTTTTTGAATTTTGATTTCGAACTGCTACTTAGATATCATGTTTATTTTGTGCTTGGATTTATATTTTTTATAATAGTAGGCGTAGCAAGCGTGCTTTTACCGATGTTTGCGCTTGTGCATGATTTAAAATTTATACTAAGTAAGACTTCGTTGATATTTTACGTAATGAGTGGAGTGTTGCTTTGTTTTGATATGAAATTTGCGCTTTTGTCGTTTGTTGTTGCGGCACTTTGTTTTATACTAGAGGCTCTTTTGATACTTAAAAAGCGTGTAAGAAAGGCATTTGATTATTGGAATATTAATGTTTTTATATCGCTTGTAGCATTTGTGTTCTTTTGCGCTTTCATAAATTCTACGCGGATTGATATTGCGGTATTTTTTCTATTTTTTGGATTTTTGTATGCTTTTATAGTTGCGCATTTATATAAGATCGCTCCATTTTTGATCTGGTATCATTATATAGCACCGTTTGTCGGCAAAACAAAAGTCCCTTTATTGGACGATATGGTGGTTAAAAAACCTGCATATATTGCGATATTTTTTAATGTAGCAGCTTTGGTGGCATATGTGTTTGATATCAAATATATCGCACTTGTTTGTTTGCTAATTAGTACTACTTTGGTTGCGTTTAATGTAGTGCATATTTTTAAATTTATAAAATTTGGAGTAAAACATGAAAGATAAAATTTATAAAGAGCTTTCGACGATAGTTGATCCTGAGGTCGGGTTTGACATAGTTTCTTTGGGGTTGATATACGATGTTGTAGTGGATGAGGATAAAGCAAAAGTTATAATGACGCTTTCAACTCGCTCTTGTCCTCTTCATGAGCTTATACTTGGCTGGGTAAATGACGCAGTTCTTAGAGTAGATGGTATAAAAGAGTGCAATATAGATCTTGTATGGGAGCCTGCGTGGACAATACAGATGGCTAGAGACGAGGTCAAAAAGGCTTTAGGAGCTTAAGTTATTCACGAGTGTTTACTTTTATGGGTAAACAAGTTGGCAGTTGAAAATAAAATTAACTCCCAACTTTTCAATGCAAACCTTGTGTCTAGTTAGTATTTATTTTTATAAATTTCACTGATTTTGTATATTAATAAACTGCTTTGCGTGGTCGTCGAATATCTTAATAAATATAAATTTAAATAAAACTAACTCTAGTTACTTGCTATAAGTTTTGGCTATAACTACAAACGATGATCTAAACATAAAAACAATATAAAGTAGAATGAAGCGATATAAAATGCGATTTTAAAAAATGGCGCTTGCTTGAGTGGGCTATATGAAATTTAAAAGGAGATAAACCCCTTTTAAATTTATTAAGAAGAATTTTATGTGTTTTTTAGTCCATTTGATGACGCATATATGATGGAACGTCAAGTTGCGCCATGTAGTCTTCACTATTGTATCCGCCGCTTACTTTTTGAAGTCTTAGGATCCTCTCCTTTTTTATGGCTTCATTTAGGCTTTCGACTTCCTTTTTTTCTTCTATCTCTTCTTTGGCTGACTGAAAGCCTGTTGCAACTATTGTAACTTGGACTTTATTGTTTGCCGCATCTTCGTCAGTTGTAGTACCAAATACGATATCGGCATCTTCATCAGCCGCATCTTGTATGATAGCCATAGCTTCATGAATGTCGCTTAGAGGGCAAGTAGGATTGATCCTAAAGTGCACTAGAACACCCATGGCGCCGGTTATACTCATATTGTCAAGAAGAGGTGATTGGATAGCGTTTTTCATAGCCTCTTGAGCAGCATCTTCGCCCTCTGCCTCGCCTACGCCCATTAGCGCCATACCTCTATGGCTCATAACAGTTCTAACATCGGCAAAGTCAAGGTTGATATCGCTTTTGCCTGAGTCTAGGACTATGGTACTCATGCCACTAACGGCACGTGCTAACACGTTATCAACTATTTCAAAGCTTTCTTTTATACCAGCTTTTTTATCTATCAAAGTTAGAAGTTTATCATTAGGTATAACAACTATCGAGTCGCTTTCTTTACGAAGTTCACTTAGTCCTATTTCGGCTAGTTTGCGACGCTTTTTGCCCTCAAACATAAAAGGTATAGTGACCACTGCTACCGTTAGAGCACCCACTTCTTTTGCGGCCTGTGCTACAATAGGAGCGGCTCCGGTTCCTGTACCGCCACCAAGACCAGAAGCAATAAAGACAATATCTGAAGTTTCAAGTGCGCTTTTTATCTCGTCGTAGCTCTCTTGAGCGGCTTCTTTGCCAACCTCAGGTCTCATGCCGGCTCCTAGCCCTTTTGTTTTTTTCTCGCCAAGCTGGATTGTAGTGTGTGCAGGAGAATTTTCAAGTGCTTGAGCGTCTGTATTTGCCACTATCAAATCAATATTTAAAGCGCTATTTTCTCTTATCATATGATTTATCATATTTCCGCCGCCGCCGCCTACGCCTATAACTTTTATCTTAGCGCCATATATGCTTTTATTTTCTTCTACTGTAAAGCTGCTCATTTTAGAAATTCTCCTTAAAATAATTGTGTAAGTCGTTGCCAAAATTTGGTAAAGATATTTGGCTGTTTATCTTGTTTGCTTATATCAGCAATATTAGCAAGTTCGTTTTTAACAACTCTTTGCTCCAAAGCCTTTTGTTCATTGCCGATTATTTCTACACCTTCAACTTCAAACGGATTAAAAGTTTTATTTCTTAAATTTATATCTTCTTTTACGTTTTCTTCTTCAAAAATTTTATTAAAGCTATTTTTTGGTTTTGAGATAATTTCCCCGTGGTATCTCATGCGCTTTTCAGAGTCTATCTCGTATGATGTAAATTCGCCAGCTCCATACATACAAAGACCTATAGCGCAAGAGTTGGCAGGCTCTCTAAGTATCTCATAGAGTCCTTCAGTCTCTTTTGGTTTTGCTATGCGAACAGGCATTTTGTCAAATATAGCAGACGCAAGATCTCTTAATCCTTCAAGTTTTGTCATACCGCCGGTGATAACTACTCCAGCGCCTATAAGATCTTTATAGCCACTATCTTCTAAAATTTTAGCAAGTATCATAAGTGTCTCTTCGGCTCTTGCATAAATTACGTTTGATATGATATCAAGTGAAACCTCGTGAGTTTTACTTTCATCTCCAAGAATAGGAAGCTCGATAAGGTCTACGGATTTATTTATCAATGCGCCGTAATTTATCTTTATCTCCTCGGCTTTTGGTAAAGGAGTATGTAGCGCCATAGATAGGTCGTTTGTTATATTTGCTGAGCCCACACCTAAAAATTCATTATATCTAATAGAATTTCCAGAGTGAATAACCATGTTGCAAGTGGCACCACCCATGTCGATAAGCACCACCCCGAGCTCTTTTTCATCTTCGGTAAGTGTTGCAATGGCTGAAGCGTATCCTGATAAGACGATATTATCTATTTGAATTCCTGCAGAGCTGATTGCTTTTCTTAGGTTGCTTAGTGCTGATTTTTGCACGGTTACGATATGTGTTTGAACTTCAAGTCTAGTTCCGTTCATACCTATTGGGTCTTCAATATGCTCTTGTCCGTCTACTTTAAAATTATAAGGCAAGACATGGAGTTTTTCGTATTCACTAGGTATATTTGCCGTATGGTCAGCCATTTGCATGGCTCTTTCTATCTCTCGTATGCCTATTTCATGATTTGGTACATTTACCACACCGCTACTATCTACGCTTTTAGTGTATGCACCAGATAGTGAAACTATAACTTTTTCATACTGTGTGCCGGCTACTCTTTGTGCTTCTTGAAGTGCATTTTTTATTGATTTTGATGCAAGTTCTATATTTGTAATGACACCTTTTTTGATACCTTGTGTCTTTTCTGTGCCTATGCCTATAACCCGAATTCCGTTTTCATCATGCTGAGCTATAACAGCACATATCTGAAACGAGCCGACATCTATACCTAAAATTCTAGTACTCAAAACAATTACCTTTTGATGTATTCTTTAACTACATAACGCTTTTGCAGTTCGTTTGTCAAATCTTGCATAAGCTCACTATTTTTAAGATTCGCAATATTTTGTTCAACAAGCTGTTTGTAGTTGTTATTTATATCATTAGTAAGCAACTTTTGTTCCAAAATCTCGTAAATAACAGCTTTATCATCTAATACAATGTAGCCTTTTTTGTTTGGCGACTCTAACAGTTGACTAACAAAAGCTTGTGCTTCATGTATCTCTAAACCATCTATAGTTTGGTTTAAATCTCTGCTAATAAAGCCAATATCTTTGCCTTTGAAATTTGCTAATGCTGCTTTTGTTTTACTCTCAAGTATCTCTTTTGATTTGTCAAATTTATAAATTTCTAGCACTTGCTCTCTAGCTGCTTCAAAACTCATAGGCTGAGGAGGCGTGATGCTTTTGATCTTTGTTATAAGGTAGCCGTTTTGATAGATAAAAGGCTTGATTGTCTCGCCAAGATTTGCCTCTTTGATTTCTTGCATATCAAAAGTTGCGTTATTTTCAGTTACATATATCTCGCTGTCTGTTGAAATTTCACCTTTTTTTACGGCAATGTATTTTTCTAGCGCTTGTGTTTTGTTTTTTTCTAGGCTGTAGTCTTTCAAAACTTGCTCTTTTGCATTTTCAAAAGCGATGATTTTGTCATCACTATCTTTGTATTTATCTTTGTTATCGTTATAGTAAGCTGTTAGTTCTGTTGCATTTACATCAATGTTATTTGACTCGATATATAGAGTTTGTAAGCCGTAAAGAGTGTCGGTCATATAGTTGTTTTTGTTATTTTCCCACAGTTGTTTTAGCTCATTTTCATTGACTGTGATTTCATTTTTGTCAGATTTGATTATCTCAACGGCAACTCTGTCTTGCATAAAAAACGCTGCATTCATAAGTTCGATATCTTTTTGTGTTGCTGTTGTTTTTAGTATGAAATTTATCTTATCCATAAGTATTTGGCGTTTTAAATTCTTTTCATAGTCGTTTGGATTAATCCTTGCACGCCTTAATACATCGTAGTATAAATTTTTATTAAATGCTCCGTCTGTTTGAAAAGATGGATCAGCAACGATGTATTTTAAAACATCTTCATCACTAACGCTAAGACCAATATCATCGGCAAAATTTAGTAGCAAGTTATCTTGTATGACAGCTTGCATAGCTATATTTTCAAGACCTATCTCTTCGGCTTTTTCTTGAGTAAATTGACCGTCAAATATGTTGCTGTAATAGTCATAAATTTGATTATACTTTTGTTGAAGTTCTTGAACGCTAATGTTTCTATGACCAACGGTTGCCACTGATGTCGCTCTGTTGTTGTTTAGGTCGTAAGCACCCCATCCTACAAAGCCTGCTCCGACAAAAGCGATAACGCTTATCCATATTGTTACAACTAAATATTTTTTATTTTTTTGCATCCAAGTTATCATGAATTTTAATCCTTTTTAATCACTAACGAAAATTATGTGCTATTTTACTAAAAATAGTCTTAAGTAACCTTAAAAACGAGCTTTTAATGCGGTTTATATTGCCAAAAATTACTAACATTTTTCAAAGAGTGTTAGTATAATTCGCTTGAAAATTTTTCGTAATAATTTGACAAATATAAAAGTTTGCAACTATTTTCTAGTATCGCTATTTCCTTTGCTAGCTGCTGTGGTGTGCGACTAAAAGCGTAAATTCCATATCCTTTTATAACTACGATGTTTGTATTTTTTTCAAGCATGTAACGATAAATTTCGGTTTCTGCTCGTTCATACCAGTCTTCAAATTGCTTTGGCGCATAAACATGAATTTGATGAAATTTCATATACCCAAAATAGTCTTTTGGCTCGATTTTGTCATGTTTCATGGCATAGGCTGTTGTGTAAGGAGGCATGGCGTAGCATATAAATTTTGCTTCGTTTATGTTTTTGTATATGTTTAGGTGTATATATGCATCCATGCTTGCTTCATTCCAACGATAGTCCTTCTTTGAAAACAGTAGCGTCAAATCACTATCTTTAATGTCGTCAAATATTGCATTTTGTTTATTGATAAGAAATTGATTTCTCTCTACTCTTGCCGAGATAGAGCCATGAAAAACGCCTAGGAAATTTTTTCTAAACATCGAAAGTGAAATCTTTTTTAGCTCATTTATGGAGTGCTGGAGTTCCATTTTTATCCTTTTTTGGTTTAATTATAATAAAACTACATAAAATTTTACATAAAATTACTTTTTAAGTAAAGATTAGATAAATTTATAATTAAATTTAAAGGAAGAAAATATTTTGCAAAGCCCACATGTTAGCGTTTTACTAGAAGAAGTTTTGGATGTTTTTAAGGATACTAAAGGTAATTTTATAGATTGCACTTTAGGATATGGAGGACATTCGTCGGCACTACTAAAAGCAAATTCAAATTTAAACCTTATAGCTTGCGATAGAGATGATGAGGCGATAGAATTTTCCAAAAAAAAACTATCTGAATTTGGTGAGCGAGTTAGAATTTATAAGAGCAAATTTTCTGGATTAATTCAAATTCTTGATCAAAATGACAAAAAAAATGTTAAAGGACTGCTTGCTGATATAGGGGTTAGCTCTCTTCAGCTTGATAAAAACGATCGGGGCTTTAGTATAAATTCCGACACTCTTGATATGCGCATGAATCAATCTGACGGACTAAGTGCATATGATGTTATAAATAGTTATGATAAAGAAAAACTAGCTGAAATTTTATACAAATACGCAGAGCTTACAAATGCAAATTTTATAGCCCAAAAAATCATTGAAGCTAGAAAAACAAAAGCCATAACAAGCGCAAAAGAGTTGGCCGGTATAGTTGGCACAAGACCGATAAAAGGAAGAAGCGTAAGCCCTGCTATACTTGTTTGTCAAGCAATTAGGATAGAGGTAAATAACGAGCTAGGTGAGCTTGAAATGCTTCTTGAAAGCATTAAAAACGCTAAGTTTAATGGTTGCAAAGTAGCGATAATTAGCTTTCATTCTCTTGAAGATAGGATTGTAAAAAATACATTTAAAGAGTGGGCAAAGGAGTGCATATGTCCATCTTTTGCTATAAGATGTGAGTGTGGCGGTAATCACGCTTTGGGTAAAATTTTAACCAAAAAAGCCATAACGCCAAGCAAGGAAGAGATAGCTGTTAATTCTCGTAGTAGTTGTGCTAAAATGCGTGTTTTTGAGTTTAAAGGGTAGATAATGGATGAAAAAGTAGAACTACTTGAGCTTCATGACGAAGAGCAAAAGCACGAACAAAATTTAAGCTTTAAAACACTAGTAATGGTCTATCTTGCGATGTTTGTTGCACTTGGATTGTTGTTACCTAAAATTTATATAGCAAATCAAATTTATTATTTGAGTCGCGATATAGCCGAGATAAGCGGAAAACGCGATGTTTTATTAGAAGAGTATAAGGCTTTAAATACCAGGCTTGAAAACCTTCGCTACAAAAATCAAATTCTAAACCCACTGCAAGATCCGCAATGGAAGTAACTATTCGGCACTTTCCTTTTGTAAGATAAGTTTTTCAAGAACGTATTGCTCAAGCTCTTTTTTAGGTATGTCATTTTTTATCGCTTCGTTATAAATTTCTTCTACTTTTGTTGAGTATTTCTCATAAGTAAAGTATGGAAAATGCACCGCCCAAGCTTTTTTGATAAGTTCGCGGCTTTTTTCTTTTCTCGCCCAAACCTTAAACATATCAAAACCTATAAAAACAACGGATGTAACCGCAACGGTAACTAAAATAGAAATATGCGCATCGATATTTGATAAAAAATGATGGGTTAACACAAGTAACGGGAAAAGAAACAATATGCATATGAGTGCATAAATTTTATATGTTTTAGAGTGTCTGAATTTGAAATTTAGTTTTGCGCCGTCTACTAACATGCCTTCGTTAAAAAGGCAGTTTGCTTCAAGTAAATCCCTAAAAAGAACTGGTTGTTTTGATACGACAAAGATGCTATCTAGTATGTATTTTTTTAAATTTTCTTTCATTTTGTTCCAATATTTTATTAAAATTTAACGCAATTATATCAAAAAACCCTAAAATAGAGTAAAATTTGCTACAATTTTACTAAAATTTAAAGGAGCAAAGATGGCGGGAAGTAACATGGAAATAGTTTTTTTAAATGGAGAATTTTGCAAAGCATCGGAAGCTAAAGTAAGTGCTTTTGACAGAGGTTTTGTCTTTGGAGACGGGATTTACGAGGTAGTTCCTGTTATAAATTCTCGTCTTGTTGATAGAGAGGATTTCTGGCTTAGGTTCGAACGAAGCCTTAAAGAGATAGAGCTAAAACTTCCTTATAATAAGGAAAAATTTGAAGAAATTTTATATGAAATAATAACAAAAAACAACCTAAAAGAGGGCGGTGTATATATGCAGATTACGCGTGGCGCCGCTCCTAGGGATTTTTATTTTATCGAGAATTTAACTCCAAGTGTGTTTGTTTTTTGCTATGAAGCAGAAATTTTAAGTAATCCGCTAGCAACAACAGGCATAGAAGTAGCAAGTGTAGATGACATACGTTGGAAACGACGCGACATCAAGTCTATATCGCTTTTGGCTCAGTGCTATGCGAAAAATGAAGCCCATAAAAAGGGCGCACATGAGGGATTTATGGTTGAAGATGGCTTCGTGACAGAGGGTTGTAGTTCAAGTGCATTTATCATAAAAGATGGTGTTTTAATAACAAAACCACTTTCAAATGAAATTTTGCCAGGAATTCGCCGTAAGCGTCTTTTGAGATTAGCCGATCAGGCAGGATTAAAAGTTGAGCAGAGAAAATTTAGCATGAGTGAAGTTTATGAGGCGGACGAGGTGTTTATATCGGCTGCTACGCTTATATTACTTCCTGTGATAAAGGCTGACGGAAGAGCTATAAACGGCGGAAAGATAGGTAAATTTTCAATGGCTTTAAGAGAACTTTATGTGCAGGAATTTTTAAAAGAGGCGCTTAAATAAAGTGGAAAAAATCCTAATCAGCGCTTGCCTGCTTGGGCAAAATTGCAAATACGACGGCACAAATAATAGTAGTGATGCTTTAAATTTAAAATTAGCAAAACTTGCACAAAAATACGAGCTTATAAAAATTTGTCCCGAAGAGCTTGGAGGACTTAAAACTCCGCGTGAGGCGGCTGAAATTTTAAACGATAGAGTTGTGACTAAATTTTCTGGCTTAGATGTTACGGATGGGTTTATTTTTGGTGCTAGAGTTTGTTTAGACTTGGCTAGGTTAAACGAATGTAAGATCGCCGTATTAAAAGCAAGAAGCCCAAGTTGTGGGAGTGATGAAATTTATGATGGAAATTTTACAAAAACCTTGATAAAAGGCGATGGCGTATGCGCAAAAGAGCTTAAAAGTGGCGGTATCAAAATATATAGCGAAGAAAATTTTGATCAGCTTTTAGATGATTAGATCGTTTAAAATCTGCTATAAAATCAGGTTGAATTTTTATAATTTTTGTTAAAATCTCGGCTCAATCTATAATGTAAGGAAAATTTTTGAAAAATAAAATTTTATCGGTTTTTTTTCTTTTGTTTTTACTTGGTTGTTCTCAAAAAGTGCCTCAAGTTAGTTTAGACCAAACTTTTAAAGGTCGTATCACGCTTTTGGATTTTGAATTACCTCAAGATGCAAATTTTCTTCCACAGAGCATGCTTAGCGCTAGTTTTAGTGGTGACGATCTTTTGAAAAATCGCTTTAGTGTCTATGATATAAATGTTAAAAATGTAAAACAGGATGAGGCGTTTTGGGCATTTAACACATATAAATTTTCAGAGAAAAAAAGCTATTTTGGATCAAATTTTAGACCGGTAAAAAAGGCTTGGTTTGACAAGCAAAGACAAAATGCAAATTTTAATGAATTTGGCAAATTATCAGCACATGCCATAACTACCGCAAATACTGCTCTAAGAAATTTCCCAAGCAGCGACCCTCTTTTTTACAACCCACAACTTCCGGGAGAAGGTTATCCTTTTGACTATGCTCAGTCTTCTACTTTAAGCATAGCTCATCCACTTTTTGTATCGCATTTTTCACTTGATAAAGCTTGGGTATTCGTTAAGGATGATACGGTTTGGGGCTGGATAAAGTCAGAAGATATAAAAATTTTAACCAAACAAGAAAGCAGTAAGTATAAAAAGCAAAATTTCTTAGCTGTAAAGATAGATAATACGCCTGTTTATGACCTAGAGGGCGGGTTTTTATTTTATGCAAGAGTAGGGGTGCTGCTTGGTTTTAACGCCGAGGATAAAGAGAATTTTTATGGAGAAGTGATAACAAGAGCAGGGGTTAGAAAATATAAAATTTCAAAGCATGCTTCTGGTAAATTTCCCCTTGCTTTTGATGATGAAAATATAAGAATTTTATCCCAGTCTCTACTAAATCAGCCTTATGGCTGGGGTGGGGTAAATAACCTTCGCGACTGCTCATTATTTTTAAAAGATCTCATGAGTAGCTTTGGCTTTTGGCTTCCTAGAAATTCTGGCGCGCAGGCTAAAATGGGAAAAAAGATAGAGCTGCAAAATTTAAATGCCAAAGAAAAGATCAAGCTCATAAAAGAGCAGGGCGTGCCTTATATGACACTTTTTCATCTTCCAGGTCACATTATGCTTTATGTGGGAACTAGCAACGAAGGAGTGCTTGCTTTGCATGATGCGTGGGGTGTTAGGACAAAAGATAACGGACGTGCTCTTATGGGCGGCGTGGTGCTAACAACGCTTGAGATAGGCAAAGGTAGAGGTGATATAGATGATAAGAATTTGCTACTTTCAAAGGTGATTTCTATGAATATCTTGCAAACCCCAAGTGGCAAAAAATCTGAAATTTTGCCTTTAAATTCCAAAATAGATATGAAAGAAAAGATATCAAAACTACAAGATGCTTATGGGGTTAGGATCGAGGATAATTTAGTTTATTTTAGCGATGAAAGTCATATAGTGTTTAATGATTTTATAAAAAAAGACTCCGAGTGTAGTGTTGGCGCTGATGTGCAAGATATGAACGCTTTGCCGTATGCCGCTCTTATGCCCTTAAATGCGTCCTTAAACGATAGTGGACGATGTAGGAACTACGAGCTTTTGGGTAAAATTTACGGAGATAACAAAGAGGCTGTAAGAGAAAATTTAACAGACGTTGTGTGGCTTAAGGATTTTTTAGGTTTAAAGCTAAAATTTAACTCAAAAAACGGTGCAGCTAAGGCTTTAAATGCTGTTAGTCAGGAGCTAAACGAGCTTATTAAACAAGACCCGTCTTTGCTTGAGTTTCTAAAAGATCCCGCTGGGACTTTTAATTGGCGTGTTATAGCCGGCACAAATAGACCGAGTGCACATAGTTACGGTATCGCAATAGATGTAAATGTTAAACAAAGCCACTACTGGCGCTGGCATAAAGTGTATAAAAATCAAATTCCAGAAGCTATAGTTCATACCTTTGAGAAGCATAAATTTATCTGGGGCGGTAGATGGGAACATTTTGATACTATGCACTTTGAGTATCGTCCGGAGATGTTTTGATAGATGTTAGAGCAAATTTTAAAACTGCTTGAAAACTCAAATATCTTTTTAACAGGAGGCGGAGGGGTTGGCAAGAGCTACCTTACACAAGCTGTTATCAAGCACTACCGAAGCAACCTTAAAAATGTCGTCATACTAGGCTCAACGGGCATAAGCGCCGTCGGGATCGGTGGTGTGAGTGTGCATAGTTTTTTTAAATTTGGAATTTGTAAAAACTATGAAGAGTTAAGGCTTCTTGATAGGCGTCAAAGGAGTAAATTAAACTCATTAAGAGCCATGCTTGATAGTTGTGATTTGCTTGTGATCGATGAAATTTCAATGATAAGCTCTGATCTTATGGAGATGATAAGGTATCGCTTGCAAGCTTCTAAATTTAACGGGAGGTTGCTTTTTGTTGGTGACTTTTACCAACTTCCACCTGTGCAAAAAGAGCAAGGCAAAAATGCCCTTTTTAGCTTTACATACGCTTTTAGTTCGCATGCATGGAGTGAATTTAAACTAAAAAACATCGAGCTTCTCATTTCAAAACGTACACAGGATTTACAATTTTACAAAATTTTATCTCATCTTAGAGTTGGCGAGCTAAATGATGAAGTTATAGACTATATAAATTTGCTTAGAAGCGATAAATTTGAGATAAATGACGATATGAGTGTGCTTTACGGCACTAACCGCGAAGCTGATGTCTTAAATGAAAGATGCTTAAAAGAGCTACAAACTCCGCTTGAAGTTTGCACGGCGGATATTAAAATTTTTGATGAAAAGCTACATGAAAAAACTCTTGAAAGTTGGATAAACGCACTAAATTCTCCATTAAATTTAAACATGAAAATCGGAGCAAAGATAATATTTACCGCAAATAAATGGGGCGAGTATTATAACGGAGAACAGGGCAAAATCGTTCAGATTTTAAAAGAAAACGGCGAATACTCCGGTGTTATCGTCCAAAAAAACGACGGCGAGATAATAGAAGTAGTCAAAAATTCCTTTGAGCTTAGTGAATTTGTTTCAGAAGACGGCGAGATAGCACAAAAAAGCATGGCTAGTTTTTTACAGTTTCCATTTAAGCTAGCTTATGCGCTAACGATACACAAATCACAAGGCATGAGCATAAATTTTTTAATGTGCAACCTTAATCAAATTTTTGCTAACGGTCAGCTTTATGTTGCGCTTTCTCGTGCTAAAAATCCAAAAAATTTAAAGCTTTTTTATGATAGAGGGGTTGATTTTAGGCAGTATTTAAGAAAAGTCGTTAAAATTGACAATGAAGTTAAAAAATTTTATAGTGAAAATATTTTTGAGAACATTAAGGAGATAGAGATATGAAGAAGCTGTTTTTGATTATGATTTTTTCGGCATTTGCCTTTTGTGATGTTTTAAGGGTAAGCGACTTTCAAACTGACATTTACTCAAAATCCGGAGCAAATATAACTAAAAAAATAAACTTAAATTTAGAAGTGGTTGGGCGCGATATGAATGACAATGAGTCTTATGTGCTTGACGCTTTAAATATCATAATCGGAAGCTTTTATGTTGAAGATATCTTAACTTCAATGGGAAAAGAAAAATTTAAAGAGACTTTTATCAAATACGCCGCTAAAAAACATACTCTTGATATTGATGATGTGCTTATTTTAAATATCAAAGTTATAAACAACCTAGAACTTAACGAGATCATAAACGCTATAAAATCACAAAATTTATGTCAAAGTCCACTGCCTCAAGATGCCCTTGAGAATAGACGAAAGAAAACAAACGAGATCGTTATAGCGCCTGACTCAAATACAATAAACCAACGACCGATCGACTTAAATAGTATTCAAGGTTTTGGCAAGGATTTTGAGTAATTTTATCAAATTTATTGGTTGATTATATCGTATCCTTGCGGTATAACCGGTGTTAAAATTTCCTCTGAAATTTGTTTGTTTGCGACTTGATTTTTTAATGTGATTTTTATTTTATTATCAAGCCTGTCTTTATAGTCAATCATCGTTGGAAGATCGTTTTTAACGGTGATAAAATACTCCACACCGTCATAAATGGCCTTATAAAGTGTTGGTTGGATTTGCATTGCATGGGTTAAAATTTGAGTTAAATTCGGAGTTTCGTCAAGTCTTGAAATGATGGCTTGTTCTAACTCGTCCTCTACGATAACAACTCGTTGCTTGTCAAAATATATCTTTTTTGGTGTGGGTGACTCATATATCCAAAGCGCGACATTATCATTCCTCGCATAAAATTTACCGCTATAAGATATGCTTTGGTTTTGACTGTTTACCGTTTGCGTAAAGTCGCTTTGTAAACTTTTGAAATTTAACCCCGCACAAAAACCAGGTAATGCTAGCAAAAAAACAATTAGAATTTTTCTCATCTACTCCCCTTTTTTTACGCTATTCTAGCCCAGTTTAAATAAATAAATAGTAAAACTATGATAGAATGAGAACTTTTAAAATTTAAGGAAGGCACAAGTATGGTTTCAGCGGTATTTAGAAAAATTTTTGGAACAAAAAATGACCGAGAGATAAAACAATACGCAAAAAGAGTAAAATTTATAAATGCACTTGAAGACAAATATCAGGCAATGAGCGACGACGAGCTTAAGGCTGCTTTTGAAGCTTTAAGAGTGCAAGTCAAGGAGCAAAAAGTAAGTCTTGACGATATTTTAAACGATGTCTTTGCCATCGTTAGAGAGGCTAGCAAGAGAACGCTTGGTATGCGTCATTTTGATGTTCAGCTTATCGGCGGTATGGTGCTTCATGAGGGCAGGATCGCCGAGATGAAAACAGGTGAAGGTAAAACATTGGTTGCTACTCTTCCTGTTGTTTTAAACGCGATGAGCGGTAAAGGCGTGCATGTAGTTACAGTCAATGACTATTTGGCAAAACGTGACGCAACTCAGATGGGCGAGCTTTATAAATTTTTAGGCTTTAGCGTAGACGTTATACTAAGTGGAGTTTATGATGATAGTGTAAGACAGGCTGTATATAATGCCGATATAACTTACGGAACAAACTCTGAATTTGGCTTTGACTATCTTAGGGACAATATGAAATTTGACGCAAAAGATAAAGTTCAAAGAGAGCACAACTTTGTTATAGTGGACGAAGTGGATAGTATCTTGATAGATGAGGCAAGAACCCCGCTTATCATCTCAGGACCTACTAATCGCACTCTTGACGGCTACATAAAGGCAAATGAAGTAGCTCAAAAGTTAACTCGCGGGGAAGCTGCAGACCCTAATATCCCAAATTCAAAGCCTAGCGGCGACTTTGTCGTAGATGAGAAAAACCGCACGATAATGATAACCGAAGAGGGTATAAATAAAGCAGAAAAGTTATTTGGTGTTGAGAATTTATACAACCTAGAAAACGCTATCCTTAGCCATCATTTGGATCAGGCATTAAAGGCACACAACCTTTTTGAGAAAGATGTTCATTATGTAGTGCGAGATAACGAGATAGTTATCGTTGATGAATTTACGGGCAGACTAAGTGAAGGTAGGCGTTTTAGCGAAGGGCTTCATCAAGCTCTTGAAGCCAAAGAGAAGGTAAAAATTCAAGAAGAGAGTCAAACTCTAGCCGATACAACCTATCAAAACTACTTTAGGATGTATGACAAACTAGCAGGCATGACGGGAACTGCGCAAACAGAAGCTACGGAGTTTTCTCAAATTTATAAGCTAGATGTTATTAGTATACCTACAAATGTTGCGGTTAAAAGAATTGACGGCAACGACCTGATCTATAAAACTCAAGAAGAAAAATTTAAGGCAGTTGTTGAAGAGATAAAAAAGGCTCACGACAAAGGTCAGCCGGTGCTTGTCGGTACCGCAAGTATCGAGCGTAGCGAAAAGCTACACGAGATGCTTGTAAAGGCTAAAATTCCTCACTCTGTGTTAAATGCTAAAAATCACGAAAAAGAGGCGCAGATAATCGCTGAAGCCGGCGCAAAAGGTGCAGTAACTATAGCTACAAATATGGCTGGTCGTGGTGTTGATATAAGAATAAATGATGAGGTTAGAAGTCTTGGTGGACTTTATATAATCGGCACTGAAAGACATGAAAGCCGCAGGATAGACAACCAATTGCGTGGGCGTGCAGGACGTCAAGGTGACCCTGGTCAGAGTAGGTTTTACTTAAGCCTTGAAGATAACTTGCTTAGAATTTTTGGCTCTGATAGGATAAAGGCGATAATGGATCGTCTTGGTATAGAAGAGGGCGAAAGCATAGAGAGTCGAATGGTAACAAGAGCCGTAGAAAACGCACAAAAAAAGGTTGAAAGTCTACACTTTGAAGCTAGAAAGCATCTTCTTGAATATGACGATGTGGCAAATGAGCAAAGAAAGACGATATATAACTACCGTAATGAGCTACTTGATAAAGAATTTGACATGAGCGAGAAGATACTGCAAAACAGACAAGAGTATGTTGCAAGCATGCTTGAAAATGCGGAAATCTTCCATGGTGGTCTTAAAGATGATTACGATATCGCAAATTTATGCAAGATCATAGCAAACGACTGTGGTGAGCTGATAGATGAAAGCGACCTTACTGGACTTGAATATGATGAAATTTTGCAAAAAGCAACTCAAATTTTAACCGATAGATACGAAGAGCGCATGAGTGTGCTTCAAAGCGAGCAAAAGCATGATATAGAAAAGGTTCTTTACTTGCAAGTGCTTGATAACGCGTGGAGAGAGCATTTGTATCAAATGGATATATTAAAAACAGGTATCGGGCTTCGCGGATATAACCAAAAAGACCCTCTAACTGAGTATAAAAAAGAGAGTTACAATCTTTTCATGGAGCTTGTTGTTCGTTTAAAGACCGAAAGTATAAAAATGCTTCAGAGCTTGCGCCTAAGAAATCGTGACGAAGAAGAAGAGCAGGCTGCAGCCATGCGTGAACGTATGCAGCAAGAGCAAGATAGAAGCTTAAATTTCAACCAAGATCAAGCTCAAACATCTACTAAAAAAATACCTCGCAACTCACTGTGCCCTTGCGGAAGCGGTAAAAAATACAAAGAGTGTTGCGGCAAAAGCGGTCCTAAAAAGGGCATTTTCGCTTAAATTTATCCTCAAAATAAGCCTTGTGGTTTATCCATAAGGCTTTGCTAATACTAAAAGGAAATCAATGACAAGTCTTCCTAAATACTTGCTTTTTAAATACCTTAGATTTGATAAATCACAACCATTTATAACTCTAAGTGCGGTTCTTGCCTTTTTGGGAGTTAGTATCGGACTTATGGTGCTTATAGTTGCCATGGCGATAATGAACGGTTTTGATAAAGAATTTGAGCGTAAGCTTTTTACCATGAACTATCCCATAACGATAATGAGCGCTTTTAAAGCTGATATAGACGATACTTTAACTTTACAGCTTAAAGAAAAATTTCCGGAGCTAAAATTTAGTCCGTTTATAAGCTCTCAAGTCATCTATCGCGGGTCAAATTCTTTAGAAGGCGGCATACTTTTTGGGGTAAATTCAGCTGATGAAAAGCAAATTAATTTGATTGTAAATGAAGGATTGAAAGAAAAAGAGCTTAATGGATATGATATCTTGATCGGCAAAGGGATAAAAGACCAGTTTAGGTTAAATGAAAACGACAAGATAACGCTTATATTTACAAAGGCGGATCCAGGAGGATTTTCGCTTATTCCAAAAATGAAAAGGTTTGACGTTGCTTCTAGTTTTGAGTCAGGACTTGTAGCTTACGATAAAGCTTATGCATACACGTCAGCCGAGGCTTTGCGTAAAATTTTAGAGTATCCTGACGGCGTTTATGATGGGGTGCATGTGTATTCTTTAAAACCGTTTGATGATATAAAGCGTATACAAGAGGCGCTTCCTGTTGGGCTAAAAGCGATAGGCTGGTGGCAACAAAACGGAAATTTCTTCTCTGCTTTGGCGCTTGAAAAACGTGCTCTTTTTATAGTCTTGATGCTTATCATACTTGTTGCATCACTAAACATCGTAAGCTCTCTTTTGATGACTGTTATGAACCGTCGCCAAGAGATAGCGCTTTTGTTGGCGCTTGGAGCTAGTAAAAATGAGATAAAAAAGAGCTTTTTTTACCAAGGTTTGGTTATCGGTGGTGGTGGGATAGTTTTTGGTCTTATTTTGGGGCTTTTTGGAATTTGGCTACTTGGAAATTTCAACATTATAAATTTACCGGCAGATGTTTATGGTAGCTCAAAACTTCCTATGGAGCTTTCGCTTTTTGATTTTGGTATGATTATCGTTGGAGCGATCATTATAGTAGCGATCTCATCGTATTATCCGGCTAAAAAAGCCACCCAGATAGACGTTTTACAAACTCTTAGAAACGAGTAAATTTAAGATAGCCATGCTTGTGCTATCTTAAATTCTTGCCACATCTTTATCTATCTTGCACAAAAGAGCCTCATGCACTAAAGTCCTAGCAACGGCTCTTTCTTCTCTTACTAGATGAAAGTTGTTACCAAGGTCCGAAAATAGATCCTTTTCGTCATGTCCGTTAAATCTTATGACGGTTTGTATGGTTGGATTATAGTTTTTGATATTTTGCGCGATAAGCTCAAGTCGTTGTTCGTTGCTAACAGTTATGATAACCGCAGCCGCACTGCTGATACAAGCGTTGTCATAAGTTTGCTTTTTTAAGACGTTTCCTAAAAATACATTTTCACCGCGACTTCTACCAAGCTCAACCAAGCTTAGATCGCTCTCAAGCGCAAGGTAGAGAATTTTTTGCTCTTTTAAGCGCAAAACAACCTCTTGTCCAAGTCTTCCGTATCCAAAGATAACTATATGGTTTTTGATCTTTTGTGGTTTTATCATCTCGTTTGGCTCTACTGCAACCTCTTTTTGCACTAAATTTGCTAGGCGATTTAAATTTTTAAGGATAAAAGGTGTGACAAACATCGAAACCACGGCAACGGCTATGAAAATTTGAGCTGTTTGGTTTGAGATCAAACCTCTTGAACTCATAAGTCCAAAGACAGCGAGTGCAAATTCGCCTATCTGACATAAGCTAAGGGCTGTTTTTATAGCAACTCTTCGCTTTGCATAAAGTAAGAGCATGCCAAAAACGACAAGGGCTTTTATGAACATGGTTGCTATAATTAAGAATGCTATAATAAATATATTATCAAATACAATACTAAAATTTATCTGCATACCGACAGTTATAAAAAACAGTCCAAGAAGTAGGTCTCTAAACGGTATGAGGTCTGATTCTATCTGGTGCTTATACTGCGTTTCAGCCATCATCATGCCAGCTAAAAATGCTCCAAGCGAGTAAGAAAATCCAAACGAATAAGCAAGCTCGCTAGAGCCGATAACTAAAAGCAGTATCATGGCGATAAAAATTTCTTGCGAATTTGTTTGCACGACTTTATAAAATATCCAGTTTATAGTGTATTTGCCTATTAAATAGATCGTTATGATAAGTATTATCGCACTAATAAATGTTTGAATTAAAAGCTCGTCAATAGAGCTGTTTGCCGAGCTAAATATATCAATCATAAGCAAAATAGGGATAACTGCTATATCTTGAAATAGTAAAATTCCAAGAGCTTTTCTTCCGTAAATTTGAGATATATCGCCAGTGTCATTTAGGGTTTTTAATACTATCGCAGTTGATGAAAGTGCAAGGGCTAGACCGATGATGATAGCGCTCTTATCAACCACATTCATGGTGTAAAGAACTAAAATTCCAAGTATAAACCCCGAGATGCTAACCTGAAAAGTTCCGTTTAAAAATACCTCTCTTTTCATTGTCATGAGGTGTTTAAAGCTAAATTCAAGCCCTATGGTAAACATCAAAAACACAATGCCAAATTCGGCTAGGTGCATTATCTCTTCGTTGCTTTTTATGTTCATAAATCCGGATATTATCGTGCCTGTGACGATATATCCGATGATTGTAGGTATGGCAAATTTTTTAAAAACAACATTTAAGACTATGGAGAGTGCGGTTGCTAGTAGGAATGCTAAGAGAATTTTTTCCATTTATTTTAATTTTTCATCATAAAATATAATATCAAAACTATTTTTGCGTTTAACTAGGGATTTTTTGGCCGGTATGCCACCTTTTTTGAATTCATCAAGCTCATCTCGTAGCTGGTCGATAGTTGTTTCAAATTCGTCCATTTTTTCTTTAAGTTGCAAGATAACATCAACTCCTGCTAAATTTACTCCAAGATCTCTGGTTAGTCTAAGTATCATTTTGACCTTATCAACATCACGTTGCGAGTAAAGTCTCATCCTTCCATCAGTTCTTGAAGGCTCTATAAGACCTTCGCGTTCGTATTGGCGAAGCGTTTGAGGATGTATGCTAAGCACTTTTGCCACAACGCTAATTAAAAATAGCGGTTCATCATAATCTTTCATGTCTTACTCCGGTAAATTTTCTTTTAAAGTTTTAACAAATTTCGCATCAAGGCTGTTTATATCAGGAAGTTTCACTCTTGCTCTTAGGTATAAATCGCCGTAAATTCCGCTTTTTCTGTTTTGAACACCATAGCCTTTTAGACGAATTTTAGTTCCTGTTTTTGAGTTTTCGGCGATCTTTATCGTAACGTCTTTTTTAAATGTGCTAACCTCTATCTTGCCGCCAAACATCATTGTTTTTAAAGGGATTTCGATATCTTTATAAAGATCATCACCGTCTCTTTCGTATTCGCTACTTGGCTCGATATTTACGGTTAATATAAGGTCACCAACCTGTCTTGATGCACTTTTTCCTTTGCCTTTTATACGCAACTTTTCGCCGTTGTTTATACCGCTTGGAATTTTTATCTTAAGGCTATCGCCGTTAAGGTTTATCCTATGCTCTCCTCCGATAACGGCTACTTCAAACGGGATATTTACTTTTGCGTTTATATCAAGATCTAAGCCGCCAAATCCGCCAAATCCATCACTTGAAAATCCGCCAAATCCACCACCAAAGCTAGATCCGCCAAATCCTCCGGAGAAGATATTCTTTAAAATTTCGTTTAGATCCGCACTATTTGCCGAACCTCTAGCAAAGTCGTGGAAATTTTGTCCGCCAAACATACTGTCGCCATATTGGTCGTATTGAGCGCGTTTTTTATCGTCACTTAAAATTTCATAAGCAGCATTTATCTCTTTAAATTTATCTTCTGCACCAGGGTCCTTGTTTATGTCCGGGTGGTATTTTCTAGCTAGTCTTCTGTATGATTTTTTAATTTCATCACTAGATGCATTTTTAGAAACCCCTAGTGTCTCGTATAAGCTCTCACTCATTGCATTACCTCTTTATTTTTTGATAGATATTGTAGCATAAAACTTTAGTCTAAGTCAATCAAGTTTTATCTCATTTACTTATATCTTGGAAGTATTAAAATTTTATTATTAAGTAGAATTTATAATACTCAAAATTAATCATAAGGAGTATTGATGAAAAAAATGATATTTATTTCCCTTGTGGCAGCGACTTCTATCTTTGCAAGCAATATTGCATTTAATGAAGCACAGACAGAGGTTAGCAGAATTTCGCCATTGCAAGAGGGTAAAAATATAATACTTTCATACCATGACTCAATATCAGGTGCTAAAAAATCAGTCGTAAATATCTCTACAACAAAGATTATAACAGTGCAAAATGGCGTTGAGCAGATGTTTAATGATCCGTTTTTTAAAGAATTTTTTGGTTTTAACTTTGGTATCCCAAAAGATCGCGAAAAAAGCACATCTTTAGGCTCCGGAGTTATCATCTCTCAAGATGGTTACATAGTGACAAACAACCACGTCATAGAAGATAGTGATCAGATCGTAGTCACCATGACAAAAGGCGGAAAAGAGTATAAAGCAAAAGTCGTAGGCAGCGATCCTAAGACTGACCTTGCTGTTATAAAGATAGAGGCAACCGATCTTGATGCGATATATTTTGCAGACTCCTCAAAACTGCTTGACGGGGATGTCGTCTTTGCTATAGGTAATCCCTTTGGTGTTGGAGAGAGTGTGACAAAGGGTATAATTTCCGCTTTAAATAAAGACAATATCGGCTTAAATCAATACGAGAATTTTATCCAAACAGACGCTTCGATAAATCCAGGCAACTCAGGTGGTGCGTTGGTTGATAGTAGAGGCGCGCTTGTCGGCATCAACTCAGCCATACTTTCACGTGGTGGAGATAGCAGTGGTATAGGGTTTGCGATACCTTCAAATATGGTAAAAGAGATAGCTAAAAAGCTAATTACCGACGGTAAAATAGAACGTGGATACATCGGCGTGATGATAGCAAATTTAACTGATGATCAAAAAGAAATTTATAAAAATAAATCAGGCGCATTAATCAGCAGTGTAGAAAAAGGACTACCGGCTGACGAGGCTGGGCTAAAGCGAGGCGACTTAGTTATAGAAGCCGATGGGAAGCCTATAACTAATGCAAATGATCTTAAAAATTTCATCGGTTCGCTCGCTCCAAACAGCACATTAAAATTAACTTACGAGCGCTCAGGTAAACTATCAAGCGTTCAGATCAAGCTTACAAATATGGACATAAGCGTAAAAGCCCATAATGATAATTCTGTGCTTGAAGGGCTTGGGGTTACAAATTTAACCGATGATGCAAGATATAAATTTAAACTCGGTGCAGATAGCATGGGAGTTTTGGTAAGTAGTGTAAAGCAAGGCTCAAAGGCTGAGGAATTTGGCTTTGAAAGAGGCGATATTATAGTGCAAGTCGGCGAAGAGATAATTAAAGACGTCGCGTCGTTTGTGCAGATAATGAAACAAAATAGCGGCAAAAAGACGCTTGTGTGGGTTAATAGAAGAGGTATCATGCAGGGATTGGTTGTAAAATAATAAGGCTTTAGCCCGTATTTACGGGCTTTGTCGTTTTAAATTTTAAAATTTTTGATATAATGAATATCGCAAAGATTTAAAAAAGGGCTTTTTATGATACGAATTCTTATGATTGAAGATGATTTTGAATTAGCTGAAATTTTAAGCGAATATTTACATAATTACGACATGGAAGTTACGATAGCCGAAGAGCCTTATATCGGACTTTCCACTCTTAATACAAATTCCTTTGACCTTGTTATACTTGATCTTACTCTGCCCGGACTTGACGGACTTGAAGTTTGCAAAGAGATAAGAAAACAACATAATATCCCGATCATAATCTCAAGCGCTCGCCATGATATAACAGATAAAGTCAATGCGCTAGATAACGGAGCGGATGATTATTTGCCAAAGCCTTATGATCCGCAAGAGCTACTTGCCCGCATAAAAAGTCATCTTAGAAGACAAAATGCTAGTTTAAATGAAGAAAACAACAAAGAGACACCAAAAGATCTTGTTCTAAAAGAGTATGAGCATGAGATATTATTTAAGGGAAGTGTTGTAAATTTAACAGCTGCCGAGTATGATATCTTGAGATATTTGATGTTAAAAGAGGGTGGTGCGGTTACTAGAGAAGAGCTGATTTATAACTGTGAAAGCATCAATGAAGATAGCACTAACAAAAGTATAGACGTTATAATCGGACGCATACGTGCAAAAATTGGCGAAAATCCAAAAGAGCCAAGATATATACATGCTATACGTGGCGTCGGATACAAGTTAACTTTATGATGCCTCGTTCTTCTGTTTTTATCACGATTACTTTTATATTTGCTCTTGCGCTTAGTTCGATATTTCTTGCTTTTTTATGGTTGATGGAATATGACAAACAAAACTATACAAGAGAGCTAAATACTAAATACTCAAATGTGGCTAGAACAAATTTATTTTACATGAGTGGTATTATCGACAAGGATGAATTTGATAGACAACTTAGTAATGTTGATATGCCTGAGATAGTAAATGAAAATTTAAAGTCGCAAATTTTATCTCAAGCAAGTGTGATTGAAGAAATTTCTGATGACATCGGTTCGAGTGCGATCTTGCTTTATGAAAAACACCACTATCTCATGATGCGTCATCTTGATGAAACCAAACTTTTGATGGACAAGGAATTTCAGCCATATAGATATCAGGTTATAAAGGCTGTTTTTATCGTTGTTGCTATGATTTTGCTTGGCGCTTATATATTTGTTATTTACAAGATAAAACCGCTAAGAAAGCTAAAACGACAAATAACAAAATTTGCCGCCGGAGATCTCAGCGCTGTGCAAAATGTTAGTAGCGGAAATGATGAAATTTCAGAAGTTTCAGAAGCATTTTATAATGCAGTTAGTCAGATAAAAGCTCTAAATGACTCAAGGCATTTGTTTTTAAGAAATATCATGCATGAGCTAAAAACCCCTATAACCAAAGGTTTAATCGCTGCTCAAATGATAGAAAAAGGTAAAAATCAAGATCGCTTGATCTCGGTTTTTCATAAGCTAGAAAGTCTTATAAACGAACTAGCCGCGATCGAACAGACGACCTCTAAAATAGCACTTACAAATAAAAATGTCTGCTTGATGCAAGATCTTATCGACGAGGCTTTAGATATAGCGATGGTTGAAAAAGATAGCGTTAGTATAAATTTTATTGATGATGTAAGGCTTGTGGTTGACTTTAAGCTTTTTTCGGTTGCTATAAAAAATATGGTCGATAACGGGCTTAAATACTCTCCCGAAAAGCACGTAAATATCGTTGTTAGTAAAGAGCATATCAAATTTATCACAAAAGGTGAAGCTTTAAAAAATGATCTAAATTTTTATATCCAGCCTTTTATAAAAGGCGAAAATGCTCAAAAAAGTTTTGGTCTTGGGCTTTATATAGTTAGCAATATCCTTGAGGCACATGGGTTAAAACTACACTACGAACATAAAAATGGATTAAATATCTTCTCATTTGAGAATTTAAAAGATATAATTAACTAAAAGAAAATAAATTTTAAAGGACACGGTATGGCGGCTAAAGAATTCGCCTCTATAGATATACTTTCGCTTGTTGATCTTGAGATCGCCATTATAGAAAGATATAACGACACCATGAATGGGTCAAATCAACTTTCCATTATATATTTTTGCATACCAAACGGTTATGAATACGGTGAAATTTTTGAAAAAATTTTAAGAAGAACAGATGTTGTCATAAAAGAGGGTGATCACTATATTGCAGTGCTTTATCATACTGACAAAAATGGTGCAGCTGTGGTTTTAAGCGGTATACAAGAATTTTTAAACTCAGAGCCAATTGATGTGATAATCACTTATCCAAAAGATGGCAAGACTGGCAAAGAGTTGATCGCTAAGCTTCAAGATGAGATAAAAGATAACTACGGGGTTATTTTAAAATGCCTAAATACCGAAGAGGCATTTGATATATTTGAAGAGAGATTATGAAATTTAAAGTCGGAGCTTAAATGGAAAATTTATTGTTATTTTTTGCGATCTTGCTGCTAGCAAGTATACTTATAAGTAAAATTTCTGATAAATTTGGCATACCCGCTCTTTTGGTTTTTTTAGGTGTCGGCATGCTTGCAGGTTCCGAAGGCTTGCTTGGTGTGCATTTTGATAATCAAATCATAGCCCAAAACGTAGGCATGCTTGCTCTTATATTTATACTTTATGCAGGAGGGCTTGATACAAATTTTTCCTCTATAAAGCCGGTATTTTCAAGAGGACTTACTCTTGCTACGATTGGTGTCATACTTACTGCTTTTGCAGTAGCGCCGATGGCTAAAATTCTGCTCGGATTTAGTTGGCTTGAGTCTCTTTTACTAGGAGCCGTCATATCATCAACTGACGCAGCTGCGGTGTTTGCTATACTTCGTGCAAAGAAAATTTCACTTAAAAATAACCTGGCCCCTCTTATAGAATTTGAGTCTGGCTCAAACGATCCAATGGCGATATTTTTAACGATGAATATCATTCAGATAATATCCATTTCACAAATTCCTTCTCCGGTTGATTGGTTGAGTGTTTTGGGTATGCAGTTTGGTATAGGTATAGCTCTTGGGTATTTGTTCGGACTAGCGTTACCTTCGATATTTAACAGACTGAGACTAAGCAACTGGGGTATGTATCCGGTATTTTCGATGGCTTGGATACTGCTTTTATATACGCTTTGCTTTAAGATAGGCGGCAATGGTTACTTGGCAGTTTATATTGCGGGTATTTTTATAAACAAAAGGGATTTTGTCCATAAGAAAAATTTGATCGGTTTTCATGACGGTATAGCGTGGGCTATGCAGATAGTGGTATTTTTAACACTAGGTCTTCTTGTATTTCCTTCGCAGCTTCCAGAAATAGCGCTTATGGCGTTTGTGCTATCTTTATGGCTGACTTTTATAGCTCGTCCGGTAGGTGTTTTTGTATCGCTTATCGGCTCTAAATTTAACTTTAATGAAAAGCTTTTTGTTTCATGGGTGGGGCTTAGAGGAGTTGTGCCTATCATCCTTGCTACATACACATATGTAGAAAATATCCCTAATGCAAACATTATATTTAACATCGTCTTTTTTATGGTACTTACTTCTATTTGTATGCAAGGTATGTCCATAGGCTATGCTGCGACTAAATTTAATGTTAGGCTAGATGAGGTTCAAGAAGAAAACGCCAAAGTAGAAAACTCGCCTATCTTAACTTACGCACTTCGTCAATACACTATAAATTTAGGAGCAAAAGTTATAGGTAAAAACTTGGCGGAGGTTAGTTTGCCAAGTGAATTTTTGATCATCCTTGTTAAGCGTAAAAATGAGTATTTAAAGCCTACTGGTTCTTATATATTTAACGAGGGGGATTTGTTGTTGGTTCAGTGTGAAAATCACGCTTTATATCAAGACACCATAAAAGCTCTTGTCGGATAAGGGTCAAAAAGACCCTTTGAAATTTATGCGTTATCTAAGGCCTGCTTTAGATCTTCTATTAAGTCGTTGGCATCTTCTATGCCTATGCTTAGGCGTATACTTCCTGCTCCTACACCTACTTTTTCAAGCTCCTCCTCGCTAAGTTGCGAGTGTGTAGTGCTTGCTGGGTGGGTGATTAGTGATTTAGTATCGCCGATATTTACGACTATACTAAAAAGTTTGGTGCTGTTTATAACGCGAGTGGCAGCTTCTTTACTGCTAAGGTCAAAGCTTATAAGACCGCTTGCAAGCCCGTCTTTTAGATATCTTTGTGCTTTATCGTAAAACGGATCATTTTTAAGACCAGGGTAATTTACTGACTTTACTTTTGGATGTGTATTTAAAAATTCTGCGATCTTTTGTGCATTTTGACAGTGTTTTTGCATTCTTATGCTTAACGTTTCAAGACCTTGTATAAGCCCGTAAGCGCTACTTGGCGAAAGTGTTGCTCCGATATCTCTCATTAATGAAAGCCTAATACGTAATGTAAAAATATCAAAATTTGCAGCCAATGTGCCATAAACAAGACCATGATAGCTTTCGTCCGGTTCGTTAAAGTGCGGGTATCTTGGATTGTTTACAAGTAGGCTATTTAGCTCTTTTGAACTAACTATCATGCCGCCCATTACATTTCCTTGACCACCTATGTATTTTGTGGCGCTATAAAGTGTCACGTCTACGCCATGCTTGAAAGCTTCAAATAAAACCGGAGTGGCAACCGTATTGTCGGCAATGGTTACGATTTTGTGTTTTTTTGCGATTTTTGTTATTTTCTCGATATCTGGTATGGCTATTTGCGGGTTTGAAAGACTTTCAAAAAATATAGCTCTAGTATTTTCGTCTATTAAACTTTCAAGTTCGTCTGCGTTGTCAGAGTCAAAAAGTCTAGCGTTTATACCAAAGCGTTTCATCGTATGAGTGATAAGTGTGCTTGAGCCACCATAGATCTTTTTTGCTACTATGACGTTATCTCCAACTTGTGCTAAATTTGCTAATGCAAAAAAAGTAGCTGCTTGTCCGCTTGAGGTGCTAATGGCAGCCGCTCCCTTATCAAGAGTAGCAAAACGTGTCTCTAGTATATCAAGAGTAGGGTTTGTAAGACGCGAATAAATGGGTCCAAGCTCCGCTAGACAAAAACGATTTGCCGCGGTTTGAGCCGTGCCAAAGTCAAATGCCGTAGCTGAATATATCGGTACTGACATAGCTCCAACACCTGTTTTTGTATCATATCCCGCATGTATAGCAATGGTTTCTTGATTCATTGACTCTCCTTTTTGATTTAATTTTGTCGATTTTATAAGACAATAATAAATAAAATAGTAATAAAGTAAACATTGTATAAATTTTATAAAATTTTTGCAAAAACCTTGCTATAATCACACAAATTTAAAGAGGAAATATGAATTTTATAGATGAAAAAGCAAAGCGTGTAAAATATCTGCGAGCATTGGAGAAATTTGCTAAATTTGCAACATCTTCATTAAAAAGAGATGATTTTGATGAAGAAGCCTTTCGTGCTAGAGTGGCTAAAAATGCTGAGATTATCTCAAAAGTTGAGAGTGTTTATCTTGATCAGCCATACACAAAAGCGCTTGAAGAATTTATAAATTTACTTATAACAAATGCAAAAAAAGACGAACTTCTAAAAAGTGCAAATGCTCTTGATAAGCTTAGAAAGTCAAAAACATATAAAAAAGATAAACATAAAAATAAATTTAAGGATGAGGATTGAAGACGATAATATTTGATATGGACGGCACGATAATAGACAGCTCTATCGCCATAGAAAAAACAGTAAACGAAGTAAGAGAGCAGATGAATTTGGCGCCTCTTGAAGCAGACTTTATTATAAAAGCCATAAATGAACCAGGTAGAAATTTAGGACTTGATTTTTACAGCATAGATAGACCAAGTGCGAGTTTAAAAGAGGGATTTGAGGAGAAATTTAAAAAGTATTACGACCTTTATGCGGTCTGTTACAATGGCATAGACGAGCTTTTAAATTTATGTAAGAATGAAAATTTTAAAGTTGTTCTAGCGTCTAATGCACCTCAAAATACTCTTGAAGCCATCCTTAAAAAATGTGAAATTTATGAAATTTTTGATGAAATTATAGGGGCTAGTGAGTATATACCGCAAAAGCCTGACCCTACTATGCTTCTTCTTGCTTGCGAGCGCGTTGGCGCTAGTCGTGCGATGTTTGTCGGCGATAGCATGAAAGATGAACTTGCCGCAAAAAACGCTAAAATGCCATACATGCAAGTTAGCTGGGGATTTGGTAAAAAAAGTCAAAGCGCAGAATTTAATGCTTCAAGCATAAAAGAGGCATGGGCGCTTATATCGGAGTTTTAAGCGTATTAATCAAATTTTTTTTAGCTTTATTTGGCTATAATTAAATATTTTAAATAGAAAGAAGTGTATGCAAGATATATTTGATGGTTCTTTGAGAGATAAATTTTTTGAAATTTTATTTTATGCTGATAAAAATATCGTTTCAAATGAACTTGATAAAATTTTTGAAGAGTTGATCGCTATGCGTGAAATTTGCGAACAAAAAGGTATCTCAAACACTGAAATTCTATCTTTCAAATCAACAAATCCACAAGGCTTGCAAGATGGATTAAATGACCTTTATATCGGGTTAAGTGGAGAAATTTTAAGTCAAAATGAATAAAATTTTTCTTGGATTGTTTGTTTTTATAAATTTTGCTTTTGCCGGTGCTGCGAATTTTAACCCAACTTATGAATTTGAACTCAAAAAAGATCAGTGGGCACGTGTTTTTATAACAGAAAAAGCCACTCAAAAAAGAGATAGTTTTGACTTTCGTTGGACTCTTTTTGATAGCACAAATATCATCGTGCAAAGCTTTTTTCGAAGATATCCGCGTCATATGACGATGTCGCTTAGGCACGGACATGATACATATATGCAGCGCATTATACCTGACTTTACAAGACCGACGAATGATAGTGTAAAGCTGTATCTTTCGTTTATAAAATTTGAAAATAAAAAAGCAACGTTTAAAGTAAACATACTTGATGAAGAGAAGCGCATAGATGTCGAATTTATCGACCCTTTGCAATCACAACAATAAGGCGAATAATGGATAAAATAGATAAAATAATGGCAGAATTTATACAAGAGCTGGGATACGAAAAGGCTATGGAGATGTTTAAATGTGTCAGCTCTGGCAAAAAACTCCGCTCCAAGTTACTTTTAAAGATAGCAAACGAAGATGAAAATGTCTTAAAACTTTGTGCGATAATCGAACTCATCCATCTTGCTAGTTTACTACATGATGACGTTATAGATGATGCGGATACAAGACGCGGTAAACCAAGTATAAATTCGCTTTTTGGAGTTAAAAATTCAATAATGCTAGGCGATATATTTTACTCAAAAGGCTTTTACGAGCTTAGTAAATTTAGTCCCAACATTGCCAAAGAAGTTTCATTTGCTGTAAGCAGACTAAGTATAGGTGAGCTTATGGATGTTGAACTTGGCGGTAAATTTAACTTTGAAAAACAAAAATACATGGATATGATTTACTATAAAACCGCTGTTTTGATAGAAGCGACTGCAGCTTGCGGGGCGATGATGGCTGGTCTTAATGTGGATAAATTTAGAATTTACGGCAAAAATTTAGGTCTTGCCTTTCAGATAATAGACGACGTGCTTGATATAACACAAGATAGCGCCACGCTTGGTAAGCCTGCTATGAATGACTACAAAGAAGGTAAAACTACACTGCCTTATATCTATCTTTACGAAAATTTAAATAGCCAAGATAAGGAATATCTAAAATCGCTTCACGGCAAGGATTTGAATGAAAAAGAAAATTCTTGGATAAAAGATAAATTTTACGAATTTGGCTGTATAAAACGTGCCATAGATGAGGCTAGAACACTCTGTCAAGAGGCACTTGAAGCGATCAGTGAGTATAAAAATTTCGAGCTTGAAGGTATTATAAAAAGTATGATAGATAGGGAATTTTGATGCATTATTTAAGTATAAGCTTTACACATAAAAATACCGATATCGAAGTTAGAGAGAAGCTAGCCTTTGATAATGACGAGAAAAAAGAGCAAATTTTAAGACTTATAAAATCAAGCAAAGATATCGATGAATGCATGGTCTTAAGCACATGTAATAGGGTTGAGGCGCTAGCTTATGTAACTGATACAAAAACCGCAACAAACCACATCATAAGATGTATAGCCGTATTTTCGGGTGTTTTTGAAGATGAGCTTTTTGAAAGAGCCGATATTTATGAAGATAGTGGCGCGATACATCATCTTTTTTCAGTTGCTAGTTCGCTTGATAGCCTGGTTGTTGGCGAAACGCAGATAGTAGGTCAGCTAAAAGCTGCCTTTAAATTCGCCGTTGATAAACAAATGTGCTCAAACGGTATAAGCAAGGCGATACATTATGCTTGTAAATGCGCGGCAAAAGTTAGAAATGAAACACAAATTTCTAAAAATCCAATATCAGTTTCATCGGTCGCCGTCGCTAAAGCAAAGGAAATTTTTACAACACTAGAAGGCAAAACCGCTATAGTCGTTGGCGCAGGAGAGATGGGAGAGCTTGCCGCAAAACATCTTATAGCAAATGGTGCAAATGTTATAATCATAAACCGCAGTACCGAGCGTGTAGAGGAGCTTGTTGATGAGCTTGGTGATAAGGCTAGTTGGGATAGCATACTAAAACTAAAAGAGTATATAAACAAATACGACCTGATCTTTTCAAGCACTTCGGCGCCGCATGCGGTCATAACGGGTGCTCTTATCGAGCCTTGTGAATTTAGAAGATATTTCTTTGATATAGCCGTTCCCAGAGATATAGATCTGGTAAATACCGACAAGATAAATGTCTACACGGTTGATAACCTAGAAGAGATCGTGATGAAAAATTTAGCTCTTCGTGAAGAGCAAGCGCAACTTGCTTACTCTATCGTTGGGCAAAGCACAAATGAATTTTTAAAATTTCTAAAAGATAACATAAGCATACCTGTTATCAAAGCTGTGCGCGAGCAAGCAAAAATTTGTGCTAAAAACGAGCTTGAAAAGGCGATAAAGAAAGGCTATCTAAAAAATAGCGATCACGATGAAGCACAACGCCTTATACATCAAGTATTTAAGGCGTTTTTGCATCTGCCTACAGTAAATTTAAAAACGATTTCAACCAGAAAAGACGCTCAAGATATTGCCGATGCTATGAAATTTGTCTTTGGTATCACTTCTGACGAGAATGAAAGTTTAAAAATAGATATGGAGAAAAATAATGAGATTTTCTAAATTTTATGCACCAACTACCAAAGAAGCGCCAAAAGACGCCAGCTTGCCAAGCCATGTATTTTTAGTTCGCGGTGGATTTGTCGAGCAAAATGGAGCAGGGCTTTACAACTATCTTCCTTTGGCACAACGTGTACTTAAGAAGATCAAATATGTAGTAAGAGAAGAGATGGATGCGGCAGGTGCATTAGAGATGACTTTTAGTGCAGTTACTAATGCCGAGCTTTGGAAGCAAAGCGGAAGATATGCAGTTTATGGCAAAGAGCTTTTGCGTTTTAAAGACAGAAAGGACAATGACTTTGTTATAAGTCCTACAAACGAAGAATCAGCCGTAGCAACAATGCGTGGAAAGCTAAACAGCTATAAAGACATGCCAAAAAATATCTATCAGATAAATACCAAATTTCGCGATGAAGCACGTCCTAGATTTGGAATTTTAAGAGGACGCGAATTTATAATGAAAGATGCGTATAGTTTTCATGCCGATACGCAAGATCTAAAGCGCGAATTTGACCTGATGGAGCGCACTTATTCTAAAATTTTTACCAGACTTGGTTTAAATTTCCGTGCAGTAGATGCCGATAGTGGCGCGATAGGTGGTAGCGGCAGTAAAGAATTTATGGTGCTTGCAAAAAACGGTGAGGATGATATACTTTGTTGTAAAGAGTGCTCTTATGCCGCAAACGTTGAGGCTGCGACTCGTGCACCAAAAACAACAAAAGCACACTTGCCGCAAGCTGATGCCGATAAATTTTATACTCCTGATACAAAAACCATAAAAGATATAGCGGAATTTTTTAAAGTAGATGAGTTTTATACGATAAAAGCAGTCATAAAAAAGGCTGTATATGAAGATAACTCAAAAATTGTCGTGTTTTTTATACGTGGCAATGACGAACTTCAGGATGTAAAGGCTCAAAACGCTTGTGGCGCACTTGAGATAGTTGACGCAAATGAAGACGAGATAGCCAATGCGGGTATTATAGCTGGTTTTTGCGGACCTGTTGGCCTAAAAAGTGTAGACTTTTACATAGATAATGAGCTTAGAGATAACACGCAGATGATTTGTGGTGCAAACGAAAAAGACTACCATTTTATAGGTGTTAGTGTTAGTAGCTTTAACGAAGATAGATTTAAAGACCTAGCAAGTGTTAGTGCAGGAGATAGATGTCCTCATTGTGGTGGTGAGCTTGAGCTTAGCAAAGGCATAGAAGTAGGACATATATTTCAACTAGGGGATAAGTACTCAAGCGCTATGAATGCTACATTTTTAGATCCTAATGGTAAAGCAAAGCCTTATGTTATGGGTTGCTATGGTATAGGCGTATCAAGACTCATGGCTGTAATGATAGAGCAAAGCCATGATGATAGGGGTTGTGTTTGGAAGAAAGAATGCGCTCCTTTTGATGCTGTTATAGTGCTTTCAAATTTTAAAGACGAAAGAGCTAGCCAGTATGCGAATGAGCTTTATGAAAGCGCTAAAAATGCAGGTATAGACGTTCTTTTTGATGATAGAAATGAGCGTTTTGGTGTTAAAATGAACGATTATGAGCTTATAGGTTGCCCGTTTGCGATAGTTGTTGGTAAAGGGCTTGAAAACGGAAAAGTAGAATTTATAGAGCGTAATGAACTTATTAAAATAGAGATAGAAGCCAAAGACGCGCTTGGGATGTTAAAAGAAAGATTATGCTAAGGATTACTTTTTTACCGTATTTGATAATAGAGCTTATTTTGGCTTATCTTTTTATCATTGCTTATGGTTTCTTTGCATTTTTTAGCGAGGTTATGATAAGTGGATTTATCGGGATATTGCTGATGTTTAGACTAGGCTTTGGCAATATCTTTTCTCAAAACAATATGCAAGATATGTTTGGCGGGTTAAAAATTTTTAACGCCATTAGTTTGGGGCTTGGCGGACTTTTGCTGTTTTTGCCGGGTCTTTTGACAGACGCGATAGGAATTTGTGTTATTATAGCCTCCTTTTTCTTTAAACCAAAGGTAGATAATACACAAAATTTTACGCATAATTATACGTATTATGAATTTAGTAGCAAAAGCGAAGATAAAAATAACAGTGAAATAATTGATGTTGAAGTTGTTGACGAGCCTAAGTCTGTTCGCTAATCTTGCATTTGCAAGTGAAGCTTTGGAATTTATAAAGGCAAACTATCAGGCAAATGATAAAATTTTCGTAAAGTCAGTAAAAACGGCAAAGATTATAGAGCTTAGGGGTGGTTTTGAGGCTCATGTTTTTAATGTAAAATCGAGTTTATACCGCTTAAAAAAGAGATGGAAAAAAGAGAAATTTTATTTATAAAAGATGGAATTTTTACGACAGATATTATAAATTTAAATACAAAAACAAGTATGAGAGACGAACTTTTGGGAGAATAAAGTAAGCATAACATACGAAAGGTTAAAAGATGAAAACACTCAAGATTGCAACTAGAAAAAGCATCCTTGCGATGTGGCAAAGCGAGCATATCAAAGACAGGCTAACTACGCAGCATAAAGACTTAAACGTAGAGCTTGTCGGAATGAAAACAAAAGGCGACGTGATACTTGATACCCCGCTTGCTAAGATAGGCGGTAAAGGGCTTTTTACAAAAGAGCTTGAAGAGAGCATGTTACGTGGCGAGAGTGATATAGCTGTTCATAGCTTAAAAGATGTTCCGGTTGAATTTCCACAAGGTCTTGTTTTGGCGGCGATTTGTTCGCGTGAAGATGTAAGAGATGCGATGATAAGTGAAAAATACGCTACTTTCGATGAGCTTCCAAAAGGTGCAAAAGTCGGCACGACAAGCCTTCGCCGTCGTATGCAGCTTCTTATAATGCGTCCTGATTTAGAGATCATTTCGCTTCGCGGAAACGTGCAGACAAGACTTAGAAAACTAAAAGAGGGCGAATTTGATGCGATTATTTTGGCGATGGCGGGGATAAATCGCCTAAATATAAAAGACGAAGTAAAGCATATCTATCCGTTTAGTTTATCTCAAATGATACCTGCCATGGGTCAAGGGGCACTAGGCATCGAGAGTGTGGAGAAAGATGAAATTTTAAAAGAGATAGAATTTTTAAACGATGAAAATTCTGTAATAGAAACAACTATCGAGCGTGCTTTTGTAGCTAGACTAAATGGTGGTTGTCAAGCTCCTATAGGCATTAGCGCAAAGCTAAAAAATGATGAAATTTTTATAGAAGCTATCGTTGGAATGCCTGATGGAAGCGAGTTTTTAAGAGAAAAAACAGTCGTTAATAAAGATGAATACAAAAGCGTAGGGGAGAATTTTGCAAACGAATTTATAAAGCGTGGCGCAAAAGAGCTTCTAATGCGTGCTGAGGCTATGGCAAACGCCTTATAAATTTAAGTAAAGGGCTATCATGGAGAGTAATTACATTGAAATTTTAAGAAAAAATGACCTTTTAAGAGAGATAAGTGATCCTGTGGATATTAATCTTGAGATAGCGCATATTAGCTATATAGAGGTTAAAAAGCCAGACAGTAAAGCACTTCTTTTTACAAATGTAACTGATAAAAATGGCAAAAAATATCCACCGGTGCTTACAAATATCTTTGGCTCAAAGCGTGCGGTAGAGATTATCTTAAAAGCACATCCAGATGCGATAGCAGATGAAATTTCAGCCCTTTTAAAACCTAAAAAACCAAAGAATTTCATGGAGAAGATCGACTTCATGAGTTATCTTTTTGGTTTAAGAAATGTCTTTACTAAAAGACTAAAAGAGCGCGGAGAGTGTCAAGATGTAGCGTATTTTGACGATGCGGTAAATTTAAATGATCTACCGGCTTTAAAGACTTGGGAGCTTGATGGCGGTGCTTTTATAACCATGGGACAGGTCTATACTCAAAGCTTAGATGGAGAGCTTCAAAATTTGGGTATGTATCGCTTGCAAGTTTATGATAAAAATCGTCTTGGTATGCACTGGCAGATACATAAAGACGGTGCAAATTTCTTTAATGAGTATAAGCATGCCGGATGCAAAATGCCTGTGTCTGTAGCGATCGGAGGCGATCCTCTTTATATCTGGTGCGGTCAGGCGCCGCTTCCAAAGGGGATCTTTGAGCTACTTCTTTACGGTTTTATCCGTAAAAGTCCCGCAAGACTAGTCAAAAGCCTGACAAATGAAATTTATGTCCCACACGATGCAGATTTTGTGATCGAAGGGTTTGTGGATACGGATAAATTTGAGCTTGAAGGGCCTTTTGGCGACCATACGGGTTTTTACACACCGATTGAGCCGTTTCCGGTGATGGATGTAACAGCGATAACGCACAAAAAAGAGCCTGTATTTCACGCAACGGTTGTTGGTAAGCCGCCTTTGGAAGATAAGTATATGGGCTGGGCGACCGAGCGTATATTTTTACCGCTTTTGCGCACGACAGTTCCTGAGCTTATAGACTATAACATGCCTGAAAATGGTGTTTTTCATAACCTTATCTTAGCAAAACTTAATGCAATATATCCAGGACATGCTAAACAAGCTATGCACGCGTTTTGGGGTGTGGGGCAGATGAGCTTTGTAAAGCATGCTATTTTTGTGGATCAAAACGCGCCTGGACTTGGAGATTATGAAGCGATTAGCGATCTTGTATTAAACCGTTTTGGAGAAAAAAGCATTCTTATAAGCGAGGGAGTTTGCGACCAGCTTGATCACGCCTCACCAAATTCATGCTATGGTGGAAAGCTTGGCATAGATGCGACAGTTGATTGTAGTGATAACGCTCCAGTACTTTTAAGCGATAAAGAACTTTTGGATAAATTTCAAAGCGTGAGTAAGAAAATTTTAGAGCTAAAACAGTATAAAACAAACACTAAAAATCCGATCTGCGTTATAAAATTTGGTAAAAACGAGAACGTTTCGTCTATTTTCGAAAAGCTGCTTAAATTTAAAGAAAACTTTAGAATTCTTATCTTTGTTGGGGTTGAAAATCGCATAGAAAATGCCTATATGTTACTTTGGCGCGTTGTTAACAATATCGATGCCATGCGTGATATTTATATCAAAGATGGTGTTTTTTGTGTTGATGCAACAAGTAAAAATGAGCTTGAAGGCTATACAAGAGAGTGGCCAAAGCAGACGGATTGCACCAAAGATATTGTTTATGATCTTATAAAACGTGGCGTGATCAAGGATGAGCCGGAGTTATTTGAGAAATTTGAAATTTTTGGCTAAATTCTTTAAGTATGAATAAAGAGCAAGCGATAATCGATAAATTTACCAATTCCTATCTTGGTGATGACGGCGCTGTGGTCGGCAAATGGGTGTATAGTAAGGATTTGTTCGTAGAGGGCTCGCATTTTAAACGTGGTTGGCTAGAACTTGACGAAATAGCCTATAAAGCAATGATCGTAAATATCTCGGACGCTGTTGTCATGAATGCCGTGCCAAAGTTCGCACTTATCGGACTTGGCGTGCCAAAGAGCCTAAAAATGGAGCAAATTTCGCTTTTAAGGGACGGCTTTAAAAGAGCGTGCGATGAGTTTGGCGTAACGATAATCGGCGGCGATACGATAAGCTCGGATAAGATCATCATAAGCGTTACGATTATCTCGGAGTTAAACTCTCAGGCAGTGCTGCGAAGCGGCGCTAAAGCGGGCGATCTGCTTGCATTTACGGGTAAGCTTGGAGATAGCCTAAAGGGGCTAAAAGCCTTACTAAGAGGCGGGAGCGTGGCTAGGAATTCTCGCTTTAAAAAGCCTGTTTTAAAAGATAGGTTTTTTTATCGCTCGGCTAAGTTTTTAAGTGCCGCAATGGATATCTCAGACGGGCTTGGCACCGATCTAGCTAAGCTTTGTAAAGCAAGTGGGCTTGGCGTGAAATTTAGCAAAAAGCTAAGCAAAAATGAGCTAAAAAGCGGGGAAGAGTATGAAATTTTATTCGCATTTGCCGCTAAAAATCGCAAAAAAATAGAAAATCTAGCCAAAAAGAGCCGAACTAAGATAACGATATTTGCAAAAACAACAAAAGGAAGATATAAAAACAATGCAAGAGAACACCATTTTTAAGCCACTTTATGCGCTTACACATACGCCGATAAATGCCTATTTTAGCAAGAATTCAGATGATTTTGTCGTGCGTGAAATTCCACTTTATGACTTTAGCGGCGAGGGTGAACATCTAGTCATCGAAATCTCTAAAAAAGATATGACGACACAAGAAGCCCTGCGTGCGCTTAGCGACTTTTCGGGTGTAAAAATCAGGGAATTTGGCTATGCAGGGCTAAAGGATAAACAAGGAATGACTACTCAGTTTATCAGCCTGCCACGTAAATTTGAGGAAAAAATTGCAAATTTTAGCCATGAAAAGATGAAAATTTTAAGCGTAAACGCACATAATAATAAGCTTAGAATTGGGCATTTAAAGGGAAATAGCTTTTTTATAAGGCTTAAAAAAGTTATGCCAAGTGAGGCGTCTAAGCTTGCTCAAGCGATAGATGCGATAGATAAAATGGGCTATGCGAACTACTTTGGCTATCAGCGTTTTGGCAAATTTGGCGATAATGCGGCGGGTGGGCTTGAGCTACTAAAGCACGGCACGCTGGAGGGCAAGAAGTTAAAAAATCCAAAGATGAGCGATTTTTTGATCTCAGCTTTTCAAAGTGATCTTTTTAACCGCTGGCTTAGCAAACGTGTTGAAATTTCAAGGTTTGTGCAGGATTTTAGTCTAAAGGAGCTGGCTGAAATATATAAATTTATGAACGTGGATGAGTTAAAAAGTCTAAAAGAGCAAAAGCAATTTTTTAAGCTAATAAAAGGTGAGGTTTTAGGACATTATCCATTTGGCAAATGCTTTTTGTGTGAGGATTTAGAGACTGAGACGGTTAGGTTTAACGCAAGAGATATTACAAGCTGCGGGCTGATAATCGGGCAAAAAGCCTATAAAAGCGAAGGCATGGCTAAAACTATCGAAGATGAAATCTTTGGCGAAGCGATGGAATTTGAAAACAAAATGAGCGGATTAAGGCGCTTTGCGTGGAGTTATTTAGAAAATGTAAGCCATAGATATAATGAAGAAAAGGCGCACTATACGATAGATTTTACCTTGCAAAAAGGGTCGTATGCGACAGTGGTGTTAGAAGAAATTCTTCATAAAAATATCTTTGAGTGATAATGGCTTGTTTTGTGAGTATTTTTCTTGTTCTTTAGCACTCTGTAAAAATGAGTTTGAAATTTTTGCTCTGTAACAGGCTACTTGCCTAGTCTTGATGTAAAATTTTTGCATTTTTGCTTTTGGTTATGAGTGTGGCGAAGCGGAGCATTTAAAGCTATCTCACGATACTTTATCGTTTATTTTTGTTTTATTCACGCCTGCTAAATTTATGTAAACCATACGCGATCCATCTTAAAAGGTTGCTATAGATATATGTTTATAAAATTTGCCAAGCCTTATTGCTGACTTTTATCTAGTGTTTTAAATTTGCCAACACCAAAATCATGCTTTAACTCTTGTTAGCTACATAAGTAGAGCGCTGGTTTTAGAGTATAAATTTATCGATCGTATTTTGCGTCAAGATAAAATTTGTATTTATGCTATAAATTTAACTGTCAGTCAAAACAGTTTGCGCTTAACTTTTAGCATAAATTTGCAAATAACAAAACCAAATAATAATTTTTTAAAGCCTTTTGGTTATAATTTCGCTTGGCACGGTAAGCGATCGCTTGCAAAAGAGGAAAGTCCGAGCTGCAATAAGACAGAGTTCCATCTAACGGATGGCTAGGGTAACCTAAGGGAAAGTGTAACAGAGAGCAGACTTCCGCGAAAGCGGTAAAGGTGAAACGGCGGAGTAAGAGCCCACCGGTACGCTTGGTAACTTGCGTAGCCATATAAACCCAACTCGCAGCAAGAAGGGATGGTTTTGGTCTTATGATAAAACCCTTCGCTAGAACTTGTATGTAAATGCAAGATGAGATAAATGATCGCTCAAGACAGAACTCGGCTTATCGCCGTGCCTCTATCTATCGCTTATATATTTTTGTGCATTTTTTAGCTTTGAGATCTCGTTTTTGATATGAACGGCTTTTTTGTTAAAAATTTCTTTTGCTTGTAAGATAAGTGCTTCAACCTCTTGTAACTCACTTAAATTTTTAAAATTTTGCTCATTAAATTTTTGAGATAACTTTTCTAGTTTTGATGCGTCTTGGTTTACTAGAGCGGATTTATACTGGTTTATCCACTCGCTCATTACGCTGTTACCTCTCGCCAAGCTTCAGATAGCTGTTTTACGACATTTGTTACTTCGTTTAGTGCATTTATGTCGTTATTGATATTTGCTATGGCTAGAAGTTGTATCTGTCTCGCGTATAGTCCACTAAGGTAGTGTGCAACCTCTCCTTGTGAATAGTCAAGCGAATTTAGTAATTCAACAAATATTGCATTAGCTCTATTTATATAATATACCTTTTTTTCTACGTCGCCGACTTCTATAGCTTTTTTGGTGCGAAATATAAATTTTAAAATTCCGTCATAAAGCATCTCTATAAGCTTAGTTGGAGACTCTATGCCTCCAAAGCTTGACTGTGCGTATGCGTTATATGCTGCTGAGTTATTCATGTTCTTCTCTTATTTGTTTTTATTAAGTTCTGCTTCGATCATGTTTTTGATAGTAGAGAGTTGATTTTCAAGTTCTGCTAGGATCTTGTTATACTGTAAAAATCTCTCTTCCATGATAGAGTATTTTGAGTCCAAACTCTCTTGTGTTCTTGTTTTTTCATCAGTTAGCGACTTGCCTTCGTTTTGAAGTCTTGTTGCAAGCGTGGTTAATGAGCCGTTGGTTCCGATAAAAGTTTGGATCCTATCTGTTAAATTCGTAAACAAACCGCTTGTTGTTATACTACTAGGGTTTATCGTCGTTGCACTCATGCCAAGTTTAGCTAAGACATCGCTATCTCCGCCTATGCTTATTTCAGAGCCGTCATTCCTTTTTAGAACGATCCTTTCTTCGCTTGGATCAAGACTGGCTGTAAGACCACTTATGCCGGCGTTATTTATGGCTTCTATTAGAGCGATTGCATTTTGTTTTGCGGTTGCATTTTCACCAGTACTAAATGATATGGTTGTGCCATTTATATTGATATCTCCCACCTTGACTTCAAGCTTACCTGCACTGATGCTTGAATTTCCGGTATATGTTATGGTTTGCTGGGTAGTGCTTCCCATAAAGAATTCTTTGATGGCGTTTGGATTTGAATTTAGTGCTGAAAGCAAGCTTGTTTGGTTAAATTCAAGCTGTCCGTCTTCATTCATGCTAACGCCGATCTGATTTATATCTAGGCCATTTTTATCTTGAGACATTAAAAGACGACTTATGCTCGATCTTATGCCGGTTACTTCACTTGTGCCTTGGAAAGAGCCTGTAGAACCGGTATCTTCATCATAGCTTGTCGCTATGGCTAAGTTTTCCGCCATTAGGTTGTAGTCGTTTAAAAATTCTGTCAATGCTTCTACGATTTGCGTGGTATCTTGCGAGATATTAAAAGTAGATCTGCCTGTATCATTAAGCGTTATCGTTACGCCAGGGCGAAGGTCGTCAAAGCTGTTTGTATTTCTAGTGACGCTCACGCCATTATAGGTAAAGATAGCATCTTGCGCCTTTAAAAGTCTGTTTTTCTCTAAATCCGAAGTCATTTTTGGTGTGCCGTCATCATTTAAAACAGTACTTCCGTCTTCGTTTGTTACGGCATATTCTTCATTATCCCATCCAAGAGCTTTTAAAACACCTGAGGTGTCGTTTGAAATTTTAATCTCCTGAGATGCTCCTGTGTCTGCGGATTGTAGTAAAATTTGATATGGATTTGTAGAGCCACCGACGTTTATAATACGAGCTTCTAGCTTGCCGCCGCTTACTTCATTTATCTTGTCTATAATATCTTGATATGTGCTTGACTCTTTTACTGATATTGAAAATTTGTCATTGCCGATTTCTATATCAAAAGAGCCGTTTGCAGTTGCTCTGGCTAAACTTGTAGCACTGTAAATTCTGTTACTTTGATAAGTATCTTTTTGTGCTACTTGTTGCACGTCAAGGGTGAAATTTTGTATGCTTACGCCCGCACTTGCAGTTATGCTAGCACTTGTTCCGCTTGAACTAACAGAGCGTTGCAGATAAAGTGTTTCGTTTGTTAGAGCTTTTGCACTAACGTTTACGTTGCTAACTAACGTTCTAATAGCCGAAAGGTCGCTTTTTCTTGTTTGGTTTGCTTCTATTTGTTTTGTTAGCGGGTCTATCTGTGCGGCTTCGTCGGCGGCTTTTAGCTTATCTATAAGTTCGCTATTAAGTATGCCGTCTGTTGTTCCAAAACCTAAATTTGTTACGCTTCCTACTGCCATTTTTTAACTCTCCTTGTCAAAAAGCATACCAATGCTCTCTTTAAAATATTCACTTATTTTGATGGCTTGTTTGCTTGGTATTTGCGCTATATCTTCGCCTGTTTTAGCGTCTTTTACCTGAACTACCATCATGTTTAGTTTATCATTGTATTCAAACCTGACTTTGGCATCAAGCTGTTCCATTTGGAAATTTAACTTCTCCGTGCTCTCTTTTGTCTTTTTTACAAGATCTTCTTCGCTAAGCTTATCTATCTCTTCCTCGATAACCTCACTTAGCTTTTTACTTGGCTCTTTGTTTACTAAATTCTCTTGAATTTGCGTATCTTCTACCTGCCTTGTTTCTTGTTTGGATTGCGAGATCGAAGCGGTAGAGTCTATGACTTGGTTTGCCGCTACCTTAAAAATTTCCATATCCTCTCCTTGAAATATCCATGATTACAATTTATATCGGGAAAAAACAAAAAACCTTTATAGTGTTTATCTGTTTTTTTGAAAATTTTAGTTAAAATCACAAAAAGGACGGATATGAAAATTTCATTTGAATGCGAATGTATTTTACTTCAAAAGACGCTTCTTATGTTTTGCAAGGATTTTATAGCCGAGCATAAAGATTGCGATTTTGTTGTTTCTGATAGAAAGATTACAACTCAAAAGCCTCTTTTTTTGATAGGCTCACACATAAATTTGCCTTTTACAAAGCAAAATCTATTAAATTTATTAGAGGAATTTTACTCTGCGATCCAGATAAAACCAAGTGTGCAAGAAAATTTGGAGAAAGACAGTTTGGAAAAAGAGGTTTTGGCTTTGATAGAAGAGTTTAAAAAAGACGTTATCTCGCTTATAAGGTCAAGAAGTTGAGTAAAATTTTTACAACCATTTCAAGCGGTAAATTTAAAGGTAAAAAACTTGAGCTTCCTAGTTTAAAAACAACAAGAAGCACGAAAAGTATCGTCAAAGGATCATTTTTTGATACTCTTAGAAATGACTTGCGAGGCAAGGTTTTTATCGAGGGTTTTGGCGGAAGTGCGGTTATGGCGTGCGAAGCTCTTAGTAACGGCGCTTTATCGGCAGTAGCTATAGAAAAAGATAAAGCGGCTTTTGCTCTTACTAGAAAAAATATGCAAAGTATCGATGAGATAAATTTAAAAGCAGTAAATGCTGATAGCTTTTTGGTTTTACCTGATATCATTGCCTCGCAAAAAAGTCCGGTGCTTTTGTATCTTGATCCGCCTTTTGATATTAGAGACGGTTTTGATGATATCTACGATAAGCTCTTAACTCTTATAATCAGAGTTCAAAAAGATAAAATTTTCATGATAGTTTTTGAGCATATTAGTTCGTTTAAATTTCCTGAAAATATCGGTGACTTTGCTCTTTTAAAAACCAAAAAATTCGGAGCGACAACTCTTTCGTATTTTGGATAATTTATCTTAAATGTGGAACAATTTTTGCTTTTCTTAGCTTAAATCCTAAAATTTAAGCAGGAAATGCAATGAAAAAATTACTTACTTTTGCTGTTTGTCTGTCTTTTAGCACTTTGGCTTTTGCGGCGCAAGTTAAAGATATAGCAAGTGTTGTGGGCGTTAGAGATAACCAGCTTATAGGTTATGGTTTGGTTGTAGGACTAAGCGGAACAGGCGATGGAAGTACCTCTGAATTTACGATCCAGTCGCTTTCAAACATGCTTCAAACAGTCAATGTAAAAATAAACCCAGATGATATAAAATCAAAAAATACCGCTGCCGTTATCGTTACCGCAAAGCTTCCTGCTTTTGCAAGACACGGAGATAAGCTTGATGTTACTATTTCTTCTATCGGAGATGCAAAAAGCTTGCAGGGCGGAACGCTTCTTATGACTCCATTAAAAGGAGTAGACGGTGATATATATGCACTTGCGCAAGGCTCACTGACACTTGGAGGCAAAAGCTCCGGTAGAGCAGGAGCTAGCTCAAATCACCTAACTGCAGGAAGTATTTTTGGCGGTGCGCTTGTGGAACGTGAGGTAACATATGACTTTTACAATCAAAACAATATAAATTTAAGCCTAAAAAATACAAACTTTAAAACCGCTCTTGATATACAAAACGCTATAAATGCAAACATCGGAGATGATATAGCTATAGCACTTGATCCTAGAACGATCTTGCTTAGAAGACCGCAAGATGCAAATATAATAGAGATAGTAAGTAGTGTTCTTGATCTTGAGATCGACTACAAGGCTGATGAGAAGATAGTTATAGACGAGCGAACAGGAACCGTGGTGAGTGGTATAAATGCCGTTGTAGACCCAGTTGTTGTTACACATGGAGATATCACGATCAAGATTGAGCCAAATTCTTATGAAAATATCGAAGAGGCCGATGTAAATTTACAAAGTGATACAGCTATCTCACCAAATGCAGGACTGCTTAAAATTTCAGGTGAAAAGACAACTGTTGCTAATGTAACTCGTGCATTAAACAGACTTGGCGCTAGCCCTAGCGATATCATAGCGATACTTGAAAATTTAAAAAGAGTTGGCGCTATACATGTTGATTTGGAGGTTTTATAATGCAAATTGATAATACCTTGGCATTAAATTCATACAACAATATAAATGTTGATCAAAAAATTTTAGATAGAAAAAATGATGAACTCTTAAAAGAACAAACTGATGCTTTTGAGGCTTTTATGATAAAGGCTGTTCTTGATATAGCATTAAAAGAGCAAGAAGACGAGAAATCTTTGTTTCCAAAAGAGGCTGGATCTGATATATATAAGTCGATGTATAATGACACAATGAGCCGTGCTTTAAGCGGTGGGTTTGGGTTTAGTGAGCTTTTATTTAATTTTTTAAAGAGAGACTCTTAAGAAATTTAAATTTATGCCGATGTAATGCGTAAGAAACCTAAAAAAGGATACAAAATGATAAGTTCATTAGGTACAAACATCGGCTTTGGTGCAAATTCAGGCATTAAAACGCCTGAAGCTAGAAAAGAGCAGGAGCTATCTACTACTAACGTAGATAAAAATAGCAAAGTTGCTCAGATCGCAGCTGCTATCGCCGACGGAAGTTATGAGATAGATATTTCTAAAACGGCAAAGGCTGTAGCTGACGCGATAGCTTAAGTTAAAGGAAGTAGATGTTAAAGAGGTATTTGGACGAGGCGATAGCAAGTCTTGAAGAGCTTATAAAGGCAACAGTGCAAGACATAGAAAATATAAAAGAAGCAAAGCACTCAACTGTTGATGAGAGCGTGAAGAAAAAGCTATCTTTGGTTCGTGAATTTGAAACAACAAAAAAGGCTTTAGATAAAGAGCTGGTTAAAGTTTCAAAAGAAAATAACACGACCGCGCTTGCTAACGTACTTGACGATGAAGTTAAGTCTAAGCTCGTCCTTATGCGTTCAAAACTTGAAGAGCTACATGTTAAAAATAAAGAATACGCAAGACACGTTGTTGTTGTAAAAGAATTTTTCGACTCTTTAAATAAACAAATTTTTGGTCAAAATTCAAACGAATACAGCTCTACGAATAATTCAAATAATTTATATAAGACAAGGGTTTAGTCATGGCAAATATATTTATGTCTTTAAATACAGGAATTTCAGGACTAAACGCTGCACAACTTCAGATAAGCACAACCGGAAATAACATATCAAACGCAGATAGTAACTACTACACAAGACAGCGTGTCGTGCAGTCGGCTGCACCAGCTATAAACACTGTTCCCGGTGGTGTTGGCATGGGAACACAAGTAGATACCATAATTCGTATACATGATGAATTTACCTATTCAAGGCTAAAACTCGCCTCTTCAAATTCAGAAAGCACAGGTTACAAACAAAGAATTCTTCAAGAGATAGCACAAAATTTTCCAGACCTTGATGATAGAGGCATAGTAAGAGATATACAAAACTACTTTGGTGCATGGAATGACTTTGCGTCAAATCCAGACGAAGGCTCACAAAAGGTAAATTTACTAAATTTATCAAGTGTTTTATCTTCAAATTTAAATCAAGCGGCAAAGACGCTAGATAAGATCCAATATGAGATCGACGATATGATAAAGATAAATATCGAAGAGATAAACGATCTTGCCAAGCAAATATCAAATATAAATAAAGAAATTTTGCGCGTAGAAAGTGGCAGAGATGCCGGCATAAAAATAAACGCCAACGATCTTAGAGATAAACGCGACGAGCTTGAGCTTGCCATCTCAAGACTTGTAAATGTTTCAACTTACAAAAGCGATCTTTCTAGCAATTCACAAATCAATACCGGCATAACCGATCAGGGCAGATACTACTCGTTAAATATAGGTGGTGTTAGTATCATAGACGGTGTAAATTTCCACCCACTCTCTATCGATGAGACGGCAAACGGCGGATTTTCACAAATTTATTATGAGCGAGAAGACGGTAAAAGAATTCCGATGGAAAACTATATACAAAACGGTAAAGTCGGCGCTGCTCTTGATCTTCGAGGAAGAAACTACGATACTTCAAGGATGAAATTTACCGACGGCACGGTTCAAAAATACATCGATAACCTTGATACGTTTGCTAAAACTTTGATAGATAATACAAATAATATTTATGCACAGTCGGCAGTTGAAGTTGCCGCAACAGATGAATTTAGCTTTTTGGAAGATTCTAAGACGCTTATGAATTATAATGAAGGCATAAGACAGGGCAGTTTTGATGTTATTGTTTATAATAATCAAGGCGAAGAGATAGCTAGAAAGACGATAAAGATCGACGGAACGACAACTATGAACGACACCACTTACGGTAACTCTATAGTTAGCGACTTTAACTCAAATTCCGACGATAATAACGACAACAACATGACAAACGATGTTAATGACTACTTTTCTGCATCTTATGCGTATGATAAAAACTCAAACAAAGGTTTATTTGCGGTTACGCCAAAATTTGCACAAGGCACGTATAGTATCGCCTTTGTCGATAACGGGACAAATTTCCCAGGAGTGATTGGAGTAAATAAATTTTTTACAGGCGATAATGCGAAAAATATCGATATAAATGATGAATTTAAAACAGACCATACCAAGATAAGAGCTTACTCAAAACCTGTTACGGGCAATAACTCCGTAGCTAACGGCATGGTTCAACTCCAATACAGCAAGCTTACATTCTACTCTAACGGTATTGCAATGGATAGAGAAGAGACGATAGAGGGTTTTTACCGATATGTGACTACGGATATCGCAAGTGACACCGAAAGCAATAACTTGCTAAACGAAACAAACACAAGTCTTATAAAGACGGCTGAGAGTGAATTTCAGTCTATAAGCGGAGTTGATACGAACGAAGAGCTTACAAATTTGATCCGCTTTCAAGCAAGTTACGGTGCCGCAGCTAAGATTATTACGACTGTAGATCAGATGCTTGATACTTTGTTGTCGCTTAAACAATGACTCTTAAAGAAGTTCTTAATGCTCATGTTGCTAGTAAAAACAGCGATGATGAGCTTTTCTCTTACGCTGATCCACTTCAAGTAGCAACAAAATTTAAAGAGCCTCATATCGCACTTATCTGCGCTCTTTTTGCTTATGGTAACGCTAAGCTTATAGTGAAATTTCTAAATTCTCTTGATTTTAGTTTACTTGATGAAAATGAAGAGTATATAAAGAAAAATTTGACAAATCACAAATACCGCTTTCAAACCACAGAAGATGTAAAACAAATTTTTATAACTCTTTCAAGACTTAAAAGGCAAGGTGATATAGAGGAGATTTTTAGGCGAGGATTTGATAAAAATCACGCAATGATAGACGCTATAAACGAATTTATTAAATTTATTTACTCGCTAAACTCTTATCGTTCGCAAGGTTATGAGTTCTTCTTTTCAAAACCGTTTGATAAATCCCCAAACTCTCCTTATAAAAGATATAACATGTATCTTCGCTGGATGGTTAGAGATAGTGATATCGATCTAGGACTATTTAAGAATTTAAACAAAAAAGATCTTTTGCTGCCACTTGATGTGCACACGCATCGAATTTCTCTTGCGCTTGGTCTTTGCACAAGAAAGAGCTATGACTTTCAAACAGTTTTGCAAATCACGCAAAAACTCATAGATTTTGATGAAAATGACCCCATAAAGTACGATTTTTCGCTTTATCGTATAGGACAAAAGTCTGAGCTTAACGAAATTTTTTCAAATATACGATAATTTTATCTTTTTAATAATTTTTATTTACAAATTTAAGTTACTATTTTCTTACTTTATTAAAAAGGAGAGTAGATGAAAAAGATACTTTTAGCAGGCGCTTTGGCTTGTACGGCTTTGTTTGCAAACGAGGTTGTGTTTGACCCAAAATCTCAAGATCACATTGTTATCAACATGGAGCAACTTGGCGAAAAAGGTAATGTTGCCGTAGGCGAAGTTGTTGCTATTGATACTAGTCACGGCGTAGCGTTTTTCCCAAATTTAAAGGGTATCGCAAGCGGAATTCATGGCTTTCACGTGCATGAAAATCCAGATTGCGGTGCAACCGAAAAAGGTCTTGGCATGAAAGCCGGAGGACATTGGGATCCGGAAGGCACTAAGAAACACTCATTTGCATGGGATGACAAAGGACATAAAGGCGATCTACCTGTTTTGATAGTTGATGCTGAAGGTAACGCTATATATCCTGTGCTAGCACCAAAAATTAAAAGCATAAGCGAGCTAAAAGGTCGCTCTTTGATGATACATGTAGGTGGAGATAACCACCATGATCACCCAAAACCTCTTGGCGGTGGTGGTGCTAGAATGATCTGCGGTGTTATAAAATAACGCGCTTTTTTGAGTTCCTAAACGGGACTCACTCTCTTTCTTTTCTTAAATTTTTCTTTTGCAATTAAATTTTTATATTAAAAACTGTAAAATAAACTCTTTATTTCATAAATGAGGTTAGTATGGAGTTTGATCTTATAGCTTATTGTGTATTTTTTGCCGCTGCATTTTTGGGTGGTTTTATTGATGCTATCGCAGGTGGCGGAGGTCTTATAACCTTACCGGCCATCATGGCAATGGGTGTTCCTCCTCATGTCGCCCTTGCAACAAACAAACTCCAAGGAAGTTTCGGAAGTTTTACTGCCGCATTAAATTTTAGCTTAAAAGGCATGGTTGATTATAAAGAAATTTGGATCGGTATTGTTTTTACTTTTATAGGGGCATGTATCGGCACGACTCTTATTTTAGTGCTTGATGCTAAATTTTTGCAAGTCATCATACCGTTTTTACTGATCGCGATATTTATATACACTCTTTTTGCTCCAAAAGTCGGCGAAGAGGACAGAAAAGCAAGGATGAATATCCGCGCGTTTTATACATCCTTTGGTCTTGCACTTGGTTTTTACGATGGATTTTTCGGACCAGGAGCAGGGTCGTTTTGGACATTTGCCATAGTAGCCTTAATAGGCGCAAACATGAAACGAGCTGTTGCACATACAAAAGTTTTAAATTTTGTTAGTAATATCGTATCTTTAGGTGTATTTATCATCGGCGGGCATGTGCTTTGGATAGTTGGCGTATTGATGGGTATTGGACAAATTTTAGGTGCATACATTGGGTCAAATATGGTTATAAAAAAAGAGGTAAAATTTATACGAACGATGTTTTTGATAGTCGTCGGTGCTACAATTTTAAAGCTCGTTTATAGTTATTTTATGGGTTGATGCGATTAAATTTTAGCTAAAAGACCAAAAATAGCCTAAAAATTTAAAAGCTTAAAAAACTTTTAACAATATTTTTGATAAAATCACGACAAAAATTTTCAATAAGGTTGATGAATGAAAGATATTTTTCTTTTTTCGGATTTGATTTATCATAGCCATGCATTTGTGTATGCTTTTCACTTTTGTTTGGTTGCTATCATTGTAGTTTTAGTGGCTAAACTTGCAACCGCTAAAATGCAATTAGTTCCACGCGGTCTTCAAAATATAGTAGAGGCTTATCTTGAGGGCGTTGTGTCAATGGGTAAAGATACTCTAGGTAGTGAAGAACTTGCTCGCAAATATCTTCCGCTTGTTGCAACTATCGGTTTTATCGTATTTTTCTCAAATGCTATCGGTATAATTCCTGGTTTTGAGTCTCCGACATCAAGTCTAAATTTAACTCTAACTCTCGCTCTTGTTGTTTTTGTTTATTACAACTATCAAGGTATAAAAAAGAATGGTTTCTTTAAATACTTCGCACATTTTATGGGACCAAGTAAGGTGCTTGCTCCGCTTATGTTTGTGGTTGAGATTATTTCACACTTATCACGTATTGTTTCGCTTTCTTTCCGTCTTTTCGGTAACATAAAAGGCGATGATCTTTTCTTATTGGTTATGCTAACTCTTGCTCCTTGGTTTGCTCCGCTTCCGGCTTATGCGTTACTTACGCTTATGGCTGTGCTTCAAACCTTTATCTTTATGATGCTAACTTATGTTTATTTAGCGGGCGCTGTAGCCATAGAAGAGCATTAAAATTTTAAGCCACTTTTTGTGGCTTTTCTTCTTTTTTACTTAAATTTTTTACCTTAAAAACTCGATTTTTAGATATTTTAAAAGAAATAACTGATACAATACACTCTAATTTTTTTGTATAAATTACGCTAATAAAGGTTTATTATGTTTGAAGTCGTTATCGGACTTGAAGTTCATACTCAATTAAATACAAAAACAAAAATTTTCTGCTCTTGTTCAACAAGTTTTGGAGATGAGGCTAATACTCACGTTTGCCCAACTTGTCTAGCTCTGCCAGGAGCATTACCTGTTTTAAATAAAGAAGCCGTAAAAAAAGCTATAAGTTTTGGCACGGCGGTCAATGCAACCATAAATAAAAAATCTGTCTTTAATAGAAAAAACTATTTTTATCCAGATCTTCCAAAAGCTTATCAAATTTCGCAGTTTGAAATTCCTATAGTTGAAGGCGGAGAACTGTTTATAGATGTTAATGGTGAAAAAAAACGTATCGGTATAACAAGAGCGCACCTTGAAGAAGACGCAGGTAAAAATATTCATGAGGACGGCAGAAGTTTAGTCGATCTAAATCGCGCTGGAACACCTCTTCTTGAGATAGTAAGCGAGCCTGATCTTAGAAGCTCGGACGAGGCTGTGGCATATCTTAAAAAGCTTCATTCTATTTTGAGATTTTTAAATATAAGCGATGCGAATATGCAAGAGGGTTCATTTCGTTGTGACGCAAACGTTAGTATCCGTCCAAAAGGCGATACAAAACTTTATACTCGCGTTGAGATCAAAAACCTAAACTCTTTTAAATTCATACAAAAAGCGATTGATTACGAAGTAGAGCGCCAAAGTATAGCTTGGGAAGATGGCAAATATGACGAAGAAGTTTATCAAGAAACACGTCTTTTTGATACAAATAATTTAGTTACACGCTCAATGAGAGGTAAAGAAGATAGCGCAGAGTATCGCTATTTCCCAGACCCTGATTTACTCCCTGTAGAGGTTGGCGATGAGATGTATAATGAAGCTATTAAAATTCCTGAACTAGCAGATGAGAAAGTTGCAAGATACCAAAGTGAATTTGGCATAAAAGAAGATGATGCACTAAATTTAGTTAGTACCATTGAGATGGCTAGGTATTTTGAAGAGCTTGTCGGAGCTAAAATTTCACCAAAACTTTGTGTAACTTGGTTGCTGGTTGAGCTTAGCGGACGTCTAAAAAACGGTGTGACTATCGAGACTAGCCCCATAAATAGTGCAAAAATGATAGAATTTTTAACTCGCATAGAAGACGGCACTATAAGCGGCAAAGCGGGAAAAGAAGTACTTGACTATCTAATGGAAAACCCAAGCGAAAAAGTAGATGAGATAATCGAAAAACTAGGCTTAAAACAAGTTAGCGATGACGGTGCGATACTTGAGATAATAGACAGAATTTTAGGCGCTAACAGCGATAAAGTTGCCGAATACAAAGCAGGAAAAGAAAAGATGTTTGGCTTTTTTGTCGGACAGGTCATGAAAGAGGGCAAGGGTGCGTTTAACCCTGGCAAAGTAAACGAGCTTTTAAAGTCAAAATTAGCTTAATGGTATAGTATCGCCCTTGTTCTAAAAAATTTGATCACGAGAGCTAATGACAAATAGTTATTTTGGTCTTGGGTCAAATTTTTACTTATTTTAAAATACGCCTTTTGTTTATGCTTGGTGTTTGAAATTTTATTAAAAGAGAGATTATGAAGATAGCAGTTATTGGAGCCGGTAAATGGGGAAGTGCGCTTTTTCACGCTCTTAGTGAGAAAAATGAATGTGTCATAAGCTCTAGAACGCCTCGTGATATTAAAAATTTTGTAAGCTTAAAAGAGGCGCTTGAATGCAAATATCTTGTTTTTACTATACCAACTCAAGCTGTTGCGCAGTGGCTTGAGCAAAATTTTAAATACAACGGTCAAAAAATTTTAGTTGCCAGTAAGGGCATCGAGACCAAAAGTTCAAGATTTTTAAATGAAATTTACCAACGATATGTTCCAAAGGAAAATTTAGCTTTTCTATCCGGACCTACTTTTGCAAAAGAGGTTGAAAAGAAGCTTCCATGCGCTATTGTGATAAGCTCGGTTAATCAAAACCTGGCTCTTGAATTTGCAGGATTTTTTCCTAGCTACATAAAGGCTTATGCCTCAGATGATGTTATAGGTGCTGAAATTTGTGGCGCTTATAAAAACGTGATCGCTATCGCAGGAGGAATTTGTGACGGACTTGGACTTGGCAATAATGCTCGCGCTAGTCTTATCTCAAGAGGTCTTGTCGAGATGGCTAGATTTGGCAAATTTTTTGGTGCAAAAGACGAGACATTCTTGGGTCTTAGCGGAGCGGGAGATCTTTTCTTGACAGCATCAAGCGTTTTATCAAGAAACTACCGTGTAGGTATCGGACTGGCTAAAAATGAGAGCTTGGAGAAAATTTTAAACGAGCTTGGAGAGGTTGCTGAGGGCGTAGAAACGGCTAGGGCTATTTTAAAGATAGCTAAAGAAAATGACATCTACACTCCTATCGCATGCGAAGTCGTTAAAATGCTTGATGGAAAAGACGTTTACGAAAGTGTTCGATCTCTTTTAGAAAAACGATAAATTTGAGATAAAGTATGAAATTTTTATATTTGTTATTTGCGTTTTTTAGCGTGCATTTGTGTGCAAGTGAAGTTAGTCTTAGAGCTATGGCATCGCAAATGGTTATGGTCGGTTTTCACGGTTCAAATTTAAAAGATACTAATGTTAAAGCTATGTTAAGCGATGCCGGTTACGGACGCTTTGGCGGAGTTATGCTTTTAGCTAGAAATGTTAGTGATAAAGAAAATTTAAAAGCTTTAACAAAAGCCATAAAAGAAAAAAATGGTAAAATTTTCATAGCTATTGACGAAGAGGGTGGCAACATCAGTCGTTTAAAGTCACTTGGTTTTACCTACCCGAGTGCGTTTGAAGTGGCTCAAACTCTTAATATCAGCCAGACTTATGAGATGTATGTCAAGATGGCTAGAAATTTAAAAGAACTTGGTATTAATCTAAATTTTGCTCCCGTTCTTGATCTACACGATATAAATTCTCCGATAATTGGAGCAAAAGAGCGTGCTTATAGTCAAAATGCAACAAAGATAAGTTTTTATGCCAATTCTTTTTTAAGGGCATTTGCTAAAGAGAAAGTTTTAACAACTTTAAAACATTTTCCCGGTCATGGCAGCTCTGCGCAAGATTCTCATAAAGACAAGACTATTGTTGCGCTAGATAGTGCTGCACTTTTGCCTTATGAAGACGCTATAAATAAAAATTTAGCCGATATCGTTATGGTCGGACACTTGTATGTTGATGGTTTAGATGTAACTCAGCCTGCCACCTTTTCAAAAAAAGTTATAAATGATCTACTTCGCAAACAGCTTGGTTTTAAGGGTGTTGTTATAAGCGATGACATGCTTATGAAAGGCGTTGGAGAAGGCGCACTTAAAGATAAGATCGTTAAATTTATAAATGCAGGAGGCGATATCTTGCTTTTTAGTGAATTTAAAATTTCAAAACAACGCACTGCAGAGATCGTTGTGCAGCATATAATTGACGGCGTAAATGAAAAAAAGATAAGCAAGGAGCGTATAAAAGCCTCTTATGATCGCATAATGGCTCTAAAAAAGAAAATTTAACAAGAAGCTTGTCTTGTTAAATTTATCTTATAAATTTTCAAAGTGTTTTTCTAAATTTAGCCTTGTTCGATCATTTATTGCTTGTGCTTCTTTGAAATTTTCATCTACCAAAACCTCTATCCTGTTTAGAATTTCAAACAGTTGGGCTTCCCATTGTTGCGCATCTTTGTTTGCATTCATGGTTTGGATAAATGTTAGTTTTTTACTGATATTGCTTAGCTCTTCTAAAAATTTATCTCTATTTTCTTCGTTTTTTAAGATATCGTTATTTAGTGCATCTTGCCTTAATAAGCGAATTTCATTATCTATAGCGTCACAAAAACCTTGATAATTTTTAGAATTTTGTTTGTTTGTGTTATTTGCTGTGCCACTACCGCTAATGGGCTTTAAAGCTTCTTCTTTGTCGAGTTTTCTTGTTAGTTTTTGTATCTGAAAAAACAAAAACATAGCCGCCGCTATAGCCAAAAATAGATAAAAACCTATATCGTCATTCATTTGTGTCCTTTTTTGTATTTGTAAAATCCTTCAAGCGTTATTATAGCAAGTGCGACCCAGATTAGGCAAAAAGAGATGATTTTATAAATTCCTACACTTTCGCCGTATAAAAATATCGCCAAAAGTATGGAAATGCTGGGATTTATATACTGCAAATACCCCATGGTGCTTAAATTTATACGTGTGGTTGCTGCACTAAAAAGCAGCAAGGGCACAACTGTAACAGGACCGCAAAGTATCAGTAAAAAGCCGTTTAAATCAGCCATAAAATGACTTTGAGAACTATGCAAAAGATATAAAAAGTAAGTCATGGCAATTGGCGTAATCAGTAAATTTTCTACAAAAAGTCCCTCAAGTGCTGCAACCCTTATCTTTTTCTTGATGAGCCCGTAAATTGCAACTATAGTTGCTAAAAGAATGGAGAGAACAGGCAAGGAGCCAAGTGTTAAGCTTTGGATCAAGATAGCTAAAACCACAAAAAAGACGGCAACTTTTGCACCGTTTGTTATATTTTCTTTAAGAGCAAAGCAGCCAATAAGTATAGAAAGCAAGGGGCTTATGAAATTTCCAAAACCTGCCTCTAAAACAAGCCCTGCATCTACGGTATAAACAAATATACACCAGCTTGAGCTAAGTAAAAGCCCGCTAATAAACAGCCAAAATGTTACATTGAAATTTAGTAAAATTTTAATCAAAGATGAAATACGTCTTAGATATACCAAAACTAAAAGCAGCACTAAAACCGACCAGAGCACTCTGTGAGCTACTATCTCATATGGATTAACTCCATTAAATTGTTTAAAAAATACAACCAAAAAGCCCCATAGGCAAAATGCGCTAATGCCAAAAATAAGACCTAGTCGTTCTTCTTTCATGACTTTGACTTTGTGTTTATCATAGTACCAAAACCACTTAAAAATAGTGCGATCCATATAAGAACAAATGAAATTCCTCTGTAAAATCCAAGCTCTTCATGAAATAAAAACACACCGCACAGCATAGAGAGGGTGGGAGAAAGATACTGTATATAGCCGATCGTGCTTAAATTTATACGGGTGGTGGCAGCATTAAATGCCAGTAACGGCACGACGGTAGCGATACCTGAAATTATCATAATGGTTGTATTTGTGCCGTTTGTGAAGTGGTTTTGCGAGATCAAGGATAGATAAAAAACATATCCAAGTGCAAAAGGCAAAACAAGTAATGTTTCTATAAAAAGCCCTTCAAGCGCGGCGACTCTTATCTGCTTTCTAACAACTCCGTAAAGTGCAAATGTTATCGGCAAAAGCAGTGATATAACAGGAAGTGCTTTTAGGGCATAAATTTGAACCCCGATGGCAAATATCACGATAAATATCGCAATGGCTGAAATCTTACTTATCTTCTCTTTAAAGACTAAAAATCCAAATATAATGTTCATTAACGGGTTGATAAAATACCCCAAACTAGCCTCTAAAATTTTATCATTAGCTACTGCGTATACGTAAACTCCCCAGTTTGCACTAATCAATAAACCGCTTAAAAAAAGAGCCTTTCTTGTGCTTTTATTTTGAAGTAAAATTTTAATATTTTGAAGTTTTTTGATAAACAAAAGAACGATCGACATGAAAAATACAGACCAAATTATACGGTGAGCTAAAATTTCATATGCGCTTACACTTTCGTCAAAAAGCTTAAAAAATATCGGAAAAAATCCCCAAGCAACAAACGAACTTACGGCATAGAAGAAGCCCTGTGCTTTTTGATTTTTAATGTCCATTTGTTACCTTGAGAGTGTTAATGTTTTTAGTTTAAGTGCGAGATTATAGGGCTTTTATGTTTAAGAGTTGATTAATGTAAAATTTAGAATTTACTTTAAGTTTTAAGTGCTATAATCGTGAGATTAAATTTAATCAATAAAGGTTTTTTATGAGTTGGAGTCGTGACAGTTGGAGGAAATACAGGGCTTTACAGCAGCCTGTTTATCCGAATTTAGACGAGTTGAGAGATGTTGAAACTAAACTTAAAACCCTTCCGCCGCTTGTTTTTGCGGGTGAGGCTAGAAAATTAAAAACAGAGCTTGCAAAAGCTTGCGATGGTAACGCATTTTTGCTTCAAGGCGGGGATTGTGCCGAGAGCTTTTTAAATTTAGGCGCAAATAACATAAGAGATATGTTTAAGCTTTTGCTTCAAATGGCTATTGTTTTGACATTTGCAGGAGGCTGTCCTATCGTCAAAGTAGGGCGTATGGCAGGACAGTTTGCAAAGCCTAGAAGTAGTGACTTTGAAGAGGTAGCAGGAGTAAGGCTTCCTAGCTATCGTGGAGATATCATAAATGGCTTTGAATTTAACGAAGCGGCCAGAATTCCTGATGCAAAACGCATGATAGAAGCTTACTATCAAAGCGCATCAACAATGAACTTGCTTAGAGCGTTTTCTCGCGGTGGTTTGGCTGATTTACATCAAGTGCATAAGTGGAATTTGGGCTTTATTAAAAAGCCTGATATCGGCGAAAAATATGCACAACTTGCCGATGAGCTAACCAAAACTCTTGCCTTTATGGCAGCTTGCGGGCTAACGTCTGAAAATACTCCTACGCTAACTCAAACAGCCGTTTATACCTCACATGAGGCGCTTTTGTTGCCTTATGAAGAGGCTATGACCAGAGAGGATAGCTTGACCGGAGATTGGTATGATTGTTCTGCGCACATGCTTTGGATAGGTGAAAGAACCAGGGGTGTAGATGACGCTCACGTGCATTTCTTAAGCGGTATAAAAAACGCCATCGGTGTTAAGATCGGACCTACGGCTACGGCTCAAGATATTATCGATCTATCAAATAAGCTTAACCCAGAAAATGAGGTTGGCAGACTAAATGTCATCATCCGTATGGGAGCTGATAAGATAGAGAAAAATTTACCTCAAATTTTGCGCGAGCTAAAGAGAGAAGGATTAAATATACTTTACAGCATAGACCCTATGCATGGCAATACCGTAAAAAGCTCGAACAACTATAAAACACGCGAATTTGATAAAATCATAAGCGAAGTTAGAAGCTTTTTTGAGATACACAAGGCAGAAGGAACTCATCCTGGTGGCATACATCTTGAGATGACGGGACAAGATGTTACCGAGTGCACCGGCGGAACACTAAACGTAACAGAACAAAGCCTAGAAGAGCGCTATGAAACACAATGCGACCCTCGCTTAAATGCCGATCAAGCGCTTGAGCTTGCATTTTTAATCGCAGACTTCCTAAAAAAAGCTTAACAACATAATTTTAGTGCAAATTTTTGCACTAAAATTTCTCTTTTTATATTTCCCAAATTATACTTTAGCTAATAAATTTTCTTAGTTTTTAATCTTTTTTTTGTTAAATTCATAAGTTATTTAATGTTTATGGAGAAAAATATGCAAAATATTTATGATTTAGTCGTAGTCGGCGGTGGTCCTTGCGGTATAGCTACGGTTGTTGAGGCTAAAAGAAACGGACTTCATAATGTTCTATTGTTAGAAAAAGGTGATAATCATAGTCAAACTATAAGAAAATTTTATAAAGACAATAAACGCGTAGATAAAGAGTATAAGGGTCAAGATAGCACTATTCACGGAGTTGTTGCGTTTGAAGATGGAACAAAAGAGAGCACACTTGACTTTTTTGATAAGCTTTTAGATGAAGAAAAGATTAAGGCTATATTTAACTCCGAGGTTGAAAGTATCAAAAAAGACGGTGATCTACTTAACGTGACAACTGCAAATGCAACCTTTAAGGCAAAAAGCGTAATGATATCTATCGGCAAAATGGGCAGGCCAAATAAGCCGGATTATAAAATCCCGCCTTCACTAAACCAAGTGATAAATTTTAACCTTGATAACTGCACTAAAGGCGAGAAGGTTTTAGTTGTAGGAGGTGGAAATTCTGCCGTTGAATACGCGATTGAGCTTTGTTTATATAACAAAACTACGATAGCTTATAGAAGAGATGATTTTTCACGTGTAAACGAAACAAACAAAGATGCTTTGTGGGAGCTTGAAAAACATAAAAAGATCAAAGTCCGTTTAAATCACGATATAACAGAGTTAGAAAACGAAAGTGGACGTGTTAGAGTGCACTACTCAAACGGTAAAATTCGTGTATATGACCGCGTTGTTTATGCCATAGGAGGCTCAAGTCCGGTTGATTTTTTACAAAAATGTCAAATCGCAATGGACGAAAAAGGCAATCCAATAGTCGATGAGAAATATCAAAGCAATATACCGTCGCTTTATATCGGAGGAGATATAGTTCTTAAAAACGGCGGCTCAATAGTTGCCGCACTAAATCACGCGCATGTCGTAGTAAAAGATATTATTGCCAAAAGAGGATAATAGGCTTGAAGCTTCTCGTATCGGCTATCTTTTTAACTTTTTTTACAATTGCTATATGGATAGGACTTAGTGACAAAAACACTGAATTTAAAGAGGGTGAACGCCAACATCCTATCCATCTCATCAGCTTTGAAAATTTACCTCAAGAAGAAAAGGCTAAGTATATAAGCAAGGATGATTTGTTTGAGTATGGCGGTTATATAACACCAAAAAGCTATACTCAAAATTTCGTCTTAAACGATGAAACGCAGTTAAGTACTAACGTCGAGGAGCTTCAATCTTTAGTACGCGAACTAGCTAGTAAAAATGCGATTTTAGCACAAGATAATATCGATATGAGTGAGAAAAATATCGAATTTATAAGCAAGGTAAATTTACTAAAAGAGGAATTCGAAAACGAAAAGGAGCTTATAAATCAAAAAAATTCTCATAATCTAACGGAGCTTGAAGCGCAGCATTTTATCAACATAGAAAATATAACTAAACGCTTAAACGAAGCACAAGCCGACATGATAGAAAGCTCTAAGGCTTATGAGAAAAAGATAGTTGACCTTGAAAACGCTTTAAATGAATTAAGTATTAGCGACAAAAACTATAAAGCTCAAATGCAAGAGAAATTTGCTAAGGAAAAAGATCAAGCAGAGGCAAATATAAGCGCCTTAAGCAGCCAAAACATCGAGTTATTGTCCAAGGTTAAAGAGCAAGCTCAAAAGATAGATGAGCTTAATGAAAATATCTTACAAATGAGAATTCTAAGCAAAAATGAGCTTGAAACTTTACAAAACGAGCTTGAACAAGAAAGAAATGACGCTTCAAATTTAAGTTTTAAACACAATAAAGAGCTTAGAATCATAACTGAAGGGTTTGAAACTCAAAGACTTGTTATGGAGGATGAGCTTTCAAAGAAAGCAAATTCCGTGCTAGACTTAAAAAAGAGCTTAGAAGATACAAAAACCGCTCTTGATACAAGCCGCTATGAGCTTAAGCTTTTGCAAAAAAGTTTGCAGGCTAAAGATGATACAGCTAAAAATTATAACGGTCAAAACTTGGAATTAAACGCAAGTTTGATGGCTTTAAAAAAAGAACATGAAACATTAAAAGATAGAAATTTAAAAACCGAAGAAGAGCTTAAGACAAGTAATGCAATGGTCTTAAGTATGGCTAAAGACCTTGAAAAACTAAAGCTAGAAAATACAAAATTTAAAGAACTAAACGCATATGCAGATAATGACATAAAAGAGTTAAAAGCAAAGCTATCCAATGCTCAAAAAGAATTTGGCGAGCTAAATGCCCAGTATCTAAAAACAAATGAGACTTTGCAAAAAAATGCTAAAAATTTAAATGAACAAAGTGTAGCTATCATCGATCAAAATAAAAAAATTAGCGAAACAAATTTAAAGCTTGATGAAATGACTGCCAAATTTGCCGATAAACAAGCAGAAGTAAAAAATTTAGAAAATAATATAAGCGAGCTAAATTTAAAACTAAACAATAAACAAATCGAGCTTGAGGCTCATCAAAGAAGTTTAAAGATAGATAGGCAAAATTATGAAATTTTACGCCAAGAGATAAATATACTTGAAAAAAAGGTGGAACAAAATTTACCTCCAAGCGAATACAATGCAACGGCAAGTGTAACGATAAAATCCCTAAAAAACGAGCTTAAAGAGGCTAAAAGGTTAGCACAAGATAGCAATGAAACCATAAAAGAGCTCACCGATAAGATAAAGCAGCTTCACGCAAGGCAGTCAAATAGCACAAGTGAGCAAATCGCGGAGCTTCAAAAAGATATAGAGCAAAATTTAGACAAGCAAGATGCTTTAGAGGATGAAAATGCAAAATTAAAAATGATACTTGAAGCGCAAACGAAGCCAGAAATTCCTACGAAACTCGTGCTTATCTCTAGCCTTGAGTGTATCGATATGGATGCAAGAGATAAAATAAGCGTAATGTGCAAAAATCGCGTGAGTGAATTTTTGCAAAGATTTACGGCAAATTATATTTATGAAATCACCCCGATAGTCGATCAAAAGAACTTTGTTATACCGCAAAATGTCGCACAAAATATCAAAAAAGACGAGCTAGGACGACTTAACGAGTATGTAAACTATGGTGTTGGTAAAGAAAGAGCAAAGGCTGCAGCTGAGCTTGTAAAAGATGAGTTCGGAGAGTTTGCTCGCATAAGCTTTAGCTCGGAAATAATAGTTAAAAACAATGCAAGAGGCTTTGTTTTAAAGGTTTATAGATGATCCTTTCTCAGCTTAAAGACGGATATAGATATAACTCCGATACGCTTATGCTTTATGGGTTTATTTGTGAGAATTTAAATCCATGGTTTAAAGGCAGGGTGCTTGATGTTGGTTGCGGATGTGGAATTTTGGGTCTTTTGTTGAAGCGAGATTTTAGCGGAATGCAGCTTAGTTTGCTTGATGTGCAAGAGATAAATTTAGACATTTCGCGTAAAAATGCCGCAGAAAATTTTCTTGAGATTAAAACTATAATGGCTGATTTTAACACATTTAAAGACGGCAATAAATTTGAGCTTATCGTTTCAAATCCTCCGTTTTATCACGAGGGCGTCAAACAAAGTCAAAACAAACACACTGCAATTAGCCGTTATGCGTCGTTTTTGGGTCTTAGGGAATTTTTATATAGTGCAAATCAAAATTTAAAGTCAAATGCAGAGTTGATATTTTGCTATGATGCTATTTGCCTTAACGAAATTTTCACACTTTTGGATGAATTTAAGATAAAACCTATTTGCGTCAAATTTGTTCATTCAAAAGAGCAAAGTTGTGCGAATTTAGTTTTGATCAGAGCCAAAAAAGGCTCTCGTTCAAAGTGTAAAATTTTACCGCCTATTATATTAATGAAAGATGGTAGTTACTCAAAAGAGGCAAATGAAATTTTTAAAAAAGCGGATACAAAAAGTAAGGGTTATGAATGAAGCAAGATGGTTTTGAGTGGGAATTTGACCCTAGTTTTTGTGAAGAGTGTGGCGGCAAATGCTGCACTGGCGAGAGTGGATATATCTGGATAGATGAGGGCGAAAGTAGACTTTTAGCTGAGCATTTGGGGCTAAATGAAGATGAATTTAAAGAAAAATTTCTAATAAAAGTCGGTAAAAAATTTAGCATAAAAGAAAAAAGTCATGAAGATGGATATGCTTGTGTGTTTTTTGATGAGATAAATAAAAATTGTTCTATTTACGAGTTTCGTCCATCACAGTGTAGAAGTTTTCCGTTTTGGGACTATTTCAGAAAAAATTTAAGAGAGTTAGAGAGAGAATGTATTGGCGTAAAATTTTTATAACCGCTTCTTTGTTTTTTGCTATTTTTATTACAAATATAAACGCCGATGACGAGTTAAATTTAAGCATACTGCAAGCACTTACACTGCAAAATGATGGCAACATAGAAAATTCTATCGTTATATATGAGGAGCTTTTTGAAAAAACCAAGCAAGTTGCTTACTTAAAAGAGGCGTTAAAGCTAGCCTATGCGTCAAGCAGTCCAAAGCTTAAAGAGCTTTTGAAAAAAAGCGAGGTTTCACTTAAGGATGATAGTGAATTTATACGTATCAAGGTTGCTGATATGGTAAACGCAAAACAGTTTTCATATGCCAGAAATATCATGAGGGATTTGGTCGCAAAAGAGCCAAACGTAAGAAATATCTTGATCTTAGGCACGATATGTATGCTACAAAACGATAGCATAACGGCGTTAAGGTATTTTGAAGAAGCTTATAATTTAGATAAAAATGAAGAAACGCTATTGCGTATAGTCGATGTTTTGATAAATCAACTTGAAAAGCCACAAGATGCACTTTCGTATTTGCAACGATACAAGGATGAGTTTGGTTGCACGATAAAAATTTGTGAAACGATGTCTGATTTATATTTGCAAACACAAAATTTTACCAAGATGGTAGAAATTTGCGAAGAACTTTATGCTATCAGCCAGAATAAAAATTATCTTGAAAAGGCACTGCAAATTTTCATTTACGATAAAAATTATAAAGCCGCTGCTGAGTTTTTGAAAAAATATAGCTATAATGATACAGTCTTAATGGAAATTTACGCTACCATGAAAAGCTATGGTGATGCTTATGTCCTTGCCGTTAAAATTTATAATGATACTAGGGATCTTGAATTTTTAGCAAGGGCTGCTGTTTTTGAGTATGAGATGTATGACAAACACGAGCAAAAACAACTTGAAAGCGTAATGGATAAATTTGAAGCAAGTGTGGTTAAGCTTGATAAAGAAATTTATCTAAACTACTACGGGTATTTGCTCATAGATCATGATGTGGACGTAAAAAAGGGTATAAGTCTTGTAAAAAGAGCTCTTGAAATTTCACCTGATTCTCCGTATTATCAAGACTCTCTTGCATGGGGATATTATAAGCTTGGTGACTGCAAAAAAGCAAAAGAGATAATGCTAAAGGCTATGCAGGACTTTGAATTTAAAAATACAAAAGAGGCAAAAGAGCATTTAAATTTAATAGAAAAGTGCATTAAGAAATCAAACAAAGGGTCTAAAAAATGATACTTGACGAGATCATAAACAAAACGCAAGAGGATCTTGAAGAACGAAAGAAGAAGTATAAAATGGAGTGGTTGGAACGCGCTTACAGCGCTAATCCTTATGCTCCAAGAGATGTTATATCTGCGCTAAAAAGCACAAAAGGCGAACCTCTTAGAATCATTGCTGAAGTAAAAAAAGCAAGCCCTAGCAAGGGCATAATCAGAGAGGATTTCACTCCGTTAAGTATAGCAAAAGAGTATGAGACCGCAAATGTTAATGCTATAAGCGTTTTAACCGAACCTCATTGGTTTAAGGGTAATGTTGAGTATTTAACGCAAATAAGACGATATACATCAACGCCCCTACTTAGAAAAGATTTTATCGTAGACAAATATCAACTTTTAGAAGCATTGATATTTGGTGCGGATTTTGCTTTACTTATAGTAAAAGCGCTAAGTTTGACCAAGCTAAAAGAGCTTATGGAGTATGCAAAAGGCATAGGACTTGAAATTTTAGTCGAAGTGCATGACATGAAAGATCTTGAAAAAGCCTTAGAAGTTGGAGCAAAGATAATTGGTATAAATCATAGAAATTTAGACACATTTACCATGGATATGGGGCTTTGCGAAAAGCTTGTGCCTGTTATCTTAAACGCTTCAAAAGACAAGGTTATAGTTGCGGAAAGTGGGCTTGAGAGCCACGAACAACTTATGGAGCTAAATAAAATCGGTGTTGACGCGTTTTTGATAGGAGAACATTTTATGCGTAAGAAAAGTATCGCTGAGGCTGTAATATCAATAAAAGGAGGTATGTGATGGAGCATCTTTGTGCACCATGGAGAAGTGAGTATTTTGGCTCAAAGCCCGACGGATGTGTCTTTTGTAATATCATAAATCATCCAGAAAATGATGATAAGGCGGGAGTTTTATTTCGAGCGAAGTATTGTTTTGGGATAATGAATCTCTATCCGTATACCCCCGGTCATTTTATGGTTATACCACTTAAACACACGGATAAGATAGAGGACTTGCAAGACAATACTTGGCTTGAGATGAGCCGTTTTGTAAGAGAGGGTGTTAAAATTTTAAAAAATGAGCTTCATGCAGAAGGCGTAAACATAGGCATGAATTTAGGCGCTGCAGCCGGTGCAGGGATAGCCGAGCACGTGCATTATCATCTAGTTCCTAGATGGAGTAGGGATACAAATTTTATAACTACGATATCTGATGTTAGAGTAAATGGGGTTCCGTTTCATCCTCTTTTTGAAAAGTTAAAAAAGGCATTTAGTGCCATTATCTGAACTTGAAATAAATCCGTGGTTGGAGAAAAAAAACGAATTTGAAATTTTAATCGACGCCAGAAGCCCACATGAGTATGCATATTCTCATATAAAAAATGCACAAAATTTATATGCGCTAAACGATAAAGAACATCACGAAATAGGCTGCATATACAAAGAAAACAGATCTTTAGCAAAAGTTCTTGGTGCAAAATACATATCCGAAAATTTGCAAAATATCATAGATAAGGTTTATGATAGCTGTAAGGTTGGCTCAGTTGTTGGGATATACTGCGCAAAGGGAGGCATGAGATCAGCCTCGATAGCAACCGTTCTTAGCATGATAGGATATAGAGTTGTTAGGCTAAACGGTGGATATAAAAGTTTTAGGGCACATGTAAGACAGGTACTAGAGTCGAAGGTTGATACTAAATTTATAACACTTTTTGGCAATACTGGTTGCTTTAAAACCAAACTCATAAAGGCGCTTTCTCCGTCTATAAACTTAGAAAATATAGCAAATCATTTAGGTTCGGTTTTTGGCGAGATAAACGGGGCTCAGCCAAGCCAAAAAGCATTTGAGGATGAATTGTTTTTTGAGCTTAATAGGCTAAAAGGTAAAGTTTGTTTTGCTGAAGGAGAGAGTAGAAAGATAGGCTCGCTTACTCTTCCTGCTACTTTACATGAAGCTTTAAGAAGCGGTGTTTGTGTTGAAGTAAAGGCTAGCTTATCGCGCAGGATAGAGTGCATAATGCAAGATTATCAAAACGTGGATGATAAATATTTTTATGCTTGCATGAGCAAAATTTCTCCTTTTATAAAAACAAAGGCAAAACAAGAAGCCATAGAGGCATTTGAGCGTAACGATATAGCAAAAGTTAGTGAAATTTTACTAACAAAATACTACGATAAGGTCTATAAAAAAGCAGCAAAGATAGATATTAGTATAAATTCTGATAATTTTGACGAAGCACTTTTAAGGCTTAATGAGATAAGGGAAGAGGTTTTACGAGGAGAATTTCCTCGTAAATGATTAAAGACCTAAGATATTTTCTAATCCAATATAAATAACAGCCGATGATACAGCTGCCGTAGGCAGGGTGATAACCCATGCAAGAAGTATAGGTTTTACCATGCTCCAGTTTGCATTGTTATTTACTATGCCGATACCAAGCACTGCCCCGATAAGTATATGTGTAGAACTTACCGGTATGCCAAGCTTGGTTGCCAGTAGTATTACAAGGCTGGCCGCAAGCTCTGCACTAAATCCTGTAGCAGGAAGTATCTCGGCTAGTTTTGAGCCTATTGTAGTAATAACCTCTTTGCCTAAAAACCAAAGCCCTATAACAAGAGCTATACCAAAGGTAACCATAGCTACGCTAGGTATAGGTGAGGCTTCATTTATTGTGCCTGTTTTTAATACATCAAGTATAGCGGCAAATGGGCCTACCGCGTTTGCAATATCGTTTGCGCCGTGAGAAAAAGCAAAAGATGATGCGGTAAAAATTTGAAACCAAGAAAATATCCTGTTTATGCTTTTTTCGCTATCGTTCTTGTTCATGACATTTATGATGGCAAAGCTGGCAAGATAAGCTAACGCGCCTATAACAAATATAATCCATATCGTCTGGATCGTGCTAACTGTTAAATTTAAGTGTTTAAGACCCTTAAATAACATCATGCCTGATATCACCATAGCGGCAAAGCTTGCTATAAAAGGTATGTGTTTTTTCATTGCGCTAAATGTATCAAGGGCTTTTTCGCGCTCTTTCATCTTTTTGATGTTTGATTTGTATTCGCTATATCCGTTGTTTTCTATGTCGTCTTCATCGATCATTGCCATTCTTGTTATGGTTGAAATTTGCACATCTTTAGGAAGGCTTTTAAGCGATCTTATAAATTCTTCTTTGTATGCCTTTCGCTCGTTTTTTAGTGCTTTTAAAGATAACTTTAGCTCATGTGTTGGCTCCAAGATCTTTCTTTTTATGTATTTATAGATCACATAAGATACTGCGCCACCAAGTAGCGGAGAGATCACCCAGCTAAAGACTATGCTTCCTATGCCTTTCCAAGAGATCATGCCAAGCGCCTCTTGACTCCCGTATGTTGTGTACCCCATGATCACACCGGCTCCTACGATACCGCCTACGATAGAGTGTGTGGTTGAAACAGGAAGTCCTCTTTTTGTAGCGTAAAAAAGCCAAAGTCCGGAGCTTAAAAGAGCAGAGGTCATTATCGCTACGAATTTCATGGGATTCATCCCATCTTCTGGGAATTTTATTATGCCGTTTCTAATGGTTGCCGTAACTTCCGAACCTGCAAATATCGCGCCACTTAGCTCAAAAATAGCTGCGATAATAAGAGCTTGTTTTAGCGTTAGAGTTTTTGCCCCAACGCTTGTTCCAAAGCTATTTGCCACATCGTTTCCACCGATGTTAAATGCCATGAAAATACCAAAAATACTTGCTATGGAAAATAAAAAGAAGTGATTTGTCGGGATGTATTGATACCCCCATATAAAAAAGCCGCCACTACAGATGGCAAATATAAACAAAGCTAATAAATTTTCCCTTGACAAAAGCAAAATAGCCTCCTTTGTAATTGTGTCAGCATTATATCTTGAAATTTATTAAAGTTTTTAGAATTTTTATGTATGAAATTTATTATATAATTACTTTCAAACAAAACGGATAAAATACATAAAATTTTATGTATTTTATAAAAAATAAGGGATATAAAATGATAATAGCCATAGACCTTGGCTCAAATACTTTTCGTCTAAATTTAATGCAAAATTTAAATGGAAAATATGAAATCATCGATACTTTTGAGCGTATAGTAGGATCTGCAAGAGGACTAAAAAGAAGCGGTAAGATATCAAATGAAGCAAAAGGGGATATATTTAAAGCTATAGCACAGGCAAAAGAGAAATTTGACTTTGATAAAATAAACCACATAGCTGTTGCCACGCAGGCATTTAGAGTGGCTAGTAACGCGGATGAAATTTTTAAGGAGATAGAGCAAAAATTTAATGTCAAATTTAAAATAATAAGCGGCGAAGCCGAAGCAAAACTTACATTTTTAGGTGTTAAAGAGGCGCTTAATGGGCTTGGCATGGATACCAAGAACTCTGTTTTTATAGATCTTGGAGGCGGAAGTAGCGAGATAAGTAATGGAGATAAATTTAAAAGCTTTGAGTTTGGTATCATCACTTTTTGCGATCAGTTTGACAATGATATCTCTTTAATGAGAAAAAAAGTTGCAACTACCACCAAAGAAGCTAAAGAATTTCTAGCTAAATTTGATAAAAAACATATCATTTTAACATCAGGTGTGCCGACAACTATGGCAGCGTTAAAGCTTGGTATGGGTTATGATGATTATGACAAAAGTAGAGTAAACGGATACAGGTTGTTTAAGGATGATTTTGATGGGCTGATGTGTGAAATTTTAAAATTTGATAACGAAAAAGCCGATAAACTCCTGGGTAAAAATCGTAAAATGCCGATGCTTGGTGGTATGCTTTTGTTAAAAGAACTTTTGTGTAACGAAAAAGCCGAGCTTGTTGTCATAGATGATGGTCTTAGAGAGGGTGTCGGGGTGGCGTATTTTAATAAAAGCCTAGATGAAATTTTAAAATTTTAGCCTATTTTTGATATTATTTCGGGATAAATTTTATAAAGGAAGATCATGAGCATAAGAGAAAAAATTTTATCTGATGTTAAAGAGGCCATGAAGGCTAAAAATGAATTTTTAAGAGATACGTTGCGCACTATAAATGCTGCTATAAAACAAGTCGAAGTCGACAATCGTATAGAAATGACCGACGAAGTAGTGTTACCGATACTTCAAAAAGAGATCAAGAAAAGACAAGATTCTATAGAGCTATATATAAAAGGTGCTCGCGAGGAGCTTGCCAAAAAAGAGCAAGAAGAGATAGATGTGATATCAAAGTACCTACCGCAACAATTAAGCGATGATGAGCTTGAAACAGTGATAAGAACCATTATAATAAAGCTTGGTGCTAGTAGCGTTAAAGATCTTGGCGCTGTAATGAAAGATGCTAAAGAGCAAATAGGGGCAAAAGCCGAAACAAAACGTATAAGCGAAGTTGCAAAAAGGCTTTTGTCATAATCAAATAAGGCTAGTTTTCTAGCCTTATTTTCTATTTTCTTGGTTCATTTCGTTGTATAGTCTAAAAATTTCGCTACTTATTTTTTCTAACTTGCTAAATCTATCTACAAAAACTTCTAAATTCGAAGCATTGTATCCTTCTTTTGCCTCTGTTAAATTTGTAGAGATTAAAGAGTTAAATTCTTCTATTAAAGGTCTTATTTTTGCATAAGAGGTGGTTTTAGAAAATTTTTGAGCGCATTCATTCTCATACCATCCAAGAAGATCCTCTCCCGTTTTTAGGATCTCTTCTTCGGTATGCTTTCTCTCGTTTATAACATCTGAATAAGCCGTTGTTTTGTATACTATTTGTGTTATTTTTGCTATTATGCTAAATGTTTTATCTACTACATATCTTGACGTAGAAGCCGTAGTTTGCGCATCTTGGTTAAATTTATAAAGTGTTTGCTCAAACTCTTGCATGCTAGCTCTTGCAGCTTTTGCTATCCTGTCGATCTCTTGTGAATTTGAGTGTATATCTCTTGCCTCTTGCTGCAATGTTTGGATGTTTATACCTATCTCGCTTGTTGCCTTTTGTGTATTTTCGGCTAGTTTTTTAACCTCATCGGCAACAACCGCAAAGCCTCGTCCATGCTCGCCGGCACGTGCTGCTTCGATGGCTGCATTAAGGGCAAGCAGGTTTGTTTGCTCTGCTATATCTTTAATTAAATTTACAACAGATGAGATGTCATCCGTTCTTGTGCTTAGAGTATGGATAGCGTGATTTGAGTTGTTTATAAGTCCGTCAAGTGAGTTCATTTGCTCATTTAACTCGCTTAAGCTAACTAGTGTTTCATTTGCATTTTTAGCTGTTTCGTTTGCTATAGATGTCATTGTTTCTAAGTTATCTATGCTTTCGTTTAGATCCACTTGAACCTCTTGCATGCCTTGGTTGCCGTTGCCAAGCTTGTCAAATTTCTCTGAAAGTATGCCTCTAACTTTGCCTTTTTGACCGGCTTTTATGCCATCAACTCCTGCGCTCATAGAAAGGGCATTTGTTTGAAAAGTGCCGCGAAAACCTTCGGTAAATATATTTCTATATGTTATACCGCTTTGAGCCGAATTTATACATGTGGAAATTTCTCTTTGAAGTGCTTCTACTTGATCAAGCAGGTCGTTTATGCCAAGAGCTATCTCTCTTAAAGGATGATTTGGGTTTATGTTTATTATGCGAGGCTCTAAAATACCATTTCTAGCAGACTGGATAACATCTAAAATTTCATCATAATTTTCCATTTTTTTATTAAAAAACATATCAAAGCCTTTGTAAATTATTTATAAATTCATTATACGTAACTTTTTTTTCGTTTAAAATTTCATTCAAAGCCTTAAATGAAGCCTCGATACCGCCGCGTTTTTCTATTTCAAGCAGCTCTTTGTAAAGCGGTTCTATAATTTTGATAGCTTTTTCGTTAGGTTTTCTTCTTACGGAGTAGTAACCTACGATTTTATTGCCTGCGTCAAGTGAAGCGGTGACATTGGCAAACACCCAGTAAAATCCACCATCAAAGCTTTTGTTTTTAACATAGGCAAAAACTTCTCTTTTTTCTTGGATATGTTCCCATAGGATTTTAAAAACAACGCGTGGCATATCGGGATGACGGACGATATTGTGCGGTTTTCCCAAAAGTTCTTTTTGCTTAGCACCTACAATCTCCAAAAAAGGCTCGTTACAATAAGTTATTTTGCCTTTTGTGTCTGTTTTGGATACTAAAAAAGCATTTACATCAACTTCATGTTCATTGTTTGTAAGCATTTTATACTCCTTCTCATGCAATACAATTAATAGTATAACATAACTTTTAATTTTTTACGGCTTGCGCCAAGTCCCACATAGGCATAAAAATGCCAAGTGCGAGTAAAATAACCATACAGGCTATAAACACAAGCAAAATAGGCTCGATATAGCTTGAGATGTTGTCGATTATGTCGCTAAATTTTGCCTTATAATAGTCAGCTATCTTTTCTAACATGCTGTCTATACTGCCGCTTTGCTCTCCGGCGTTTATCATTTGTATAAGCATATTTTCATAAAGCCCTGTCTCCTTAAAAGCTTCTGTTAGGCTTACTCCTCTGCCGACTAAAATTTTAACTCCGGCTAGCTTTTCTCTTATGGCGATATTTGATACTGTTATATTTGCCGTATCAAGTGCTTCTGCGATAGGAATTCCCGCACGAACAAGCTCTGTGAATATAAGATTAAACCTACTCATGTTGGCATAAAATATTATCTTGCCTATCAAATAAACTTTAAGTAGGTATTTGTCTAATTTTGTTCTGAATTCTTCGCTTTTATCATAAAATTTCTTTGCAAATATACCAACGGCAATAAGTAAGGCGATGATGTAAAAACCGTAGTTATTCATGGCGTATTCTATGCCTAGTAAAATTCTAGTAGGCACAGGAAGCTGGGCGTTAAGTTGCTCAAAAATTTCTCTAAACTGAGGAACTACCATAAGCATCATGACCGTAAAGGCAACAATGATAGCGCATATCACGGTAACCGGATAGCGTATAGCCTTTTTAAATTTTTGTTGGTTATCCCAAACTTCTTGTAAGATATTTGCAAGTTTTTTTAAAGAGTCAGCCATGTTTCCTGTGTTTTCGCCAAGTCTTATCATGGCTATAGTTACATCACCTAGCTCATGTTTGAAACTTTCTACTGAAGATGTTAGGCTTGCACCTTGGTTTAGGTCCTCGTTTATGGATGTAAAAATTTTTTTTAGTTTTTTATCGTTAGTTGAAGTTGCGATCTCTTTTATGCTGTCGTGGATAGAAATTCCGGCGTTTGCCATGACACTTAGCTGGCTTACTACGGCAACCAAATTTGGCACTTTAACCTTTGTGGAGGAGAAGTATTTAGAAAATTTATCTTTAACATCTTCCATCTGTTCTAAAAGTGGAAGAGTTTTTGTCTCGCCGATCTTTACTATCATGCCTTTGTTGTTTTTTGCAGCAAGACTTCTAGCTTCACTTGTGCTATTTGCCTTAAGGGTCATTTTCTGTCTTCTGCCGTTTTGGATGTATTCTACTTCAAATAGTTTCATATCTTGGCAACCCTGTAAACTTCTTCTATCGTTGTGACACCGTTTGCTGCACGTATAATGCCGTCATGAAACATATCTATAAAGCCCTCTTGATAAGCTACGCTTCTTATTTCGTCTTTATTTGCACCATTTGCAACCAAGCTTTGTATGGTATCCGTGATAGGTAGAATTTCGCTTATCATCTCTCTACCTAGATAGCCGGTTTGTGAGCATTGTTGGCAGCCTGTACTTGAGTAAAATTGATACTCTTGAGGGATATATTGTTTTAGCTCTTCAAATGTATCTTTTGGTAAAGTTATGGCTTGCTTGCAGTGAGGACAGAGCTTTCTTACAAGTCTTTGAGCCTCGATACATATGAGTGCACCGCTTACTAGATAAGGCTCTATACCCATGTCTATCATTCTTGGTATGGCACTTATGGCATCATTTGTATGCAAAGTGGAAAAAACAAGGTGACCGGTAAGAGCTGCTTGTATAGCTATGCGAAGTGTTTCTTGATCGCGGATCTCGCCTATCATTATGATATCCGGGTCTTGACGTAAGATAGAACGAAGTGCAGTAACAAAGGTCATGCCTGTTTTTTCATTTACATGAACTTGCTGTATCATGTTTAATTGATATTCAACCGGGTCCTCGACTGTTATGATCTTTGTCTTTATGCTCTTTATATCGCTTAATGCGCCATATAGCGTTGTCGTTTTACCGGAACCGGTCGGTCCCGTAACTAAAACTATGCCATAAGGGGCTTTCATGGCTTTTTTAAATTTATCGAAATTTTTTGGTTGCATGCCCAAGTTTTCTAAATTTATAATAACCTTTGACTTATCAAGGATACGTAAAACCACGCTTTCGCCATTTAGGATAGGAAGGGTTGAGATACGAAAATCATACTCTTTGTCTAAAATTTGAGCTGAAAAGCGTCCGTCTTGTGGTTTTCTACGCTCTGCTATGTCCATGTTTGAAAGCAGTTTCATTCTACTTACCATAGGCGGGTAAATGTCTTTATCAAATATAAACGTCTCACTAAGTATGCCGTCTATCCTGCTTCTTACTATGCAGTTTGTTTCAGTCGGCTCTATGTGGATATCGCTTGCTCGACTTTGTATAGCTGTTTTTAAAATAACTTCGATAAGTTTTAAAATTCCGGAACTCTCGGTATTTGAAGCACCGCTGGCTGAGCTTGAAAGCTCTTTTCTTATCTCGGCAATGATGTCTTTTATGCTTTCGTTTAAAGCAAGTTTGTTTGTGTATTTTTCTATCTGTGTTGGGTCTGCAACGACTACTTTTAGTAGTTTTCTGTTAAATAAATTTTGAACCCTATCTTGAGTCATAACGTCAAATGGATTTTTGAACGCCACATAGATATTTATCTCGTCCTCTTTTATCGGAAGAGCTTCGTAGCTTTTTAATTGACTTGTATTTATGCGTTCGCAAATTCTATAGTCTATATCTATATCGTCAAGGTTAAAATACGTAAGTTTAAAGCGAAGCGCGATATATTTTAGAAATTTCTTTATATCTATTTCGAGGTCTTTTGTTGTTTCAGTGATGTTTATGCGACCGCGTCTATAAAGATCACCCAAGGTTTCATCTATCTCTTTTTGTGTTATAAATTCATTTTCATAAAGAATTTCAAGCAGAGTTTTGTTCGTTTGAGTCTTTAAATTTTGTATATTTTCTACTTGCTCTATTGTTAGTTTTGAGTTTTGTTCTAGCGTTTTTAAGATGATATTTTCAGTTATGTTCATTACCAATACTCTATTTGTGATTTTAATTCGTCGTCTTTGAATGTTTTTAGGATTATTTTATTTGTTTGCGACTCTTTTAGAACGTTAAGCGTATAGTGCGTGCTTGAGTTTTTTTCCTTAAATATATACTCGTCACCATCTAAGATGTATTCTTTTTTTACAAATTTATCAAAGATAAAAGATAGTATATAATCACTCTTTGGAAGTCTAATATAGCTTATGTCTACATTGTCGATAAGTGCGTGATAGAGAAGCTTTTTTTTAAACAAAATATCCGCAAAATACGCCGCATTCTCGCGTGCTTCTTTTGTTTTTACCAGCTTAAACATAGGCGAAGCTAGCCTGTTTAGTTCATGTATATTAAGGCAAGATATGCCATATATACTCATTATTGACTCATCTGATGTTTTTTTGAAGAAATTTTCAACTTGGTTTGAGCAAACTTTTCTGTATTCACCGTTACTAAACCACTCTTCTATCTCTTGTTGGTTTATGGCAAAAAGATTAATCACGGTTAGTAATATAAGTAAAATTTTTTTCATAACGAACCACTTTCTATCTTTTTAATTAATACATCTATCGTGGCTTTGTTTTGCTTTTTATTATACTCTTTTAGAGCCTTTAGGGCGTCATTTTTATTACCTGTGTAATACTTTGACTTAGCAAATATCACCCACGACTCCTCTGTGTTGCTGTCTATCTCGTTTGCCGTTAATGCCCATTTTATAGCTTCGTTGTAGTTTTTGTTTTTAAAATTTATCCTAGCTATCTCAAGGGCGTAGCTTTGGTTGTTTGTTGTGGCAAAGGACTCTTTTAAAGATGAGAGTTTGTCTTTTGGAGGTATTATTTGTATGTCTATTTTTGATTTTTGTGTTTTTGGCTGCTCTTTGGACACACTTTCGTCAAAGTCTAAAATTTGGTTTTTAGGAAGAGGGGTGTTGTCGGCATCATCGCTACTTGAGATGACTTTAAGCTTTAACCAGCCTTGTGGTGCGGTTTTACTTTCGTTTTTAGTGTCACCAGGCTTGATGTCTAAAATTTTATCACCTGAAGCATTGTGATGTCTTAGGTTTTCTTCTAGTTTGTTTGCTACTTTGCTTATAAGCTCTTCTTCTTTAAGTTTTTCTTCAAATCTCTCTTTTGCATTTATGCTTTTTTGCTTACTTTCGTTTATAACACTTGAGATGGTGTCTGGTTTTTGATCATTTTGTTTGGTATTAAGTGCATAAAAGCCGCTTGTAGCCAAAACGGTAGCTAGGATTAAGATTATTATTAGTTTTGTTTGATTTGAAATTTTTGGCTTTTTGCTTGCTATATAGGCTTCATAACGTTTTTCAAGCTCTCTTATCTCTTGTGTGCTAAGCATTTATAAGTCCAGTATCTATTGCAGACATAATTAAAATTTTTTGATTTTGTTCTTTTGCGGCCAAAACTGACGGTTCGTTTTTTTCGTAGTATTCGCAAATTTCGTAAAATTTATACAAAAGTTTATTTAACGTTCTTAAATTTCCTTCGCAAAGATCGTATATGAGAGCAAAGTCGGCGTCACTAAAATTCAGGTATTTTTCTAAATTTTTCATGGAAATTTTTTTAAGTATATATGTGATGACCTCATTTAGATCAGCACTTTTTAGTTCTATACTCTCCCAAATTCTAGTTTGAAAATAATCCTTTGCGATAACATCTTCTTCGCTTGTTTTGTGGATGGTGAAGATAAATTTAAAATACCTGCTGTCGGCCATTAGCCTAATTTTTTCAATCAACTCTTGTGGATAGAGTTGGGCTTCGTCTAGGATTATTACGATTTGATTTTCTAAAATTTCTTTTTTATTTGCAAATTTTTTTCCATACTCTTGTATTAGCTCTTCAAAGTTGTTTATGTTTTCTTTTTTATCGGTAAAAATTTCATCACAAAGTGCGTTTACGAAACTTGTTTCGCTAAAAAAAGGGTATGAGAAAAATATAACTTGCTTTTGGTTATCACCAAGATCTTTTACAATTTTATTTAATAAAAATGTCTTTCCGGTGCCAGGTTTTCCATAAAACAATACAAGCTTAAGCGGTTTTTTGATCACAGAGATGATCTTGTTGTAACAAGATATAGTTTTGTCTAAATTTACAAAGCTATTAATATCATCTTCGTTTATAAAAATTTCTTTTAAATCCGCATAAATGTTATTGCTCATATAATGTCTTTGAAAAACCTAAATCTTTTAAGGATTGTGATATCGGAGCTGGATCGTTTAGATCAACCACTCTTGGCGTTATCACAAATATAAGCTCGGTTGTTTTTGATACATCTTTCGTGCTTTTAAAAGCGTTACCTATAAGAGGTATGCTTGATAGGATCGGTACTTCGCTGTTATCTTTGCCTTTTGTTTGACCGATAAGTCCGCCAAGAACTATCGTGTCGCCACTATTTACATGAACTACGGTTGAGAGTTTCTTTTGTATTGTATCAGGAGCTATCTCTCTAATGGTAGAATTTTGTGTTCTTGTGTCATCTTCTGAGTATTTAAATGTGCTTAAAGATGGGTTTACACGAAGCATGATTTTGTTATTATCCGATACTTCAGGAAGTAAATTTAGCAAAATTCCTATAAATACAGAGTATTGCTTATAAGTAACAGTTGTCCTGTCGCTATTTACGTTGTTGTTGCTGGTTTCTTCCATAACCCTGTAATTTACATTATCGCCGACCGAGATAAGGGCTTGCTGGTTGTTTAGAGTTGTTACTTTCGGGCTTGATATAACTTTTGTTCTACCGTTGGTTTCTAGGAAATTTATTATACCGTCAAGACTGAAATTTAAATTTGCAGCGATGTTTAGTGTCTGACCAAAACCGGCACTTAGTCCATTGCCACGGTTTGTCCAGCCTGCACCGGATGCTCCATTGCTTGGATTGTTGCCTATGTATGAGTTAAAGCCAAGTTCAAATTTACTCCAATCAACCCCCTTTTTATACTCGTTTTTAAGATCGACGGCAATTATCGAAACATCGATGATTACTTGCTTTTTTAGGCGTTTTTGCATCTCGTCTATATAGGTTTGAACGCGTTTTATCTGAGATGGTGTTCCAGTTATCGTGATAAGTCCTGCGTTTTGGTTAATAATAGGATCAGGTGCGATGATGTGCTCGCTAGTGTTATTTAGTATGGCCTTTAGCTCAGCGTCAAGCTTTTCCCAAAAGTCAAATTTTTCTGTTGTTTTAATAAGGTTGTCAGCAGATTGACTATCGTTTAAAGACTGCGAAGAGCCGCTACTTTCTCCCACTTCTACAGGGGCTGAGTCAACGGAAGCTTTTGTTATAGCTGTGCCTTCTCTAACCGATGTTATATAGTCAAGTTTAAATATTTTTGTTTGAAGAGATGAAATTTTAAGCACGTTGTTTGAAAATTCATAGCTTAAATTTTTTTCATGCAAAAGTAGGTTAAAGACCTCATTTAGCGACATATTTTTTATATTTACGCCATGTGTTGACTCCCTTAGCTCTTGTTTGCTAAGTGTGTCTTTGGCTATGATGCTAAACTCGCACATGTCAGATAGCTGAGTAAGCACGTCAATAAGTGGAGTTTCTTCTAGGATTTTCATGTTAAATTTCTTGCCCAAGCAGCTAGCTTGCGCAGAACAAACGCTTGTAAATAAAATTATAGATAATGTAAAAATTTTAAATTTAGTTGATTTTAATATAGACATTTTTCTTTCCGTTTTGAATTTTGATTTCTTGTTTTTCATCGCCTCTTTTTAAAACAGCGCTTGTATTTGTGATCTTAGTTATTTTGTATTCGCCTATAGTGTCGCCAAGTTTATACCAAGAGCCATCCATCTTGACTCTATCTTGCATAACAGCTTGTAGCGTAAATGTGCTTGCTGTATTTAAGGTTTCTGGCGATATCACTGTTAAATTTTCATCTCTTGCAACCTCTTTAAAAGGGCTTTTGCTATTTAAAATTTCATGCTTGCTTACACCTTCTCTTTGTTGTCTGATCTGAGAAAACATTCCATCATATTTTATCTTTTTATCTTGGACATCTGCCCCAAGCAAAGAGCATAAAGATGATAGGATTATCGTAATAAATATAGATTTCATTAGTATTTCATACCCCAAATAGATATTGCGATATTAGCGCCTAGCTCTTTTTGAGTGGCGTTTATATCGATCTTATGAAGATCGACTACGAGCTCTGATTCTTCTAGTGAATTTATATAGTTGAGCATATTTTGATAGCTTCCTAAAAGTTTTACGTTTATGTTTAAAATTTGCTCTACTTTTTGGTAACTGGGGTTTTTAAATTCATTGTTGAGTTCTAAAATTTTAATATTATTCTCTTTTGCTAGTATTACTATCCTATCTAAAAAAGTTGCCCAATTTTGATCGTTAAAAAGCAAAAACGAAAGCTCTTTTAGTTTGTCGTCAAAGTAGTTGTTAAAGCCCAAAAGTTCTTCATGTGTTTTTTTAAGTGCTTCTAGCTCTTTGCTTTGCTCTTTTATCTTAAAATTTTGATCGCCGTTTGGAGAGCTAACAGACTTTATGTAGTCTTGCACAACCTTAAGTTCTTTTGAAATTTGTTCGTATTGCATACTTTGCTCATTGTAAAATCGCTCAGATGCATCAAATGAGAAAATATACAAAAGATACGCTATAACAGCTATAACACCAAAAGATAATATGTAGCGCTCATTTTGGCTCTTTTGCTCAAAATACTCATCAATCCTGCTTAATATATCTTGTTTCATTATCTTATCTCTACGCTTACATTGCTTTCATAGACATTTTGGACTTTATTAAAATCTATGCGTTTTGTGTTTATGGAGTATTTTGCCGTTTGTGCGATCTGTTTTATTAGCTCTGTTATATTTTTCTCGTCATTGCTTTGAACCGCAAAAGTCATATTTCTATCTTTGCCAAATATATTTGAAACTTTAACTTTATTTTGATTTATGATCTGCGAAATTTCAAATATATTTATCCCTTTCATGGCGTATTCGTTTTTTTTATCGCTGATTTGAGTTAGTAAGTTTTCTCTAAATTCAAGCTTTTGTCTATCTTTAACAAGCATATCTTGCATTTGCTCTTTTTCTTTTTGAAGTCCCGCAAGGCTAATCCTTATCCTGTTTGACTCGTTTTTGAGGTCAATTAGCTCTTGCGTTAGAACAGGTATGCTTTGCTCTAAATAATACCCTCCAAGGTAATTATACGCAGGATACGCGACCGCAAGTAGTGAAGCTGCGCCACATGAAAGGATAAATTTACCGCTCGTTCGTTTTGTAAACGGTTGGGGTCTTAAAAATGACGAGAAGTTAAATTCTGCCTGATAATCCTCTTCTTTGGTCAGCCTTGCAATCAGAGCCATCATATTGTGCTGTTGACTTAGGTCGTAGTCTTTGCTGTTTATTGAGATGTTTGTACTTAGAGTTGCTGTTTTAAGACCGATTTTACTTTGAACAAAGTTCTCAAGCCCAGGAATTTTACCGATCTCAGAGTCGATAAAGATGTTGTGAATATTTACAAAATATACCCTGTTTATTATATTTATAGCGTCATTAATGTAAAAAAAACAGTCTTCTAAAACATCATTTAACTCAGGATCAAAATTTTCACTTTCGGTATCCATACAAATGCCGTTTGTGTTAAGTTTTTCATAAAAAGCCTCTTCGCTTATGCGTTCGCCTTTTAGTTCGCTGTATCTATCTTTAATAGAGCTTAGATTATAGCGAAGAGGGCGCGAGGTTAGGTATTCGCCTCCTGAGTAAACAGCTAAAAACGCGTCATCTTTTTGAAGACATATAAAACAATCAACATCTAAAACAGTCAAAAAGCCTTTTTTATAAAGTGAGCTGTATAGAAGAGGGGCGATAGATAGGTAGTCTATGTATGGAATTTTCGCCATTATGTCTTTAAATATCTTATCTATCGTGTCGTCTGCTATGACAAATACGCTAAAAAGCCTATCTTCTGTTTGCGCTTGAGACTCTATAAAAACTATTTTATAGTCAATCGTCGCATCAAGAGAAAGCTCTTCGTAAGTTTTAATAGAGATGATATTTGAAAGCTCTTCTTCACTTGTTTCGCGAGAAATGCTTATAGTTGTGGTGATTAAATTTTTAAATTTAAGATATGAGATAAAGAAATTTTCTTTAGAAATTGATCTTGAAACATCTAAAGCCCCGACTTCGTTCCCTATAAATTTAAATGCATCTTTTTTATATGGATCGATTGTAATAATAGACTTTTCAACGTTATTTCTTATCTTTATCATTCATACCTCATTTGTTACTTGTTTGTATTCTAATGTATTCAAAATAAAAAATCAATAGTTATTTATTTTTTTAAGTATTTTTTCGTCTTTACTCCATCCTTTTTTCACTAAAACGACTATTTTTATGAAAATTTTGCGACCCGTCAAATTTGATATAAGCTTTCTTGCGTTTATGCCTATGCGTTTTATAGTTTCGCCGTTTTTACCTATTATCATTGACTTGTGTATCTCGCGTTCTGTGATAATCGTGGCATAAATTTCTGTTATATCATCTTTTTCTTTTACTTTATCTATCAAAACATCACTGGAATAGGGGATCTCGTCACTTAAATTTTCATAAATAGCTTCAAGAATGAAGTCTTTAAAAATTTCCTTTTCGTTTGTATTTGTTATAAATTCAGGATCATAAAAATACTCATGTTCAGGTAAAAGCTTGCAAATTTCATCTAAAAGAGGTTTTTTGTAAGTTTGTTGTTTTGTGCTAAATGGCAAAAGGGCGCTAAAATGGCTAGCGTAAGGCTGGTATTGGCTCATTTTTTGAAGCACTTTTTGATTATTTACCTCATCAACCTTACTAAGTACTACAATGTGAGGTTTGGTTGGATTTAGAGCTAAAAATGTTTGATAATCGCTTAAATCATCATGGATGGAGGCGATAAAAACAAGAGCATCGCAATCGCCCATCGCCTTTATCGCTTCGTTTACCATTAGTTTATTCATTAGCTTTTCGCTCTTATGAAGCCCGGGCGTATCGGTAAAAATTATCTGATCATCGCCGTTCATTACGATGCCGCTTATTTTTCTGCGAGTGGCGTTTTGTTTGTGCGAAACAATAGCTATTTTTTCATTTAGCAATGCATTTAACATTGAGCTTTTACCTGCATTTGTGCGACCGATTATGCTAACAAACCCTGATTTCAAATTTATCCTTTATAGTATGTATCTTGCTATGTCTTGATTTTCTATGACATCGCTTAGTCTTTGACTAACTAGCTCTTTATCTATAACGATCTTTTCTCCGTTTTTCTCGCTTGCTTCAAAGCTAATATCTTCTATAACGCGCTCGATAACTGTATGAAGTCTTCTCGCTCCGATATCTTCCATCTTTTCATTTGCCGCTTGTGCTATTTTGGCGATCTCGCGTATGGCTTCATCGCTAAATTCAAGCTCGACATTTTCTGTTTTAAGCAGGGCGATGTATTGTTTTAGAAGGGAGTTTTTAGGTTGGGTTAAAATTTGATAAAGTGCATCTTCGTCAAGACTATTTAGCTCGACTCTAAGCGGAAAACGACCCTGAAGCTCCGGTATAAGATCGCTTGGTTTACTTACATGAAAGGCGCCGGCTGCGATAAATAAAATATGATCCGTCTTTAAATTTCCAAATTTTGTAGATACCGAAGAGCCTTCCACTATCGGAAGTAAGTCACGCTGAACACCCTCTTTGCTCGGGTCTTGTCTGCCTGAATTTCCGGAGCTTACAGCTACTTTATCTATCTCGTCGATAAATATAATGCCTTCATCTTGTGCTCTTCTTAAAGCCTCAGTTTTGATGTTTTCGGTATTTAAAATTTTATCATTTGCCTCTGCCTCAAGAGCCTTTCTTGCATCTTTGACTTTCATCTCTTTTTTAGTCGGTTTATTTGTCATGCCGATTATTTTTATGAAGCTTTCTTGCATTTGAGCCATATCGGGCGGGATGTTTGAATTCTCGCTCATTGTTGGCTGCATGACTTCGATCTCGATATTAAGGTCATCTAAGTCGCCATTTCTAAGCTTTGTTAGCATTTTTTCATAACTTCGCTCATAATCTGCTATTTTTTCTTCGCTAACGCCTTTTGGTAAAGGTGGAAGTAGTTTTTTGATTATTTTATCTTCGATGTATTCTGAAATTTTAGCTTGGTTTTTTTCGATGTGTTCTGATTTTACTAGGTTAAAAGCTGCCATCGCAAGATCTCTAACCATGCTTTCAACATCACGTCCGACAAAGCCTACTTCAGTGTATTTGCTAGCTTCGACTTTTATAAAAGGAAGTCCCATCATCTTTGACAGGCGTCTTGCGATCTCAGTTTTGCCAACACCGGTTGAGCCTATCATTAGGATATTTTTAGGAACTATGTCATCTTGCATAGCTTTTTCTAGTTTCATCCTTCGGTAGCGATTGCGAAGTGCGATAGCGATGATCTTTTTGGCATTTTTTTGCCCTATAACATAATCATCTAAAAATTCAACTATCTGTCTTGGTGTCATATTCATTATTTATCATCCTCTAAGACATAGGTTTTTATATTTGTATTTGTATATATGCAAATTTCTCCCGCGATAGTAAGACTCTCTTTTACGAGCACCTCTTCATCTATGTCGGTGGCTAGCCTATCAAGTGCGCGAGCAGCAGAAAGTGCGTAGTTGCCGCCACTGCCTATCGCAGCTATCTTTCCGTCTTCAGGCTCAACTACATCGCCGGTCCCGCTAAGTAAGAAAATTTTATCACGGTTAAGAACCAACATCATAGCTTCTAATTTGCGTAGATACTTATCTTTTCTCCATGCTTTACTAAAATTTATAACAGCCTTTAAGAGATCCCCTTTTGCTTGCTCTAAATTTTCTTCAAACATATCAAAAAGGTTAAACGCATCGGCGGTACTTCCTGCAAAGCCCGCCAAAACTTTACCGTCTTTTATCTTTCTGATCTTAACGGCATTTCCCTTTAATACAGTGTTGCCAAAACTTACTTGACCATCACCGCCTATTACTGATTTATTTTTGCCTTTATAGGCTAAGATCGTTGTTGCGTGAAACACTTACTCTCCTTGAACGTCAACCTTTAAATCGGCACTTATCGCGTGTCCTAGTTTTACTTGAACATTATAAATTCCTACCGCTTTTAGGTGGTTTTTTTCTATTTCGATTGATTTTTTATCAACGATTAGATGATGTGTTTTTTCAAGCTCTTCAGCTATCTCTTCTTTGGAGACAGAGCCAAAAAGTGCGCCGTTAGCACCTAGTTGTTTTTTGATAACTACCGTAACTTTAGCTAACTCATCTTTTAATTTTTCTAAATTTGCAAGTTCGTATTTTAGCTCTTCTGCTTTTCTTTTTTGTGCTGCTTCGTATTGGCGTAATACATCAGGAGTTGCAGCTTTTGCAAAGCCTTTTCCTATCAAGAAGTTGTTGCCGTATCCATCTTTTACCTCTTTTATCTCACCTGCTTTTCCTAAGCCTTTTACGTCTTTTATAAGTAATACTTTCATTTTTATACCTTTGATTTAAATTTTATTGAGAGGTTGAAAAAAGATTAGCAAGCCAAAATAAAGCTTGCTAATTGATTGAAATTTTAAAATTTTCTTCCGTTTTTGCTAGCGATTATAAAGCGAAGAGCGTTTAGCTTGATAAAGCCGTCCGCATCTTTTTGATCATATACGCTATCCTCTTCAAATGTACTATATGCTTCGTTAAACAAATTATCATTTTGGCTTGAACGACCAAGGATTATGACATTTCCTTTATAAAGCTCAACCCTTACTTCACCGTTTACATGCTCTTGGCTTTTATCTATCGCAGCTTGTAGCATAGCACGTTCAGGGCTAAACCAAAAACCGTTGTAGATTAGCTCTGCATAGCGTGGCATTAGCTCGTCTTTTAGGTGAGCCGCTCCTCTGTCAAGAGTTATGCTCTCTATCGCACGATGGGCTTTTAACATGATAGTGCCGCCAGGTGTTTCATAGCAACCGCGACTTTTCATGCCCACATAGCGGTTTTCAGCTATATCAAGGCGTCCTATGCCGTGTTTTGCCCCAAGACGGTTTAGCTCTGTTAAAATTTCAGCAGGACTTAGCTTTTTACCGTTTATGCTTACAGGATCGCCTTTTTCGTAGCCGATAGTGATTATCTCACTCTCGTTTGGCGCATCTTTTGGATCAACCGTCCATCTCCACATATCTTTTTCAGGAGCATTTGCGGGATTTTCAAGAACTAAACCCTCATAGCTTATGTGAAGTAAATTTGCGTCCATTGAGTATGGACTTTTGCCTGGTTTTTTACTTATATCTATGCCATTTCTCTCTGCATAAGCAAGAAGTTTTTCACGACTATTTAAGTCCCATTCTCTCCAAGGCGCTATGATGGTTAGATCAGGATTTAGTGCGTAGTACCCAAGCTCAAAACGAACTTGATCGTTTCCTTTGCCTGTTGCTCCGTGGCTAACGCCGTCAGCACCGGTTAGCTTTGCTATCTCTGCTTGTCTTTTTGATATTAACGGACGAGCGATAGAAGTTCCCAGTAAATACTCTCCCTCATAAATAGCGTTTGCTCTAAACATAGGAAATACATAGTCTTTTACAAATTCTTCTCTTAGATCTTCTATAAAAATATTTTCAGGTTTTACTCCAAGTGCTATAGCTTTTTTGCGAGCCGGCTCAACCTCTTCTCCTTGACCTATATCTGCCGTAAATGTTACAACTTCGCAATTATATTCATCTTGAAGCCATTTTAGAATTATACTTGTATCAAGTCCGCCGGAGTAAGCCAGAACGACCTTTTTAACCTCTTTTTTCATCCCATTCTCCTTATTTAGATTAAATGGCTAATTTTATCTAAAAATGATTAATTTTAAATAAATACTTTAAGCAAAAAATAATAGATCCAAGATGGAATATATCGAAATTTTGGATCACATGGGTAAAATTGAAAAATTTAATTAAATTTGAAATTTAAATTAACTAAATTTACGATAAATTTTAGTAAAATTAAAATTTTATTTAAACAAAAGGAAGCGTGTTGCAAAATCACAAATTACAAAATCAAGGCGAGTTTAAGCGCAAGATAAACTCACGCCATCTATTTATGATAGCTCTTGGCGGAGTTATCGGCACGGGGCTGTTTCTAAGCTCAGGCTACACCATTTCACAGGCCGGTCCGCTTGGTGCTGTCATCAGCTATCTTGTGGGCGCGGTGGTCGTCTATCTGGTTATGCTCTCTCTTGGCGAGCTTGCTACGGCGATGCCGGTTACTGGCTCATTTGGTGCGTATGCTACGAAATTTATCTCTCCGGCTACGGGATTTACCGTTACGTGGCTTTACTGGCTGTGCTGGACGGTAGCGCTTGGGACCGAGTTTTTTGGGAGCGGCGATACTTATGCAAAGGTGGTTTCCTGAAGTGCCAGTATGGGTCTTTGCGACATTTTTTACGGGACTAATTTTTGTCATAAATTTGCTAAACGTAAGGGCTTTTGGAGAGACTGAGTCTTTTTTGCGGGCATTAAGGTAATGGCGATCATCGTGTTCATCACGCTTGGACTTGGGGCGATATTTAGCGTGGTGTCGTTTGATGGGGCGAGTTCGGCTCCGCTTTTTGCCAATCTCACCGCCAACGGAACCTTTCCAAACGGCTTTTTGGCTGTGGCTACCGTGATGCTAGCGGTAAACTACGCCTTTTCGGGCACCGAGCTTATCGGCATTGCAGCTGGCGAGACAGCTGAACCAGAGAAAAACATACCTCGCGCTATAAATACCACGGTGCTTAGGCTTGTGATATTTTTTGTGTTAACCATCATTGTTTTAGCTTCACTGCTTCCGATGAATGAGGCGGGCGTACTAGAAGCGCCTTTTGTCGTAGTTTTTGACAAGATGGGGATACCGTATGCGGCGGATATTATGAATTTTGTCATCCTGACAGCGATACTTTCGGCGGGAAATTCGGGGCTTTATGCCAGCTCACGTATGCTTTGGTCGCTTAGCAACGAGGGGCAAATCGGGCCTTGGGTGGCGAAGATTGACGATAGAGGAGTGCCTGTTAGAGCGCTTGTGATGTCGATGATAGGTGCGGTGGGAGCGCTATTTGCTAGTAAATACGCCGAGGATTCGGTATTTTTAGCCCTTATTTCGATAGCGGGCTTTGCGGTAGTTGGCGTGTGGCTATCTATCCCGTTTGCACAGATAAATTTTAGAAAAGAGTGGATAAAAAGCGGCAAAAGCGTGGAGGATCTCAAATTTAGAGTGCCTTTTTCGCCCGTTTTGCCATATATTACGATCGCCTTGCTTGCGGTTTCGATCATAGGTATCGCTTATGACGCCGAGCAACGTCCGGGACTATATTTCGGGCTTCCTTTCGTGGCGTTTTGCTATATTTATTACTATTTGAGATATAAAAAGATATGAGTAAATTTAAAGATTTATTAGCCAAAAAAGACGTAGTGGTGCTTGACGGAGCGCTTGCCACACAGCTTGAAGCTATGGGGCTTGACATCAGCGGTAAGCTCTGGTCGGCAAAGCATATCGCACAAAACCCGGGCGCTATCAAGCAAATTCACAAAAATTATTTAAAAGCCGGAAGCGACATCATCACGACGGCAAGCTATCAAGCGACGATTCCGGGCCTTATGGCGGCCGGGTTTAGCGAAAAAGAGGCGTATGGCTTAATCATAAAAACAAGCCTTATAGCACGCGAGGCGGTGGATGAATTTATACGTGAGAGCGACGGAGACTCCACTTGTGGCGGCAAGTATCGGACCATACGGTGCGTATCTATCTGACGGGAGCGAATATAGGGGTGATTATAATCTAAGCAAGAGTGAATTTAAGGCGTTTCACGAGCCACGCATTAGGGCTGTTTTAGAGGGTGGGGCGGATATGCTGGCGGTTGAGACTATACCGCTTTTAAGCGAGGCGGAGGCGATATGCGAGCTTTTAGAGCAAAATTTTAAGGACGTGCCTTGCTGGATAAGTTTTACGGCAAGAGATGAAAATGAGCTTGCTAGCGGCGACGCTATAACAGACGTGGTTAAAATTTTAGAAAGCACTCCAAACGTGCTTGCCTACGGCTTTAATTGCATAAGTGACACTCTTGCTAGCGCTTTGCTTGCAAATTTAAAAAAGGCTGGCGGAACAAAGCCATTTATCATCTACCCAAATGCGGGCGCCGTGTATGACGCCAAGACTCAAAAATGGAGCGAAAAGCCTGATGAGAGCGGGCTAATAAAGTATATACAAAAGTGGCATGAGCTTGGCGCAAGGCTGATCGGCGGATGTTGCCAAACGAGCCCTGAATTTATAAGGCAACTAAGCGAAATTTTAAAGACAAAAATTTAGTGTTATGCGAAAATAAGCAAATTTTAGTTAAAATCCAGCCCATGAGAATAGATAAATTTTTAAATGTAGTAAATATCACAAAACGCAGAAGTATCAGCGAAGATATGTGTAAAAGCGGAGTAGTTAGTATAAACGGAGTGGTTGCAAAGCCTGCTAAAGATGTCAAAGTTGGCGATAAAATAACCATAAAATTTCTTGTCCGCGAAGTAAGTTATGAGGTGCTGGCTATACCGACAAGTAAAAGTATCCCAAAAAGTGCACAAGAAGAGTATGTAAGGCAGGTTAATGCGTGAATTTATACTAGCTAAAGATGAGCTTATCAAGCTTGTAAAAACACTGCCAAAAGATGGTGTGGTGCTACTTAGTGGAACTCTTGCTAGCGGCAAGACAACTTTGGTGCAAGAGATAGCTAAATTTCACGGCGTTAAGCAAAATGTTACTTCGCCTACATTTTCGATCATGCAAAGTTATGATGGCGATGTAAAAATTTTTCACTATGATATATATCAAAATGGTGTTAGCGGTCTTGTAAAAAACGGACTTTTTGAAAATTTGTATGAAGATGGACTACATCTTGTTGAGTGGGGCGATGAAGAGCTCGAAAATATGCTAAAAATTTATAAAATTCCATATACTATAATCAACATAAAAACCAAAGAAAACCTGCGAATATACGAGGTAAAAAGTGCATAAATTACAGATAAACGAATTGAAGAAAACCATAAAAAAGACAAACATCATAAAAGGCGTTTCGCTAGATATAAAAAGTGGAGAGGTAGTAGGACTTCTTGGTCCAAACGGCGCCGGTAAGACTACGACTTTTTACATGATATGCGGTCTAATCAGCCCTACAAGTGGCACTATTGTGCTTGACAATAAAGATGTTACAAATGTTCCACTTCATAAGCGAGCGCAAATGGGGATTGGGTATTTACCGCAAGAGTCGAGCATCTTTAAAGACTTAAGCGTAGAGGAAAATTTGCTTTTAGGAGCGGAAATTTTATACAAAGATGTTAAAGTTTGTGAGCAAAAAGTCAATGAAATGCTAAATCTCTTAAACATCGAACCCATCAGACAAAGAAAAGGCGTAAGTCTAAGCGGTGGCGAAAGAAGACGATGCGAGATAGCCAGGAGTCTTATGATAACACCTAAATTTCTTCTTCTTGATGAACCTTTTGCAGGGGTTGATCCTATCGCGGTTAGTGATATACAAAGTATAGTTCGTGACCTTAAAAATTTAGGCATAGGTGTGCTTATAACTGATCATAACGTGCGTGAGACGTTGGCTATTTGCGATAGAGCATACGTTATCAAAGACGGTGCTTTGCTTGCAAGCGGCACGGCAAAAGAGGTTGCAAACGATAAAAATGTTCGCACGCATTATCTTGGTGAAGAATTTAAGCTTCTAGAGTAAAAATGCTGCGTCAAACTCAAGCTCTATCGCCAAAACTAAAGCTTAATCAAACGCTTCGTAGTTGGCTTCCGATACTTCAAAGTAGCCTTGACGAGCTAAAAGAGACGCTTGAGCCGTTTGTCGAAAACAACCCGTTTGCTAGCATAGAACAAAATTCATCTCATGTAAATTCTAAAAGAAATTTTTTTAAAGAAATAAGCAAAAATTCCATTTCAGATACGCTTGAAGCTACCAGTATACAAAAGCAAAGCTTGTATGAAAAGCTTTATGAGCAGATAAATCCACCGCTTTTTCCAACGTTAAAGTCTCAAAATATAGCTTATAAAATCATCGAATGCATAAATAATGAAGGGTATTTTGAATATGATGATGAAATTTTATCGGAATTTGATGATGCGCAAGTTGAGAGTATTAGAGCTAGATTTGCCTATCTTGAGCCAAGTGGAGTTGGAGCTAAGAGCTTAAAAGAGAGCTTTTTGTTTCAGCTTGAAGAGGTGGAGTGTGAGGCTAAAATTTACGAAAATGTAAAAAAAATTATCGAAAATTTCGAAGATATTGAACAGATGACAAAACTAAAGGGCTACAAAGAGGCTCTTGAATTAATAAAAAAATTTAAAAATCCTCCTGCTATAGAATACCTAGAAGATGTGGCAACAGCCGTTGCAGATATAGCCATAAAAACAGATGATAACGGCATTAGCGTTAGTGTAAATGACGGGTTTTATCCTGAAATTTTACTAGATACACAAGGACTTGATGAGGCAAACGAATTTGTCTCAAGCCGCATAAAAGAGGCTAGGGCACTCATAGATGCGCTTGAGATGCGCAAAGCAACGCTTTATAAGATAGGGCTAATGATAGTCGAGTATCAGTATGATTATTTCTTTGGTGGAGACATAAAGCCGATGAAGCTTAAAAATTTAGCCGATGATCTTGGTCGCAACCCATCCACTATATCGCGTGCCATTGCAAATAAATACCTAGAATGCTCGCGTGGAACGATCCCTCTTAAGAAGTTTTTTGCTACTGGGCTTGATGAGGAAGTTTCAAATGAGGCTATAAAAGGATTTTTACTTGAACTTATAAAGAAAGAAAGTCCACAAAAGCCATTAAGTGATCTTAAAATTTTAGAACTTATAAAGGCTAATTTTAATATCCCATTGGTGCGGCGAACGATAACAAAATACCGTAAGTCGTTAAATATCGGAAGTTCTAGCGAGCGTAAAAAAATTTACGCTATCAAGCACTGACAAAGTTTTCTTGCGTTTTAAAAAGCGGTTTAAGGCTTTCATACGCGGTTTGTATCTTTTCAAATTTTTCACGGTATTCGTTTTGAATTTTTTGAGGCTTGCTTGCATGACGATCGGGATGATAAATTTTAACCAGCGAAAGATAGCTTTGTCTGATTTGCTCAAAGTCGCTATCCTTTTCACAGCCCAAAGTCTCAAAGTTGTCCTCCAAAAGATCTGCAAGAGCTGAAAATCTATTTACAAATTTACTTGATTTTTGAACTTTAAAATTTCGTTTAAATGTATCAAATTTTGTACTATCAAGATTGAAATGTATGATGAAATTTAAATGCTCTTTTTTTGAGAACAGTGTATTAAAAGCGTCAAAATCACTTTCGTTTTTAATTTTAACATGTAAGATATTTTGTTTTTCATTAAATTTGTTTTCATTATCTTTAAAGCATTGCATAATATAGTTGGCAAAAATTTTATGTGTATTATTAAGTAGTAATACAATCTCATCCTTTACAAAATCAACATCTACAAAAAACATGTTAGAAACCGCATTTTTTTGAACATAGTTGATTTTTATAGTTTTATACTGCGCGAAAAAGAGGTTTAGCTCTTCATTTGTCTCTTTTTCATATATTTTTTTAATAAACTTTAAAAAGCACTTTCTTTGTGGTATTTCGCTCTCTTCGTAAAATGATATGATCTTGCCTTTGTTGGCGATAGTTTTGCTGAAATTTTTTATTATGATATTGCGAAGCTCGCAAAATAATATGTCATCTTGAGTTTGTATGCTTAAAGATTCTAAAGTTTGAGTTATATTCATAAAATTTCTCCTTAAAAACTATAAGGATAAAAAGCAATAAACGTTCCAAATTGTGTTTTTTAGATTTTTCTAATATCGCTATTTTTTATATATGACAAAAACTCATCTTTTAGTCTATCTTGTTTATGTTTGATAGCGTCTTGTTTTGCATTTTGTGGATCTTTTTGAGTTTTTAGGCTTACACCTTGTTCTTTTACAAGCTCTTTTTTTATATCTTTTAAGCTGTCAAAAAAGTCATTCATCGTATTTCCTTTATTGTATTTGACGTAAGATTATCTGTTTTGAGCTAAAATTTGCATAAATTTTAGAAATTTTAGAAAATATATGCAAATTTTAAGAAAACTTTGCTATAATCACATTTCTTTTTTATTGTGCGCTCGTAGCTCAGCTGGATAGAGCATTTGATTGCGGTTCAAAAGGTCAGAGATTCGAATTCTCTCGGGCGCACCATCTTACTTATTTTTTAAAAACACACAAGTCTCTAAGTTAAAATTTCTAAAACATTTTAAAGTTTGCAATGCAATACCTTAATATTTTTTGCGAGCATTAGCTAAGAATTTACAAAAAAGAAAGCATAAAGTTTTTATCTCAAAAGAGTTATATGAGAATATTTTTATAAAAACAATCTTTTTATAGTTTAAGTAAATAAATCCACATATAATGATCTTAAGACATATAAAATTAACAATATAAAAATAATTAAAAATAGTGAAAATAATGCTTTTTTGAGATAAAATTTTACGGGATTGTTTTGTTGCTCTAAATATCTTGAATTATTTTTATTTATGATGTTATTAATTTCTTTTATCTTATCCTGAATTTTTCTAAGATAATCAAAAATCAATTTTTCATTTAATGGTTTATCTTTTGAATAATTTTCATATACATTTTTTAACAAATCATTGTTTTCTTTGATGTCCACTATATAACTATTTTTCAACAATAACTCATATAATTTCTTCGCATTGGATTTAGAATTTGGCTTTAAAGATAGTTGAACTAAACAAAAATAAATTTGATTTAAATTATCTAAATTTTCTTTTTGAGTATTTATAAAAATATTTTCGGATTGAGCTACTGAATCTGTTATATATTTTTTAATTATTAATGAACATATACCCAGTATTAAAAATAAAATAAATTCAACATCATTTATTTTATCATTTATAAACAATAAAATATTTTTAAACAAATCCTCATCTAATGAGTTCATTAAAAAACCCCTTAATCTTTTGAGTAAAATTTTTCGGCGCTTTACCCGCATTTACAATGCTATCATAAGTCATTCTTTCGTCTCTGAGGAAGGCAAATACTATTTCATGGTTCCCTAAAATAATATATCTATTTCTATTGTTATTCGTAGTGCCTGTTTTGCAAAAAAATGAGCTTAATCCCAATGTGTTTATTGATACTTGTCTTAATATGGACTTTAATTCGTCTATATGTTCATGATTATTATCTGAAAATAAATTATAATAAGCCATTGATAATTCGTATAAAGAAATACCATATGGAGTGGAACCCAAAACCAAAGATGGAAAATCTTCACAATTTTCTTTGTTAAACAAATTAGCTATATGCTTAGAAATATTATCAAAACCTACTTTATAACTTGCGTTTAAAAACACTGTATTATTAGATACCTCTAGTGCTTTTGCCAAAGACATGGTGTTATATGTTGGCTCAAATGCTTCTTTTGCTATCCATTTTTTATATTTATAAATAGGTGTTGTTGGTATTTGCGTATTTTGCTCTACCCCATGACTTCTTAAATATAAATATATAAAAGGCTTGAGTGTTGAGCCTACATTTCCGAAGTGGTTAAATATATAATGATTTCCATGCTTGCTAGAAAAACCAGCAATTTTGCCATTTTTTATACATATTACAGAATCAAAATCTTTAGTTGAATTTACAAATTTGTTAATTTTGTTTTGTATTTTATAATTTATTGTGCTATTAATTGTAAGCTTATTGCGTTCTATCGTCTTAGTAACAGCAGATATAATTTCTGATGGCACAACACTTATTTGTTTTTGTTTTAATTTTGGAAAATTATGCAAGTACTTGCCAGTTTGACTTTTTGAGATAAGGTTTGTTTTATTTAATCTAGCCACTATACTTTTATATCTATCTAGGAAAAGTTGGTTGTTGTTAATATATAAATTGGGACCCCTTAAGAGCACAATTAAGGATATAAATTCTTTTTTTGTTAGCTCATGCAGTCGTTTTGCAAAATATTTAATAGAAGCTGACTCAAATCCATATATGTTTGAACCCATATAAATAGATTCAATATATTTATCTATGATATGCTGTTTTGAAAATTTAATTTCTATTTTTAGAGCTTTAAAAATTTCTGCAAACTTTCTTTTAAATGTTTTTGAGTTGTCGTTTAAATAGCTTCTTGATAATTGTTGCGTTATTGTACTTCCACCTTCTATTATTTTTCCGGCTTGTAAATTTCTATAAAAGGCTCTTGCTATTCCAATTAAATCAATTCCTATATGCTTATAAAATCTTTTGTCTTCAATTGACAGCAAGAATTTAATAAAAACTTCAGGAATCTCTGTATCTATTCGCTTTGTATAGATTTTATTTGTATCGGAGCAAACACCAATAGTTTCACCATTATCGGCTTTCACAATATAGCCATTCACATTAATATGCACATTTGTTATCACCAAATAACTCTTTTACTTTATGTTTTATTTAATAAAAATTTGTGCTAATTTTAGCATAATTATTGTGTATGTTTTAGTCAATTATGACCATATTGATTTATTTTATAAAGTTATAATTCTATTACTTACGAGACTTTGGGTGCTTAATTTGTCAGCAAGAGTTGTTTTTTGTTTGCGCAAGACAACACAATAAATGTAATTTATGAAAAAATAAAATAATATAACTGGCAGTTGATTTAAACTGGTTGCAGAGAGCGGATTGAACCGCTGACCTTCGGGTTATGAGATTTTTGTGCTGTAAAATTTTACTTAAATATCTTAATTTGCCTGCTTTATATAATGTTTTTTAAAATATGTTATAATCATAAAAAATAAAAAAGGTTAAAACTATGGAAAATATGTTAGAGATAGAAAGAGAAGATTTCTTGCATACTCTTACAACTTCGGATAAAAGAATAGTTAAAAAAGCCATAGATCTTTATCATGATTTTATAGAGTATAAAGACGCTTTGAAAATAAGCAAATCTATCGAAAATGGCACTATTAAAACATATCCTGCTGATGAAGTTTTTAAAGAGATAGAAAAGTCATTATGAAACTTGAAATTTCAGACATAGCAAAAGAAAATTTAAAAAAATTTAACAAAAAAGACTACACAAAAATCAAAGAAAAACTTATTTATTTGTGCGATAACTACGAAATCATAAAAGATAGTAAAAATATAACCTCTTTGGTTAATTTTTCAAATTTTTACAGGTATAGAATTTCAAGTGATATAAGGGCTGTATTTCAAATCAAAGATGACAAAATAACAATACTTATTTTAAAAATAGGACATAGAAAAGATATTTATAAGTAAGGTATATTATGAAATCATGTCATATATGATCGGACTAAAAAGATTTTTTATCAATAACCACTTATTGTATTTAAAATAAATATAAATTTTCCACTTAGAAAAATAAATTCATAAATTCTTGCAATATTGTCAATTTTTTTATTTTTATATTTTAAAAACATTTTAGTTGTCCATTTCTTTTTTTAGAATTCTAAGCTTCATATCTATTAAATAATATTCTTTTTCTGTATCATTCAATTTTTCGAATAATTCCAATAATTCTTTTTCATCGTTTTTTAAATCTAATCCGTTAAAAAAACTATATACTGCATTATATAATTCTGGGTTTCTTTTTTCCCAATTATATAGTGTTGTTATGTCTTTTTTTATTATCTTTGCTATTTCTTTTTTATCCATTTTTTTAACTATTCAAATATTTTATTAATATTTAAGGTTTATTTTGGAATAACTCAAAAAGTTAATTTGAATTATTCAACCTAGACACTTGAATTCTATCAAATATTAACAAATTTCAAACTTAACATACCGCCCGCAACAGAGTAGAGATGTTTAGGGGTGTGGGTGTTACAACCTTAGTATGTTGTTAAACTGCTTGGGGTGGCGTAGCTCCGCCCCTTAAATTTTAGCTACAAAAACATTTTAAGGAGCTACAATGTATACATATCTTATTGGCTTTTGCGACGAAGTTCGCCCGATTTCTAGAATCGACAAGAAAACTGGCGAGGTTTCTAGCTCTATCGACGTCACTATCACTTTCGAGGGTCGCGACAAGCAAGGCTATCTAATAAAATCAACTGAAACTATCAGTTATGATTTTTCTTTAAAACCTCAATTTGATTCACTAAAAGGCAAATATATCGCCGTTCCATATCGATTTTTAAACACTCGCAACGGTGCTTATATGTTTCCAGATGACAGCTTAAATTTCCAAGTCTTTAATGAAAATCCATTTGCTAGCAAGGAATTAAAGCCGTCTAAATAACAAACCGCGGGGGCTTTGCCTTAATGTGAGTAGTGAACCGCTCTCCCGCTTTTCAAACTCAATAAAGTTTATTTTGTAGATTTTCTCGAGTTTGAACTCTAAAAAATCATCTCAAGGAGTTATCTATGAAAGCCAAAAATTTTCTAGAAACTACAAAAAGTAAGGTCGCTACAGCTAGCGTTGCTTTAATGTCTGCTCCGGTTCTCTTTGCTGCAGATGCCCCAGCAGTTCCAACTGACCCACTAAAAGCCGATTACGCACTTTTCGACTATGTTTTCGCTGGTGTCGTAGCTGTTGCTTTTGTCTTTATGATTGCCCGAAGGGTCAAGGGCTTCATAAAATAGTCTAATAGGGGGCTTTTGCTCCCTAAAAAAGGTTAAAGTAATGAAAGAAAACGCTATTTATATACCTGATTTAAATTCTTGTGTGAAAGATTTTTATATAAAGGATAACACTTTATTTTATGTTAATTTTGATAATTCTGTTTCTTCTTCTCCTTCAAAATTTATTGATTTTAAAACAAATTTTATTTTTGATACAGCTTCCAACATTTGCTATATAAGTAAAAATGAACTAATACCCGATTTAAATATTTATGAATATCAATTTAATTTCTTAATGGGTCTTTCATCAATATTGATAGCGTTTTCTTTCCTTATGGGTTTAATTATAGTAGGAGCTACACGATGATAGAAGTTTTTAGCAACGATGTTTTTAATTATTTTATGAATATTTTTGCTCTCTTTTTTGTCCCTATCTTTATTTACGTCATAGCTCTTTCTTTTGTTAAATAAGGTTGCTTTGAAATTTTTCAGCTAGTTTTTTTGGCTGATCAAATTCAATGTTAAAAGTGATTATTAAAAAAACTAGCCGGCAACCGAAGGGCGTCAGCAAATATTAAAAAAGGTTTTAATTAATGAAAATATTATTAAACATAATTATTTTTCTATCAATTTCAATAAATTTTGCTTTTTCTATTGATTGCAATTCTTGCCCTGATGATGATTGCGACGCTTATTGCGCTACAAAGATTAATTTTTCTAATACTGTTGATTTTGTTGAATTGGGCAATGGTTTTGTTTCTTCAGGCGATAAAATATTTAAATTTCTTTCAAAGCATAAATATGAAGAAAATTTACACAATTCTGGCTCTTCTCTTCCTAAATACATTTGTAAAATTTCAGATGACTATCTTGGTTGTAGTGTTTTATCTTATTCTGAAAGTTGTTTCCAGTATACTCCTTATGAGACCACTTGTGGTTATTATAATTACGTCAAGTATCAATATTTTACCAAATGCTCTTCTGATCAAGAATTCGATATCATTTCAAAAACTTGTAAATCGAAATGTTTAAGTGGTCAGCAAAGAAATCCGGATACTGGAGATTGCGAATTTCTCGCATGTCCTGAAGGACAAATACGAAATCCCAAAACAGGTCAATGTGAACCCGATTCAGAACGCCCCTCTTGGTGTCCAGAACCTATGATTTTTCAAAAATATGAAATAGACCGCGATTGGCAACGCGATTTAACCATAGAAAAATGTTTGCCTAATCCTACTTTAGACGACCAAACGAAATGTGAAGCTAAAGGCATGATTTGGCATTTTTGTGACGCCACGTTGGATTCTCATGAAATGGCTACATGCATGTTAATTCCTATGGGTTGCTATCATCAAAAAACCATTGATAGATTTAAGGCTGAATTTCAATTTGAAAGCGACCTTTTTATAATAGGTGGCTTCATGCTTCCTTTGCCTATAAACGCTATAAAGAATTCTTTTATTTCTTTGGCTTCTTATGTTAAAGGTCTTTTTAAAAATAATCCAAAGCCCAATATTCCTAATTTATTGGAATATAGACCCCAGTTGGTTGACATGAGGGCTACTCAATCAGGTCCCGAACCAGTTTTCAGATTTAATCCTGTTGATGATGATTTAATTATTCTAAATAACGTTTTTAAAGAAACAGGCAAATTTGATATAACTTTAACAACTGTAAATATCCCAAAAACCCCTCAGGTTTTAGCTGATGTTTCACCAAATTTAAAAGTTTTTGATTTTCCAAAAAATGCTTCTCTTTCAGGACTTGAAAACAATACGTTGATTTCTGCAAAACTTAAAGATATGGCTAAACCTATGCCAACTAAAGAAGCTACTTCATTAAATGAAATTAGGAATATAAAACTAGATTATGATTTGGATACCATGTTTAAACAAGCTGATAATCCTACTCCAAATCTCCCTATGACAATTCAACAAACTGGCAAATCTGGTAATAAAACTACATATAAAGGCTCTATTACTACTCCTGATAATAGTGTTATTGATGTTGAAGTTGTTGAAACTATATCTTCCTCTGGGTCAAAGGTTCAAGATGTGATTCTTTCTCATAATTATAAAACTCCTTCAGGTGTTGGCAATCTTTCAACTGGCTATACCAACACCATTGACGCGAGCGGAAAAGTAACCAATACTATCCCAAAAGATAGCACTATAACAGATCCTAGCACTGGTTCTAATACTCCAAATAATGGCAATTCATCTACTAGCACCCCTACACAATCTCCCGATTTAAGTGCTTTGGAACGTGCCATTAATCAAAACAATTCAAAGTTAGATGCCATTAATGACGCTCTTTCGCAGAATAAAGCTCAACTTGATCGTGCCAACGACACCCTAACTGACATAAAAACACAACAAAAATTAGAGTGGAATTATGACCCTAACATTGCTACAAAAACCGCTTTTGCTACTTTTGCAAGCGAACTAACCAAGCTTGACTTATCAGCAAAAGAAGCTTTTACTTTTATAGATAATACAAAAAAAGATATTGATAATTTAATGAATGACTTTAATGATGCTAAAGATATTCTTGAAAAAGGTATCGATATTCCAGAAATCCCATCTGGCAATTGTCCTTTTACTATTAGTGGTCCAACTCCTGGTAGCGGAAAGACAAATTTATTCTCTATCGACCCTTGCTATTTCGTCAGTCCGTATAGGTCAATTCTCACTATATTTTTTACAATTTGGTTTAGCTTTGAGATTATTATGTTCTCTTTGAAATATTTATTTAGAGTAGGTGGTGATTCATGAAATGGTTAATCGGTGCCGTTGGTAGTTTTATTGCTGATTTTATTCTTTATCTTTCTAAAAAAATTAGCTTAAAAACCGCTAAATTGGTTGTGCTTATACCTTTATATGTTATGCTTGTTGCTTTTATGGTTTCTTTCGCTACGTATTCAATTTTATTTATCATGAGAATTTGGAATCTACTTAGAGAATATTTTCCTAAAATGTTTGATTATTCAAATGGCGTTAGTGGCTCTTTTGGTGGATTACCAAATCAAACAATTATAAATTCAACTATGGAATTTTTAAATCAAAGTGGTTTAGCTGACGCATTTTCTATTTCAATGTCCTTGTTTATTTCTATTCTTAGCTTTTATTTTGCCTTGCAACTTTATAGAGTTATAGCTTATGTAGTCAATACTATTACTAGTTATTTAAAAGATTTATCTTATATTCTTTAATGAGTGGATAAAATGCTAAGTATCATTATAGGACCCCCACGCTCTGGAAAGACTTATAAAGCGGTCGATATTATAAATGAGGAATACGAGCTTCATTTAAAAAATACTTCAAAATATAGATACATATATACAAACATAAACGGCTTAAAATTTGAACTATTTAACGGCTTTGTAAAACAATATAATAAAATCGACTTTATTTCTGCCACCCAGCAAGAAAACGCCCTCAGCTCTCAATATGAAAACGGCTTTTTGTCCGATATCGATGACTATGATAGCTATGCTTTAAAAAGTGGCATTTATGAAAACTATCATCACTGCTTAATAATCCTAGATGAGGTATACAACACATTTTCAAACACATTTAGTAAAAGTTTAGGCAGATTTTTAAGCTATCACGGACACTTTGGTATTGACGTTATATTTTTACTTCAGTCAAAGCGTCAAATGAATAGAGAATACCTTGTTCATACCGAGCTTATGTATATAGCCCAGCCTAGCGGAAAGAGGCTATTTAGCACAATATTTAGGTATAAAGTTTATAGCACCTCATTAAAAATAAATGATAACTTAATCAGGACAGACAACCTAAAATTTAATCAAAAAATATCTGATTTATATAATAGCGGTTCAAAGCAAATTTATAAAAGTTATGCAACTAAAAAAATATTATTTTTAATAATTTTTATAATTTTTTCATATATGCTTTATTTGTTTCTAGAGCCAAAACAAGAAGCATTAAAGCCAACAATCAAGCAGGAAATTAGATTTTTTGATGCCAATATTTCAGAAAGCATACAAATTCAATCTACGCCAAACAATCAAGATATAAACGACATAAATACAACAATTTTCAATGAAAATAAAATCTATCTAAAGATAACTTGTTTTCCTAGTGGCTGTAAATTTAGAAGTTATGCCATAGATTTATCTTTAGATAGCTTTTTGGAACTTCTTTCATTTTCAAACTGTCACATATTCTTGCAAGATAAGAAATCAGTAAATTATATAGATTATTTCTTATCTTGTCCGTTGGATTTTGAAAGAGTTTTAAAAGGCTTGGAAAATTCATCTCAAGGGGTTCACAATGAAAACTTTGCAAAAAGCAGTCCTAGTTCTATGTTTTCTACTTTTAAGTAGTTTAAACGCCTTAGAGTATCGCAGTATTGCATTTAGTGACTTTTTAGGCGAAATAAGCGGTATAACTGGTAAAAATATCGTCATTAGTGGAAATATTGATACAAATTTTGACGTATTTTTACCTACTTTGGATTTAAGCAATAGCAATGCCTTAGATAAGTTGCTCAAAGACATTCTAAAAGTCAATGGGCTTGACTACCTTATACAAAATAGCGTTATTTTGATATATAATCCAACTATTGAAGATAATCCTATTTTAAACGACTATATTATAAAATTTAAGCATATTTCTAAAGACGATGTTATATCTGCCTTATCTTTATTCAATGAAAATATTAAATATACTGTTTATAGCGATAGAATACTTCTTATTACGACAGAAAGCCAATATAAAATAATAAACAATCTCATAAAAGGACTTGACACAAGTTATCAGCTTAGGCAACTTAGTTTTACAATCGTTAGCACAGACAATATAAAATTAAAAGAAATAGGACCTAGCATAGAAGCTGTTTTAAATCCGCTAGATCATTTTTACTTCAAAATAATTACAAATATTCTTACTGTAGATAGCACCAAAATAGATAAAAATAGCGTTACTAGCCTTATAAATTTACTAAAAGAAAATGGAGTATCAGATTTGCTTTACAATCCAAGAGTTACCCTTATAGATAATAAAGATAGTGTTATAGAAAGCGTTATAAAAACACCCATTAAAAAATCTTCTATTGAAATTCAAAATAATCAGACATTGACAACAAATCAAGTAGATTATCAAGATGTAGGATTGAAGCTTAATATTACAAATGTATTAATCACAAACGATAGTGTAAGCTTTACGCTTGATTTGTATATTGAGAATTTACTAGATGACACAGACACTCCAAGAATTAGTAGTAGACATCTAAAAACTAATGTATATCTTACTGACACTAATTCTTTTCTTATCGGTGGTATAAATAGCAAAGAAACAATAACTTCAAATAAAACTATTCCATTTATAGAGAATATACCTATTTTAGGCGATTTAACGTCCTATAGTAGCACAAAAACCAATGATTTTAGTTTTAGTATTTTTATTACAATGTTGCCCGATGAAAAAGAGTTAAATAAAAGGCTAGAGGATTATTTTTTGAGCGCAACGCGCAACGCCAAAGGGGACCCGCGTAGCGGGGAATGAGCGTTGTGCTCTTGGCTATATATAATATAAGTGTGTAACTTAAAGGATAGATTGTGTATGGAATTACTGAAGCTGATAAAGTCTTTTTAAAAAACAAACTAGAAAATCAAAAAAGATACCTTGATAATAATTTTTTATATATCAATGGCAAAAATATTCCCTATTCTCATTTTTATTTTTCTAGTTGGCATAATTCAAATAGATATATTGCAGAACTAAACAATCGTGTCTCTAGCTTAAATGATTACGCAGAAAAAGAAGGATTAAAGCCTATATTTGCTGTTTTAACTTTGCCTAGCGAGTATCATCGTCAAAAAATGATTACTTTAAAAAGCGGTAGAAGTAAGCTAGTTTACAATAAAAAATATATCAATGATGATAAGCACAGTGTAAAGTCTGGATCAAATAAGCTCCAATTTTTAGTTAGAAGCATTATGAATTCAAAGCATTTTAGAAATATACCTCCCAAGCAAAGATGTTATATATCCACAAAGGAGCCACATTTAGACGGAACTTGTCATTTGAATTTGCTTGTTTTTGTTCCCGAAGAATATTTAAATGATTGTGTTAGCGCTATTAAAAGTAGATTTTTAGATACTCATAGTAAAGTTGAAACAAACATTAATAATCCAACGGCTTATATTATGAAATATATTTTTAAAACTCTTGATGATTTGCGACAAAACCCTGAATTGGAGAATTTGACAGATATTACGTTTTGGTATTTAAAACATCATATTAGACATTTTACTATGTCTAAAACTTTTGTAAGTCTTGAAATTTATAGAAAACTAAACGGAAGAATTGGTTTGATATCTCTTACAAAAAACTACAATAAAGGCTTAATTACAGTAATTATAGATCCTGAAACAAAAAAACCAGTTCAAATTTTTGACGAATTCGGCGAGTTATGGCAAAAAATAAAAATACCTAAAGTTTGCAATAATACTCCTTATAAAATGAATGATAAAAACATCTCTAAACGTTTTAAAGAATTACAGCTTTTAAATTATATTGATGAGCTTTTCGGCTCCGATAACAAAAATATTAAATGCTTAAATCGTATTCCTATAAATCGCATGTCTAATTTTGAATTAGTTAATTATTATCACAATTTAGACCTAGAAAACATAAATTTACAGCATTTGGGATATGTAGAAAATATCTTACTTGAACGTGATTTAAATTGTTTTACCCACATTAATACTCCTCATGATTTAAATAATTTGACTGCCAATGATTTTATTAAAAGGGGCTTAAATGTCAATCCTTCTTAATGAGCTTTTCGAAAAGTATATTTTATTTTACGAGCTTATTTTAAGTAAAACTACTCTTAGAAGCGATATAGCAACATACAATAAGCATTTTAAAAACGGCCTAGGTTTAAAATTTGTAGATGCAATAACATTTCTTGATATCCAAGAGTTTTGCAATGTGCTTTTAAAAAATGGATATAAAGTAAAAACTGTGAAAAATATTGTAGCAAAGTTGCGAGTAATTTTTAAATTTGCCCTAAAACTCGATCTTGTAATTAAAAATCCTTGTGAGTTTATCGAGCTTCCAAGGTTTGATAATAAAAGATATTTTGATTATTCTACTAAAACACAAAAGGCTATTATTAAAGCAATAGTTGAGAATAGGGGAGTAAATGCCGATATATTTTTTTTCTTGCTTCATGGTAGGCGCAAAAATGAAGTGTTAAGTCTTAAATTTAGTGATATAAATTTAAAAAATAGAACTTATATAATTCCATATAAAATTAATAAAGCTAAAAGAAATATGATTTATACTATGAGCGATGAGTTATACTTAAGATTATTGAAACATTATATACAAGCTAAAAAAGATAATAGGCTAAACGGTTATATATTTGAAAATTCTAACACTCATAATAAATTTGTCGATTTACGTCGTTCTTGGAATTCTTTACTAAAACGCAATAATTTGCCTAAAATCAGGCTTCATGATATACGTCATTTAATTGGAACTTATTCAATAAATTATTTAAAGCTTCCTATTGAGCAAGTATCTTTTACTCTGGGGCATACAAATATAATTACTACTCAAAAATATATTACTAGTAATATTAAAAAATCTAAAGAAACTATTGAAAATTTAATAAAATCAGTTAATTAAAAAGTAAGAAAAAATTAAGTTTTAAAAAAGTGCTTTGAAATGTCGATTTTTAGGGTATTGGTTGCAGAGAGCGGATTTGAACCGCTGACCTTCGGGTTATGAGCCCGACGAGCTACCACTGCTCTACTCTGCGTCATTTGGATATTAAGGTGGTGGATGGGGTAAGAGGATTCGAACCTCTGAATGACTGGACCAAAACCAGTTGCCTTACCGCTTGGCGATACCCCAACGCTTTAAAAAAGAAATTGAATTATACATTTTTTTTATTTCTTTGTCAAGGGAATTTTAAAAAATTTTGCAAAAAATATTAAAATTTCCTCAAATATCTATAAAATTTCTCTTTGTCCTTTTGCGTTAAGTGGGCTTAAGATGCCCATTTTTTCCAGTTGCTCTAGGATATTTGCCGAGCGATTATACCCTATGCTTAGACGCCTTTGTAGATAGCTTATGGATGTTTTTTGCTCACTTAGTATAATGGCTTTTGCCTCTTCATAAAGTGGATCAAGCTCTCCGGCATTTAGCGTAGCTTCGCTATTTTCTCCACTGCTTCCAGCTTCAGCTAAAAATCTCTCATCATAAACTACTTCTTGTTGTGATTTTAAAAACTCAACAATGCTTTCTATCTCTTTTTCACTTGCAAATGGCGCATGCAGGCGTATTATACCAGGACTTCCAGGAGGGGTAAATAGCATATCACCACGTCCTAGCAAGCTTTCTGCTCCCATTTGATCAAGTATGACTTTGCTGTCTATGCGCTGTCCGACACGGTAGCTGATACGGCTTGGTAGGTTAGCTTTTATTAGACCGGTTACTACGTCCACACTTGGGCGTTGCGTGGCGACTATTAGATGTATACCGCTTGCTCTTGCCATCTGTGCCAGACGCCCGATATATAGCTCCACGTCCTTGCCACTAGTCATCATAAGGTCAGCCAACTCATCAATGATAACTACGATGTATGGGAATTGCTCGCCACCTTCTGCTTTCATCTTTTCGTTGTAGCTTTCGATATTTTTCGTGCGTGTATGGCTCATGATAGTATAGCGTCGCTCCATTTCAGCGACCATATTTGATAGAGCCGTTATGGCTTGTTTGGCCTGAGTGATAACAGGTATTAAAAGATGCGGTATGTCGTTATAAATGCTAAACTCCAGCATCTTTGGGTCTATCATCATGAGACGAAGGGTTTGCGGGCTGTTGCGGTATAGCAAGCTTAGCAGCATGGCGTTTATGCCCACACTCTTGCCACTTCCGGTTGTTCCTGCGATGAGAAGGTGCGGGAGTTTTTTAAGGTCTGTTATAAAAGGTGCTCCGACTATGTCTTTGCCAAGTGCCATTGTTAGTGGGCTTTTGGCGTTTTTAAAGATTTCGCTATCTAAAATTTCTTTTAGGTAGATGGTTTCGGTGTTTGTGTTTGGCACCTCTATGCCAACTACGTCTTTGCCTGGAATTGGTGCTTGGATACGTATTGTTTGAGCACGTAAAGCCATAGCAAGATCGTCTTGAAGTGTTAAAATTTTACTGACTTTTATATGTGGGGCAGGGCGAAATTCAAATGTTGTAACGATCGGTCCTGTGTATGTACGAACCACATCGCCGTCTATCTTAAATTTACGAAGTTTATCAAGCAAGTCTGAAATTTTTTGATCAATTTCTGCTTCGTTTATGTGAGTTGATCTTTTTGGTGGATCTTTTAGAAATTTAAGCGATGGAAGCTCGAAGTTTTTAGGTTTTTCGATTTTACCTTTTTCTATTTCCTCGAGTAATTTTTTATTTTCTACAACTTCATTTAAAATTTCAACGCCTTGAATTTTTAACTTTCTATTGATGCTTGGCTCATCAAGTTCGCTGTTTATGTCAGGTTCTAAATTTATTTGTGTATCGGCTTCATCTGTGTTTGAAATTTCTATTTGTTCTATAACTTGCTCGTCCACATATGTTTTGATATCGTCTTTAGTATTTGAAATTTCTTTTAGTTTTTTGCGTTCTATAGTTTGTTTTTGACTTGTTTTTTGTTCTTGATTTTTAAATTTTAAATTTACCGTAGGGTCTACAAAAGCTCGCCTTAGCACAACTATAATATTATCTCTAAAGATAAGTCCGACAGAGATAACAAACATCATAAGTATCACTATACATGTGCCAAATGTACCGATAATGTCCCTTAGAGCATCGTTGATGAAATTTCCGACCTCTCCGCTGTTTGCGATAGATGTTGTGATCGATTGAAGCATTAAGATTGCAATAAAAAATAAAAAAAATCCAAGCAGACTTTGGGCTAATTCGCTATCAAATTTATTGTGTTTTTTATAAAACAAATAGCTTAAGATAATCAGCAAAAACGGATAAACATAAGCAATAAGTCCAAATAGCTTAAAATTTAAATTTCCAAGCAACTCACCGACAGAACCCACAAAATCAGCTGTCGGAGCTATGGTTGCAATGCCAAAAAATAGTAAAATACAAATGATTATTGTTAAGATTGATTGGTGTAAAATTTTTAATCCTTTTTAATAAAAAGACTTATTATAACACAGCGGAGTTTAAAAATTTTAAAAGCGAGCGTGCCTGCCCGCTTTTACATGTAGTTTAAAAGACTTAGCTGGTTGATTTTAGAAGTAGCTTGAAGCATCGCTTGGTAGGCTAGGGATTTTTGAGTAAATGCAAGATAGGCTTCGGCGTAGTCAGCATCCATTATGTCTGATTTTACCGTTTGAACATTTACTTTCATAAGCTCGGCTCGTTCTTTCGTTGTTGTTATTAAATTTGTTTGAGATCCAATCTTGGTTATCTCTTTATTTACGTGATCCATTAAGTGATCAAGTCTTTGCAGTGCACCTTGCATGCCTGTGTTTCTTGGATCGCCGTTTTCATCGCTGGCACGGTAATACCCCTGCCTAACAGCCTCTATCATGCTATCAAGGTCGGCAAACATATCAATACCGGGCTCGTCTATCGTAACCGCGTTATTTTCCATAAAGCTAAACACAGAGCCATTGCCTTGTTTTGTTGCTGCGGTATTGCCTGTGCTATCACCATAAAATTTACCGCTTTCGCTTGCGTCTTGTATGCTAAGCTCGATATTTGTTACGCTTTGAGTTTTGTCGGTTAGTGTTATTCTGCCTTTGTCATCTAAATTTACTTCTACTGAGCCGTGTGATTTTTCTATAGCATCTTTGTATGCTTCATAGTTTTGTCTTCTTTGTTCTGTTGTGGTTGTGGCATTTTCCACATGAGGCGGATTTGGTATATTGTCACTCGCCGCCATTGCTACTATATCCATTAGTTGTCTATATGTAAAGTCATTTGTCTGTGTTCTATACTCGCCAAATTCGTCCGCATTATACACAGCTAGAGATCTTGTGGCAGGCGTTCCTGTGGGGAAGGCATTGTTGCCATTAGCGTCGGTTGCTTGTATGGTAAATAAGACCGGCGTAGACGGATCTTGAGTGCCCAGTATTAATTCGATGGTGTATTTTATACCTGTTTTTGATTTGACTTCTATGGCTAGTTTTTGGTTATCGATATTATATCTATCTTGTGAATTTGGATAAAGCTGCTGGGCTGCAGCCGTTTGACTTAAGCGAGTGGAGTCTGTAGCTACTTCTCCTGTTTTTCTATTAACCTGAGAGATATTGCCTATAAGCTGATTATTGCTTTTTTCAAACATTACATTATCGTAATCAAAAGAGTCAACTTTGTTTGAAGCTTTATCTTTAAAGTTGCTTTTTATAAAATTTGTTATATGCACATCGCCATTGTCTGCTAAAGTCTGTAGGGCTGATAATGTGTCAACTGCTTCAAGAGGAGAATTTCCTGCTGTTTCATCAGCGATCGCCGTAGCAAGATCGGCTTTGTTGTCAACTTTAACAGTTGCGGCTACCATGTGAAAGTCTAGGACTTGAGAGCCTTTTGTTAGATCTTTTATATTAAATTGACCGTCATTGTTTATACTTACGTCAACGACTTTTGAGCCTTTGGTATTGCCAAACTCATAACCGATCTTATCCATTAAGCCTTCAAGCGTCGTGTCGTCTGTTACTTTAAATTTACTAGTAAAGCTTGTTCCGTCCGGTTTCGTTCCCTGTAAGAAAAAGTATGTGCCAGGGAAGTCAATGTCTTTATCGGTAAAATCATAATCTGAATTTATGGTATTTTTGTTATTTACATAGTTTAGTCCAACCATTTGTTTTATGGTTGATTGTTCGTTTAGGTATTTTAATTCAGTTCCATTTGAATAGTCTTTGGTGTTGTCTATCAAGCTTACATTTGTGGTTAAAATTTTATTATAGTCGTTATCTGAACCTAAAAATACTTGCTTCCCTGGAATGTTATAAGCCAGCTCTATCTGCGCTCCTGCTGAAGTTTTCATGCTTTCGCCGTTTCCTTGATACTTGCCTGAACCATCTATAGGCTTGGTATCAACGGCTGAACCTGAGAATAAAAACTGACCGTTCACGGAAGTGTTTGCGATATTTACAAGATGGTCTTTTATACCGACAAGCTCATTTGCAAGAGCTTCCAGTGATGTAGAACTATGCACGTCACTAGCTGCTTGTATCATCTTTGTTTTAAAATTTTCAAGTTGCTTTTCAAATTCTTGCAGTGATTTATCTGTATTTTTGGCGAAATTTACAGACTTTGATGTAGCTTCTATGACTTGGCTGAAAGTTTCTACTTCATAATCAAGCCTCATCCCGTCGTTATATAAACTAGCATCGTCGTATGCTTGATTTATCTTAACGCCGTTTGAAAGTTGCAAGTAGTTTTTTTGAACTCCGGCCATATTTCTTTGATAGTCATATAATGTTTGGTTGTAACGCCATTGATTTGTTATTCTCATTTTAATTCCTCTTTATTGGCAGATAAAGCAAAAATAGTTCCGCTTTTTGTAATATCGGATAAAAAGTAAAATTATTTACACTATAATTAGACCTTTAAAGGAGTAAGTATGAAAATTTTATTTTCTCCAAGTGAGAGTAAAAGCGCGTTTAACAACGACGAAAGATTGGACAAAAGCAGTCTTGTGTTTTTAGATTTGTATGAAAAAAGACTAGAAATTCTAAACATATATAATGAATTTATAAAAACTTCCAGTATAGATAAAATTTCAAAACTTTTTGGGATAAAAAATTTAATCGATGATAAGAGTTTAAGGCGGGATGTTTTTACAAAAGGTTTAATAAAAGCGGTTTTGCGCTATGACGGTGTTGCTTATAAGCACTTAAATTACCGAGATTTAAGTCAAAATTCACAAAATTATATAGATAAAAATGTGGTTATATTTTCAAATTTATTTGGACCCATTCTTGCCGGAGATAAAATTTTTGAATACAAATTGAAGCAGGGTGAGAAGATTAACGGTGTGAATATTGAAAAATTTTATAATGAACATTTTAGCAAAAGTCTTGATGAATTTTTGCAAGATGATGATATTTTGGATCTTCGTGCAGGGTATTATGAGAAATTTTATCAGATTAAAAAAGAGCACACAAGCTTTAAATTTATAAAAAATGGGAAAATAGTAAGCCATCACGCAAAAGCATATCGAGGTAAAATTTTAAATCAAATCGCAAAAGATAATATTAATAGCAAAAAAGAGCTTATGGATGTAAATTTTGATGGATTAAAGTTGGTTGAGATAAAGAAGATAGGGCTAAAAAACGAGGTTTGTTTCGAGATAATGTGCTAAAAGCGCCTAATTTAGTTGAATTTTTACCAAAATATTGAAAAAGATAGCTAAAATAGGCAAAAAGCTATTGTTTTTTTTATAAAAACATTGTAGAATTAACGCATTACAATTCTTATACAAGGACGATTTATGAAAAAAGCTGAATTTATTCAAGCTGTTGCCGATAAGGCCGGTCTTTCAAAAAAAGATTCTCTTAAAGTTGTCGACGCTGCTTTAGAGACTATAGCTGCTGCTCTTGAGAAAGGTGATTCTGTTAGCTTTATTGGTTTTGGTACTTTTGATACAACTGAAAGAGCTGCTAGAAAAGCAAGAGTTCCTGGAACAAAACAAGTTATCGACGTTCCTGCTAGCAAAGCTGTTAAATTTAAAGTTGGCAAAAAACTTAAAGAAGCAGTTGCTGCAGCCGCAGCAAAAAAATCTAAAAAGAAATAATTTCTTTAACTCAAAAGCCCTTTTATACAAAGGGCTTTAAATTTAGCTCACTTTTAGATATATTTGATACAATCACATTTCTAATTTTTAGCCCGAGTGGTGAAACTGGTAGACGCGCCAGACTCAAAATCTGGTAAGGGCAACCTTGTGTCGGTTCGAGTCCGACCTCGGGCACCATTATATATATTTTATACAAAAACTTCAAAACATATCAAATTTATAGTAGAATATCAAAAAATAAAAGAGAATAATATGAATTATACCACTATAAAAAATGAGATAGAAAATATAAAAAAAGAATTTGCGCTTTTAGATAGGGATTTTGACAAAGAAATTATTCCTTATGTTGATGTTTTTGAGTTTAATAAAAATGTTGATATGCTTAAAGCTAAATTTTATAGCAAAAACAATGAGAGCGATTTTTTTAATAATCTTTTTAATACAAATGACTACTACGAAGAGATAAGTCTGCATTTACGCAGAATGAACGATGTCTTAAAGGAAAGAGCCGCAAAAGAGGGTGTTAGCCTTGAGGCAAATAAAAATATCAAAAATAGTTTGGAAAAAATTTCAGATATTATCGCTATTTTGATAGAAGAATACAAAGAAAGTGTTAAAAAAGCGAAAGCTAATTTTATAAATTTTAATAACCAAGAAGAAAAAGAGATAAAAGAGATTTTAAGGGACTTAACGGGGCTTAAAGAGCAGATGAAGCGAGTTTTGAATTATGACTCAAAAATAGCTTCAAATGTAGTTCTTGTTGAGTTTAAAAACATATTTAGTTTTCTAACTAGTGCTATAACGGTTGCTAAAAAACGAAAAGATGAGCTTTTGCTTGTAGAGATAGCAGACGCAACTGACCGTATAATGCAAATCATAAATCCAGTCTTTAGTAGTAAAAGTCTTGTAAAAACAGAGCTTATCTATCACTATCTAAGCTATGAACTTCAAGAGATAAAAGCAAGCGCGGTTGGCGAGCATCTAACCTAACTTGCTAAAAATTTTATCAACTATCTCTTTGGCTCCATTTTGCTCTATCATGCTTTGTAGCGCTTTTGAGCTGTGATTTATATCAAATTCTTTAATCATTTTTAAAATACTATCAGTATCCACGCCAGAGTCGTTTTGTAAACAAATTTTAGCTATATTTTTTTCAAATAAAAATTTAGCATTGTAGTATTGGTGATTTTTAGCGGCATGAGGATAGGGGATAAATATCGCAGGCAAGGCATTTGCGCAAAGTTCCCAAAGTGAGCTAGCTCCTGCACGGCTTATAGCTAGGTCTGCGATCGACATTTTTTGTTCCAAATTTTTACTAAATTCAAAAATTTCTACATCATTTTCTAAACTTATGCCTAAATTTTTATATCTTTCTTTGAGTTTTACAAGTGCATTTTTGCCACATTGATGAATGATCTTTATGCCGCTTTCTTTAAGCTTAGGAGCTAAATTTACGGCAAGATCATTTATCGCTCTTGCTCCTTGTGATCCGCCTAAAAATATCACGGTTTTTAGCTCTTTTCTAATCCTTGACGTAGCAAAAAATTTACTGCTTACTGGATAATTGCATGGAGAAATTTCATCGTATGAGCTGTAATATCCCTTTGCATATGGCTTTAAAAGTCTGTTTAACTTACCTGTAATTGCATTTTGTTCGTGTATAAAAAGTGAAATTTTGCACATTATAGCAGCAAACGCGGCAGGTGCGGCAGAGTATCCGCCAACAATAATAACGGCTCTTGCCTTATGTTTTTTTAAAATTTTACAACATTTTAGTGAGAGCTTAAAGATGTTTAGTAGAGATAAAATTTTATCAAAACCTCTTTTGTTTACTACGCCACTACTTTCTAAAAAAATTCTTTCACTAAAATTTTCATCATTTTCAAACCAAAGCTTGTCCTGACCTCTTGTTGAGCCGATAAAAATAGGCTTTTGATCGCGAAGGTTAAGTTCTTCGCATAAACTTTTGACAATAGCTAGATGTCCTCCGGTTCCGCCACCACTAATAACTATCATATTTTCGCCTTTTTGCTTATCATTAAAACCATACCTATGCCTATACAAACGGCCAATATCGAACTACCACCATAGCTTAAAAACGGCACAGCGATACCTTTTATCGGTGTTATCGAAGTTATGCCGTAGCTATTCATAAGAAATGAAAACGATATGATAAGTCCGATACCGAGCGAGAATAGGTGATAAACTTTATTTTCGCTTCTGGCTGAAATTCTAAAAATTCTATAAAGTAACGCAAGGATAATAGCAACTATGCATAAAATTCCAACGACGCCGACTTCTTCTGCTATGCCTGCTAAAACAAAGTCCGTATGAACTTCACTTAAAAAGCCAAGCTTAAAAACGCCGGCACCAAGTCCTTCTCCTAAGAAATCCCCATGTTTTATAGCATTTAGTGAGTGTGAAATTTGATAAGGCTCCGGCGCATCATCCACTCTTAAAATTTCAGCTATATTTTCAGGTAGTATCGATAAAACCATGCCTTGTATCGTTCCCCACCATGATTTTATGCGTAAAATCCTGTGTTCAGAGCTGATAATGGCAACGATAGCAAGCAAGGCTGCACCTAAAAAACCTATGCTAAAAAATTTCATGCTAGTTCCTGCAAAAAGCGCCATCATGATAAGTGTTAATGCAAGCACGACAACTTGTCCAAGGTCATTTTGAAGAACGGCGATAAGATAAACTACTATCAGAAAGACGCAGATGTAAGGTAAAAGAAGTTTAAGTTCCTCTTTTATGCTTTTTTTGTTTTCATTTATCTTTCTGGCAAAACTCCATGCTAGAAAATAAACAAAACCTATCTTAAAAAACTCAACCGGCGCTAGCGAAAACCCGGGAAGTCTTATCCATCTACGCGCGCCACCTGCCTCCGTTACCATTGAAGAGGGTAGCATGTGCATAAGACCCATTGTGATTATACAAAAACCAAAAAGCCCAAAACCTATCCAGATAAGAGCTTTGTCGGGATTAAGCCTTGAAAGTCCCCACATCAAAAAAATACCTATACAACCTACTATAAGTTGCCTAATAAAAAAGTGATATTGACTATAATCAAACTGTAAAACCGTAAAAACAGGTAAGGATAGTGAAAATGTGATACTAATCGTAATCAGTGTCACGCAAAGGTAAAAAATAATCTTATCAACGGCCAAGATCTACTCCAAAAATTTATAGCCTTTTATTGTATTGAAACTCTACTTACAAAGCGATAAATGATCGTTTATACTAGCCATTTAGCTCTTCGGCAACTTGCGCGGCAAGTTTGAGCTTGTCGTTGTCAAAGTGAGTGTAAATTCTTGAAGTATTTAGGCTTGCATGACCCAAGGCTTCCTGCACTAAAACAAGGTCTTTTTGCTTTTTGTAAAGCATTGTTGCAAATGTGTGACGAAGCATATGTGCGCCGTTTTTTTCTTTACGGATACCGGCGCTAAATAAAATTTGCTCGACTATGCGACTTACGTATGCCTGAGTTAGCCTTGTGCCTTTTTTATTGATAAATAAATACCCCTCTTTATTTATGTAGTTTATGGCGATCGCGTCAATATGGGCTTCTATGAGGTGTCTTTTTATCATGACGATACGGTATTTGTTGCCTTTGCCTCTAATTCTTATGATATAAAGATCGCCTTCTTCCGTTATATCTTTTCGCTTTAAATTTAAAGCCTCGCTTACGCGAATTCCTGTGAAGATTATTGTTTTGATGATTAGCTTATTGCGATTTGTGTTTACCTTAAAGTCGGCATTTTCAATGGCATTTAGAAATTTCTTAACCTCTTCTTCGCTCATAAATTCAGGTAGTTTTTGACCTCTAACTCCGCTTATACCGCCCCAGTTTTTTAAATTTATATCAAAAACATGAGCCTTGCCGTCTTCTTCGTTTTGTTTATCCAAAAACGCAAAGAAATTTATAACAGAAATTCTATAGTTTTTCTTACTCGCATCGCTTAGTCCGCCAGTAACGCTGGCTAAAACTTCGCTTATTAACTCTTCATCTATCACTTTTAAACTCGAAAGCTCGTAAAATTTAAGCGTCTCATAAATTTTTTTAAGTGGATTAAAGTAGGTGTTTATGCCCGTTAGTCCTGCATTTCTTGAAATTTTAACAAGTCCGTCAAGCTCTTCTATGCTTTTTATATCTCTGCTTAGTTTATAGTTTACGGTAGCTAAAGCCTTTGGATCTCTTAGTTCTTTATTAGAAAGAGAGCTTAATTTAAATTTGACATATCTTACGAGCCAAAACAGCATAGAGTTTTCAAAACTATCTTTTGCATCAAGCGGGTATTTCAATATATAAGCCTTATAAATTTAATAATTGAAAATTATATCCAAAAATGAGTTATAATAACGCCTTTAAAAGGAATTTGTAATGAAAATAGCTTTTTTTGACTCTGGTCTTGGCGGGCTTAGTGTGCTTCATCTGGCGCTAAAACGCTTAAAAAACGAAGAATTTTTATATTATGCAGATAAAGACAATGTTCCTTACGGCTTAAAAAGCAGGGAGGAGATTTTAAATTTCACGACAAAGAGCGTGGAATTTTTAATAAAGCAAGGCGCAAAAGCTGTCGTTATCGCATGTAATACCGCAACAAGCGTAGCGATAAACGAACTTAGGGCAAAATTTAACATACCGATAATCGGCATGGAGCCTGCTGTTAAAAAAGCTATTGACTTACAGCAAGAAATACCTGATGAAAATGATCTTAGAGTTTTACTTATCTCAACTCCCGTAACCGCGGTTGGCAAAAAACTAAAAGATCTTATCGGGCGCGTTGATACAAACCATTTAGTCGATGTTTTACCGCTTCCAAAGCTTGTAGAATTTGCAGAAAAAGAAGAGTTTGCCTCAATTGATGTCTTGGAATATTTAAATAGCGAGCTTTTAAAATTTAATCTTACAAACTACTCCTCTATTGTGCTTGGATGTACGCATTTTAATTATTTTAAAGATACTCTAAGGCGGATTTTGCCAAGCAATATAAAAATACTTGACGGTAACGAAGGCACAGTAAATAAGCTAATATCCGAGCTTGAGGGCTTAAATTTAATTGAAAACAACAAGCAAAGCGTAGAGTTTTTTTACTCATCAAAACAAGTATCATCCGGTAGTGAGATCACAAAACTAAAGCGATATCTCAAGCGACTTGATGAGATGATAGATATAGCGTAAAATTTAATTTTTTATTTATTTTTTTTAAATAGAATTGCCGAGTATTTTAAAATTTAAAGTGAAACTATGAAAAAAATTTTCAAATTTATAGCATTTTTAGCAGTGGTTGTGGTTGGCGGTTTTTACATCTATGCAGAGTATTTTAAGCCAAAGGAGCGCATAGAATTTATCACCCAAAAGGCTGTTAAAAAAAGCTTTTCTAACAAAGTAGAAGCGACTGGTGAGATATTTGCCACAGAACTTGTGGATGTTGGCGCGCAGGTTAGTGGGCAGATAAAAAGGCTATACGTAGGGCTTGGTGATAAGGTAAAAAAGGGCGATATGATAGCCGAGATCGATAGCTCAACGCAGCAAAATAACGTAAATGATAAGCGTGCTCAACTTGAAATTTATGAGGCTAGACTTGCTAGTGCAAAAGTAGCTCTTGAGATATCAAAAACACAGTTTGAGCGTGAAAAAACACTATACGCAAAGAGTGCTACTTCAAAACAAGAATTCGAAAATGCAAAAAACACTTACGCAACAAATGAAGCCTCTTTAAGAGAAATTTACGCACAGATTAATCAAACCAAAATCGAACTAAATACCGCCGAGATCAACCTTGGTTATACTAAAATCACAGCACCAAATGATGGGGTGATCGTATCTGTGCAAGTAGAGCAGGGGCAAACAGTAAACTCAAATCAAACAACGCCGACCATTGTTAATATCGCAGACCTTAGTAAGGTAAAAATGAAAATGCAAATCGCAGAGGGCGATATAACAAAGATAAAAGTCGGCACCCCTGTTGAGTACTCGATACTTTCTGAGCCAAATATGAAATTTAAAACAGTTGTTAGCTCGATAGACCCCGGTCTTACAAGGCTTAGTGACGGAACTTACTCAAGCTCAAGCTCCTCCTCAAGCTCAAGTTCTTCAAGCTCTTCGGCAGTTTACTACTATGCGCAAAGCATAGTTGAAAATACTGACGGTATCCTTCGTATCGGCATGACTACGCAAAACACTCTTTTGGTAACCAAAGTAGATGATGCTATCGTCATACCAAGCCTTGCTATAAAAAAAGAAAAAGACAAAAGCTATGTAAATGTCCTAAAAGGCGATCAAGAAGTTGTAAGAGTAGAAGTAAAAACAGGCATAAGAGATAGCCTTGAGACACAAATAATAAGCGGTATAGATGAGGGCGATGAGATCATAACATCGCAAGGTAGTTCTAGTGAGATCGCTCAAATGGTCGCAAAGGCAAATAGAGGTCCAAGGTGATCGAACTAAAAAATATCGTAAAGAAATTCAAAGTCGGCGATGGTGAGATTGAGATTTTACATGGCATAAATTTAAATATAAAAAAGGGCGAATTTATAGCCATCATCGGTCAGTCTGGATCTGGTAAATCAACACTTATGAATATCTTAGGCTGTCTTGATAGTCCAAGCTACGGTGAGTATCTGCTAGAAAATGAAAACATCTCGAAATTTAACTCAGATGAACTTGCGAATTTAAGACGCAATAAATTCGGCTTTATATTTCAAAGATACAACCTCTTAGCGAGCATGAATGCGCTTGAAAATGTCGCGCTTCCAAGCGTTTATGCCGGAGTTAGTAAAAAGGATAGACAAAGCAGAGCGCATGAAATTTTAACATCTCTTGAGCTTGATGATAAGTCATTAAGTTTGCCAAACAAGCTATCTGGGGGGCAACAACAGCGTGTTAGCATAGCACGTGCGCTCATGAACGGCGGAGAGATCATTCTAGCTGATGAGCCAACAGGCGCGCTTGATAGTAAAAGTGGTCTTATGGTGATGGATATCTTGTTAAATTTACACAAACAAGGCCATACTATAATCATCGTCACACACGATCCAAAAATAGCAAAATACGCTAATCGCATCATAGAAATAAAAGATGGTCATATCATAAAAGACGAGAGTAAAAAAGATGAAAGTTATACTCTAAAAAGACCAAAACCTCAACAAAAAAGCTCATTTATCTACTATAAAGATCAGCTTATCGAAAGCTTTAAAATGTCTGTAAGTGCGATGCTTGCGCATAAGCTTCGTTCGCTTTTAACCATGCTTGGTATCATCATCGGTATAGCCGCGGTAGTAAGTATGGTAGCGCTAGGAAAGGGCTCGCAAGAGCAAATTTTAGCCAGTATAAGAAAGATAGGCACAAACACTATCGACATAATGCCTGGGCAAAGTTTTGGTGATATGCACTCAGGACGCGTTAAAACTCTTGTGATAAGCGACGCGCAAATGCTTGCAAATCAATCGTTCTTAGAGTCAGTCACTCCAAATACCTCCACAAGTGGAACAATAACATATCAAAACACCTCGCTTACGGCTAGTTTAAGAGGTGGCGGCTCGGGGACGTTTGACGTAAACGGACTAAAATTAGAGCAGGGTAGGACTTATGACGATGAGGAGGTAAGAGATTCGGCTTCTGTTGTGGTGATCGATCAAAATACTAAAAATAGTCTTTTCCCACACGAAAATCCAGTCGGGCAAACCATACTTTTTAATAAAAAACCACTTAAGGTCATCGGTGTGTTAAAAAAGGATGATTTTACATTCGGAGATGCTAGCGCGCTTAGGATTTATGCTCCTTACACGACTGTTATAAACAAAATCACAGGCGATAGGCATATAAACTCTATAACCGCCAGGGTAAAAGAGAGCGTAAATGCACAAATTGCAGAAAAAAGCATAACAGAACTTCTAACTATAAAGCATGGTAAAAAGGACTTTTTTACTAGAAATTCAGATAGCGTAAAACAAACCGTCGAAAGCACGATATCAACCATGAGAATTCTTATCTCAAGTATCGCAGTGATCTCGCTTATAGTTGGTGGTATAGGTGTCATGAACATCATGCTCGTATCAGTTACCGAGCGCACAAAAGAGATCGGTATAAAAATGGCGATAGGTGCAAGACAGGGCAATATCTTACAGCAATTTCTTATAGAAGCCATCTTGCTCTGTGTCATCGGCGGTGCGATCGGCGTAGCTACGGCTTATGGCATAGGCTATATCTGTAATAACATTTTAAGCGGATTTAAGATGATATTTTCAAATGAATCAATAATAGTTGCCATCACAACATCGATGGTTATTGGAGTGGTTTTTGGCTATATGCCAGCCAAAAATGCGTCAAAACTAAATCCAATAGATGCACTTTCAAGGGAGTAAAATGAGAATTTTAAGCTTGGCACTTGTGGCAGTTTTAAGCGGTTGTGCCGTTAAGGACGTAAATGAAAATTTCAGCGAAATTTTACTTCAAAACGAAAATAGGGCAGATGTAAGTATAAACACAAAATGGTGGCAAGAATACAACAAAAACTATCTAAATGAGCTTATCGAGCTTGGCATAAAAAACAATATCGACCTTGCTAAAGCAGCCGTTGCTATCAACAAAGCCATGGCTCAAGCAGGTGTTTTAGAAGCCGAACTTATACCTACTTTTAATGCAAGCGTTGAAGTAGAGCGTTCGCGCGATATATCTACAAATTCGTCTTGGACGCGAACAAATGCAAGTGGAATTTCATTAAATTATGAGATCGATTTGTTTAGAAAACTAGCCAATGCAAGAGATGCTGCCTTATGGGAAGCACGCGCTACCCGTTTTGACCTTGAAGCCAGTAAGTTGAGTGTTATAAATGGCATAGTAGACGGTTACTTTAATATTGCATACTTAAACGAGAGTATAAGGTATTATAAAATTTTACTGGATAATTATGAAAAACTGCAGCAAATCGTCTTGGTAAAATTTCAAAGCGGAAAAGAAGAAGAACTGTCTTTGACCAAACTACAAAATTCCGTCATTAGCACTAAAACCAGGCTACTAAATGCTCAAAATGAACTTTTAACTATCGAAAAAAATATTAAAATTTTACTTAATGTAAAACCTGGTTTTGAACTAAAAACAGATGAAATTTTAATAAGCGACATTATCCCGATCGGAGTTGATCTGGAAATACCACTTGAAAGTATCTCAACTCGTCCTGATTTGCAAGCTGCGATTTTTAGGATAGAAGAGGGGCTTTTAAATTTAAAAGCCAGTCAAAAAGACTTTTATCCAAGTATCACGATAGGGGCTAGTTTAAGAGGAAGTGATGAGAATTTTTCAGATAGTTTTTCTATGAAATTTCTAAGCGGTAATGTATCGTTAAATTTACCGTTTTTAAACTATTCAAAACTTAAATCAAACCTAAAAATTTCAGAAGCAAATTTTGAAAGCGCAAAACTAAACTATCTAAGCACGCTAAACACGGCTTTAAACGAAATTTCAACTAGCTATAAGTCATATGAAAAAGATACGCGAGTGTTTGACAACTATGTAAAGCAGTTTGACAATACACAAAAAATCAGTGAAATTTATAATAACAAATACCAATACGGCAAAGCAGAGCTAAAAGACTATCTTGAAGCACTAAACGATCAAACAGACGCTTATATAAATTTACTATCCGGAAAATACAATCTCCTGCAAGACGAGATAGAAATTTATCAAGCTATGGCCGGCAAATTTACCAAGAGATAAATCAACAGCTCATAAGATTATTTATTTTAAAACATATATAAAATTACTTTCATTAAGCCAAGTCATCTTGGCTTTGATTTAGCGTAGCAAAAATTTCCAATACATAAAAGTTATCATAAAGCCAAAATTTCAAAGCAAAATCAAAAACATAAAATTTCATGCAATATAATACAACAAAACGTAAAACCGAGACAAATTTTATATTTTGTATTGAAAACTATAATTTTCAAATTATTATTTATATTTTTCTTTAATCTATCCTTTTTAACTTTAAAATGCCTACTTTAGGGATTTATCTGACTTTACTTTTTGTAATATAAAAATTTATCCATGAAATTTATTGTAAAAAAATGCATAAATAAATATGTTTTATTTTCTGTATGGATAAAAACTTATTTTTTAGATATAAAATCACACGAGGATGCAAAAATTATGCAATGTATAAAAATGTATATAAAAATAAAAGTAAAAATTAAAAAAGTTATTTTTTGTGTTTTTTGGGGTAGTCAAAGAAAAGCGCTTTTGCACTCCCCTCTTTTATTTGATTAAAAGTTGTTTTTATCTTAACACAAAAAATTCCACTCGTTGGAATGTTACCGATAAAAGAGTCGCTTAGAAGTTCTGAAATTTCAGTTATGCTTGGATTATGAAGTATGATGAAAACCTCTTTTATATCTTCGTCTAAATTTTGCACAAATTCTATAAGTTTATCTGTGCTTATATCATAAAGTTCGTCTTTGAGGATGATTTTGTGTTTGAAATTTATATTTTGAGAGATGATTTTTGCCGTCTGTTCGCAACGTTTTGCACTGCTTGAAAAAATGGCATTTGGTATGATTTTGTGTTTTAGTAGCCTTTGTGCCATAAATTTTGCATTTTCTTTGCCACGTGAAGTAAGCTCTCTACTAAAGTCTTTGCTTGTGTCTTTATTTTCCTTTTGCGCTTTTGCGTGTCTGATAAAATAAATTTTATGCATTTTGAGACTTTTGTAAATTTTTGATCATCTCAAGTTCTTCTTTGCTAAAGCCGGCTTTTAGTCTATCTGCTTCATTTAGCTCTCTACTTGTTTTAAAGGAATTTGGATAGAGGGTTTGTATGATATTTATGTATTCGTTTGGATTTATATTTAGCTGTTTGCAAGCAAATTTAAACCACTTATCGCCTTTGCTGACATGAGAAATTTCCTCTTGCAAAATGACATTTAACGCCCCAATAAGCTCTTTATCTCCGCCCTCTTTTTGAAGTTTTTGTATGATATGAGCGTTTGCGTCAAGTCCGTTTGCCTCCATATATCTTGGCAAAAGCGCCATACGTTCAACAAGGCTTTCTTGCGTCTTGCAAAGGGCGATAAAAAGTCCGTCATGAACACTTAAGTCACCGTATTTTGTGCCCTGCTCTTTAAGTAAATTTTCTATCATATTAAAGTGTCTTATCTCGTCTTGTGCTACTTCAAGCCAGTCTAGATAGTATGTTCTTGGCAGATTATCAAAACGATAACATGCATCAAGAGCGATGTCTATAGCGCTAAATTCTATATGGGCCACAGAGTGGATAAAGGCTAGCTTTTTATCTTTTGGTTTTGTCTTTTTGTTAAATTCTTTCATGCTGACGACATCACAAAAACTTGCGTAACAAGGAGTTTTAAGCTCTTGTGCGGGTGAGTTTCTTTTTAAATTTATATCTTCATTTGCTTTAAATTTGTCGTAAAATATCTGAAATTTATTAAATTTAGTGCTTATGTCGCTTTCGTTTATAATCTCAAAAAGTTCATCAAAAAAATTCATGTCATTCCTTATTTAAATGACATTTTAGCATAAATATATCCTATCGCAAAACCAAGCAAATGCGCATACCAAGCGATATTTACTCCAAAAAATAACGGAGCAAAACTCATAAGCAAAAGTGCTATAACAAGTCCTTTTCGCGTCTCTTTGTCTGTCAAAAACGACAAAACGCCCAAAAGAACACATATCGCGCCACTTGCACCAACTACAGTGACAACTTGCGCATTAAAATAAAGCATATAATACACATAAATGAGTGTTAAAAACGAAGTTGCAATGCCACCTAAAATATATATAAGTAAAAATCTAAAATGTCCCAAATTTCGCTCTAAAATAGAGCCAAATTGAAACAAAACAACCATATTCATAATTAGATGCGAAAGCGAACCATGTAAGAACATCGATGTTAGCGGCTGAAAAGAAAATATAAAATTTTGAGCAAAACCGGCGTTTAGGCCAAAAATTGTATTAAAATTTTGTCCGACAAAAAGATATATAAGACAATTTATGCATATTAATATGTAAGTAACGATCAAATTTGCTCTACCTTACTATGCCATATCCGGCAAATCTATTTGAAGCAAGGCAGCTTGTTTTGTTGCTTTTACATCTTAACATATAGCTGTTGATCTCTTTTTCCCCGATCTTATATGTGTTTTTTTGTCTTAAATTCATATAACTATGTGTTATTTTGCCGCTGTAATTATGTATAAATTTAACCGTTCCATCTTTTGCTACTTCGGTGACTATACCGATGTGGGTTATGTTGCTTTTGTCTTTATTTTTACCTGCGGCTCTTCCTAGGGTATTTGCAAAAAATATCAGATCCCCAACCCTGGGTTCGGTAAATGAAATTTGCTTTTTGCTACTATATAGGTTAAAGATAGCCTTTGACTTTCTACCTGACTTATCGTAGTGTTTTGATATGCTTTTCTCATCAAAATACATATTTTCGTGTTTTTTATTTACCACTGATATGAAACCGGAGCAGTCACCGCCTATTTTTGTGTTTAGGTATTTATTAAAAAACGACCCGAAATTTTTATGCTCTCGAGTATCTTGTTTATCTTTGTCAAGATACGCTTCCAAGTATGTTTGCTCTTCTTTTTTTTGGAGAGGGGCGTCTGTTTTTATGGCCTCGTTTATGGGTAGTTTTTTGTTTTGATTAAGAGTAGCACAACCTGTAAAAAGAACGATCAAAGTAGCTAAAACTATGGAACGCTTAAGCATAAATTTCCTAATCACTTAAATTTAAAGTAAGTATTTTACCTATGCAAAGTAAATGGATGGTTTTTGGAAATTTAATTTTGTTTTATAAGCAAAAAATCACTATAATCAAGGCAAAAATTTAAATTCTAAGGTAAAATTATGATGCATTATTTGCAAATACAAGGCGGAGCGAAACTAAGTGGCGAAGTTGCTATAAGTGGTGCTAAAAACGCAGCTCTCCCGTTGATCGCACTAACACTGCTTGCTAAAAATGAATTAAAACTTACAAATGTTCCAAATGTTGCAGATATTAAGACTCTAGCACAGTTGCTTGTAAATTTAGGCGCTAGTTGTGAATTTGAAGATCCAAATACTCTTAAGGTCAATACAAGTAGTGTAAATTCGACCATGGCAAACTATGACATAGTTAGAAAAATGAGAGCATCTATCTTAACTCTTGGTCCTTTATTATCCCGTTTTGGACATTGTGAGGTTAGTTTGCCAGGAGGTTGTGCCATCGGTCAAAGACCTATAGACCTTCACCTTAGTGCGCTTGAAAAAATGGGCGCAAATATCGAAATAAAACAAGGTTATATCGTGGCTAGTGCACCAAATGGACTAAATGGAGCTCGCATAGTTTTTGACAAGATAACCGTAACCGGAAGCGAAAACATCATCATGGCGGCAGCTTTAGCACATGGAACTACAAGGCTTTTAAACGTGGCAAAAGAGCCTGAAGTCGTGCAAGTGTGTGAAATTTTAAAGGCATCTGGCATAAACATAGAGGGCATAGGAACTAGTGAGCTAGTAATCGAAGGAAGCGGTCAAAGATTACTTACGATACCTGACATAAAAGTTATCCCTGATAGGATAGAAGCAGGTACTTACCTTTGCGCAGGTGCTATAACAAATTCTAAGATAACAGTAACTAAAGTAAATGCAAAACACATGCTTGCCGTTATAGCAAAGCTTGAAGAGATGGGTTTTGGCATAGAGATAGATGATGATAAGATAACGATAAGTCCAGCTAAAGAGATCAAGCCTTGTGAGATCATAACGACTGAGTATCCAGGATTTCCTACTGATATGCAAGCGCAGTTTATGGCATTAGCCCTTGTTGCAAACGGCGTTAGCGTGATAGATGAAAGACTCTTTGAAAATCGCTTTATGCACGTAAGTGAGCTGGCTAGAATGGGCGCTGATATCAGACTAAATGGTCATATCGCAAGTGTTTATGGCGGCAGTGAGCTAAATTCCGCCGATGTTATGGCAACTGATCTTAGAGCAAGCTCTGCACTTATCTTGGCAGCTCTTGTTGCAAAAGGTGAAACAAGAGTTCATAGGATATATCATCTTGATAGAGGCTATGAGAATTTAGAGCTTAAATTTAAACAACTTGGTGCAAATATCACAAGACTAGAGGAATGAAATGGAAGTTTTTGAAGCTATAGATGAGATTTTTAGAAATTTTAATCCGCCCTATTCGCTGGAAATTTTACCTATAAATGAAGCTTGTGGTAGGATTTTGAGTAAAGATGTCGTGGCGGTTAAAAATTTACCCTGCTTTGACAACTCTGCGCTTGACGGCTATGCTGTAAAATTTGAAGATAAAGACAAGCCTTTTGTATTGATTGATAGCGTTCTTGCAGGAGATAAGCGAACTACTAAGATAAATCAAAACGAATGCATAAAGATAATGACAGGAGCTAAAATGCCTCTTGGGGCTGATACCGTCATGCGTCTTGAAGAGTGTATCGTAGATAAAAATTTAATCCATGCTCCTAATAATTTAAAAAAAGGGGACGCTTATAGATTTGCCGCCGAAGAGGTGAAAATAGGTGAAATTTTGCTTAAAAAAGGCGAAAAACTAAACGCAAGAGCGGTTATGATGTTGGCTGCACAAGGTATTAGCTTTGTTGAAGTTTTTGCATTGCCACGCATTGGAATTTACTCAAGCGGAGATGAGATAGTAGAACCTTGGCAAAATGCCGACGATGATCAAATTTATAATGCAAATGCCGTTGGTATCGGCGCCATACTCACTCTAAATGGCTTTCAAAGCTCTTATCTTGGCATTATTAAAGATAGCTTTGAAGCGACCGTGACCGCCTTAAATCAAAGCAATAAATTTGATGTTATTATCTGTTCCGGTGGTGCAAGCAAGGGAGAGGCTGACTTTATGAAAAAAGCCCTTGAAGCTATCGGTTTTAATGAACTTTTTAATAAGGTAAATATGCGTCCTGGAGCGCCATTTAAAGCATATGAAAAAGACGGAAAAATGGTTTTTGTCTTGCCCGGTAACCCAATGGCAGCATATCTTTGTGCAAATTTATTTATACTTCCGTTGCTTTTATCGCAGAGACTAAAATTTGAAAAAGTAACGCTAAAAGAAAATATAAAAATAAAACCGGGACGAGCAAATATCGTGTTAGGAAGCGTTGATAATTTTGAGTTTCATGTTACCAATGAAAACAGATACGGCTCCGGAATGATAAAACCACTCTTAAAAAGTAACGCTATTTATATCTCAAATCCAAGCGAAAGTGAAATTTTAGCAAATTCTGACATTTTTATCACAAGGATCTCTTGACAAATGATATTAAATCTGCTAAAATGCGCTTTCTCATTTGGTTGCGGGAATAGCTCAGGGGTAGAGCATAACCTTGCCAAGGTTAGGGTCGCGAGTTCGAATCTCGTTTCCCGCTCCATTTTTTTTATATCCACATTTTTTTTACTTTCTTTAACAATTTTTGCAAAAGAAGTCAGTGTTTATCCGATGTATTGTATCGATCAAGATGAAATTTCACTTTATACATTTGGGTTTGACGGCGAAGATAATGAAATTTTAAATTTAAACGGACAAAGAGCCGCAAAGATAGATACAAAAGAACTTCACGAAATTTTAACGGCAAATTTTAAAACATATAAAGATAAAAGCGGAGGAAGCGTATCCTTTGTTAGAAATTGCACACTTATGGATAATGTATTAATGAGTTTTTTACACGCTCTTAGTGATGAATTTTCAGGGATAAAGATAGAAAGTGTCGATATAAAACCTCAAAGCACATTGCCTGAAAATTTTAATGATTTTCGTCTTGAAAATATCTTTATAAATTCAAAAGATCGTTCAAGCGGAACATTTAGGGCCTCGTTTGAACAACCCGATCTTACCTCAAAAAGCATATTTTTCCAATACTCTTTTAAAGCTAAAATGCCTGTATTTTTGGCTCTTAACTCAATGGATCATAAACATATCTTGGGCCTTCTTGACTATCAAAGTGGGTATGTTGAGTTTAATAAATATCAAAAAGATTATATCTCGTCGTTTCCAAGCTCAACTTTGATAACCAGAACAAAGATAAAAGCAGGTGAAATTCTCTCGACAAAACACTTTATAGCAGCTTCTTTAGTAAAAAAAGGAGACAGTGTCAAGGCGGTGCTAAATGAAGGCGGTGTTAGTATTATAATCGAAGTAAAAGCGCTTGAAAATGGAAATTTGGGTGATATTATTAAGATTAGAACAAGGGATAATAAAATTTTATCTGCAGTTGTCTCCTCATCAAAACAGGTGATGATCCAATGAAAAGCGTAATCATAGCAATAACCGGAGCCAGTGGTGTAAATTTAGGGCTAAAGCTCATAAATGAAGCTAAAAAATATGCCAAAATCCATGCCGTAATTAGTCATGCGGCCAAAAAAACTTTGCTGTTAGAAGAAGGTATCGAAATAAGCAAATTTGAAGATAAGGGTGTTAAATTTTACGATGACGATGATACAGGTGCGGCTATCGCATCGGGCTCGTTTAAGATAGATGCGATGATAGTTGCGCCCTGCTCTATAAATACTTTGGCTAAAATTCATGCCGGGTTTGCCGATACTTTGATAACTAGAGCGGCTACAGTTAGTCTAAAAGAGCGAAGAAGGCTTGTTTTGGCGGTTAGAGAGATGCCTTTTTCAACCATATCCTTAGAGCATATGTCTAAACTATCACTTTGTGGAGCAGTTATCGCTCCGCCTATCTTGGGGTATTATGCAGGAGTTAAGACATTAAAAGACATGGAAAATTTTATAATCGGCAAATGGCTTGATTTGCTTGATATAGAAAATGAAATTTACAAAAGATGGAACTAACCAAAAGCCGTAATTTAGTAATAAAAGTATAAAATATAAAAATTTAAAGGCGGTAAAGTGAAAGCGTGCATATATCCGGGCACTTTTGATCCTATAACCAACGGACACCTTGACGTTATAAGGCGTGCTACTAAAATTTTTGATAAAGTAATAGTCGCGGTAGCTAAAAATGATAGTAAAAAGCCGTTATTTAGCTTTGAAAAACGTGTAAATATGGTAGAAATTTCGATACAAAATTTTAAAAATGTTTGTGTTGAAGGTTTTGATAATTTACTGGTTGATTTTGCTAAGCAAAGAGGCATAAACACAGTGATACGGGGTCTTAGAGCGGTAAGCGACTTTGAATACGAACTGCAAATAGGCTATGCAAACGCTGCGCTTTGGGAGGATTTTGAGACGGTTTATCTTATGCCAAGCCTTAAAAATGCTTTCATCTCAAGCTCGATAGTTCGTTCGGTATTTTTGCACAACGGCGATGTAAGCAAGCTTGTACCAGTTGAAATTTTAGAAATTTTAAAGGCAAAGTGATAATGTATATTTTATTTGAAGGCATAGACGGAGTTGGAAAAAGCACGCAAATAGAGCTTTTATCCGCAAAATACCAAAATCCTATCATCACAAAAGAACCCGGAGGAACGGAGTTTGGTGTGCATGTTAGGGAAATTTTACTCGGCGGTAAATTTAAATTAAGCCCAAGAGCTGAGGCCTTGATGTTTTTGGCTGATAGAGCCGAACATTATGCAAAAGTTGTTGCGCCTAATGCCAATAAAATCGTCATTAGCGATAGAGGATTTATCTCAGGTATAGCTTATGCCTTAGCTAACGAAAACAGCTATGATGCTAAAATTTTACTAGAATTTAACAAATTTGCCCTTAACTCAAATTTGCCGGATAAGGTTGTATTTTTTGAGGCAGATAAGGAGCTTTTAGAGCAAAGGTTACTTAGTAGAGGCGGATCGGACGCAGTAGAAGCAAGAGGTTTTGAGTATCTTTTGCTTGTTCAGCAAAATATGAAAAATTTACTCTTAGACTTAAATTTAAACACGCTTTATATAGATGCGAGCAAAAGCGTGCAAGAGATAAGTAAAGAGATAGAAGAATTTATACAATTTTAAAATAAACTAAAAGGACAAAAATGATAACAGCACTTCGCGGAATGAAAGACATGCTTCAAGATAGAAGTAAACTATATGAATACATTGTAAAAACCTGTGAAGACGTGGCTAAAAACTACGGTTATACTCAGATAAAAACTCCACATCTTGAAGAGACTGCTCTTTTTAAACGAAGTGTTGGAGAAAGTAGCGATATCGTCGGTAAAGAGATGTATCAGTTTACTGATAAGGGTAACAACGATGTATGCTTACGCCCTGAAGGCACTGCGGGGGTTGTTAGGGCTTATATCGAAGCCAAACTTGACCGTGCAGGTGGCGTTTATAGGTGGTTTTATCATGGCTCTATGTTTAGATACGAAAGACCTCAAAAGGGTCGCTTAAGAGAATTTCACCAGTTTGGCGTGGAGTGTTTTGGTGAGGCTAGCGTTTATGAGGACGCAAGTATTATTTTAATGATAAGTGAAATTTTAAAACGCTTAGATATCAAAGCCACACTTAAAATAAACTCTCTTGGAGATGTTTCTTCTATGGCTAGCTATAAAGAAAAATTAGTCAAATTTTTAGATGCAAATGAGAGTGAAATTTGCGATGATTGTCTTAGAAGAAAAGAGCTTAACCCTATAAGAACGCTTGATTGCAAAAATGAAAAATGCCAAGAAATTTATCAAAATGCACCGCTAATGATAGAAAATTTAAGCAAAGAAGCTGCGGATGACTTTGATAAGCTAAAGAAAATTTTAGACGAAAACAACATAGGTTATGAGGTTGATCCAAAGCTTGTGCGAGGGCTTGATTATTACTGTAAGACTGCATTTGAGTTTATTAGCAATGAGATAGGCTCTCAAAGCGCGGTAGCCGGTGGCGGACGATATGATAGGCTTGTGGAGTATCTTGGTGGGAAAGCAAGCTATGGAGTTGGATTTGCCATGGGCATAGAGCGTATAATGGAAATTTTAAGCTCAAGAGATATTAAAAACGAGCGAAACGGAGTTTATATTTGTGCATTAGATGAGCAAAATTTGGACTTTGTATATTCGCTTGGGACTAAAATGCGGGATAAATTTAAAGTAGAGATATCCTATGAAGCCAAAAAACTTCAAAAACATTTGCAAATAGCAGACAATAAAGGCGCTAAAATTTTCCTTTGCATAGGAGAAAATGAACGCGCAAATAGTCAAATTTGGTATAAAAATTTAGACAATAAAACCGAAAAAACTATAAATTTAAATGAGCTTGAAAAGGAACTTGATAATGAATGATTATGGTTTAAATATCTGGGGAAACTCAAATTTTGTCATAGAAAATGGCAAGGTTTGCATAAATTCGGCAGGAAAACCAGCGATAATCGACATTGTAAAAGATATACGCAAAGAGGGCTATAGAGGTCCATTGCTTCTTCGTTTTCCACACCTTATACAAAAGCAGATCGAGCAAATTCATGCAAGCTTTGCTAAGGCAAAAAAGGAATTTGAGTATAAAGGCAATTTTAACGCGGTTTTTCCTCTAAAAGTAAATCAATACCCAGGTTTTGTTAAAAACCTAACACGCCTTGGCAAGCCGTATAACTACGGGCTTGAAGCAGGAAGTAAGGCAGAGCTTCTTTTGACTATGGCATACAACAACGACGGCGCACCAATAACGGTAAACGGATTTAAAGACAAAGAGCTTATAAATATCGGCTTTATCGCGGCTGAAATGGGACACAACATAACTTTAACCATCGAGGGCCTAAATGAGCTTGAAGCGATCATCGCAACCGCAAAGGAGAGATTTGCCCCAAAACCAAACATCGGACTTCGCATACGTCTGCACTCTGCAGGCTCTGGCATATGGGCTAAGAGCGGTGGAATTTATTCTAAATTCGGACTAACTTCAACCGAGCTTATCGAAGCGGTAAATTTGCTTAAAAAAGCGAATTTGCTTGACTGCTTTACTATGATACACTTTCATATCGGCTCGCAAATAAATGAAATTCACCCACTTAAAAAGGCGCTAACCGAGGCAGGCAACATCTATGTTGAGCTAAGAAAAATGGGTGCAACAAACCTAAAAGCCATAAATTTAGGCGGCGGTTTGGCGATTGAGTATTCGCAATTTAAACAAACTATAAGCCGCAACTATACTCTAAACGAATATGCAAACGACGTTGTTTATCTTCTAAAAAATATCGCAAATCAAAAAAATGAATTCGAGCCTGATATTTTTATAGAAAGCGGGCGTTTTGTTTCGGCTTCTCACGCACTTTTGGTGGCTCCTGTGCTTGAACTTTTCAGCCAAGACCATACCGAAGAAAAGCTAAATTTAAAAAAGAAAAATCCACCTTTAATAACCGAACTTTACGATCTTTACGAGACGATAAAGCCTTCAAATGCACTTGAATATCTGCATGATGCGATCCACCATATGGAAAGTGTGCTTACGCTGTTTGACCTTGGTTATGTTGATCTTCAAGATCGCTCAAATGCAGAAATTTTAGTCCAGCTGATAAGTAAAAAAGCCGTTATCATGCTTGGCAATAAAAACAGCACCGCAGACCTTGTGCGCATACAAGAGGAGATAAAAGAGCGTTATCTAGTAAATTTCTCGATGTTTCAATCCATGCCCGATTTTTGGGGTTTACAGCAAAACTTCCCTATCATGCCATTAGATAGGCTTGATATACGCCCTACACTTCCTGCTTGTATCTGGGATATAACATGCGATAGCGACGGCGAGATAAGCTACAACGAAGACGGTAATCAGCTCTTCTTGCACGATGTAGATGTTGAAAAGGAGGAGTATTTTTTGGGATTTTTCCTAGTTGGTGCGTATCAAGAAGTTCTTGGGATGAAGCACAACCTCTTTACTCATCCTACGGAAGCAACGATAGAGCTTACGCCTGAAGGCTACACTATAAAAGATGTGATCGAAAGTCAGTCGATACTTGATATCATGGAGGATCTTGACTATGATATTTACGAGATACAAGACACTTTGAACGAAAGGCTTGAAAAGTCAAATTTAATCAACGAAACACAGAAAAAACAAATTTTAGGAGAACTTTATCTGTTTTTAAATGACAATAGTTATCTAAAAACTATTAATTGATTACTTATTGAAACATGAGGTTAAAAAGCGATCTTAAATTTTAAATTTTTGGGTCGCTTCAAAAATTATTTGTTATAAAATTACTTTAAAAAATTTACAAAGGGGAAGTTAAAAATGGTTTTAGCAAAAAGAATGCAAACTCTAAGCGAGTCTTTAACAATAGCAATCAGCTCAAAAGCAAAAGAGATGAAGGCGGCAGGGATTGATGTCATCAGTCTTTCAGCGGGCGAACCTGACTTTGACACACCTGTAACTATAAAAAACAGTGTAAAAGAAGCACTTGATAAAGGCTGCTCAAAATACACCCCGGTTCCTGGAACGGCTGAAGTTTTAAAAGCAATCTCGGCTAAATTTGAAAGAGATAACGGACTAAAATACGAACCTAGCCAGATAATAACAAACGTCGGAGCCAAGCATTCTTTATTTAACGTCTTTCAAGCACTTGTTGATGAGGGCGATGAAGTTATCATACCAAGCCCGTATTGGGTAAGTTACCCGGAGATAGTGAAATTCTGCGGAGGCAAGCCTGTATTTATCGAAACAAACGAAAGCACTGAATTTAAAATCACCCCTCAACAACTCAAAGACGCTATAACTCCAAAAACAAAAATTTTAAGCCTAAACCACCCTACAAATCCAACAGGATCAGTATATACTCGCGATGAGATAGCAGCTCTTGGAGAGGTGCTAAAGGGCACTGACATCATCATAACAAGCGATGAAATTTATGAAAAATTAGTTTATGACGTAGAATTTGTATCAGTTGCATCTGTTAGTCAAGATCTTTTTAATCGCACCGTCACGATAAATGGACTAAGCAAATGCGGCGCAATGCCGGGTTGGAGATTTGGTTACATAGCAAGTCCGATAAACGAGCTAAATGCAGCCATGAAAAAGCTACAAAGCCAAAGTACTAGCAACATAAGCTCTATCGTCCAAGCAGGTGCCATACCTTCACTTTTAGGAAAAACAGACGATGATATAGAACGCATGAGACGCGAGTATCAATCACGTCGCGATATCGCAGTTAATCTTATAAACGAGATAGATGGGCTTAGTGTAGACTCGCCAAAAGGTGCATTTTATCTATTTGTAAACTGCTCTAAAGTTGAACCAGATAGCATGAAATTTTGTCAAGACATGCTTTTAAAAGCAAATGTAGCCACTGTTCCTGGGGTTGGATTTGGTATGGATGGATATTTTAGGATAAGCTTTGCTACAGATATAGGAAGTATCAAAAAGGCTATCGCTAGGATAGCAGAGTTTGTAAAAACTTACAAATAATCTAAAGACGGAGCTTTCCGTCTTCTTTTTTCCATTTATAAATTTTAGATACAATACCACGATAAAATTTTAAGGCACTTCATAATGGTAAACATAGTCCTGAACGGCAAAGAAATCACTCTTGAAAGTGATATGACAGTAGAGGAATTTTTACTCAAATTTGGATTTGAACTCAAATTTATAGCACTTGAGCGCGACTATGAAATTTTACCAAGAAACATGTGGCAAGAACAGACGATGGGCCTTGGTAAAAAATATGAAGTGGTAGAATTTGTAGGAGGCGGTTAATGAAGCAAATAGTAATAAACGGTGTTAAATTTGAAGTTTTGGCAAGTGATTTGAATGAGTTAAAGTCTGAAATTTTTGATAATAAAAATGGAGAAATTTATAAATTTTTAACTAAATTTAATGCCGATGAGCCTGATATTTTTATCGTTGACGGCTTTGCAACAAAAGAAAATTTAGTGCTAAATGACGGTTCTAACGTAGTGTTTATAAAACGTGGTGTTATGCCTCAAAAAGATGTTTTAAAAGCAATGATAGCCGCAAGAAATTCGCCTGAGCTAAATGAGGCTTTATCAAATGCCTGCATCGGAGTAGCCGGACTTGGAGGACTTGGATCAAACATTGCCTTAAGCCTTGCTCGCGTAGGTGTAGCAAAGCTTGTGCTAGCCGACTTTGACGTAGTCGAGCCTAGCAATCTAAACCGACAACAATACTTTGTAAAGCATATCGGCATGAAAAAAACCGAGGCATTAAAAAATTTAATCACCGATGTAAATCCTTTTGTCGAAGTTATAACCCATGATGTGCTTCTTGATAGTTCAAATGTAGCTGAAGTTTTTGCGCCATGTTCTATCGTGTGTGAGGCATTTGATAATGTCGTAGGCAAAGCAATGATAGTAAACGAAGCCGGACTAAGCTTAAAAGATAAGCAGATAATTGGCGCATCAGGCATGGCTGGGCATTATAGCTCAAACCTCATAAAAACTATCAAATTTGCAAAAAACGTTCATATTTGTGGAGATCTTGTAAATGCCGCAAAGCATGGACAAGGACTAATGGCTCCAAGAGTCGCGATATGTGCTAATCACGAAGCAAACCTAGCCATCCGCCTTCTTATGGGTCTTGAAGCAAATTAATAAAGGCAAAATATGCAACAAAACAATACTTTAAAACTTGGAGATAAAGAATTTAGCTCAAGGTTTATTTTAGGCTCTGGCAAATACAGCCATGAGTTAATAACTGCTGCTATAAATGAAGCAAATGCGCAAATCATCACACTAGCGCTTCGCCGTGTAAATGAAAGCAAAGATAGAAATATACTTGATTTTATACCAAAAAATGTCACGCTCCTACCAAATACAAGCGGAGCTAGAAATGCCGAGGAGGCAGTGCGTATAGCTAGACTTTCACGTGAGCTTGGTTGTGGAAATTTTGTAAAGATAGAGATCATAACCGACTCAAAATACCTTTTCCCCGATAACTACGAAACTATAAAAGCGACTGAAATTTTGGCCAAAGAGGGTTTTGTTGTCATGCCTTATATGTATCCCGAGCTAAATTCGGCAAGAGCCATGATAAACAGCGGCGCAGCTTGTGTTATGCCTCTTGGCGCACCTATCGGATCAAATCAAGGCTTGGTTTTTAAAAATATCATTGAAATTTTAATAAACGAGGTAGAAGCTCCGATCATAGTTGATGCCGGTATCGGTCGCCCGTCTCAGGCTTGTGAGGCTATGGAACTTGGAGCAGCGGCAGTCATGGCAAATACCGCGATCGCAACTTCTAAAAACATAACCCTTATGGCAAGAGCGTTTAAAAACGCCATAAATGCCGGTCGTGAGGGCTATCTTGCAGGGCTTGGACGAGTAAAAGATAGCGCTAGTGCAAGCTCTCCGTTGACGGGATTTTTAGAATAATGAAATTTAGTCAATTTAAAACCGACCACATGAAGCTTTTGCCGCATATGCAAAACATAGGCGATGAGATAATGAATGCCGTCTTAAAAGAGCGAGAGAGCTATAAGCCTGAAATTTATACCAAAGATGATGTCTTGGCTGCACTTGAGAGTAAAATTTGCACTTTAGAAAATTTAAAAGCGCTTTTAAGTCCTGCGGCGTCTGAATTTTTAGAGCAAATAGCCTTGCTTGCCATGAAAAAAACAAGGGCAAATTTTGGTATAAACGTTAGCGTTTTTACTCCGCTTTACATAGCAAATCACTGTGATAATCTCTGTGTTTATTGCGGATTTAACTCTAAAAACAATATACAAAGAGCTAAGTTAAGCGAGAGTGAGATCGAAGCTGAACTAAAAGAGATAGCAAAAACTGGGCTTGAAGACATCTTGATACTTACCGGCGAAAGCGAGACAAATTCCGATATAAACTACATCGCAAAAGCGTGCAAGATAGCAAATAGGTATTTTAAGATAGTCGGAGTTGAAGTTTATCCTGTAAATTCGACCAATTACGCCCTACTTCACAAAAGCGGAGTAGACTATGTAACCGTTTTTCAAGAAACTTATAATCCTTCAAAATACGAAAAACTTCACCTTGCAGGAAATAAAAGGATTTTCCCATACAGGCTAAATGCGCAAGAAAGAGCTCTTATGGGAGGCATGAGAGGGGTTGGTTTTGCCGCTCTTTTAGGACTCGACGACTTTAGGTTAGACGCATTTTCTACAGCACTGCATGCTAGTTTGGTGCAGAAAAAATACCCTCATGCAGAGATCGCATTTTCAGTACCTAGACTTCGTCCTATCATAAACAACTCCAAGATCAATCCAAGAGGTGTCCGTGAGCGCGAGCTTTTGCAAGTGATATGCGCTTATCGTATCTTTATGCCAAGCGCAAACATAACTATCTCAACTCGTGAGCGCGCTTTGTTTCGCGATAATGCCGTTAAAATCGCTGCAAACAAAATAAGCGCAGGAGTAAATGTCGGTATCGGTGCACACTCGGATAACAAAAAAGGCGATGAGCAGTTTGAGATAGAAGACTCTCGCTCGGTTGATGAAATTTGCGCCATGATAAGAGCTCAAGGACTTGAGCCTTTAATGAGCGAATATATCTATGTCTAAACTTCTTGTAATAGGCTCAACGGCTCTTTGTGAAGGGGATTTTTTAGATAAAATTTCAAAGCTCTGCAAAGCCGGCGTAGATGAAATTTTACTTCGTGAAAAAGAGCTTAACGAGAATGAATTTCGCTTACTTGCTTTTAAGGTAGATGAAATTTGTAAGAAATTTAACACAAAACTCGTTATCAATCAATTTTTTAATATCGCGTGTGAGCTTGAGAGATCGTTTTGGATGAGTTCAAAACAACTCGAAACGCTTATAAATTTAAAAACAGATGAGTTTGGGCTTAACATGCGAAATTTAGCCGAGCATAAAAAGCAAAATTTAAATGCTAAAATTTACGCTCCGGCTCATACTTTTGACGAAGCTCTTAACTCCTCTAAATTTGCAGATATTTTGGTTGCTTCTCATATATTTGCTACAAATTCCAAAGTAGGACTTGAACCAAAAGGGGTTTGTTTTATTAAAGAACTAAAAGCTAAATTTGATAAAGAAATTTACGCTCTTGGTGGCATAAACGAAACAAACGCCAAAGATATCTTGAACGCCGGAGTGGATGGAATTTGCACCATGAGTTTAGCCATGAGATGTGAGGATGAGTTTAAATTTGTAAGGAATTTTAAACCTCTTTAAGAAAAGTCTATCTCAAAGAGGTTTTTAGTATGGTTTAAATTTGCTCTTTTAAAGCAACGACCCATTTATCTATGCGAGCTTCATACTCTTTGTCACCTTTTGTATCAAGCGCAAGTCCTATAAATTTGCCATTTATAAAAGCCGAAGAGCTATCAAATTTATAGCCGTCAAGTTCACTCTGTCCTATCAAAATAGCATCTTTGATGCAAGGTAAGAAATCAACCACTCCGCTTACAAAGCTATCAGCGTGTCTTTCTTGGTTGCCTACGGCTACTATCGCGACTTTTTTGCCTTTTAAATTCGCCTCTTTTAGTTCGTTTAATTTGTTTTTCCAGTCATCGTGCAGTTCGCCAAAACCATAGCTTGAACTAGCTAGGATTAAGACGTCTTGCTCTTCAAAGACAGCCCTAGTTGCTTCATTTACAGGCAAAATCTTGGCGTTTAGTTTCCCACCAAGATACTCGCATGCTTTTTTAGTATCGCCTTTGCCTGTTGCGTAAAAAATAGCTACTTTACTCATTTTATTCCTTTTGATAAATTTAGAGTATTTTACTCTTTTTGGTATTAAAATTTAACTAATTCATCACTTCTTTTGCGTATTTTATCCCTAGATCATACGCTTTAGCATTTGCTTCTTGCACCTTTTTTGGCACGTGAGATAGCATACTTGCTTTTACAAGCTTGTTATCCAAGCAACCGCTCATTTGCACCGCAACTCCAAGCGCTACAACGCTTTGAGTGATAACGTTTCCAACTTCGTCTTTAGCGATAGAGATGATAGGAATTTCATAAATTTTCCATTTTTTTAAATCATCTTGGCTTGGTTTTACAAGGTTTGGTTCTACGACTATGATACCGCCCTCTTTTACTCCGTCTTTAAAAAGATCATAACTTTTTTGTGCGGTTGCTAGCATAAAGTCTATCTCGCCTTCGTTTGCATAAGGGTATAAAATTTCATTTTCATCAAGAATGATGTCAACCTTTGTCGGTCCTCCGCGAACTTGAGAAGTATATGTGGAAGCTTTTACGCCATATCCGCCGTCTTCTATCTTTGCTGCGGCTAAAATTTCACCAGCCATTATGACACCCTGCCCGCCGACACCGACAAATCTAAGTTGAGTTTTCATACTATCTCCTCAAAATTTATCTTTGTACCGTCTTTGGCGGCTGCGATAACTTTCGCATAGGCTTTTGAATACTCGGTTTTAGCTTCATCTTTATGTAAAACTCCGAGCGGAAAAAGTCCTTTTTGCTCATCTTCGCTCATTTGATCAAATTTGATTTTGTTTACACTTCTTTCTTTGATCCACTCAAGCATTTTTACGGCTTCGCCCATTTTATTTTTACGACCCAAATTTACATGACAGTTTGAAAATACATCAAAAAAACTATATCCGTCGTGCTTAAAGCCTTCAACAAAAAGTTTCGTAAGTCTTTCAGGTTCTATAACGCTTCCTCTTGCAACAAATGTTGCTCCGGCTGCGATGGCTAAATTTGTTGCATTAAAGCTAGGGTCGATGTTGCCAAGTTGAGCTGTAGCCGTCCAAAATCCTCTTGGAGTAGTCGGGCTTGTTTGAGAATTTGTAAGTCCATAGATAAAGTTGTTTATAAGGATATGGTTAAGTCCGATATTTCTTCTGCATCCATGTATGGTGTGGTTGCCACCTATGGCAAGACCGTCCCCATCACCTGTTACAACGATAACATGTTTGCTTGGATTTGCTAGTTTTATACCTGTAGCATAAGCTATGGCGCGACCATGTGTAGTATGAACAGTATTACAATTTACATAGCTTGAAAATCTTCCGCTACACCCTATGCCTGAAACAACACATACGTCATTCATGTCCCAGCCTAGCTGATCTATCGCCCTAATGACACTTTTTAAAATAACTCCGTCCCCACAGCCCCAGCACCAAAGCGTAGGCATTTTATCAGCTCTTAAATAATTATCGTAATTAAATGCCATAGCACTCTCCTATCTTGGCTTCTATCTCACTTGGAGTGAGTGGTCTGCCGTTTGCTTTTAGTAATTTTTGTGTTTCTTTTTTTATGACTTTTTCGATCTCGCCACTGTATTGACCCAAATTTAGCTCGCAAACTAAAATTTTATCAAATTTGTCGGCAATTTCCTTTAATGCGTTTTTAGGCATCGGGAAAAGCGATATAGGTTTAAAAAGCCCTACTTTTAGTCCTTTTTGACGTAAATTTAGTATAGCTTGTTTGGCTGCAAGAGCGACACTTCCGTATGCAATGATACAAATTTGAGCGTCATCTAACATAAATTCTTCGCTTTGTTCTATCTTATCCGTGTGTAAATTTATTTTATTAAACAGCCTATTTATATTATACTCAACGATATTTCCATCTTCCGTAGGAAAGCCAGTTTCTCCGTGATGAAGACCTGTGATATGATAGCGGTAGCCTTTAAAGAAAGGATTTAGCGTTGCAGGAGCGTCAAATTTAGCGGCATAAGGCTTGTATGAGCTTGGATCTCCTTTAAATTCATCTCTTTTGTAAATTTCAAGTTCGTAAATTTCAGGCAAACTTACCTTTGCCTGCATATGCGCTACCGTTTCGTCAAGAAGCAGCATAACTGGTGTCATAAAACGTGCGGCTAGGTTAAACGCGTGGATGGTTTGAGTATAACACTCAGCCAAACTCGAAGGCGCTAAAACTATCATATTAACATCGCCGTGAGTTGGGTTTTTAGCTTGCAAGACATCGCCTTGTGCCACACGAGTAGGAAGTCCCGTAGAAGGTCCGCCGCGCATAACGTTTACGATAACGATAGGAATTTCAGCTATAAAACCCAAGCCTATCTGCTCTGCTTTTAGAGAAATTCCGGGACCTGAGCTTGCTGTCATTGCTTTTGCACCGCTCATAGCCGCTCCAAGAGCCACAGATATACCCGCTATCTCATCTTCCATTTGTATAAATGTTCCGCCATTTTGCGGCAACAAAAGACTTAGTTCGTGTGCTATCTCACTGCTTGGGGTTATGGGATATCCGCCAAAAAAGTTACAACCGCACTCTATGGCAGCCATAGCTACGAGCGAATTTCCCGTTGATACTATCTCTCTCATCTACGCCTCCAGCTTTTGAAATTTATTTTCTTTTACCAAAAGTGCTCTTTCTTTGCTTTCTGGCGTAAGCTTGGCAAATTTATATCCTTTATCGGCAACATAAATCGCAAAATCAGGACAATGTAACTCACAGTCGCGACAACCTATACAAGACTCAGGATAAACTACTTCGATTATCTTACCAAGCACTGCAGAGATTTCTATACGCATACCAAGAACTCCCGCGGGACAGTTGCTCACGCAGATATCGCAAGCCTTACACCTGCTTTCATCAACCCAAACGGGCACATCATCTCTTATGATCATAAAATTTTCCTTCATTATATATTTGTTTTAATTTTTCACCTATTTTGGCAGGATTTGTAACCGTATAAGCACCGACACTTTCAAGTATCTCAAATTTGGCTCTTGCGCTTGCGTTCTTTGAATTTATAATGGCTCCAGCATGTCCCATTTTACGCCCTTGCGGTGCACTGGCTCCTGCTATGAATGCAACAACCGGCTTTTTTAAATTTCTTATGATGTCTGCCGCGTTGCTCTCAAGTTCGCCACCGATCTCGCCTATCATAACGATAGCTTTTGTATCCTCGTCTTTGTCAAACTCTAGTAAGATTTCATCATAAGCCATACCGATAACAGCGTCTCCACCTATGCCAATCGCACTTGATATGCCAAAACCTTGGGCTTTTATCTGATTTGCGGCTTCATATGTTAGAGTGCCTGATTTGGAGATGATCCCGACATTTATCTTGTCTTTTTCAAAGACGCAACTAGGCATTATGCCAAGTTTACACTCGCCTGCGCTTATGATGCCCGGCGAATTTGGTCCGATTATCTTCATACCGCATTTTTTTGCGTAGGTTTTTGCCTCTAGCATATCAAGAACAGGCAGATGTTCTGTTATAACAACGCAAAGCCTTATGCCTGCATTTGCCGCCTCGATGATCGCATCTTTGCAAAAATTCGCAGGAACAAACACCATGCTAACATCAGCGCCAGTAGCCTCTTTTGCCTCTTTTACGGTGTTATAAATTTTAACCCCAAGATGGGTTTGCCCACCTTTAAAAGGGGTAACTCCGGCTAAAATTTGCGTGCCGTAGTCCAAACAGCTTTGAGTATGAAAGCTACCTTCCTTGCCCGTTATGCCTTGGACTATGACTTTTGTGTTTTTGTCTATAAATATACTCATGTCATAAGCTCGTTTCTTTGGCAAGTTTTACGGCTAGCTTTGCACCATCAAGCAAATTTTGACTTGCATGTAGCCCTTTTAAGGCAGACTCTTTTAACATTTGCATGGCTTCTTTTGCATTCGTGCCGTCAAGCCTAACAACCACAGGCACGTCTAGACCTATCTCTTTACATGCTTTTATCACACCAGAAGCGATACGGTCGCATCTTACTATGCCGCCAAAAATATTTACGAAAATCACCTTGACGTTTTTATCTTTTAAAATGAGCCTAAAAGCCTTTGCCACACCGTCACTTGTTGCACTTCCGCCAACGTCTAAAAAATTTGCCGCATCTGCGCCAAGCTCTTTTATGATATCCATAGTTGCCATCGCAAGCCCTGCACCGTTTACAACGCAACCAACACTTCCATTAAATTTTATGTAATTTAACTTTTGCTCTTTGGCTTCGTTTTCGCTTGGATCAGCTTGAGACGGATCACTTAGAGCTAAAATTTCAGGATGTCTAAAAAGAGCACTATCGTCAAAACTTATCTTTGCATCAAGCGCATAAATTTCATCATCTTGCGTTAAAACAAGCGGGTTTATCTCTATTAAATTTGCGTCTTTTTGAATATAAATTTGATATAGTTTTAAAATCGTTTCATGAAGTTTTAACGCTAGTTCTTTATTGATGTCAAGAAATACCACAAGCTCTTGAACGTGAAACAAGCAAAGCCCTATCTGCGGATCTATACTTATATTTTTTATAAGATGTGGACTTATTTGTGCAGCTTCTTCTATACTTATGCCGCCGTTTTTTGAAACGATCAGGCTGATGCTCTCGTTGTTTCTATCAAATGTCAAACTTAGATAAATTTCTTGTTTAAATTTAATAGCCTCTTCGATGTAAATTTTTTCAACAAGCATTGCGTCTTTTGAAGTTTGCTTGGTTATAAGGCGAGTGTTTAGCATACTAGCCACCCACTCTAACGCCTCTTGTTTGTCTTTTGTTATCTTCACACCACCGCCAAGTCCACGACCACCTGCATGAATTTGCGCTTTTAGGATAAATTTATCTGTTTGCAAAACATCTAAAGCCTCTTTGGTCTCATTTAAATTTGCAACTAAAATACCGTTTGCGACATTTATGCCATAGTCTTTAAAAATCCGCTTGGCTTGGTATTCGTGAATGTTCATTATAAATTTTCTTTTAAGAAATTTATGTTCTTTCTGATCTCGTCCTGACTTGCGTTTAGCTCATCTAAGTCTTCTTGATCCAAATTTAGCTCTAAAATTTCGCCAACCCCGTTTTTGCTTAGTTTTACCAACCTACCGCAAGAAAGATCATCGTCTAAGATCACACTTGCGCTAACGATCTCGCCTTTTTGATCTTTTATCTCTTCACACATCTTTACAACAGCTGCCGCAGGAGCGTAATACGCCGAAGTTCCGAGTAGTTTTACTATCTTTGCTCCACCTGTTTTTGTCTCGTGTTTTAAGACTTCAAAGTTTTCTTTGTTTAAATTTACATTGATATTTTTATTGGATATGACCATTTTATCATTGTGCGCTCCAACAACTTTTGTTCTAAGCTCACTCATATCTTGTGATAAAATTTGAGCAAGCTCAAAACGACATCTTGCGCCGTCCAGCTCGCCAGCCATACCCAAAACACGACTTTTATCAAAGCCGCTAAACTTACGTGCAACCCAAACCATAACATCAAGCGGGTTTGTAACGACGATTATTATCGCATTTGGAGCAAATTTGGCGATATTTTCGGCGCTTGACTTTACTACTAGAGCGTTTTTAATAAGCAAGTCTTCTCTGCTTTGACCATCTTTTCTAGGGCTACCTGCCGTAACAACAACTATATCGCTGTTTTTAACTAGCTCAAAGTTATCCGCGCCGACAACTTTGGTTTTAGCACCAAACACACAGCTTGCTTGCGTTATGTCGATAGCCTTCGCCTTTGCAACATCATTAAAAATATCAACAAGTGCGATCTCATCACAAACCTCTCTCATGCAAAGAGCGTAAGCTATACTTGCTCCGACATTTCCTGCTCCGATTATACTTATCTTCATTTTTTATCCTATTATTTTATTTAGTGTTTGACTAGGTCTCATGATATTAGAACTTTTTTGCTCATCCGGATAAAAATATCCACCAAAATCAACTCCATCCCCTTGAATTTCGCAAAGTTCATTTAAAATTTTAGCTTCGTTAGCTAGCAAATCATCTGCTAAATTTGTAAATTCTTTGCCAAGTTCACTATTTTTAAGCTCTTGCGCCCAGTAAAGGGCTAGATAGTAGTGGCTCGCTCTAGTGTCTGGATTTTTAACTCCCATTTGTGGTGATTTGTTATTTTTTAGGTATAAATTTACGGCACCATCTAGTGTTTTAGCTAAAATTTTAGCGTTTTTATTGCTTTTAGAATTAGCAAGATGTTCTAGCGAGGCTATGAGAGCTAGGTATTCGCCAAGACTATCCCAGATGAGATGGTTTTGCTCAATTAGCTCTTTTACTAGCACAGGTGCAGTTCCACCCGCTCCAGTCTCAAACATACCTCCTCCGCAAAGCAAAGGCACGACAGATAGCATTTTTGAGCTAGTGCCAAGCTCCAGTATCGGGAAAAGATCAGTTAAATAGTCACGCAAGACATTCCCTGTAACGCCTATAACATTTTTACCCTCTCTTATGATGTCAAGGCATTTCTCGCATGCTTTTTCATAGTTTAAAATTTCATACTTTACGCCTGCATTTTCAAATTTCAAAAGATCTATTTTTGATTTTAAATTTCTATCGTGCGCTCTGTTTTCATCAAGCCAAAAAACTAGCGGTTCGCCTGTTATCTTGCCTCTATTTAAAGCTAGGTCTATCCAGCTTTTTATAGCATCATCTTTTGCTTGAGTCATGCGGAAGATATCGCCGCTTTGCACATTAAATTTAAATACCTCTTTATCGTCTTTATCAACTACGATAAATTCTCCATCATCTTTTGCAATGAAAGTCTTATCGTGACTGCCGTATTCTTCAGCTTTTTTAGCCATTAAACCGACATTTGAGACGCTTCCTATTTTGGTGACATCAAGTGAGCCTTTTTCTTTTAGGTTGTTTATGCAAGCTTGATAAAGAGTGGCGTAAGTTTTGTCGGGTATTATCGCTAAAGTCTCTTTTGGTTCGCCGTTTTTATCATACATTGTTCCAGAATTTCTTATCATGGCAGGCATTGAAGCGTCGATTATCGTATCGTTTGGAACGTGAAAATTCGTAACACCTTGTGCGCTATTTACCATCGCAACACTTGCCGATGAGGTAAAAATTTCATCAAATTTAGCTTTGATCCTGTTTCGTTCTGTCTCTTTTAGAGTTGAAATTTTAGCAAAAATATCTTTTAAACCGTTGTTTTCATTTATCTCTAGGCTTTTAAAAATTTCACCAAACTCATCAAATGCTTTATTAAAAAAGATCTTTATCGCATGACCAAATATAGCAGGATCGCTTACTTTCATCATCGTAGCTTTTAGATGTAAGCTTACCAGTAAGTCATCATCTTTTGCGCTTTTAAAGGCATCTTGATAAAATTTATCAAGCTTTTTTACACTCATAAAACTAGCATCGATTATCTCATCTTTTAAGATTTCAAGCTCTTTTAGTTTTGTCTTCTCACCATTTTTATTTATAAAATTTATTGTATAAACATCATCTTTTTTACTGATGATAGACTCTTCGTTGGCGTAAAAATCCCCATCTTGCATGTGTGCTACACGAGTTTTTACATTTTTATCCCACTCGCCCGTGGAGTGTGGATTTGCCCTTGCGTAGTCTTTTACCGCCTTTACACAGCGCCTGTCAGAATTGCCTTGTCTAAGGACTGGATTAACCGCGCTTCCAATTATCTTTGCGTATTTTTTTGCTATCTCTTCATCTTCTTTTGTTTTTATCTCATTTGGATATAACGGTAGATCAAAGCCTTTGCTTCTAAGCTCGCTAATGGCAGCATTTAGTTGAGGAAGTGTTGCTGAAATATTTGGAAGTTTTATGATATTTGCGTCAGCACTCTTTGTAAGCTCTCCTAATAGCTCAAGAGCGTTTTCGTGTTTATTAGCTAAAATATCACTAAATTCAGCCAGTATTCGTCCTGCTAAAGATATATCTTTTTGTGATATTTTTATGCCTGCCTTCGATAAAAAACTTTGCAAAATAGGCAATAACGAATAACTCGAAAACAACGGGGCTTCATCCGTCTTAGTCCAAATGATCTCACTCATATTTATTCCTTGGTTTTTTATAAATTTATCGTTTTTTTGTTAAAAAACAATTATAAAATAAAATTTTAAACACTACCTACCTATATTTTGATTATGTTCGGTTAAAGTTTTTGAAAATTTATGTTTTTTTGTTCTTTTATCTCTTACAAAATACAAATAATCACTACTTGCGGGGCTTATCGCCGCTTTTATCGCATTTATAGAAACTGAAGAAACCGGGCTTGGCGGAAGTCCGTCGTTTAGATATGTGTTAAATTTGCTCATGTCAGTGCGTATACGCTCCGGGGTTATCGTCTCATGAGAGTAGATACCATAGTTTAAAGTCCCGTCCATTTGTAGTCTCATGCCCTTTTTTAGGCGGTTGTAGATGACAGAGCTAACAAGAGGCATTTCGTCATTACTTGCGGCTTCTTTTTGGATAACTGAAGCGATGATTAAAAACTTAAACCATTTTTTTTCATCATATTCACCAAAAATTTTCATACTAAGGTCTTGATGTGCTTTTTTTGATGAATTTACAAGATAGTAAGCCAGGTGTCTTTCGCTGATGCCAAGCGGGATTTTATATGTATTTGGCATGATAAAGCCGTCAGGAAGTGGAGATATCGCGTTGTATTCGGCATTTAAAATCTGCTCGTTTAAGCCGAGCTCTTTTGAAATTTGGTTTAAAAATATCACAGTAGTTTCGCCTGGGATTAAAGTTATGTCTTTAAGAGCGGCTTTTGCTACTGTTAATTTACGTAAAAAATCAATCCTGCTTAACTTAGTGCTTTGCATATTTATCCAGCCTGATTGTGGTGATCCGATAAATATCAGTGCGTATTTGTCGATACTACTTAGGTTAAAGTTACGGTTAGATAAATAAGATATAATTTCACCAACACCGCCTTTTGGGATAAAAACGACTTCGCTTGTATTTATAGAACGTGTTAGATATATAAAAATACTTAGGAAAAATATAAGTATGGCATCAAAAAAAATAGCTAAATATGGGTTTTTTATAAAATTTTTAATCATCTTTGTTCTTTCTTTAGTCTTGCTCTTAAAATTTGGAATTAAGGTTGAAAACCTCGAATTTGACGAGCTTAGAATAGAACAATTATACATAAAACTCGATAAAAAACTGATACTTAGAGCAAAAGAATTAAAATTTCCTCAGCTAAAAGTGCAAAAAGAGGAAAAGACCTCAGGTAATTACCTAATCGATGTTACTCAAAGTGCCAAATGGCTTGATATACTTTTTCAAGAAATTTCACTTCACAGCTTAAAAATCGGAGACAATGAGCTTAAAATTTTATTTGAAAACAACTCCTTTTTTGTAGACAACAAGCATTTTGGTCTAGATGTTAAAATGCAAGAAAGAGAAGAAGCCGGAGTTGATAACTTTAACATATCAAACCTTGCTTTTAAGGACTTTAATGTAACCTTGTCCGGCTTTGGAAGTGCTGATATCAAAAAACAAAAATACGCATTTTCTGGAAGTTTTAATTCGTTTGAGATAAACGGAAGGATTGATTTTACGCTTGTAGATGGGATTTTAAGATATAAAGCTTATGACATTAAGGCAAATTCTTTGCGGGATTTTATGAATGATCTTGATTTGAAATTTAACTTAAACGAGGATGTTAAAAATTGGATCTACGGCTTTATTATCGCACAAGATTACAATATCAAAGAGTTAAATGGCAAGGTGGATTTAGAAAATTCGGAATTTTATCTAGATGATCTTAATGCCACAGCCGTTGCAAAAGGCCTAAATGTAAAATTTGAAAAGAGCCTAGAGGCGGTTGATGTAAAAGAAGCGAGCATAAAACTTAAAAACTCAAATTTATACTTTGATCTTTTAGAGCCGGTATATAAAGGTCGCAAACTTGACGGCTCAAACCTTGTTATCTATAATATTTTTGACGAAAAAGAGGCTGGAATTTTACTTAATCTAAAAACTCGCTCAATGTATGATAGTGTTATAAATGATATTTTAAAAGCTTATGATATAAAAATACCGATAAATCAAACAAGTGGAAAAATGGACGCCACACTATTGCTTGATATAAATTTCGATACGATAAACGTCATCGCAAATGGCGATTTTAACGCAACAAATGCGGGCATAGACATAGCGGGAGCGAAATTTAATGCTAAAAATGCCGACATAAAACTCATAAATACAGACACACTAAAGATCGATGCAAAGAATTTTGGTCTTGAGTTTTTTAACAGCGACGCAAGAGCGAACATAGACATCAATAAAAGTGTCGGCGATATAAGAGCAAATTTAAAAAACCTTGATCTTGGCTCAGATGATGCTAAAATTTTAAGCCTCAAAGATGAAAAAATACAAGCAAAGCTTGACTTTAGCGGAGATGATACAAAGCTTAATATATTAAATTTCGACCTAAATTTAAGTTTTGGCGATGAGAATAAAATACAAACAAACAACGCAAGTTTGATCAAACACTCGCCACTTTTAAACCAGATCGGCATAAGTGATTTTAGAGACTTTACGCTTACTACGAAGGATTTTAACACTCTAAACATAGACGCAAACGATCTTAAATTTAACCTGCCTTTTTATCATAAAGACGGTACTAAATACGAAGTAGACGACTTTAACATCGATGTAAACATACAAAAGCTTACCTCAAAAGGTCGCTCAAAAAGTGGACTTATCAAATTTAACACAAAACAAAGCGATGTAAATATCACAACGCAAAATCTAAATCTACAAATAGACACAAATGAAACAAACGATCAAGAGAGGCTTTACGCACTTAATTTATACGCAAAAAATGCCGACGTAACGATAAAAGATCTAAACAGAACACTCGCGTTTAAGAACTTGGAATTTTATGAGAAAGCCGACGAGATGATAATTAGAGGTTTTCCATCAAGCGGGCGTTTTGGATTTGTCAAAAATAACCAAAAAATCGACCTTGACGCCACAGGGATAAGCGGTGAATTTGTTAATCAATTTTTTGGATTTAACAGCTTTGAGAGTGGAAATTTTAGGCTAAAGATACTTGGGGAAAGCAAGGATTTATTTAAGGGTGAGGCGAGATTTCACAGTGCTTACATTAAGGATTATATATTTTACCAACAGCTTTTAAGCTTTATAAACTCCGTTCCTGCGCTTTTAAGCTTTAAAACGCCTGATTTTAACGATAAAGGCTTTACGGTAAAAAGCGGTAAAATTTTATTTGAAAAAGATGGCTCTTTGATAAAATTTATAGCAATAGACATCGAAGGAAGCAGTGCCGATATCGCAGGAAAAGGCACGATAGATCTTGAAAGTAAGGTGATAAATATCGATCTTGAGCTTAAGATACTAAAAGACGCAAGTAATATCATCGATAAAATTCCTGTAGTCAATCAAATCATACTTGGCAAAGAACGCTCGTTTTCAACGCTCATCACCATTCGCGGAACAACGCAAAAGCCGGAGTATTCGACTCAAATTTTACAAGATACCTTGCTTTCCCCGTTTAATATCATAAAAAATATTATAGAGGCTCCGTTTTTGATTTTTGATTGATTGTTAAGTGTAGTTTAATTTTAAGAATAATACATAAAATTTTATGTATTATTCCATTTTTAGTTGCATGAGCATCATGTCTTCGCCGTCTATAACATCAAGCTCGTTTGAGCCGCAATTTGGGCATAAAAATTCATTTTTATCAAGCTCATTTTCCTTGTTGCAGCTTTTGCATTTTATGATTATATTTTGCAAATTTATAGTAAGCTTGGCGCTATCACATATACTTCCTGCTTTGCAAACATCAAACGCACTTTGTAGATAATGTGGCTCAACTCCGCTTAAACGCCCTATTTTGATGATGATTTCATTAACTTTTTTTGCACCGTTTTTTTCGGCATTTTGCTCGCAAAGAGTGAGTAAATTTTGAGCGATACTTAGTTCGTGCATTAACAGATCCTTGGCAAAAGCTCGCCTTTTGGAGGCTCTAAAAATCTACGTGATTTATAAGCGTTTTCTATAATAACCCTTGAGTTTTTACTATCTAAAATTTCACCTATCTCACTTGCATTTTGGTCAAATTCTTTTAAAATTTTAAGCGCCAAAGGTGCGTCCTCTTCGCTTACGGCAAGGACAAAAGTCCCTTCGTTTGCAAGCTCGTAAGGTTCAAAGCCAAATAACTCGCATATCCCCGTAACTTCATCGCTTACTTTTATCTTTTCTTCAAAAACCAAGATGTCAAGGTTGCTAAATTTCGACCACTCGTTTAAAACTGCGCTCAAGCCGCCTCTTGTGGCATCCCTCATGCAAAGCGGTTTTATGCCGTTTTTTACAAGCTCCAAAACAACACTGTTTAAACTTTTGCAATCACTTTTTAACGCCGAACTTAGCTCAAATTCTTCTCTGCTTGCAAGTATAACGCCACCATGTCTTCCGATATCTCCCGATAACAAAACTTTAGCCTTTGGACGCAAGCTTTTAAGCTCTACATTGTCGCAGATTATTTCGCCGATCCCTGATGTGTTGATAAAAATTTTATCACACTTTCCTCTTGGCACAACCTTTGTATCCCCGCAAACAACCTTTACACCGTCATTTTTACAAATTTCTGCTAGCGAGGTTAAAATTTGCTTTAGCTCATCTATCTCAAGCCCCTCTTCGATGATTAACGAGCAACTTAGATACTTTGCTTTAGCTCCAACCATCGCAAGGTCATTTATGGTGCCGCAAGCTGCGATCTTGCCGATGTCTCCACCGTTAAAAAATATAGGAGTGACCACAAAACTATCGGTGCTAAAGGCACATTTTGAGTTTAAATTTAAGATAGCCGAGTCGTTACTTTGTGATAAAATTTCATTATCAAAAATTTTAAAAATAGTTTCATTTATAAGCGAGTTCATCTCCTCGCCACCACCACCGTGGCTAAGCATTATCTTCATGAAATCCTCTTTGCATATTTAAAATATGCCGCACAAGCACCCTCGCTTGAAACCATGCAAGAGCCTATTGGATTTTGCGGGGTGCACGCTTTTGCAAAGACTTTGCATTCAAACGGTTTTGCTTGCCCGCGTAAAATTTTACCGCATATGCAGGCCTTACTCTCGCCTTTGCTTTCTACGTTACAGTCAAATTTCCGCCTTGCATCAAGGTGCGCATACTCATCTCGTAGTCTCATACCACTATCTTTTATCACGCCAAGTCCTCGCCACTCAAAGTCACATGGGATAAAGTATTTTGCGATTAGCTCTTTTGCTTTTAAATTTCCGTTTTTGCTAACGACACGTTCGTATTCGTTATAGACCTCATGAGTGCCTAAATTTTGCTGTCTTACTAAATTTAAGACACTAGCCATGATATCAAGTGGCTCAAATCCACTAATAGCAATCGGTCTTGCAAACTCCTCGCTAAGCTCTTTATAAATTTCACTTCCAGTTATAACACTTACGTGGCTAGGTCCTAAAAATGCATCTATATTGACATTTTCATCTTGCATGATAGCTCGAACCGGAGCGGGAACTGTGACGTGATTTATATGAAAGTATAAATTTTTAATACCCTGCTCTATAGTTTTTTCAACCAGATTTGCGCTCATTGGAGTTGTGGTTTCAAAACCTATTGCAAAAAATATTACATTTTTATCAGGGTTTTGTTTGGCGATTTTAAGAGCGTCAAGCGGTGTGTAAAGCGCGCGTATATCATGCCCTTGAGCTCTTAACTTTTGCAAGCTTGTATATGAGCCTGGCACCCTAAGCATATCGGCTAAGGTGCAAAACACCACACCCTCAAGCGCTGCTAATTTACAGGCTTCGTCTATGCGCGAGCGTGGCATAACACAAACCGGGCAACCCGGACCGTGGATAAAATTTATATTTTTGCCAACTAGATCAGGCAAGGCAAATTTCATAATAGAGTGCGTATGTCCACCGCAAATCTCCATGATATTTAGCGGTTTTTTACTCTCTTTTTTTATTAACGAACTAAGAGTTAAGATAAGTTCTTTATCGCGAAAATCATTTATCAGATCCATCAAAATCCCTTAGTCCCATGTCGCCGTCATAGCTGTCTATTACGCCGCTTTTCATGTCTTTGGCTATTTGTTTATAAATTTGTATACTTTCTTGCGCGATCTTTGTGTCTATCTTTTCCATTGCGTATCCGACATGGATTAGGACGTATTCACCCGGGCTTACCGGCTCTGCGATTAGATCAAGACTAACTCTTCTTTGAACGCCAAGCGTCTCAACTAGTGCTACATTATCGCTATCTATCTCGATAACTTTTGATGGTATAGAAAGGCACATTATCTCATCTCTTTTTTAAATTTTAGATACTCAACCCACTTTTGGACACCTTCGCCTGTTTTGCTATCTATCTCGATAATGTCGATTTTGGGATTAAGTTTTCTTGCGTCTTTTTTTACTCTTTCTACATCAAAGTCAAAATGAGGAAGAAGTGAAATTTTACTTATCAAAAGCACATCTGCCGCACGAAACATTACAGGGTACTTACTTACTTTGTCGTCGCCTTCAGGCACTGATATAAGCACTGCGTTAAAATGCGAGCCTACATCATAACTAGCAGGGCAGACTAAATTTCCGACATTTTCTATAAACACCATATCAAGCTCATTTAAAGGCAGATGATGAAGTCCTTCATGTACCATAAAAGCGTCCAAATGGCATGTTTGACCAGTGGTTATCTGGTGAGCCTTACCACCTGCAAGTACTACACGATCCGCATCTTGGTTAGTTTCTAAGTCGCCCTCGACTACGCCGATTTTGATGTTTGAATTTTTTATAGTAGCTTCTAAAAGAGTGGTTTTACCAGCCCCTGGTGAACTCATTAAATTTACGCATAAAATTTTATGCTCGTCAAGATGAGCTCTATTGTGCTCTGCCTCGGCATCATTTGCCGATAAAATTTTTTCTATAACATCTATCGTTTTGCTTTCATTTAACACCGGATGTGCATGCGAATGCTCGTGTTCGTGGGCTTTTTTGTCAGTATGAGATAAAATTCCGTCATGAGAATGCGAGTGAGTATGTTTTGTACCGTCCGTATGAGTATGTTCGTGTGAGTGACCAGGCAACGAGCAACCGCAATCTTTACACATTTTTAGCTCCTTAAATATTAATTTTATAAGTTTAACTCTTTGATTATTAGATAAAGCTTAAATTTAAATTTTAAATTTTTAGAAGAAAAAATGTAGTAAAATTTATGAAATTTTAACTTGACTGCAAATTTTAGAAGCATAAAATTTCATAAATTTAAATACTAAAATAACCTACCACTATAAATTTATATTTTAATTAAAAATATTAAGTGTTATCAGGTGTGCGGAACGGCTGCTTTTGTAAGTTCGGCAAATTTAACACCTTTTAGTCCTGATATCCTATCGCTAAAACGCTTTATTTTATCAGCTTCACCGCGTAAAACAAGCGTCTCAAGACAGTTGTGATGATCTATATGAATGTGTGTTGTGCAGACGATTTTTATATCAGCATCATGTTCAAGCTCTAACATCTTAACAACAAGCTCATTTTGATGATGTGTGTAAATGACCGTTAAAACACCTACAAGTTCGCCACTTGAAGTCTCCCAACTATCTTTTACCATCTTTTCTCTTATGAGATCTCGTGTCAGTTCGCTTCTTGAAGCATATCCTTGCTCTGCGATCTTTTTGTCAAGTTCGTCCAGAAGCGATTTAGGTAAAGAAACGCTAAATCTAATTATCTCATCCATGTTAGCCCCCTTAACTTAAACTTATGTTATTATAAAACTTTAAAGCTTAAATTTTAGATAAAAGATAATAAATTTGACCCAAAGCTATATTTGTATCGTTATCACAAAATTTAGAACAGTGATAAAAATTTATATTTTTATCTTTTAAATTCCTAATCACACGTGATAAAAGTGTAGAATTTTGAAATACTCCTCCAGAAAGTAAGACATCTTTTTTGCCTTCTTTAGATACTTGAGTTACTAGATCTGCGATAGCATTAATAAAGCCAGTAACTGCGTGCCTTGCGTCATCTTTTAGAGCCGATTTAAAGGCATTTTTAAAATTTATAACACCATTTTTTATCTCAAATTTATAAGAATAGTCCAAACTTTCATCATAAAATTTATCAAGCTCCATACCGCTTTGGGCTTCGTAACTTATACTTTCTAAACCCAAGATAACGCTTGCAAATGCGTCAAACACGCGGCCTAAAGAGCTAGTGTGTATATTGGTAACATTATGCGCTGATTTTAGTGCCAAAAGCCTTTTTGCGTCAAATTTTGATAAAAATTCTCTCGCTTCATCTTCAAGATCGTATTTTAATATGATAGAGTAAGCGATTTGATAGATGTTTTTTATGCTATTTTCGCCACCTATTAGTTTAAATTCATCAAAACAATAAAGCCTTTTATAGCCGTTTTGATCTATTTTTAATACCTCTCCACCCCAAATTTTACCATCCTCACCATATCCTGTACCATCAAAACAAAAGCCGATGTATTCGCCATCTTTTGGTAAATTATGCTCAAACATAACAGCTAAAAGATGTGCATAATGATGCTGGATGGCACTTAAAGTAAATCCCTGCTCTTTAGCCCATTTTGTATTTAAAAAATGCGGGTGAAGGTCGCAAATCACGTGATCAAATTTAAGCTCGTAGGTTTTAACAAAAAGGTTTAAAACATTTAAAAATCTATCAAAAGTAGCTACATTTTTAAGATCTCCAATGTATGGGCTTATCATAATTTGCCCGTTATGATAGATGGCAAATTGATTTTTGAGTTCGGCACCAAGGGCTAAAAATGTCCCTTTTTTGTTGAAATTTGAATGAAAAAAGTATGGATTAAGCCCGCGCGAAGTGCGTGTAAAATTTATCTCCTCTTGCACCGTAAAAGCGATACTATCGTCACTGGGAGAGTAAATTTGTCTATCGTGGTCAAGATAAAAATCAATAACATCGCCAAGCTTATAAAGTAGCTCTGCTTCGTTATATATCACCGGCTCACCGGAGATATTTGCGCTAGTTGCCACGATATTTGTATCAAGGTATTCAAAAAGCGCTAAATGGATACCGCTAAATGCTAGCATAATGCCAAGACGGTTTAAATTTGGCGCGATACTTGGCGCTAAAGTGCTGTTTGGCTTTGCTTTTAAAAGCACGATCGGCTTTAAATTTGAAGTTAAAAGCTCCTCTTCCTTGCTTGAAATTTCAGCCAGCTCTTTAACGTTTTGCAAATTTTTACACATTATAGCAAACGGCTTGTGTGGGCGATGTTTGCGAAGTCTAAGCGCATTTATCGCATTTTGATTATGCGCGTCGCAAACTAGATGAAAGCCGCCAAGTCCTTTTATGGCTAAAATTTTACCATCTTTTATAAGCTGCGTGGCTTGTTTTATCGAGTCTTCGTTTTGGGTTAAAATTTTACCGACTTTATCTTTTAACATAAGCTTAGGACCGCATTTTGGACATGAGATGGGCTGTGCGTGATAGCGACGATCGAGTGGATTTTTATACTCACTCTCGCAACTTTCACACATCTTAAATTCATTCATGGTTGTGTTTATACGATCATATGGCAGGGATTTTATGATAGAAAATCTCGGACCGCAATTCGTGCAGTTTATAAATGGATATAGATAGCGAGGATTTGACCGATCATAAAACTCTCGTTCACACTCTTTGCAAATAGCAAAATCAGGTAGTATGGCAGCTGCTTTTTGGGCTGATCTAGAAGCAATGATGTTTAGCTCGTCAAAGACTTTATCGCCTTTAAATTTCCTTAGCTCATCTATCCTAGCAAGCGGCACTAGCTCAGCAAATAGTGCCTTTTCAAATGATAATAGCGCCTTTTCTTTTCCATAAAGGCTTAGCTTTACACCTTCGTCGTCATTGTAAATTTCACCCTTTAGTCCATACCTGATCGCTAGTGAATACACAAATGGTCTAAAACCAACACCCTGAACTAAACCTGAAATTTCAAAATTATAATTTATCATTTGAAATTTATAACAAAAATTTAATAAATTCGGGCTTTACAGTGATATTTTAATGCCCAAACTGCTAAAATCAAGCTTAAAATTTGGCTCAAATTCGCGCTTAAATGTTTTTAATACAGCTTCTTCTTTAAATAAATCTCCGCTAAATTTCACGGTTTTTATATCAAATTCATCCGCTTTTTCAAGTATGAAATTTGCTAAAAAGCCAGCCAGTGAACTTACCACACCATAGCTTATGTTGCCCTCTTGCGCTCCGGCTAGCATAAAACTCATGGTGCTTCTTATAAATTTAGCCACATCAAAAACACCGTCTTTAACCTTACAATCTATCAAAACGCCTCTATTTGCACCAAAGTTAAAGGCGTTTAATAGCAGCCTTTCTCCTGCTTGTTTTAAATTTGGACTAAAATTTAACACCTTTGCACTCATGCAAAACAGTGAGTAAAAATTTGCATTTAGGTTTAAATTTTCGCTTGGTAAAACATAAGTTTTTGCAAAATTTTCAAGCAACCTTTCTCCGCCATCAAGCCCTTTTATCTCCTTAAAAATTTCGTCAAAACTTATAAAATTTGGTATAAAAAGTAGCGGTATCTTATCATTTTTACGCACTAAAAATATACCGTCGGCACTATCTTTGTTTAAGTTTAACTCAAAATAATCACTCTCTAGCTCTTCTTTTGAACTGCTATCGTAAACCAAGCTTTCTTTATCAAAAAGGCAAAATTTAAAAATAGAATTTTTGCCTAAATTTCTAACTCCGATAAAATTTATCTTATCATTATAAAGTTTATCGCAAAGAGCAAAGATAAAAAAATCCTGTGATAATTTAACATTTGCCGTAGTTTGAATTTGAGGGTGTTTTTGCTTAAAAAGCGCATTTGTTTTTAGTCTTAACATCGGCTTTTCAAAGCTAGCAAGTGCCGTTATCTCGCGCTCATTAAAAGTAAAGATGTTTAAAAGCGCTTTTGAATTAGTTGGCATGATAAAGTCAAATTTATCAAAGCTATGTAGGATCTCTACTTCAAATTCACTAGAGCTGCTCTTAAATTTCACTACCTCTCCATCTTTTATCTTTTTAGCGCACTGCCCTAAAAGGAGGTTAAAATTTTCTTCGCAAATTTTTTGATCAAGTACAGAAATTTTACTTAAAACACCAAATTCATTTTTGCAAATTTGTCCGTTTTGTTTAAAATTTAGCTCTTGAAGCGGGGTTAGAGCTGGCAAATCACACTCCAAGTGCACATCTTTATCGCTTTTGTCGTTTGGCATGCTTGCTTCATAAACTCTAAAGCCTTTTATAAAAAGCGAACTTGGTAAATTTATGCAAAGTTTGTCACTAAATTTAGAAAGTTCACTCTCGTTTGCACTAATAAAAAGCGTAAGTCCTTCGCTATCTTTTACTACTTTATGAGGTAAATTTTTAGCCGTTTGTCTTAGGATGATCTCAAGCCAAACAAGCTCTTTTATCCATAAAAATTCAAAAGCTAGAACCATAAAAACCTTTCTTCTTATACTCATTTGCTATATCTTGTATGCTAAGATTATCTATCTTTTCATACTCAAATCCGCATTTTAAAAGATAGTTTAAAAGTGCGTTTAAAGCGACATTTGCGCCATTTATCAGTTGGCTTGAGAGTTCAAAACTCATGGGCTCTATCCGCTTTGGGATAAGTCCTAAAATTTTAACCTCAGGTCTATCACCTAAAATGTCCATATATGCTAATGTTTGCTTCATCTCGACTTCATGTGCAGACCCGTCAAAATTTATAAATTCAGGGATATTTTCATAGTCAAAGAAGTAAATTTCGCCTACTTTTGAGTCGTTAGCCTCTATACAATCAACCATCACTATACTATCAAATTCCGAAATAACGGGAGTTAGCGCCATGGCTAACGTCCCGCCGTCTATAAATTCAAGCAAATGCTCCTTGCTTGTAAAGCGGTAGTTTCTCTCTATCCACTTTATAAAATGCACTCCAAAGCCCTCATCGCCAAACATAACGTTTCCGATACCAAGAAGCAGAAATTTCATCTTTATTCTTTTACGAATTTATATCCGCTAACTATCGCATCCATGGCTCCGTTTTTGCCTTTAACGGCATTAAATACAGCCATATAGACGTGAATGGGCACAAATATCATGATAACCCACATACAAATTCGATGTATCGTTCTAACATTTGCCAAACCACCCATCATCTCCTCAAGCCATCTAGCAATGTCATATATAGCGCCACCAAGTCCTTCGTGATAAACGTGAGCGTAAAGCACAAGGCCACTAACGCATATAAGAGCCAAAACAACATAAAAGAAAAAATAAGACGCAAACTGAAGCGGGTTGTAAACACCTTTTAGATGAGGATGTTTGCCTAAAAACAGATAGTATTTGATCTGCGAGAACCAAATTTTTGGATTTAAAAAGTCAAAAACACTTCTTAATTCCTTTCTACTATGTTTGTCAAATATAAATAGATAAACTTTAAATATAAAGCACGCTATCAAAATAAACCCAGCAACCTGATGGGCGGCTCTCCATTTTGCGTTTAAAAACAGCGTAGGTTCTGCCGAAATTTCAGGCGCTATAAATACATAAGAGATGTAAAACCCGCTAAAAATCAAAAACGCTATCACAATAGCTCTAATCCAATGCGTAAGTCTAACTCCTATGCTAAATTCATACTCTGCTTTTCTCATGGCTTATCCTTTTAGATTTGCATCTATCTTATACTCGCCAAGTTTTGCCCCCTTTGTGTCCATCACATGAACGGCACAAGCTATACAAGGGTCGTATGAGTGAATTTTACGCACGATCTCAAGTGGCTGTGTAACATCGGCTATCTTTAAACCGATCAAACACGCTTCATACGATCCCATTTGACCTTTGGCATCTTTTGGAGAGGCGTTCCATGTGCTAGGAACTACAGCTTGCCAGTTGGTTATGACGCCATCTTTTATGCGACACCAGTGACTTAGCGTTCCGCGTGGCACATGACCCATGTATCTGCCTTTATACTCTTTGTTTTTGTCTATAGAGTATTTAGCACATGTCTCACGGTCGGTTTTTAAATTTTCTATGAGGTTATTAAAGGCCGTGATAGTGTTATCGGTTATGATTTTAGCTTCAAGCATCCTTGTTGCAGTTCTACCAAGTGTTGATAAAACAGCACTTAAAGGAAGTCCCGTGTCTTTTAAAAATTTATCCACCACAGGCACTACGTATTTGTTTCCTTTTGCGTAATTAACTACGATATTTGCCAAAGGACCTACTTGCAGAGATTCTCCGCCGTATCTAGGCGCTTTTATCCAGCTATATTTACCTTTTGTGTTAAATAATTTAGAATGAACCATCCTACCGTCTTCGCCAATACTTTCACCATCAATTAAACCTGTGTATTTTGGATCGGTTTTGCCATCATACGGATGAAGTGCTTTGTCATCTTCATACCAAGCATGTGTGGCTTCTTCAGTTATAAGGCTCTCATCAACATCATAAACCTTGCTTAGATCGCCGTTTTTAATGATACCGCTTTCAAACAACCACTCGTTTGCGCCTATTTGAAATTCTTTAAATGTGTAAAGATTTGCTACACCGATATCATTTAGCACGCTAGGCTCGTTCGCATAGGCTTTTGCCGCCATAACTAAGTCCGGATAGTAAGCACGATTAACAAATTCCTGAATCTCTTTTAGTTTTGTTAGATATTCGCCTAGTCTTGCGGGGCTTTCGATATCCATAACGCAAGTTACACCGCCTACGGTTAAGCTTTGCGGATGTGGGTTTTTACCGCCAAATATCGCCATAAGTTGCGCTGCGATGCGTTGAATTCTTAAGCATTCAAGATAGTGCGAAAGAGCTATTAAATTTTCTTCAGGACTTAGTTTGTAAGTGCTATGTCCAAAATACGCATTTGCAAATGGTCCAAGGTTACCTTTAGCTGCAAATTCCCCTACTCTTTTTTGAACTTCTTTAAGCTTATCCTCCCCGCACGCATACGGTAGGTCTGTAAATTTAAACGCAACTTCGCTTGCTTTTTTAGGATCAGCGCTAAGAGCTGATATAACATCAACCCAGTCAAGCCCATGCAAGTGATAAAAATGAACAATATGGTCATGCACAAAAAGCGCTGCATTCATAAGAGTTCTTGTTAGTTGGGCATTTAAAGGAGGTGTTATGCCAAGTGCGTTTTCAACCGCGATAATACCTGCTTTATAGTGAGAATACGTGCAAACGCCACAAATTCTTTGAGTAAAAAACCCAACGTCTCTGGGATCACGTCCTTTTACTATCTGCTCTATACCACGCCAAAGTGTCGATCCAGAATACGCCTCTTTCACGACGTTATTATCATCAACAACAACCTCTACACGCAAGTGCCCCTCTATCCTAGTTATAGGATCTATGACAATCTTTCTTTCACTCATCGTTATCTCCTTTTTTCATAGCGGCTATTGCTGCGTGTGCTGCTATGCCAACGGCTGTTAGAGCTAAAATTCCAACTCCGATTTTATCGCTTACGGCGTCAGACCCAATACCAAACGGAGTGTTGTATAATCTATCTGCCATTGGCTCTTCAAACGGCCCCATAGTATCCCAAAAGTCAGGCTCACTGCAACCTATACAGCCATGTCCTGCCTGGATAGGCCATGATGTATGAGAGTTAAAGCGCTCGCGTGAACAGTTATTAAAAGTATATGGTCCTTTACAACCTACCTTGTATAGACAAAAGCCCTGTTTAGCACCTTCATCACCAAAGCTTTGCACAAACTCGCCGGCATCAAAGTGTCCGCGTCTTTCACAAAGGTCATGAATTCTAAGTCCATAAGCCCATTTTGGTCTGTTGTAAACATCAAGAGCAGGAAGAGTGCCAAATAATATAAAATGAAGCAGTGTTCCTACGATATTTTTCTCACTTGGAGGACAGCCGGGGACGTTTATAACTTGTTTTGAAGTGATAACGCTTAGCGCTTTTGAGTTGCTTGGATTTGGATGTGCGGCTTGAATTCCTCCAAAACTAGAGCAAGTTCCTATACTAAATATAGCCGCCGCATTTTCACAGGCATTTTGAGCTATCTGCTTACCCGTATGACCTTCGGCACCTATCGTTAGATAGTGTTCGGTAGCTCCGGTTGGGATAGCACCCTCCACCATCAAAATATAGCGGTTTTTATACTTTTTAATGGCATCGTGCAAATTTCTTTCAGCTTGATGACCTGCTGCGGCCATTAGAGTTTCATGATACTCAAGGCTAATATAGTCAAAAATAAGACTATCTATAGTTGGAGTATCACTCCTAAGAAGGCTTTCTGAGCAGCCCGTGCACTCGGCCATATGAAGCCAAATCACGGGCAGTCTATCACTAAGCTCGGCAGCTTTTGCAATACTTGGCGCAAAACTTGAAGGAAGTGCCATAAATGCGCTCATCGCACCTGCCCACTTCATGAAATCACGCCTAGAAAAACCTTTTTCTTTTAAACGTTTAGCAATAGAACCTTCTTGATTGATTCTTGGAATTTTAGAAAGTTCGAGCAATCTTTTGTTAATCCTTACAAGGACGTCATTCTCGGTCATTTTTACTCCTTTTATATAATGAGATAAAACTAACTGTGAAATATTACACATAGTTTTACTAAAAGGTTATTAAAAATTTTATTAGAGATAATATTTAAGAGAGGATTTATTAATATTTATTTTATGTTAATATTATTTTTTAGCATATTGCAAAGGGCTGCCGCAACAGCCCTAAAATTCGCTATTTCTTGGTGATTAAAATTTCATTTGCATTTGCTGAAATTTCTATCTCATCGCCACTTTCAAGCTCGTCTTTGAGTATCATTTCGGCAACATTATCCTCAACAAGCTCATACAGTGCGCGTCTTAGCGGTCTAGCGCCATAAACCGGGTCAAAACCGGCACTTGCGATAAATTTAGCCGCACTTATATCCAAATTTGCTTTTATATCGCGCTCGCCAAGTCTGTTTTGAAATTCTTTAAACATGATTTGCACGATACTTACAAGCCCATCTTCAGTTAGCGGATTAAAAATTATCATATCATCTAGGCGATTTAAAAATTCAGGTTTAAAGTAGTTTTTAAGCTCGTTTTTAACGGCTTTTTCTCGCTCTTCTCCCTCAAGATCCATGATAAAATTTGAAGCGATATTTGAGGTTAAGATAATGATAGTATTTTTAAAATCCACCGTAACACCTTTGTTATCGGTTGCTCGCCCATCGTCTAATATCCCAAGCAAGATATTAAACACATCTTTATGGGCCTTTTCTATCTCATCAAACAAGATCACGCTATAAGGACGACGTCTAACCGCTTCTGTTAGTTGCCCGCCCTCGTCGTATCCAACATATCCGGGAGGTGCGCCAAGTAGCCTTGAGACGCTATGCTTTTCCATGTATTCGCTCATGTCAAAACGTATAAGCGCCTTTTCATCGTCAAACAAAAATTTAGCAAGTGCCTTTGCCGACTGCGTTTTACCAACTCCCGTAGGACCTAAAAACAAGAACGACCCAATAGGTCTTGAACCTTCATTTAGCCCTGCTTTGTTACGTTTTATGGCACGTGAAAGCGCGTGCAAGGCAGCGTCTTGACCTATAACGCTTTTTTGCAAATGCCCTTCTATTTGTAGATATTTTTGTTTTTCGCTAGCTAACATTTTTGAAACAGCTATGCCTGTCCATTTGCTCAAAATTCCAGCAACAAGCTCTTCGTCTACTTGATTTTTAAGAAGCACGCCCTCTTTTTTCATGCTTTCCCATTTGCTTTCAAGCTCTTTTTGCTTGTTTGTTTCCTCTAAAATTTTGCCGTATTCTATCTCGGCTGCTTTTTGAAATTCTCCGTTTCGTCTTGCGATCTCAGCTTCATTTTTTAGACTATCGATCTGTTTTTTAGCATTTGAAATTCCGTTAAACACAGCCTTTTCATTTTCAAATTTTATATCTAAACTTTGTTTTTGCTCGTTTAAATTTGCGATCTCTTTTTCTATCTGCTCCAAACGAGCCGAATTTTTAGCCTCATCTTCCATTTTTAATGCTTCTTTTTCAACGGCAAGAGTTGAAATTTCACGCTTTACATGTGCTAGTTCGTATGGTTCGCTTTCTATTTGCATTTTTAGCTCAGCTGCTGCTTCATCTATAAGGTCGATGGCTTTATCAGGCAAAAATCGGTTTGATATATAGCGATCACTCAACTTTGCAGCTGCCACAAGCGCACTATCTGTTATGGTTACGCTATGATGGACTTCAAGTCTAGCTTTTATACCTCTTAAAATTTGTAAGGCCTCATTTACACTTGGCTCTTTTACGTCGATAGGTTGAAAACGACGTTGTAACGCCGCATCTTTTTCAAAATACTTACGATACTCTTTTAGCGTAGTTGCACCAACTGCGTGAAGTTCACCACGCGCTAAAGCCGGTTTTAGGATATTTGCCGCATCCATACTACCCTCGCTTGCACCAGCTCCTACGATGGTGTGAATTTCATCGATAAAAAGTATGATGTTTTCAGCCTTTTTAACCTCTTCTATAACGGCTTTTAATCTATCTTCAAATTCGCCGCGGTATTTTGCACCGGCGATTAACGCACTCATATCAAGAGCTATCACGCGTTTGTTTTGCAAACTTACAGGCACGTCTTTAGCGACTATCTTTTGAGCTAAGCCCTCAACTATTGCCGTTTTACCAACACCCGGCTCACCAAGTAAGATAGGGTTGTTTTTGCTTTTTCTTATTAAAATTTGCATCATCCTTGTTATTTCTTCATCACGACCGATAACCGGATCAAGTGCGCCCTCAAGAGCTTTCTTGCAAAGATCAACCCCGTATTTTTCTAAACTATCAAGTGTTTCGTCACTAGTTTGGGTATCTATCTTGCGACCTGCACGAATGGCTTCTAAATTTTTCTTTATCTCTAAAATATCGCAAAATTTAGACAAAATTCCTTTGATCGGTTCAACGTCTAAATTTGCCATTATCCACGTATCTACTGCCACAAAGCTATCTCCAAGGCTAGTCATAAGCCCTTTTGCACTCTCAAGAGAGTTTATCATATCACGTGAAATTTGGATATTTTCACGGCTTACGTTTGAGCTTGTAGGCAATGATGAAATAATGCTTTTTATCTCAAGCTCCACGGCTTCTTTTGAGATAGACATTTTGTTAAAAACTTGGTTTAAGATCGAACCACTATCCGTAACCAATCCCCAAAAAAGATGCAGTGGCACAACCTGTGAATTTTTAGAATGTATAGCTAAAGACGCGGCACTTTCTAAAGCGCTTGTCATTTGTGCTGTCAAATTCTCTGTTATGTTAGACATTCTTGGCTCCTTAATTTTATATTGGTTGTATTATATAACTTTAGTCTATTATTGTCAAGGTATTTTTATAAATTTAGCAGATAAAATATACGAGTGACAATATTTCCCTTTTTTATAATGCGTAGGAATTTTGAATTCATGCGACGATATTGCTAAAATTTAGCCATTTTTTAGGCAAAACCTACTAAAATTCCCAGTATTTAAATTCTAGGAGAAAAATTGAATAAAAAATTCATCTCACTTTTACTTTCTTCAGCACTTTTAGCAACTTCACTGACGGCTAAAAGCGATGATGATGCAAGTATTAGGATCGAAGCGCTTTCAAAACTAACAAAAACTATATCCACCGTTGAAAAATACTATGTTGATGATATAAAATTTAAAGAACTTATCGATAAAACCATAAGCGGTCTTATGCAAAATTTAGATGCACATTCGGGCTTTTTAAATGAAAAAGCTTTTAAGGATATGCAAGTCCAAACAAACGGCGAATTTGGCGGACTTGGCATAACTGTTGGTATAAAAGATAGCGCACTAACCGTTATCTCTCCTATCGAAGATACTCCGGCAGATAGAGCCGGTATAAAAGCAGGAGATATAATCCTGCGAATAGACGGCAATGCAACCATTGGAACAACGATAGATGAAGCCGTAAATAAAATGCGCGGTAAACCAAAAACTCCAATAACCATAACAATCGTAAGAAAAGGCGAGCAAAAGCCATTTGACGTAAAAATCATACGCGACATAATAAAAGTAGAGTCCGTATATGCTCGCATGATAGAAAAAGAAAACATCTTATATCTTAGGATAACAAATTTCGACAAAAACGTAGTCAGTAAAGCAAGCGAATTTCTTAAGAAATACCCTAAAGTAGACGGGGTTATAATGGATCTAAGAAATAATCCGGGCGGACTACTAAATCAAGCTGTCGGGCTAGTAGATCTTTTTGTAGATAAAGGCATCATAGTATCTCAAAAAGGTCGCGATAGTAATGAAAATGCCGAGTATAAAGCAAGCTCTAGTACCACGCTAAGCAGACTTCCTTTGGCCATTTTAGTAAACGGCGGTAGCGCAAGTGCTAGCGAGATAGTTAGTGGTGCGTTTCAAGATCACAAACGTGGTGTAGTAGTAGGAGAGAACACCTTTGGTAAGGGCAGCGTTCAAGTCATACTACCTATCGACGACACTGAAGCTCTTAGACTTACTATCGCTCGATATTATCTTCCAAGTGGCAGGACTATACAAGCAGTCGGTGTTACGCCTGATATAGTAGTCTATCCAGGTAAAGTACCGCAAAGCGAAAATAGTGCATTTGCAATAAAAGAAAGTGAGCTAAAAGCGCATTTACAAAGTGAATTAGATAAAATAGACGCAAGTGCCGAAGCAAATAAAACAGAAGCAAAAGATGATAAAACGATAATTTCTCAGAAAAAAATTGATGAAGATTTACAGTTAAAAACAGCCATTGACGTAGTAAAAGTTTTAAAAATAAAACAATAATTTTCAAGGAGTAGTGTATGGAAAAGAGAGAGTTGATTTACGAAGGTAAAGGCAAAAAGATGTATGCAACCGATGACGCAAATTTGCTCATCGCTGAATTTAAAGACGATTTGACCGCATTTAATGCTCAAAAAAGAGGTAAAGAAGACGGTAAAGGCGCCTTAAATAATAAAATAAGCACACAACTTTTTAAAATTTTAAAAGAAAAAGGCATAGCGACTCACCTTGTTGAAACACTTAGCGACACAGAGCAGCTTGTTAAAAAATGTGAAATAGTTCCTATAGAAGTTGTTGTTAGAAATATAGCAACCGGCTCTCTTTCAAAACGCCTTGGACTAAAAGAAGGCATGGTTTTACCGTTTACATTAGTTGAATTTTATTATAAAAATGACGAACTAAACGATCCTATCGTAACTGACGAACATTGTCTTGTTATGGGTCTTGTAAAAAGCGAAAAAGATCTTGAGACATTACGCCATATCGCTCGCGAAATAAACTCTATACTATTTAAATTCTTTGAAGCAAAAGGCTTAAAACTTGTTGACTTTAAGGTAGAATTTGGTATCGATAAAGACGGTAATATACTACTGGCTGATGAAATAAGCCCTGATAGCTGCCGCTTTTGGGATGCACAAACAAACGAAAAACTTGACAAAGATAGATTTAGACAAGGTATCGGCGAAGTAAAAGTCGCTTATGAAGAAGTTTTAAGAAGAATTTTATCGTAAGGCTAAAAATGAAAGCAGTTATAAATATAGCACTAAAAAACGGGGTCTTAGACCCTGCCGGCAAGGCAACAGAACATGCTCTTAGCTCACTAGGTTTTGCAAATGTATCTAATGTACGTATCGGAAAACAAGTTGTTTTAGATATAGACGCAACAGATAAAGAAGAGGCAAAAAAACAGCTTAAAACAATGTGTGAAGAGCTACTAGCAAATACCGTAATCGAAGATTTTGAGATAGTGCTATGAAAGTAGCGGTAGTTTTATTTCCCGGTTCAAATTGCGAAGTAGATACAAAATACGCATTTGATCTTCTAGGCTGTGATACGCAGATCGTATGGCATAAAGAGGATAAAATCGACGCTGATTTGATTGTTTTACCCGGTGGTTTTAGCTATGGAGATTACTTAAGAACAGCAGCCATCGCTAAATTTTCTCCTGCTATGAAAGCAGTCGTAGAACACGCTAAAAAAGGCGGCTACGTGCTTGGAATCTGCAATGGATTTCAGATGTTGCTCGAGCTTGGATTATTGCCAGGCGCTATGAGACGCAACGAAAGCATGAGTTTTATATCAAAATACCAACCACTAAAAGTTGTAGCAAATTCAAATAAATTTCTATCAAATTTAGAAGTTGGAGAGATAGTAAATATCCCTGTTGCACACGGCGAAGGTAATTATTTTACAGATGATAAAACCCTAAAAGAGATGTATCAAAACGAACAGGTGTTGCTAAAGTATTGTGACGAAAAAGGCAATGACGTTAATATCAACGGCTCTATCGATAGTATAGCAGGTATTTGCGACAAGAGTAAAAAGATCTTCGGCCTTATGCCGCATCCTGAGCGCGCTTGTGAAAAAATACTTAACTCAGACGATGGTCTAAAAATGCTAAAAGGACTAGTTTGGTAAAATTTTTTTCAATTTTACTACTTGTTTTAAACATAAATGCGGCTCAAAGGAGTGAGCCTAGCATTTTTGATATGATGGATGGCGACAGAGAAAAGACTATCCAAAGCACACCCAAAGAAGATGTGTCCTCGGCTACACCGCAACCACCTATTTCAAATCCTGACATAAGTCAAAAATTAGTCTCACCACAGCCAGAGCGCATAACCCCGGAACAAATGCGTAATATCATACCCACAAACGAACCAGATATTAGCATACCCGACTCTCAAATTTACGATAGCGTAAAAGCAAAAGACGTCATACTTAAAGCCGTAAATATGCCTAAAAATGCCATTATTGGCGAAATTTTTAGTGTTGACTTATTAGCTGATACTCAAAGTGACTTCGACTTTGAATTTACTACAACAGTCGATGAGACTAATATAAAATGGTTGAATTCCAAAAATTTAAAATGGATAAAAACAGATAATGGCGTATATACAACTACGCTTCATATGATAGCAAAAAGTATCGAGGCAAAAAGTCTTCGCGTAAGTCTTAATCTTAAAAGAAATAACCAAGACTATCAAAATGCAAATATAAACATCTTTCTTCCAAGGCTTAAAGAGCTAAGGTCTGATGAAAATTTCAACCACATAGTTGCAGACAGCCTGGAAGTAAAGAAATTTAAAACTACTAAATTTGATGATATAAACAATATCATGGTTGTTGAAATAGTAGGTAGAAATATCGACATAAGCGCCTTTGATATACAAAATAAAACCATTTTAAAGCAAGGCGTAGATACTATAGTTGGCGACTTTGGGCTTCAAAGTGCGTATTATTTTGCCGTATTTAAACCTAACAAAAAAAGTCTTGACTTCAACTACTATAACTTAAGTAGAAATAAATTCGAGAGCTTTTCTTTGCCTGTTAGTGTTGAGGATGACGATGTAAGCACTCAGATCGGGCTTAATCCAAAACAAAGCGAATTTAGCGCTTATAAAGATATTACCATTTATTCGTTTGCCGGGATATTTTTCCTTCTTGCCCTTTTAAGAAGAAAATTTAGTTATTTTTTCGTTGCGGCTATCTTTGTGGCGCTTGGAATTTATACTTACAATCCTTTTGGCAAAGCAACACTAAAACCAAACGTAAGCGTGAGTATTTTGCCTACGCAAAACTCGACTATATTCTACACTTCGCTTGCTCAAGAAAATGTTGAAATTTTAGGAGATAAAGATGACTACCGTAAAATTTTATTTAACGACGGAAAGATAGGCTGGGTAAAAAAAGATGATCTTTTCAAGAATTAAAGCCTTTTTTTATCTACTTCAATTCCTGCTTAGCGTTTCAGTTGTTGTATTTTTAATGTGGGTATTTAACGAAAGCAACCGTGCTATCAGACGAGCTTGGGCGAAATTGCAAAGAATTTGCGGACTTTATAGCTTAGAACTCGAAGGCGAATTTAGCGACGAAGCAAATATCTTACTTATAAACCATCAAAGCATGCTAGATATTATCGTTTTAGAAGAGCTTCATCCCAAAAACCTCTGCTGGATAGCAAAAGCTCAAATCGGTAAAATACCAATAATCGGTAAAATTTTAAGCCTGCCAAAGATGATATCCGTGGAACGCGAGAGCAAACACTCCCTCATAAAGCTGCTAAAAGATGCAGAAGATAGAGTAAAAAATGGTCGTGTTTTGGCGATATTTCCAGAAGGCACAAGGTCGTATTCTGGTAAGTTACTACCATTTAAAGGCGGCGCAAAGATAATAACCGAAAAGCTAAATTTAAAAGTCCAACCTATCGTAATAATAGGCACAGATATCCTAAATGTTAAAAAATTTAGCTTTAAAAACGGCAACATAAAAGTTATCTGTCTAGACACCATTGACACAAGCGACAAAGAGTGGCTTGAAAATACACGCTCAAAAATGCAAGCCGTACTTGATAAAGAGCGTGCAAATTTAAATGCTTAACTTAATCCTTGTTGGCTTTGGAGGTTTTTTCGGGGCTATTTTTAGATATGGTCTGGATATTTTGATAAATAAAATTTTTATCACATCCTTTCCATTATCCATACTCTTTATAAATTCACTAGGCAGCTTTTTTATAGGTGTTTTGTTTAGCCTAAAATTTGATCCCAGCTTAAAATTCTTTTTGATAACAGGTCTACTTGGTGGATTTACTACATTTTCTACTTTTAGCTATCAAACCGTTACGCTTTTTTCAAAAGATCCGATACTGGCTTTTGCAAATATATTTCTAAGTGTTTTTATGTGTATAACCTTTTGTTATCTTGGGGTTTTAGTAAGCAAAAATTTCATCTAAATGAAAACATATATCGTAATAGACCTAAAGTCATTTTACGCATCCGTAGAGTGCGTGGAGCTTGGACTTGATCCATTTAAGACAAATTTAGTAGTTGCGGACACAAGCAGAGGCGATGGCACGGTATGTCTTGCGGTTACTCCATATATGAAGGCTCAAGGCGTCAAAAATAGATGTCGCCTATACGAGATACCAAAAAATATCAAATACACAACCGTTGCCCCTCGCATGCAGTATTACATAGACTATGCGGCAAAAATTTATGGTATTTATCTAAAATACATCGCAAAAGAGGACATTTATGTCTACTCCATAGATGAAGCCTTTATGGATATTAGCGAGTATATTAAATTTTACTCTCTTGATGCAAGATCGCTAGCTAAAATGATAATGGAAGATATCTTTAAAACAACCGGCATAACAGCTGCTTGTGGGATCGGTACAAATTTATACCTAGCAAAGATCGCACTTGATATGCTTGCAAAGCATAGTGATGACAATATAGCGTTTTTAGATGAAAATTTATACAAAGAAAAGCTTTGGACACATAGGCCTCTTAGCGACTTTTGGCGCATAGGCAAACAAACAGAAGCAAAGCTAAACCGATATGGAATTTTTTGCATGAAAGACATGTCAATGGTTCCTTTAAATTTACTTGAAAAGATATTTGGCATAGACGCCTATATAGCTCTTGATCATGCAAATGGTATCGAGCCGATAACTATCGCTGACATAAAAGCATACAAGCCAAGCACAAGGTCTTTTTATAGCTCTGAAATTTTACCGCGTGATTATGAGTATTATGAAGCTTTAACTGTTATAAAAGAGATGAGCGATAGACTAAGCTTAAAGATGTTGGCGCAAAATGTCAAAGCCAGCGGAATTAGCATAGTGATAAAATTTGCCGATAAAAATCTTGGACACGAACGCGCTACGATAAGCTACCCTACTCCTACAAATATCACCAGCAAGATCATACAAAGCGTTGAGGATCTATATCTAAATAAAATCAAAAATTTAGGACTTATCAGGCAAATTAGCATAAGCGCAAACAATATCAAAAAAGATACTCAAGTAGAAAAAAGTCTTTTTGACGAGCAAGACGATAAAGAAAAAACTGCCTTAAAAGCCATAAATGCCATCAAGGATAAATTTGGCAAAAATGCCATCTTAAGAGCGATAGATCTTATGCCAGAAGCAACAGGGCGAGATAGAAACGAAAAAATCGGAGGGCATAAAAGCGGTGTCAAAGATAAAAAATGATAGAGCAAAAATTTTTAGCTCCTTTAATCCTCTGTCAACGCTAAGTAAAGCGCTTAGGGAACAAGAGAGACAAGCTAGTCAAAAGCTTGAAATAGACGAGGCAAAAGCCTATGAAAACTTAGAAATTTTAAGCACCTTAAAGCCTGGAGATAACATATCTCTTACCTACCATGACGGTTTTGACTGCATTCATTTAAGCGGACTTACTACACAGATAAATTTAAAACTACAAAAGATAAACATCGCAAAAACCGAGATAAATTTTAACGATATATACGATATAACTAAAAATAGTTAATAACATTGACATTACCACAGTCAATTTTAAAAATATTTTTAGCACATTACGATATAATCTGCTAAAAATTTAAAAAGGACATAAAATGGCAGACAAATTTGAATTTCAAACCGAAGTGAATGATCTGTTAAATTTAATGATACATTCACTATATTCCAACAAGGAAATTTTCCTTCGCGAACTTATCTCAAATGCAAGCGACGCACTAGATAAGCTAAACTACCTATCACTTACTGATGAAGCATATAAAAGTCTAAACTACACTCCACGCATAGATATAAGCGTCAACAAAGAGGCAAAAACACTAACAATCAGTGATAATGGTATAGGCATGAACAAAGATGAGCTTATCGCAAATTTAGGCACTATCGCAAGAAGCGGCACAAAAGGCTTTATGCAAAATTTAAGCGGAGATGCCAAAAAAGACAGCTCGCTCATAGGTCAGTTTGGCGTAGGTTTTTACTCTGCGTTCATGGTTGCAAACAAGATAGAAGTCGTTAGCAAAAAAGCGTTAAGCGACGAGGTAAACAAATGGACTTCAGACGCAAAAAGCTATGAAATTTCAAACAGTACAAAAGAATCACACGGCACAAGTATAACACTATATCTAAATGACGAAGAATTTGCCGATACTTGGAAGCTCGAAGGTATTATCAAAAAATACTCAAACCATATCCCGTATGCGATTTTTATGGACAAAGAGGAGTATGTAGCTCCAAGTGGTGATGAAAAAGAGGGCAAATACGAAACAAAAAACGTTCAAATAAACAAAGCAAGCGCTCTTTGGCGCATGAACAAAGCCTCGATAAAAACACAAGAATACAATGACTTTTATAAGCAAATCAGCCACGACAGTACCGATCCGCTTTTGCATATCCACACAAAAGCCGAAGGCAAGATCGAATATAGCACGCTGTTTTACGTGCCTGGTTCAGAGCCGTTTGATTTGTTTAGAGTTGATTACCAAAGCGGTGTAAAGCTCTATGTAAAGCGCGTTTTTATAACAGATGACGCAAAAGAGCTTCTACCTCCGTTTTTAAGATTTATCAGAGGCGTTATCGACGTAGAAGATCTACCTCTTAACGTAAGCCGTGAAATTTTACAAGAAAACGCCATCATGCGAAGCGTAAAAGAGCAAAGCGTGAAGAAAATTTTAAGCGAATTAGCTAAATTAAAAGAAAAAGATAGAGAAAAATACATAAAATTTTACACATTTTTCGGGAAAGTCCTAAAAGAGGCACTTTACGGCTTTGGTAATGACAAAGAGGCGGTTTTAGATCTTGTATTATTTAAATCAAGCAAACGAGATGGACTTATCAGCCTAAAAGAGTATAAAGAAGGTATGAAAGAGGATCAAAAAAGCATATATTACATAAGTGGAAACAGCGAAAATATGCTTAGAAATTCTCCACTTCTTGAAAGCTTTAAGAAAAACGATATAGAAGTGCTGATAATGGACGAAGAGATCGACACTATCGTTATGCCAATGACCAATGAATTTGATAAAATTCCTATGAAATCAATATCTCACGCAGATATAGACGATGAGATAAAAAGCGAAGAAAATAGCGTTGATGAAAGCAAACTGACAAATACGTTGGTTAAAATGCGTGAAATTTTAAAAGATGATGTTAAGGACGTAAAATTAAGCTCGCGCCTTAGCGACTCTGTTGCAGTGCTAATATATGATAAAAACGATCCTGATTTTGCTATGCAGATGATGTTAAAACAAATGGGCCAAAACGACCTACCTAAGGTAAAACCTATACTTGAGATCAATCCTAATCACGAAATTTTTACCAAATTAGAAACAAACGAGTTAATGATAAATGATATCTCTCGCCTGCTTCTTGATATGGCAAAGATAAATGAGGGTATGAACATAGAAGATCCTGCTCAATTTAGCAAAATCTTAACCAAAATAATGACAAAAGCGATATAGCGGCATATATTTGGCTCTATTTTGGAGCCAAATATGCTACAATTTGCAAAAATTTAAAGGAATTTCATGAACGCTTATGTTGCTATTTTGATCGCTCTACTTGCACTAGTCATCGCTTTTATAAGCATCTACAACTCGCTAATCGCAAAAAGAAATCAGGTAAAAAATATCCGTGCAAGCATTGATGCTGCACTTAAAAATCGCTACGATCTTATACCAAATTTGGTTTCAAGCGTTAGTCGATATGCAGAACACGAGAACGAACTTTTAACAAAAGTAACAGAGCTTAGAAGTAAAGCCATGAATGCAAATGAGAGTGAAAATTTAAAGATAAATAATGAGCTTAGCTCGACACTTGGCGGCATAAAAATACTTTCTGAAGCCTATCCCGAGCTAAAAGCAAACGAAAATTTCATAGAGCTTCAAAAGAGCCTAAATGAGATAGAAGCCCAGCTAAGTGCCGCAAGAAGAGCCTATAACTCTGCCGTGATGATTTACAACAACGCACTTGAGATGTTTCCTAGCAATATTGTCGCTTCTTGGTTCAAATTTAGCCCTAAAGAATTTTTTCAAGCACCTCAAAACGAACAAAATACGCCTGATGTAAAAGATCTTTTTAAGCGAGATTAAGATCGAAAATTTAAATTCATACATTACAGATATTAAAGCAGAGCAGATAGCTGTTTTTAAAAAGCGCAAAAACGCCCTAATACTAGCTGTCTGCGTGGCTGTATTATCATTTTTATTTTTTCATTTTTATGCTCATGCTTTTGGTTTTAATAAACTAGGAGCTTTTATATTTAGCACTATCGCTATCGTCTTTGCCTTTAATTTCTATGTTTCAAAAATTTCCAAAAGCGTAAAAGTTGAGTTTAAAAGCAAAATAATGCCGATCATAATTAAAGATATCAACCCTGATCTAGTCTATGAAAAAGATAAATTTATAACAAAAAACGAGTTTTTATCTACAGAAATTTATAGTTCCGATATATCATTTTATGGCGGAAATGATCTAGTAAATGGCAAAGTAGATGATATTTTGGTTAAATTTAGTGATGCTTTGGTTAAAAGAGTGCAAAAAAACATACAAAACGGTAAAGAGATAAAAAAAGAGATTGTTGTGTTTCAAGGGGTGCTTTTTATCGCTAAATTTAATAAAAAAATAAATTCTATCACTCAAATAATAGACAAAAAAGCAAATTTCATAAAAACAAACGGCGATAGAGCCTATATGGACGATGCTACTTTTGAAAGCCATTTTAAAACCTACACAAATGATCAAATAAACGCTCGTTATCTTTTAACACCAAAATTTATGCAGGATTTTTGCGAGCTAAAAAGAATTTTTAAAGCTCAAATTTGTGCTGTTTTGAAAGACGAATTTATTTATATTTACATAAATTTAGGCAAAGACAGCTTCGAGCTTGATATGAAAAATACACTAGATCAAGACAATTTAAACGCTTACAAAAAAGAGATTACCACATTTTTGGATATAGTTAAAAATTTAAATTTAAACAACAATTTATTTTGTAACTAAAAATACAAAAATTTTTTAAAACAGAACAAAATTCAGTAAAAATTTATTATTCTTATATTACTATTAAAAAATAGATTTACTTTATTTTTCAAAGGAGTTTATATGAGAAAGTTATTTTTCGTTGCATTAGCGATAGTCACACTCGGTCTTTTTGGTCTAAATGCTGCTGATATTTCAGCCAAAGACTTAAAGCAGCCTAAACTTGAGCTTGCCTTTATGATAGATATAGAGGTTGAAAAGCCGCTTGTTGTCGGCAAAGATGACGAACACGGCTTAAGAAGACTCATATATATAAAAGGCGGTAAAGTAAGCGGTAAACTAAACGGAGAGGTCTTGCCTTACGGTGTAGATAGTCAAGTCGTTCGCCCTGACGGACTTACGGAACTTACCGCAAGATACGCCATAAAGCTTGATGACGGGGCTCAAATTTATATTGATAATAGCGGTATGAGACATATAACAGACCCTGAAGTTGCAAAAGAGGCTGCACAAGGCAAGATCGTGGATCCAAAATATGTCTACTTTGCAACCGTAACAAAATTTGAAACTTACGATGCAAAATACAAATGGATGGAAAGAGCGATATTTGTTTGCTATGCTGTAAGGCTACCTGATAAAGTTTTATTAAACTTTTATGAAGTTAAATGATAAAAATTAATATAAAATTTTTAATTTTTACTTTTATTTCCATATTTATCTCAGGGTGCGCAAATGTTTCGCACCCTACTTTGCAAGAACCAAAACTTAAATACACATTTAGTATACTTATCAATTCAAACAAAGAAAGACTATGTCTTGGAGATAACGAAAGAATTTTCGTACCATTTACACTTAAGGTAAGCGGTAAAATAAACGGTGTCGCCATGCCTTATGGAGTTGACATCCAAAAGCAAAAAGAAAACGGCATAAAAGAAATTTCCGCCAGATATGCCATACTTTTAGATGATGGTGAAACGATATACATACAAAATGAAGGCATGATACATAAAAAGAATGATGGATCTCGATACTTTGTTACAGTGCCAAAATTTGAAGCTTACTCTAAAAAATACAAATGGATACAACAAGCCATATTTATCGGTTACGCGGTATCCACTCCACAAGGAACGCTTCTTAGCTTTTATGAGCTAAAATGATTAAATTCCTGCCTTTGCCATGCCTGCTTCTATCAAAAAGCAACTTGGTTGATAATTTATCTTTTTTATCTTATCAAATTTAGCATAGCTTAGATAAAGCTCGTTTCTAGCTCTGGTGACTGCGACGTAAAAAAGCCTTCGCTCCTCTTCAAGCGAACCGCCCATGCTCATTAGCTTTAAATTTGGAAAACGATTTTGCGCAAGATCAACTATAAATACCTGGTCAAACTCAAGCCCTTTACTTGCATGAACACTAAGCAAGCTCACACCCTCCCCCTCGCTCATCTCATTGCTTCCAAGCGTTATAAAGTTATAAAATTTTTCCATATCATGATAGTTTTTAGACAGCTCGGCTAAGACTACGGACTTTCTCATTATGCGCTCTTTTGCCTCGTTAAATAACGACGGGTCAACATTACCGTTTTTCAGTGTAGCTCGTTTTGTGGCGATATTTTGCACGATAAGCTCGTAAATTTTGCTATCTCTTATCTCGTTTATCAGCGATGTTGGACGAGTTATACGTTTTGCGCGGAGTAAGAAATTATAAATTTCATATAAAAATATCGCTCCATTTTCGCTTAATTTTTGCATCTTGAGTATAGGGTGGGATAGAAATTTATCACTAAATTTAAGTGATGAAAAACGCGACACATCGGCAAATTCGTCTATGTCATCAAAAAGCCCTAGTTGGTAGTTGCGTCTTTTATTGCTTTGTATGTTTACATTTTCATCAGGATTTAAAAGCCCCTCAACAAGGCTTCCATGTCCTAATTTTACAAGTGCGTCAAAAAGCTCCTTGCTAACCGCACTTCCAACACCTTTGGCATATTCGCAGATATGTATAAAAGCCATTATGTCTTTTGGGTTTATCACAACACCCATGATATCAACAAGCGCCTTTATCTCTCTACTTTCAAAAAAACTTATCCCACCCTTACGTTTTGAGCTTATCCCTCGCTCTTTTAACGCGACTTCAAGGCCGTCCGCGCTTGAGTTGTTTCGAAAGATTATCGCGATATTTTGACGTGAAAACGGCGAGAGAGAGATGATATCTGCGATATTTACGTATTGTTCGAAAAGTTCATTATAAACAAGCAATGTCGGAGCTTTAAAATTTCCCTCTCTGCTTACTATTAAATTTTTCTCGTAAAGGCGCGGATTGTTTGATATTACTTTATTTGCAAGAGCAAGTATGGACGAGCTGGAGCGATAATTTACATTTAGTGCGTATATATTTGCATCTAAAAATCTATCCTTAAAAGAGCCGATGATCTCGATATTTGCACCATTAAAGGCATAAATACTTTGGTCAAAATCCCCAACACAAAAGATGCTTTTTGTTTTAAACGCGCTTATAAGCGAGCCTTGGAGAGTGTTTGTGTCTTGGTATTCGTCTATTAAAATTTCATCATAATTAATTTGAGCATTATTTTTTAGCTCGTTTCTCATATTTATAAGCAAGTCATTAAAGTCAGCGTATGAAAATTTACGCTTCTCGCTTTCGAATTCTTCTAAAACATCTTCATAAATTTCAGCATAAACGCCCTGTTCATCGCTTTTTTGCACTATCCAGTCGGCAAAGCTTATATCGCTTACGCTGTTTTGATAAAGCGAATACATGTCATAAAGATATGCGCCGCCATATGGTTTTACATCGCTTAAGTGATGAAATTTACGTCGCTCAACTAAGCTTTTTAGTAAAATTTTAAGCTCACCCGGTTGCTTTAGTATAACTCCTTTATTTAACGACTTAAGTAGCGTGTATGAGACGGAGTGAAATGTCCCTGCCGTGACTTTAGCGGTGATTTTTTTGTCAAAATACCGCTCTAGTCGCTCTATCATCTCGCTTGCAGCCTTGTTTGTAAACGTAAGAAGTAAAATTTTCTCAGGTAAAACGCCCAAATTTAAAAGATGTGCTATGCGAGCTACGATAGTGCTGGTCTTTCCCGTTCCTGCACTTGCGATTACCAGGTTATGACCAAACGGTGCGGTTGCGGCGGTGTATTGTTCTTTATTTAGTTTACTTAACGGCATGATGACTCCAAAAAGGCGTGATTATACCTAAAGTGAGTTAAAAATAAGATATAATCACGCAATGAATAAAACATTGCCAAGAGCTTTAAAATTCCTAAAATTTACGGTGTCTTTTTTTGCTATTTTGTTTGTGGCGTTTATGCTTTTTGACGCACTTTTTCCGTTAAATTTAGATAAATTAAACAAAGATGACTCCAAGGTTGTTTATGATAAAAACGGCGAAATTCTACGCATGAAGCTCGCAAGTGACGGAGCTTGGAGGTTTCACACACATGAAGTTCCTGAAATTTTGAAAAAAAGCGTTTTACTTTTTGAAGATAAATTTTACTACTATCATTTTGGCGTTAATCCCCTCTCGATAATTCGCGCTAGTTTTTACAACATAACGCACAAAAACCGCATAGGAGCCAGCACGATAACTATGCAAGTAGCAAGGATGCTTGAAGCCAATGAGCGAACTTACGCAAATAAAATCAAAGAAATTTTTCGCGCTTTTCAACTCGAATGGCATTTTAGTAAAGATGAGATTTTAAATTTATACTTTAATCTAGCTCCTTACGGGGGCAATATCGAGGGCGTAAAAGCTGCGGCTAGGTTTTATTTTAATAAAAATTTATCACAATTAAGCTACGCTCAGATCGCACTTTTGACCACAATACCCAAAAATCCAAACAAAAATCGCCTTGATAAAAAATCAGACATAAACACACTAAAAAACCGCGTCGCTAAACTGCTTTTTGATGCAGGTATCATCGACCTTAGTGCACTTAAGCGTGCTCAAAATGAGCCTTTTGTAAATACTCGCTTAAATGCCCCCTTTCATGCTCCAAGCTACACCGATGTCGCTTTTAAAAACGGTATCACAAACTCAAATTTAAATTTAGAATTTCAAAACGATCTATTAAACATCTTAAATCAAACCATGTTCAAACTCAAGCAAAATGGCGCAAATAACGCCTCAGCCGTCTTGATAGATAATAAAAAAATGAGTGTCGTAGCCTTTATCGGCTCACACGATCAAAGCTCAAAAGACGGCAAAAACTCTAGCCTAAATATGAAACGAAATGTCGGTAGCACACTAAAGCCCTTTATCTACTCGCTTGCCCTTGATAGCGGACTTATCACTCCAAAAAGCGAGCTTATAGACACGCAAATTTACATAAACGAGTATGTTCCTAGAAATTTTAACGACGACTTTTTGGGTAAAGTAAGCGCAAAAGACGCGCTAGGTCTTAGTCTAAATATCCCCGCCGTAAATTTAAATCAAAAACTTGGCGATAACTCACTTTATGAACTACTTGAAAAGATAAATTTAATAGACAACAAAAAGGAATTTTACGGAGCTTCCATAGCGCTTGGAAGTCCTGAAATAAGCCTTTTAAACCTCACTCGTCTTTATACGATATATGCAAATGGCGGCAAGCTTTTACCGCTTGAGTTTGCAGGTGAATTTGTAAATAACCAAAATGAAATTTTAAACCTCATAAGCCCTCAAAGTGCTTATCTGAGCGCAAAAATGATGAGCGAAGCAAGTAGGGGCATCTTAAAAAATGCATGGCAATACGCCCAAAATACACCAACCATCGCATTTAAAACAGGTACAAGCCATAACTCGCGAGATCTATATGCGCTGGGAGTTGATCAAAACTATACTCTTGGAATTTGGATAGGAAATTTTAACGGCGAGAAGACGAGTAGATTAACAGGCTTAAATGACGCTAGTTCGGTTGTGTTTGACATGTTTAAGTTGCTTTCTCAAAAAGAAAAACTAAATTTCATGCAAAAACCAGACGGCATAGTTCTAGCTCCAACATGCCTTGATAGTTTTGAGTTTAAAGAATGTAAAAATATGCAACAAGATGAGCAAATTCTCGGTGTTTGGCCTCAAAACAAATGTCAAAATTTAAGAAGTGAAGAGCTTGATTTTATGTATAAAAACGGATTTTTAAACAAAAATGATATCGCACAAAGTCCTTGTGCTAAGTTTTTACGAGATAAAGCTCCGATCTTTGCCTCTTTATATGATGGTCAAATCTTCATAAATGATAATAATCAAACCAAAGTTATGATAAAATGTTACGCTTATTTAGGAGATGAAATTTACATCACGCTTGGTAACGGCGAATTTATCAAACGCCAAAGTGCAAGCGAAAATATCGTTAGTTTGGCGACAGGTCAGCACCGCATAGGATGTCTTGATGAAAATTCAAACTACAAAGAGATAAAGATAGAGATAAGGAGATAGTATGAATCTTTCAAAAGCGCTTTTGATACTTTTTACAACTATAAATTTAAGCGCATTAACTTTTGATCAAAATATCACACAAACGCCGTTTTCGATAGAATTTGGCGTAAATGAAACTATAGATGAAAAACTCGTAGGAACAACAAGCGATGATAAAATTTTAACTTGCGTGCCTGAAATAAACGCAACTATAGAATACAAAACAAAAAGTATCATCCTTTACACCAAAGACCTTCACGCAGGCAAAAAACACACCTGCAAAATGCAAAACAGCAAGATAAACTTTAGCACTCCAAATTTTGAATTAAAAAGCATAGACAAAATTTCAGATTATAAATTTGTATTAAAATTTAACGACAAAGTCAGCGCCAATGAGCTAAAACAAAAGCTAGCCATAAACGACAACAACTTTAGTATACAAAATTCATTTGAAAAGGCTTTTGTTATAGCTTTAGACAAAGCTCAAAGTAACCCCGCTTTTAACCTTCCTAAAGACTTTAGTAGCGAATTTAACGCGACTTTGGGAGCCGACCTTAATATAACTTACTCAAAACCCTTAAATGAAGAAAATATCGTAGTAGAAAATGAAAAAGCAAAAACTTTAACGATAGACAAACTCTATCCTCAAAGCCTCAATAACGGAAAACTAGCAGCTAGAATTTATCTAAAAGACTGGCTTTATAATGATAGAAATTTTAATAAATTTATCGAAATAAAAGGCGTCAAAAATTTTCAAATAACAAATATCGGATATGTTATAGACGAAAACAAAACGGATGAGATAGGTGAGGATTTTTATTATTATTTTGATATCGTAAGTGATGAATTTAAAGCCCTTAACGAATACGAAATAACTATCAAAAAAGGTTTTGGCGATAACTGGAATGTAGTAAGAGACGATAGTACTTATATCGTTAAAATGCCAAATTTGGCACCTTTTGCAGAATTTATAAACGATAAGCCGTATATATCAAGCGTCGGAGAGATCGGCATAAGAAGTGTAAATGTAAGCAACCTTAAAGTAGTTATAGAAAAACTTAGCGATCAAAATTATAGATATTTTTTAAATTTCAAACCACAACCAAACGACATAGACGAATTTGTAAGCGAGATAGCTTCTAAAAACTACGAACTAGGCGGGGTTTTAAACGAGTTTTCATCACATAAAATCAAACTTGACTTTACCGGAGTTACAGATGGAATTTATCGTGTGAATTTATACTACGACAAAGATAAACACACCTCAAAAGTAGTCTATCTAAGTGATATAGCAGTAAATGCAAAACTTAGCAAGGATGAAATTTTCGTATTTGCCAACAGACTTGGTGAAAACATAATGCTAGCTAATGCAAATGTTAAAATTTACAGCAAGAAAAACGACGAGATCACGATAGGTGCAACAAATGACGAAGGTGTTTTTAAATTTAGCAAAAAAGACATTTATAAAGATGTAGGCTCGGTTGTCGTAAGCCTTGCAAAAGAGCAAAATTTCTTGATTATAAATGAAGACGGACATATAAACAAAGACGCTGCGTATTCGCTAAAAGACGGCAACCAAACTATCGACGCATTTACACACTTTGCATCAAATTTAATAAGACCAGATGAAAGCATAAAAGGTGTAAGCTATCTAAGAGATAGAAATTTTACTCCGATCTCAAACATGCCTGTTAAAGTCAAAATAACCGATCCGCAAAACAAAGAGATAGCAAATTTAACCTATCAAACAAATGAAGTAGGTGCTTTTGACTTTAACGAAAGTATATCAAGCGAGCTTAGTGGCAGGTTTACTTTTAGCGTTATTTATGCCGGTAAAATTTTATCAAAAGAGCCATTTTACGTTGAAAGCTTTACTCCAACTCGTATAAAAAATGAAATAACTCTTGCAAAAGATAAATTTCATGCCCAGGAGCTAGGCAAAATTTTATTGTCAAGCTCATATTTATTTGGAAGTAAGGCAAGCTTTTTAAACGGTAGTTTGGAGATTGATTTTGTTGACTTAGAATACAAAAACGAACAATACAAAGACTATAAATTTAAAGACGACACTGTTAAAAATTTAGCCTTAGATGGCTTTTATAAGCCTGTTAAACTCGATGAAAACGGCACAAGCAAGGAGTCTTTTGTCATCGATATAAACGACAGCGTCCAAACCCAAAGCATAGCAAACGGCATAATAAATTTTAACATAAACGACGATGGGCAAAATGTAAGCGCAAGTAAGCTAATAACTATCTTTCCGAAGCAAAATTTAGTTGGAATTTATGCAAACAAAAATTTTGTCGAACCTGAAGAAAAGGTAAATTTTAAAACCGTAGTGCTTGATACAAAAAGCATGAAAGAAGTTAAGTCAAATCTAAAATTTGAGATAAAAAGACGAATTTGGAACTATACAACCGACGCATTTAACGAGCTAAGATGGTTTGAAAGCCTAGAAACCATAGCTACATTTACACAAGAAAATAGCGCTTTAGAATACGCCTTTGCTCAAAGCGGCAACTATACAGTCGTAGTAACTGACATCATAAGCAAAGCAAGCACTAGCATAGACATTGATGTCAGCGGCTATACATACTCAACTTTAATGCCAACAAAAGAGCTTTCAAAAGCACAGATAAAACTAAATGCAAAAAGCTACAAAAAAGGCGATGAGCTAAGCGCAGATATAAGTTCGGTCATAAAAGAAGGACTAGCGCTTGTTACGGTAGAAAGCGGAAACGTAAAAGCATATAAGCTTGCAAGGATAAAAAACAACTCGGCAAATGTTAAATTTAAACTTGATTTTGATTTTACCGGTTTATATGTAAGTGCGAACATCTACCGACTAGCAGATGAGGGAAGCACACCGTTTAGAACACATGCGAAAGTCTATGCAAACGCCGATAAAAGCGATAGAAACATACAACTTTTGTTAAATGCCCCAAAAAGCTCATTTACAAACAAGGACGTTAAGATCGAGATAGAAACCGAACCAAATGCCGATATAGCGTTATTTCTAGCAGATTTTGGTATACTTAACATCACTTCACAACCGTCCCCAAATCCACTTCAATTTTTTGATAAAGTTGTTAGCGACGGCGTTTTTGACTATGATTTTTACGATAGACTAACAGGCTACAAGCTAAATGCAAAAACGCTAAATTTTGGCGGAGATAGCGCTGCTAATATGCTAATGGCTGCCAAAATGGCAAAATACGAAAGTCCTGTAGATACTAAAAACATAAAAACATTTTATGAAGCTACAAAGCTTAAAGCTGACGAGAATGGAACTGCGGTTTATATGTTTAAAACACCTAGCGACTTTAACTCGGCCATCCGTATAGATGTTATAAGTTCAAGCAAACTAAAGATGTCAAGCACCAGTGCTGTTTTAGAGGTTAAAGACGATGTAGTTTTAAAACCCACAAAGCTTAGTTATATGATAAACGGCGATGAGATAGAGGGGATTTTGCGTATCCTCAACACTACAGAAAATAAAAAAACTCTAAATTTAAGCTCAAGTCACAGCCACAACCTGGATATAAATTTAAGTCAAACATCTGTAAATCTACAACCTTTTGAAAATATAGCTTTGAATTTTAATATAAAAGCAAAAGATGTTGCTGATGCTAAATTTGAGATAACAGCTACAGACGAAGCAAATAACACCTTTGCAAATTTAAACAACATTACCATCATAAATGCCCAACCAAAAAGCACTTACGCAAAAAGCTTTAGTGTGCATAAATCACGAAAATTCAAGCTCGCAAACGGCTATACAGACATAGCAATTGATGCTTCAAGTTCTATTTACGGTCTACTTGCGGCAATGTCAAAAAATTTAATCTCTTACCCATATGGATGTTCCGAACAACGCTCAAGTCGCCTTTTAGCCCTACTTCATGCAAAAAGCGCAGACGAAACCGAAGAAAAAGATAGAGTTAGGTTTATAAATAGTGCCATAAAAGAACTAAGTAAAATGCAAAATAAAAATGGCGAATTTGGATACTGGAGTGAGCTAGGAGCGGTTGATAGCTTTGCTTCTATATACACTGCCGATGTGCTTTTTGAGCTTAGCAAAGCTGGTTTTAACGTGGATGAAAATATCAAAAAACAAGCGATCAATGGACTAAAGCACCACACAAACGGTGATAACGCACTTTATGCGATGTATGTTTTAAGTAAAAATTCAAAAGCCAGCATGAGCGAGATAAATCAAATTTACGACACTAAAAATTACACAAAAACCACTCTTAGCAAATACCTAATGGCTTCGATACTACAAGCGGTTGGATACAAAAACGAAGCTTTGATGGTACTTAAAAATTTAGATGTAGTTAAGACAGAAAATGAGAGCATAGGCTTTAGCTCAAATTTAAGAGACAAGGCATTTATACTATATCTGCACGCTACAAATTTTGAGAAAAATACATTTTCAGATAATCTTGCAAAAGAGCTACTAACAAAAACAAACAGCGCTCGCTCAACACAAGAAAGGGCGTTTATGCTTCGTGCGTTAAATGCTTATTTTGCGGATTTAAAAGATGATAAAGATGTGAAATTTAAAGTAAAATACGACGGCAAAGTTGAAGAATTTAACGCAAATCAAACGATAAATTTAAACACAAAAAAAGGCGAATTTGAAGTAGAAGCAACCGGCGATTTGTTTATAACAATTAGTTCAAGTGCCTATATACCCCTGCAGATAAAGCATGCAAAAGAGAAAAAAGAGCTTGATATTTACAGGACTTTTGTCACAAATGATGGTAAAGAAATATCGCTAAATTCACTTAAACTCAACGATATAGTTTACTCAAAAGTTGAAATTTTATCCAAGGCAGACCTTGTGGGTGCTTTAAACGAGATAACTAGCACATGTTTTGAGCCCATAAATGAAAATTTAGCAAATTTTACAAGAGATGAAGCCGTAACAAATAGCATAAATTTATCACATCAGCTCATAAAGGACGATAAGGACGATAGAGTTTTGAGCTTTTTCGAATTAAAAGGCGGTGAAAATGCAATTATCTATACACCTTACCGAGTTGTTTTAAAAGGTAAATGCTCTCTGCCTGCTGTCATAGGCGAAAACATGTATAACGAAGCACAAAATGACTATGATTTAGCTACAAAGAGCTTTATTATAAAGTAAAACAAAAGGGTGACTAGCTCACCCTACTCTATCTTCTTTAGCCCCTTAAAAAGCAAATTTTAAACAAGTTTTTGATAAAATCGAGCATTTTTTAAATAATAATTAAGGATAAAAAAGTGGCTGATTTTTACAATGCAAAAGAGATAGAAGAGAAATTTTATAAGATTTGCGAAGAGCGCGGATATTTTGAGATAGATGGCAACAAGTCTATCCAAGAAGATGGCAAAAATTTCTGCATAATGATGCCACCACCAAACGTCACTGGAGTGCTTCATATCGGACACTCGCTTACTTTTACACTTCAAGATATTATGACTCGTTATAAGCGTATGGACGGTTACAAAACACTATGGCAACCAGGGCTTGATCACGCTGGTATCGCTACTCAAAACGTGGTAGAAAAACAGCTTTTAGCACAAGGAACAAAAAAAGAGGACTTGGGACGCAAAAAATTTGTAAATAAAGTATGGGAGTGGAAGGAAAAAAGTGGCGGTCAGATAGTCTATCAGATGCGCCGTCTTGGTATCACTCCTGCGTGGAGTAGAGAGCGCTTTACTATGGATGAGGGGCTTAAAAAGGCTGTAAAGAAGGCATTTGTAAATTTATATGAAAAAGGTCTTATCATACGCGGTAACTACATGGTAAACTGGTGCACCCATGATGGCGCGCTAAGTGATGTAGAGGTTGAGCATAAGGAAAATAAGGGCAAGCTTTACCACCTAAGATATTTTCTAAAAGAAAGTAAAGAATTTGTTATCGTGGCGACCACCAGACCTGAGACATACTTTGGTGACACGGCTGTTATGGTAAATCCAAATGATGAACGTTATAAAAATTTAATAGGTAAAACAGTCGTGCTTCCTATCATAAACCGTGAAATTCCTATCATCGCGGACGAGCACGTTGATATGGAGTTTGGAACGGGCGTGGTCAAAGTAACTCCTGCACACGACGTGAACGACTATGAAGTAGGCAAACGCCATAACTTAGAGTTTATCACAATATTTGACGAGCAAGGGATTTTGAACGACTACTGCGATAAATTTAAAGGTCTTGAGCGACTTGAGGCGCGTGATATAGTGATGGCTGAGCTTGAAAAGATAGGAAATGTAGAGAAAATCGAAGACTACGAAAACCAAGTGGGCTACTGCTATCGTTGTAAGAACGTGGTCGAGCCGTATATCTCAAAACAGTGGTTTGTAAAGAGCGAGATAGCGGACGAGGCGATAAAAAAGGTAAACGAGGGCGCGGCGGAGTTTTATCCGTCACACTGGATAAATAGCTTTAATGCATGGATGAGAGAGCTAAAAGACTGGTGTATCAGCCGTCAGCTTTGGTGGGGACATCAGATTCCTGTATTTTACTGCGAGTGTGGGCATGAGTGGGCGGATGAGAGCGATACGCCTGAGTGCTGTCCAAAGTGTGGTAGTAAGAGCTTCACGCAAGACCCTGACGTACTAGATACGTGGTTTAGTAGTGGTTTGTGGCCTATCTCAACACTTGGCTGGGGTAACGGCGACGAGCTTAAAAATGAGAAATGGTTTGAAAACGACTTAAAAGAATTTTATCCAAACACTATGCTTATAACAGGCTTTGATATACTATTTTTCTGGGTTGCTAGGATGATGTTTCAGAGTGAAAACGCACTTGGCGAGATACCGTTTAAAGATATCTACCTGCACGCGTTGGTAAAAGATAAAGATGGCAAAAAGATGAGCAAAAGTAGTGGAAATATCATCGACCCGCTTGATAAGATAGATGAGTATTCGGCTGATATTTTACGTTTTACGCTTACGCTTTTAGCGGTGCAGGGTCGCGATATACGCTTAAGTGAAGAGAAAATGGTGCTAGTTAGAAACTTCACAAACAAGCTTTATAACGCGAGTAAGTACCTGCTTCTAAACGCACCAAAATTTGAAAATTTAAGTGAAATAGAGGTAAAAACCGAGCTAGGCAGATATATGCTAAGTCGCTTTAACGAGTGTGTGGCAGTCGTGCGTGAAAACGTCGAAGCGTACCGCTTTAACGATGCGGCAAATGCGCTTTATAAATTTTTATGGGATGAGTTTTGCGACTGGGGTATCGAGTTAAGCAAGGGTGATAAGGCTAGTGTGGCAGAGCTTGGGGCGATATTTAAAGAGGCGATGAGGGCGATGAGTCCGTTTATGCCGTTTATCTCTGAGTATCTTTTCCACGAGCTAAGTGGTACAAATTTAGAGGATACAAACTCTATAATGGTCGAGGCGTATCCAAAGGTAAATGAGCGTGATATGGATATCGAGCGTAAATTTGCACTAGTTATAGAAGCCATAGTAAGCATACGCCGTGCAAAAGCGACTGTTGATCTTGGTAACTCAAAGATAGCCAAGGCTTATATGATAGTGGATGAGGATATGAGTGCTGTGATGCACTACGTAAGACTTCTGGCAAAATGCGAGGAGATAGAGATTTGCACTGATAAAGTGGCAAACTCTGCCGTTGATGTTAGTGAAAATTTAAGCGTGTTTGTACCACTATCAGGCATCGATACTAGTGAGATAGTAAAGCGTCTAATGGGGCAGAAAAACAAGCTAGAAAAAGAGGTAGCAAAGCTAGAAAATATGCTAGGAAATGAGAAATTTGTAGCAAATGCACCGGCTGAAGTCATCAAAACTAACCGCGAAGGGCTAGAAAATGCAAAAGCACAGCTTGAAAAAGTAGTTGGCGAGCTAGCAAATTTTGGAGCGTAATAGGTGAAATTTTTTGGTTTTTGTGTTAGGACATGGCGACTTGAACGCGTGCCTTGAAATTTATAGATTTTAAAACACAAAAAACAGATAAATTTAACAAGGAAAAATATGAGTAAGATAAAAATAGCAGTTTTGGGATATGGAAATTTAGGTCGTGGCGTTGAACTAGCAACAAGAAACACAAAAGATATAGAGATGACGGCGGTATTTAGCCGTCGTGAGCCAAGCAGCGTAAAAACTTGCGGTGCGCCTGTATTTAAAATGGATGAAATTTTATCACACAAGAGCGAGTTTGACGTGCTAATACTTTGTGGAGGAAGTGCTACTGACCTGCCTACACAAACTCCTGAGTTTGTTAAAAATTTCAACGTCGTTGATAGCTTTGACACGCACGCTAAAATTCCAGAACACTTTGCAGCAGTTGATGCTGAGGCTAAAAAAAGTAAAAAAGTAGGCGTGATAGCCGTAGGCTGGGATCCGGGTCTGTTTTCACTAAATCGCCTTTATAGTGAGAGTGTGTTAGAAAATGGCGAGAGTTATACATTTTGGGGTAAAGGTGTTAGTCAAGGACACTCTGACGCCATACGCCGTGTAAAAGGCGTAGTGGATGCTAGACAGTATACAGTGCCGATAGAGAGCGCATTAAATAGTGTCCGAAATGGTGAAAATCCTAAACTTTCTACACGTGAAAAACACCTAAGAGAATGCTATGTGGTAGTAGAAGACGGTGCTGATAAAGCTCGTATCGAAAACGAGATAAAAACTATGCCAAACTACTTTGCCGACTATAACACAAGCGTGCATTTTGTCGACCTAGAAACACTTAAACGCGAACACGGCGGTATCCCGCACGGTGGTTTTGTGCTAAGAAGTGGTAAAACAGGTGAAAACGACGAAAGTAAACACCTAATCGAATTTTCACTAAAACTAGACTCCAACCCAGAATTTACGGCTAGTGTTTTAGTGGCTTACGCACGTGCAGCTTACCGCTTAAATGCAAAGGGCGAGAGCGGTGCATACACAGTTTTTGACATAGCTCCGGCATTAATATCACCAAAAAGCACAGAAGAGCTAAGAAAAGAAATTTTATAAGCAACCAGTTTTAAAGGACTGGTTTTGCCAAAAAAGGAATTTTAGTGATTGAAATTAAAAATTTAAAGAAATATTACGGCGACACATTAACCATCAACGATGTAAGTTTGCAGATAGAAAGTGGCGAAATTTTTGCCATAGTCGGACACAGTGGCGCCGGTAAATCAACCCTGCTTCGCTGTATAAACGGACTTGAGGACTATCAAGAAGGAAGCCTAAAGGTGTTTGGCAAAGAGATAAGCCAGATCAAAGGCGATGAGTTAAGGCGTTTTAGAAAAGATATCGGGATGATATTTCAACACTTCGCACTAATGAACCGCAAAACTGTCTTTGAAAATGTAGCAACTCCACTTAGATTTTGGGGGTTTGACGGCGCATACATAAACAAAAAAGTAAATGAGCTTTTAAGCCTTGTTGGCCTTGAAAATAAATTAAAATCATATCCAAACGAGCTAAGCGGCGGTCAAAAACAACGCGTCGCCATAGCAAGAGCATTAGCCTTGGAGCCAAAAATTTTATTAAGCGATGAAGCGACTTCTGCGCTTGATCCAAATACAACCAAAGGTGTTTTGGAGCTTTTAACACGTATCAACAAAGAGCTTGGTATAAGCGTAGTTTTGGTTACTCATGAAATGGAAGTCGTAAAAAGTGTCGCCTCTCGTGCGTTACTGCTAGAACATGGAAAGATAATAGGCTGCGGCAGTATCGAGGAGTTATTCTTAAAACCCGACTTAAAAATGAAAGAATTTCTTGGCGAAGAGGAAATTTTGCCAGAAAGTGGCATAAATATTCGCTTGTATTTTCCAAAAGAAGTCGCCCAACACAGCATCATAACACATATGGCGAGGACGCTAAATGTTGATTTTAACATCGTTTGGGGCAAATTAGAAAAGCTAAACGACCATGTTCTTGGAAATTTGGTAATAAACATCGAAGAAGAAGACAAAGAAAAAGTGCTTGATTATATATCTAAAAGTGGCGTTTTATGGGAGGTGGCGTAATGTTTGGCATTGATTTTTCAAAATTTCCTGATGTGTTTAACAGAATTTTACTCCCTGCTATAAACGAAACCGTTTACATGAGCCTTGTTTCTACATTTTTAGCATTTGTCATAGGCATTATCCCTGCCGTTCTACTCATCATCTCTGATAAAGACGGCCTAAAACCAAATTCTAAAGTCTACTTTATACTTGATATTTGTGTAAATATCCTAAGAAGCTTTCCGTTTATCATCCTTATCATCGTACTATTTCCTATCACAAAAATGATAGTTGGCACAAGCATAGGCACTACTGCTGCGATCGTTCCACTTACCATCGGAGCTGCTCCTTTTGTGGCTAGGCTTATTGAAAACTCTTTAAAAGAGGTTGATCGCGGCATAATAGAAGCAGCAAAAAGCTTTGGTGCTTCAAATTTTCAGATCATTTTTAGGATAATGTTTGTCGAGGCACTTCCAGGTATCATATCTGCGTTTACATTAACTTTTATCGTAAATATCGGCTTTTCAGCGATGGCTGGAGCTGTCGGTGGTGGCGGTCTTGGAGCAGTTGCGATAAATTACGGATATCAGAGATTTCGCCCTGATATAATGTTTTACACCGTAGTTATCCTGATAATCATGGTACAAATCGTTCAAATTTTAGGAAATTTAGCCTATAAATGGACGAAAAAATAAAAAAATTAGATGATATTTGCGGATAAAAAGAACGCAAATATCATCGCCACGCACAGTATAAATCCGATAAAAATAGCTATAAATTTTGGTTTAAAGAACCTGTTGAGAAGTATAATCTCAGGCAAGCTTATCCCAGCTGCCGTTATCACAAACGCTCCAAAAGCCGCCGCGCTCGCACCTGATGACAAGAGTGCTGTTCCGATAGGGATGAGGGCTTCTACTCTGACATAAAGTAAAATGCCAAGTACGGCTGATATAAATATAGAGTCAAAGTCGCTTGCGCCAAGGTATGATGATACAAGCGTTTGTGGCACGAAGCCATGTATCGTCGCACCGATAAACATCGCAACCAGTACGTACACAAATAGCTTTTTGTACTCCCTAAGTGAGTTTGAAAAAGCTATTTTATAGATACTTTCATTAGTGTTTGCTTGGTTGCAAGCACAGATTTTTGGTTGAGTTGTAGCTTTAAAAACCATACTTGAAACGCCTACACTTAGGCTAAATTTTGGTTTTATAAAGTCATCTTTTAAAAATTTGTTTTGGTTTATTTTAGATAGTATGATGCCAAAAGTAATTGATGTGATAAAAATAACCGCAAAATAAACAGCTGTAAATTTTAAGCCAAAACCGATAAAAAGTAGAGTCAGGATAACCGGATTTACAAGTGGTGAGCTTAGTAAAAACACACTACTAACCCCCAAAGAAACGCCACTTTTTAAAAATCCGTTTAAAAGTGGTATGGTAGAACAAGAACAAAACGGAGTGAGAGCGCCGACTACAAATGCTTTAACGAAGCTTGAAAAATCGCTCTTTACTAAATGCTTTTTAAGTTTATCGCTGAATTTTTCAGACACAATGAATACCAAAAACGACACAACTAAAAATAACAGTGAAATCTCAACAAAATAAATCATAAAAAATTTGAAAAACTGAAATACGCTTTGCCTTGTAAATATATCTAACATATCTTATCCTTTTATTTTTTGCATTATTATATATCTATATAGGAATATAGTCAAGTATAAATTTAGCTTTTTTAGATAAAATTGCCAAAAGGATTTTAGATGCGGTATGTTGATATTTTTGAGCTAAAAAGTGATTTTATGAGGGCTTTAGCCCATCCATTAAGAGTTCAGATAGTTGAAATTTTAGGCGATAAAAGTATGAGTGTAAGCGAAATTTGTGAAAACTTAAACAAAGAGCAAGCCACCATTTCAAAGCATCTTAGTGTATTAAAAAGTGCTGGAATTTTAAAAGGAGAAAAATCAGGACTTCATGTATTTTACTCAGTTGATATTTGCTGTTTGCCAAACTTTTTAGAGTGCATAAATAGAATTTTAGAGGAAAAAATCACTAAAAATTCAAAAAATGCAAGAAGTATCATAAAAAATTTAAGGTAAATTTTTAAACAAATACTTCGTTTTTAGAGTATAAAACCGCCGTTCCGCCAAGTCTTACGCGTCCGTTTGACATCATCTCACACTCTAAAATTCCACTTCTAGCTGATGCTTGTAGTGCTTTTAGCTTTATTTTGTCTAAATTTTTAGCCCAAAATGGCACGATATGACAGTACCCTGAGCCACAAACCGGGTCTTCGCTTATGCCTAGTTTTGGCGCAAAGCTTCTTGAAACACAGTCAAATTCACCTCCTTTTGCACTTATATGAGTTATAAGTCCGTCAAGCTCTAGCATCGCACCAAAATCAAGTTTTGCGTTTATAATATCGCTCTCATTTTCCATTATAAGAAGCAGGTCGCGTCCCAAAAAGGCTTGCTGTGGCTTTGCTCCTACAGCCCTACTCATCGCTTCAGTCACATTTATCTCTTTTAGCTCAAACACTGGAAAGTCAAGCAAAAATACACTGTTTTCATAGGTTACAGTTAAAATCCCACTTAATGTACTAAATTTAAACTCATTTTGACTCGGCTCAAAAAAGCTTTTTAAAACAAAGGCGCTAGCAAGCGTAGCATGTCCGCATAGGTCTACTTTGCTAACAGGCGTAAACCACCTAAGATTATAAATTTCACCATTTTTAACTAAAAATGCAGTTTCGGATAAATTATTTTCAGCAGCTATCTTTTGCATCAAATTTTCATCAAGCGGAGCGTCGCTTACGCAAACACAGGCTGGATTGCCTTTAAAAAGCTCATTTGTAAAAGCATCTACATGATGTATTATCATCATTTTTCCTTTAAATTTTTAAGTATTTACATCAATTGACCTAAATTTTAAAGATTTTAAACTTATTTTAAAGCAACTTTTCTTACAATTCGCCAATTTAATTTGAAAAAGAGAAAGGATATATCATGAAATCAGATATGTGCGAAATGTGTCGCTTGATAGAAACTAAGGTGTCGAAAGACAAATACTAAGCACAAATTTCTTTTTAAGTGCTTAGTTCGCTAAACATTTAAAAAGAAATTTAAGCCTTCTACTATCCGCTTATCCTTTTTGAGTGTTAGCAAATTTTTAAAAAGGATAAAAAATGACAAAAATACTTGCTACTTCATTAGTTGCTTTAAGCCTGCTTGTATCAGCAAACGCAGCTGAAAAAATCGTAGTCGGCGCAACGCCTGTTCCACACGCTGAGATCCTTGAGGTTATAAAACCTATCCTTGCAAAAGATGGCTATGATCTTGAAATAAAAGAATTTAACGATTACTCTATACCAAATATCGCAACTGACGACGGCGATTTGGATGCAAATTTCTTCCAACACCTGCCTTATCTTGAAGAATTTAACAAAAACAAAGGAACAAAACTTACGCATACCGTAGGTGTTCACCTTGAGCCAATGGGTGTTTACTCTAAAAAGATAAAAAGCATCAACGAGATCAAAAACGGAGATATCGTAGCTATACCAAACGACCCAACGAACGAGAGTCGTGCTCTTGATGTTTTGGCCACCGCAGGTCTTATAAAGCTAAATGACAATCCACTAAAAACACCTCTTGATATAACCCAAAATCCAAAAAATCTAAAATTTAAAGAGATGGAGTCGGCTCAAACACCTCGCACACTAGATGATGTTACGATAGCAGTTATTAATACGAACTATGCTTTGAATGCTAGCCTAAACCCTATAAAAGACGCTCTTGCTCTTGAAAGTAAAGAGAGCCCTTACGTAAACTATGTAGTTGTAAAAGTAGGCAATGAGCAAAGTAAAAAAATACAAGCTCTAAACAAAGCTATAACAACACCTGAAGTAAAAGCTTTCATCGAGAAAAAATACGAAGGAGCCATACTTCCAGCGTTTTAATAACGCCATCAAGGAAGCCAAAAGCTTCCTTAATACCACAAAGAGCAAAGGCCTTTAACCTTTTGTCCTAAAGTCGGTAAATTTAAGTCTAAATTTATCAATGCAGCGTATCACGCATAATCTAAAAGGAAATGTAATGAAAATTTTAACCATAATAAGCACAGCCATACTCGCACTAAATTTATACGGTGCAAGTGGTGATAAAAAGATCATAGTCGGAGTTTCTCCCGTTCCTCACGCTGAAATTTTAGAGTTTATAAAGCCAAATTTAAAAGCACAAGGGTATGAGCTGGTCATCCAAGAGATAAACGACTACTCTATACCAAATATCGCAACTCAAAACGGTGATCTAGATGCAAATTTCTTTCAGCACCTGCCATATCTTGAAGAGCAAAATAAAAACCGCGGGCTCACGCTTGTTAGGACCGTAGCCGTTCATGTTGAACCGCTTGGCTTTTACTCTAAGAAGATAAAAAACATAAATGAGCTAAAAGACGGAGCGACCATTACCATCGCACATGACCCAAGTAACGCCAACCGCGCACTTAAGATACTTGAAAAAGCAAAGCTTATCGAACTTGCGCCAAATATCAGCCTTGCAACTCCGCATGATATAGTTAAAAATCCTAAGAATTTAAAATTTCTTGAGCTCGAAGGAGCGCAAATTCCACGCACGCTAGACGAGGTTGATCTGGCCGCTATTAGCACAAATTTCATCCTTGATATAGGTCTTAGTGTATCAAAAGATGCGCTTTTGCTTGAAGATAGCGATAGTCCTTATGCAAATATCGTAGTTACTCGCGCAGGAAATGAAAATAACGATAAGATAAAGGCGTTAAACGCCGCTATCACGACACAAGAGGTTAAAAATTTCATACTTGATCGCTATAAAGGCGAAGTTATACCGGCGTTTTAATGCCAAAAAACAAAATAAAATAAAGGAAAAATAATGAAAATTTCAAAACTACTACTACCACTTGCATCTATCTCTTTAGCGCTTAGCCTAAATGCAGCAGGAGATGCAAAAACAATAATAATCGGCGCAACTCCTGTTCCTCATGCGGAAATTCTTGAAGAGGTCGTAGCTCCGCTTTTGGCAAAAGAGGGCTATAAGCTTGAGATCAAGGTATTTAACGACTATGTTATACCAAATTTAGCAACCGAGCAAGGCGATCTTGACGCAAATTACTTCCAGGGTCTTCCTTACATGAAAGCCTTTAATAAAGACAATAAAACACATATTGTCCCAACTGCCGGCGTTCACGTAGAGCCTATGGGAATTTACTCAAAGAAGATAAAAAGCCTTGACGAGCTTAAAAACGGCGATATCGTAGCTATATCAAACAACTCTGCAGACTCGACTAGATCGATAAATTTATTAGAAAAGGCAGGGATTATAAAAGCAAACAATAGCGAATACAAATCTCCGCTTGACATAGTAGAAAATCCAAAAAATCTAAAATTTAAAGAGATGGAGTCAGCTCAAACACCTCGCGCACTTGATGATGTGACGATAGCTTTTATCAACATAAACTACGCACTTGACGTAGGTCTAAAGCCAACGCAAGACGCACTTTTGCTTGAAGGAAAAGATAGTCCTTATACAAATTTTGTAGCAGTAAAAGATGGTAATGAAAACCTACCAAAGATCAAGGCTCTAAACAAAGCCATACTAAGTCCCGAGGTAAAAGAATTTATTATCAGTCGCTACAAAGGAGCGGTTATACCGTCGTTTTAACACGCAGGGCATATGCCCTGCTCTTTTGAAAGAATATCATGGAAATTTATGCACTTTTAGCCCTTATGGCGACACATTTTTTAGCCCTTATAGTACCTGGACCAGATATTTTCCTCATCCTTAGAACATCACTTGCTTATGGATTTAGACAAAGCATTTTTGCCTGTCTTGGAGTGGGAGCCGGGATAATCATCTGGATCATGCTTACAGCCTTTGGTCTAAAAACACTATTTGTTTTATTTCCACCTTTGCAAATAGCACTCATGCTCTTTAGCGTCTGCTATCTTTTTTACCTTAGTTTTTTGCTTTATCGTTCTTCAAAAAATAGCTCAAATGTCAATGTTAAGGAAAATAAAGATAAAAATTTAAGCGCAAAACACTTTTTTATCGTGGGATTTTTAACAAATTTATCAAACCCTAAAGCCATTTTATACTTTGCGAGCATATTTTCAAGATTTATCGATAAGTCAGGCAATGTCTACCACATCATACTTTTAGTTGCGGTTATATCAATACAAAGCGTTCTTAGCTTCATACTCTTGGGCAAATTGTTTTCTTTGCCTAAAGCACGTGAAGCCTTTCTTAAAAAACAACGTCTTTTAGACGGAATTTGTTCACTCGTTTTTGCCGTTTTTGCCACAATCATCTTTTATGAGCTTGTGCTTGAAATTTTAAATGCTTTAAAAGGGTGATTTAACTATAATTAAGGCTTTAAATTTTTAAAAGGTCTGCCTTGTTAAGTGATGTTATAAATTTTATCGTCTCGGTTGTTAGCCAGTGGGGATATACCGGGATATTTTTTATGATGTTTTTAGAAAGTTCGTTTTTCCCGTTTCCAAGCGAAGTAGTCATGGTTCCTGCCGGATACTTAGCACATAAGGGCGAGATGAGCCTAACTTTGGCATTTATGGCAGGAACTCTTGGTTCATTAGCCGGAGCTATTTTTAATTATTATTTGTGCTACTTTTTTGGTCGTCCCCTCATTCAAAAATACGGTAAATTTGTTGGTATCACAGATAAAAAAATGCAAAAATTCGAAAACTTTTTTAACAAACACGGTGAAATTTCGACATTTAACTGCCGTTTGATCCCAGGGATCCGCCAATACATCAGCTTGCCGGCAGGACTTACTAAAATGAATGTTTTAAAATTTAGTTTATTTACTACGTTGGGTGCTGGGATTTGGGTTGGTATACTACTTTGGGTTGGCTACTTTCTGGGTCAAAATGAGGAGTTGATATCAGCCAAGTTAAAAGAGATAACATTATGGCTTTTGTTTGTCGTAGCCCTACTCTTTGCAGTATATTTTATCTTTGTAAAATATTTTAAAAAAACTTAAAAACATTTTTTGATATAATCTATAAAATTTAAATAAAGGTGAATTTTGAGAGAAAAATTTGAGTATTTCTTGGCTGTATTGGTTATAAAAATTTCTAAAATTTGCCCTATTTCTTTTTCATATAAATTTTTTAAATTTATTGCCGTATTATTATATTACACACTTGGATCAAGACGGAAACTAGCCATTAAAAATTTACGTCTTGCCTATACAAATTTAACACAAAAAGAGATAGAAAATATAGCTAAAAATAACTTCACAAGCCTTAGTAAAACACTTTGCGAGAGCCTCTTACTATATAATGACAAAAAAACGCTTGACGAGCTTATCATAAACGGCAAAGAGGCGATAGAAACCGTAAACCGCCTTTGCGATAACGGCAATCGCCCGGTTTTGTTCACAACGGCTCATTTTGGCAACTGGGAAGCTTTGGCGCATTATTTTGGTTTTAACGGCTACAAACTAGTTGTTGTGGGCAGAGAAGGCAATAACTTACTTATAGAAAAAAATATCACAACGCCATCTCGCACTAAATTTGGTAACGCACTAGCCACAAAAGATAACGCAATGATAAAAATGGTAAAATTTCTTAAAAAAGGATACCATGCAGGGATTTTGATAGACCAAAAACCAGGAGCCATAAATTCCATTCCGTCAACCTTTTTTGGAAGAGAGTGCTTAACGTCAAAAGCTATCGCACAGCTTAAATTAAAATTTAATCCAGTTATAATACCGATCTTTGCAATAAGAAAAGATGATGGACGATATGAGATTATCGTTAAAAATTTTGATGAAAGTGGTTTAAACGGCGATAGTGAGCATGATACTAAATTTATAACACAACAAATAAACGATATATTTGAAGAGGTTGTGAGGCTTGATCCTGCACAGTGGTTTTGGATGCATAATAGGTGGAAAATGTGAGAGCTCTTATCATCAGCGATGCAAGAGCTGGACATGAAAGCCAAAGTGTGGCATTTTGCGAACTCAAAGGATATAAATTTGAGATCTTACGTATCAAATTCTCATATAAATGGCTTAAATTTTTAAGTTATTTGCTTGATTTTTTGCGTATATATCTGCCTATTTTTAACTATGGCAGTTTGAAATTTCAAAATTTTGACATAGTTGTTTCGGCTGGCTCTACGACGTATTATGCTAATAAATATTTTGCAAGAAAATTTAAAGCAAAAAACGTAGCACTAATGGCTCCAAAAGGTTTTAGAAATGACTTTGATATTGTATTTTGCACACATCATGATAATTTTCATGCCAAAAATGCGACCATATTGCCTGTAAATTTAAACTATCTAAAGCCAACAAACTACTACACCCCTCAAAAAAAGGCGATAGGTTTTATCATCGGCGGTAGCAACAAAAGCTTTGTCATGAGTGAAGAGATAGTAAAAACCATAAAAAAGATAAGGGTTAAATTTAGTGACTATGAAGCGCTTATTACAACATCTCCGCGAACTCCAAAAGAGATAGAAAGCGCGCTAAAAAAAGAAAATTTTAACTTTTTTGTAAGCTATCTTGAAGACAAGATAAATCCAATATATGACTTTTTAAAACACTGCAAATACGTATTTATCACCATCGACTCCGTATCCATGATAAGCGAAGCCGTGTGTAACCTTAACGCAAATGTAGTCATACTGGAGCTTGAGAGAAAAGACGAGCATAATAAATTTGATGATTTCATACAAAATTTAAAAGATAAAAAACTGGTTGAAATTTATCAAAAAAACGAGGTGTTTGCCAAAACCGAAAAGATAAATTTAGCTAAAATTTTAAAAGAGATAAATATATGAAAGTAGTTCAGCTTTTACCTGAGCTAAATGAGGGCGGAGTGGAGCGTGGTGTAGTTGAGATAACACGCGAATTTAACAAATATAACATAAAATCATACGTGATAAGCGGTGGTGGAAAGCTGGTAAGCGAGATAGAAAAAAACGGCGTAACGCACATAACGGCTGATGTTTATAGTAAAAATTTGCTCACTATGATCCAACGAGTTTTAAAGCTTAGAAAAATTTTAAAAGAGATAGAGCCTGATATCGTGCATGTTCGCTCACGTGTGCCTGCTTGGCTTTTAAAATTTGCTAAAATCGGACTAAATCTAAATATAGTAAGCACAGTTCACGGTATAAATACACCAAATTTTTACAGTAAGATAATGACGGATGCCGATAAGATAATATGCGTAAGCAACGCCGTAAAAGAGCATATTATAAAACATTTTAATGTGCAAAATGATAAAATATCGGTTGTTTTTCGCGGTGTTGATCTTACCAGCTTTGATCCTAAAAATTTAGCCGATAAGAGAACTTTAAGAGATAAGTTTAAGATAGAAAGCGAGCTTGTTATAAGTGTTGTTGGACGCATAACACAGATAAAAAATATCGAGACCATTTTAAAAGCGACCGCTTTGCTAAAGCAAAAATTTAGCAGTGTCTGCCTCATAGTGGCAGGTGGAGCACATCCCAAAAAAGAGGAGTATTCTAACAAACTTAAGGCGCTAACTAACGAGCTTGGACTTGATAAAAATGTAAAATTTTTAGGTAGTATTAGCGAAGTAGCTAAAATTTACAAACTAAGTGATGTGGTGGTGAGTGCGACCTTAAAACCTGAAAGCTTTGGTAGAAGCGTGGCTGAAGCCATCGCTCTTAATACCCCGGTAGTAGCTAGTAATCACGGCGGTGTGAAAGACATCATAAAAGATGGAGAAAATGGCTACTTTTTTGAGCCACTAGATGAGGTGGAACTTTCTAAAAAGATACTCTTGGCGCGCGAGCTTAAATTTGATGGATTTAATTACATAAAAGAGAAATTTAACTTAGAAAATATGGTAAAAGAAACGGTTAAAGTTTATAAGGAAATTTTAAAATGAATATCTTTGGCGTGAATAAAAATGAAATTTTTACAGATATAAAAAATATATCAAAATTCCAATTTGTTTTTTTGTTTTCTCTTATACTTTGGTGTTTATCAATGCCTTTTGACAATGCCATCTATCAAGGTAGCTGGATTCTTATAAATTTGGTCTTTGTATCTCATGTTGTTTATTATAAAAATTATAATACCGTTATAGAAATTTTAAAAAAACAAAAAATATACTTGGTTTTGTTTGTTCTGCTTTGTTTGGTTATGGCTATATCAAATGCCTTAAACACAGATGTTTTAGGGCCAAAATCTTGGAAGATTATAGTTTATTTTGTTTTACGGTTTGCTCTTATATTTTTAGCCCTATGCTACTTCATTAAAATATATAACTTTAGTGAAAAATTTATTCTTTACTCTTGTATTATAGGTGTTTGTTTTCTTGCGTCTGCGGGACTATACGAGATTATAACAAATTACCAAAATATATTTTTTTACAAAAACTCTAGGTATGGTCTGGAAGGATTTTTACGTAATCGCAATGGGTTTGGTTTAATGATGGGCATAGGCTTTACTATTATTCTATTCTATTTAAAGAATACCGCTTTTAAGGCTGTTTTGCTTAGTATATTTGCACTGTTAATCATCTTTTCTTTTTCACGCTCAGCATGGGTGGCTAGTAGTGCAGCTACTTTATTTTACGTGGCTATTAATATAAAAAAATTTAAAAAAGAGTATTTTTATTTTGCTCTTTTATTTTGTTTTGGAGTACTTGTGCTGTATTATTTTTCAGATAGCCTTCAGCATAGATTTTCAACACTAGTGCAAGGAAACTCTAGCCATAGATTTGGTATATGGCAGTATAGCTATGAGATGTTTTTAAAACAACCATTTTTTGGTTGGGGTATAGATAGTTTTAGATTTGTTCCAAATGCTCCATATTTAACAAATCCAAACTACTCTGCACCGCACAATATGATAATGGAGCTACTTTATAGTACTGGCTCATTGGGTTTTATAGCCTTTATGGGTCTAAATTTAGCTATTTTTATACATTTAGTAAAAACAAAAAATACTAAGGTTATTGGCTTTTTTATTTTTGCTTTTGTTGTTTGTCAGTTTGACTATGGCTTATTTAACACAAAAGAGCTTTTAAGCTATGTTACTGTTTTTTGTTTTATAGGATTAAAAGATAGGATTATTGCTTGATATATGTTGTTTTTGCTTTAATTATTGTGGGACTTGCTATTTTTTCACTCAGATTTGCATGGTGGAGAGCTGATATCGACTTAAAATATCCACGAGTATTAATGTATCACATGATAAGTGAACATTTGCCAAAAAACGCTTCAAAATTTAATAGACTTCGTGTAAAGCCAAAAGAGTTTGAAAAACAACTTGCTTGGCTTAAGGAAAATGGATTTAAAAGCTATTTTTTAAGTGAAATTTCAAGCGAACTACCTGAAAAATCAGTAATTATGACATTTGATGACGGTTATAAAGACAACTTAACAAACGCACTACCGCTTCTTAAAAAGTATAACTTTAAGGCAAATATTTTTATCGTTACAAATCGTTTTAACCGCGACTGGGCTCACGATAGAGATACCGCAAAGTCAAGTAGTGAGTTAAATAATGAAGAGATGCTAAGCGATGATGAGGTTAAAATTTTGCTCGATAGCGGACTTGCAGAGATAGGCTCGCACACACTTGACCACGTAAATTTACCAAGTCTAAGCGATAGCGAAAAAGAGCTTCAAATGTCAATTTCAAAGCAAGAAATCGAGAAAAAATTTGGCATAAAATGCGAGACTTTTGCCTATCCATTTGGTTTCTTTGATAAAAGTAGCGTGGAGATAGCCAAAAAACACTATAAATTTGCCACTACTACGCATAATGACGTATATAAATCAAGCTATAATAATCATGAAATACCACGTATTATGATTAGCGGTAGGGGTGGGATTTTAAATTTTATACTAAAGATAAAAAAGGGGCGAGATAGATGAAAATTTGCTACTTTATCTGCTCAAATATCTTTGGTGGTGTAGAAAATATCGTGATAAACACACTAAACGAACTTAGCAAAACCGATGAAGTGGCTCTTATTACACCAAAAAACTGCTCTTTTAAAGATAAGCTTAGCAAAAATGTAAAGCTCTATGAGTATCAAAGTTTTGATAAAAGGTATAATCCATTTTTGTATCTAGAAATAGCAAAAATAGCCAAAAACTACGAGCTTATCCATACACATGGAGCAAAGGCGACGCAGATATTTTATATCATAAATAAATTTTTAAATAAAAAATTTGTAGCCACAAAACATAATATAAGAAAAGGTAAAATTTTTAACCGAACCAAAAATGTCTTAGCTGTTTCAAAAGAGGTGGCAAATACGATAAAAAATGAGAGTAAAGTCATATACTTTGGTATCAAAAAAATAGATATTGTGCCAAAGAAACTAACTGATAAGTTTAGTATGGTAAGCGTGGGTAGGCTTGATCCCATAAAAGGATTTGCTGAGCTTATCAGCTCTGTTTCAAAGCTAAATTTTGAGTATAAACTTTACATTGTCGGAAGTGGAAAAGAGGAGCAAAACCTAAAAAATCTCATAAATGGTCTAAAATTAAACGATAAAGTCGAGCTTTTAAGTTTTAGGGATGATATAAAAGAGATTTTAAATGGCTCAGGTATGCAAATCATATCATCGCGTAGCGAGGGGCTACCAAACACGCTTTTAGAGGGTATATTTTACTCGAATTTACTTATATCAACAGATGTTGGCGGGATAAAAGAGATACTCGAGCCTAAATTTTTATTTGATATAAACGAATGTGATAAAAAACTAAAAGAGATAAAAGAAAACTACGGCTTTTATAAAGATGAGTTTTTAAAATTTGCAAAACCTATGCAAGAAAAACTTAGTTTTGAGAAGTATTTATATGAATTAAAAGAGTATTACAAGGAGGTAAAATGAGCCTTAAAATAGTGCATTGTAGTATATTTAACGAATATGATGATGGAAATTTCTTTTATGGTATGGAGAGAAAAATATCACACGGACTTATACAAAATGGACACTTTGTATATGACTTTAGCTACCGAGATTGGGAGCGAAATTTAAGATTTTTAGGTATAAAAAATAGTGGCTTAAAAAAGATGAATAATAAACTTATACAAATTTGTAAAAATTTAAAGGCTGATATTTTGCTTCTTGGTAAGGCTGAAAAGATAGATAGGCAAACTCTAAAAACCATAAAACAAGAGCTTCCAAATCTAAAAATAGCACAGTGGTACGTGGATCATCTAAAAGAAAATCAAAATTTCTTTAATAATTTAAATGAAGTGGATACATTTTTTTACGCAAACGCCCTGCCATTAAAAGATCTAAGTCTAAAATATAAAGATACAAAATTTTCATTTTTCCCAAACATATCAGATGGTGCGTTTGATAGACACCAAGACACAGCAAAAACTACTGATGTGATATATATAGCGAGAGACTATAAAGAGGATGTGAGATATAAATTTGCGACACTTCTTGATGATTTTTGCAAAAACAATGGTATAAATCATAAAATTTATGCAAGCCTTGGCAATAAAGATGTATTTGGCAGTGGGTTTCACGAGGCTGTTAATAGTGCAAAGATAGCTATAAATTTTAATAGAGATGATGAGCTTGAAAGTAAAAATGCAAAGAAGCTACTAGGTGCTAGCGATAGGATGGCGCAGTTTATGGGGTGTGGAGTTTGCACTTTTAGCCCTAGGATAGATGGTTTTGGGAAGCTTTATGAGGATAAAAAAGAGATAGTTTATTTTGAAAGTCCTGATGATTGTTTTGATAAAATAAAAGAGTATTTGAAAGACGATAAATTTAAAGATATAGCAAAAAATGGACAAGAAAAGACACTAAAAATAGCAAATGCAAAAAGGGTAGCAAAATTTATGATAGAAGCACTGCAAAATGAAAATTTCAGTGAAGGCTACGAGTGGCGTGAGTATATCTATAAAAATGGAGAGCTGATATGAAAATTTTACACACACTTCACTGGGTGCAGTTTGCTGGGACTGAAAAGGTTTGTGTGGATATTTGTAATGAGATGTCAAAAGACAATGAAGTATTTTTGCTAACACAAAAGAAGATAAAACCATATATAAACGATAGTGTAAATTTGGTGGAATTTGACTTTGAACAAAATAGATATAATCCACTTTTTTTATATAAAACAGCTCAAATTTTAAAACAAATCTCCCCTGATGTAATCCACTGCCACAATACAAAAGAGCTTGAGATAATGTATAATGCAAGACTTTTTATGTCTAAAAAAATACCTATCATCGCCACAAAACATACACTAAAAGCAAAAAAAAGATACGAAAAAGCTGATCTTTGTGTGGCGATACTTGAGGATACGAAAGAGATACTAAAAGAAAATTCTATAATTATCAAAAACGGTATGTATGAAAAAAAGACAAATCCTATGCTAAAATTAGATACTTTTCATATAGTTTCTGCGGCAAGACTTGATCCTGTTAAAGGTATGCAAACCATCATAAAGGCTGTTTCGCTTTTGGATTTTGATTTTAAATTTAGCATTTTTGGACAAGGCGAACAAAGAGCAGAGCTTGAAAAACAGATTAGTGATTTGGGCTTAGAAAATAAAGTTAGCATTGTTGGGTTTGTGGATAATTTACAAGATTATTTGGCTAGTTGTGATATTCAGATTATTGCTTCAGTATTTGAGCCATATGGACTAACAGCTATTGATGGTATTTATTATTCTCCGCTTCTTATCTCAACTAAAACTGGAATTTGTGCTCAAATTTTGCCAGATGAGCTTATTTTTAAAAATACAGCAGAATCATTGGCAGATAAACTTACAGAAATTTATAATAATTACAATCATTTTGTGGATGTATTTGCAAAAGTTAAAACTAGAAAAGATGAGTATAGTATAGAAAAAATGGTGCAAAAATATATGGATGCATATAGGGGTTTGATAAAATGATTTGGATTTTAGTAATTTTAGCTGTTTTTATCGGTTTTTCACTCCGATTTAACTGGTGGCGCAAAAGCGAGAGCTTTTATCATGCTAGAGTGCTTATGTACCATAGTATAGCTGAGCATAAGGGCGAAAAATTTGATAAGTGGCGTGTGAAGCCTGAGGATTTCGAGAAACAAATATCATGGCTAGGCAAAAATGGCTTTGCAAGCTACACGATAAGTGAGTTATGCGATCTCAAAGAGCTTCCACAAAAATCCGTTTGCATAACATTTGATGACGGATACGCTGATAACTTCACAAACGCCTATCCTATACTTAAAAAGCATGGCTTTAAAGCGACTATTTATCTAGTGCCAAACCAAGAGACTAACCACTGGGAGCAAAAAAATACAAAATATATATCTCGTATGCTAAGCGGTAATGAAATTTTAAAGATGGGTGATATAGTGGAGTTTGGCTCACATACGATGTCACATCTAAATTTAGAACGTGCGAGCCTAGGAGAGGTCAAAGACGAACTGATAAAATCAAAACAAGCAGTAGAAAACATAACTAAAAAAGAGTGCAAGGCGTTTGCTTATCCTTACGGCAAATACAACGATGATATAGTTCGTCTCACAAAAAATGCTGGATATAAAAATGCTACTATCGTAAAACGAGGTGTGTTTAAGGCCGGTGATGATAAATTTGAGATAAAACGTATCGGTGTGCTTGGCACTGAGGGCTTTTTTGACTTTTGGCTGAAATTTCATAAAGTAAGGAATAAACTATGATAAAAGCCTCGGTCTATATCATATGTAAAAACGAAGAAAAACATATAAGAAGAGTACTTGAAAGCGTCAAGGACTTTGATCAGGTGGTCATCGTGGACAGTGGCAGTACGGATGATACTTTAAATATTGCTAAAAGCTACACGGATAAAATTTATCATAGAGATTTTACTGACTATGCTGATCAAAAAGAGTATGCAAAAAATTTATGTAAAAATGAGTGGGTGCTAAATCTAGATGCGGATGAAGAGCTATCATCTGGACTAAAAAATGAGATAGAGCAAACTATAGTAAATAACGATGCTGACGGGATAGAAGTACTGATATCAAGTATGTATCTAGGCTCTTTTAATAAATATGGTAGATTTATCAAACGAATACGCTTTTTTAAAAAAGATATGGGAAGCTACCCTAAAAAGCTAGTGCATGAGAGTATAAATTTTAATGGTAGGGTCAAAAAAAGTAAAAATTTTATATATGACTACGGAAGTAATGAAATTTCAACTCATATAAATAAGATAAATAGCTACTCTGGTTTAAGGGCGGTTGAAAAATTTGAAAAAAATAAAAAGTCATCTTTTTTAAAACTGGCGTTCTTGCTGCCCATTGCATTTTTTAAATCATATTTTATAAGGCGAAATTTTTTAAATGGCAAAAAAGGTTTGATAGTGTCCATAAATTTGGCTTTTTATGCTTTTTTAAAAGAAGCAAAGCTTTATGAATTTGAAATACTTAAAAAATAATATATAAATCAAAATACCAAAAATTAGTGCCTAACAAATAGGCACTAAAATATTTAAGAAATTTTCTTTTGTTTTGGTCTAAATACCTTCATTACATTTTCATCTGTTTCGATAAAAGCCCCTTCGATAAGGTCTATGCAGTATGGCACAGCAGGAAATATCGGCTCAAGGCACTCTCTTATAGCTTTTGGCTGACCCGGTAAATTTATGATTAAAGATTTACCGCGAATGCCGGCAGTCTGCCTTGATAAAATTGCCGTTGGGACATATTTCAAGCTTGCCGCTCTCATTAACTCCCCAAAGCCCGGCATCATCTTCTCACATACATCTTCAGTTGCCTCAGGAGTTACATCTCGCACTGCAGGACCGGTTCCGCCTGTTGTTAAGATAAGACTACATCCAAGCTCGTCTGACATATATTTAAGGCGCTTTTTGATAAGTTCGGGCTCATCTGGTATAACCTCGTAAAAATACTCGCATTCGCTTACTATCCATTCACCAAGCACTTCTTTTATAGCTGGTCCTGATTTGTCCTCATATGTTCCGTCACTCGCCCTATCGCTAAGTGTTAAAATTCCTATTTTTACTTTCATATAATCTTCCTATTTATAAATTTTATTTAAAATTTCAGCCACCATATCTTTATCTATCGTTTCATAGCTTAAAAGATATTCGGCTATAGCTTCAATTTGCGTATCAACACCCTTTAAAAAGCTTACCACTTCCTCTTTTGCTTGCAAAAGTATCTGCTCGACATCCATTTGATTTGGAACAAAGGAGCTCCCCATTCCGTATTCAAAGATCATTTTTTGAGCGATATCTTTTGCTAAATTTAGATCATTTTTAGAATTTGAGAACAGATCATTTTGATCAAGCTCAAGCTTGCATCTGCCTGATAAAAATACCTTGATACGAGCTAACATTTGGGATTTTGACTCTATCTCTCTTTCAACGCCTATAAAACGATCCTCTACTAAAGAAATTTTTTCAAATCCAACGTCAAACCAATACGCACTTAACACCTTTGCCGCCTGATAAACAGCTTGTATCTTTTTTTCGCTTTCGGAGTAGCTTAGGATTTTCTTTTTGCCAAGTAAAACCTTGTTTGAAACAGCCTCAAAGTCTGATATATCTATACTTGTTTTATTTTGCCTTAGCGCACTTATAGCAGCTTCATTTACCAAGGTAGAAAGAGCCGCTCCGCTAAATCCTACACTCATTTTAGCTATCTCATTTACGTCGACATTGCAGCTTTTTCCGTTAAGATATGCTTTAAGTATCGCCACCCTATCCTTAAAATCAGGCATAGAAAGAAAAATCCTCCTATCAAACCTTCCGGATCTTAAAAGCGCCTCATCTATCATCTCCATGCGGTTTGTTGCAGCTATGACTATAACGCCCGAGTTATCTTCAAAACCATCCATTTCGGTTAAAAGCTGGTTTAGCGTAGCTTCACGTTCATCGTTTCTACTGCCTCCCCTACTCTTGCCGACAGCATCTATCTCATCGATAAAGATAATAGACGGTGCATACATCTTAGCTTTTGAAAAAAGCTCTCTAACGCGTTTTGCACCCATTCCAACATAAATTTGAACAAAGCTAGCACCGTTTTGATAAAAAAACGGCACATTTGCCTCTCCTGCTACAGCTTTTGCAATTAAAGTTTTACCTACTCCAGGAGGTCCAACCATCAAAACGCCCTTTGGCATCTTTACACCAAAGCTTTTGTATTTTAGTGGATTTTTAAGAAAATCGACAATCTCGCTAAGTTCTATTTTGACCTCGCTAATGCCTGCCACATCGCTAAATTTCACGTTTGATATAACAGGAACGCCAAAAGAATTTACAACACTTTCGACATCATAAACAGGCTTTTTTTCTTGTTCTAACTCTTTTTTTCTAAATCTAACAAACAAAAACATTACAAAGAAAAGCACAAAAGAAACTATAAAAATAGTAAAAATTTCACTCACTGATATGTATCTTTCCTTTTGTTCTATCGGCACCTTTTTTATGAGTTCTTTTACGTCTATGCCGTCTTTTATGATTTTATATTTATTGTTTTGTGCATAGATTATTACTTCGTTATCTTCTATAACTGCTTTGTCGATAAAGTCTCCGTCAAGAAGCGCGCTATAAGCATCATATCTTATCGTTTTTGGCTCTTTTAAAAGTGCAAATCCTATAAGCAAAAGTAGCAAAATCAAAACAATGACTACTATATTTTTTTTATTAAATTTAAAATTAAATTTTTGCATAATTTAATTCCTCTTCTATCTCATAATCCTTAAGCCAAAGCCACTCTTTTGATATATCGCGTTCTGATTTGATCTTAATTTTATTATAAAACTGATCAAATCCTTCGTAAAATTCATTGTTTTTTTGTTCAACCAAAACGCCAAGTTCTACTTTATGTTGCTTTCTAAATTCTAAATTTTTCTGCCTTGTTATCTCTTTTAGTGTATTTAACCTGACTTTAGCTATATCGCCACTAACGTCCACCTTCATAGTTGCCGAATGTGTATTAAAACGCGGTGAATAAACAAATGCATGCAGATGAGTAAGCGGAAATTTCTTGAAATTTTCAAGCCCTTCATCCCATATCTCTTCACTCTCGCCGGGATGTCCGACTATATAATCCGTTCCAAGCGCAAATCCAAGCTCGCTAAGCTCATAGAATAATTCCAAGTCACGCAAGGCTTCATTTCTTCTGCGCATGATACGAAGCATTCTTTCGCTTGTATGTTGAAGTGCAATATGAAGATGTTTTTCTAGCCACGGCTCGTTTAAAATTTCTCTAAAACTATCATCTATCTGGCTTGGCTCAATACTACCAAGCCTGATGCGCTTAATGCCTGAAATTTTACCCAAATTTGCAAGAAGAGCGCCAAGCGAACTGCCTGTATCTTTGCCGTAACTGCCTATATTTGTCCCTGTCAAAACAAGCTCGTTATAGCCGTTTTGAGATAAAATTTTAGCCTCGTTTAAGATATTTTGCTCATCCATGCTACGTGCTTTACCACGCACGCTAGGGATTATGCAATAACTACAAGAAAAGTTACAACCTTCTTGAATTTTTATAAAAGCTTTTGTGTGATTTTCGTAATTTGTAACGATATCTCTGTCTATGGACTTTAAATTTCCAAGCTCAAAAAATCTACCTTGCGAATTTAAAAGCGTGTTTATATTTGCTTTTTCACTAGCTCCTATCACGCCAAAAATTCCATTTTTATCAAACAGCTCTTTGCCTTTGCTAACAGCTCCGCAACCTGTTAAAACAACCTTGGCACCACGTCTTCTTACACTATTTATATAAGCTCTTACGCCACTATCTGCGCTATTTGTTACAGTGCATGAGTTTATGATAACAATATCTGCGCTATCTTCGTCGTTTGTTATCTCATAGTCTTTGATGTATCTTTTCATAAGCTCAGTGTCGTAGATATTTGTGCGACAACCGAATGTTTTAAAAAACACCTTTTGCATTATATCCAACTACTTTCATTTTCAAGCTCGCTATGTGGGCTTGGGTCTTGTTTTTTGCTTAGATACATGGTTTGCGTAGGGTAAGCTATCTTTATATCATCCTCCTTGTTAAAAGCGTCTATGATCTCGGCACTTATCGTGCTTCTAAGAGCAAGTGCTGCGTATGAATTTGTCATATACCAACTTGAGATATTTACTCCGTAAGGCTCAAAAAAAGTAAAAACTTTCGGCTCTACGTTTGGATTTTTTATGCTGTATTGACTGCGTAATTTTGTCATTTGGCGCTTTGCGATATCGGTATATCCTTTTGAGTATTTTCTAACTATACTTTTTGCTATATAGACAGCTTTTTTATGGTTACTATCAAAGCTAAGCACGATATCTATGCCATCCCAAACAGTCTTCATGCCGTAGTGAGAGTAGTTTGCGATAAGATCGGTAAATATATAATTATTTGGTATAAAGACGATTCGTCCTGCACGACGATTTACTTTATATGTCGTATATGTTACATCCTCAAAAACAGTCATCCTAAGAAGAGAGATGTCGATAATATCACCAGTAAATTCAGAACCGTTATGTAGCACTCTTATCCTATCTCCAACGTGTATCGAGCCACCAAACATTATCACCATCCAGCCAAGCATACTCATAAACATATCTTTCATAGCAATAGCAATACCAGCTGACGCAAAACCAAGCACAGTAACGATATAAGTTACGTTTTCTATATATGCAAACAAAAGTATAAGTATAATAAGCGTAACGTTTAAAAAGTTTAGAAATTTATTTACCGTATAAAAACGCTCATTATCAGTTATCGTTCTTTTGGCTATAAATTTAGCCAAGAACGAAAGTATGATCGTTGCTATCAACCAAATCGTGATATTTAACATGCTAAAAAATTGCGCTTTTATATCATTTGTAGCTATACTTATCGCCTCGTCGGCTCTTTTGCCATATACACTAAATGTCGTTTGTGCGATCTGTTTTGCTGCGCTTAGTTCTGAAATTTCTTGTCTTGTTGAATAGAGTAAATTTCTATTCTCCTCACTATTATCAAGATCAAGCATAGCAACTAAAAGCTTTTCTTTCTCATCAAGCCTAGATAAAACCATGTCAAGTTCAAGTATATGACGAGAGTATTCGTCTTTATTTGTTTTTACTTTTTTAATATAAGAAAACCCTGAGATAAGAGCGATCGGGTTTATGATACGTGGTGGATTTTCTACTTCAGGTGCAGCAAGCATGGCTGAAAATGGTGTCTTCTCATACTCTTTTAGTAAATTTACCTGCTCTTTTAAGGTCTCTATCCTCTTTGCAGTATCGCTAGTCTTACGAGAATTTTTATCCATCTTTTTTATGGCAGCTTCGCCTTCTTCCAACTCAGAAAGCAATTTTTGGTATGTGTTGTAGTTTGCGTATCTAGTTATCCACGCATTACCTTTTAGCAAGCCGTCTATGGCGTCTATTTGTTTTTGCACTTCAGTGATCTTAAGTGAAATTTCAGAGTCTTGAACGGATATAGTGGAGTTATCTTCCGCACAAGCAAAAACAAAAATAGAAAATAAAACAACTAAAAATTTCATTTAAATTCTCTTAAAACTTTTAAAACATCACTTTTTGATATGTTATCTTTTATAACCGCATTTCCAATGCCGTCTGCAAGGATAAATTTTATCTTGCTATTTTCACTCTTTTTATCAAGGAAAAATGCGTCGCAAAATAGTTCTTCGTCATTTATCTTATAGCTTGTCGGCAAGTCAAATTTTAACAAGAGCCTCTTAACTCTTTCAACCTCTTCTTTACTCATTAAACCCAAGTGCAAAGCAAGAGCATTTGCCATGTTTATACCGATGGCAACAGCTTCTCCGTGAAGATAGGTTTTATAGTTTGTTTGGTTTTCTATTACATGGGCAAATGTATGGCCATAGTTTAAAACAGCCCTTACGCTTTTTTCTTTCTCGTCGTCCATAACAACATTTGCTTTTATGCCAACTGCTTTATATATTAAATTTGCTAAATTTTTTTCATCGTTTAAGTCAGCATTTTCGAGCCACTCAAACATCTCTTTGTCAAATGTTACAGCCATCTTGATAGCCTCAGCTACGCCTGCACTAAACTCGCGCTTGGCTAATGTTTGTAAAAATTTACTTTCACAGTAAACCGCTTCTGGCTGATAAAAAGAGCCGATCAAATTCTTTCCAAATTTATTATTTACTCCGGTTTTTCCGCCTACACTTGCATCAACCTGAGATAAAAGAGTGGTTGGGATGTTTATAAATTTTATCCCTCTTTGATAAATACTAGCCACAAAACCCACCATGTCGCTTATTACGCCACCACCAAAAGCTATTAGCGTGCTACTTCTATCAAGACGGCTTGTAAACAATTGCTCTAAGATGCTCTCAACCGTAGTTAAATTTTTATACTCTTCGCCGTCAGGAACAGTAACTATAAAATAATCATCGCACTTTAAGACATCAAGAAGTCTTTTAAGATGAAGTCCCGCGACTTTTGGATTAGTTACGATCGCAACTTTTCCTTTTAGCTCTATGCGCTCAAGCTCATTTATATAAACCTTATAGTCATGCTCTTTTTGTTTTAATCTTAAATCTATTTGCATATTTACTCCGTATTTATGGATATTTTAGCCAAATTCTTTCAAATTTAAGTAAATTTTACACACTTGTAGGCACAAAAAGCTGTGCATTGTTACTTAATTTTTTATAAAGTCTATTCATGTCTCTTGACATAAAGGCAAAAGGGCTTGAGGTAACGATATTTTCGTTAAACACCACAAAATGCAACAGATCTTTGCTTTTTTTTAAAGCTATGATAGGATTTTTGTCTTTGCTACTCTCTATGGTTATACGTCTTGAAAATAGGTTGCTTATACTTTCAAAATGCTCTGTCAAAGCGTCTTTATCGCTATTTTGGCTATCAAAATGATAAAATTTCATATCAAGACTAAGCTGCGCGCAACAGTCCATTATGACGGCGGATTGATTTTCGATCTCTTGACTCTCTTCTCCAAGTATAACACCCTCTTTTACCTGTTTTAAGTCTAGCTTGCCCGTCTTTAAAACAGGTAGTTTTAGCGAGTAGAAAAATTTTTGAAATTTAAAGAAATACTCATCATCGCTAACGATCATACCGACATCTAATTTAAAAATTTCTTGTTTTATATAAGCTAGATCCTGTGAGAAATAATCCAACAAAACGCTTATTTTTTTATCTTTTATGCTTTTTAGCATATCTAAATTTTTGCCCAAAGTCGGATTTAAAACCTTAAGTATCAAGCGCTTATTATTTAGCTTAGAATTTAAGAACAAGCTATCTTCTATAAGCTTTGCAACTCGCTCTTTACTCATTTCATGCATGTCTATTATCGTATAGATATTGTTTCCAAAAGGGCTTGGAAACTGTCCCGGCTCACGTTTTATAGAGCGATAAACATTTTGCAAAACGTTAGGATCGCCAACTATTAAAAGCGTATCGTTTGGCTGTATCATCACGCTAGGCTTTGGAAGTATTATCTCGCCCATACGATAAACAAGCGAAATTCTCCACCTTTTTTGCTGAATGGCATTTATATGCCTATACATATATGCACTGCCGATAGGCACTTTTACTTCCATTATCTCGCCCTCGCCAAGACCAATGTTGTCAGCCAAAACAGGAACATCAGGCATACAGTCCATCAAGCGAGAAGAGACGATCTCCCTTACATCTTCAAATTCCAAATGCTTATCCGAGCTTATGCGCTCTTTTTCCTCTTTTGTAAGCTCCCATATATTCATAAAAACAAGCTCTGTCCTAGTACTTATTTTTCTTAAATTTTCATAAGCAGCAAATGCATCGGCTTTGTTTTGCATGACTATTAGAAACTGACTAAAATAGCCATCAGCAACACCTTTTAGCTTAGAAAAGCTTGTCGGATCAAAATAATAAAAACTAAAATTTTCAAGATTCATATCATCTGATATGATCCCGTTTTTTTCGATAACGATCGTATAGTGATGAGATACGGACTTTGCTTTTAAAAGTCTTTTAATAAAATTTTCAGCAAGTATTCCGTCTGCTATTATTAAAATTTTTTTCATAAATACTCCCATTAAAGGCGGCATTATAGCAAAACGGACTTAATCTATCACAATTTCAGACAAAAGCGTATCGATCGCTATATTGACGGTTTTGTTTATAGTTTCAAATACTGTTTTTGAGCTAGGATCCGGACAAAAAAGTTCTTTGTTTATTATCCCTGACTTTATCGATCTTGAGGCGTTAAACAGTTCATAGGCCATCGTTACTTCAGCCTTATCGCCTCTTATTTGAAGTGAGATTAAATTTACCTTTAGCCTGCTGTCATTTGTGCCTGGTGCAAAAACAGGAGATAGACCGCAGTTTGAGTAAACCCCTTTCACAAGCGCTTTGTATATCATCTCACTTGGCATAGCTACAAATTTTGCATCGTCTAAGTATCTTATCTTATTATTTTCGGCAACGATTAAAATTCTCCTACTATCTACTAGATCAAGCGCACTTACGCTATCTATGTAGATATTTTTAGAAGCATTTTTAACTGCCCTGCACTCCTTGTTTGAGTAGTAAATTTCATACATATCCGGTTGCGCAACCGTTGTTTTTATCGAACAACCGCTTAAGATTATCAAAGATACAAGGGCTAATGTAAATTTTCTCATTTCACTCTCCATTTTGTTTTTTATTTTCTACATCTTTAAAGAAAAATTCATAAGGGTTATCTTCCAAACGATAAAGCGCACCTCTAAATTCTCTTAATGTTTTTTGAAAATCACTTAGAAATTTAGTCGCCTCAAGCATGGTTGGGCTTAGCGCATTTTTAAGGTCATACTCGCCGTCTTGTAGCTTTTGTCTTAACAGCTGTTGCAAAGAGGAAAATTCTTTCGCATTTTTGTCAGCAGAAACCACAAAAGAATTTGAACTGTCAACAAGCCCGTTTAAATTTGACACAAGTTCTTTTATCTGTGCTTTTTCAAAATCGGATGTTATGTTTTTTAAATTTTCCACCATGACTTTTGCATTTGCCATGCTCTCTTTATCATTTAGCTCTTTAGTGAACGCATCGATGTTTTCAAGGATCGACTGTAAGTGGGCCATATTTTTATCAGAGAAGAAATTATCAAGCTTATCAAGGCTTTGACTTAGCTTTTCTGTGATATTTTGAGCGTTATTTCCAAGCTTTGAAAACAAACTAGCCTCAAGTTCTAAAACCAAACGTTCATCCTTTTTAAAGTCTTGTGTTCCACGACTTATGTTTATCGTTGCAACTCCACTTATAGGATGAAGCTCGATACTTGCCACACTGTCTTTTTTAATAGGTAGATCATCTCTAATCTTTAGTGTTATTTCGATTAAAGCACTGCTATCTTTTACAAAGTCGATCCTACTAACACTTCCTGCGGGAACTCCTATAAATTTAACCAAAGAGTCAGCCTTAACACCGCTTGGAAGCTCGTTTGTCCTTATATAGTAATTAACATAATCAAGCTTCGTGTCGTTATTTGTCATCCACCAGATAAATACGGCAAGTGCGCTAAGGCAGGTTATAAAAAACATACCGACTATGGTATAGGAATTTCTATTTTCCATTATTTTTTCCTTGATTTAAACAACTCTTCAAGAGGGTTTCGATCGGCTTTTTCAAGCTCACTTAGTGTTCCCTCAAAGGCGATTTTTTTATTTTCTATTATCAAAAAACGATCAAGTATATCAAAGATACTGTCTGCATCGTGAGTAACCATAACAACCGTAAGCCCAAGCGAATCCCTCAAATCCCTTACAAGAGAGTCCATTTGACGTGAACTAACGGGATCAAGTCCGCTATTTGGCTCATCTAAAAATAAAACTTTAGGGCTAAGCACAAGAGCTCGCGCAAGTGCAGCACGTTTTTTCATACCACCGCTAAGCTCACTTGGATATAATGAAGCCGCCTCTTTTTTAAGGCCTACCTTTTGTATCCAAAACATCGCGATCTCATCTATCTGTCGCTTGCTAAATTTAGAGTATTCAACCAGCATAACACCGACATTATCAAGTATCGTCATAGAGCTATAAAGCGCACCAAACTGAAACATCGTCCCGCTTTCAAGCTTTATCTTAGCTTGTGTTGCGATATCACTTTTCCACATATTTACGCCATCAAAGTAGATATCGCCCAAATTTGGCTCTTTTAAATATATCATCGTCTTCATAAGTGTTGTTTTGCCGCTACCGCTACCACCCAAAAAGCCGTAAATTTCAGCCTCCTTGATACTCCAGCTGACATTATCGTGCATTATACGTTCGCCGTAACTTGTCGTGATATTTTCACCCCTAATAATATCTCTCATATCTCTAACCACATAAAAATTATCGCAAAAAACGCATCAAGCGCTATAACCCAAAATATCGCATTTACAACACTTATCGTAGTCATCTCACCAAGACTTTGAGCGCTTTGACTTACTCCAAACCCTCTCATGCAGCCAATTATCGCTATGACTGCACCAAAAAACGGTGCTTTTATCATACCGACTACAAAATGCCGAATTTCGATCATATCTTTAAACCTAGCAAGATAGTCGTTAAAGCTTATATCTAGCAAATTTTCACAAACTAACATCTGCCCAAATATACTAACCGCATCAGTGATAAAAATTATCACAGGCAGGCACAAAACCATAGCTATAATACGAGGAAGAACTAGAAAATTAAACGGTTTAAAGCCCATCGTTTTCATCGCATCTATCTCTTCGGTTAGCTTCATAACGCCTATTTGAGCAGTAAAGCTTGATGCCGATCTACCTGCAACTACGATAGCTGCAATAAGCGGAGCGACCTCACGAAGAGTCAAAATTCCCATTATCTCAACTATAAATATGCTTGCTCCAAAATTTGCAAGCATGGAACTTCCAAGATAAGCAAGTACTACACCTATCAAAAATGCGGTCAAAGATACGATAAACACGGCATTTACGCCGGCGTCTTTTATGTAGTTACTAAATTCTTTAAACCTAAGCTGAGTGGGGTTAATTAAAATTTTAAGAGTTTTGATGATAAATTCACCCAAAAATGCAGAAAATTCCAATAAATTTAAAATTCCGTCGCAAATTTTCTCACCTAAACGAGCGAAGAAATTTAGCTTGTTTTGAGCGGGGAAATAACTTGTGTCGATATTTTTATCATTGACTAAATTTAACATGGCTTTGATTTTTGGATTATTAACTTTTATATCGTATTTTTTGTTTTTAATGCTATTCTTAAGTAGGATCAAAACGGAGTAATCCACCCTTTCAAGCTCCGTCATATCTATCTCGATATCGCCGTTAAATTTTGATAATGTTAAAAAAATAGGTCGTAAATTTTTCGCATCTTTATAGCTCACATCTTCTTTAAAAATAAGCTTAGCCAAGCTCTGGTTTTTTGTAAAAACGATACTTTGTGAGTTTGACAAAAATTTTCCTTAAAATGCGATAATTAGGTTTTAAATTTTACTTTAAAACCTATAAAAGCAAGATAAAATTTCAAAATAAACATTTTTTTGCTAAAATCGCGGTTTAAGAAAAGGAAAACAAATGGAATTTAAAGTAACAAAAACCGATGGTAACGCAAGAACCGGTATATTAAAAACAGCTCACTCAGAGATCGCTACACCCGTTTTCATGCCTGTTGGCACGGTTGGCGCTGTAAAGAGCTTAGACGCTACCGATATGAAAGAAATACTAGACGCTAAAATCATACTCGCAAACACATACCACATGTACTTGCGCCCAGGAAGCAATATAGTAAAAGAGTTTGGCGGACTTCATGGATTTTCTAAATTTGACCGCTCGTTTTTAACCGATAGCGGTGGATTTCAAGCTTTCTCACTTCGTTCAAACACCAAAAATGACGATGGCGGTATAAAATTTAAGAGCCACATCGATGGCTCAACTCACTACTTCACACCAAAAAGCGTGCTTGATACACAGTATGACTTAGGAAGCGACATTATGATGATACTTGATGACCTTGTGGCACTTCCTGCTGAGAAAAAGCGCGTAGAGCTAAGCCTAAAACGCACGATTAAATGGGCTGATGAAGCGATAAGATATCATAAATTTAAACAAAATGAGGGCGTGGGTCTTAAGCAAAATATCTTTGGTATCATCCAAGGTGGCACGGACTATGAGGCACGTAAATTTTGTGCACAGTCGCTTTGCGAGATGGACTTTGACGGTCTTGCTATCGGCGGGCTTAGTGTTGGCGAAAGCAACCAAGAGATGTATGACACGGTTGAGGGAGTGATACCATTTACCGACCCGGCGCGTCCGCGCTATCTCATGGGCGTAGGCACACCTGAAGACTTGGTAGAAAACGTAGAACGCGGAGTAGATATGTTTGACTGTGTTATGCCTACACGTAACGCAAGAAATGGCACGCTTTTTACAAGCTTTGGCAAGATAAATGTGAAATCGGCCAAATTTATAAATGATCATGCGCCGATAGATTCAGAGTGTGACTGCTATACCTGTCGTAACTACTCGCGCGGGTATTTAAACCACCTGTTTAAGGCACGTGAGCTTACATTTTTCCGTCTTGCAAGCCTACATAACCTACACTATTATCTAAATTTAATGAAACAAATTCGCGAGGCGATAGCAAATGGTGAGTTTGCTAAATTTAAAATCAACTTTTACGCAAAAAGAAAAGTAAATGACTGATATAGTTCGTAGTATATCGGGGTATTTTTACACCGATATGTATGAGTATTTATACCTTGCAACAGACGATAGTGCTAAAAGTTATAAATTTATCTTTAAAGAGGGTAAAATTTACACAGATGACGGCATAACACAAATAAACGCTAACGATTTTATCGTCGTCATTAAGAAGATAACAAGTGAGTTTAGAAATAAAATTTAGAACACTCAGCCCAGCTTGAAAGTTATGAAAAAATTTATACAAACCATAGGTATTTTTCAAATTTTATAAAAAACACCCTGTTTTAAAGTATGAAATTCATAAATTTCAAAACAAAATTTCACACTTTTACGAAGCACTTGCCATATGTCAAAACGAACAGCCTGCATTAAAAAAACTACTGCAAAACTATACATATGAAGCAAATATCTTTAAAAACGTAGTAAATGAAAATGCCGTAAAAGCCGAAGAGATATTTAACTATATACAAAACATAAGAAACGAGAAGATAAACCGCAACATCTATACGCTAACTCTGCTTTCATTGCTATTTTTGCCGTTAAATTTTATCACAAGTTTTTTTGGGATGAATACAAGCGGAATGTTTCTAAGCCAGATGAAAAATGGAACCTTTGTGCTAAGCATAGCGATGCTTGTCATTGTTATGATTTTGATTTTTGTATTTTGGCTTAAAAAGTAGAAACGAAGCCTTTGGCTTACACAAAGCTTCGTTAAATTTTATTTTTTCTTAAAAAATCGTGAAATTTTAGCCTGCAATTTAAACTGCTCTGCAAGCTCCATTATAGGGTAAGCTCCTGCGTATTTTTTACCGCCTTCTAAATTTTTGCTAACGCCTCCACGTGCAGCTACTTGCGCAAAGTCGCCGACACTCACATGTCCTGCAGAACCGCTTTGTCCGCCCATAACAACGTTTCTACCAAGTATAGTTGAGCCAGCAAGTCCTGTTTGTGAGACGATAAGACATCCCATGCCAAGTTCACAGTTGTGACCTATTTGAACCAAATTATCAACCTTGCTAAAATCAGCCACAATAGTGCTTTCAAACACGCCTCTATCTATCGTAGTGCATGCACCGATCTCTACGTAATTACCTAAGACAACATTGCCGTTGTGGTAAATTTTGACATGCTCGCCTGTTTTTGTATGTGCATAACCAAACCCGTCAGAGCCTATGACACAATTTGCAAGCAAATGACACTCATCACCTACGATACAGTCGTTATATATCACTACGTTTGGATGGATTATGCAGTTTTTGCCGATTTTTACATTATCGCCTAAAAATGCCCCCGCCATAATGACGGTATTTTCCCCAACCACAACATTTGATCCGATATATACATTTGGCATTATATTTGCGCTAGGATCTATGCTTGAGTCTTTTTTCTCGCAAAATAACGGCTTTGCGTAATCCTTACTAAGTATGGCAAACGCTAAATGTGGATTATCACACACCAGTGCCGTCATGCCCGAAGGAACGAATTCAAGTAAATTTTTAGTTACTAAAATTGCTCCCGCATTTGAACCGCTTATAAATTTAGCATTTTTCTCGCCGTCACAATACGTAAGTTCGGCTTTATTTGCATTTTTAAGAGAATTTAATGCAAAAATTTCAATATCTTCTCCGTCAAAACTCGCGCCCGTTTTTTGTGCAATTTCACTTAATTTCATCTTATATATCCATCAAAACCGATCCACCGCGAACGATGTCTACCGGATTAAATTTCTTTATCGCTTTTAGGAAATTATCTATCCTATTTGCATCATCGGCAACCATAACAATGATATAGTTTTCATTTGTATTTGCCACGCTTCCATTATATGCTTTTAGTATCGCATCAAGCCCACCAAAATTTTCATTTAGAGGAATTTTGATAAGAGCCATCTCTTTTTCCACAAATTCACCGCTTTCTATAACCTTGTAAGTGGGTATGAGCTTGTGAAGTTGCTTTACTATCTGCTCTAAAACTCGCTCATCTCCGCTTGTAACGATACTTAAACGAGAAAAACCGCTTTCAGGGATAGGGGCAACAGTAAGACTGTCGATATTGTAACCTCGCCCGGCAAAAAGCCCTGAGATCCTAGATAAAACTCCGTGTTCGTTTAAAACTATAACTGATATTACTCTTCTTATTGCACTCATTTTTGACCCTTATCATCAAGTATCATGTTGTATATCGCAGCCCCTGCAGGAACCATCGGAAGAACATTTTCAAAGCGATCTACCACGACGTCGATAAGTGAAATTTTATCGCTCTTAAGTGCTGTGTTTAACGCATCTTCAAATTCTTTTTTGGTTTTTACCCTAAAACCTACTCCACCAAAACTTTCCGCAAGCTTGACAAAGTCAGGCTGGATACTAAGATCAGTGTTTGAATATCTATGCTCATAGAAAAATGTCTGCCACTGACGAACCATACCCAAAAAGCTGTTGTTTAAGATGATATTTACAACTGGCTTTTTATCAACAACCGAGGTCATAAGCTCTTGGATATTCATAAGAATAGAACCATCGCCGGTAAAATTTATAACAGGCTTATCGCCAACAGCCCATTTTGCACCAAGAGCAGCAGGTAAACCAAAGCCCATAGTCCCTTGACCACCGCTTGTTACAAGCTGTCTAGGTTTGTTAAAGGCAAAAAATTGCGCAACCCACATCTGATGTTGTCCAACATCGGTGGACACAACTACATCATCGCCTACCATTTGTGATGTTTTTTCTATAACCCACTGAGGTTTTAAAACTTCCTCGCTATCTGTGTATTTCAAAGGATACAAAGAGTTGTAGCGAGCTAAAATTTCACGCCATTTTTCAAAGTTTTCAGGTTTAGCATTTATGCGACCCATGAGTTCACTAAGAACTGATTTTAGATCGCCAACTATCGGAAAATGTGCATTAACTATTTTTGAGATAGAGCTTGGATCGATGTCTACGTGAATTATCTTAGCGTGTTTTGCAAATTCGCTTAATTTACCTGTTATCCTATCGTCAAACCTAGCTCCCAAGGCTATCAAAAGATCGCTTTCGCTAAGAGCCATGTTAGCAACATAACTTCCGTGCATACCTGCCATGCCTAAATTTAACTCGTCATCATCTCTCATAACACCAAGCCCCATAAGCGTAGTTATGGCAGGAATTCCTGTCTTTTTAGCAAATTCTCTAATTAGCTCACTAGCTCCGCTTATGATCGCACCGCCTCCTATATAAAGCAGCGGTCTATTGCTTGCTTCGATGATCTCGGCAGCTTTTTTTATCTGTTTTGCGTTGCCCTTATAAGTAGGCTTGTATGTCGGGATATTTATCTCTTTTGGATACTCAAATTTTCCTATAGCAGCAGTTATATCCTTTGGTATATCGACATGAACAGGACCCGGTCGTCCGGTGCGAGCTATATAAAACGCTTCTTTTAAAATTCTAGGCAACTCTTCAATATTTTTAACTAAGTAGTTATGCTTAACACAGGGACGGGATATGCCGACCGCATCTATCTCTTGAAATGCGTCTGTTCCGATTAGTGATGTGGCGACTTGTCCGCTAATGAGCACCAAAGGGATGCTATCGCTATATGCCGTAGCTAAGCCCGTAACGGCATTTGTAAATCCTGGTCCTGAAGTAACAAAAGCAACTCCTACTTTACCGCTAGCACGCGCATAACCGTCTGCAGCATGAACGGCTGCTTGCTCATGACGAGTAAGAACATGTCTAAAATACTCTTGCTTATATGTTTCATCATAGATATTTAGCGCAGCACCGCCAGGATAGCCAAAAACAACTTCGACACCCTCGAGTTTAAGCGCTTCGCTGATCATTTGTGAGCCGTTTAACTCTTTCATTATTTATCGCCTTACTTTTAAAAATTTGTGTTAGATTATATCTCAAATTACGTTAAAATCACATGATTTTGATCAAATTTAAGCATAAATTAAAAATTTTTGTTACACTTTTTGAAATTTTTACGTAGTTTAAATTTATTAAACGACCCCTCAAGTGAGTGAGCCGTTTAAATTTGAAGCATTAAAAAGGCCAGATGGCTTCCATTATGCGAGTTCCCCATGGTTTTTTGGTAGATCTATCAACATCACCCTCTGTTTTATATAAAATTTTTGCGTCAGCGATATATCTTGAGTCTATTTCGTTTGTTTGAGAAATGTCATACGGGCGTATAACACCGCTTACTTGCATAATCTGCTTTTCACCGTTTATTAAAAGTTCGCGATTGCCCTCTATGAAATAATTGCCATTATTTAAAATTTTAATTATACGTGCCGAGATAGTTGCGTTAAAGCGCTCGTTTCTACTTGTTGTTCCGCTGCCATTAAAAGAATTCTCTCCGCCTGCACTAAAGCCTATGTTGCCGTATTTATTTAGCTGTCTTGCTACATTTGATAACGGTGAGCCTCCTGCAGTAAAAGTACCGGCTCCCAAAGAGGTTGTGCTGTTTTTACTTGTTTGTTTGCTTCCTGTTGATGTTTGACTTGCAGTCTCTGATATCACGATAGTTACGATATCATTTACATTCATAGCTTTACGATCCGAAAATAACGGGTCTTTTCCGCGACCGTAAAGACTTCCTGCGTTACTTTGACCACTTCCACTATCTTTTGACGGTAGTTGCTCGACATAAACCGGTGGCTCCATATTAATATGCGGATCAACGCTTGGGGTGCAACCTAAAAAAAGTAAACTCGTAGCAAAAATCGTCATACAATTTCTAATTCTCATAAAAAACCTTAAAAATTTTTCTATTTTTATGCTAAAATCAAGCAAATAAAGTTCCAAAAAAGGTTTCAGGATGAATTTTTGTTACACTATTTGCGATGAAAATTTCTCTTATTTTAAGCGAAATATCTTAAACAAATTTAAAAATATCGCAGAATTTGAAATATTTTTTACACAACAAGATAAAGATGATTTTACAAACTCCAACGAAAAGGAATTTTTCCTTAAACTCATAGAAAAATTTGAAAATTTAAAAGCACAAAACGACTTTGTTATCATAAAAGGTTGCGAAAGTTTTAGCGTGTTTGGGAAAAATGAGCTAAATTTAAAAATCGCAAAAAATTTAAATGCTCCGATATTTGAGCTAAAAAATTTAAAGGCATTAAAAAGCCTAAATAAAAATTCAAAGCTTTTAATAACCGATAGTGTAGATGAAATTTTAGCTTCAACACAAAATATAATCACGCCTTATAAATTTGCATACGATCTTGCAAAAAGAGCAAAGAAATTTCATAAAAACGTAGTTTTAGTAGAGAGTGAAGATGAGAGAATTTTAAAAGCAGCCGACATTTTATTAAAACAAGATGCGGTTAAGATCACACTTTTGGGCGATAAAAACAAAATAGACAAAAACGCTTTAAAACTAGGACTTGATCTAAAAAAAGCTACTATCATAAATCCAAAACAAAACAACCACTCAAATGACTTTGCCGATAAAATTTACGAGCTTAGAAAAACAAAAGGTATTAGTATAGAAAAAGCGCGCGAAATGGCGTGCGATCCGACTTATTTTGCCACCATGTTGGTTTATGAAGGCTTGGCTGATGCTATGGTAAGCGGGGCAAATACAAGCTCTGCTGACACCATACGCCCTGCCCTTCAGATAATCAAAACAAAACCGGACACAAAACTGGTTTCTGGCGTATTTTTTATGGCGATGGATGAGGAAATTTTTGCCTTTGCCGACTGCGCTATAACGCCAAATCCAAACGAAGAAGAGCTTGCAAGCATAGTTGTTAGCACGGCAAAAAGCGCTATTTCTTTTGGTATAGAGCCACGCATAGCTATGTTAAGCTACTCAACCGCAAATAGTGGAAGCGGAAAAGATGTGGAATTTGTAAAAGAAGCTGCGAGGATAGCGCTAGAGCTTGTTCCTAGTTTAAAAATAGCCGCACCGATACAATACGACGCGGCGATAGATATGGATGTGGCAGCCAAAAAAATGCCAAATTCAGATGTAGCAGGACAAGCAAATGTATTTATCTTTCCAAATTTAAACTGCGGAAATATCTGCTATAAAGCCGTCCAAAGAAGTGCAAATGCCGTTGCGATGGGTCCTGTGCTTCAAGGACTAAACAAGCCTGTAAATGATCTAAGTCGCGGTTGTTTGGTTGAAGATATAGTAAATACAGTCCTAATAAGCGCCATACAAGCAGGAGAGTAATATGAAAATTTTAGTTTTAAATTCCGGAAGTAGTTCTATAAAATTTCAACTATTTTTAATGCAAAATGAAGAGAGTATCGCAAGCGGGATAATCGAGCAAATCGGTGCGGAAAAATCAAGAGCCGTTTTAAAAGCAAACGGAAAAGTTTATGAAAAATTTTTACCCATACAAGATCACCACGAGGGACTTGAGGTTATGAATGAGCTATTTAGAGAGTCAAACACTCTTCATGATCTAAGCGAACTTGACGGCATAGGACATCGCATCGTCCATGGAGGAGAAAATTTCTTTAGCTCTATGCTAGTAAACGATGAAGTTATAAAAAAGATAGAAGAGACCAGCCCACTGGCACCTCTTCATAACCCAGGACATATAGCGGGGATTAAAAACGCAATGCAAAGTAGTAAAAACGTCCCGCATGTAGTTGTTTTTGACACGGTGTTTCACCAAAGCATGCCAGAATACGCCTATAGATACGCTCTTCCATATGAAATTTGCAAAGAACATCATATAAGAAAATACGGCTTTCACGGCACTTCTCATAATTATGTTTGCAAACGCGCGGCGACCTTAATGGGTATAGATCACGATAAATTTAACGCCATTTCCCTTCATCTTGGCAATGGCGCTAGCGTATGTGCGGTGCAAAATGGAAAAAGCGTAGATACTTCTATGGGACTTAGTCCGCTTGAAGGACTTATAATGGGAACTAGAAGTGGCGACATAGACCCTGCAGCACTTGTCTATCTGCTAAACGCAAACGTGCTAAAATGGGACGAGATAGATACATTTTTAAATAAAAAAAGCGGGCTATTTGGAATTTGTGGCTCAAGTGACATGAGAGATGTGGTTGCTAAAATGCAAAGCGACGAACGAGCAAAACTTGCTTTTGATATGTTTTGTTACCGTGTCAAAAAATATATCGGTGCATATTACGCAGTTTTAGGCAGAGTTGATGCGATAATCTTTACCGGTGGTATCGGCGAAAATGCTCCAAACACACGCCAAAAAATTTGTGATGATCTAAAAATTTTAGGCATTCATATCAACCACGATTTAAATTTTGATACCTCAAATTCATCAGAAAGATGTCTTGATGAGGACGATGCTAGAACAAAGGTCTTTGTAATACCGACAAATGAAGAGCTTGAAATAGCAAGAGAGACAAAAAAAATCATAGAAAACAGAGGTAAATAATGAGAATTTTACTTGCGTGCGTGTTTATGTTTATACAAATTTTTGCAGACCAAAGCGATATAACACAAGAAATGAGCGCCTTAGAGCAAGGGTGTAAAAACTCGGTTGCAAAGGACTGTTACCGTCTTGGCATTATATTTGAAATGCAAAAAAATCAAGCCAAAGCCGCAGAGTATTATAACCTTGGTTGTGAGCTTGGCAACATGAGCGCATGCCATGACTTCGCGATCATATCGTTAGAAATTCCTGACGCTAACAAAAGCAAGATAGGCGATTAAATTTTACTCGCCTCTTGTTTGAGTTGCATTATCTTCTTTTAAATTTTCATTTGCGTTAAATTCGTTAAAAAGCTCGCTATAACGCTCTTTTGCACGCTTTATAATTTCATCTTGTATCGTAAAATTTTCTTTTAAATTTAAGATATTTTCACAAGCATTTAGATAACCAAGCTCATCACAACTTTTCATTAAATATAAAATTCCAAGCTCCAAGCTATCTCTTTTTTCTAGTCTTGTATCAAGCTTAGGACTTACTTCATCGTTTATATACATAAGCCCTAGCTCCTCGCAAGCCATATCGTCATTTGACTCACACCCTGCATAAAATATCTCAAATGCAGCGTTAAAATTTCCCTCTTTTAGCTCATACATGCCCTTATCAAAGTCGTCGATGTCAAAGCTAAAAGCCAAAAGTATAAAAAATAAAAACAATATAATCTTTTTCATTACATAAAACTCGGTGCGTCGTTTGAAAACAATACAACATCGCCTATTTTAGTGTTTTTTGCCAAAATTTCTTGCATATTAGCCTTATCTTTTATGATGATTATCTGCGGTTTTATTATACTTTTTAAAAGCGCTTGTGCATTTAATGGGCTTGATATCATAACAACATCAAAAATTTCATTTATGATCCTACCAAGCCTTTCGTTTTCTTGCGGACTTGACTCAACAATACCGGGAGTTATTAATACCTTTCGTCCCTCGAATGTGCTCACAAGCTCATAGCTAGCACTCATACCTGCAAAATTTCCGTTAAAGCTATCGTCTATTATCAGCTTTCCACCTGCTTCTATCTTTTGCAAACGATGTTCTACGTTTTTAATTTTTGAGAGGTTTTTATCTATCTTCTCTTCGCTTACACCAAGAATTTTAGCCACTTTTATACATGCGGCTAAATTTACGGCATTAAATTTACCAAGCAAGTTTGCGTGATAGCTTTTACCATCAAGTATGAAATTTAAGCCACTAAGATCAGCCTTTACATCGCTTAAGCTTTCATCATAAATTTCTTGTTTATCATCTGGGTTTTGTAATGTCGAGCTATGTAAAAAAGCTGCTTCAAGCCTTTTACTACAAAGCGCCTCAAGCTTTGTTGAGCGTATGTTTTCAAGACTTTTAAAATACTCAATATGCTGAGCACCTATCTCACCAACTACGACAATGTGGGGATTTAAAAATTCCGTAATCTGAGCTATGTCACCCTTAAGTCTAGCGCCTGCTTCGGCTATATAAATTTGTGTCTGCGAAGTCAAATTCTCGTTTACGTCTTTGATCAGCCCCGTCAAAGTATTTACGCTTCTTGGTGTCTTATGGCATATAAAATCATCTCTTAAAAGCTCAAAAAGAAAATTTTTGATACTTGTTTTTCCGTAACTTGCAGTGATTAGGATTATTTTTAGTTTAGGCAAAAGAGCTAGCTTTTTATCGGCTTTTTTTCTAAAATTTAAAGCATTTATCTTTTCATAAAAATGACTTAAAACCAATGAAGCTGCGATAATTAACAAAACATCGGTATCAAATTTACCATTTATAATAAAATTCATAACTCCAAAAGAGACAACAGCAAGTGTTAAAAATATAAAAAATCTCTTAATTCTAGCGGTAAAAATAAGCTTCTTGTCAAGCTTTTTATGCCACAAATAAAGACTTGGCAGATACGCAAAATAAAAATAAATATAAAAATACTCTCCAGTCGTATAAAAAAGAACAAGCGGAACTATGGCAAAAAAAACGTGCCAAAGCGGTTTTGTAAAATGAAAAACAACTCGCTCAAAACGATAAGAAAACCACTGAAAGCAAGTTATCGTATAAAACGATATCGCATAAATAAAAAATACCTTACTAACATTAAAAAACAACTCCTCTAGGCTCACCTTATCTCCTCTATACCACTATCTTCTTGCAAATCTATATCGACCATAGTATCGACACCCATGCCATCTTCTATCGTTTGCGATATAAATTTAGCATGAAGTAAAAAGAAAAAATGATCGCCCTCAAGTGGAAAAAATTCGCTATTTTTTATAAATTTATGTATCTTCTCGCCACTTTTTAGACTGGTAGCTCTGTCGTTTTTACCCCAAAATATTAAGGCTTTATTTTTAAAATTTTTAAATTTAGATGAAAAGTCCTCGTCAACAACGTTTTTTAGGGTTTCATACATAATTCTACTCATCCCGCTTACATCTTTTGAGGCAAAAAGTCTATAGAATTTACCAAATCCCAGTAACTTAAAAAGCTTGAAAACAGCTATCTTAAACCTAACTGACAAAGGCTTTTTCTCAACTATGCCAGCAGAGCTTAGAAGAACTAAATTTGCAGGCTCAAGTAGTGTTGCAACCTTACCTCCAAAGCTATGACCTGCGATGATAGCGGGTTTAGTTGAAAGTTCGGCGATAAAAGCACGAATGATTTTCGCGTAGTCTTTTGTTTTTAAAGGAGAGTTTATACTGCTTGCTCCAAAACCAGGCATATCGACATAAATATGACAAAAATTTGTCAAATGCGCACCAAAAGCCTTTTTCATTATCTCTTTGTTTGCACCCCAGCCATGCAAAAATAATATGGCGTTTTCACATTTTGGATTTAAAATTTCATAACTTATATCATAGCTTTCAAAGCCGACTTTTATCTTCTTACTCGCCATTGTTTTCTCGCTTTTTAGAGCTATAAATAGCCTCTAGGACGGCTACCGCTTTTTCCAGACGTTCGTATTCGCTCATGTTTAATAAAACAGCCTCAAATTTGTTGTTTTTTACGATAACCGCGCGTTTTATCTCGTTCTTGCTTATCCTTGTTAGGATAGAGCTAAAATTTCTCACAACCTCGGTTGCGGTATAAATTTCATCTTTACTAAACGTAGTCATAACATCTCTTTACATAAAATTTTATGTAAAATTTAACATATTTTTATTTATGATTTGCTTACGTTCTTATACTTTTGAGCCTTTTGAATGCACTATTGAATTTAAAAATTTATAATCAACTTTGATGTTTTTTGGTTTTGTAAGTGAATTTGCCAACTCATTTAAAACACCCTCAAAGTCATCAAAAAGATAGTTTGCCAAGCTTCCAGGGTTTGGATTTATCTCATTTAAATACACTTTATCATCTATAACGAAAAAGTCGCAACGTATAAGCGCTCCATCAAACCCGCACTCGTAAATTTTTGCAAATGCCGACTTTAGTTCATCTTCGAGCTCTTTTGAAATTTCAGCTTTAGCGACTTTGTTTTCATTTGAAAAGCTAAGATATTTTTGTTCATAGTCTAAAAATTCTTTTTTTCTTGGCTCTTCAATGATAGAAAATTTAATCTCACCATTTATCTTACAGCCTGCTAAATTATACTCTTTAACACCCTTAATGAAAGGCTCGACTAAGACCTCATCGTCAAATTCAAATGCGACATCTTGTGCGTATTCAAGTTCACTTTCATCTTTTACGACGCCAACTCCGATACTACTTCCTAGCCTAAGCGGCTTTAGGATAAAGGGGAAATTTATAGTAGGAAGCTTGCCTCTTTTTATAACCTCGTATTCAAGCGTTTTGACATTAGCTTTTTTAGCTAAAAATTTAGTAAGTTCTTTGTTAAAACTCAACACGCTAGCCTCAAGTCTAGGCCCTATATACTCGATACCGTAAAAATCAAACAACGACGCTATCTTGCCGTCTTCACCATCCATGCCGTGGATAAGATTTATATAGATTTCGGTTTCAAGTTTTTTTACACCAAAGAGTGAATGTGTGTAAAATCCGCCTTGAGACAAGAATAGTTTTTTACATTTTTTATACTTGCCTGTGCTAAAGAAATTCGCTCTCATGTCGTCTTTTTCTATAAGGTAGAAGTCACGCTCCCCATCGCAAAAAACAAAAGTAAGCTCTTGCTTTAAGATATTTTTTAACACGATAGCGCTTATTATGCTTATTTCATGTTCGTAACTTTTAGCCCCAAAAACTATACCTAATTTCATATTTTTCCTTTATTTATGCTAATTTTTTAAGTGCTTCTTTTATAAGATCGCTAGTATTTAAACTCTTGCACTCGGGTAAAATTTTAACTATTTTTTCTCTTTTAAAGCCAAGCGCTTCAAGCGCAAGTAGTGCTTCTGACTGATGACTTGGCACACTCTCTTCGCTTATTAGTTTTGCGTCACTTAGCTCTGCAATTATTCTACGAGCAGTCTTTGGACCTATACCTGGGACTTGCTTTATCGTGTCGGCATCTCCGTTTAACACGGCATTTGTAAAGCCATTTGGAGTAAGACTTGAACAAACCGCCATTGCCGTTGATGCGCCTATTCCGCTAAGTTTTATCAACATTTCAAACATCTTTTGTTCGTTAATGTCTAAAAATCCATACAGTAAATTTGCATCTTCTCTAATAATCTGAGTGATATTTAGTTCTATCTTGGTTCCACTTTCAAGTTTTGCAGAACAAAACAGCGATATAAACACCCCATAACTAATCCCGCTAAGTGTTTTTAATACCACAAAACCGGGGTCTTTTTTAGTTATTACACCCTCTATAGCCTTTATCATTCTTTTTCCTGCTTTTGTTTTTGCTCAAATTCTTCCAAGCGATTTGACCTTTTTATTTTGTATTCTGTCTCGCCGTCTTCATTTTCTACCTTTTCTAGGCTTATAACGCGAGCCATTTCATTTTGTTTTGTAGAGTATGTGATATTTTGAGGGGGGTCAACTAATATAAATTTGATCTCATTTAAGTCTATCCAAGTGCTTCGGTTGATTATCTTTGCTTCAAAAATGCTGTTTTGCATAGCATTAAGCTTCTCTTTAAGAGTAAGTATCAGCTCTTTTTTATCTTTGTGCTCTTTTAATAAAGAGTTATACTCGGTTACTAATTCTTGATACTCTTTTAGCTTTTTCATAAATGTAACCGGAGGTATAACCTTTGACTTTGTAAGCTCTTCAACCTTGGTCTTTATGAGATAGATAGAATTTCTGTTTTCATCTATAATGTTTTTCTTAACACCTAGATGTTTTTTTATCGATACAAGCTCGGCTCGAAGCTCCTCTATATGCTTAACATAAGTTTGCATATCTTCTTCAGAGTCATCTTTGATCCTGCCAGTATCGATGATAAATCTATTATTCGTTCCGCGAAGGTATTTTACCTCTATTAAATTTTGTGCAGTTAATGTGCAGTTTGAGCCAAGTGTTTCTACATAGATATTTTCAGCAGTTATACTACCACCTATGACACTTTTAACCGTTACATTTTTGCCAACGACGCTACCATTTTCAAGCCTATCGATACTCACGTCATCGCCCTCAACATACCCTATATGTATGCCTATATTGGCATCTTTTGCGTAAATTTTAGCCTTTGCATGAGTTTGCCCGCCTATAACCACGCGATTTGCTTTTACAACGGCATTTGAGGCGACATTGCCCTTTATCTCAACCTCGTTAGCCTCCACGACTACACCTGTTCCGATGGCATCTTTTACAGCATCTGTCTCTTTTACGACAAGGGTTACGTTTGAGTCAAGTCCGGTTTGAACAGAACCTGTGTTTTTAAAATTTATCTCATTTATCTCAAGGTGATCTTGTATGTCGTAAACGCCTTTATCTTCTATTACATAACCAGAGGTTTTTGCCGTAAATTTAACCGAGACCTCATCTTCTGTGCGGATGATATTTGGAGTTATATTTATCTCAGGTTCACCATCGACTTTAGCTTCTGGGACATATATAAATTTACCCCTTACATCACGTCCGTTTGAGCCATTTTTTGGCTTTAGTTGCTCTATTATCAGCTCATCTTCCATAACACCAAGCAAAAACCCGCGACTAGCGTAGTCTATCTTGTCCTTGTTTTCTTCGTTATCAAATTTAGTTTTATAATGATATATAGTTTGAGCATCGATCGATTTTACGGGATTTATACCGCTTGTTAAGGTAAAAGTTCGTTCAGTATCTATCATGTCTTTTACACGTAAAATAGACGCTATACGAAGCAACTCTTCTTTTGCATCACCCATTCTGATACCTATCAAAATTTGGGCTTTCATAAGTTGCTTGGCAATATAGTCAAACATTATCTTTTCATATCCGAGCACATACTTGCATTCGTTACTTCTATGAACCTTGACTATGATCTTAGTAACAAGGCTGTTTACTCCGATAGAAATTTTAGGAAGTTTTATAGGCTCTTCCAAACGTTTATCATAAAATTCCAAATGGTAGTTTTGAGTAATGTGAAGCTTTGTATCCAAGAAAAATTCATCATCATCAAATATCTTAAGCTCGTCCTCATTAAGCACTACCGGTTCTAAATTTTCTTCGTTAGTATAAGAAGTTACGATGTTTTGTATGCGAAAATCAATAAATTCTACAGGTATGCCGTGATCCGCACTAAGTTTGCGCATATAGACATACGGAGAATCTGTTTCTATTTGTATTGGAGCTAGAAAATTTTCTTGCTCTTTTATGTTTTCGCTCAAAAATTTAACCTTAGATAAAAAATGTCAGCTATTATCTCAAAAAAATAATTAAAGTTGGGTTAGTATAAACGCCAAATTTTTGCCATAGCTAGCCTGTTGTTATCAAAATTTTACGAAAAACGTAAATGTTATTCCCTTTTAAAATTTATTTTGTTACTATTTATAGTTTTAAATTTTTAGGCGGGTTTATGTTTATAAAAGGCTTTTTTTCAAATTCCGCAGGCATTATGCTGTCGCGTGTTCTTGGGCTTTTGCGCGATCTTTTAAGCGCTTCTATATTGGGCGCAGGACTTTTTAGTGATCTATTTTTTGTTGCATTTAAAATACCTAATTTATTTCGCAGGATATTTGGCGAAGGTGCTTTTACGCAGGCGTTTTTACCAAATTTTAGCAAAGCAAAGAAAAAAGGTATATTTGCAGCAGAAATCTTCTTAAAATTTTTATTTTTTATAGGCATTTTAACTCTTGCGGTTAATCTTTTTACCGAGTATTTTATACGTATAATCGCAAGCGGCCTAAGTGATGAAGCAATACTTGAAGCAGTGCCTTTGGTAAATATAAATTTTTACTACCTTGGTTTAATATACATAGTTACTTTTATGGGTTCGTTGCTTCAATACAGAGGGCACTTTGCAACGACCGCCTTTTCTACGGCACTTTTAAATATAGCAATGATCGTCGCCCTACTCTTATCTCGCAACCAAATCGAAAAAATAGTTGCTTACTATCTAAGTTTTGGCGTTGTAATAGGTGGTGTTTTACAAGTTTTAGCACATATCATTGCTATGAAAATAAACGGTATCGGCAAGCTTTTTGTCGGTGGCTTAAAAGCTTATACTCAAAAAAAACGAGCAAATGTCAAAGGATTTTTTATAAATTTTTACCACGGGCTACTTGGCTCATCAGCTATGCAAATAAGTGCTTTTATGGATACTTGGCTAGCTTCGTTTTTAGCGGCAGGCAGTATCAGTTATCTGTTTTACGCAAACAGAATTTTTCAACTTCCGCTTGCGATATTTGCCATTGCACTCACGCAAGCTCTTTTTCCAAAGATAACAAAACTCCTTAAAGAAAAAGACGAAAAAAACGCACTTATCTGGACTAAAAAAAGCTTTTATGTGTTATTATCCGTACTTAGTTTAGCTACTATAGGCGGCGTAATGCTTAGCGAATTTATAGTTTGGCTTTTGTTTGAGCGTGGAAATTTTACAAGACAAAACACGATAGAGTGCGCACAAGTCTTAAGTGCATACATGCTAGGACTTACCCCTTTTGGCTTGGCTAAAATTTTTTCCCTTTGGCTTTATGCTAAAATGCAACAAAAATTAGCCGCTAAAATTTCTATAATCTGCCTTGTAGTAAATCTCGCATTAGCAGTCATTTTAATGCAGTTTTTAGCCGCTAGCGGTTTAGCTCTAGCAAGCTCGATAGGTGGCTTTTTGCAGCTTATTTTATATATCCATGCTTTTGGATGGAGCAAATTTTTAGATATAATCGAACTTAAAAAAATCTCTCTCATACTCTTAGCTTGCACTGTTTTGATAGTGATTTTACAATTTTTAAAGGAATTTTTTAATGCAAATTTTTGATAGCGTAAAAAAAGAAAAGCTAGAATTTAAGCCGATAAGAAACGGCGAAGCAAACATTTATCTATGCGGTCCGACCGTTTATGATGATGCACATTTAGGTCATGCAAAATCTGCGATAAGCTTTGATATGCTCAGACGCACATTAAAAGCCTTGGGGTATAAGGTTAAATTTGTTAGAAACTACACTGACATAGATGATAAAATTTTAAAAAAAATGAGCGAAAGTAATAAAAGTTTAGCAGAGATAACCTCACACTATATAGATAGTTATAAAGCCGACATGAACGCACTAAACGTCCTAGAGCCAGACATCTCGCCAAAGGCTACGGAGTGTATCGAAGAGATGATAAGATATATCCAAATTTTACTTCAAAAAGATGTTGCTTACACTCTTGAAGACGGGATTTATTTTGATACGAGCAAAGACGGCGAGTATCTTAGCCTAAGCGGTAAAAGTGCAGACTTAGAGACCATAGCAAGAGTTGATATAAATGACAAAAAACGCGATAAAAAAGACTTCGTGCTATGGAAATTTGATGAAAACTGGTATGAAAGTCCATTTGGCAAAGGACGCCCTGGATGGCACTCTGAATGTGTCGCCATGATAAAGAAGTATTTTAACGGGGACGAAAACTACGAGATAGACATACATGCAGGTGGCATAGACTTGCTCTTTCCTCATCATGAAAACGAAGCCGCGCAGTGCAGATGTGCCAACCACAAAGACCTTTCTAAATACTGGATGCATAACGGCTTTATCCAAATAAACGGCGAAAAAATGAGTAAAAGTCTTCAAAATAGCTTCTTTGTCAAAGATGCGCTTAAACACTATCACGGAGAAGCCTTGAGATTTTATCTATTAAGCAGTCATTATCGAGCGAATTTTAACTACTCTGAGCTTGATTTGGAGGCGTCCAAAAAAAGACTTGATAAACTTTATAGACTTAAAAAGAGAATTTTAGGCGTAAACGCCGGAGATGTAAGTCAGGAATTTAAAGCTGAAATTTTAGAGGCTCTAAGTGATGATCTAAACACTTCAAAAGCACTTGCCGCACTTGATGAGTTTGTAAAAACTGCCAATGAAAAACTTGATGAAAATCCAAAAGACAAAATTTATAAAGCACAAATAGCGGCAAACATAAAATTTATAAATGAAATTTTCGGTATAGCGCAAAAAGATAGCTTTGAGTATTTTCAATTTGGCGTAAGTCAAAGCGAGAAAGAGCGTATAAACGAACTTATAATACAAAGAAGCGAAGCTAAAAAAGAGAGAAATTTTGAAAGAGCAGACATAATACGCCAAGAGCTAAGCACTATGGGTATAAGTATCATGGATACTCCGGAAGGTACGATGTGGGAGAGAGCGTGAAGCAGTTTAATCTAAAAAGTGTTTTAAAGCGTTTTACTCCGTATTTTAGGGACTATGTACCACATTTTATCCTAGCTATTATCGGCATGATATTTGCGAGCTTAGGCACTGCCGCAACCGCGTATCTAGTCGAGCCCGTGTTAAACAAAATATTTGTCGAAAAGAACGAGGCTTTACTTTACACCCTGCCTTACGCGATAATAGCTATCTATCTTCTAAAAAATATCGGAGCATTTACACAAGCGTATTTTACGGCGTTTATCGGACAAGATATTATTAGGAGATTTCGCGAGAAAATAGTAGCAAATTTACTTTCTCTTGATATGAAATTTTTTAACGAATTTCGCACGGGAGAGCTGATAAGTCGCTGTATAAACGACATAGATCGCATAAGAACCATAGTCTCTACGATGATACCTGAACTTATTAGAGAGTCTATCACAGTTGTTGGACTTTTATGCGTGGTAGTATATCAAAGTCCAAGTCTTGCCTTTTTTGCGCTAGTTGTCTTACCTGCAGCAATCTACCCGATATCAAAGCTTGCAAAAAAGATGAAGAAAATTTCTCGTGCCTCACAAGAAAAAACATCTGACATAACCTCTGTTTTGAGCGAAATTTTTACAAATATCGAGATAATTAAAGCAAATAACGCACAAAAATACGAACATGAAAGGTTTGTTGCAGAAAACAATAAATTCTTTAAATTAAATCTAAAAAGCGTCAAAATCGAACAGCTTGTAAGCCCTATGATGGAGACTATCGGCTCTATCGGCATAGTCGCAGTTATAATCATCGGCGGTAAAGAGGTCATTAGCGGCGATCTTAGTGTCGGCGCTTTCTTTTCGTTTTTAACAGCGCTTTTTATGCTCTATACTCCCGCAAAACGTATGGTAAATATCTATAATAAAATGCAAGACGCTATCGCGGCAAGCGAAAGAACATTTGAGCTAATGGATAAAAAAAGTCAGATAAAAGAGGGACAAGACGAGCTAAAAGACAAAATAGAAAGCATAAATTTTAAAGATGTCTATCTTGACTACTACGAAAAAAGCATCTTAAAAGGGATAAATTTAACCGCGCATAAATCAGAGCTCATAGCGCTTGTGGGCTCAAGCGGAGGTGGAAAAACATCTCTTATGAATTTACTTGTTAGATTTTATGAGCCGACTAAAGGAAATATACTAATCAACGAACGAGATTTGAGCAACTTTAGCTTCTCGTCCATTCGTAAAAATATCGGACTTGTAACACAACGCGTTTATATATTTAACGATACGATAGCTAAAAACGTAGCATACGGTAGAGATTTTGACAAAAATGCCGTTATAAATGCGTTAAAAATGGCAAACGCATATGAATTTGTATCTGCAATGGATGATGGCATAGATAGTATTTTAAATGAATTTGGCACAAATTTATCAGGCGGGCAAAGACAACGTATTGCTATAGCTAGAGCGCTTTATGCAAACCCTCAAATTTTAATCTTCGACGAAGCTACAAGCGCACTTGATAACGAAAGTGAAAAAGAGATAACAAGTGCTATAAACAACTTACGAAAAGATAAGATAATATTTATCATCGCTCACCGTTTAAGCACTGTGCAAAATGCCGACAAAATAGCCGTTTTAAGCGGAGGTAAAATCGTTGGCATAGGCAAAGATAGCGAGCTTGAAAACAGCTGTGAAGTCTATGCAAAACTTAAGGGCAAAGCATTAGTTTAAGGCGTTTTTTGATAAAATTAGCAAATTTAAATGCCTAAAGAGGAAAAAATGAGTCTTAACTACGATACTTTAAAGTCTGTATTTTTTAAATTTGACCCTGAAACCGTACACAAGATCGCTGAAATCACAATGATCGGTGCAAACTGTGTATTTCCGGGCTCACTTAGCTTTTTAGCAAACAAATGCGTGATAAATGACGCCAGACTTCAACAAAATTTACTAGGAAGCATTTACAACAACCCTATCGGCATTGGTGGTGGTTTTGACAAGAACGCAACCATGTTTGCCGCACTTACAGCACTTGGCTTTGGCTATCTTGAATTTGGCACATTTACACCAAAAGCGCAACCAGGCAACCAAAAACCACGTCTTTTTCGTTTAGTTGAAGAAGAGAGTATACAAAACGCTATGGGCTTTAATAATGACGGTAGCCAAAAGATAAAGCAGCGAGTAGAAAAACTATATCCCAACGTAGTGCCACTTTGGGCAAATATCGGCAAAAATAAAATCACTCCAAATGAAAAAGCGATAGAGGATTATGAAGTATTAGTAAAAGATTTTAGTGAAATTTGTGATGCTTTTGTAGTAAATATCTCATCTCCAAACACTCCAAATTTGCGCGATCTACAAGAGAGCGAATTTATAACAGAGCTTTTTAGTAAAATAAAACCTTTAACCAAAAAGCCTATTATTTTAAAAATTTCACCCGACTTAAGCCACGAAAAAGCGATAAAGCTCTCTCAAAGTGCCGTAGCCAACGGTGCTGACGGTATCATCGTTTCAAACACAAGTATAGACTACTCTCTATCAAATTCACCCAAACTTCAAAATTTTGGCGGACTAAGCGGCAAGGTCATCACTCAAAAATCAAGAGAAATTTTTAAAGCAGTAGCGGACGAACTTTACGGCAAAACTGTGCTAATTGCTTGTGGTGGTATAGATAATGCACAAGAGGCTTATGATCGTATTAAAATGGGTGCCAGTTTGATACAAATTTTTACAAGCTTTATCTTTAAAGGTCCTATGATCTGTCGTGATATAAACGAAGGGGTTTTAAAACTTTTAGAAGCAGACGGTTACGCAAACATTAGTGAAGCTATCGGCGTTGACATTAGAAAGTAAGGACAAGAATTGATAAAATTTAACAAACTAAAACTTGCTAATAAACTTGAAATTTATCACATACCTTTAAACAAAGGCTCAAAAGTCATAAATGTAGATATATTTTACAAAGTTGGTTCACGTAACGAGATCATGGGTAAAAGTGGTATCGCACACATGCTTGAGCATCTAAATTTCAAATCAACCAAAAATTTAAAAACCGGAGAATTTGACGAGATAGTTAAAGGTTTTGGCGGTTCAAACAACGCTAGCACGGGCTTTGACTATACGCATTATTTTATCAAATGTTCAAATTCAAATTTAGAAAAATCCCTAGAACTTTTTGCAGAACTTATGTCAAATTTAAGCCTAAAAGACAAAGAGTTTCAGCCTGAAAGAGATGTCGTCCATGAGGAGCGCAGATGGAGAACAGACAACAATCCTATAGGCTATCTTTACTTTAGACTGTTTAATAACGCCTTTATCTATCATCCATATCACTGGACGCCTATCGGTTTTATAAAGGATATACAAAACTGGAACATAAAAGATATTAAAGAATTTCACGAAACATACTATCAGCCACAAAACGCAATCTTGCTAATAGTCGGTGATATCGGCAAAAAAGAGGCGTTTAGGCTTGCAAAAGAGAAATTCGAACATATAAAAAATAAAAACAAAATTCCAAAACTACACTGCGTAGAGCCTGAACAAGACGGTGCTAAGCGTGCTATTGTCTATAAAGATACACAAACACAAATGCTCGCAATTGCTTATAAAATTCCTCCGTTTAACCACGATGATCAAATCGGATTAAACGCACTAAGCGAATACCTAAGCAACGGCAAGAGCTCTATACTTCAGCGTGTTTTAGTTGATGAACTTCAGCTTGTAAATCAAATTTACGCATACAATCTTGACAGTATAGATGAAAATTTATTTATATTTTTAGCCATCTGCAACCCTGATGTAAGGGCCGAGGATGTCGAAATTAAGATCAAAGAGCTAATAAACGATCTCAAAGAAAATTTAGTAAGCGATGATGATGTCTTAAGGGTTAAAAATTTAATCAAAAGCGACTTTGTTTATTCGTTTGATAGCTCGGCAAGAGTTGCAAATTTATATGGAAGTTATCTTGCAAGAGGCGACATAAGCCCTCTTTATAAATTTGAAGAAAATATAGAAAATATCGATGCAAATATGCTTAAACAAACGGCGCAAAAATACTTTGTCGATAAAAAATCAACAACGATAATCTTAAAAAAGGAAGAGCAATGAGCGAAATTTTACAAGGTGGTATGACCGCCCTTATAACGCCTTTTCGCAACGGTAAACTAGACGAAGAAACCTATGAAAAACTGATAAAAAGACAGATAAAAAACGGCATAGACGTTGTTGTTCCAGTAGGCACAACCGGCGAGAGTGCCACGCTAACGCATGATGAGCACCGCGTTTGCATAGAAATAGCCGTAAATGCGTGCAAAGGCACAAATGTTAAAGTACTAGCAGGCGCCGGAAGTAACGCAACTCATGAAGCTATCGATATAGCACAATTTGCTCAAAGTCACGGCGCGGACGGCATACTTTCAGTTGCTCCGTATTATAATAAACCAACCCAAGAAGGACTTTATCTACACTACAAAGCCCTAGCTCAAAGCGTTGAAATTCCGGTCATTTTATATAACGTTCCGGGTCGTACAGGCTCAGATATCTTACCAAAAACAGCGATTAGAATTTTTAGGGATTGCAAAAATGTTATCGGCATAAAAGAGGCAACCGGAAGCATAGACAGATGTGTTGATATCTTAGCTCACGAGCCAAATATCTTAGTTATAAGCGGAGAGGACGCCATAAACTATCCAATCCTTTCAAACGGTGGCAAAGGCGTGATCTCGGTAACGGCGAATTTACTTCCAAATGAGATAGCCGATCTTACACATTTTGCATTGCAAGAAAAATTTAAAGAAGCAAAAGCTATAAATGATAATCTTTACGATATAAACAAAGTTTTATTTTGCGAGAGCAACCCGATACCTATAAAAGCGGCAATGTTTATCGCGGGTCTCACACCGACATTAGAGTATCGTCTGCCACTTTGCAATCCAAGTAACGACAACCTAAAACTTATTGAACAAACAATGAAAAAATACAACATAAAAGGATTTTAATGGACATAACCAATGAATTTCAAGGTAAGACTTTAGTCGTCAGTGGAGGCACGAGAGGCATAGGTCGTGCGATAGTGATCGAGTTTGCAAAAGCAGGTTGCAATATCGCTTTTACATTTAACTCAAACGAAGAGTTGGCAAACGAGCAAGCAAAAGAGCTTGAAAAAGAGTATGGTATAAAAGCTCGTGCATATCCGCTAAATATACTTGAACCTGAAAAATACAAAGATCTATTTTTAAAGATAGATGAAGACTTTGATAGAGTAGACTTTTTTATCTCAAACGCAATTATCTCAGGTCGCGCGGTCGCGGGTGGATATACTAAATTTATGAAGCTAAAGCCTCGCGGCATAAACAATATCTTTACAGCAACCGTAAATGCATTTGTAGTAGGGACACAAGAGGCTGCCAAAAGAATGGAAAAAGTTGGCGGAGGCGCTATTATCTCATTAAGCTCAACCGGAAATTTAGTTTATATAGAAAACTATTCGGGTCACGGCACAGCAAAAGCTGCCGTAGAGGCCATGGCTAGATATGCTGCGACTGAGCTAGGAGAGAAAAATATCCGCGTAAACGTAGTAAGCGGCGGTCCGATAGAAACAGACGCTTTAAGGGCTTTTACAAACTATGAGGAAGTGCGCGACTTTACAGCAAAGCTTAGCCCACTAAATCGCATGGGACAGCCTGACGATCTAGCAGGAGCATGTAAATTTCTTTGCTCTTCTAAGGCTAGTTGGGTAACAGGACATACATTTATCATAGATGGTGGAACAACATTTAAATAATATATTTTAAGTGCTTTGGCTTAATCTAAAGCACTTAAAATTTTAACCAAAATACAAAAAAGGAAAGCTTTAATGAGCCTAAACCTGCCAAACGCTCTTGCTATCTTTCGCATAGCCCTCGCTCCGGTAATGTTTTACTTGCTTGTAAACGCACCGTCTCAGCTACCAAACATTCATATTAGCTGGATAAATTTTTTCGCCGGATTTGTTTTTGTTATCGCTTCCGTTACAGACTTTTTTGACGGCTATATAGCTAGAGCATGGGATCAAAAAACAAAGCTAGGTGCCATACTTGACCCGCTTGCGGATAAGATGCTAACCCTGGCTGCCTTTATAGGACTTATGATGTTGGGCAGAGCAAACCCATGGGCGATATACCTTATCCTTATAAGAGAATTTTTTATAACAGGCTTTAGGGTGGTGATAGCAAGCGAAGGGCTAAATGTTGCCGCGTCAATGGCCGGCAAGGTTAAAACGGTCTTTCAGATGATAGCTATAGGCTGGCTTACCATGCAATGGTGGGGAGCTGAAATTTTGCTTTGGGTGGCTGTGGCACTTACGATGTATTCCGGATATGAGTATATAGCCGTTTATGTTAGAGCACAAAAGCATTAATTTAATCAAAGGAGACTTTTGAAAGGTCTTATTTTTACTCTAGTCCTACTTCTTTTAGGACTTTGGGCTTATTCGTTTTATTTTTTAGTTACGGTTTTTGCCATTAGCTTTTTGATATTTTTTCATGAGCTTGGACACTTTTTGGCTGCTCGTTCGGTAGGTATTGCCGTAAATACTTTTAGTATAGGATTTGGCAATAAAATTTTTACAAAACGAGTCGGCAATACCGACTACTGCCTAAGCGCGATCCCTCTTGGTGGCTATGTTCAGTTAAAAGGTCAAGATGATACAGATCCTGCGCATAAAAACTACGACGCAGATAGTTATAACACCCTAACCCCATTAAAAAGAATTTATATACTCTTTGCTGGACCGTTTTTTAACTTTATCCTAGCTTTTTTTATATATATCATTATAGGCTTTATGGGTGTCGATAAGCTAGCTCCTGTCGTGGGCCACATAGCTGTAAACTCTGCCGCATATGAGGCAAAGCTTGCCATAAATGACAAAATCCTAGCAATAGACTCAAACGAGATAAAAGAGTGGGATGATATAAGCAAAAATGTAAAAATTCAAAAAACACGTCTTTTGATCGAACGTGAAGGGCAGGTTTTAGAAATTTATCTCACTCCAAAAATAGGCTCAACTCAAAACGCCTTTAATGAGCGCATACAAAAACCACTTATTGGTATATCTCCAAAAGGCAAGATAGTAAAAATCTATCATAGCGGACTTAGTGCGGTCAAATTTGGCATAGATGAAACGATAAATGCTTCAAAACTGATATTTCTAGGATTTCAAAAACTAGTAAGCGGCATAGTGCCACTAAAAGAGGTTGGAGGCATAGTGCAAATTACCGACATCACGTCAAAAGCGGCCCAGATAAATATATCTGTTCTTCTTCTTATCGTAGCACTTATATCGGTAAATTTAGGTGTTTTAAACCTACTGCCGATACCTGCATTAGATGGAGGACACATACTTTTTAATTTATATGAACTTTTGTTTAGGCGTGAGGTGAACGAGCGCGTATACGTGGCACTTACGTATTGTGGCTGGGCGGTGCTGCTAAGCCTTATGTTACTTGCCACATATAACGATATAATGCGACTTAGCGGAGGTTACCAATGATAAATTTAAAAGCACTTTTAGAAGAGATAAACTCCATAAAACCGGACGTCAGGCTTATTGCTGTTAGCAAAAATGTCACAAGTGCCGAGGTGCTTGCTCTACATGCACAAGGTCAGCTTGAGTATGGTGAAAACAGAGTGCAAGAAATGGCAAAAAAACAAAGTGAAATTTCAGCAGCTCTTGATATAAGATGGCACATGATAGGTCGTTTGCAAAACAATAAAATCAACCAACTAATCTCACTTCGCCCTACTCTTTGGCAAAGTTGCGATAGTTTAGAACGCGCACATGAAGTCGATAAACGTCTAAACTACAAACTTGATACGCTTTTACAGATAAATTCTGCAAACGAAGACACCAAACAAGGAGTTCTTCCGTCAAACGCTATAGAGACATATTTAAAGATACAAGAACTTTGTCCAAATATCAACCTAAAAGGTATCATGAGTATCGGCGCACACAGCGATAACGAGAAAGAAATTCAAAAAAGCTTTGAGCTAAGTTATAAAATTTACGAAGAGCTTAAACCCCATGGAGCACAAATTTGTTCTATGGGTATGAGCTCTGACTTTAAACTAGCCATAAAATGTGGCTCAAACATGATAAGACTTGGAACTATTTTATACGTTTGATAAAATTTGGTTTATCTTAGAGTAAGTCAAATTTATTACTCCAAAATAACTTTACAAACAAAAATTTAAAAAATAAAATGCAAAATTTGAGCCACAATTACTTATTTAATTAAATTTTAAACCCCATGATTTTATAATCCATTTTTTATTTTAAAAGAGTTTTTATGAATTTTATTCCGTTATTTTCTATTTTCTTTATTGTTGCTATCGGCTTTTTTGCTAAAAAGATAAAAATTTTAGAACAAAAACATTCGATCATCTTTGTTGATTTTGTCCTTTGTTTTGCCATCCCTGCTTTGATTTTTGATAAAGTATATCATGTAAATATCGATATTGAACTACTTAATACCATCGCAACCGGATTTTTGGGAACACTCACAGGGGCTTTAGTGGCTCTTGGACTTGGTATCTTGTTTAAATTTTCAAAACCAACAATCGTAAGCATGGTCATGCTAAGCTTATTCGGCAATACCCTCTTTGTGGGCATGCCCGTCATACAAGGTTTTTTTGGCGACGGTGTATTAAACGAGATTATATTTTACGATCAACTAGCCACATCCATACCTATCTCGATCCTTGGTCCGCTGATACTTTCATTTGGCGCACCAGAAAAGGTTTCACTTTTTCAAAATGCGATGAAAATTTTAAAATTCCCTCCATTTGTAGCACTTATCCTAGCTCTTTGTCTAAAAGAAATATCTTTACCGGAGTTTATCTTTGAGCCACTTCATATGCTTGAGGGCAGCGTTACTCCAGTGGCTTTATTTGCCATCGGAGTTGGACTTAGCTTTGGAAGTATAACCAGCTCTTACAAGAGCGTTAGTATTGTTTTGTTTTGCAAGATGGTGGTTCCGGCGCTATTTTTTGCAGCAATAACCGGCACACTAAACATACCGATAAATCAAACCTGGCTCGTAGGATTGTTTCAATCTTGCATGCCTCCTATGGTTTTAGCAAGTGCTATGATAATGAAGGCCGGGCTTGATAGCTCTCTTGCTATCTCAGCCGTTGCGCTTGGAGTTGCCTTTAGTTTTGCGATATTTCCAATGTTGTTTTTCATCTTTGGAGCCTAAGATACTAAAATAAATAATTAATTTTATTATTTAAAATTTTAAAGCACAAACTACGTTATTTCTCATACCATAATCTCTTAAAAATATAAATCTTTATTTTTATATTATGATTTAAATTTAAGTTTTTATGGCTTTAAAAGTAAAATTTATCCACGAAAATATATGCCAAAAAAGAATAATTTTTTTGATATCAAATTTGTAAATTTCCATTTTTTTAGCGATAAAAAGGCAATTTTATCTTATATGATAAATTTTAAATTTTATCAATTCATGCTAGTTTTGATATAAAGTAAATTTTATATAAATTAAAAATATTAATTTATATATTTTATATTATATACTGATATTGCTTGGAAATATTAATATTTTATAAATTTTTATAGTCTATATAAATATTAAGTTTTATAAAAATACACCCCTGAAACAATTGGAAACACGTGATAACTATTGCCTAAAAAATATTTTGATTTTATTAAAAATTTAGCTACGAATAGTAATAATTTGACTTAAGCTTTTCATACAACAGAAAGGATCTAAATGTTTAAAAACCTAAATATCTCAACAAAACTCACTCTCATGAGTTGTGGGATGGCACTAGCTGCACTTTTGCTAGTTATCATCATAGTTGCTTCAAAAACGCTAGGAATGTCAGAGCGCAACACAAGCCAATATATCCAAAGCGAAATGGGTAAAAATGCCGAAAAGGTTTCAGCGTTTTTCTCAAAAGCTATGCAAACTTCAAGAGTTTTATCAGAAACTATCGGCGGTGCGCTTGATGCAGAAAATAAACTAACCACAGATAGCATCGGCGATATATTTTACGAAGTAGCAAAAAACAACACCGAATTTCTAGCCGTCTGGATGATGACTGATAGCGAAGAGGTCTATAGTAAATCCCAAGACGGTGGTGCTAGTATCTTATACGGCGAAGATGGTAAATTTGCCCCTTATGTAACAAATTTAAACGGCACTCTATCTTTTGCCAGAAGAGTAGCCGGATATGAAAAAGCGGACTACTATACTATACCAAAAAACACCGGCGAACCAACTATCTTAGAGCCGTTTTTCTACAACTACGGCGGTCAAGAAAAGCTAGTTACAACAGCCGTTAGCCCGATCATCGTAAGCGGTAAATTTGTAGGTGTTGTTGGCATAACTCTTGATGTGGCAAATATTCAAAAGCTATGCGACAGCATACATCTGTATGATGGTGACGTAAATTTCTTAGTTTCTCATACAGGCAAATTTATAGTGCATAAAGAAACAGCCCTTATAGGCAAGTCAATGGTTGATGTAAACCCTGCCCTTAAGCCGATAGAAAGCGCCTTGCAAAAAGAAGAACCTATCGAGATAGAGGTGGTTTCTGCCGTTACCAAGAAACTTTCAAAAGTAGTTTATGTAAATATAGAAATTCCTCATTTTGATAAAATATGGGGCATGGTCTTAATCGCTCCCAAAGATGAAACAGTCAAAGAAACCAATGAGCTTAGAAATTTTATTATCATTTTAGCCGTTGTTTCCATGCTAATTTTATCTTTTGCAATGTGGAGTTACTCTAAAACTTTTGGCAAACGTATCGTAACCGTAGGAAATAACCTAGAAAATTTCTTTGAATTTTTAAATTTCAAAACAAACAAAGCCGATCTTATCACTATCCGCGCCAATGACGAGATAGGTAAAATGGGCATGTTAATAAATGAAAACATCAAAATGACTGAGAGAAATTTAGCCGAGCAAAATGCCTTCATAAAAGAGGCCAATAGCTTTGTTGATGAGATAAAACGCGGAAATTTCATGGCCATGTTAGACGCGCAGACTATAAATCCCGCTCTAAACCAACTAAAAGGCACATTTAAAGAGCTACAAGAAGCGTTAAAAACAGCTATAGCCGCGAATGCACAAGATGTCCTAAAACTACTTGAAGCCTATAAAAATCAAAATTTCACAGAAACTCTTGATGATAAAGGTGAAGTAGCTAGCGGTGTAAACGCTCTTGGCAGTGAGATAGCCAACATGCTAAAAGCAAATTTAAGCCAAGCACAAATCCTTGAACAAAAGGCAGAGATCCTAGCAAGCTCTATGAAAGAGCTAACAAATGGAGCACACCTACAAGCAAACTCTTTACAAGAGAGTGCAGCAGCAGTTGAACAGATGAGTAGCTCTATGAGTGCAATATCTCAAAAGACACAAGATGTTATAAGACAAAGCGAAGAGATCAAAAATATCATAGTTATAATCCGTGATATAGCAGATCAAACAAATTTACTTGCACTTAATGCCGCTATAGAAGCTGCACGTGCAGGAGAGCATGGACGTGGATTTGCTGTTGTTGCTGATGAAGTAAGAAAGCTAGCAGAGAGAACTCAAAAATCTCTAGGTGAGATAGAAGCAAATACAAATGTATTAGCCCAATCAATCAATGAGATGAGTGAAAGCATAAGAGAGCAAAGTGAAGGTATAAATATGATAAACCAATCTGTTGCTCAAATAGATACTTTAACACAGCAAAATGTTCAAGTAGCTAATAAAACCAATCAAGTAACTTCTGAAGTAGATGAGATGGCTAAGAAGATAGTTGAGGATGTAAGGAAGAGGAAGTTTTAGACAAATTTACTCACATAATCAAGCGAGATTATTTTCTCGCTTGAAATAATATTTCGAAAATTCACATTTTTTACCACTTAAATTTTTGCAAAAATGAAATTTAAATTTTATAAATTTAAATTTTGTTACTTTTCTTCACACTCTTTTCTAAACGCCCTATTGCCAGTATCATAATCATCTACCTATACATCAAAAAACAGCGTAAATTTATGATAAATAAAAAAATGATTATTCATTAATAATAATTTAATTTTAAAAAGCATATCATTCGACAATTTTTATCAAAAAAGGAGTTTTACGAAATGATGAGAAAGGTCTCAAACAAACTTGCCGTCATAATACTGGCTTTACTGACTCTGTCTTTTGTCGTATTTTCAGGCATTAGCTACTTTAAGTCCAAGGACACGATAATCAACTTATCAAAGGACTCAAAGCAAGCATCATCAAAAGCAGCAGAGGTTTTTGTTGAAGAGTTTTTTGGCACAAAAATACTTGCCATAGAGCAATTTGAGCTATTTTTAAAACAAAACAAACACCTTCTAAATGACAGACAAGAGCTTGAAGTTGAACTGCAAAAACTTGCGACAGCTGCAAAACTAGACGAACTTTATATAGGCTTTGAAGATACCGGCGAGGTTGTCGGCGCAGAAAATTCAAAAGGTAAAATTTCAAGCATATACCACAAGACGGTTTATAGAGATAACTTTGACTCTAGAACAAGAGGCTGGTATAAAAAAGGTAGTGAAGCTAACGGTAAAATCGCCTTTTTCGATCCTTACGTAACCGGCACAACAAATAAATACGCAACGGGCGTAAGCAAGGCTTTCATCGTTGACGGCAAGAGAATAGGTGTTATCGGCGTAGATATCTACATAGACGATCTAAAAGCTGCTCTTAACATGATAAAAGATACGCCAACTTCTAACATAGTTATAGTTGATATGGCAAAATCATACTTTGTGTATCATCCAAACTATGAAAACATCACATCAACTTCACAAGAGAATCTAGCCGTTAGCAAAATTTTCTTAGATAGCCATGCTAAAGATCCTGATCACGGTTTTGAATACACATACAACGGTGAAGAAAAGATAGGCTCCTGTGAGACATATAAAGCTGCAAACTGGCTAGTGTGCTCGGTAAATTCACTAAGTGATTATCAACCTATACTTAATTCCGTGCTAGTTTCCCAGGTTATCTCATCTGTTTTATTTATAGTTTTCATCGTGGGTATTTTGATATTTGCCGTGACTTACTTCCTAAAACCTCTAGGCGATATCACAAATGGATTAAATTCGTTCTTTAGCTTCCTAAACTACGAGATCAAACAACCTGTTAGGATCAACATAAAAACCACAGACGAATTTGGCGTAATGGCGGATATGATAAACGGAAGTATCGCTAAAATTCAAGAAGCCGCAAACCAAGACAGTGTCACCCTAAACCAAGCCGTTGATACTGCAAAAATGATAGAAGACGGCAACCTAAAAGCAAGGATCACACAAAACCCTGCAAATCCAGGTATAGTAGAACTCAAAAATGTTTTAAACAAAATGCTTGCTACGCTTGAAGTAAAGGTCGGTAGTGATCTAAATGAGATACAAAAAGTTTTTGACAACTATAGAGGCTCAAATTTCACGGCTAAAATTCAAAATGCAAAGGGCGAGGTAGAAAAGGCGACAAATATTCTTGGTGAAGAGATAGCTAGTATGCTTAAATACAACCTTGAAAAAGCACAAATCCTTGAACAAAAGGCAGAGATCCTAGCAAGCTCTATGAAAGAGCTAACAAATGGAGCACACCTACAAGCAAACTCTTTACAAGAGAGTGCAGCAGCAGTTGAACAGATGAGTAGCTCTATGAGTGCAATATCTCAAAAGACACAAGATGTTATAAGACAAAGCGAAGAGATCAAAAATATCATAGTTATAATCCGTGATATAGCAGATCAAACAAATTTACTTGCACTTAATGCCGCTATAGAAGCTGCACGTGCAGGAGAGCATGGACGTGGATTTGCTGTTGTTGCTGATGAAGTAAGAAAGCTAGCAGAGAGAACTCAAAAATCTCTAGGTGAGATAGAAGCAAATACAAATGTATTAGCCCAATCAATCAATGAGATGAGTGAAAGCATAAGAGAGCAAAGTGAAGGTATAAATATGATAAACCAATCTGTTGCTCAAATAGATACTTTAACACAGCAAAATGTTAGTATCGTAAACACAACAAGCGAAGTGACACAAGAAGTAGACGTAATGGCAAAAATGATAGTCGAAGACGTCAAAAAAAGTAAATTTTAATCACTGCTAACCATCACAAATTCGCCCGGGCTAGAAAACGCCTTGCCCTGGCGAATTTACCTTTATAACTAAAAATAACACTTTTTTGTTAAAAACCGTTTACATCTTGTGTAAATTTGGGTCATTTTTATATATTATCTTTCCTTTATTTTATGCATATAAAGCTATTTTAGGGCTTTTTTTATTTTTCTGATAAATAAATTTCAAATTCAATTTTATATGTAAAATTTAATCATAATTTAAAAAGCATTAAGTAGCTAGAGAATATAATTTTATTGTTAATTCATAAAAAATACAAGGAGAAAAAATGACAGAACTACTACCAAAATACGGTCTTTATATAAATGGTGAGTGGCGTGACGCAAAAGATGGCGCAACTCTTGATAGCACAAACCCTGCAAACGGAGAATTTCTAGCTAAAATAGCAGACGCAACAGAAGATGACGTAAATGATGCGGTTAAAGCTGCTAGAGAGGCGTTTAATAAATTTAAACGTAGCACCGTAAATGAAAGAAGTGCTCTTTTAAATAAAATCGCCGATATAATTGATGCAAACAAAGAACACCTTGCTCGCGTGGAAACAATGGATAACGGTAAACCTATAAGAGAAACACTAAATGTTGACATCCCTTTTGCAGCTCAGCATTTTAGGTATTTTGCAGGTGTTATACAGGGAGAGGAGGGAAGTTCAAACGTTCTAAACGAACAGCAACTTTCTATAGTGCTTCGCGAACCTATCGGCGTTGTTGGACAAATAGTGCCTTGGAATTTTCCATTTTTAATGGCGGCTTGGAAGCTAGCTCCGGTTATTGCCGCGGGTGACGCAAGCGTATTTAAACCATCAAGCGAAACAAGCCTTAGTGTTCTTGAACTATTTAGACTAATAGGCGATATCTTACCAAAAGGTCTTGTAAACATAGTAACCGGTCGCGGAAGCAAATCCGGTGAGTGGATCAAAAATCACACCGGACTTGATAAACTAGCATTTACAGGCTCAACCGAGATAGGTCGCGATATCGCTATCGCAGCCGCACAACGCATAATCCCTGCCACGCTAGAGCTTGGCGGAAAGAGTGCAAATATCTTCTTTGCCGACGCAAATTTAGAAAAAGCGCTTGACGGACTTCAACTTGGCATACTCTTTAACCAAGGCCAAGTTTGCTGCGCGGGAAGTAGGATCTTTGTAGAAGAGAAATTCTATGATAAATTTATGGAAGCAGCGGTTAAGAAATTTGCAAATATCAAAGTCGGAGATCCGCTAGATCCTAACACTCAAATGGGTGCACAAGTAAACAAAAAACAAGCGGCTCAGATCCTTGAATACGTAAAGATCGGCAAAGACGAAGGTGCTACGGTAGCAGTAGGAGGCGAAGCATATAGTGCAAACGGTTGCGATAAAGGTGCATTTGTTAAGCCTACTCTACTTACCAATGTCACAAATGACATGCGTGTAGCTCAAGAGGAAATTTTCGGTCCTGTTGGCGTCGTGATAAAATTTAAAGACGAAGAAGAGCTTATCAAAATGGTAAATGATAGTGAGTATGGTCTTGGCGGAGGTATCTTCACTCAAGATATAACTAAAGCGCTTCGTGTCGCTAGACTAATGGAAACAGGTCGCGTATGGATAAATACATACAACCAAATCCCTGAAGGAAGTCCATTTGGCGGATATAAAAACTCAGGTATTGGTCGCGAAACACACAAGATAATCCTAGAACACTACACTCAAATGAAAAATATCATGATAGATCTTACAGGAAAACCAAGCGGCTTTTACGAGCAGTAACGTATAGGGCGAATTTTCGCCCTATCTTCTTTAAATTTTTAAACTCTCTTTGGTATAATTTGTACTTTTTAAGGACAAATATGCAAGAAAACATCTATGTCATCGGCGACGTTCACGGTTGCTATAAAACCCTACTTGCACTTATAGACAAATTTCCCAACGGACTAAATTCGCGTATTTGCTTTGTTGGAGACGTGATAGATAGAGGCGAAAATAGCGCCGAAGTCATAGAGCTTATTTTACAAAACGGCTATGACTGCGTCCTTGGCAACCACGAATTTAGGCTTCTTAAATTTAGCGATGAATTTTTAAAAGGCAAAGAGCTTTTAAATGAGCCTTGGTTTTATAAAAACGGTGGAGCACAGACCTTTGCTTCGTATCAAAACAAGCAAAAATTAAAAGAAAAACATCTTAAATTTATGCGTTCCTTACCAGTGTATATAGAGTATAAAAATTTAAAAACCTCGGATCAAAGAAAGCTTGTGGTGTCGCATTCTGCCGTAGGTAAAATGTGGAACAGTAGAAAAGATAAAAGCCTAAAAGATGATTTTAGAAAGCACGTCATATCAGGGCGTGACGATACTTTTGAAAATGCAAAAATTTTTAATGTCTACGGACATACTCCGCTTAAAGATCCTGATATAACAAATTTTAGTGCAAATATAGACCTTGGCTGTGTTTACAAGCAAGGAGCAAACCCGCGTCTTTGCGCGATCGAATTTCCAAGTATGAAAATTTTTACGCAAGAAAATATCGAAAGTTAGGCTAAATTTAAACTGTTTTTACTTCGTGGTTTTCATAAAATTTGATTATTCGCTTATGCACAGCGAGCGAGGCAAAAAGGATCACTCCTCCAACCACAAGGCGTAAAAGGTCAGTTTGCTTATACCAAAATAACAAATTTACAATGATAGCAGCGGGAATTAACGCGTTGTTCATGATAGCCAAAACTCCGCTATCAACCTGCGTTGCTCCTTTATTCCATAGATAATACCCAACTCCACTAGCCACGACACCTAGCCATATAAGAACGGCGCTTTGAGTTAAGTCAGGAGTTATACGGCTAAAATTTCCAAACACCAAAAACGCCAGCAACGTGACAAAAAACGCTCCAAAATGAAAATATCCAAAAATTCCTTTTTGCTCTATGGTGTTTTTCTCAAGTAAAATTTTATACGCACTCTGCCCTGCTCCAAAGCAAATATTTGCTCCTTGAACCAATAAAAATCCCGTTAAAAATCCATCATTTATAGCGCCGTATTTTATGATAAATGCTCCAAATACTGCAATGCCAACACTCACTAGATAAAGCTTTTTAAATTTACGGTTAAACGCATCATACACAAGCGTTACATAAAATGGTGTAAATATTGTAAAAAGGGCGACTTCGGGCACCGAAAGATACAAAAAAGAGTTATAGTAAAAAAGATACATTACGCCGATCTGCACGGCACCTATCGCCATGATACTTAATGCAAAACTAGGCTTAATCCCTCTAAATTTAGTAAATGGCAAAAACACCAACGCCGCAAGTGCTACTCTCACAAAAACACTAAAATAACTATCGATCTTGCCAGCTAAAAATTCACCTATAAGACTAAAACTAAACGCCCACAAAAAAGTTACAAAAACTAAATTTTTCAATCAAAAATCCTCTTTAAAATTTCATCACCAGCCTCGTAATAATACTCAAGGCAGAGCATTTGCATCTCATCATAATTTAATATAAAATTTATTCTATCATCAAAATTTTTGCCAAATAAATAAAAAAATTCACGATATTCCATCTTTCCTTCTGCGTATCTTTGAGTGATTGTTTTTAAATTTTTTTGGATATCAAGCTGTTTAATGGTGTCTATTTTTACCATTGCATCAAGTTTATTTATGCGTTTTTTGATGGCTTTTAGTTTAAGGATAATCCCATCCTCTTCTTCATTGGCGCTAAGTAAGGCAACTCTTTTTTCTTGTCTTTGTCTACTTAAACTTAATTCATTTGGGATATCCCATTTAAACTCGATCATGGGCTTATTAGCATCAAGATATTTATCAAATGCTTCAGAACCGCTCTTGTTTCCTATCTTTAGATCGTCTGCACTAAGATGCTGAAAGTCTTTTAAATAAACCTTTGGAGCAAAGCGACTCTTTTCTTGTTTTTCTTCCTCTTTTTTGATGATTTTTTCTTGCTTGATTGCATTTAATTTAAGCAAAGATGTTTTGTTGTCAAATTTAGGCATTATCACGCTTGAGCCGTGCTCAAAATTTATACTTGCGTCAGAAAGAAGGCTGATACGCGACAAAAGCTCATTTTGCCTAAACAAAAGCTCCTCAAGTGTCTCTTGACTGTTTTTTAAATTTAATCCAAGTGCCACAAACTCATCAAAGCCGATGTCATTAAACTCAAGCCAAAACGAAGCGTCTATGCTTAACTCTTTTAAAAGTTCCAGCCTTTCTTGCTCGATATTTATAAGCTCGGCTATAGCGATGGCGTTAAAATAAATTTTGCCTACTTGAAAGCTGATTAAATTTAAAAACTCATCATTTTTATAAAAATTATTTGCATTTTTGTATAGTAAAATTTTATTTGCCGCTTCTCTTTCTCCACCATCAAAAAGCAGATACTCTATCCTAGCAGTTATACCACCAGACCTTAACACAACATCTTTACTTAAGTCTTTAGAGAGCTTATAACGAGCATTTATATCAATATTTAGTAGCTTGTTTTTTGTATCTTCTTGGTTTATTTGGTTAAATTTAACATACTCTTCGAGTTTTGCACTTTGAGCCAAATTTATGATCTGAACTAAATTTCCTCCCCATGCAACACAGCTAAATAGTAAAAATATTAAAATTTTAGCACTCATGATAGCACCTCAAGCGGCAAAAACAGGTAACATTAGTGAAAACTTTTTACTAAGTTTCCAACCAATAAATTCCAGCCATCCACCAGAACAAATATCAAAAGCTTAAACGGCAAAGATATCATAACCGGAGGAAGCATCATCATACCCATGGCCATCAAAACCGAGCTTACAACCATATCGATAACAAGAAACGGTAGGTAGAGCAAAAATGCTATCTCGAATGCCGTCTTTAGCTCGCTTATCATAAAAGCAGACATCGCAATGCTCAGAGGTATATCATCTATATTTGAAGGGTTTTGCAGATCTCTTATCCTAAAAAATAGTGCTAGATCCTTTTCCCTTGTATTTTTTACCATAAAGTCTTTAAAAGGCTTAACGGAGTTTGTAAACGCCTCTTCATATCCTATCTGTTCGGCAAGATAAGGCTTAATGCCATTTTCATAGCCTTGTTTTGCAACCGGCTCCATTATAAAAAATGTAAGCACCATAGCAAGAGAGATAAGTATGGTTGAAGGTGGAACTTGCTGTGTTCCCATTGCTTGACGAAGAAATGAAAAGACAATAATAAGCCGCAAAAAGCTCGTCATCATAAATATCAAAGACGGAGCAAGAGTTAGCACCGTCAAGAATATCATGACATTTAAAGAATTTACAAGTTGTTGCGGGCTACTTGGAGCACTTAGACTTAAATTTATAGTAGGCACGACAGGATCGGCACCAAAACCTACGCAGAAAAATACAAGTAAAACAAATAACGCTCTCACGCTCTATTGTCCCGCATCAAGTATGCTTTTTTTAGTTCTTTCTTTCTCTTTTTTATCAAGCGAAACGAAATGAATTTCCACCCTATTGTTTTTGGCGCGACCTTGCTCGCTATCATTACTAGCAAACGGATTATAAGAAGCCCTTGCTGAGGCTATTAACTTTTTAGCATCAACTCCGTTATTTATAAGCTCTTGCGCAACCGTTATAGCTCTAGCAGAAGAAAGCTGCCAGTTGTCTTTATAGATAGAGTCGATATCTGGTTTTTGATCATCCGTATGTCCTATGATATTTGTATTTACCTCACTAGGAAGTTTAGCTATAACCATTGAAATTCGCTTTAAAAACAGCCTTGCATCGTCATTTTCTATCTGTGCTTTACCTTTTGAGAAGAGCAAACTAGCAGGAAGTCTTAGTATAAACCCATCCTCAGCCTCTTCCACACTTACTTCAGGTGATCCGCTGGCGGTTAAAAGCTGGTTTATCGCGCTAGCTGTTTTCATGATCTCGTTTTCTGATTTTAACTTTGCCCTGGTTTCTCTAGTGCTAGTTTCTAAACTCATCTCTTGCTCTTTTTGCACTTGCGGACGAGAACCACCTTCAAGCACGCTAAGCGCACCGGCCAATGAGCCTATGGCATTTTCAAATTTTTTCGCATCCATTGTTGCCATAGAAAGAAGCAAAACGAAAAAACACAGCAGTAGCGACATAAGATCACCAAAGGTTGCAAGCCAACCGGGCATACATTTAGGACAGTCGCTAGGTTTTATTAACTTTGCCATTTTTTACTCAAACTGACTTTTTCTATCTTTTGGAGGCAAGAATGCTAGCAGTTTTGCCTCAAGCGTCCTTGGGTTGTCTCCCGACTGTATCGCCATGATACCCTCTAAAACCATCTGTTTTTCAAGTGTCTCATCCGCATCACGTATAGACAAGATATTGGCAACCGGTGCTCCAATGATGTTTCCTATCATCGCTCCATAAAGAGTTGTTAAGAGAGCAACCGCCATTGATGGACCGATCGCCGAAGGATCTGACATATTTAAAAGCATCGCAACAAGTCCGATTAGCGTTCCTATCATACCCATAGATCCCGAAAATCCACCGACTTGATCAAAAATTTTGATATTTGCGCTATGTCTTGACGAGGACTGATCGATGTCTATCTCCAAAAGTGCGCGTATAGTATCAGGCTCTGTGCCGTCAACCGCCATTGAAAGTCCTTTTTTCATAAAAAGATTTGTTTCGTTATTTACATCGGTTTCAAGCGCTAAGATACCGTCACGTCTAGCCTTAGTAGAGTAATCAACAAGTTTTTTTATAGTTTCGCTAAGATTTATCTGTTGAGGCTTTACGGCTATACCGTAAAATTTGCCGACACTTTTAAGTGTTTCCATTTTAAAGCCGACCATCATTACACCGATGGTTCCGCCAAAAACAATCATAATAGACGGTATATCTATGTAAGGCCCTATCCCTACGCCTATCGCCATAGCTCCAAAAAGTAAAACAAGAGTTAAAACCCAACCGACAACGGTTCCTAAATCCATAGTCTTCTCGCTTAAAAAATTTAATAAACTTCATATTTTACTTAAATTTCATTGAAGTTATATTAAATTCAAAATTTTATTTGTCTTTTTTTGATACAATCGCGTTTAAATTTTAAATCACCAAGGCTTAAAATGAATAATATTTCGATAATTATACTTGCCGCAGGGCTTGGAACAAGAATGAAATCAACAACTCCTAAAGTTATGTTTAAACTAAGCGGAGTTAGCATGATAAGGCATGTTTTAAAACAAGCTTATGAGATAACAAATGATGTTCACGTCGTGCTTTATCACCAAAAAGAACTTATACAAGAGCATATTTTATCAGAATTTAAAGACACGCAAATTCACATTCAAGATCTTGCAAATTTCCCAGGCACTGCAGGTGCTTTAAAGGGCATAAAATTTAAGGGCGAAAAAGTTTTAATCACATGCGGAGATATGCCTTTAGTTAGCGCACAAGAGCTAAAAAGCCTTTGCGATAAAGATGCGGATATAACGATGTCAAGCTTTGTTTGCAAAGATCCATTCGGCTATGGCCGTGTGATAGAAAAAGACAGCAAAGTAACAGGCATAGTAGAACAAAAAGATGCAAGCGAAGAAGAGCGTAAAATAAACCGCGTAAATGCCGGTTGCTACTGCTTTAAACGCGAAGTCTTAGAAGAAATTTTACCTCTTATCAATAACCAAAACTCGCAAAAAGAGTATTATCTAACTGACGCTATAAAAATTGCAAATCAAAAAAATCTAAGCTGTGTAGCTGTTGATGTTTGCGAGCAAAATTTCATGGGCATAAATGACAAATTTCAACTAAGCATAGCTGAGAATATCATGCAAGATAACATCAAAAAAGAGTGGATGAAATTTGGCATAAATATGCGCTTACCACAAACTATATTTGTAGACGCAAGAGCTGTTTTTAAAGGCGAATGCGTTGTTGAAGAAAACGTAAGCATACTTGGCGAATGCTTGATAGAAGAAAGCATTATAAAAAGCTCAAGCGTGATAGAAGAAAGCATTATAAAAAGCTCAGACATCGGACCTTTGGCTCACATACGGCCAAAAAGCAAGATATCAGGCACTCATATCGGAAATTTTGTCGAGGTAAAAAAGGGCGTATTAAACGGTGTTAAAGCCGGGCATTTAAGTTACCTGGGAGACTGCGAGATAGATAACGGAACAAATATCGGATGTGGAACTATAACTTGCAACTATGACGGCAAGGCAAAGCATAAAACCGTGATCGGCAAAAACGTCTTTATAGGATCCGACTCGCAACTAGTAGCCCCTGTAAACATAGGCGATGATGTCTTGATAGCAGCAGGAAGCACCGTAACTTCGGACGTGCCAAGCGGTGCATTAGCGATAAGTCGTGGCAAGCAGATCAACAAAGAGGGCTTTTTCTATAAATTTTTTGGTAAAAAAGATGCTTAAGGGTAAAAAAATTTTATTGGTAGTTTGCGGTAGTATTTCATTTTATAAATCATACGAAATTCTCTCGCGCCTTAGAAAATTAGGCGCGGATGTTAGAGTAATGTTAAGCGATGGGGCGCTTGAATTTTGCAATGAGAGTGGATTTGAAGCACTTTGTGATCATAAAATTTTAAGCTCTCGAACACAGGATTGGCAGGAGGGTTTAAGCCACATAAACTACGCAAAAACCGACCTTATCTTGATTGCTCCATGCTCGGTAAACACCATAAATAAGCTAGCAAGTGGGGTTTGCGATAACGTCTTTATGCAAACTTTAATCGCCTCAAAAGCCCCGCTTTTGATAGCCCCTGCCGCAAATCACAACATGCTAGAGCATTTTTCTACATGTAAAAATTTAGAATTTTTAGCTCAAAACGGCGCACAAATCATCGAGCCGGTCGTTAAAACTCTAGCTTGCGGAGATGTCGGCAAGGGCGGCTTGGCAGACATTGAAACAATACTTTATCATGTCAAACGATCATTTTGCAAGCAAATTTTTAAAGAAAAAAAGGTTCTCATCACAGGTGGCGCAACCACTGAAAAGATAGACGAAGTAAGGGCTATCACAAATTTTTCAAGCGGCAAAATGGCAAAAGCCTTAGCGGATGCGTTTTTTTATGCAGGTGCGGATGTAAGCTTGCTTACTAGCGTTAAAACACAAGACGTGCCTTATAAAGTAAGAAATTTCACAAGCTCAAACGAGCTTTTAGGACTTTTAAAAGATGAGTGCAAAGACACCAACCTACTCATAATGTGTGCTGCGATTAGCGACTACATAAGCGAGGAAAAATTTGACGGCAAGCTTAAAAAAAACAAACTTGGAAAAAATTGGTCGCTAAAATTAACCGAAAATATCGATATATTAAACGAATTAAAAGACTTTAAATGTCGCAAAATCGGCTTTAAACTAGAAACCGATGTAAGCATTGCGGTAGATAGCGCCAAAAAAATGCTAGAACAAAAAGGACTTGATGCCGTTTGCCTAAACGTCTTAAGGGAAGAAAATAAATTTGGTAGCGACCAAAACGAAATCAGCTTTATAACAAAAAATGAAACCATAAATTTACAACTTGCTTCAAAAGAAGCTATAGCGACAAAAATAGTAAATTTATCAAATGAATTAAGATAAATGATAAGTAAAATAGGCAAAATTCAAAAGATAGCTAACGCGCAAAATGTAGCGCCTATCGCGTTAAACACATCGCTTCCTATTAGCCTAAAAGTATCTGAAAAGATCGGCTTTAATAGATATATATTGAAATTTGCAAATAGAAATTTAAATACAAAAAGTGCTAAACAACTTGATATCGGCGCTAATTACTGGGCTGAGATAGAGAGCAACAACGAAAATATACTTATAAAAAATATGTTTAAAAAGCCTGAAATTTTAAATTTTGGCATACTGCCGCAAGGTCTTAATCTAATCGAACGCGTTATAAAAGAAAATGACTTGGCGTGGTTTTACGAGCATATTTGCGACTCGCTGATGAATGCAAAAGATAAAGAGTCTTTTAAAATTTATACCGATATGTTTTTAGCCTTGCAAGAAAAGATAGTCCATATACCATTTTTATACAATGAAATTTATGGGATTTTTCAATTTAAAAAAGGACAAAAAGAGAGCGCATTTTATCTTGCTTTTTCAAATTTTGCGCCGATTTTATTTAGACTTGATGAAAAAGGTATTGTGTCGATAAGCACGCCGTTTAAAAAAGTAGCAAATTTACTAAACTATGAATTTAGCTGTAAGATAGAAACCTGCCAAATTTCACCGCTGTGGGATAAAAGCGGTAAGATAATAGACATAAAAGGATGATTTTGAACAACTTAAACCACCTAGCTATCATCATGGACGGCAATGGACGCTGGGCTAAAAAGAGAAATTTCTTACGTCAAAAAGGTCATGAAGTCGGAGCAAATGTTGTTGAGCAAATTTGCGAATTTTGCACCGATCAAGATATAAAAATCCTAAGCCTTTATGCTTTTAGTACAGAAAACTGGAAACGGCCAAAGCGTGAGGTCGAATTTTTAATGGATCTGCTTAAAAAATTTCTAATATCAAAACGAGAAAATTTTATAAAAAACGGTATAAAATTTACAACCATAGGTGATATCAGCGTCTTTAGCAACGAGCTAAAAGACGAGATAAATTTACTTAAAAGCCTAACGCATGACAATACGAAACTAAAACTCAACCTAGCCATAAACTACGGTGCAAAAGATGAAATTTTACGCGCTTTTAAGCGTGTTAGTGAGCTAAAACTTGAACTAAACGAGCAAAATTTACAAAACTGCCTTGATGAGAGCGAGTGTATCGACTTGCTTGTCAGAACGGGTGGAGAGCAAAGACTTTCAAATTTCATGCTCTGGCAAGCAAGCTACGCAGAACTTGCCTTTAGCGATACTTTGTGGCCTGACTTCACAAAAGATGAGTTAGCAAAGATAGTTGAAAATTTCAAATACAAAAATAGACGTTTTGGCGGGCTTTGATGTTTGAAATTTACGCTATAGTGTTTGCTGTTTTTGGGCTTTGCATGGGATCATTTGCAAATGTTTTGATATATCGTTTGCCACGACAAAAAAGTATAAATTTTCCGCCATCTTCTTGCCCAAAATGCGATCACAAGCTAAAGTTTTATCATAACATACCTGTTTTTTCATGGTTTTTTTTACGTGCCAAATGCGCCTTTTGCAACTCAAAGATAAGCCCTATCTATCCGCTGATAGAAATTTGTTCATGCGCGCTCATGCTTGTTAGTTTTTTTGGAGAGTGCGTTGATTTTATAGACGTACAAAGCTTATTTAGAGCCTTTGCTTTAGGTGTTTGCCTTATACTGCTTTTAGCACTTAGTTTGATTGATCTTGAGTTTAAGGCAGTTCCCGACTCTTTACTTTTTAGCGCATTAGGATTTGCCCTACTTTTTGCAGCAAGTGAAGTTTTTTGCGAATTTGACTTTAGTTTGATTATAAATTCGATATGCTTAGCTATAGTTTTTTGGCTTCTTAGATTTATTTTAAGTGCAACCATGAAAAGAGAAGCGATGGGAAGTGCCGATATATTTATCGCCGCTATCATAGGTGCGATCTTGCCGTTAAATTTGACATTACTAGCCATTTATACGGCTGCGGTTTTAACACTACCGGCTTATTTGATAATTAGAAAAAAAGACTACGAGCTTGCCTTTGTGCCATTTTTAAGCCTTGGGCTTGTTTTGGTTTATATCTTTAAAGAAGAATACATAAATTTTATAGGTTTTTTATATGAATAGAGTAAATAAATATCTTTTACACAACTTTCTTGGCACATTTGCCTCGTTATTTTCAACACTGTTTCTTATCATGTCCATTGTCTTTTTTATACAAATAGCGCGCGTAACGTCATATATCGAGATAACGTTTGGCGAGTTGATCAAGCTTTATCTTTTCATGCTACCTAAGGTTCTTTTGTTTGTCGTGCCGATAGCATTTTTCGTATCTCTTGCCATGACTTTATTTCGCCTTTCAAAAGAAAATGAAAGTATTGTTATCTTTACCCTTGGAAGTTCACCAAACTCGATAGCTAAATTTTTCTTATCTTTTGCGGCTTTACTAAGCGGTGCTTTAATGCTTTTGGCACTCGTGATGATACCCATCGCCGCAGAGCTAAACTCAAATTTTGTTGATTATAAAAAAACGGTAGCCAAACTAAATTTAAAACCAAATCAATTTGGGCAAAAATTCTCCGAATGGATGGTATACATCGGCACTCAAGACAGCGATGAAAATGGCACTATATACAAAGATATAGTTATGTATAACCCAAAAGTTCAAGACTCTGAGCGCATAATCATCGCCGATAATGCCAAATTCTCAAACACACAATCAGGCGTAGAGCTGTCGTTAAATAACGGTAAAATTTATGATATGAGAGATAGTCTTTACAACCAAAGCAACTTTAAATACATGAAAATACGCACCACTCAAAGCGAAAGCACAAGCAAAGTCGGCAATATAAAAGAGTACTGGCTTGAAGCAAAAACAAATAATAAACGCAAAAAAGATCTATGCACTTATGTCCTAGTTGCACTCTTTCCGCTTGCAACCACACTTTTTGCCATTAGTTTTGGTATAGTTACGTATAGATATGAAAAGGGCGCGGTTTATCTTGGCTCATTTGGCGTCTTGTTTGGGTATTTTGCACTTATCATGCTACTTGCATCACGCCCGATAACTGCAATACCTGTGGTGTTTTTAAGCTTTATGCTTAGCGGAATTTTACTTTATCAAACCAAAATCGCACGAAGATACTAATGAAAATTTGGTTTATCTTTTCTTACGACGGTTCTAAATTTCAAGGCTCACAGACACAACCACATGAAAACGGAGTAGAAGACGCTCTTGCTAGAGCCTTGGCTCATGTTGGAATTTTTAACAAAATCACCTCTAGTTCTCGCACCGACAAGGGTGTTCATGCAAATAATCAAAGCGCTTGTGTGGAGTGCGGCGAACATTTTAAAGACTTAAACCGCCTAAAAGATCTAATCAATCGTCACGCCCACCCACACATACATATAAAACGCATCATGCGCGCAAACGAAGAATTTCATCCAAGATACGATGCAAAAGCTCGGCTCTATCGCTATATCATCAGTCATGATGAATTTAGTGTTTTTAGAAGCGATTATGAGGTTTTTTTGCCGGAATTTGATATAAAAACAGCCAATGAGTTGCTTAAAAATTTTATAGGAGAGCACGACTTTAGCATGTTTATGAAAACAGGGAGTGATACAAAAAGTCCGGTTCGTACTATAACTAAGGCATTTTGCTATAGATATAAAAATAAAAGCGTGATAGTTTTTAAAGCAAACGGCTTTTTACGAGGGCAGGTGCGCTTAATGGTTGCAACCGTTTTAAAGGGTTTAAAATTTAATAACGCCGGCAGGCTTATATGCACCCAGCTACAAAATAAAGCTCCGTTTACTCGCATCCCTGCGCCGGCACAAGGGCTTTATTTGCATAGAGTTTTTTACTAGGCTATATTTTTTACTTCAAGCTCACTATTTATCAAGCTCTCATCATCATTAAACTCAAAACTAACGTCATTTGCACCAAAGCTCTTTGCGATAGCCTCAAGAGTGTCGCGTGCGGATTTATGAATTTTGCCTTGAAGTTGCGTGATAAGCCTTACACTCATCTTCTCAACCTCTCCTCTAGCCTCTTCGATAAGACGGTTTTTATCCTCTTCTCTAAAGCTACTTCCAAAAAAACCATTTAACGAATCAGGCAACAAAAACGGTATAAATTTACCGTTTTTTTCATCATAAAATTTCATATTTGCGATTGAGAATTTATATCTACAAGGTGGCATTTTTACTTTATAGTTTGAGTTTGAAATTTGAACTATCTCAAGCTTTGGACTTGTTAGGTCGTATATGAAGTTTATCTCAAATTCAAATATCATCGAAAGCTTTTTCTCACTAACAAGCCACCTTAAATACTCTTTGCCAAAATTCCCAAACGCATGATCTGTTTTTGTTACGATCTCTTTGCTATAAACCTGAAAAACAGACAACTCACCGATACTTTTTATCTGCTCGATATCCGTCACAACAGAAATTTCACTGTTTTTCTTTTGAAATTTCCTAAGCTCTCTGCTTAGCCTATAGACTGCAAAAATCAAAAACGCAGACAGTATCACAAGTATCAAATTTAGATATTCGCCCATTTTAATTCCTTGTATTTTTGGCAAATTTTAGCGTATTATTATAAACCTTAGAAAATTTGCTTAAAATCAAACCCGGAATCCCTCAAACTCTTAGCCACCACCTCTTGATGATCTTTGCCTTTTGTTTCAAGTGTTATAATGATACTTGCATCGCCGTATTCAAGCTCTGTGGAGAAGCGGTCGTAGTCGATCTTAACTATGTTTGCATTTGCGGTTTTAAGTGCGTCAGTTAGCATTAAAAGTGCTCCCGGTTTGTCTATAAGTGTTACTTGTATTATCATTTTACGAGCTGATTTGATAAGGCCCTTTTCAATAATAATAGATAGCATTTGCACGTCGATGTTTCCACCACTTAACACTATACCGATTTTAGCGTCTTTTTTATGTTTTATCTTACCGTGCATTAGTGCTGCTACACCTGCTGCTCCAGCGCCTTCAACTACGATCTTTTGTCTTTCAAGCAAGAACAAAATCGCCGTTGCGATCTCTTCATCATCAACTTGCACAAATTCATCCACACACTCAAGGATGTTTGTAAGAGTTATCTCACTCGCATCTCTTACTGCGATACCATCGGCTATGGTTCTTACTGATTTTGAGTTTATACTTTTTTTAGCATTAAAGCTTTGCCACATCGCAGGAGCGCCTTTTGCACCTACGCAAACTACTTTTATATTTGGATTTACTTGTTTTACACAGCTTGCAACACCGCTAGCAAGTCCGCCACCACCAACAGGTATCACAACCATATCAAGATCGCTCATCTCATCAAGCATCTCAAGCGCCACCGTGCCTTGTCCTGCCATAACATACTCATCGTCAAACGGGTGTATGAAAGTCATACCCTGCTCTTTTGCATATGTGACAGCAAATTCATAGGCTTCGTCGAAGTTATTTCCTTTTAAAATAACCTCAGCGCCAAGATCTCTTGTACCTCCGACTTTTAGAAGAGGGGTTGATTCAGGCATAATAATAACCGCACGAACGCCAAATTCACGTGCGCTTATGGCTACGCCCTGAGCATGGTTGCCTGCACTTGCAGCAACGACACCTTTTTTGCGCTCGTTTTCGCTTAAATTTGCGATTTTATTATAAGCGCCACGAATTTTATAAGCACCTGTTCGTTGCAAATTTTCTTCTTTTAAGTAAATTTTAGCACCCGAAACATCACTTAGTCTTTGTGAGAACGCAAACGGAGTTTTGTTTACAAAGTGTCCGATTGTGATTTTTGCTTGGATTATTTTATTTAAAGATACCATTTTCTAGCCTTTCTAATTCTATTTTTATACATTTGTTCTGGATAAATTTTATACCATTCGCATATGCTCTAGCTTTGGCGTTTTCGTTGGTTATGCCAAGTTGAAGCCAGAGAGTTTTTACTCCTTTTCTTATAACCTCATCTATTAAAATATCCGCATATTCGCCTTTTCTAAACATAACAATAATGTCTATATTTTCGTTTATATCGCTTAAATTTCTATATACCTTTTGTCCTAAAATTTCATCTTCTTTTGGATATATAGGAAAAATTTTAAAACCTTTTTTTATAAGAAATTTAGCAACCATATTACTTGCCTTACTCTTGTCGGGGCTTAAGCCAACTACCGCGATATTTTGTATGTTATGCAAAATTTCATCCATTTTTCTTCCTTAACAAAACTCCGCACTCCACATGATGAGTGTGCGCAAACTGATCAAAAACAGCAAATTTTACGACTTCGTGAGTTTGTGAAATTTGTATTAAATTTTCATACAAACTATCCGGATTGCAAGATATATATATGATATTTTCATAATTTTTAATAAAATTTATAACACTTGGCTCAAGTCCTGCGCGAGGCGGATCGACAAGTATATGAGAGAAGTCATACTCGTGTAAATTTATATCTTTTAAGCGATTAAATTCGCGCTCGTTTTTAAAGGCACTTATAAGCTCATTGGCTGAAAGTCTTAGAAATTTTATGTTTTTAGTATCATTTATATCACAGTTTTTAAGAGCATAAAATATCGAGCTTTTGCTGATTTCTGTGGCTAAAACGTTTTTAAAATTCTCACTAAGAGGGATGGTAAAATTTCCATGTCCGCAGTAAAGTTCAAGCAGATCTTTCCCGCCTTTTGCTAAATTTATTTTAGCCCAAGTGATCATTTTTTCATTTACAGCCTTGTTTGGCTGGATAAAAGCATTTTCACTAAGATGAAATTTATAAATCCTACCGTCTATCTTAAGCTCGTCTATTAAATTTAACTCATGGCTTAAAATTTTTTGCCCTCTTGATCTAGCGATGATGGTTATATCTAACTTATTTGCCAAATTTACTATATGTTCCAAAAAAGTGGCTTCAAGCTTTTTGTGATATAGCAAAGTTACCAATACTCCGCTGCTACATGAGATAAACTCAACACCAAACAGACGGTGCTTTAACTTAGCGTCGCTCTCAAGTTCATTAAGCAATATCGACATCAAAGAGACGATCTGCTCGCAAACCTTTGGACATTCGCGCACAAAAATTCTCTCGCCTTTATTTTTTGAGTGCATCGTGTAGTAAATTTTATCCGCTTCATGCCATATACCAAACTCGGCCCTTATGCGGTAGTTTTTCTCATTTGAGGCAAAAAATTCAAACTCTTTATCGTAAAATTCGCTAAATTTAGAGCTAATAGCATTTAGCTTGAAAGCCTTTTGCTCTTCATAACTTCCCTCAAGAGTGCAACTACCGCACTCTTTAAAATGACAACACTGCAACTAGATTTCCACCTTTTTACCAACAAACCTAACAAGAGCCCAAGTAGCTAAAAATCCAAGCGGAAGAACAACCCAAATGCTTGCTCCAAGCGCCGTAGGTAGATATCCGACAAATATAGCAACAGCACCCACACTTAGCGCATAGATGATCTGAGTGCTTACGTGATCTATGTGATTACAACCTGCCCCCATAGAAGAAAGTATGGTTGTATCTGATATCGGTGAACAGTGATCGCCAAAGATAGCGCCCGTAAGAACGGCTGAGATATTAACTATCATATAAGCATGCAACGCATCGCCATCAAGTCCGTAGTTTAGACCAACTGCATTTGCTAGCGGTATAGCAAGAGGCATTAAAATGCCCATCGTGCCGTAGCTAGTTCCCGTAGAAAACGATATAAAAGAACCAAGTATAAATATAGCCACAGGTAAAATAAATTTAGGCGTAGTTTGACTTAGCATATCAACTAAATACCTAGATGTACCAAGCTCCTTAATAACAGAACTAAGACTCCATGCAAGAAGCAAAATCACGATGGTGATTATCATAGTTTTCCAACCTTTTACCCAAACACCTATCGCCTCTTTTACATCAAAAATTTTACGCCAAACACCCATAGTAATAGCAACTATACTAGCAAAAAGTGCCGACTGAAACAGTGCCACTGAAGCATCGGCGGCTCCAAATGTCTCTCTAAATGTCATAAATGAAAAAGGACTTGCCAAAGCTGCTTCAAGAGCTTCACCTTCAAGTGATTTTAATCCACTAAAATAAAAACTTATAAACGCACCTATAATAAGCACAAGCAAAGGCACAACGGCATTTGAAACCTGAAGTTTTACACCATCTTTTGGCTCAAGAGTTTTATCCTCTATATCTTGTATCGTGGTTTTACCAGAGTGTAGCTCCCCGCGCCTTGCTCTTTGTTCGGCAAGTAGCATAGGACCATACTCGCGTTGCATAACTGCGGTGCATACTATAAAAAATAGCATGAATAAATTATAAAAACGATAAGGGATGGTCTCTATAAAAACGCCGTAAGAGTTGATATTTTCAACACCAACCAAGCCATAACCGTCTTTAATAAGTGAAATTTCAAGTCCAACCCAAGTTGAGATTATGGCGATACCTGCGATAGGAGCTGCGGTAGCATCTATGATAAATGCCAACTTCTCACGGCTTAATTTAAATTTATCGGTTATAGGGCGCATGATGGGACCAACGATTAGGGCGTTAGCATAATCATCAAAAAATACAAAAATTCCCATTAACCAAGTTGAAATTTGAGCAGAAACTCCGGTCTTTGCCTTCTTACTAAGCCAAAGCGCAACAGCTTTAGTACCGCCCATTTTTGTTATAAGAGCAACAACACCGCCTATACAAAGAACTTGAAGCATAATGCCTGCATTCCAACTGTCAGCCATCGAGCCTACAACACGCTCGACTATACCAGTAAAGCCCTTGATAAACGACATAAAAACATTTTCATTTATGATGTTAATCAAAAACGTTCCACTAAAAACACCTATAAAAAGCGACAAAATAACATCTTTTGTTATAAACGCAAGAGCTATCGCAACAACGGGAGGTATCAACGTCCAGATGCCAAAAATTTTAGCATTTGTCGCAGAATCGGCAAATGCTATGATCGGCAAAAAGACCGTCAAAATAAAAAATGAAATTTTACTCATTCAACTTTTCCTTTATTAAAATTTATCTTTTTCTATATGTAGTCCCGCCCATGTCTGTGCTGTAGCCATTGCTTCTACGATGTTGATATTAACGTGTTTTGGCATATTTAGACAGTTTAATAGAATTTGAGCTATATCCTGCGGTTTTATGGCTGCAACGCCTTCGTATACTTTATTTGCTCTTTCTACGTCGCCCTTAAATCTAACCTCACTAAATTCAGTCTTACAAAGTCCGGGAGCGATCTCTGTCACTCTTATCCCAAGCCCTCTAAGGTCATTTCTCATGTTGCGACTAAATTGCTTTACAAATGCCTTACTTGCACCATAAACATGGCTTCCCGGATACGGCCAAGCACCAGCTGTAGAACCGATATTAAAGACATAACCGCTTTTTCGAGCTTTCATTATCGGCAAAACCGCTTTTGTAGAGTATAGAAGTCCTTTGATGTTTGTATCTACCATCGTTTCAAGATCCTCTACGTCAGCCTCTACGATACCATCAAGACCTAGAGCAAGACCTGCGTTGTTTACAAGTACTTCTATGTCTTGAAATTCTTTTGGTAAATTTTTAACACCTTCAAATATCGCCTCTTTATCTCTTACGTCAGCTACTATTATATGGGTATTTCCAAGCTCGCTTGCAAGTTTTTCCAGTCTATCTTTACGTCTTGCTAAAGCTATGATCTTATATCCTTCGCGCGATAAAGTGCGAGCTATCTCCTCGCCAAATCCCGAAGTTGCACCGGTAATAAAAGCTGTTGCATTCATGTCTATCTCCTTATTTTATTTTTGGTTCTAATTTTAAGTCTTGCAGAAATTTTATGTTTTGCTCATTTGCGTTTATGATAGCATAGTCCATTGCGTTAAAACCAAGCTCGTCAACCGCGTAAATATCTGCTCCGTGTTTTATTAAAAGCTCTAAAATTTCGACATTCGCATGTGAAGCTGCGTGCATAAAAACGGACCTTAAAGTATGCTCAAGCGCACACGTGTTATTATAAAAATTTTCATCGCCTAAATTTAAAATCGCATTTTTGGTATTTTGATCTATATAAAAGTCATTTGCATTTGCACCGTTTTCAAGCAGAAATTTTGTTAAAGCCACATCCCCAAACTGCACCGCGTAAAAAAGCACACTCTTGCCAAATATATTTTTGTGATTGACATCAGCACCGTTTTTTAACAAAAATTCTACATTTTTTAAATTTTTAAGAGCATAAAAAAGTGCGGTTTCATCGCCGAAATTTATATCTGCTCCGCGTTTTAAAATTTGCTCTAAAACAGAAATTTCACGCTCATACAAAAGCGCGGTATTTAACATATTAGAAAGCTCAAAAGCGCTGAAACTTTTGGAGTAAAGCATAGATGAAATTTGCTCATAGCCTACTGTTTTATCGATGATCATCTTTTGCTCTGGAGTGATATCAAATTTAACCTTATGCTCGCTACCTACCGCAAAAGTCAAAAAGGCATTTACAACACTAGTCGCATAATACGCCGCACTACCAAAGTCTTGACCTCTTTGTTCGTAGTATTTTACAAGCGGGGTTTGAGCCTCATTATATAGCTTTAAAAATTCTCTTCGTTTTAAAAAATTATAAAGTGACTGAGTGCCCCAATATCGAAAATACACCATTTGAGCGTCTTTTTGCTCTTCAGACTCATTTGGAGTTTTAAGGCTTTTGGCATAAATTTCAGGAGCAAAGCTAGCCTCAAGCAAAAGCCATTTGAATTTATTTAAATTTTCTTCGTATACACTATCGCCGACGCAGCTTCTATTTTCGCCGCGAATTTTTTTAGCAACCTCAAAAAGAGCGTTTACGTGCTCTAAATTTAAGAGCGAGCCATCGCAATAAAATATTGCATCGTTGATAAGAGAATACTTTTGAGACTTGGTTTTAAAAAATTCTTTTGGATTTTTAAGCTCTTCGCAACCAAATTCCAAAGCATAAAGAAGAATCGGAGCAAACACCAATAAAAACAACAAAAATAATCTTTTCACCAATCCTCCTAAATTTATTTATTTTAACAAATTTAAACGATAATATCGCTTATTTATCAAATTTTTACATACCTTTGTAACAATTTTAATGCAGATAAAAGTCTTTGATCTCATTAAAATTTAGATACCTATAAATTTCACTCTCTTTTCCAACTATCTTTTTGGCGATCATTTGCTTATACTCATCAACACTAGGCAAACGACCAAGTATCGCACAAACTGCCGCCAGTTCAGCACTTCCTAGATAAACTTTAGCGCCCATACCCATGCGATTATCAAAATTCCTTGTAGAAGTCGAAAAGACAACGGCATTATCTTCAACTCTTGCTTGGTTGCCCATACACAAGGAGCATCCAGGAACCTCAACGCGGGCATTTACTCCCTTAAATACATCATAACAGCCCTCGCTTTCAAGCTGTACTTTGTCCATTTTTGTAGGAGGAACAACCCATAAACGCGTAGGTATAGACTTTTCGTCTTTTAGAATTTGCGCCAAAGCTCTATAGTGTCCGATATTTGTCATACAGCTTCCGACAAAGACTTCGTTTATCTCTTTTGCCCTATTTTGATCGGCTAAAATTTCAGATAAAGTCGCAACATCATCAGGGTCGTTAGGACATGCTAAGATCGGCTCAGAGATGTCATCTAAATTTATTTCGATTATTTCTGCATACTGCGCGTCTTTATCGGCTTTTAAAAGAGTTGGGTTTTTAAGCCATTCGAGCATTTTATCACGTCTTCTTTCAAGGGTTTGGCGGTTCTCGTATCCAGCTTTTATCATAGCATCGATAAGTGCGACATTTGAACGAAGATATTCGATAACCGGCTCGTTATTAAGCGCTACTACACAAGCTGCTGCAGAGCGCTCTGCAGAGGCGTCGCTAAGCTCAAAAGCTTGCTCGACTTTTAGATTTTCAAGTCCTTCGATTTCAAGAATTTTACCGGCAAATATGTTCTTTTTATTTTTCTTCTCAACACTTAAAAGACCGCGCTTTATGGCGTAGTAAGGTATGGCATTTACTAAGTCTCTAAGCGTGATACCCTCTTTTAGCTTACCGCTAAAACGCACCAAAACGCTTTGAGGCATATTTAAAGGCATAACGCCAAGAACCGCTGCAAATGCAACAAGTCCGCTTCCTGCTGGGAAACTTATGCCGATAGGAAAACGAGTATGGCTGTCCCCGCCCGTGCCTAAAGTATCCGGTAAAACCATGCGGTTTAACCAAGAGTGTATAACTCCATCCCCGGGCTTTAAGCTAACACCGCCTCTTGAGTTCATGAAATTTGGCAATGTTGCGTGTAAAATTTCATCACTAGGCTTTGGATAAGCGGCCGTATGGCAAAAGCTTTGAAGCACAAAATCCGCACTAAAGCCCAAGCTTGCAAGCTCTTTTATCTCATCTCTAGTCATCGGTCCTGTCGTATCTTGGCTACCCACCGTTAATGTTACAGGCTCGACATAAGTATTTGGCCTAACGCCTTTAACGCCGCATGCACGTCCGACTATCTTTTGAGCCAAGCTATATCCATAAGAGTTGTCATCTTTTGGCTGATCCGGTTTTGTAAAGATATTTTCTGGTGCTAAATTTAAAGCATTTCTGGCTTTGACACAAAGTGCGCGAGCGATAATAAGCGGTATACGACCTCCTGCGCGAATTTCATCGATTAGAGTATTTGGCGACAGGTTAAATTTAGCGACAACTTCGCCGTTTTTTACTATCTCACCTTTGTAAGGATAAATTTCTATCTCATCTCCCGTCTCAAGTGCGCTAACATCCGCTATGATCGGTAGAGCTCCGCTATCTTGTGCGGTGTTGAAAAATATCGGAGCTATGCTAGTTCCGATAACTACACCGCCTGTTTTTTTGTTTGGCACGCCGTCTATATCGCGCCCCAAATGCCACTGGATAGAATTTATACCACTTTTTCTACTTGATCCGGTTCCTACGACATCGCCTACATAAACAACTTCGCGACCGCTACTTTTAAGCTCAGATATTTTTTCTAAACTTCCGGGCTGTCTTTTAACAAGCATCGCATTTGCATGAAGAGGTATATCAGAGCGCGTAAATGCCTCACTTGCAGGGCTTAAGTCATCAGTATTTGTCTCGCCGGCAACTTTAAAAACAACCGCTTTTATGCACTCACTAAGACTTTCTCGCTTTAAAAACCACTCTGCCTTCGCCCATGAGTTTAAAATTTCAAGGGCAAATTTATTTGTTTTACTAAGGTCTAAAATTTCGTTAAAGTATTCATTTACAAAAATGCTATTTTTTAGAGCATCTCTTGCCGCTTTTGCCACATTTTCATCGCTATTTTTAAGAGCTAAAATAAGCTTTGCAACATTATATCCACCAAGCATTTTGGATAAAATTTCAATAGCTTTTATTTTATCTATGCCGCAAATTTCAAGTCCACTATTAACTATCTCGCCCAAAAATTCAGCCTTAACTTTTGCCGCGTCGTCAACGCCTGGGTTTACGCGATTAGATAAAAGTTCTATAAATTCTTTTGCTTCATTTTCGTTTTTTGTGTTGCGTAAGATTTCACAAACTTGCACTGTTTGATCTTGATTTAGCGCCAAAGGAGGCACGCCTAGCTTTGCACGTTCGTCGATGTGTTTTTTGTATTGTATTAAAAAATCCATATCAAAGCCTTTTTAAATTTTTGCTTTATATTTTATCTAAAATATATGGGAATTCCACAAAAATAGGCTAAAATGGTATAAAATTTTATCAAAAAGGTTTCGTTTTGGATAAAGCATATTTCTCTTCTTTGATCGGAATTTTAGAAATTTTAGGTGATAAAAACGGTATTAGCGAGATAAATTTTGTAGATAAATTTATAAAAACAGACGTAAAAGAGCCGAATTTAAAACTATGCTTAGATGAGTTAGAGGCGTATTTTAGCGGTAAACTTAAAAATTTTAGCGTAAGACTAAACATACAAGCAACTCCTTTTCAAAAAAGCGTGTATAAAGCCTTGCTAAACATACCTTACGGCACGACCGCAACTTACTCTGACGTTGCTAAAATGATACACAACCAAAAAGCTCAAAGAGCCGTGGGAAGTGCAAATGCTAAAAACAAAATCCCGATCATCATTCCCTGTCACCGCGTAGTGGGGGCCAACAGTCTTGGCGGATACAGTGGAGCGGGCGGATTAAAAACAAAAGAAATTTTACTAAATTTAGAAAAGGGCAACTTATCATAAACCCAGCCCCTAAATTTGAGGCTGGGAAATTTACTTAATTTTAAGCAAATTTAGGCTCGCTAAATGCCGTTAATTTTGGCGCTTCGCCTTTAAATTTCTCGATATTAACAAGAGCTGTTTGAGAGATATTGCCGTTAGATAGTTTTGATGTTGCTTTATCTATCGTTAAGACGTTTGAGTTTCCGTTTTTGCAAAGTCCCGCATCAAAGCCGTCATACCAAGCACCTTGAGCTAGCCTTACAACACCCGGTATTACGTTATCGGTTATAACAGCCCCAGCCAAGACCTCTCCTCTTGAGTTAAACACTCTTACCAAATCACCGTTTTTAATGCCTTTAGCCTTAGCATCTTTGGTATTTATCCATATAGGCTCTCTACCTGCTACCGCATAGGTATCGCGAAGTGAGGTTTGGTTGAGCTGTGAGTGCAAACGATATGGAGAGTGAACTGAGAGCATATGAAGTTGTGCCGGCTTATCGCTCATACCAAGCCATTCAACAGGCTCATACCACATAGGGTGTGCAGCGCAATCGTCATACCCCATTTTTTCGATGGTCTCTGAGTAGATTTCTATCAATCCAGACGGAGTTCCTAGTGGGTTTAGTATAGGGTCTTGTCTAAATTCAGCATGTCTTACCCATGCTTCGCTTTCAGGAGTTGAGTAAAATTTAACAGGCTTGTTCTCTTTCCAAAATTCATCAAAAGGCTTCATCTCGGACGCAAGCTCAGGTATGGCTAAAATTTTATCATACGCATCGTTGTAAAAGCTTTTTATCCAGTCAAATTCATCCTTGCCGTTATCTGTGTATGCCATAACTAAATTTTTAGCATATGCTTTACATAGATCGGTAAAAATTTGATAATCATCTTTTGCTTCGGCGTATTTTTCAACGACTTGTTTCATAGGAGCGATATGATCGTTAGAATAATCACCCGTCATAGTCATATCGTTTCTTTCGTATTGAGTGGTTATAGGAAAAACGATATCAGCCATCTTCGCACTTGGCGTCCAATACGGATCATGCACGACTATCGTGCGCGGTTTTTGCCAAGCTTTTATTAAGACATTTGTATCTTGATGATGCACGATTGGGTTTCCGCCAACCCAGTAAATAAAGTCTATATCAGGGTAAGTCACCTTTCTTCCATCATGATCTATGACTTTTCCAGGATTTAACAAGACATCGACTATCCTTGCTATCGGGAAAGTGTATTTTTTAGCTTCAACAGCCCAGTCTATCTCGCCTTTTATCAAAGGTGTTGAGCCCGGTATAAATTTACCATTTGCATCTATAACGCCGTTTGCAGTTCCGATAAATTCACCGTTTTTATCTATCCTACCTATATCGCCTCTATTTATGCCGCCTATTACCGCACCTTTGCAAGTTGGATTGCCACCGTTTGCGTAATGATAACTTAGTCCAAATCCACCACCCTCTAGTCCGATCTGTCCTATCATAGAAGCAAGAGTTACTAGCATCCAGTGGGCTTGTTCACCGTGATCTGCTCTTTGTATAGCCCAACCGCTCATTATCATAGATCTATTATCAATCAAGACATCAGCTAGTTCTTTTATGACGTCTTCTTTTATACCGCAAATTTTACTAGCCCATTCAAGAGTTTTTGGTGTGCCATCTGTTTTACCTAGTAGATACGGTAAAAATTTATCAAAACCAACTGTATATGTGTCTATAAAATCTTTATTAAATTTACCGCTCGTATATAGATAATGCGCCATGCCAAGCATCATCGCAACATCGGTATTTGGGCGTGGAGCTATCCATTTTGATTTATCAAAATACTGAGCCGTTTCGCTTTTTATAGGGTCTATCACGATGACTTTTATATCAGCTCTTTTTTTAAGATCTTCGAGGTATTTAAAGCCTTGCTCGTCAGAGCTACTAAAGCCTACGCTTAGAGTAGTTATCGGATTTGCCCCCCAAAATACCACAACTTTTGAGTTATTCAAAACTACCGGCCAGCTTGTTTGTTGTTCATAAACTTCTATACTACCCATCACGTGCGGCATTATAACCTGGCTTGCTCCGGTAGAATAGTCTCCCGTATAACCTACATAACCGCCACTTAAGTTCATAAATCTATGCAGCAAAGTTCTACTGTTGTGGATATTTCCACTGCTCTTCCAGCCATAGCTTCCCGCAAATACGCTTTGAATTCCTTTAGCTTTTCTTGTCTTTTTTAGCTCCCTAGCTACAAGCTTTATCGCGTCTTCATATCTTACTCGTATCCATTCGTCCTTGCCTCTAAGCTCTGGTTTTGGCGAGTCCGGATTTTCTAGGTAGCTTTTACGCACCATTGGGTATTTAATACGAGAGTTATAGATAAGGTCATGCGTGAAAGTTTGAAGATGGTTTTTTACATCGCTTGTCTTTTGATATGGTGTTGATCCAACTGCCTTGCCGTCTTTTACGCCTACTTTTAACATGCCCCATTTTGCAGCGGTAAAGATCTCGCCGTTTTTAACAAGCTCTTTTCCCATATCGTCAGCCATTAAGTTTATAGCGGTAACATTTGAAAGTAACGGCGTCATAGCTCCTAGTTTTAAAAAATTTCGTCTTTGCATGGTGTTTTCTCCTAACACATTTATTAAATTTTAAGACAACGTATCGTGCATGAAAATTTGTATTTTAAACATACAAAACATGCATGAAACAACTACTACTTAATCTTAACATCCGATGAATGTTTTTGCAGATACTGCACTATAAGCCACTCATCATCTTTTTCAACTGTCGTTCTACTAAGCATTGATTTAAATAAATTCGGCCATTGATTTGCCTTATAATGCGTGGTCTCATGTAGTCCATGACAAATTCCGCATGAGTCTGCATAAGTCTGCTTGGCACGGGCAAACATCGTATCAACTTCATTATAAAAATCACCATCAATAGTATAAGCTTCTACTTCCACTTTATCCCATTTGCCATTTTGTCCTTTTTTGACAAGCTTTGAGTCAAATTTTGCCGTTTTGGCAAACGCTATAGCGATAACTCGCTCAGAATCGCTAAAATAAACGACATTTGGTGCGACAGGATTTATGTAACCTTGCATTTTTATCTTCACGCGACCGTTTTGTTTTGATAAAATTTCAACACCGTTCGTCGGAAGTAACCTTCCTACAGAAGCGTTAGAGGTCGCATCCGTAAAGACAGGCTTAACCTTGTCGCTATACATCTCGTTTGCGCCAAAGAGCAAACAGGAAAACATAGATAATAAAAATAGCTTTTTCATCCATCTCCTTTCAAAGAATTTGATATATTGTATAAAAATAATTATTAAAAATTGTTTTTATGAAAATTTTATTTTACATTTACTATTTTAATTGAAGTTATAAATTTAAGTGGAGATAAGCTTTGCAAATACACTGATATGAAATTTGCAAAGCTTAAATAAAATTTGAAAGAATCTTAGAAGTCCATTGCACTAATGAATTTAGCTATACGTTCATCAGTGCTATTAAAAAACTCATCAGCCACACCATCAAATGCTACCAACCCATGATCTAAAAAGAGTATCCTATCGGCTATCTTACGAGCAAAATTCATGTTATGAGTTACTATTATCAAAGAACGCCCCTCTTTTGAAAGCTCTCCGATAGTTTTTAAAACCTGTGCCTCAAGCTCTGGATCAAGCGCCGATGTAGGCTCATCAAGCAATAAAAATGCAGGTTGCATAGCAAGTGCTCTAGCTATAGCTACGCGCTGAGATTGCCCTCCGGAAAGTCTGTTAGGATAAGCCTCTGCCTTATCTTTTAGTCCAACCTTATCCAGTAGTTCGTATGCGGTTTTAACCGCTTTGTCGCGTGGAATTTTTAATACCTGCGTAGGACCTTCGATAACATTTTCAAGCACGGTTAAATGCGGAAAAAGGTTAAAACTTTGAAAGACCATTCCTGTATGTGAGCGGAAAGGTTGGTATTGGCTTGGTTTATGCGGCGCACTAAAATTTATACTAAAATCACCAAGGCAAAGCTCGCCCGAATTTGGGATCTCTAGCAAATTTATACAGCGAAGTAAGGTTGATTTACCGCTACCTGAGCTTCCTAATATTACCGTTGTTTGATTGTCGTAAATTTCAAGATTTATGCCTTTTAATACAACATTTTCGCCAAATTTTTTGATTAGATTTGTAAATTTTATCATACCATACTACTTAAATATATTTTGAAAATTTACGCTCAAGTTTGGCTTGAAAAAATGTTAAAAACGTGCAAACTATAAGATAAAAAAGAGCAGCTAAAACATAAAGCGTAAGCGGATCAAACGAGCGTGCTGCGATACGTTGTGCGGTCATAAACATATCAACCATCGTGATAGAAGCCACCAAAGATGTATCTTTTAGCGTTGATATAAAGATATTTGAAAGTGGCGGTAACGAGATGCGCACGGCTTGTGGAGCGATAATGCGACGTAAAATTTGAGTATAGGTCATTCCAAGTGCTGTAGCTGCTTCCCACTGCCCTCTTGGAACAGAGAGAATAGAAGCTCTAACCGCCTCAGAAGCATATGCGCCGATATTTAAACTAAACGCGATAATAGCCGCACTCCATACATCAAGCGCTATACCTATGATAGGCAAACCAAAATAAACAATAAAAAGCTGGACCAGTAAAGGCGTGCCTCTAAATATCCATATATAAATTTCGCTAATTTGTTTAAAAAATTTAACATTTGCTATGCGGGCAATAGCCGTAAGCACTGCCACAACTAGCCCCAGAGTAAACGAAACTATCGTAAGCGGGATAGTAACCTTAAGCAACGCCTCACTCATCGGTACTACCGAGGTTACTACTAGTTCGTATACTCTATTAAACTCTTCGCCCATTTTCCACCTTAATGCTACTCGCTAACATCTTCACCAAAATACCTAATAGAAATTTCTTTCAAAACTCCTTTTTTGCGTAGTGATTTTAATGCCTCATCCATCTGATTTAAAAGCTCCGTGTTGTCTTTTTTGACAATAGCTGCCGTATATATCGGTTCAGAACTATTTGCTATGATTTTAAGTGGGGCTTTTGGACGTTGCTTCATGTAATCAAAATATGTAACATTATCATTTATGGTAGCGTCCGCACGCTTAGTAATTACAAGCTCTACACCCTTGCTAAAACCATCTACCGTAACGATCTGAGCGCCATATCTGCTAGCCATTTTCGCCCAGTTACTTGTAGCTGAGTGAGCGGACTTTTTACCTTTTAGATCATCAAAGCCTTTGATCTCTTCATTATCAGCACGCACTACAAGAGCGGCATAAGCTACCGTATAAGGCTCGGTATAGTCGTATTTTTTCTTACGCTCGTCCGTTATACTCACCTGGTTTAACACCGTATCAGCCTTACCTGCATCAAATGCCGCAAGTATGGCATCCCATGGTGCAGTTACAAAATTTATCTTAAGTCCGAGTTCATCCGCTATAGCGCGAGCTATATCAACATCATACCCGACTAGTTTATGTTTTTCATTATAATAAGAAAATGGCGAGTAAGTCCCCTCTGTCGCAACAGTCAAAGAGCCATCTTTTAAGGTCTTAGCATTTGCAAATATACATAAAAGCATACTTGTAACTAAAATTTTAAATACAATTTTCATTAATTCTCCGATTATTTTACTATATCTCTTTATAACCCGTGATATCAAGCCCAAAACCGCTTATACCAACAAAATCTTTTTTATTATGGCTTAAGACTTCTATCTTTTTTACACCAAAATGTTTTAAAATTTGAGCGCCTATGCCAAAGTCCTTTGAGTTTGAATCATTCGTCTTACTTGATAAGAATATCAAAAGACCGCCATTTGCTTTTAAAAATTCTATCGCACTTATAAGCTCATCAAATTTAGCAGAGCTAATAAAGTCAAAGTCGGCGATTGATTTTACAAATTTTACATTTGTATTTTGAGCTATTTCACCAAAGGCATAAACGGCATGCTTTTCGTTTTCATGATCGATTATGTCATATCTAACAACATTTTTTTGAGCGATTTGACACTGGATAGGCTCGCTCACTTTTATAAGACTTTCGCTGTGTAAGCGATACTGAACAAGGTCGGAAACCGATAGCATATTTATCTTAAATTTCTCACAAAATTCTTCCAGATCATCTCTTCTTGCCATCATGCCGTCTTCTTTTACTATCTCACATATCGCAGCCATCGGTGAAAGTCCTGCAAGACGACAAAGGTCAACTGAGCCCTCGGTATGTCCTGTGCGCACTAATACACCGCCATTTTTTGCTATCAATGGAAATATATGTCCCGGACGAACAAAATCATCAGGCTTTGAATCAGCATCAGCAGCCAGTCTTATGCTCATGTCGCGTTCATACGCACTAACGCCAGTTGTCGCATCTTTGGCATCTATAGTGATGGTAAATGCCGTTTCATGGCTTGAGGTATTTTTAGCAACCATCAAAGGCAGATCAAGACGCTTAGCGTTTGCCTCATCCATGGCAAGACAAAGCACGCCTTTTGCATGGGTGATGGCAAAATTTACCTTTTGCATATCGCTCTTATCAGCAGCGAAGATAAGATCGCCTTCGTTTTCACGATCCTCATCATCAACCATGACGATCATTTTACCGTTTTTAAGGTCTTCGATAGCTTGTTTTACTTTATCAAAACTCATTTTTATCCTTTAAAATTTTTTAGCGTTAATTGTAACGCAAAATCACAAAAACAAAGTTTAATTATCCCGAATTTTAGTAGTTATATAGCTTATCTAGCAAGAGTATAAAACACAAACCAACGTGGACTATGCTTTAAAATTTATAAATTTAATTTTACTAAAATGATAAATTTTAAAAAATAGTTATTCTGCAAAAATTGAATTAAATAGAAGATAAAAATAGTGCAAATTATTAAGACACAAACCCGCCTCCCGGCACAAACACAACAGTCGGTAAAAGCTCCTTACTAACAGGCTTAATTATATCCATCTCGAGAGCTTTGTTCTTATATCCGTAAATCGGAGGCTGTGCATAAACTAAATTTGATATCATTTCAATTTCTGATTTTTCTATCTTAACATCTATAACTTCGGTATCTTTGTGATTTATGGATAGCGTTTGCGCATTAAGTGACAAACAAGGCATCATCACAACAAACAACATTAAACATTTTAAATACGACTTCATTTCATCTCCTTACATTAAATTATATTTATGTTTATCTTTTTAGCTAAACCTTTTTACTATATAACCAAATTTACTTAACCCACCCCACAAACCATAAAAATACCTAAACTATATATCTGTCTTATTTGTTTTATCCCCCCCCCCACATAACCCATAAGAGAAATACCTTTTTACCGTCTCTCTTATAATCTCTCTTATAATCTTGCCTCTTTCTAATCTCTTTATAATTACGCACTTGCTCATAACTACATAGCATATAGCCATTAAAAGCCTTAGACTTCTAGCACATCTAAAAATACTTAATGCCATTGTTAAACCCAGGTAAATATCTTGCGCAAATAAATAAAAACAAGGATAAATAAATTTAGACCCTCTTTTTATTTATTTATTTATTTAAGTGTAAAGCCTTATTTACTTTGATGATATATGGTATTGACTTCATGATTAAATTTATTAAACTATAAAAACCTTACATATGCCATCTCTAGTAACTAGGCACTGTTTATTAAGCGGTATTTTTTAAAGACTAGTGATATAAAAGAGAAACATAAAGATTAGCACTAAAAAAGCAAAGAGCTAAGCAATTTATGATTTTTCCTGCTTTTATTTATCTCTTGCTTTTGTCCTACTTTAAATTTCTCTATTTTATTATAATGTTTTGTGTATTTATTTTACTCTTAATCTACTTATTTTGTTTAAGCTTTATGCTCTTACTTACTTATTTCCTCTTTGGCCTTCTCTTTTACCTTATCCTTGGCACTGCTTTTAATATCTTTTATCTCACTGCCTTTCTTGCTTGCATTATCTTTTGTCTTACCGGTTTTATTGTTAATATCCTCTTTTAGCTCTTTAGTCTTTTTGGCTGACTTATCTTTTATCTCTTTTACCTTAGGTTGCACTGTCGTCTTACCAGATACTGATATATCATCTTTTAAATTCTCATATGTCTTATCGCCTATGCCACTAATGTTTTTAATATCCTCTATAGAGTTAAATTTATTAGCCTTTCTATACTCTATAATAGCCTCGGCCTTACTCTCGCCTATACCGTTTAAACTCATTAGTTCATCTTTGGTGGCCGTATTTAAATTTATAACGGCAAATGCCTGAGTAGCTAGTAGCGCTAAAGATAGTAGAGTTGATTTAAAAGATAGTTTCATTGTTTTCCTTTGATTTAAGATTGAATTTGATTATAACTTAGTAGGGTAAACGCTTGTTTTACAATACATATAAAGAATAAATTTAATATAAAAAATATGAATATCTAAGATGGGAAATTTATGTTTACCACACCGCTCTTTTAGTTTTGAAAAAGCTCTCACTTATCTATATTTACCGCTAAATTTAACTAGATACTTTTTAGCATTTGTTTGCCGTTAAAATTCTTATTTGTTTAAAATATATACACAAGCTTACTTTTGGATTTATATTATTTATGATATTTTACCTGTCTTTATATTTATACAAATATATTTCAATTTTCTCTAAATTTAGCCTCTAAAATTCCACGAGGTATTATATACTTATTTTTAACTTCACTGCGTTAGTTGCTTTTAGAGAACATAAGTAAAACCATAAATTAAAACTCATTGTTTAGAGCTTAAGTTAAATTAAGCCTAATTTTATACACAAGAAGAAAAACATACACGAAAAATAAAAACAAGCTATCTATTTATCACACCATAGCTTTGGATAACTCCTGTCACATCTAAAGAAGAGTATATAGCATTCATTAAGACCGCCAAGGTTAAATTTATAAGAGCAAAAGATAGTAGACACAAAAGTAATCCGTCTATCACAATAAAACAAAGATAACAATAAAGATAATAAAGAGAAAGAAAAACCACAATAAATAAAAAGCAGTATCATAAAAGATATAAAGCATTAAAGATAGATGTTTTAATTATATGTTTATATAAGTTAAAATCTTAGTTGGTTTAGATCTAATATTAGGTAGTTTAAGATTTTGTATTTGGATAATAAGTAGTAGAATAATTAACAAAGCTCGCAGCGACTTACTTTCCCGACATCCCAGTAAGGGAGAGTATCATCAGCCAGGACGAGCTTAGCTTCTTGGTTCGAGATGGAGCAAGGCGTTTCCTCGTCTGTATAGCCACGAGCAGTGTTAAATAAAGGATTAGTGATTAATCTCTTATTTAACACTGTAGTGATATTTTGTTAAGAGTAAAGCATGTTTATAAAAACATTCTTCTTACTAAGGTTTTATCCTTAACAAGGAAGTGATGCTTAAAAGATAAGCAAACGAGCTATTAGTACTGGTCAGCTAAATGACTTTCATCAATTACACACCCAGCCTATCAAACTAGTAGTCTACTAGAGCTCTTAAAAGAAGATTCATCTTGGAGTTGGCTTCGAGCTTAGATGCTTTCAGCTCTTATCACATCCCAACGTAGCTACTGAGCGATGCCCTTGGCAGGACAACTCATACACCAGTGGTTGGTTCAACCCGGTCCTCTCGTACTAGGGTCAACTCTCCTCAATCTTCTTACGCCCACGGCAGATAGGGACCGAACTGTCTCACGACGTTCTGAACCCAGCTCGCGTACCGCTTTAAATGGCGAACAGCCATACCCTTGGGACCTGCTCCAGCCCCAGGATGCGATGAGCCGACATCGAGGTGCCAAACCTCCCCGTCGATGTGAGCTCTTGGGGGAGATCAGCCTGTTATCCCCGGGGTACCTTTTATCCTTTGAGCGATGGCCCTTCCACACAGAACCACCGGATCACTAAGACCGACTTTCGTCTCTGCTTGACATGTATGTCTCGCAGTTAAGCTGGCTTATACCTTTATACTCTACGAACGATTTCCAACCGTTCTGAGCCAACCTTTGTAAGCCTCCGTTACATTTTGGGAGGCGACCGCCCCAGTCAAACTACCCACCAGACATTGTCCTACTTACGGATAACGTAAGCTAGTTAGCTATCAGAATAAAGAAGAGTGGTATCTCAACAATGGCTCATATACAACTGGCGTCATATACTCAAAGCCTCCCACCTATCCTGCACATCTTTATCCCAATAGCAGTGTCAAGCTGTAGTAAAGGTCCACGGGGTCTTTCCGTCTTGCCGCGGGTAGGAGGAATTTTCACCTCCACTACAATTTCACTGGATCCCTCTTCGAGACAGCTCCCATCTCGTTACGCCATTCATGCAGGTCGGTATTTAACCGACAAGGAATTTCGCTACCTTAGGACCGTTATAGTTACGGCCGCCGTTTACTCGGGCTTCGATCAAATGCTTCGATTGCTCTAACATCATCAATTAACCTTCGAGCACCGGGCAGGCGTCACACCCTATACATCCTCTTACGAGTTAGCAGAGTGCTGTGTTTTTGGTAAACAGTCGGGAGGGACTCTTTGTTGTAACCTTCAATGCTTACGGAGTAAATCCTTCACAAAGTTAGGCACACCTTATACCGAAGATACGGTGCTATTTTGCAGAGTTCCTTGAAGAGAGTTCTTCCACGCGCCTTAGAATACTCATCCCACCCACCTGTGTCGGTTTACGGTACGGGCAACATTATCTAAACTTAGAAACTTTTCTTGGCTCGACAGTATCAGCAATTCACACGCTGTTCCGAAGAACTTTGTGTGCCTGTAGGGTCTCGGCTTAAAAAGATCCGGATTTGCCTGGATCTTAACCTACACCTTTCGACTAGCACTTCCATCCGCTAGCTTGCTTAACTCTAAGCGTCCTTCCATCGCACAATAATGTTGGCATTGGAATATTAACCAATTTTCCATCGCATACCCCTTTCGGACTTTGCTTAGGACCCGGCTAACCCTACGATGACGAGCATCGCGTAGGAAACCTTGGGTTTACGGCGTTGGGGATTCTCACCCCAATTATCGCTACTCATGCCTGCATGCTCACTTGCATCCGCTCCAGTACTCCTTACCGGTATACCTTCAACGCTGAATGCAACGCTCTCCTACCACTTAGTAAAACTAAGTCTAAAGCTTCGGTACTCATTTTAGCCCCGTTATATTTTCCGCGCAGAATCACTAGACCAGTGAGCTATTACGCTTTCTTTAAAGGATGGCTGCTTCTAAGCCAACCTCCTGGTTGTTTCAGTAACTCCACATCGTTTTCCACTTAAATGAGATTTAGGGACCTTAGCTGTTAGTCTGGGTTGTTCCCCTCTCGACGACGGATTTTATCACTCGCCGCCTGACTGCCATGATTACACACTAGGTATTCGGAGTTTGATAGGGTTTGGTACATTGGTGTATGCCCTAGCCCATTCAGTGCTCTACCCCCTAGTGTTACTACATGACGCTATACCTAAATATATTTCGGAGAGAACCAGCTATCACGATGTTTGATTGGCCTTTCACCCCTATCCACAAGTCATCCCATAGCTTTTCAACGCTAGCGGGTTCGGTCCTCCACTGGTTCTTACACCAGTTTCAACCTGCTCATGGATAGATCACATCGTTTCGGGTCTGCAACATCTGACTAAACGCCCTATTAAGACTCGCTTTCGCTACGGCTCCGGGTTTCCTTAACCTCGCCAGACATCACAACTCGCAGGCTCATTATGCAAAAGGCAGTCCATCACCCTGATAAATCATAGGGCTCTGAATGATTGTAAGTAAATGGTTTCAGGTTCTATTTCACTCTGATCACCTCAGTTCTTTTCACCTTTCCCTCACGGTACTTGTGCGCTATCGGTCTAGTAGTAGTATTTAGGGTTGGATCGTGGTCGACCCAGCTTCAGACAGGATATCACGTGTCCCGCCCTACTCAGGATACTGCTAAGTAAAACAAAGTTTTCATATACGGGGGTATCACCCTCTACGCCTAAGCTTTCCAGCTTATTCTATTAACTAAGTTTAGTCTATGTTGCAGTCCTACAACCCCGTTAGTAAACTAACGGTTTGCCCTCTTACGCGTTCGCTCGCCGCTACTAGCGTAATCTCTATTGATTTCTCTTCCTGTTGGTACTAAGATGTTTCAATTCCCAACGTTCGCTCCATTATATGGTAACTGACATCGCTATCAGTTGGGTTGCCCCATTCGGAAATACCCGGATCAAAGCCCCTTGACGGCTCCCCGAGTCTTATCGCAGCCTGGCACGTCCTTCGTCGCCTCTACTAGCCAAGGCATCCACCACTTACTCTTAGTAGCTTACCTTTTTTAGTATATATTATATTCTAATTCGCATCACTTCCTTGCTAAAGATAACCACCTATACTTCGCAAAGTAGCAAAGCTACTTTTTACGACAAGGAGTATAAATACTCCCTTGACCCACCTAAAGCACACCGCTTCTTACTGAAGCGCCGTAAATTTAGAATCAAGCTTTATAGTTTTTAGTTATTACATCTAGTATCTTAAACTCCAAGACGGAAAGCATTGACAGATAGTATAGATAAGTTTTAAATCCTATAGTATCTTGTGATGTCAAACTTCTGCAATTTAATGCAATGAGTTTAGATATCTAAATCTTTAACAAGTCCTGTAAAATTGTTTTTATTAAAACTTGCTTGTGACTCTTAACAATAATAAATAAAAGAACATTAGATTAAAAAATCTAAATCAAATTTTTGAAATTTAAAAACTTGATTTAGATTTCATAAGCCGATAAACTATTTAAGCACAATCTATTAAATTGGGGATGTGATTATAGCTAATAAATCTTATAATAATCTTTATGGTGGGCCTAACAAGACTTGAACTTGTGACCTCACCCTTATCAGGGGTGCACTCTAACCAGCTGAGCTATAGGCCCTCTTTAATAAAAAATCTGGTGGAGAATAGCGGGATCGAACCGCTGACCTCCTGCGTGCAAAGCAGGCGCTCTCCCAGCTGAGCTAATTCCCCATATTATCTATCTAATCTAAAACTAGAAAGATAAATCTTTATTAGCCGTCAATCTTTCAAAACTAAACAAGGATCGATTGAGTAAATACTAAGGTTAGTTAGTATTTAAATTTTCCTTTGATGAATATCTTGTGAGAGAATATTCATTGTACTCTAGAAAGGAGGTGATCCAACCGCAGGTTCTCCTACGGTTACCTTGTTACGACTTCACCCCAGTCGCTGATTCCACTGTGGGCGGTAGCTAGTTTAGCATTCCGACTTCGAGTGAAATCAACTCCCATGGTGTGACGGGCGGTGAGTACAAGACCCGGGAACGTATTCACCGTAGCATGGCTGATCTACGATTACTAGCGATTCCGGCTTCATGGAGTCGAGTTGCAGACTCCAATCCGAACTGGGACATATTTTATAGATTTGCTCCATCTCGCGATATTGCTTCTCATTGTATACGCCATTGTAGCACGTGTGTCGCCCCGGACATAAGGGCCATGATGACTTGACGTCGTCCACACCTTCCTCCTCCTTGCGAAGGCAGTCTCATTAGAGTGCTCGGCCGAGCCGTTAGCAACTAATGACGTGGGTTGCGCTCGTTGCGGGACTTAACCCAACATCTCACGACACGAGCTGACGACAGCCGTGCAGCACCTGTCTTAACATTTCTGCAAGCAGACACTCTTCCATCTCTGGATGATTTGTTAGATATCAAGTCCGGGTAAGGTTCTTCGCGTATCTTCGAATTAAACCACATGCTCCACCGCTTGTGCGGGTCCCCGTCTATTCCTTTGAGTTTTAATCTTGCGACCGTACTCCCCAGGCGGTATACTTAATCCGTTAGGTGCATTACTGCCATGACTAGCATAGCAACAACTAGTATACATCGTTTAGGGCGTGGACTACCAGGGTATCTAATCCTGTTTGCTCCCCACGCTTTCACGCCTTAGCGTCAGTTGAGTTCCAGCAGATCGCCTTCGCAATGGGTATTCCTGGTGATCTCTACGGATTTTACCCCTACACCACCAATTCCATCTGCCTCTCCCTCACTCTAGATTATCAGTTTCCCAAGCAGTTCTATGGTTAAGCCATAGGATTTCACAAAAGACTTGATAATCCGCCTACGCGTCCTTTACGCCCAGTGATTCCGAGTAACGCTTGCACCCCCCGTATTACCGCGGCTGCTGGCACGGAGTTAGCCGGTGCTTATTCGTTAGGTACCGTCATGGTTCTTCCCTAACAAAAGGAGTTTACGCTCCGAAAAGTGTCATCCTCCACGCGGCGTTGCTGCTTCAGGGTTTCCCCCATTGAGCAATATTCCCTACTGCTGCCTCCCGTAGGAGTCTGGACCGTGTCTCAGTTCCAGTGTGACTGATCATCCTCTCAGACCAGTTATGCGTCATAGCCTTGGTGAGCCATTACCTCACCAACTAGCTGATACAATATAGCCTCATCCCTTAGCGAAAAACTTTCCCGACTTAACTTATATTAAGAAGGAGTATAGAGTATTAGCAGTCATTTCTAACTGTTGTCCTCTACTAAGGGGCAGATTAGCTATACATTACTCACCCGTGCGCCACTAAGATTAAATAGCAAGCTACTTAATCTCCGTTCGACTTGCATGTATTAGGCACGCCGCCAGCGTTCACTCTGAGCCAGGATCAAACTCTCCATATAATTTATATGAAGTTTTTAATCTAAAAACTTTTGTTTTTTATTTATTAGTTTTAGTTTGCTAAGATAGCAAACTGGCTCAATCGATCACTTGTTTAGATTTCAAAGATTGACTAATAGTTTAACATTAATAATTTAAAAGAACAACGATAAAAAGGAAAGCTTTATTAACTCAAGAAGGTTAAAAGTGGTTTCTCTCAACTCGTGAGCTGGAATTATACAGGCATGATGCTTAAAGAAAGATTAAAAAGAGAGGGGAGATTGAAAAAAGTTGGGAAAAAATTTAGAATGGGAAATTTTAGAGGAAAGATAGTGGGGTGTGCTTACATTATTATAGTGTAAGCACAAAATATACGAAAAACACTACTATGGATTTTTAGATAGTATGTTATTATAATTAACGTTTTTTAGTTATCTTTTGTAAAAAACAATATATCACAACAAGCAAACAAAGCATAATGCTAGGCATAATATACCCATGATCGCTAAGATAATCACTAATTTGCATGAAGAAATTTCCAGCCAAATAGCTTAATACGCCTAAGGAGATGGCCCAAAGTATTGAGCTTATAACATTTAATACACTAAATTTATAAAACGGATACTTTGTAAGACCAATTGCTATTGGAATTAGCGTTTTTAATCCATATATAAATTTTTGAATAAATACAACTTTATCTCCATGCCTTTTCATGAGTAAATGCGCATAAGCAAGTTTGCGTTTGTGTCCTTTCAAGTAAGGCATAAACATGTTTTTATTATATCTGCTTAGATAAAAAAGCAAGGTATCACCCAAAGCATTTGATATCGCTGCAACAGCTATGCTAACACCAAGATCCATTTTACCGGCATAACTTAACACTCCAGCTGCAATAATAGCAACCATGCCACCGCCAAGTGTATATAAAAAGAGAATAATATATCCGTATGTTGAAAGAGAGGTTAAAATTTCTTGCATTTTATGCCTAAAATTTGGTGTAGATATTCATCAGTTGTTCATATGCATAGCCGGATTGTTTCAAATTTTGGTTATTACGTTTTATTACAACACCACCAAAACTAGCTCCGGCAAAAAAACCATCATTAGTAGCGTAAGCATAGATGTCGCTTGAAAAATTAAAATCCCCGATCTTGCTAACCCGCTCTCCTATCCTAGCGCCAAAAGAAAATGAAGCAGTTGCGTCAAGCGCGAGCTTTTGGCTTTTGATGTCTTCTACGATCGAGTTTTTCATTATAAAAAGAACAAGTGAGCTGTCTTCGTAACCAAGCTGCAAGCCGACACTCCCCCCGCTCATGCTTACAGGGACTAGGTCGGATACGGAATTTAAAGAGCCTACTAGCATAACTCCATCTCCCCCCATCCCGCCAACTACAAAGCCGACCTTTTTTACGCTCGGAAATATCACGATCGCGCTTGATTTTTCCATAAGTTCTCTGGTTGGAACTTCTGGCTTTGAACTCATAGTTTTTACAAAAGAATTTGCACTATTTAAAACCAACTCTTCATTTGCAAAAGCAAAAAGTAAACAAAAACATAAAAGCAAAATTTTTTTCATCACAAATCACTTAGCGTAGTCAATCGCTCTTGTTTCGCGTATTACACTTACTTTTATCTCACCAGGATATTGCACCTTATCCTCTATCTCACTTGCTATCTCTTTAGCTACAAGCACTGCCTCATCGTCATTTATAAGCTTGGCATTTGCTATAACTCGTATCTCACGTCCCGCATTTATAGCGTAAGCTTGTTTTATACCGTCCTTGCTTTTTGCGATATTTTCTATCTCTTCAACACGTTTTAAAAAACTCTCAAGCACTTCACGTCTAGCTCCAGGCCTTGCCGCACTTAATGCATCGGCAGCACAAACAGCAGCACTCTCTACACTTGTTGCCTCTTCATGTCCGTGATGTGCATAAATAGCATTTATAACAACCGGATGTTCTTTGTATCTCTTACAAATTTCAGCACCCAAATCAACGTGACTGCCCTCAAATTCATGCGTTAAGGCCTTACCTATATCGTGTAAAATTCCAGCTCTTTTTGCAAGTTTTTCATCTCCACCTGTTTCAGCAGCTATAATACCTGCAAGATGTGCTACTTCAAGGCTATGAGCTAAGGCATTTTGTCCGTAGCTAGCTCTAAATTTTAACTTGCCTATTAGCTTGATAATTTCAGGATGAATTTTGTTAAGTCCCAAGTCCATAACGATATTTTCTCCCTCTTCTTGTATGCTTTGTTCAAATTCTTCAGTAACTTTTTTATGCAAGTCCTCTATCCTGGCTGGCTGAATTCTGCCATCTTCAACCAAAAGCTCGATAACACGTGTAGCTATTGCGCGGCGATACAAGTTAAAACTACTTAAAATAATAGCATGCGGAGTGTCATCGATAATAATATCAACACCCAAAACCATCTCTAAAGTCTTGATATTTCGCCCTTCTTTGCCGATTATCCTGCCTTTTAGTTCATCATTTTTAATATTTACAACATTTATCAAGCGCTCTGCTGCAAATTCGCCCGCAAAACGCGATGTGGCCTGTGCTAAAATATAATTCACTCTCTTTTTGGCTTCACGCTTTGCCTCTTCTTCGCATCTTCTTACGATATGCGCTATGTCAGCACGAGACTTCTCTTCTACCTTTTTAAGCACCACATCTCTAGCTTCATCCTCGGTTAAGCCGGCTGCATGCTCTAGGACTTTTAGCGCCTCTTCTACTTTGTTTTGATAGGTTACTTTTAAATTCAAACCCTCTTCGTAAACTAGCTTGGCTTCGTTCTTGTCTTTTTCAAACAAAGCTTTGTTTTCTTTTAAAATTTCTTGCTCGTTTAACAAAGACTGCTCTTTTTTATTTAGTTCGTCAAATTTTTGAGAATAATCTTTTTGTAGCTTAGTTGTCTTTTCATCGTATTTTTTCTTAGCTTCAAATTCAGCCTCTTGAACGGCTAATTTTGAGTTTTTAAGTGTAAGCTCTGCCTCGTGTTCTATGACTTTTGCTTTTGCTTTTGCTTGCTCTAAAAATATATTATAATTAGCGTCATTTATCTTTTTAGCATACAGATACCCTGCGCCAACGCCCACCACACCGGCTCCTAAGCCTATTAAAATCTCTATCATAAATTCCTCTTTTTATGTAATTTTGCTTTGGGGTTAGATAGATATCGCCGCGAATATCGTGGTCTTGAGAAAGAATTTTATCGATATAAAAGTCTTTAATCTGCACAAAAACTATCAACTTCGGACGATAGGATAAGCCGCTAAAAAATCTATCATAAAAACCTTTGCCATGTCCTATCCTTGCCATAGTAGCGTCAACCCCGATGACGGGAACTACAGCCATATCAAGCCGCCTAGTGCTGCTTTTCTTGCTTAAAGGCTCTCTAACATTAAATTTAGAGCGCACAAACGGCATTTTCAATTTTACCATTTTTAAACTAAGCCCTACCATAAATGGAATAAAAATATTACATTTTTTGGATAGATTGTGCCTGATAGAATAAACATCAGGTTCATACCTTAAAGGCATAAAAAAAAGTATATTTTTAGACTTTGATAATTCAATCAAATTTAAAAGAGTTTTTAAAACAGCATAATGCTTGGCTTTTGCCGTATGATCTATTATCTTATTCATCTCTTTGAAATTTTTAATTCTTATATCTTTTTTCATCAAATACACCTGCTGTTTTGGTATAAAAATATTACATTATGGCCGGTTAATATTTTATAAAATGCAAAATAAAAATTATAGCGATACATTTGGTTGCGTTTTAGACGATAAATTTAAAAAATTTTTAGTATAATTTTATCTTTAAATAACGAAGGAGTAGTATGAAATTTAAAAATTTAAGCGTAGCTGTTTTAGCTATATTTTTATTATTAGGCTGTGAAAACAAAGAAAGTTCCAAAGATAGTGCAAAAATTGATACAAATTCTACAGAGAGTAACCTCGCACAAAATGCCGTAAAAGTCGATGAAAAAATCGATCTAAAACTCTTAAGCAATGAAATTTTTTCACTGCAAAAAAGAGAAAACGGCTTTGACATAAAAGATAATGAAAAAGCAACTCTTTTTGTATTTTGGGCGACTTGGTGTCCACCGTGCAAAGCTGAAATTCCGCATCTAAATAATCTAAGTGAAAAATACAAAAAAGAGCTAAACATTATCGCTGTTTTGCTTGAAGATAAAAACGAGGATGAGATAAAGGCATTTGCGCAAAAATATCAAATCAAATATGACATCGCAATTGGCGAAAGTAATTATTTATTCGAAAAGGCAATAGGCGGTATTTTCGCCCTTCCGTCTTCTGCTTTATTTGACAAAAACGGCGACTACGCATCAGGATATAAAGGTTTGGTGCCTGAAGAGATGTTAGAAAGAGATATACAAAAGGCGATAGAGTAATGTTTGATTTTATAAAAAAGGGTTTTGAGAGAACATTTGGTGCGATAAATAGTGCCAAAAAAGATAAAAAAATTACAAAAGACATCCTAGAAGATATGCTTTTAGAAGCCGATGTCGCTTATGAGATAATCGAAGAGATAATCTACTATCTACCACCACAAGACGAGGTAAAAAGAGCCGATCTTAAACGAGTAATGTCGAGCTACTTTATCTATGAAAATGAGCGTAAAATAGCCGATGATAAGCCGTTTGTAGATCTTATTTTGGGCGTAAACGGTGCAGGCAAAACCACAACCATCGCCAAACTAGCAAATTTATACAAAACAAGTGGCAAAAGCGTGATTTTAGGTGCTTGTGATACTTTTAGAGCAGGAGCTATCGAGCAACTTCGCCAATGGTCTTTAAAAATAGATGTGCCTATAGTAGCTACACAGCAAGGACATGATCCTTCAGCAGTTGCCTTTGATACGATAAGTTCGGCTCTTGCAAAAGACATCGATCGTGTAATACTTGATACCGCAGGAAGGCTTCAAAACCAAACAAATTTAGCAAACGAACTTAGCAAGATCGTAAGAATTTCAAGCAAAGCATACGAAAAAGCTCCACACCGTAAAATTTTAATCCTAGACGGAACGCAAGGTAACGCAGGCGTCGCTCAAGCAAAGGCTTTTAACGATATAGTTAGGCTTGATGGAGTTATCATCACAAAACTTGACGGTACTCCGAAAGGCGGAGCTTTATTTGGCGTGGCAAGAGAGCTAGAACTGCCGATACTTTACATCGGTGTCGGTGAGAGCATGAACGACTTAGTAAAATTTAACCCAGATGAGTTTTTAGATGGTTTAATGGACGTAATTTTTGGATAAGCTATACAAATTTGGCTTTTTTGCAACGCTTTTTGTGGTAGAATTTTTAGCTACAACTTCAAGAAAAATCACTGTAAATGAGCTGTTTTGGGATAAAACAAATCACATACTCGCCTTTTTTGTCCTTTATGTGCTTTTAAATTTAGCTTTTGAGCTTAAATTTTGGTACAAATTTGTGCTACTTTTGGCTTACGGCATACAAATTGAGCTAGTCCAAAGCCTCTTGCCAAATCGATTTTTTAGTCTTTTTGACGTGTTAGCCGACAGTGTCGGGATAACGCTTGGGGCCATCTTTACGATAATTTTTACAAAAATAAAACATGAATTTATACTTAAATAGCAAAAGCGCCTCTCTTGGGCTTATCGTCGGTTGTGTTTTGTTCGGACTTGGAAGTATTATCGTTTCAACCGTATCACTTGGGGCTTATGCGGTTGCATTTTGGCGCTTAATTATAGCTTCGGCGATATTTTACACCATAGTAAAATACTTTAATAAAAGTTTACCGACAAACAAAAAAGCTAAATTTTATGCCGCTCTATCAGGGTTTTTCTTAGCTTACGATCTAGCCTTATGGCACGAAAGTATATATGCGATAGGGCCTGGAATTTCCACATTATTAAATAGCTTGCAAATTTTCTGGCTTTCGTTTATAGGATGTGTTTTATATAACGAAAAGCAAGGCGCACTTGGAATTTTAAGTCTTATACTTGCAACACTTGGCGTAGCTCTTATAGCATATCCTGAGCTAAATTCAAACACAAATGCCATCTGGGGATTTATAGCAGGTATCGGCTCTGGTGGCTGTTTGGCGATATCCATGCTTTTTGTAAAAAAATCTCAAGAAGCTCAAAAGATAAGTATCTTTTCGTTGATGTTTATCTTAAGTATCAGCGGTGCCATCTCGCTCCTTCCTGTAAGCATCATCATAGACAGTCTAAATTTCTTTCCAAAAAATTTTAAAGAGCTTGGGCTTGTTTTTATATATGGTGCTATCATGCAATGTGTAGCTTGGGGGCTTATAGCCTACTGTGTACCGCTTTTGTCACTTTCGCTTACAGGTCTTTTATTGTTAAGCGAACCCGTTGCGGCACTTTTGATAGATGCGTTTTTGTTAGATAAATTTATAACAAAATTTCAGTGGCCAGGAGCGGCGATAACAATGTTTGCCATATATCTTGGCTCTATAAAAAATAAAAAACAACGGCTTAAAGGAAGAAAAAATGGCTAAAAGTAAAACCGTTTTTGAGTGTCAAGCTTGCGGTAATCAACAAGGAAAATGGATCGGCAAATGCCCAAACTGTGGTGCTTGGGATAGTTTTATCGAGCTTAGCAATACACAGATAAAAATATCAAAAGAGCTGGCTAAATTTTCATCATCTCCAAGCAAGGCAGTTAGTATAGATAAAGTAGAGATCGAAAACATCAAGCGCTTTAGCACAGATGATGCCGAGCTTGACTTAGTGCTTGGAGGAGGTGTAGTAGAAGGTTCATTGGTGCTAATTGGCGGAAGCCCAGGAATAGGCAAATCAACCCTTCTTTTAAAAATTTCTTCAAATTTGGCAAAAAACGGTAAAAAAACACTCTATGTAAGCGGCGAAGAAAGCGCTAGTCAGATCAAAATGAGAGCCCAGAGGTTAAACGCCGTGGATAAAAATTTATTTTTACTTACAGAGATAAATCTTGAAACCATCTTAAGTGAAGCCAAAAAAAACGAATACAAAGTGCTAGTTGTCGACTCTATCCAGACACTTTATAGCCAAAACGTAAGCTCCGCTCCAGGATCAGTTTCGCAAGTTAGAGAGATAACATTTGAACTCATGAGACTGGCTAAAGAGCAAGAAATTTGTGTTTTCATCATCGGTCATATAACAAAAGACGGCTCGATCGCAGGTCCTAGGATACTTGAGCACATGGTTGACGTCGTGCTTTATTTTGAAGGAGACGCCTCAAGAGAGCTAAGAATGCTAAGAGGATTTAAAAACCGTTTTGGTTCAACAAGTGAGGTTGGAATTTTTGAAATGAGCGCCAACGGTCTTGTTTGTGCTACAGAAATTGCAAGTAAATTTTTCACACGGGGCAACGCGGTGTCAGGCTCTGCTATAACCGTCATAATGGAAGGCTCAAGGGCTTTAAGTGTGGAAATTCAAGCCCTAGTATGCGAAAGCGCCTATCCTAAACGTAGCTCCACAGGATATGAGAAAAACCGCCTTGATATGCTTTTGGCTCTGCTTGAACGCAAACTTGAAATTCCACTTGGACATTATGACGTTTTTATCAATGTTTCAGGCGGAGTTAAGATAAATGAAACTGCCGCCGATCTTGCCGTCGTAGCAGCTATCATCTCAAGTTTTAGAAATCGCCCGATAAGCAAAGATAGTATATTTATCGGTGAACTTAGTTTAAACGGCGAAATTCGAGATGTTTTTAACATAGACGAAAGACTAAAAGAGGCAAAAAGACAAAAATTTAAAAATGCGATCATACCTAGTAAACCACTTGATACGCAGGGCATAAAATGCTTTTATGCAAAAGAGATAACACAAGTTTTGGAGTGGATGTGATGACCGGGATAACACCGGTCATGATTTATTTATTTTCTACACCCATAGGTATCGGCACATAAAGATCCATTTGTGCCTTAACTGCTTGTATCTTTTCTAAAACCACTATCTGGTCCGCCGATATACCGACATCTATCATCGCTTGCTTTAATTTTTGCGCTCTATTTTTGGCTAGCTTATCAAGAGTATCTTCATCAATCTTTCTAGCTCTAACCAAAGCCTCATATGCATTAGTCGGTTGGTTTTTAAACTGTCTGGCGGCCATTTGGCGTATGACTTCGTCTTGTGTACCATTTGTTTTACTTGAAGCAATCATCACGTCTCTATCAAACAACCTCTTTTGGACTGCGTATCTATCCACTTCTTCATCATAAGAAGGCGCAATGATTAAATTTATATCCTTTTTGGCATCGGTTATCTTTTTAAATTCATCTATCTTTTTCATCTGAGACTTCATCATCTCGTCGCTACCTGCCGTAAAATCGATACTGGCTAGCTCATCAGCATTTTCTACTCCAAGCATATTCCCAAGAAGTCTAAAAGGAGAAGTCACAACATCTGTAAATATCTGCATGATGGTTTGCAGTACTATACCACCGTAACTAAATTCTGGATTTTCAAGATCACCTCCGACAGGTAAATTTAGCTTTATTACGTTGTTTGAGTCTTGAAGTACCGAGATGGCAAGCTGCAAAGGCAAGCTAACTGCGCTAGGTGACTCCACACTTTCTCCAAGTTTTATGGTGTCTATACGTATGCCATTATCGCCTTTCATCTGAGAATCTTCGATATTATATACCAACGATAAGTCAAGCACCCCACCCTCTATCTTGCGTCCAACAAAGGTCGCGCTATATGGAGTTACTTCGTTTAGCTCGACATCTTTAAATTTCAAGCTAATATCGCTAAATTTTTTAGGCTCTAGCGCGTTTATCCTCATTTGGACATTTGCGCTACCTCCTTTACCTATAGTTCCGCTAGATGTTATCTCTGAGATGGTGTTTTTCCTTATGTTGTCAACTTTTGCATTTAAATTTTTTATCTTAAACAAAAACGGTAAAACCAGGCTAGCATCGCTAAAATCAACACTCATGTCATTCAAGGCAACATCTTGTATCTGCACCCCAAATTTATCGGCACTTTTACTTTTAAGTTCTTTTTTTGCTTCGTTTTGGCTGTTAACTTTTGCCAAAAGCGCTAAATTTAAGCTTTTGTTATCATCAACATGAGCACGAAGATGTGGGCTGTTTATCGTCACGCCGTCTATCTTTACTCCATTTTCATTTAAATTTATATTTTTTATTTTTGCATTTTTTAAATTTATAATTTGCAAGTTATTACTATCGTTTATAAGAATATCGTCCAAATTTACATGTGAATTTATCTGATAGCTTTTATCAAATTTAACATTTGCATCAACACTTAGATTGCCACCTGCGATAAAGCCGTTAATGTAGTGTTTTGAGATCTTATTTAACTCTTTTAGTTTGCTGTTAAGCTTTATGTTTAGATCTGATTTTAGCGGCTCAAGCCTTGCGTTGCCTTTTAAATTTATATCAACTTTTTCACCACTTGTAATGCTTGCATTTATATCAAACGGTTTTGAAAGATCGCTTGAAAAGCCGCCTATTTTGGCATTTTTAAGAACTATCTCATGAGTTAGAACAGAAGGAAGAAAGCCTTGCGTGATGTTTGACTTTGCATTTATGATCTCGATATTTTTGACATTTGCGACAAACTGTTTTTTGCTATCGTTATTTGCTGTTGCCGCTTTTTTATCGGTCTGTTTTGCGGAAGTTTTCTTTAAAATAGCAAGATTATTTATTGCTTTTGCACCGTTTTTGCTTATCTCATCGTTGTAAAATAGCTCAAGCACTTTTATGTTTTTTACATCAAGTATGTTTTCTTTAAGATTAAAACTTATATCTTCAAGACTAAGTTTGTCAAGTCCGCCAAATACTTTATCTCTTGAAAACAGATCGCTTTTTTTGGCGTCAAAAGAGCCAAGTGCAAGTCTTTCATTATCAAATTTAAGCTCATTTGCATTTAGACTATCAATATTAAGTAGTTTTTCTCCCGCTACTTTTATGACACTAGTTTGTGAGTTAAAATTTTTAAGATCCGCGACAATCTTTGCGTCACTATCTTTTAAAAACACTAAAGTGTTTAGCTCGTTAAATTCAAAGACAGACTGTGATAACTCCGTGTCATAACCTTTAAATTTAATGTCGCTTAAGCCAAATTTTGGCAACCTTGTAGTGATACTTTTAAAATCATCTCTAGCCCTTATGAGCATATCGTCTATATAAATTTTATCACTACTCATGGCTATCTCTGCGTTTTTAAAGCTAATTTTATCCAGCGAAGTTTTGCCGATTTTTACATCTACAACACTTGTCTTAACAAAGTCTCCGTTTAAAGAGATATCATCTAAACTAAATTTATCAAATGAAATGTTACCATCCAAATTTAGCACTTCAAATTCATTTGCTTGAAGTTTTGCCTTATTTACATTTATATTCACACCATTATCTAGGCTTAGCTCGTAGTTTAGCTTTGCATCAAGCGTGCCTTTTGTTATATTTATATCAGGCTGATTTATGTAGCTTTGCCATATTTTGTTCATTTTTAGTCCACTAAATTTAACATCGCCATATATTTTTAAAGGATTTAAACTAACTCCGCCACTCCAATCAAACGTCTCAAACAAGCTTGAGCTTGTATCAAGATCGTGCTTTCCTGCGCTATACTCTTTTAAATTTATATCATTTATAGTATAGCTTAGATCATTAAAAGAGACCACAAATGGCTCTTTTAAACTCATGTCGGCATATTGAGCGCCGCCGTTTATAATCTCAAACAAATTTAACGTAAAGTTAAAAAAACTCTCGTTATCTGCCTGATTGCTTGCATTATCTTCACTTGTTTTACTTGCAACCAAAGGCTCAAAGTTAAAACCAAGCTCCCTATCTCGCGTAATATTTATAAATGGATTTGTTAAGCGAAAGACATCAACATTTACATTTCTTGAAAAAATATTCTTGAAATTTAAACTCGCATCGATACTGTCTGCTCTAAAAAGATCATTGTATGTTTTTAGACTTACTTTAGTTGCGTTTAGTTCAAATTTATATGGATGAAATTTAGCCTCTTTGATCTCCAAAGTCGCATTTTTATCGGCTATAAATTTTGGTGCGATATCCGTTATAAGCCAAGGAATACCGAAAAATCCAAATAAAGTATAAAACAAAACAATTAAGCTAAATGAAGTTATGACGATGCAAGATTTTTTATATTTGTGATAGAAATTTTTCAAATTTGACCTTTAAAATTTGAAATGACGGCTAAGCTAGTTATCCTAAAAACGCTCCAGCATAACTGCTGCAATGGCAAATCCTCCATCGTGAGCTATGCTTAAACTGGCATTTTTTATATTAAATTTCTCATAAATTTTAGGTGTAAATTTTAAAATAGGTGCATTTTTCGCATCTTTTTCAACGATAATGTCAAAAAAACTGCACTCAGCACTTATACCGACGCCAAGAGCCTTGCTAGCAGCCTCTTTTGCCGCCCAAAAACCAGCAGCCGTTGCGTCTGACTTAACAAGGGCTATCTCGCTAGGAGATAAAAAACGCGCCAAAAATGTCTCATTATAGCGCGCTTTTAGCCTAGCTATCCTATCTATAGCAACTATGTCTATACCGATCATTGCACCACGAAATCAGTAAAATAGATATTTTTAATATATCCATCGCTAATAACTTCGTTTAACTTGCCGACTATCTCATCTTTAAGTTTGTCTTTACCTTTTGAGGTGCTTACTTCTTCGTAAGTTTTTGAAGACAAGGTAACTATGATAATATCACGAAGTAGCGCCTTTTTCTTATCAAGTTCAGGTGTTAAAGTCTCAGCACTTTGTTCCATGTCAATTTTAGTCTTTAAGAAACGTGAGCCGTTTTCACTTAGAAGGTTTACTATAAATTGATCAAGAGGGTATATCGGACCCATATTTGCATAATTTACAGTGCGCTTGTTAGACTGAGAAGCCGGGGTAAACTGCGCTACTTGTTGCTGTTGAGGTTGTTGCATAGCAGCATTTGCCTGTGCCGTATCATCATCTCCTAGAAGCAAAAACGCCACCAAAGCACCAACTATAAGCAATAATACAAATATCGCCACGATAATGACAATAAGCACACTTTTTGAGCCACCCTTCTTAGACTTTCCTTCTTCTATCTCGTCCGCCATTCTCTCTCCTTAAAATTTTGATACAATTATACAAAAAAAAATCAAAAATGAGAAAAGATGATACATAAAACAAATGCCGCACGGATACTTGATAAATTTAAAATTCCTTACAAGATCATAGAATACGAAGTTGATGAGAGCGATCTTTCAGCCGTTCACGTAGCAAACGTAGCCGCACAACCGATAGAAAAAATTTATAAAACCATAGTTTGTGTTTGCGAGCCAAAAAACTATATCATAGCTTGTATTCAAGGAGACTTGGAGTTAAATTTAAAATCCCTAGCCCAAGCTGCCGGAGTTAAGAGGTGTGAGCTTGTAAATTTAAGAGACTTAGAAAAGATCACAGGATATATCAGAGGCGGTTGTTCGCCAATAGGAATGAAAAAACAGTTTGCAACTTTTATAGACGATAGAGCGATAAATTTGCAAGAAATTTATATAAGCGCAGGTGTTAGAGGAAAGCAACTTATGCTAAATCCCCTTGATCTTGCAAAAATTTGCGATGCAAAATTTCAAAGCATCGCAAGATCAGCGCGAGAGTAGTCCCTGCAAATTTTAGGCTTGATACTCATCAAGCGCTTTTTGTAGTCTAGCAAAACCCTCTTTCATCTCTTTTTTGCTTATATTTAAAGGCGGTAAAAACCTAAGCGTTTTAACTCCTGATCGAAGTACCAAAACACGGTTTTTAAGTGCAAGAGAGATAATTTTAGCAAGATCGATACCATCTTTTAGCTCAAGACCCAGCATCATGCCAAGACCTTGTTTTTGCTCAAAAATTTTACCGTTTTTCTTTACAACTTCATCCAGATGTTCGTTAAATTCAGCTGAAATTTTATCCATTTCGCCATCTTTTTTTAATGCCTTTAGTTCTTTTAAAGTCGCAAGTCCTACCGAAGTAGCTAGGAAATTTCCGCCAAATGTAGAGCCGTGATCGCCTGGTGTGAATATACTTTTTTTACTAACGCAGGCCCCTATACCAACTCCGCCGCCAAGTCCTTTTGCAAAGGTTATAACATCCGGTTTTATGTCATAAAGCTTACTTGTGATAAACTCGCCGGTTCTATAAACACCGCATTGAACCTCATCGGTTATAAGTAAAAGTTCGCGTTTTTTAAGCTCTTTTGCAAGACGTTTTACCTCATCTTTGTCAAGAGCTTTTATGCCACCTTCGCCTTGAACCAACTCTATCATTACAGCTACGGTATTATCATTTATATTTTTTATAACATCTTCAATCGTTGAGTAAAATTTAAATCCCTCCATATAAGGAGCGAAAATTTCAGGATGAAATTTATCCTGTCCGGTTGCTTGAAGTGTAGCTAATGTCCGTCCATGAAATGAATTTCCTAAAGAAATAATCTCAAATTTCTTCTCTTTAAAATGAGTTGCACCATACTTTCTAGCTAATTTGATCGCACACTCATTAGCTTCTGCGCCTGAGTTACAAAAAAAAGTGTATGTTTTATAGCCGATTTGCTTTGAAATTTCCTTGGCTAAACGCTCTTGCGGCTTGATGTGATATATATTTGAAGTGTGAAGTAAATTTTTAGCCTGCTTAGTAATTGCTCTTACTATTTTTTTATGAGCGTAGCCTAACGCATTTACACCTATACCCGAAGCAAAATCAACATAATCATTACCATCTTCATCAAAAAGAGTAGCACCCTCTCCTCTCTCAAAACCTACATCAAATCTAGCGTAAGTGTCCATTAAATACATTTTAATCCTTTAGCGGCGGCAAACGCCAACCATTATAGTATGCAAACATTCGTATAGTAATACCAAGCGCAAGCAAGCACAGCACGAAAAACACCCCTGTAAAACCTGCCAAATAAAGCAGATAATAGCTAATGCCGACACAAAGACTAATCGTCCCGTAAAGCCCCGTAGTTAAAAACCAAGGCACCTCATTTAGTAAAATATCGCGTAAAATTCCTCCGCCTACGCCGTTAAAAAATGCCATAAGCCCTACGCCAAACACGTTATGACCGTATTCGACAGCAACCATAGCTCCTACTATAGAAAAGCATATCACATCTATAGCGTCGGCAAATATAAATATAAATTTTTTCTCCAATTTATCACGTTTTTTGTGTAAATTCGTAAAATTTGCCACTACAAGCACCAAAATAACAATAATCATGGGCATATAATGCGTAAAACTATAAATCGCCCTACTAACAAGCATATCACGAAGAATACCGCCGCCAAGTGCAGTTAAAAATGCCGCCAAAAAAACGCCAAGCCAGTCACAACCCTTCTTTACTCCGAACAAATAACCGCTGAGTGCCGCAGATGCGATACCTATATACTCTATGATTGAGATTATTTCCATCTATACGCTTTAAGTAAATTTTCGGGGTATTTTACAAGTAAAAATATAAATATCGGCTTTAAATTTAGCCCCGCAACCAAACGGGACTAAAGCTTAAAACGTCATAGGATAATGATGGAAGTCATCAAATATGATCTTGTTTGTTTGAAATTTCTCACGCTTTAACTCACGCACGCGTAAAAATTCCTCCTCATCTATCTTTTTGATCTCGATCGCAGCTTTAAATGTCGGCGTCTTGGAGATAAAGTCCCAGCCGGAGCTTGTTAGCTCGTTACAAGAGCTCTCCCAGTAGTGAAAGGTCATCTGTATGATACCGTCAGGCACGCAGTCGGTTATATCGGCTTTTACAACGATATAACCATATCTACTCCAAGCCTTGATAAAATCCCCATGCGATATACCGTAACGAGCTGCCAGCGCGGCACTCATTTCAGCTATCGGACCAATACTATCTCCGCCCTCTTCTATCGCACGAGAACGACGAGTCATCGTTCCTACGGTGTATTGATAAACCTTTCTTGTAGTAAGTAGCTGGATAGGATACTTCTCGTCTGTCTTTTCATCAACACATCCGGCCATAACAGGATAGTTTTCAGGCATTGCGTGCTTTTTAGCAAATTCTGCTTTTGCAGGCTCAATATCTTTGATGCTATCAACAAACAAGCAAGGAACAAAATTTCCTCTGCCATCTGGAGTAAAGAATTTTTTATCAAGATACAAGCTTTGTCCACCAAGACTATTTTCATCAGGACAAGGCCAGTGAAGCCCGTGATGTTTTTTGATACGATAGTAGCTCATGCCGCCGTATCTTCTAGGATCTATCCTGCGAACCTCTTCCCAAATTTGCTCAGGAGACTGATATGTAAAGTGCTCTCCTAGTCCGAGCCGCCTGGCTAATTCACACACTATCCACCAGTCTTGACGCGCATCTCCTGGAGGTGTGATAACAGCGTCATTATGCTGAACTCTTCGCTCTGCGTTTGCATAAAGCCCTTCTTTCTCACTGCTTGCAACACCAGGAAATACCACGTCGGCCTTGCGTGAAGTTTCAGTCAAGAAGATATCTTGCACCACATACATCTCCACCATAGAAATCCCTTTTAAAAAATGGTTAGTATTTGGCTCTGAGATGACGGGATTTTCACCTATTGTCCAGAAAAATTTAACCTGACCATTTATAATGGCGTCAGGAACTTCTGTCTTGTGTATGCCTATTTTTGCACTTAGATGGCCCTTTGGTAAATGCCACTTGCTCTCAAACCACTCCCTAGCAGCTTGGTCTGTTACTTGACCTAAATTTGGATAAACATTTGGAAGCACACCCATATCGCAACAGCCTTGAACATTCTCCTGTCCTCTTAAAGGCAAGTCGCCGGTGCCTAGCTCGCAGATATTTCCCGTGATCAAAAATAAATTTGACACATCGCAAACCCCGCCTACTCCGTGGTTAAAGTGAGTAACTCCCATGCCGTGAGTGATGACAGCAGGTTTTACGGTGGCATAAATTCTAGCTGCTTTTCTTATATCGTCGGCATTTAGGCGGGTATATTTAGCTACAACCTCGGGAGCGTAGTCTTTTACCGCCTCTTTTAGGTATTTAAAGCCATTTGTATGGTTTTTTACAAATTCTTGATTTACTAAATTTTCTTCTATTATCGTATAGATCATGGAATTTATAACAGGTATATTATGCTCAGGTTCGAGTTGTAAATGCACATCGGCACGATTTGCAAATTCTGTTTTTATCGGGTCTATCACGATGAGTTTTGCGCCACGATTTAAAGCGCGTTGTATGTGCATGGCAGCAATTGGGTGTCCGTTTTCAGGGTTTGAGCCTATCATAAGCACGCAATTGCTATAAATGCCAATTTCCGTAAAGCTATTTGTAGCCGCTCCGTTACCGATAGTTTTGGCAAGACCTGCCACAGTCGGAGCGTGTCAAATTCTAGCACAGTGATCGACGTTGTTTGTCCCTAAAATTCTCATTAATTTTTGTGCAACGTAGTTATCTTCCAAGGTGCAACGTGCAGAAAAATTTCCCGCTAAAGCATCAGCGCCATGTTTGGCAACCACCTCTTTTATCTTGTTTGAGACAAGATCAAGCGCTTCGTCCCACTCTGCCTCTACTAGATCGCCGTCTTTGCTAAACACTCCGTCTTTTTTACGGATCAATGGTTTTACTAGTCGGTCTGGAGAGCCTACATAGTCCCAGCCGTAGCTACCTTTTAAACAGAGACTTCCTTCGTTTACGGGGTTATCCTCAACGCCAACGGCTGCTTTTATCACGTTGTTTTCGACAAACAATTCCACCTCGCAGCCGGTTCCGCAATACGGGCAAATGACTTTACCACCACTTTTCATCGTATTCTCCTTTACCTGTTTTACAGGTTATTTTAAATATGTTATTTTTACATATTTAATTATGCAATTTTTACACAATTAACTTTAAATAAATATAAATTTTTCTTTAATTTTTTAAATTAATTAAATATTTTTATATTATATACTTACTAGAATTTAATATAATTAGAACAAAAAGGAATCAAAATGCGTAAAATTCTACTCATGTTGGCATTTTTTGCCACTATTTTATCGGCCGATATTGTGCAAAACCAAAAAGTAAAACGCGCCATAAACGTCCTAAATGACTTTATCATAGAAAATAAAGATCAAAATTTATTAAAAGACGCTAGCGCGATAGCGATATTTACAGATCTTACCAAGGGTGGAGCCGGAGTTAGCGTTATAAATGGCAAAGGTATCTTTGTGGCTAAAAATGATGACGGTCAAATTTCAAGTCCGTTTTTTGTGGATTTTTCAGGAATTGAGCTTGGTGCAACCCTTGGATTAAGCTCTGTTGATCTTATCATCGTTTACAAAAACTCTCGCAGCTATCATAAAATTTTTGAAAATAACTATAGAATTTCCCTAAGCACACAAGCAACGATGATAAATAACGCAAGCGGAGGCGCTATAACCACAAATGCCCCTGAATTTTTTGCTTACGCAAGAGAGTCATCTAACTCAAGAGGAATTTATCTTGGAGTTGGAATTCAAATTTCACATATGGGCATAAACAGACAAGATACGATAGATTATTACGATAGGATATACGACTACGAAGATATTTATAACAACAGCCCAAAAGCTAGTAAATACACAAAGAAGTTGCAAGAACTAGCTAGGCAAAGTTTTAAAGGTTAGATTGTAAATAAAGAGATGAAGCGTTTTTTAGGTATAGGCGAAAACTGCGTCATATACTCAAACGCTTCTTCATAATCCCCATCCGTAAAAGTCGCAACATGCTCTATAAGCTCATAAAGCTCTTCATCATCCATAGAGTCGAAACTGCCGCGATTTTCTAAAATTTCAAGTAAAACCGCATCTAATTCAAGCTCGTCATACGTCATTAGTTTTCCTTAAGTCAAAAAATTGCGAAACTATACCAAAACAACCTTATATTTGGCTTTATTTTCTTTATAGTTAATATGAGGTATTATTATAAATACTTAGTAATTAATATCAAATTTGCGGTGATACAAGATGGAAAACTTTGAAAATTTTTATAAAAATTTATCACATTTTATGAGTGAGTTTAACCATAAAAATTCATACGCAAAAGAGAAAATTTTACTTATTTTATATCATGCCTCATCGCATTTAAGCGCAGCCGATATAAAAGACGAATTTCTTAAAAGACACAAACAAAACATCTCCATGCCAAGCATCTATGCTTTACTAAATTTCTTAAGCGAGTGTAACCTTACAAACGTATATGACGACAACGGCGTAAGAAAATTTGAGTTAAATTTAACCGCACATCACGATCATCTTATCTGTGAAAGATGTGGAAAAGTTAAAAGCTTTAGAGATGATTTTATAGAAGACGCTCAGGATAAAATTTGTAAAGATAAAAATTTCACTTGCATATCGCACTCGATGATACTTTATGGAATATGTGATGAGTGTCTGAAAAACAATTTCTCATAATAATTTGGATTTTGATAACGAGAGGCAAAAAACTTTAAGTAACATTTAAGTTACTTAATTACATAATGCCGACAAAAGGATAAAAAATGGATATAAATTTAGAAATTTTAATGCAAATATCAAGCTATTTTAGCAAGATAGCTCACACTCCGGGTCGCCTTAGAGTTAGGGTTGATCCAAAGATCAAGGACCTTTCGCAAAGCATAAATTTAGGTGAACTTGACAGTGTTATAGCAAAGATAAACGGCATAAAAAACGTCAAATTTAACAAGATCATCGGCTCTGTAACGATCGAGTATGACAATGAAATTTTCCCTAAAATTTTATGGGACGATCTTCTTGAGGGACAAAATTTAGACCAAATTTCAGTCAAGATAAACAACATCGCAAAAGAGGTGTATTGTGCATAACGACTTTTTGGACGCAGCGTATTTAAGCGAAAAAAATGCTCAAATTTTATATGAAATTTTAAACGAATTTGATGATGTTTTTAGAGAAATTTACGCCCTAAGACAAAATGCCATAACCCTTATACAAACATATGCCAAGGTTAAAAAGCTTAAGCTAAACGAAGATGAGACGCAAAATGCGTTTTTAAAACCGACTTGCGCCCAGGATGCATTTATATGTGCGTTAAATTATGAAATTCAACTAAATAAAATGTATGAAAATTTCTGTGAAAATTTAGACGATGATGAGCTAAAAGATCTATTTTTTAGACTTTGGGCTACATCAAATAACGAATACATCGTCGCCCTAAAAGCAAAACTTTCTAAGACCATGTCTAGCGACAAAGATGATCAAAATAATATAAAAAATTTAATACAAAATTTACAAGAAAAAGGCTATGAGGGTGTTATAAACGAATACCAAGAAAATTTCGCTAAAATAAGCAACGATCTGCAAGATATCATAAGTGGCAAAGCCGATAAAGCCCAGATGATGAAAATTTTAAATAATCCGAATTTTTCGTTTTTTAGCGGTCTTGCACTAGGCGCTCTTGGTATCTCCATAGTCGGTAAAAATTTAGAACCAAAGGATAAATAATGATACAAAATACAAACAAGAAAGGAGCTAAAATGGCACTTCCATTTATTGCAGGCGTCGCATTGGGCGCATTGGCTGTAGTAGCCTACAACAAAAGAGATAAGGTAAAAGAGTGTGCGGCTGACGGCTTTGAAAAAGGTAAAGAAACCGCAAAAGACCTTTTTAAAAAAAGCAAAGATATCGCAGGTGACGTAAAGGAATTTACTCAAGAAAAGATCTTAAAAACTCAAACAAAAAGCGAGAAAAAACCAGCCGCTAAAAAAAGTGTTAAAAAACCGTCTACTGCTAAAGCAAAACCGCAAGTAGCTAACGATCAAGCATAGGGGATATAATATGAGCAAAAGTAAAGCTCTTATGCTTTCAACAACTAGACTGCCGTTTGACCACTTCGTAAGCGGCGCTCTAGTGGGTGCTATGAGCGCGACTGCGCTTGAGCTAGGAAATAAAAACAAAAAAACTCCCCTTGGTGTCGCAAAGAGAGTTTTGAAATTTAGCCTAGGCGGCGGTGTGGTAGCAGCCGTAGGCATAAGTGCGTCAAACTCTATCGCCAAAGGAAACTACATGAGTGCGGCTACAAAGACCGCCCTTGGTATCGGTGCACTAATTTTAATAGAAAATTTAATAAAACCGGAGAGTAACTAAATGAAAAATCCATATATCGACAACCAAGAAATTCAAGTTCAAGTAACTACACCTCCCCAAAACGGAGTAGATAAAGCCATAAACGAAGCAGCCAAAGAACTACCTTTTGTTCCTGAAAATTTTAATGCCGCAGGCTTTATAAAAGGACTACTTATCGGCGGCGTAGCAGCTTATGTACTTACTAATCCCAAAGCACAAGAGCGCCTTTTTAAAGCTATCATAAAAGGCGGAGAGCTTGTAAATGCCGGCATAGAAGAGCTAAAAGAGCGGTTTGAAGATGTCAAAGCAGAGCTTGAAGCACAAAAATAATCTACGTATCGCACATCACTGCGGTAACCGAATTCGTATTATCTGTGACGAGCTAAACAACCGAAGCGACGTAAGTGTCATAGAGGCTAATATCGGCGAGCACAAAGGCGTAAAAAGCGTGCGCGTAAACAAATACGCAAAAAGTATCGTTGTAGAGTATTTTGGCGATCTTGATGAAATTTTAAATTTCATACAAAATTTAAAGATCCCAAAAAAGCCAAAAGACACTTCCTTGCCAAGTAAGGTCGAGATATACAAGTCAGGTGCCGTAATGGCGATAAGTCCGCTCATCTCTAGCAATTACACAAAAACTGCGTTGGGACTTTATGCAAGTAGTGCGAATTTACTACAAGGCGTAAAAGAACTAAAAGAAGAGGGAGTAACATCTAAAGTTCTTGAGTCTATGGCTGTTGGCGTTAGCCTTGCAAGAGGCGACCATCTAGCCGCAAACAGCACAAATTTCATGTTAAATTTAGGCGAATACATGGAAGAAAGTACCTCTCATAGAAGCGATGATCTCATAAAAGAGCTTGCAAGACCAAATATCGAAGAGGTTTGGATAGAAATTCGCCAAGAAGACGGCAGCCTAGGACTTAAAAAAGTAAAAACCCAAAAACTTAAAAAAGGCGACATAGTAGTTGTCGGCGCAGGAGAGAGCATAGGCATAGACGGATATATAGTTGACGGAAATGCTAGTGTAAATCAAGTCTCAATGACCGGAGAGGCAGAGCCTATCGCTAGATCAAGAGGCGACCGCGTCATGAGCGGGACTGTCGTCGAAGATGGCCGGATCAAAATTTGGGCTGAAAATGTTGGCGACGAAACAGCTACGGCCCGTATCAAAGAATACATCCAAAGCTCATTAAACGAAAAATCAAGCGTCGGGCTAAAAGCTACAAAACTGGCCGACAAACTAGTGCCGGTCACTCTATCTTTAGCTGGTGTGTCCTATCTGATAAACCGCGATATGAACAGTGTCGCAAGCGTGCTTCAAGCAGACTACTCTTGTGCGCTTAAGCTAGCAACTCCGGTGGCTTTTAAGTCAAGTATCTCAAAGGCCGGAAGAAACGGGATTTTAATCAAAGGCGCGAAGGCGATCGAAGCTTTAAATTTGGCAGATACTTTTGTGTTTGATAAAACAGGAACTCTAACCCATGGAAGACTTAGCGTGGTCAAGATATTTTCGTTCAAGAAAAATTTAAGCGAAGAAGATATCTTAAATTTAACCGCAAGCGCCGAAGAGCACTACTTCCACCCTGTAGCAGAGGCGATCGTAGAAGCCGCCAATAAACGCGGTTTTCATCATATACATCACGATGAGGTCGAATTTATCGTTGCACACGGCGTCAAAACATCCATGGATAAAAAAGAGGTCGTTATCGGTTCAAGACACTTTTTAGAAGATGACGAAGGTATAAGCTTTGCCGGGCAAGATAAAGTCATACAAGATGCACTAAACAAAGGACTAACCCTACTTTATGTCGGATACGACAAAGAACTAGTCGGCGTTATCGCGATGAAAGATGATATGCGAGAAAACGCAAAAGCCACATTAGACAAGCTAAGAACTCTTGGTGTAAAAGAGATTATTATGTTAAGCGGAGACATAAAAGCAAAAGCTCAAGAGGTTGCTAAAGAGCTTGGTTGTGACCGTGTATACGCAGAATGTTTGCCAACGGATAAAGCAAAGATAATAGAAGAACTAAAAGCCGAAGGTAAAAATGTTGCATTTATAGGAGATGGCATCAACGATGCACCAAGTCTAACAAAAGCAAACGTAGGCATAAGTATGCACAAGGGTGCAGACATAGCAAAGGCAACTGCTGATATAAGCCTACTTAAGGACGATATAGCAAGTGTTGCTATCGCCAAAGAGTTGTCTGTAAAAACAATGAAGCTAATCGGCTCAAATTTTAACTCAACCGTTGGTATAAATACCGCCATCCTAGTAGCAGCAACATTTGGCATACTAAACCCTATCGCAACCGCAATACTGCACAACGGAACTACGATCTGGCTACTTTTAAATTCAATGAAAGGTGTAAAATTTGCAAAATAAAATTTTAAACGGCTCATTACTAAATCTTGAGACTCAAAGAAAAGTCGCAAAAGTCGGCCTTGGTGTGTCACTTGGAGTGGTTACATTAAGTGCGTTTGGCATGAAAAACAAAACTATAAAAGCGCTACATATCATATCAGGCGTAGCACTTGTCGGCTTTAGCATATATCATCACGGACTTTACAATAATGGTTTTGCGCAAAAAATTATAACCCAACAGTCCAAAAAACGTAAGAAAATAGCCCTTAGCACAAAATGATAAGTGACGCAAAAATTTGGGAGTATATCCACTCCGATCTCCCATTAAACGATCTTACGACCTCACTTTGCGAGGGTAAAGAGCGCCCTGCTAAACTTGAAATTTTTACACGTGAGCGAATTGTTTTAAGCAACACAGCCACAGCAATACGCATAGCAGAATTTCTTGAATGCAAAGATGTAAACACAGGAAAAGACGGTGAAATTTATAAAGCAAAAGAGCCGATATTTAACGCGAGCGGTAGCTTTGAAAATTTACATAAAGCATGGAAGCTGATACAAATTTTATTTGAATACTCGTGTAAAATTTCAACACATACTGCAGACATGGTAGCTTTATGTAAGGACGCTAGCCCGTATTGTCAAGTCCAAACCACGCGAAAAAACTTTCCTTTTGCAAAAGAATTTTGCCTAAATGCCGTTATAAGCGGCGGTGGACGCATACATAGGGCAAACCTTAGCGACAGCGTGCTATTTTTCGCAAACCATATCAAGGCTTACAAAAGTTTTGAAAATTTCTGCGAACATATAGCCGACTTTAAAACCAATCTGCCAGAAAAAAAGATAATGATAGAGTGTGAAAATTTAAGCGAATTTCAGACGCTTTTGCATTACAAGCCGGACGTTATCCAGTGTGATAAATTTAGCCCATCGCAACTTAGTAAAGCCATAGAGCTTAAAAATAAAACAAATTCAAGCATCATAGTAACTGCAGCAGGAGGTATAAATTTAAAAAACTGCAAGGAGTTTGCAAAGACAGGCATAAATGCGGTAATAACATCGGCACCATACACTCAAGGCACAGCCGATCTTACAGGTAAAATTTCATTTATATAGGCAAAGGGTCAAAGGCTTGACCCTTGTATGTGTTATTAAAAGCTGATCTCTTTAATGTCTGCTATCTTTAAAAATTCTTTATAAATTTGTCCGATTATAGCGATGCGATTAGCCTTTATATTTGGATCTTCGTCATTTATCATAACATTATCAAAGAAGCCATCAATACTATCTTTTAGCCCAAACAGCTCATTTAAGCGCCCTTCATAGTCGCCCTCTTTTTTATCCAGTGCGCCAAATTTATCATTTAGGGCTTTTTCGTATTCGTTCTTAATCAAATTCTCATTTACATTTAAAATTTCGCTATCTTTTATGATATTTGCAAGACGTTTAAAGGTAGAGAAATTTTCTTTAAATTCATCATCTTTTGAGATCTTAGCTAGAGCATTTATCGCCTTACCAAGCTCGTTTATATCGCGCTTGCCGCTATTTATGCAAGCTTTTACGATAGAAGAATTTACATCAAAAAATACATAAAGTCTATCAAGTATAAACTCTTCAAGTATGCTGGTGTCAAATTCTTTATATCCGTCCTTGAGTTCTTCTAAAACTTTAACGATATCAAACTCAAAACCCATGTTTTGAACTATCCTGATAACACCGTTTGCCGCACGTCTAAGTGCGTAGGGATCTTTTGTGCCGGTTGGAATTTTGCCTACGCTAAAAAGCCCTAACAGTGCATCAAGTTTACTTGAAAGTGCGACGACCGAGCTAAATACACCACTTGGACACTGTGCATCTTCACCATCTGGTAGGTATTGCTCTTTTATAGCGGTTACTATCGCTTCATCTTCGCCTTTTGCACGTGCGTAGTAATGACCCATTATACCCTGAAGTTCGGTAAATTCATAAACCATGCCGCTTGTTAAGTCTGCCTTGCTTAGCATCACAGCTCTTTCAAGCTTTGCATTAAAGTCTTTGCCGACTTCGTTTTCTAGCCTATCTTTATACATTTTGCCTAAAATTTGAGCTACTCTAACCTCTCTTAGCTCTTTATCGTAAATACTTCCAAGCTCTTTAAGATAAGTGATATTTTTTAGCTTTTCAGGACTAAATTCTGCTTTTAAGTCGCTTTGCCAAAAGAACATCGCATCGCTTAAACGAGCCCTTAAAACTTTCTCGTTGCCGCGAACTATAAGCGCACTATCGTTACTTATAGCATTACTTACGACAACAAAGTGGTTGCTTAGCTTTGAATTTTTAAACACCGGAAAATATCGTTGATTTTCTTTCATGGAAGTTATGATGACTTCGCTTGGGATTTGTAAAAATTCACTCTCAAATTCACCCAAAAGCGCGGTTGGATACTCGGTTATCGTCACTACTTCATCAAGTAGCTCTTCGTCTATTTCTATCTGTACTCCGTTTTTCTTTGAAATTTCATCAAATGCAGCCAGCACAATCGCCCTGCGCTCATTTGCGTCAAGGATGATACCGCGTGATTTTGATCCGCTAAAATACTCATCGATGTTTGCGATAGAAATTTTATCATAACTGATACTTCTGTGAGGATAAGTAGAGCCTTCGCTTTTTACGCCAAATTTTTCAAATTCTACAAACTCATCACCAAAGATACATAAAAACGAACGCACAGGACGGATAAATTCAAATTCGCCATTGCCCCAACGCATAGACTTGCCAAAGCTAAGAGATAGTAAAAACTTCTCTATCATATCGCCAAGCAAGTTTTTACTAGCTTCGCCTTTTAGCTCTTTTTCGTAAAATAAAACCTCTTTGCCATCTATCTCTTTAAATTTTAGCTCACTTTCGCTAATACCGCATTTGCCGGCAAACGACAACGCCGCTTTTGTAAAAGCACCGTCTTTTAGCGCAACATGCTTTGGCGCGCCGATAAATTCCACCGTGCTATCAGGCTGTGAGATGCTAAAATTTTTGTGTAGAAAAACTAGCCTTCTTGGCGTATAGTAAAATTCAAACTCGCCATCCAAGCGATACTCTTGTAGCACTTTATGCCATTTTGTTTTGATATTTGGCAACTCTTTTAGAAACGGTATCGCAGGAAGCTCTTCAACACCGATTTCGATCAGCAACTCTTTTGTCATTTTTTGTCCTCTTTCCTTTTTTGTTTTTCGCTTATATTAAGTGCAACGCCACGTAGCATAAATACCAAAAATGCCACAAATAAGGCGGTCATGAAAATATCAAGAATTCTATCCATTACATATTTATCCGATTTAAAAATTTGCTCATTATACCGCAAAGCAAATTTTTATCAGTTGAAATTTCAAAAACAAGCGGCAAATGATCAGAATACACACTTAAATTCTTCTCACTTTTTGCGTATTCGCCATCCATCATAAAATTTGGCTTAAACACCTTAAAACTATCACAAACATAGACAAATTGACCTTTTTTGTCCATAAATTCTGGACTTAAAAGCACATGGTCTATCGCACGTTTATTTGAACCCGATCTTGCATACGAGTAGCGCTGTTTATACTCTCTTACCTCGCTCCAAAGATTTGTGTAGTTTTTAGTAGTCGTGATGTTGTATAAAAGCGATCTATCCGACGTAGAGTAGACGGTGTTAAAATCCCCAAGTGCGATAGCATTTTTATGCTGCGCTAAAGCCACTCTAAGAGTTCTTTCTGCTCTTTTTTGTGCCTCTAAGCCGTTACGTTTAAAGGCTGGAAAATGCACGACGAAAAGGCTAAATTCTCCATCTTGAAGTTTAAATTTAACCCTTAAAATATCACGCGTTTTTATACCGTGGACTTTATAAGCCTCACTTGAGCTTGGCTTTATCTTTGATATCACGCCAAGCCCTACAGGAGCATTTTTGCTCGTGCTAAAATTTATATACTTATAGTTTGTGCCGGCTATGAGTTCTTTTAAAACCTCTTCGTTTTCTACTTCTTGAAGAGCGATAATATCAGCATCTAAAGCAGTTATAACCTCTTTTATACGAAGAAGTTTTTGCCTAGCCTTTTCTTTGCTCCACTTGCCTTTACCTATACGAAAGTCAGAGTATTCGTTACCGTTATTTATTCCGTCAAATAAATTTTCAACGTTATAAGTTGCAATTTTTATATTTTGACAAAACGCAAAAACGACGCAAAAAACAAGTAAAACAACCGCTCTCAAATCGGCACCCTAAAGTCAAATTCAGCTATATTTTGTCTTATAGCCTCATAAGCCACGATCGCCACGCTCATTGCTTGATTTAGGCTTCTGCCTTGCTTTCCCATTGGGATTGTTATTTTGTTATCTTCGTTTATTTTCATTAGTTCACCAGGCAGCCCCGTGCTTTCTCCGCCGAAAAATATAAAATCCCCACTTTTAAATTTGGCGTCAAAATAAAGCTTATTTGTCTTAGTCGTAGCAAAGAAAAATCTATCTTTAAATTTTAAATTTTGCTCTAAAAACTCATCTAAGCTTTCCCATATAACAGGATCTAATACCTTCCAATAATCAAGCCCTGCACGCCTTACCGCCTTTTCATCAAGACTAAAAACGGTTGGTTTTACGATGTGAAGCTTTAAATTTGCATTTACACACATTCGCCCTATAGCTCCGGTATTTTGCGGAATTTGCGGGGAAACTAAAACTATGTTAAACATTAAAAAACTATCACTTTGTTTTCATTTATAAAAAGTCTATCATCAAACGCAAGGTCAAGTGCTTTTGATAAAACGCTTTTTTCGCATGTGCGTCCCGCGCGTTGCATATCTTGCCAGCTCATTTCATGATTTACATGTATCACATCTTGAGTGATGATAGGACCTTCATCTAGGTTGTCGTTTACAAAATGCGCCGTTGCTCCGATGATCTTAACACCTCTCTCATATGCTTGCTTGTAAGGATTTGCTCCGATAAAAGCAGGTAAAAACGAGTGATGTATGTTTATGATTTTTTGCGGGTAAGCATTGACAAATTTTGGCGTTAGGATACGCATGTATTTAGCCAAGATCGCGTAGTCAAATTTATACTGTGACATGACTTCAAGCACCGCATCTTCGTGGTCTTCTCTACTCATGCCTTCAGCCGATACAACATGAAAAGGTATGTTAAACCTCTCAACCAAACTTCTTAAAATTTCATGATTAGCGACAACGGCAACAATGTTTGCATTTAGCTCTCCGCTATCAAATTTAATAAGCAAATCACCCAAGCAATGTGTCTCTTTTGTCGCTAAAACAATGATATCTTTTTTTGCTTTTGCAAGGCAGCTTATCTCTGCATCGCTTGGTAAAACAGCTTCAAGCACACCGCAAAACTCACCTATGTTTAGTTCTCCGCTAAGCTCGGCACGCATGAAGAAGCGATTATTTTCCTTATCAACAAATTCATTGTTTGTTTCGATATTTAGACGATGTTTAAATATAACATCAGAAACTCTATATATCAGCCCTTTTTCGTCACTACATTTTATTTTCAAAATGTATTTTTGCATACTAACTCCTAAAATTTAGTCTTGGATTTTATCAAATTTTGACTTGTTTAAGCCTTTTTCGGCAAGAATTTTTTCTATCTCTTCATTTTTTTTAAGCTCTATTTGTTCGCCTACGGCTTTGCCTGTAAAGCCTTGTTGTATTATGCTGGCTGCGTCGATCTTTATCTCTAATTGTTCGTCGTAATAACCTAGCTTTTTAGCCCTATCGACACGCTTTTGGCTATAGCAGCCGAGCCACTGCTTAAGTGGTAAATTTTGCGCGATTTGCAAAAGCTCAAAATCACTCGGCTGATCCTTATAAAACGGCTCTTTTAATATCTTTTCATAAATTTTAGGCAACTTTAATTCTTTTAAAATTTGCGTCAAATTTAAAGAAAATTCATTAGATAAAAGATACAAAAATAGCCTTGAACTATCTATAAATTTACGTGCGTTTTGCAGCTTTTTGCAAAAATCATCAAGCTCGTCTCGTGAAATTTTAAGGTTAAACAACTTATCAAAAAGTCCAAGCTCGTAAAGGTAAAATGTGCCGACTTCAAGATGTTTTGCTTTAAAAAATTTAAGTAGTTCACAAGCTATCCTATCTTTACTAAGCCAGGACAGATCAAGAGTTTTCATAAGCTCTAATGTTTTTTGAGAGATTTTAAAATTGAGCCTTGATGCAAACTGAACAGCGCGCAAAACTCTAAGCGGATCTTCGCAAAATTTCTCATCATCAATGTGCCTTATAGATGAATTTCTAAGGTCGCTAAGCCCGCTCCAGTTATCAATCAGCTCGCCGTTAAAGATATTTAACATAAGCGCATTGATACTAAAATCACGCCTTTGAGAGGCTGCTTTTTCATCATTGCAGTAGCTTACCTCAAAGTCGGTATGTCTTAAGCCGGTTTTATTTTCCGTACGTGGAAGTCCTAGGTCAAATTCTTTAAATTTGTAGATAAAATAGCTCTTGCCTACACCGCTTGCACCGACATCTTGCATGATATTATCAAATTTATCAGGCGATATATCATAAACTTCAATATCATAATCATAAATTTCACGCCCCAAAATGGAGTCTCTAACACAACCGCCTACAAGATAGGCTCGTGAAGTATGAGGCGCTAAAATTTCTCGCACCTCATCTAAGGCTTTATTTTGATAAATTTTCAAGCCTGTTTTCAACATTTGCAAGAACAAATTCAAGAAATTTAAGCGTGAGTTCTAGTCTTTGGGGTAGATCTTTTTGTGACATCTCGTTTAACCCTTCAAAAAGAACTTCTATACGCTCTTTTAGATTACGTAAAAATATCTCTTCGCTACCTATTATCTCTTTGGCACTCTCTTTTGGCTCATCTACTTTTTGCAAAGCGATATCTTCTTGTGCTTCATCCTCTTTAGAACTTGATAAATTTTGCTCTTCCTCAACCTTGGTCATATTTTCTATCTTCTCAAGCTCCGCGCTAACCTCGTCTATCGCCATTCTTGCTATATCATCAAGCTTCATATTCTTATTAACCACCTTTTAAATTCCGTTATCTCTTCAGGTGTATTCATGTCTATAAAAAAATCCTTCATAAGTTCATTTTGTATCTTGCGACCTTTGCGAAGTCCGCTTAAACGCCTTATCGCAGCAAGTGCCTCTTTGTTGTTCGCATCATTTTTAAGGATGTTTTTATAAATCTCAAGGGCGTCGTCTTTTAGCCCTTGAGCCTCATATATCAGTGCTTCGGTAACGGTGTTTTTCATTGCTCTATTATTTTAACGATCACATCGCCGATTTCACTTGTGGTGCAAATTTCTTTTGCTCCATAAGCGGCGATATCTTTTGTGCGATAACCTTGAGATAGTGCTGTTTTTACGGCATTTTCTATGCAAGTAGCTGCTTTTTCTTCATTTAATGCGTATCTTAACATCATTGCAGCACTTAGTATAGTTGCGATCGGGTTTGCTATACCTTGACCTGCTATATCTGGTGCAGAGCCGTGTATAGGCTCGTAAATTCCTACTTTGCCGCCCATACTTGCGCTTGGTAGCAAGCCGATAGAGCCTACAACCATACTTGCCTCGTCACTTAATATATCTCCAAATAAATTCTCCGTCAAAATAACGTCAAACTGGCGAGGATTACGCACTAGCTGCATGGCGGCGTTGTCAACATACATAAACTCAAGGCTTACATCAGGGTATCTTTTAGCAACTTCACTTACGACTTCACGCCAAAGCTGACTTGTCTCAAGAACGTTTGCCTTATCTACCATGCAAACGCGTTTTTTACGCTTTAGTGCAGCCTCAAAACCTATCTTTGCTATACGTTCTATCTCGGCTCTTGTATATGTCATAGTGTTAAATGCACTGTCTTCTGTCTTCTCTCTAGGCTGACCAAAGTAAATTCCTCCGGTTAGCTCGCGAACAACCAATATATCAACATCGCGAAGGACTTCAGGCTTTATAGTGCTGGCCTCTACAAGCTCATCATAAATAACAGCGGGACGTAAATTTGCAAAAGCTTCAAGACCTTTTCTAAGCTTTAAAAGTCCGCTTTCAGGACGTTTGTCGCGAGGCAAATTGTCCCATTTTGCACCACCTATAGCACCAAAAAGCACTGCATCTGAGCTAAGAGCACTATCGAGTGTTTCATTTGGTAACGGCTCAGCAAAAACATCATAAGCCGCGCCTCCCATTAACTTATAATCATATTCCATCTCTAAGCCAAATTTCAAGCTTGTCGCCTCAAGTACTTTAATCGCCTCATCAACTATCTCAGGACCGATACCATCGCCTTTTATAACGCAAATTTTATATCTTTTCATTTTTGTATTTACCTTAATTTTAAATTTTGCTTTTTGCGTATTCTATAAGTCCACCGGCACTTAAAAGCTCTTGCATAAAAGGTGGGATAGCGTTAAATTTATACTCTTTTTTGCTAGTTAAATTTAGCACCACACCGTTATCAACATCTATCTTTAGCTCATCACCCTCATTGATCTCATCGGTTTCATTTATCTCAAGGATTAAAAGTCCGGTATTAAAGCTGTTTCTATAAAAAATTCTCGCATAGCTTTTTGCTATAACGGCACTTATGCCGGCAGCTTTGAGGGCGATAGGCGCATGTTCACGCGAGCTTCCACAGCCAAAATTTTCACCCGCTACGATAATATCGCCTTTTGAAATTTTCTTTACAAAGTCGGGGTCAGCGTCTTCCATGATATGTTTTGCTAGTTCGTTTTCGTCAGATGTATTTAGATATCTTGCAGCGATGATAATATCAGTGTCGATATTATTTCCAAATTTCCATACTTTATTTGCCATAATACGCCTTTAAATAGTAAGTTTTTGCGATTTTAACCAAAAAAAGCTAAATAACAAATCAAACAATAAAAAGGCGTCTTTGAAATTTATCTTTTTAAAGAGCATTTGCCAAGTATTTGGCATGCGGGGCAGTATCCTGTAATACCTACTATTATAGGAACAAGGCCTATTAATGCCCAGTAGCTTTTAAATAAAAGCCAAACACCAACCATCAAAAATAACCCAAATATCACTCTAAAAATTCTGCTCTTTTTGCTTACCATATTTATCTCCTTTTAAAAATTTTACGAGATATTAGCGCAAATAAAAGTTTAAATTTGTGATAAAGTTACACTGCATGACGTAGAGTAATAACTCCTCTTTTTTGCTCTATTTGCCCCTCTTTTTCCATCTCTTTTAAGACTCTTGAGACAGCTTCCCTGGCGCTTCCGATGTGGTTTGCCAGCTGTTCATGAGTGATCTTAACGCTTGAGTCTGTGCTGTTTTGCTCTAAAAAATTTTTTATACGTTCAACAAGCGGTAGAAACAATGCCTGCTCCATAACGGTAATAACACTTGCAAATCTTGTTGAGATTAAATTTAAAGTAAAACTCATGATCTCGGGATAAATGTCCCTTAAAATTTTATAACTATCAATAGGTATCAAAACTACTTCGGTGTCTTCATACACCTGTAAATTTATCTCTATCTCGAAATTTTTCTTGACACAAGAGGAGCATAACACACAACTTTCATTATCTTTTAGGCTAAAAACAGTGATTTCTTTAAAGTTACTAGAGGCGATGTAGGCTCTTATATTGCCGCTCTTTACTACGATAAAACCCTTGCAACCGTCTTTTGTATAGATGATCTCATCTTTTTTAAAAGTCTTGATTAGACTTTTTTCCATAACAAGTTGCTTATGGGCGTCCGAAATTTCAAACTTAGACAAAAAACTTTCGTCTAAAAATTTACGATCAGCTTCATTTAGCATTTTATTCCTTGAATTATGTAATTCCAGTATTGTATTGAAAAATTCTAAACATCTTCTTAGTATTTATTTATTTTCATGTAATAAAATTCTTTAACAAAGTGATTTTATCACTGAAATTTTGCCATTATAAGAGTAATATTTTAAAAAATTTTAAAGAGTTATTATGAAAAATGAAGAAACATCATCTAAACTTGCCAACTTTCCCATTATGCTTTTTGCCGTTATTATGGGACTTGGCGGGCTTACATTATCATACGAGAAATTAAATTTAACGCTTGGTTTATCAGATATCATATTTGAAATTTTACGTAGCGCAACTAGCCTAATCTTTATCGCTATCGCTGCACTTTATGGAATAAAAATAATTAAATTTAAAGATGATGTAAAAAAAGAGATATCTCATCCAGTTAAGATAAATTTCTTCGCCGCATTTGCCATATCGCTGTTTTTGCTTTCTGCGATGTGGAGTGAATTTGCCTCTTTGCACAGCGTGCTTTTTTACATCGCACTTGTTTTACAGACTTTTTTTACCTTTTATGTCATCGCCTTTTGGATCAATAACAACCTACTCATAAACCACTCAAATCCCGCCTGGTTTATCCCGATAGTTGGCAACCTTGTAGTAGTCATCGCAAGCGATAGTAAGAGCGAGTTTTTGTGGTATTACTTCTCTATCGGGCTCTTTTTTTGGCTCGTTTTGTTTACGATCGTCTTTTACCGCATCATCTTTCACGATCAGCTCACACAAAAATTCATGCCGACCCTTTTTATCGTCATCGCTCCGCCTGCGATCGCATTTTTAGGCTACACGAGACTTGTGGGGAGCTTTGATGTCTTTGCTCACGTGCTTTTAAATTTGACGATATTTTTTACGGGGCTGATACTATTTATGTATAAAAATTTCATGAAGCTTAAATTTTTCCTATCGTGGTGGGCGTTTACCTTCCCGACAGCGGCGGCTAGCATGACTTTTGTGAAGGCTTATGAGTTAAGCCGTGAGATGATTTATCTATACTTTGGCGTGATAATGTTTGTGGTTTTGCTATTTTTTATCGGAGTTGTCGGATACTTTACTATAAAAGCTATCAAAAACGATGAAATTTGCGTAGCGGAGCACTAAATTTACACCACTAAACCGCGATGACTTAGTGGCGTTCATCTCATTTTAAAGCTTGCTTTTAAACGTTTCAAGAGTGCTATCAGCTGAGTTTGCCAAAAATAGGGTATCAACCCCAACGCCTAAAAAGCTAACGCCCATATCGGCGTACTCTTTTACCTGCTCAGGCGTAACAGCGATAGTGCCCACCGACACGCCAAACTCTCTTATGCGTTTTATAGCATACTTCATCGCCTCTACCACCTCAGGATGAAAGATATTTAGCCCATGACCCATATCCACAGCTAAGTCGATAGGCCCTAGAAACACACCGCCGATGCCTGGTGTTGTAGCTATCGCTTCAAGGTTTTCTATACCTTTTTTGCTCTCTATCTGAGGCAGGATGCATATCTCTTTTTCTATACGTTCTAAATAGTCAGGATACCTACCATATCTTGCCGCTCTTACCGCGCCTGCACCCATACCACGGTTGCCCCTAGGCGGATACGAAGCCCAGTACATTATCTGCTCGGCTTCCTCGCCACTCTCAACTTTCGGGATGATGATATTTTGGATACCTGAGTCAAGGAGCTGTTTAAATATGCCCGTTCCAGCTTGCGGTATCCTAACCACAGGTGTCATATCGTAAGGCGCGATAGCACGAGCTATATCAACGATAGAGCGGATGTCGTGTGCGCCGTGTTCGCCATCGACAAATAGCCAGTCGTATTTAGTCGTGGCTAAAACTTCAGCCACCTCCGCACTAGGTATCTCTTGCGCTACGCCAAACTGTAAATTTCCAGCGTTGATATTCTCTTTAAAGCTGTTTTTTAGATAGTCTTTAACCATTGCCATTTTTTATCCTTTGCGATTTAAAGCTGAGCTACTAGCCAATTTTGTTTGCCGATCATTTCGATAAGCTCAAGTTGATTTTCTAGCCAATACATATCGCTCTCTTCATCTTTATAATACTCTTTTAGCAAATCATACGTAGTGTAGTCAGCCTTTGCGTTTTCGACAAAAGTAGCAACTTCGCCTAGTCCATTTTTAGATACTTCAAAGTCAGCCTTTATAAACTCCACCGCGTCTTTATAGACCTTATCCCCTTCTTTTGACTCTAGTTTTAGCTCACCGCCCAAGTCAAGGATCCTATCCATAAATTTAACCACAAACTCACGCTCTTCGACCACGTGTTCTTTGTATTTTTCGGCTAGTTTTGAAAAGCCTTGACTAGCAAAAATCCTAGACTGCATAGCGTGCAAATCCGCCGCTTGTGAAAGGTTTGTTACAAGAAACTGTAATGATTTGATAATTTCATTTTTGTTTGACATATTTTTTCCTTTAAATTTTAAATATAACTTATGCCATAATGGCTTCTATTTGGCACTCTAAGCTCATCTGAATTTTTATCACTCTTGCCAAGCACGATAGAGCAAAGCGGAGAGTAGCCATCAGGTATGCCAGCCTTTTTGGCAAGCTCTGGCTCATCAAATAGCGTAACCACGACTGTATTTACAAGGCAAGAGCTAAGCCCAAGCTCGGTAGCGCGAAGTTGCATATTTTGCATCACTGAGCCCATCGCCCAGTAAACGTTTCTATGCATATTCTCAGGCTTTAAAAACTCCCAGCCTTGTGGCATCTTTTCGACTAATTTTCCCGAAAGTAAAATATAAACCGGCGCATCGTAAAGGGTATTTTTAACGCCCATCATATCAAGCGCGCCGCCAAATTTCTTTACCGCCGCCGCGTCAAGCTCGTGCAAAAGCTCCTTATCATTGATGACGCTTATGTGAGCATCTTTTGTCGTAAATAGTGTCGGCGACAAACACCCCGCATCTATAACCGCCTCTATCTCCTCTTTTGTAGGCACATATCTGTTAAACTCACGCACACTTTTTCGTTTTTGCATCGCTTCTAAAAGTTGCATATTTGCTCCTTATTTAAGTAAATTTTCTATGCTATTTTTTATCTTATCAAACGAAGCCGTAGGCTCAAAACGTGCTACAACCTCGCCATTTTTATCCACTAAAAATTTAGTGAAATTCCACTTCACGCCATCACCTTTTAAAATTTCAGGGAAGTTTTTCTCTAACGTTTCACTTACTTTCGCACTTAGCGGATGCTCCTTGTCAAAGCCCTTAAATCCTTGCTTTGAGGTTAGAAATTTAAATATCTCTGCCGCGTTTTCACCTCTTACGTCGCCCTTTTTTAACAGCTCAAATGTCACACCAAAATTTAGCTGACAGTTTTTAGCTATGTTTTCATCATCATCAGGCTCTTGGTTTGCGAAGTTATCACTTGGAAAGCCAAGTACACAAAGCCCTTTGTCTTTAAACTCCGCATTTAGCTTTTCTAGCTGGGTGTATTGATCGGTAAAGCCACACTTGCTAGCTGTATTTGCGATTAACAGCACCTTGCCCTTATACTCGCTCATAGACTTGCTCTCGCCACGATTTGTAGTAACGTTTATGTCGTAAATTTTCATTTATTCTCCTTTATTTTTGAGAATTATACAGCTCTTATGTGTCCTTAATGTGTCCTTTTAAATTTCACACTTTAAATTTTACACATGCTTGCACGCCACACTCTGTGTTTTTATACTCTATCTCACCCCTTAAATGCTCTAAAATTCGCTTTACGATAGATAGCCCAAGTCCGCTTCCTTTCTTTTTATGTGACTCCTCACATTGATAAAACTTATCATATATCCGCTCTAGCTTACTTGGCTCTATCCCCTCGCCATCATCTTTTATACGCACGACTATTTCGCCGTTTTGCTCAAAGCACTCTATGCAAATTTTACTTTTTGAGTATTTTAGGGCGTTATCTAGCAGATTTATCCACACTTGCATAAGCATAGAGGCGTTAGTTTTTAGGCTTACGGGGTTTAAAAGAAGCTCTAGCTCATGCTCACTTTTGTGCTTTTGTATGAGTGTGGATAGCGCCTTTCGTATCTGTTCATCAACGCGGATGACGTCATTTTGTGGCACGATAGTGTTGTTATCAAGTTTTGAAAGCAGTAGCATATTTTCGCAAAGCTCACTTAGGGCGTTTGCCTCGGCGTGGATGAGGTTTAGGTATCTTTTCCTGTCCGCTTCATCTGGCTCATCAAGTAAAATTTCGCAAAATCCACTTATAACGCTTAGCGGTGTTTTTAGCTCGTGAGATACGTTTGAGATGAAGTCTTTTTGCAAGAAATTCATCTTTTCAAGCTCGCTAACCGTTTTATTTGTGCTATCGGCTAACTCATCAAGCTCGTGCAGGTAGATAAAATTTCCTCTAAATTTATCTCTGTTTCGCTCCACTCTCACGCTAAAGTCGCCATCTCCTATCCTTTTAGAAGCCTTGTTAAACCTCTCAATATATCTTAAAAAATAAGCCGTGCCAAAGTAAAATGTCGCCGTGCTTAAAACCGTAGTAAGCACGCAAACTATCGCAACGCTAAAAAACAGACTTAGCCGTATATCAAAAAGCCAAAGTATGAGCGCGACCAAGGATGATGAAAATATGGTGATAAATAAAAATGTGAGCGAAGACATTATGGCGATATAGGATTTTAGGCTGATTAGATACTTTTTCATGAAATTTTACCCTTGTAGCCAAGTCCGCGGATAGTAACTATCTCAAAGTCGCTTGTGTGTTCAAATTTTTGTCTTAGCTTTTTTATGTGAGTATCGACGACTCGCTCATCGCTATCACTTTCAAAGCCCCAAATTTCTTGCATTATCTCAAATCGTGTGAAAATTTTATCCTCGTTTGAGAGTAGCAAAAAGAGCAGGTAAAACTCCTTTGGCGTAAGCTCCGTCTTTTCGCCGTTTACACTCGCGCTCAGCGCGTTGTAGTCTAGCTCCGTGCCTTTAAATGAGAGCCTCTTTTCATTTACTATCTTAGCGCGTCTTAGCAAGGCATTTACCCTTAAAACTAGCTCTTTTAAATTTATAGGCTTACTCATATAATCATCGGCTCCGCTTAGAAAGCCCCTTTCCATATCCACTATCTCGCTTTTGGCGGTTATCATGAGTATAAGAAGGCTCTCTTTTATGAGCTTTGCCTCTTTTGCTAGACCGTATCCATCACGCAAAGGCATCATAACGTCAGTGATAAGCAGGTCAATATGCTCACTTTCTAAAATTTCCACCGCCTCCACGCCGTTAAACGCGCTCTTTACGCTAAAGCCCTCGTTTTTTAGCTTTACTTGTATCATCTCGTTTAGTAGTTCATCATCCTCGGCAACTAAAATTTTAAACATATAAGCTCCTTAAATTTATGAAATTATAGCTTATATATGTGTCCTTAATGTGTATAAAATTATATGTATTAAAAATTTTATAAAGCTCTAAAACTTCATAATTTACTTTAAAAAATTATTTGCGTAAATTGCATACATTTTTATTTTTATCGCTTGAGTATCTTTAAATTTACCACCGTTAATTTATAAAATATCACCACAAAGCTAAGCAAAGTGAAAAACGCGATAAAAACACACATCGGGATAGCCGAGTGCCCCTTAAAATAGGCATACAGTAGCGATGAGATGACGCCGCTTCCGTATTGAAGCGAGCCCATGAGCGCCGAGCCCACGCTTGCTACTTTACTACCTTTTAACACCACGCAAAGGGTGGTAGAACGATTATGTAAAATTATTGCCCAATCCTGCAAATTTGCATTTTTTAAATTTAAAAATGTAAAATTCATAACAAACCTACAAGGAGTGGAAATGTCTATATTAAAAAGCTTTTTTATGGCTATTTTACTAGCAAGTGTGGCAGTATATGCAGATACAAAACCAATCGATATGCACTCCTTTTTCTACTACGAGGATGTTGCAATGAACCGCTTTGGTGGCGAGAGCTACAAGGTAGAGAGAGCAGACGGCAAGGCGCTCATCACCATCGACGAAGACCACCCTTTAAGCGGCACGATAGAGGCGGACGCTGGGATATTTAACGAGGGAGTATAAGCCAGACATGCCGGTCTTTGACGGTGGTTCGTGGGCGCTAGGCGCAAGCTACGATGACAGGAACAAAAACATACGAAGTCGTGGCATAAACGAAGCCCCTAAAAACGCCAGAGAGGCATTTGGTGCGATAGAAGCACTGTTTCAACCATACCGCGACAAGCTGTGGAAAGGCACATATGCAGGAGGTAATCAAAGTCAAAAAGATGGCTACTCACTAAGTATCGGCAAGATAGAGAGCGATGGTGCGACACAGATAAATTTAAGCCTTGTTGAACATTATGAAGTCGTATGTAAAGGTATAGTAAGGAGCAACAGAGTAGATATATATTTTACAAAAGTAACAAAAGGCGAGTTTATAAATTTAGATGGTATTGATAATACAAAACCACTATTTATGCTATTTCGCGGACTTGACCTAAAGGATAACAAAGGGTTAAAAATCTTTGGCAAGAACGAGAACTACGTATATTTTAAAAAGGTAGAGTAAAGAGTAAATGCTTCGCGCTTGATGGTATATTTAATCGCTTTGGCGACTAAAATTTAAACATATAAGCTCTTTAAATTTGGGCTCTGGCTTATAAGTGTGTCTAAATTTAGCTTAAAATCATCCAAATCCCAATAAAACACATCAAACTAGCAGTAAAAATTTCTAACATTCGAAGATGATTAAAAAGTATCCTTTTTAGTGCCGCACCACCCAAAGAGTAGATACTAAGACAGGTAAATTCTACAAGGGCGAGCAAAAAGACAAGCAGACACATGCCAGTCCCAAACGGATCTTGCTTATCTAAAAAAGGTGGCAAAATAGCCGCGAAAAATATCCAAGCCTTTGGATTTGAAAACGATATTATAAGTCCTTGTGTAAATAAAGTTCTTTTATTCATATCTCCCTTATAACTTTTTACAGATAGTTTGCCACGACTAAAAAATAGCATAATGCCAAGATATATGATGTAAATCGCACCGCAAATTCTTATCATCTCAAACACAAATTCATATCTTATTAGTAGCGTAGCGGCCCCTAAAATACACAAAAAACTAACCAAAACAACACCTACAAGTTGCCCTAATATCATAGGTATAGCTCGCATATAGCCTATACTCATACCAACACTTAAAGCAAGAGTCATATTAATGCCAGGCATAAAACTAATAGGAAAAAACGTAACAACAAAGAGAAGATAGTTCATGATGAGCCTTAAGTGGCTGAATTAAGTCGAATTTTACGAAGTAAGCACGGTATACACTGCAAAAAAACAAAACACTGTAAAAGCACGCAAAAGGCTAACTTGTAACCTTTTGCGCTCTATCTACTATATTAATGAGTTAAGAATAGTTCTTGAATTTTAGCTTTATCTGTTGTTTGTGTAAGAGCTAGCATTAAAAGAACTCTAGCTTTTTGAGCGTTTAGATTATCACTTGCCAAAAAACCGTATTTAGCATCATCAACTTCGCCGTTTAGAGTAGTCTCACCTGTTCCTACACGAGAATCCCTAACTACTACAACGCCTTTTTTAACACCTTCTCCAAGTGCCTCAAGAACAGTTGGAAATGGATTGCCGTTACCCATACCTGAGCTGATTATGCCTTTTGCACCGTTTTTGATAGCGATATTTGCAAAGTCAGGATTGTCATTTGCATGGCTATAGATGATGTCAACACGTGGAAGTTCTTTGATCTTAGTGATATCAAATGCTGAATTTACAGTGTGTTTGCGGATAGGGTTCATATAGAATTTTACATTTCCGTAAAATACAGTACCGATTTTACCGCTGTTTGGCGACTTAAATGTATCAACTGCAGTTGTGTTTGTTTTTGTTACTTCGCGAGCAGCATGAATTTCGTCATTCATTGTAACCAAAACACCTTTACCTACAGCTTCTTTGCTTATAGCTACATTTACAGCGTTAAATAAGTTCAAAGGACCGTCTGCACTTAGTGAACCGCTATTTCTCATAGCACCTACAAATACGATAGGTTTGTCACTTTTTACTGTTAAGTCAAGAAAATATGAGGTCTCTTCCATAGTGTCAGTACCGTGAGTGATAACGACACCGTCAGCTTTGCCGCTAGTTAGTAATTCATTTACGCGAGTTGCAAGTTTTAGCCAAACCTCGTTGTTCATCTCTTGAGAGCCGATTTGTGAAATTTGCTCACCTTTGATGGTTGCGATCTTGTTGATCTCAGGAACTGCGGCGATTAGTTTATCAACCGTAACTGTGCCCGAAGTATAACTAGAATCAAGAGCGCTTGCACCTGAACCAGCTATGGTACCACCAGTAGCTAAAATGTAAATCGTAGGCTTTGCAAAAGCCGCAACAGCTGAAAGAAGCATAATTGCCACCACCTTCTTGAATGAAAAACTCATGATACATTCTCCTTTAAAATAAAATGGTTTTTATAAAACTTAGGAGAAATTATACATGGTAAAATTTAGAAAGTCAATTAATATTTTAATTTTATTAAATTTTAAAAACTCTAATAAAAAACATATAAAACAAAGTTGAAACAATAATACTAACTAGGGTGTTTTTAAATTTAAGATGAGCCAAAATGGCAATCAAAACAGCCATCGCTTCACTTGCCCCGTATGGATAGGCATTTAGCCTAGTATCCTTTAACGCATAACATACCAAAATCACCATTATCATTAGTCCCATATGTTTTTGTATCGCGTTCAACCATGGGCTTGGTTTATAGTTTTTTATCATATAAAATGGTGTTACACGGGTTATAAATGTTGCAATAGAACTTAAAATAACAGCCAAAAAAAGTATCCATTCGTTAGATATTGTGCTTATATTCATGCAAATCTCCGTGTTAAATTTAAAGTGTTACGATAATGTAGCAAAATCTTATCTTAATAATCACAAACGATCCTTAAATATTAAAATAAATACAAAACATGCAAACATTGAGCCAACAAGTAAAAATTTAACCGGCAAAAGCGCGAGTCCTAAAATTCCAAAAACACAAGCCGCACCAAGGACTTTAAAATTTCTATCTGTTTTAAACATCTCAATAACTATGACTATAAAAAGTGCGGTTAGGCTAAATTCAAGTCCGCTCATATCAAATTTTATAAGCATACCAGCAAAACTTCCCGTTGCCGTTCCTAAAGCCCAGTAGCTCCAAGAAAGAAAATTTAGCGCAGTAAAAACGCGACCTCTATCGTCTAAATTTTCGATATGTAATGTTTTAAAGATAGCAAATGTTTCATCCGTTAAAGTAGCGATATTAAAAATTTTAAATTTTAGTCCGTTGTATTCTTTTAAAAGCGAAAGTCCATAAAAAGTATGGCGTAAATTTACAAGATAAGACACAACAAAAACTTCTAAAAAAGTAGTTTCTGCCGCAAAAAGCGAAAGCATCATAAATTGCGCAGCCCCTCCGTAAGAAAGCATACTAAGCATAAGAGCTATAAAAGGACTTATGTCTACACTATGAGCAACTATGCCAAATGCTATACCCAATGGAAAATAACCCATAAAAACAGGGATGGAGAGTTTAAAGATGAATTTATTATCTAAATTTTGTTCCACTAAAATGCCTTAAAAACGCGAATAATACAAAAACATAACTTAAATCTCAGCATAAGGAAAAATTTAAAGTAGTTTTCTTAATGTAATAAAAAATACTCATTTAAAATTTAAGTGTATAATCAAAATGACTTTAAAAAGGAGAAGCAATGAAAGCTAAATTTATCTCGCTTGCCATTTGCGGTGCGTTATTTGCAGGATGTGGCGCAAAAACTGCCGATACAATGGGTGGCAACGTATATAATCAAGGTGAATTAAACAGACAACAAAGTGTAAAAGTAGTAACAATACTTGAAGTCTTGCCTGCAAGAGTTGCAGTTGAAGACGGCGGAACAAAAACACAAAGCACAACCGTTGGAGCGGTGCTTGGTGCCGCAGTTGGTGCGGTTACTGGTTATGCATTAGGTGGCGGTTCGTCGGATAAAGGTGCAGTGATCGGAGGAATAGTGGGTGGCACACTTGGCGGAGTCGGCGGAAGTAAAGTCGGCGATGAAGCTACTATCGTTGATGCAGTAAGTTTGGTGTATAAAATCGGCGATGAGGTATTTACCTCTACACAAGCAGGAAAAGTATGTGAGTTTATAGCCGGAGAAGCCTACATGATATCATCTCAAGGCTCTGATACTCGTATCCAACCAAATACAAAATGCCCGGAAAAGTAAAATTCTAGCCCACAAACGGGCTAGAAAGTCATAAATTTATTTTGAAAATTTATGGGCTTCTTCGTTTGAAAAGTATAATATATCAGCCACCCAAATCAACACAATAAAACCGATAATTAAAAGCATATAGCTCATTTTACTTACCTTTTAAGTCCGTTTACGATCTCAAGCATCGCATCACTTGTCGTGATCCCTTTTGAATTTGCCTCATACGCGCGTTGCCCCGTGATAAGATCAGTCATCTCTTCAACAAGCTGCACGTTACTCATCTCAACAAATCCTTGTCTAATAGCTCCAAGTCCATCTAAGCCAGCAACACCTACGACAACATCTCCGCTTGCTGCCGTTTCAAGATAGTTATTATCCCCCATAGAGTGAAGACCTGCTGGATTTATAAAATTTGCAAGCTCTATTTGTCCGATTTGCGCCATATCGGTTTCGCCGGCTTGAAGCACGGAAACAGTTCCGTCAGTACCGATAGAAATTTGCGTAGCGTTTGCAGGAACGGTTATCTGAGGTATCAAAGCGTATCCGTCAGAATTTACGATCGTACCTTCACTATCAAGCTTAAAGGCGCCGTTTCTAGTGTAAGCCGTTGTGCCGTCAGGTAGCTGAATTTGAAAAAATCCATCCCCTGCGATGACAACGTCAAGGTTATTGCTCGTCTCTTTAAAATACCCTTGCGAGAAAATTTTATTTATCGCAGTCGGTCGAACGCCAAGTCCTACTTCGATACCGGTTGGGCTTGTAGTAGTCTGACTTGTGGCAGTTCCTGCATACTCCATTACTTGATACATAAGATCTGCGAATTCTGCGCGATTTTTCTTAAAGCCGTAAGTATTGACGTTTGCAATATTATGTGTGGTAACGTCTATTTGCGTCTGCTGGGCTATCATGCCTGTTGCTGACGTATAAAGTGATCTCATCATGTTTTTATCCTTTATCCTCTACTTGCTGCAAGTTTATCAATAGCGTCTTGGTTAAGATCAGTCATATGACTTGTCATTACTTTTTGATACATTTCAACCAACCTTTGTGTCTCTATAAGTCCAACCATTTCGGTTACAGGATTTACATTTGACATCTGTGCATATCCTTGCAAGACAACATTTGCTTCATTTATATCTACTATATCATCTAAATTTTCCGGCTTGTAAAAATTATCCCCTATCTTTTCAAGAGCTCTTATCTCTCGTGGTTGAGCCATGTAAAATTTAGCTATTTGCTCGTTATTGGCATAAGCGTTTCCTCTTGTGTCCACTCTAAAGTCCTCTCCTTGAGGCACCTGAATGCCTCTTTGAGCCAAAGGCATAGTTTCATATCCACTAGGCAATACACGGTAACCTTCTTGCGTAACAACAAAGCCGTCTTCATCAAGACTAAAAGAGCCGTTTTTACTTAATCTAACACCACTTGGAGTATCGATTAGAAAAAATACATCGTCTCGCTTAATTGCAAAATCGAGCGTATTTGTGCTATTTTTTATCCCTCCCATGCTAAAATCAATATACTGCTCGCTTACCTGCGGAACTCTATCTAGCGTTCTGTTTAAAAATTTAGCAGCATCTTTGGTGTGGTTTTTAAGTGGAAGCTCATCGTGAACCTCTTTAAAAATTCTCTCAAAATCCCCCACAACCACGCCGTCTTTTTTAAATCCCATAGTGTTTACGTTTGCAAGATTATTTGTTATGACATTTAGTCGGTTAAACTGCGTAACCATACCTGCCGTTGCCTGATAGTAGCCATTTTGCATAGATTTTCCTAGTTCAAATTTATATCAAAACGAATTAAAGCAAAATACGTTCCAACTTTAAATTTATATACGTTTAATAAAATTTCGGTATAATCCACATTTCTTCAAAACATAGTCAGATATTTTTAAATCGCCAATCGGAAAGGAAATTTTATGAGTACAAGCAAAGACGCGTTTAATCAAATCGAGGAACTTTTTGTTGAGAACGCAAAGGGTTTTGTTACTTATGAAAAATTAGTAAAACTACTTGAAAAAGCCCCAACGGCAACAGTGGTTAAAAAGATAGAAGCATTGGCTAACGCAAACAAAGTTCAGCTTATGACTGCCGCAGAGGTTGCAAAAGCAAGAAATATAGCAGATGCTAAAAAACGCCAAAAAGAGAGCGAAAAAGAGCAAAATTCAAATGAATTAAATTTAGAAGAAGAATTTGACCTTGCAAACGATAACGACTTTTTAGAATGGTCACGCTCAGATAGTCCAGTAAGGATGTATCTACGCGAAATGGGGCAAATAGCGCTTTTAACAAAAGAAGAAGAGATAGAAATCAGCAAAAAAATCGAACTTGGCGAAGATATTATCATAGATGCATTTTGCTCGGTGCCATTTCTTATAGACTTTATACTTGATTACAAAGAGCCGCTTATCAACCGTGAACGTCGCGTAAAAGAGCTTTTTAAAAGCTTTGAAGATGATGGTGAAAGTGAAAATGAAAACGAGGAAGAAGAGAGCGATGAGGAGGAAAATGAGGATGAAGAAACTCCTAAAAAATCACTCAAAAACGACAAACGCGCTGAAAAAGTTATAGAAAGCTTTAAAGCACTTGAAAAAGCCAAAAAAGAGTGGCTAAAAACAGCCAATAAACAAGAAAAAGTTGAGAACGAAGATACTGCGTCAAAACTTACTCTTGCATTTAAAAAGAAAATTCTAAAAGATAAGCTTATGGATCTAGGACCAACAAGCAAGCTTATAAGCGAGATCGTAAAATCAATGGAAACTGCGCTAAAAAGCGACGACGAATTTGATAGAGAACTTAAACGCCTTGAGTATCGCTTGCCAATGTTTAGTGACGAACTTAAGAAAAATCACAAAAGCATACTAAAAGACATAGTAAAACTATCAAAAGAAGAGATAGCTACACGTGTTCCTGAAGCAACAATGGTTTCAACTTATGTTGAGATAAAGAAATTGTTTCAAACAAAAGAGGCTAGCAAGCAAGGATTTGACCTTAATCCAACCGTCTTAAAAGAAATTTTAGAGCAGATAAAACGCGGAAAGAAAATTTCAGACGAGGCAAAAGCCAGAATGGCAAAATCAAATTTACGCCTTGTCGTTAGTATAGCAAAACGCTACACCAACCGTGGCTTGCCGTTTTTAGATCTTATCCAAGAGGGAAATATCGGCTTAATGAAAGCTGTTGATAAATTTGAATACCGAAAAGGCTACAAATTCTCAACTTACGCAACATGGTGGATACGTCAAGCCATATCTCGCGCGATCGCCGATCAAGCAAGAACTATCCGCATACCGATACACATGATAGAAACGATCAATCGTATCAATAAAATCAACCGAAAATACCTCCAAGAAGAAGGGAAAGAGCCCGATGTAAGCATCATTGCAAAAGAGGTCGGACTAAGCATAGACAAGGTAAAACAAGTCATCAAAATCACAAAAGAGCCTATTAGCTTAGAAGCTCCGATAGCAAACGAAGATGATGGAAAATTTGGAGACTTTGTCGAGGATAAAACATCATTAAGCCCAATGGAGCAGATATTAAAAGGCGACCTTAGAGAGCAGATAGACGAGGTTCTCTCTCAGCTAAACGACCGTGAAAAAGCTGTTATTTGCATGAGATTTGGTCTACTTGAAGACGAAAGTGATAGAACACTAGAAGAGATAGGCAAGGCTCTTAATGTAACTCGTGAGCGTGTTCGTCAGATAGAAAGCTCAGCCATTAAAAAGCTAAAACACCCTAAAGTGGGTAGAAAACTCAAAAACTACATCGAGGGATAATTTCTCTCGATCTTCTTTTTTTGACAAAACTACATTTTAATACATTATAATTTTCAAATTTTTAATAGAATATATAAAAATTTAAGCAGATAAAAACATAAGCCCAAATTTGGGCTTATGAAAGAAGTCTATCAAGTTGGGTTTGCAAGCTTGTAATATTATGTGTTTGCGCCAAAATGGCTGCATTTATGCTCAAATTTGCATTTTGAAGATCATTTAAATTCTTGGCGATATCATTGTTTTGCAGGTTACTCTCACTCTCTTTTAGTGCTATGCTTTGCGCAACAGAAGCATTTATGCCTGAAGCTATACCATTTTGCGCAGAGCCTATTTGAGTGCGAAGAGAATTGATATTAGAGATTATATCGGTTGCATTAGAGCCATCTTCATCTATTGTCATTAAAGAATTTGTGTTTAAATTTATGCTCTCCATGCCATTGCCTGTAACAAAATTTAGCTCTGATCCAAAAACATTTCTACCGTTAAACGTAGCGTTACTTAGGCTATCGCTCATAGAATTTGAAAGTGCGTTGATCTCACCTCGTATCATTGAGCGCTGGCTGTCATTTAACGCAGCATTATTTAAAGATACCGAAAGTTCATTTATACGATTTGCACTTTGGCTTAAATTTGACAGCGTGGAGTCAGCGATTTGAAGCATGCCTATAGCATCGTTTGCATTAGCAATACCTTGCTCAAGAGTGTTACTTTGGAGCATAAGGGAGTCCGCGATAGCAAGGTTTGAGCCGTCAATCCCACTTAAAGCACGCGCGACAGCGATATTTTTCAAAGCTTTTTCTTGCTGGTCGTTATTATTTTGTGCAACATTATACATATTTGTCGCAGATAAGTTGTTCAACTTCATTTTAACCCCTTTACTCTATTTACAAGGCATTGTATAGTTTTAAACTAAATTTAACCTAAAAATCCTCTAAGCGAACTTTTACCGATCTTTCGTGTGCGCCAAGCCCCTCTGCATCGGCTAAATTCATACATGCTTTGCCAAGCTCTTTTATGCCTTTTCTGCCAATAGAGATTATAGAGCTTTTCTTCATGAAATTTTCAACCCCTAGAGGCGAGTAAAATCTAGCGCTTCCGCCCGTTGGCAAAGTATGATTTGGTCCGGCTAGATAATCACCCATGGCTTCTGGTGTAAAATGTCCGAAAAATATCGCTCCGGCATGCCTTATGTCGTTCATATAGCTTAGTGCGTCATTTGTCGCGATTTCAAGGTGTTCTACAGCTAGTTCATTTATAAGCTCAACGCACTCTTGCATGTCTTTTGCTACTATTATCGCGGCTTTATTGCGTATGCTTTCTGCTGCGATAGCTTCGCGCTTTAGACTCTTTAATTCACTTGCAACGTGCTTTGAAACTTCATTAGCAAAAGCCTCTACCGGAGTTATTAAAAAGCTACTTGCAAGCTCATCATGCTCTGCCTGACTTAAAAGATCGATCGCGATATGGCGAGCATTTGCGCTGTCATCCGCTATGATACCTATCTCGCTTGGACCCGCTATCATGTCTATGTTTACTTCACCATAAACAAGCTTTTTAGCGGTTGCTACGTAGATATTTCCGGGACCTGTTATAACATCCACCTTTGGAACACTCTTAGTTCCGTATGCCATGGCCGCTATCGCGCTTGCTCCGCCTATTTTAAATGCCGTTTTGATACCACAAAGATGCATGGCTGCAAGTAAAAGAGAGTTTACGTTGCCGCCGATAGCAGGGGTGCAAACCACTATCCCTTTTACTCCTGCAACTATGGCAGGAACAGCATTCATTAAAAGCGAACTAGGATATGCCGCTTTACCACCCGGTATATAAAGTCCCGCTCTATCTACCGGAGTATACTTAGCACCCAAAAGCACATCGTGCTCATCACGCATACTCCAAGTTTTTGGCACGGATTGCTCGTGATAGGCTTTTATGCGCTCGTAAGCTAGCTTTAACGACTCTCTAAGCGTGTTATCAAGCGCGTCATAAGCCTCTTGCATTTGCTTGGTTGATATCAATAGATCCTGTGTGGATGTGGGAGTAAATTTATCAAATTTTGCTATTTGCGCAAAAAGTGCATCATCTCCGTCTTTTCTTATATCTTCGATGATTTTCATAACAGTCGGCATAACACCGCTCATGTCCATATCAGAACGCCTTACTAGTTGTGAGAATTTATCCCTAAAATCAGCGTCGTTTGTGTGTAAAAATTTCATAATTCTCCTTTAAATTTTCTCTCATATCGCATTTTTTGGCTTATATTGCCAAGAATTCCTCCTTGGTGAATATAAAGGATATCGCCGCTAAATGCGTCCAAATTTGAAAATAGCGTTAAAAAGCCGACCGGATCGTAAATGAGCTCAAACTCAACTCCTGTTTCGTCTAAAATTTCACGCCAAATTTTATAAAGCTCAAGTTTTAAATCCCCAAAATGATACTTCTTAGGAGGATTTAAAATTTGAACTTTTGAATTTTTATCAAGAGCAAAAATTTCATCTTGTAAAAATTTAACATCGCCGACACAAGGACAAGTAAATACTCTTAAATTTGAATTTTTAGCAAGATAAGCTGCGCTCGTTCCTGTACCTGATGGCAAAAAGATATCAGGTCTTATGCTATTTTTTTCGCACCATTTTTCTATTTGCATAGCTTGTGTTTTAAAGCCAAATTCGGCTTCAGCCATCGCCACGCCCTCTTCTATAAAAAAAGCATCATCTTGGCTTGCTAGCTCTTTTGCAAGCGACCTTCTATCTTGCGCGACAAATATCTTCATGCCGTTTTGTAGGGCAAATTTAAAATTTCCAACAGGCTTTTCTTGCAAATTCGAGTTTAAATGAGAAACCACAAAGCAAAATTCAAGACCTCGCATCTTTGCAAACACACTAAGACTATACATGGCATTTGACTGACTTGAACCATGTGAGACTATGCGTTTTATACCTTTTAAGTCGCTATTTAAAAAATACTCAAGCTTTCTGGCCTTGTTGCCGTTAAATTCGCCAAGCAGATCGTCTCTTAGCAAAAACATCTCACGTCCGCGAAATTTAAACTTCTCTATCATGGCGTATGTTCCAAAAATTTCTCTATCTCTTTTATCGCCTCTTTGTTTGAGATCAAAAATTTTATCTCTATCCTTCGTGAGGCGTCTTTGTCTTCTACTCCATCTTTCATTACAAGCTCGTTAAAGCTACGACCGCTTGCAACGAGATGTTTTCTTAAATTTTCATCGCTACTATATGAATTTATGAAATCCATCACAGCATAAGCTCTGCGCTGCGAAAGCTCGAGGTTATAAAGATAGCTTCCGTCACTATCGGTAAAGCCCTCTATCATGATTTGATCGATGTTTTTAGATATCTCTTCATCATTTAAAAGCACATCGAAGTATTTTTGTAAGGTAAGCTTTAATTCATTTTTAACTTCATCTTTTATCTCCGCCCTACCCTTATCAAAAAGGACAGAAGAACTTAGTTTTAAAGCTCCTGAATTCGGATCTATAGCGATATCGCTTCCGAGCCTTTCTTTAAGAGCCCCTATAACCTTTACTCTAATGCCTGTTAAATTTTTAATACGACTTTTTGTTATATTAAGGTCTCTTAAAATTTCATCATATCTAGCCTCTTTTTGGCTTACCTGCTCGAGCAAAAAGGCGATTTTAGCTAAATTTTTCTCATTATCTTCGCTTTGAGTTGTTGCGTTTTCTTCAGCCGCTTTTAACTCGTCTGTTAGGATTATCATTTGTTGATTTAAATTTAAAATACTCGCATTTAGGTCTTTTATACTTGCATTTGCGTCTAAATTTTCATTTACAGCTCTCTCTAACCGCTCTTTTAGCGCATCAAGCTCAACTATGTAAATTTCATTTGCTTTTTTAAGCTCTAAATTTTCATCGCCTATTTTTGCAAGCTCGCTTTTTAAGGCTGCATTTAGCCTATCAAGCGTGATATTTTTACCTTGTTCGTCTTTTAAATTTGCAAGAGCTGCGATTATGGCTTGCTCTTTGCTTGCCAGGGTATTTTGAGAAAAAACATACTTAACGACTATCGCGCCGATAAGTAGCATAAAAACAAAAAGCAATCCCGCCATAAGGTCTGCATACGAAACCCAAAATGTCGAGGATGCTTGGTCTTTTTTATCTATTTTCATCTATCAAATTTGCATTTTCTATTTTTTGTATGATTAAGCTAGCTTCTTGATCGATCTCTTTTACGCTTTTTTTAAGTTCCGCGATCAAGACATCACGCTCTTTTTCTCTTTCAGAACTCTTTATCTCCTGCTCATAAACACTTTTAAATTCGCTTACTCCATCAAAAATACTTTGCCTAAACGACTTCATAGCAGCATTTTGCTCATTTAAAAGTTTAACCGAAAATTCTTTTAAACTTAAGTCAAAAAGTTTTAAATTTTCCGAGAATTTAGCCACACTTTTATCAAGACTTACCATCTTGCTCTCATTTAGTTCGCTTGCTCTGTTGTATTGGGTTGAAATTTTTAACTCCAACTCTTTTAAAGAGTCGTTAAACGAAGACATGGCATTTAAAATATCTGAATGAATTTTAATAAATTCGTCCTGTCTACTTGCGGCTTTATTTAAAATTTTTACATTTTGCTCTAAAGTCTCGGAAGCTTGAGCGACTATTTTTTGCTGCGCTTCTTCAAGCTGCATAAAGTTGCTAAATTTAGCCTCAGTAACGCTATCAAGCCGTTTAAAATACTCTTCATTGCTTACTCGGGTAAACATGACTTTCATATCTTCAAAATGTGAACTTGCAGCACTCATATACAACTGTTCAAGCTCGTCTTTTTGCCAGAAAAATTCTCTACTTAACTCTTTTTGTTCGTTGGCAAATTTTTCAAATTTTGATATACCTATCTTTTCAAAAAACATCCACCAAAGCGCAAGAAATATACCGTATATCGACACATAAAATGCCGTACCAACACCGTTTAGCAAGATAGCTATCTCTTTTTCAAGCTCTCCGGCCGTACCTGAACTAAACGAAGGCATAGACATGGCTATACTTATAAATGTGCCTAAAATTCCAAGCATAGGAAATACGGCAGAGCCTATACTTGCTAGATTGTCATTTCTAAAATTTCTTGTGTATTCGTCTAAAAATTCATTAAAACCGGCTCTTGACTTCTTAAGTCCTGAAATTTCAAGCAAATGTGAAACGATAAATTTTTTAAGGCTTTGCCTAAAATCATCGCCTCTTGCACGAAAAATACTATACGCATACTCCGCACTATGACGAGTAAATATCACGGCTACGATCAAGATAATAGCCATCATCACTATCGTGTGCGCTTTCATCTCAAAGTTGATAACTTCAAGGTATGCAAGCAAGGCTAAAACAAAGGTAGCAACCGGTAAAAAGATAATCTTAAAAAAAACAAAGATAGAGCGGTCTGCCTTGGTTTGAGGTAAGGCAAGATCGCTAAAGTCGTTACTGACCGACATTTTATTAATTCCTATTTAAACAGTTCAGATCAGAAAATGCAACTTGCAAGCGTTTTATCACGCTCTCTTCGCCACACCTTATCCATTTTCTTGGATCGTAATATTTTTTATTCGGCTTATCATCGCCTTCGGGGTTACCGATCTGCGCTTGAAGGTAGCCTCTATTTTTGGCTTCGTATTCGCGCACGCCATCCCAAAACGCCCACTGCGTATCAGTGTCGATATTCATTTTTATCACGCCGTAACTTACGGCATCTTTGATATCTTTTAGCTCGCTGCCACTTCCACCGTGAAATACAAAATTTACAGGCTTTTTGTCGCTTGTATTAAATTTCTTTGCGACATACTCTTGTGAATTTTTAAGAATTTCGGGACGTAAAACAACATTGCCGGGTTTATAAACTCCATGAACATTGCCAAAACTTGCGGCTATGCTAAATTTATCACTTATCTTACTAAGTCTTTCATAAGCAAGAGCTACATCTTCGGGTTGTGTGTATAAAAGTGCGTTATCGACATTTGTATTATCCACCCCGTCTTCTTCGCCACCGGTTACACCCAGTTCTATCTCAAGGGCGATGTCAAGATCGCTAAGTTCTTTTAGATACTTTTCACAAGTACTTAAATTTTCTTCCAAACTCTCTTCGCTAAGATCAAGCATATGAGAGCTAAAAAGTGGTATACCATGAGTTTTTTTATGCTCCTTTGAAGCCTGTATAAGAGCATCTATCCAAGGCAAAAGCTTACGAGCGGCGTGATCGGTATGAAGCACTACCGGCACTCCGTAAGCCTTTGCTAGCAAGTGAACATGCTTAGCTCCAGCAATAGCACCTAAAACATCTCCACCCTGACAGCTTTTACCTGCGTAAAAACTGGCTCCACCGTTGCTAAATTGAATAATAACGGGCGAATTTGCCGTTTTTGCCGCTTCTAGTACTGCATTTACAGAGTTAGAACCTACGACATTTACTGCAGGTATAGCAAAACCTTGCTCTTTTGCATATGTATATAGCTTATTTAGATCCTCGCCACTTACAACACCGGCTTTTACAACATCTAAAACGCCCATTTTATCCTCCGATTACTTGTATTCTATTTTAGATTTAGAGCGAAGCGCATCTGTTTTTTGTCTAATTTGACCTTGAAATTTTTCTAGTTTTAAATTTTGTTCAATTTGACCTTTAGCTTGATCAAGTGAAACTGTTCCGGCAGGCCTTGAATCCTCTTTTAAGATAACATGATATCCAAATTGAGTTTGAACAGGCTTTGCAGAAATTTCACCTTTTTTAAGTGCAAAAGCAGCATCGGCAAAAGGTTTAACCATCTGGCTTTGACCAAACCAGCCAAGCTCGCCACCGTGTGCCGCAGAGCCTTTGTCGATTGATTTAGCGCTTGCTAGCTCGGCAAACTTCTTAGTTAGTGCGTCACCTTTTAGTTTTTTAAGCTCAGCTATAACAGCCCCGGCCTCTTTTTCGTCACCCAAAAGTATATGGCGAGCACGGGCTTGAGCCGGTTGAGAGAAATTTTCTTTGTTTTTGTTGTAAAAATCTTTTATCTCGGCATCACTTACTTTAATGCCGTCAAACATTTTTTTCATATATACGTCAAGAGCGATACTATCGCGAACATTTTGCATAGCTTTTGTAAATTCAGGATCTTTTTCTATGCCTGTTGCTTTAGCGTCTTTAAGTAAAAGTTTTCTATTAATCAAATCATCAACAACGCGTTTTTTACCATCAGCAGGAAGCTGTGAAAGTTGGCTCGCGTCAAATCCAGGCATAGCAGCGCTTAATAAAGCAGCAACCTCGCTATCTTCTATGCTCTCGCCATCAACTGTAGCCATAACGGCAGCATTTAGGCTAAGTGCGGTAGCCAAGCTTAAAAACGTTGGAAATAAAAATTTCTTCATAAACATCCTTTATAAAATTTTGTTTTAAACTAGTTATTATATCCAAAGAATACGTTACTTTTTATTAATTAAATGCTAAAATCACAAAATGAGAACGAAAAAAGATATATCGAAAATCAAAAATTTATTTTTGCAAAATTACAAAGATGCAAAAAGCGAACTTCAGTGGAAAAACAACTACGAACTAATAGTCTGCGTCATGCTATCGGCACAGTGCACCGATAAGCGTGTAAACCTAATAACTCCGGCATTTTTTGAAGCCTATCCCGATGTAAATTCCTTATCAAATGCCAATCTTGCGAGCGTGAAATTGTTTATAAATTCTTGCAGTTTTTTTAACAATAAAGCACAAAATTTAATAAAAATGGCAAAAAGTGTTGTTGATGATCACGGTGGAGAAATTCCGCTCACAGAGAGCGAACTAATAAATTTAGCAGGAGTTGGAACAAAAACCGCCCATGTCGTCATGCTAGAAGCACTTGGTGCTAATGTAATGGCAGTAGATACGCATGTATTTAGAGTTTCGCATCGTCTTGGTTTAAGCAGTGCAAAAACCCCACAAGCAACCGAGGCTGATCTTATTTTAGCTTTTAAAACAGATCTTGGCAGGCTTCATCAAGCGATGGTGCTTTTTGGCAGATATGTCTGCAAGGCTCAAAAACCACTTTGCGGCGAATGCTTTTTATATGAGCTTTGCAAAAGCAAGGATAAAGTGCAAATTTAATGTAAATTTTATATCATATTAAGTTGCAATTATCTAAAAGATACTATAATATAAATAAAATCAAAAGGATAAAAATGCCTACTGTATCCGCGCATCAAAAATGAGAGTATCTTGCATTTAAAACGATAGCGATTAAAATCTTGCTATATTTTCACTCTCATTTTAAACACCTTTAACCCATCGGACTGTAGCAAGATTAACAAAATGGAGTGTTTTATTTATACAAGGGATTTAAATGTGTGTCAAATTAAAATATCTGCTGCAGTAGTTATTCTGACTGCAAAAACTCTTTTATATCATCCAATAACTCAAAAAAATTAGTTTTGCTTGAGTCTAGTGATTGTAGTTTCTTGGCTCTTTGAGTGGCTGTATTTATATGCATTTTTGTCATACTATATATATTGTCTTTACCTTTTTGATAATTATTAAATCCTGGTATCTTTTTTAGCTCTTTTATGCAATCTTGGCATGGGGTTCCCCCACCAAAAGGTCTGCTAGTATTCTTAAAATGTAAAAGTATCCAAAATTCAAAGCATGGGTCACTAATTATTGTCTTTATATTTTTTTTTCTTGCAAGCTCTATTGCATTACTAAAATTTGCATGAGTATCTTTATCGAATACACATGCAACTATATCATACCCGTCTTTTTTAAGTTCTACAGCCTGCTGAACAATATTCAGAGGATCTGTGTAGTGATTTGGTAATATTTTTATTTTATTTAAATTACGATTTGATTTAAAATCTTTTATAAACTCACTTATATAATTAGGTTCACTTTTTTGCCCTTCACATATGATAACCATAAGGTCACCACTTTTTTTAATTTTTCTAGCTTTTCGTTTTTTATATAAATCATCAGTCCCCATACTCAGCCTTATCAAAAAAGCTTGCCAAATTAGGGATGCCTCCATATCTGCCCATCAAATATCCCTTTAATACCTTTTCTTTATCTCTTGTTTTGTAATCAGATAGCTGTTCTAAATACGAGGCAAAATCATCATCTTTAGAACAAAAATAAACCTGATCGCGTCTAAAAATCTCCTGATCAAGTATCACACCATCATGAGTAGTAAATATAAGCTGGGCGTTTTTTTTGTTTGTGTTTTTGTCATGAAAAATATCAACTATTTGTTTTAAAATTAAAGTATGCAAGCTATTATTAAGCTCATCAATTACTACCGTTGTTCCGCTTCTTAAGGCCAAAATAAAAGGTGCAACCAAGGAGTATAACTTCCTTGTTCCATCTGACTCATCGTCTATATTTATTTTAAATTCTCCCGAGGATGTTTTTCTAACAAAAGATGTTTTAATAGTTCTAAATTCATCATTAGAAGGAGTTGTATTTGGACTTATAGCGGAGGCATGCTTTCTTATTAAATCTTTTAAAAATGGGTCAATAACTCCTTCTGGCAATATCTCTTCTTTTACCTCTATATCATCTATGGCTAAATCAAATTTATTTAAAAGATCCAATATTTCTTCTTTGTTTTGCTCCTTACCTTCTTCTCTTAGCATCATATTGGTAGCTATTATTTCGCCGTCATTCCATCCTTGAATACCTGCACATTTTAATTTATTGTTAAACCAATCAAATACACACGTTGCGGCACTTTTGTTATTTAATTGAACTATTTTAGATAAAAAAAGTTCGTTTTCCCTAGTCATCTTTCTGTAAGTATTTACATCATCACTACTTACTTTTAAGTATTTACCGTTATTTTTATCCCATTCATAAGAATTTGTATCATTATTAAATTCTCTACTAAAAACTACTCTTCTTGATCCTTTTGGATAGTAATATAACCACTCGTTTAAAACTTCTTTTTTGTTTGCACTAAATCCGTAAATATATTTATCTTCGTTTATCAAAAAGGATATTTCAAATTCGGTAGGATTATTTCTACTCTCATTGTCTAAAACAAAAGGGTCTATACCTATTACCTTGTCGCCTCGCTGTGTTCTTGATGAGTGCAAAACGGCAGATTGCATTGCATTAAATGCTTTAACTATATTTGATTTGCCAGCTGCGTTTGCACCAAATATAACTATACTTTTTAAAATTTCAGTGTTATTTATATTGGCTTTGTTTTCTTCATTGCCTTTTATATTTAGAGCCCGCATATCTACAACTAAATCATCACGGAATGATCTAAAATTTTTTGCACGAAAGCTTAGTAGCATTTTTATCCTCTTTTGATATAAATCGCAAAATTATTTTAGCAAATTTTATTAAATAAAGTAGTGTTTTTGTATTTTTTTTACAAATTTCAACTTTTATTTTTCAATCTAGACGCTACCGAATTAATCAACACTGTATTAATATTTTTGCTACTTTGTAAGAAATTTAAGTAATATTACTTTGCTACTTTGTATTTTGCAAATGGGGGGGGGACGCTCTATTTGCAATTTCACCCCTCAAACTCCACATCGATCATATAGCTTGTAGCGTTTAGGTTGTGCAACACTGACTTTACGCTAAATTCTACATTTTCAAGTCCGGCTGCACCGGTTATTTTTAGTTTTCCGCCGGCTCTTATCTCTCTGCCCGTAGCCGTAAGCGAGCCGTTTATTCCGCCGCGTTGCAGCTCATTGAGTTTAGCTTCACCCTTTTTAAAGGCTTCATTGTCTGATTTTGGCTCGGGGATATTTAGCTTATAGGTTTGCTCGCCACTTCCTATCTTGGCTTGTTTATCCTTGCCGTCCTTTGAGTCGTGCCACTGCACTATCACGGCGGTGTAGCTATTGCGATTTGCTTCCGTGATGCTTAGGCTTTCACACTCGCTTAGCTCGATACTAAATCTTGGCAAGCTCTCATTCTTTTCCAGCTTCACTACGTTTCGCGTAGAAACCCCCTCGCTTCGCTCGGTCGCGTTGCTGGTTTTGGCTGTGTTTGACGTTTGACTCTCATCGCCTTTGCCGTCTTTACTTGTGATTACTATTGTATTATTTGCTACTTTCATTATATAGCCATACTCAAAGCATAGTCCATATAAAAAATCAAGATCGCTAATATCGTTTTGCAGAACGGAGGCGATAGGCTGATCCGTTCCGCTTGTTTTTACGTTTAGCTTATTTTCAGCGGCTATTTTTGATGCTATGGCAAACAAGCTAGTATTTTCCCAGCTTCTACGTTTGGCGAGCTTTTGAGGGCTTGCGAAATTTACCGCAGTCGCTCTTACCTCCGTCGTGTTTGCCTTGTAGTCCCTTGTGGCGGTTTGAACGCTAAATTTGCCGCAGTGAAATAAATCGCTCCCATATCCAAGCCAAAGCTCTAAATTATCGCCGAACATCGGTTTAGCGTATATGCCATTTACTACAATGCTTATTTCATCGCTTTCATGTCCTTCTTTATCTTCGTAGCTTAGGCTTATGAGATTTGATTTGATTTTAGCGGTGATGTCATTGCCTTTGGCTAGGAGTTTAAAATTTGGCACTCTTACCATAGCGTCTTTTCCTTTTTAACTACATTTTCTTTTATCTCGGGCAAAAATACCTTATCGCCCGCTTTTAAAATGCTGTTTAAACGGCTATTAAAAGCTAAAATTTCAGTGAAATTTTTTAATGTGCCGTAATGTTTATAAACGATAATATCAAGTCTTTCGCCGTCTTTAGCTATATAAATTTTATCCATCATAATCCCTTTTCAGCTCCAAACTAAATCCCTGTGTAAAGAATAGTCCGTTATCGGTAAAAACAGCTTGGCTTTCGCTTATCTTTGTTATCACAAATTTGCCTAGATATTTGCCATAACCAGTTACTAACGGATAACTAGATCCAACGTATGCAAGAGCATAAAGCTCTTTTAATGCCTCTTGCTTGTCGCCTTGATACGGCAAGGTGTGTCCGTCTATTTTTATGCTTTCGTTTCCTAAATTTGCACGAAAGAGCGCAGGATAGTTTCCTATCCTATCATTTTGGTTAATGCCGAATTCGCTTTCACGGCTTATGCCATCGGTTTGCTTCCAATTAAATTTAAATCCACCTAACGATAAGACCATTTTTAGCCCCTTATTGCCCTATAATGCTTCTATTTTTGGCATTCATCTCATCAGTTTTTAAAGCCCTTTTTACACTGGCTATTACTTGCCTTTCAAACTCGCTCATATCAAATTTGCCATTATTTGTGGCGATATTAAAGTCGCCACTAAAATTTACATTTATCGTGGCTCCGCTTGTTGTCATGGCTACTGTACTTTTAGCCATGTTCGGAGAAGTCGTATTAAATGTATCACTAAAGGCGGGTGTTTTTTCACCCGGCGTATCGTCATTAAACCAGCTAAGAGGGTTATGCCAGTTGCTCTCTTTTCCATCTCCTATACCAAGCGTATCTTTAGTCCAGCTAGTTGCTTTACCTATGACATTGCCTATAGCTGATACCATATCACTGACCCAAGCAAATTTTTCGCCGATCCAGTCAAAAAATCCACCAAATAAAGAGTTCCACGCATCAACAACTGGCGAAAAAATGCCACTTAAAAAATCACTTAACCCTTGCCAAAGATCGCTAAAAAATTGTGTTATAGCTTGCCAGTATGGTTTAATACCTTCCCAGATATTACTAAAAAATGCTTTTACCTTATCCCAGTTTTCAATTATATAATTAGCTCCAAGCCCAAGGGCGACGACCAGCGCCCCTATGCCGGTAGTTATAAGCGCTGAACGTAATGTCTTGAACGCTCCTACAAGAACAGAGACGGCGGTTTTTAACAAGCCGCAAGTAGCGGCATAAGCCTTACTTGCCGCATTGTTTGCCCAAGTGGCAGCCGCAGTTATTTTTGCGCTTGCAGTCACCTTAAGATAGGCGTAGTTTAGTTTTATGGTATTTAGATATTTGAGCTTTAAAATTTCGTTTAGCACGCCAAAGGCTGAGCCTAAGATTTTTGCTTGTTGCCACGCTATGCCAAGACCCCAGCCTAGTATTTTTATGGCGGGAGCCAAGGTAACAATAGCTAAAACTCCGCCCATAAAGCCAAATATCACCTTTGTGGCATTTGGGAATTTGCTTGTAAGCGCAATGATGCCGTTTGTTAGTTTGCCAAGTCCGCTTGTTATCAAATTTAACGTCGGCAAAAATGCCTCGCCGATCGTGATACCTAAACTAATAAAGCTTTGAGATAGCCTTTCAAGCCCGCTTTTTGTGGTGGCTAGCTTGTTTTTTAGCGCGCCGTCCATACTGCCTTTTGCACCTTCGCTATTTATGAGCGAACTAGCCTCGTTATATTTATCGATCGCATTTACGAGCGAGCCCATATCATCCGCAAACTGAGATCCGAACATATCGGTCAATACGCCCATTTGAGCTCTTTTATCCACTTTCGCCAAAGCGTTTAAAAACATATCAAGCCCACCGCTTGCGTCACGCTGCATCGCTACCTTTAAGTAGTTTGCATCCATTCCCATGCTTTTTAGAGCTTCTTTAAATTTCTCATCCTGCCCGTCAATATTTGCAAGTTTGTTAAAAAGCGAGTTCATAGCGGTACTTGCTACTTCCGGAGCTTTGCCGAGAGATAGAAAGCTACTTGCAAGGGCTGAAATTTTATCGCCCTCTAGTCCAAGTATAGAGCCCGATCCCGCCGTGCGACCGATCACGTTTATTATATCTCTTGCATTTACCATTGACATTTTATCGTCAAGGTAGTTTATCTTATCGCCAAGCACGGCTATCTCATCGATGCCTAGTTTTAGGTTATTCATGGTTAGGGCAATGGCGTCTCCGGCATCTTTGCCGCTCATATCAAAGGTCACTCCCATTTTTGAGACAAGCTTCGTAAATCCTGCTATCTCATCGCTCTTTAGCCCTAGCTGTCCGCCGCTGGCTGAAATTTGCGCTAGCTCATTCGCATTTACGCCAAGCTCGCGGCTTAAGCTCTTTATCTGTTCGCCTAAAATTTTGACTTCATCTTCGCTTTTAAAATCGACATACTTTTTAACGTCCGCCATTGATGTTTCAAAGTCGACGGCAAGCTTAACCGGAACTGCAAAGCTAGCAGCCGTTACTAGGCGAGATTGCCACGATGATAGCTCATTTGTGATATTTCCTAAATTTTCATCTATTTTTAGCTTAAAGCCGTTAATTTTTGCAATTTTTTCATTTAGCTTTGTGACGTTTTTACCGGCCATACTTAACTTATTTGCAAATTCACTAAGTTTTTTTGTATTGCCGCTTAGCGCTTCAAAGCCTTTTGTGCTAAGCCCTATAATTATGCCGACTTGAGTATTATCCATCTACTTCCCCTTGACTTTAAAAACTTTAATTGTTAGAATATTTAGATGAAAAATCAAAAATCTTTATGCAAGGAGGACGAGTTAATGAACTCACTACTTGGCATATGCACTTTAATCGGAGCATTAGCTTATGCGATTTTTGACATAAATCCATTTTATTTCATCTTTGCCGTGCCGTTTTTATACCCGTTCTTTGATGAGCTAAGCTCTAAAGCCTAACCCAAATTTCTAGTTTTTATCAGAATATCTTCTGAAATTTTTAAAAATCTTTGATATTCGCTAACCTCAAACTCCATAATTTCATTAAACGAAAAATGAAGCGTATGAGCAATCAGCGCAGCCCCTTCATAAGTCGGGGCTAGCTTAAAAAACCGGCGGCCACTCCTAAAATCAACGCGCAATCTTTGGCTTCTAGCTCGTCAAGCTCCGCTTCGCTTAAGCAAGTAAGGTTACTCGCTAGTTTAAAAGTAAGTGCCGCCTCATCCCCCTTTGTACCGCTCATGGCAAACCTTAAATCTCTGCCCTTTGGATGTCTTATCTTTAACTCTTTGCCGTCGCTTAGCTTTAAAAGCGTGTATGTATTGCCGTTTTCCGTGATGATATTGTGATTTTCCGCTTTATTTTTTGCCATCTTTTATCCTTTTTATTTATACTATTCGCCTAAATTTGATCTAACTTTCGCTAAATAATCCACTCCGCCTATTAAACATATCATATTTTCCACGTCAAATAGCACCATCGGTATCTTGTCTATATTGATGTCAAGGAAGTGCACGGCAAGCTTGACGGTGACCTCAAGCTCTTTGCCGCTTTCAAAGCTGCCCGGATCGATCTCAACTATATCGCCCGTTACCGCCATAGAAAACGGCACCGCTTCTCCTTTGCCCGCTTGATAAATGCTTGCTTTAAACAAAAATGGGATCCTGTTTTGCCAAGTGTTAAGACCGTAGCCTAGATACATATTTTTATCAATCACGCTTAGCTTAAACTCCATCTCGACGGGTTTTATACTGCCGCTTGCAAAATTGCCGCCGAGCGCGCCTTTGGCTTCGATCGTCTCTTGCTCTATCTTTGGGATAGTCAAGGATTTTACCACTCCAAGATACCCTTGTCCGTTGATATACGCGTTTGCCTCTTGGACTACTTGAGGAATTTTCCTTTTAATCATTTTTTTATCTCCTTTTAACGCCAAGCAAAGCTTGGCTAAAGGAGCAAACACTAAAGTCCCCGCCAAGCGGGGTACCCCTTGTTTTTGCTCCAAAAGCTTTTAGAAAGCACCTATTTACTTAAATCATCCATTAGCTGGCTTGAGTAACTATCTACGTAGATAAAATCTAGCGTTAGCTGTTTTATTATTGGATTATTCTGCATTCTAACGTCTAGATAAAATTTGCCCACCGTAACCGTTGCATCCGTATTCTTTTCGCTCCAAGATAGCTCATATCCAAGCAATACCTTTGCACCTACAAGCTGACGCAGTAGCTCCTCGACGCTTCTTTTTGCGTGATAGAGTTGATCTGCCTTGCGGTCAATCGCAAAGAGCACTCCCTTTTGAGCTGCCTGCGAAATGCGGTCAAATATCCTAACACGGGCTAGATCCTGCCAAATGGTATCTTGGTCTGACGTTTCACCACCCCAAGTTCTAAATCCGCTCTCTCTAATGATAGTTGAGATATGAGCCGCACGTAGCTCATCCGCCGTACATGTTTCGCCTAGCTCAAAGTCTATATCATCAGCTAACCCTACTACGCCGTTCATCACTCTGTTTGAATAGCTATCTGAGTAACCAAACTCACTTTGTCCATCGACATAGGCTATCATACCTGCTATGCGTGCCGATTGGGGCTGCATCGTATAATCATTTGCTTCATCATCCCAGATCTTTACATACGGATAGGCTGCGATTAGGCGACTCGTGCCAAAGTCTCCCATCTTAGCGATAGCTTCACTTGCATTGTTTGCTTTTAGATCCACAATGCCAGTGGCTTTTAGTCTTTTTGCAATGCTTTCAAGATTTGTTTTTATAACGTCTTCGCCTGAAAACTCTGGGGCTATGATGCCTGAGTGCTGCATAGTTCTAAAGTGCCTCTCTACAAAGCCCTTCTCATCCCCACTATACGCTATGGCTCTGTCGTATCCGATACCAAGCCCATTTAGCAGATACTGAAACTGCCTGCTTAGATAGTCCTTGCCGTTATCGCCCTTGATAAACTCAGGCTTTCCAAGCGTAGATAACGCTCTCCACATTAGCCTTACAAGTGCCAAGGCGTTTGAGCTACTCTCCACACTAGCCACGCACCTACCGCTATATACATCCACTATCGAGAGTATGTCAGCCCTTATCGCTTCGCCGCCTTTGCCATCTCTTGCCATCACATCAAGCGGTGAGCTGTCTATTTGCCAGCACTGATTACGCCTTGTGATGATTTCACCCTGTGAGCCAAACGCAGGCTGATGATAGCTCTTAGCCTTATCCATACCCTTTGTTATCATCGTTAGCTCCAAAGGCTTATTAGCAAAGTAGTTATCAAGGTATCTTTTTATAGCTCCCGTATCAAAGAGCGGTTTTACCTCCCCTTTTAAAAAGCCATAGTAGTCATACCACTCTCTTACTCCAGCCTCTTTATGTAGCGCTTTCCAGACCTCTGTTATATTTAGCTTTGCACCAGCTCCATAAGCTCTAAATTTATTAAGCACAAACTCCATCATCCAGCCACTTAGCTTACTAGCTCCTACCCTGTGTTTGCCTCTTTTATCAGCCAGACCCACAGCACCTTGCTCCCTATAAGCCCTTTGCCATCTAAAAAACCTTGCCTCGCTTATGTTAAAATCCTTGCAGAACTTTTTAGAGGACAACCCAGCCCTTTTATACTCATCCCACTCTTTTAGTATTTTTAGCTTCTCATTTACGCTCTCTTGCTCACTTTGGCTTAGGTTAAAGTATGATATTCTCTCACTTTCGCTTGTTTTTGTGCTGTTTTTACCTACTATCTCACTAAATTTTATTTGGCTATACTCACCATCTTTTAGCATATACACACCCACATCACTATCTAGTTTTCCGCTCTTTATGCATGAGTTTATTTGAGCTACTTCTACCTCAAAGAGTAGCTTCACGCCGCCACGACTTCGCACCTTAGCGTCAGTTATATGGATAAATGGGTATTTTTGGGAATTTCTACGAGTTGCTTCTTTTAAGGCACTAAGACTAACATTGAAAATAACAGAAGCAACCGCAGTTTCAGCATATAACATCAGCTAGCCTTTTCATTGTCATCGCTCTTAAATACGTCAGGCATATTTTCTATTATCCCTTCACTCAAAAGTGCTTCAAATACCTTCTTTGAGCTTCCTTTTGCTGTGTTGTATTTTCCGACTGTTTCGCCATTGATTACAGCATATGTAGTTCTTTGTTCTAAATTGTGCTTTTTAGCCCATTGTCTAATGCTTATACAATTATCGTCAAAGTATTTTCTTATCACTTTTGCTCCTTTCGTATAAATTCAGCAAACATTTGCAGAATTTATATTTTTAAGATATAATTCAGCAAACATTTGCAGAATTATATAGTATTTTAACCTTATTGTCAAGGTATAAAAACTATATTTTGAATAAAACGAGGTATAAAAACTATGGATGATAAAGTAATTTTTGAGAATATGAAAAAGTTTTTTAATGTATCAAGTCTTGAAGATGTAGCCGAAAAAATGGGCTATAGTAGAAATACTGCGAGCACTTGGCGTTCAAAAGGACTAACATCATCAGTAAAATTAAAATTTACAAGCCTAAGTGTTGATAAGGTAAAAAAACCACAAAATATCAAGGTAAATCTAAGGTATTTTGATGATGTTGCTGCAAGTGCAGGATATGGAGCTATAAATTCTAGTGCAAATTTTAGTCTTATTCCAGTTAGTGGTGAATTTTTAGAAAAAGTTCTAAAAGTACCTGTAAAAAACTATGATGTTATAAGGGTTTTTGGTGACAGCATGGAGCCATTTGCCCAAAACGGAGATATGGTTATTATTGATTTAGATGCGGATATAAAAAATGGAGATATAATCATAGCTAATATCGGCGGTGATGTGTATATGAAAAAATTTCTTAGAAATCCAATACAAAAAGAGATTAAACTAACATCGCTTAATAGTTTTTATCAAGATATAGTATTGACAGAAGATAAGATTGTAGAGCTAAAAATCATTGGCAAGGTTAGATGCAAATTTTCCCTTGATATGAAAGTCTATTAATGAAAGCTTAAAACGTGTCTTAATTAAAAAATGTATTTTTAAGTTTAGTGGCATATTGTTTATTGTTTTATGATTGTGTCTTAATATAAGTGCTTGAAAAAACGCTATTTAAAAGCATTAAGCCACATTAAGTTTTATTAAGACACATTTTTTGCTAAATTTTGTGTCTTAATCACCTATAAAAATAAACCATATTTTTATAGTAAAGTATCAAAGCTTTACTATATCGTTAAAATTTTCCTTGATTTTTTCCAGCCTTTAAGGGGCTTTTAAATGTCGTTTATTTGGGTTTTTAAGGTGTTTAAAACAGAGCTATTTTTCCACTACTTTTGGGATAAAACAGCCATTTTGGGACTATAGGGATTTTTTGGCACAAAAATTTCCGCATTTAAAATGCTTACAACTATCCACACAATCCCCATATTTAGGGACTTTCATAAAAAAATCGCTAAAATTTTTCACTCTCATTTTCTCTACCCCCTCACACCTACTTCAATAAATTCTTACGGAAGTTATCAAAGCTATGATATCTACAAAAATCAAAACAAAACGCGAGAGCAAAATGCTCAAAACAAAAATAACGAAGAGCGAATTCAAAACACACAAGCATCTCAAGCCGAGCAAAGTCAAAGAGCAAACGAACAAAGACAACTAGAACAAACCGAGCAGAGTCAAAACCAAGAACAAAGCAGGCAAGAAAGAGGAAGCCTAAACATCTTAGTTTAAGCGTTTATGTAAATTTAAAATGCTTATAGTTTCTAAGCATTTTAAATGAAATTTTATGTAAAATTTTACAAATTTAATATCTGCTAATTATATTTCTAACGACACTTGCTATAATATCAACCGAAGCAAGCTCACATCTTTCGTGAGTAGAGTGCGGAGAGTAGATATTTGGTCCTATGGAACAAGTCTGCATATCATCTCTGCCCTCACAAAGCACACCACACTCAAGCCCTGCGTGTATAGCCTTTATCTTTGCATCCGGTTTAAATTTTTGAAGTTCATCCAAAACAGCATAAGCAAATTCATCTGCACTAGGCTCCCAGGGATTAGAGCGCTCATTGATACTAATGTCAAAACCAAGCGCACTAGCCATTTCGCCGATCTCAAACTCGAGCCTTAAAATTCCATCCATACTCATAGAGCGAGCGTAAAATTCCACCCAGGTCTTACCGTTGTGATTTTTTACGGTAGATAAATTTACACTATCTTTTGGTAAATTTAACTCCACATCATAGCTTCTTACGCCCTGCGAAAAACCATTTATAAAAGCTAAAATTTGATCTGAATTTTTTAAAATTTTAGCAGTACCGTCAAGCTTCTTAACGCAAATATGCAAGTCATCGCTTTTTAATTTGTTCTGACTTACTACGACAGCCTTTGCGTTAACCGGTATAGAGTTGCTTCTTTCACCACCTTCTATACTTACTAGCTTCGCACCGTTTTGTCTTATAAAGCGAGCTAAAATTTTAATAGCGTTTGGTATATCTTTTTGTATCTCAACACCGGAGTGTCCACCAGGATATCCACTAACGATAACTTCATAAACATCGCCGCTTGATACGGTCTTTGTATCTGCGTCAATGCATGCAAAGATATTTATACCTCCTGCACAACCAACTATAACCTCGCTGTCATCTTCGCTGTCTAAATTTAAAAGCTTTTTGCTTGCAAAATTACCGTCAAATCCATTTGCTCCTATAAGCCCAACCTCTTCGTCGTTTGTAAAAAGACATTCTAAATTTTCAAATTCCTTCATCATCTGCATCATGATAGCGACACCCATGCCATTATCGGCACCCAAAGATGACTCTTTAGCGCTTAAAAAACCATCTTTTTCGACAAGCTCGAGCTTTGGCGCATGGCCCACACAAACCATATCATAGTGACTTTGCAAGCAAATTTTAGGCTCACCTTTTATCGCGTGGATATTTCCAACCTCATCAACGTCCACGCTATATCCGTGATTTTTGGCATAATTAGCCAAAAAGTCGCGCAACTCTTTTGTATTAAAACTGCAATGGGGAATTTGTGAAATTTCCTTAAATTTGTCTAAAATTTGAACTTCTTTCATGAGTGTCTACTTTAAAACAATACCAGGATAGCCTATAGCCTCTATAGCTTTAAGCAAGTCATCTTCCTTAACTCCATCCACCGTAATAACATCCGCCGTTTTACTACGTAAAGAAACTTTGGCACTTTGAGTGCCCTCAACTCCAAGCAGTGCTTTTCTAACCATTGACGTGCAAAGTGGACAATGCATAGCCTCTACTTGTATCTTAAAATTTTGATCCGAAAATGCAACCGTACAAATTAGTAGTGCAAATAAAATTTTACTCATAAAAGTCTCCCAACAGCTCTGGATAAACAAGCATAAAAACAATCAAAATCCCCAAAAGAACATATGTAAATATCCACTTTTTCTTAGCATAATTTAGCGCGCAAGACTTTGGCTTATAAAACACAAAAAATGCCGAAGCAACGAAAAATATCACCGAAAGTATGCTAAAAAACGTGCGATACTCATAAAATGCGCTAGTCCAAGACAAAAATGAAAAAGAGGTTCCAAACAGTAAAAAAAGTAGCGCAGGTAGGCAACAAAGCGTTGCCATAAATGCGCTAATAGCCGAGGTTATGATAAACCAAACCTGCTTCAAATTTAAATTTCTTTCGATACGTAATCGTAGCTAAATTCTTTTGGGTTGTAATAATCTAACGTGTTGCCATCAACCTCAGCATATGGATAGCCAAAGTTATTTATAGGTCTTTGCTCGGCAAGTGGCTTTAGGTCAAAGTCTCTACCGTAGTTAAAGCCTATCCAGCACATTTCCCAGTTACCAAATAGATAATCACGAATTTGAGCCAATTTTGTGTCGCTGTTGCTTAGTTTTTCGCCCAGTCTTACCTTTGTAACATCAGCAGGATCAACAGGCACCCAGCCATATCCTTTTAGATAAAATTCCGCCCTACAGTGCTGTCCGCCAGATATATGACTTAAGCCGTCCTCTTTTGGAGCTGCGCCCATTTGGCCTGAAAATCTCGAAGCACCAACGCGGATACCAAATAACTCACGAGCAGGAATTCCAACCGCCCTACAAAGTCCGACAAACACACTGTTTATATCGGTGCATTTACCGACTAGTTTACCGCTTTCAAGGATAGCTTTTACATCTCCTCTGCCACATCCAGGCACGCTATTGTCACGCTCCATAGTGTTTGCGACCCAGTTATATATCAAACGAGCTTTTTCTAAGTCACCTTTTGTTTTACCGATGATCTTGTCAGCAAATTCTTTAACTATGCCTGTTGTAGGAATTTGAGCGGTTGCTTTTAGATAAAACTCGATTTCTTTGCTTAATTTTTCATTTTCGTTAAAATTAACCTTTGAAAAGTCGGTATTTCTCTCAGTGGTTCTCACTTTAAATTCAACATCTATTGCTGGATCTACTTGACCCTCTTTAAAGTCGGCAAATAGCGTTGGGATGGCAAGATCTGAAATGTAATACTCTTTTGCATTTGTTGTTATCTTATAGTCGCTTACTAATTGTTGAAAATCGGTTGAAGTAACAAGAGGTAACCAAAAACGAGCGTTTTTACCCTTTTCTTTTAGTAAATGACTTAATCTAACGTCAAACGTCCTAACCGCACTACTTTTGCTCTCGTTAGCAGCCGCAAATGCTACGCTTGGCAGCACGCTTGCCGCACCCAAAACTCCACCTATTTTAAAAAAATCACGTCTTTGCATGAAATGCCTTAATAATAAAATGGCTAACCTAAGCCCTAAAAACGAACATTTTACTATAAAATATTAAATTTTATGCTAAAATCAAATCCATGAATAAATTTCTTAAAATATTACTTTTAATGCTTATTGTTTTTGTTTTTAACGGTTGTATTTTTTTAAATGAGCGCGGAATTTCAACACAGTATTACAACGACTGTAAAGAGTATTATGACGCGACCGGCACATATCGCAAAGAGTGTCCGCACAACATCATAGACTGGAAGTAGCGTGCAAAATTTCATAAAAGAAAGACAAAAGATATTAAATTCATATAAAAATTTAGAACTTCTTTCACTCATAAATGCACTAGGAAAGTTTGATTGCGAGTGTGAATTTAACGATATTGTTAGTATTAAATTTAACGGTTTAACCGCTCAAGAACAAGAACAGATAGAGGCGATCGCAAAAGAGCTTAAGCCATGGAGAAAAGGTCCGTTTGCGCTTGGAGAGCTTTTTATAGATACAGAGTGGCAAAGCTTTATAAAATACAACCTACTTAAACCACATATAAATTTAAAAGATAAAGTTGTAGCCGATGTGGGGTGCAATAACGGATATTACATGTTTCGCATGCTTAAAGAAAAACCAAAAAAATTAGTCGGCTTTGACCCTAGCGTGCATACGTTTATGCAGTTTAATTTCATAAACCATTTTGTGCGCTCAAATATCATATATGAGCTTTTAGGAGTTGAGCATTTAGCGCATTACGAGCATAAATTTGACACCATCTTTTGCCTTGGCGTGATATATCACAGAAGCGATCCGGTAAAAATGCTAAAAGAACTTAAAGGTTCACTTAATAAGGGCGGAGAAGTATTTTTAGATACGATGTATATAGATATGCCGGGTGATTTTGCATTAACACCAAAGCTTACGTATTCAAAGATACCAAACATATACTTTGTCCCTACTATCGGTGCGCTTGAAAATTGGTGTGAAAGGGCTAAATTTAGTGATTTTGAAATTTTAGCCACAAAACCTACCGACGTAAACGAACAAAGAAAAACCGAGTGGATAGACGGACAGAGTTTAGAAAATTTTCTTGATCCAAACGATAGCTTAAAAACTATCGAAGGTTATCCTGCTCCAAACCGAGTGTATATAAAAATAAAAATTTAAGGATAAAAATGGCTGAAAACAGCATTTATGAAGAGGTTGGGGACTCTCAAATCGTCCTTCCTGAAGACGAAAATCCATTTCGCAATGAGATAAAAACATCACCAAATATCAAGTTAAGCCTAACCGGCGTAACGACATTTTTAGAAAAAAATCACGCAAAAACAAAATTTTTTACCACAAACGAAATGGTAGCCGACGGCTCTGATCTCATCCATAGCGGATTTATATTTTCCGCGGCAAACTACGCTGCTCTTGTTGCCATCAATGAAGAATTTTGCGTCACCATAAATGCTCGTATAAATTTTTACGGCCCGATCAAACTTGGAGAGATCGTAGAATTTGATGCAAGAGCTTACTTTGACGAGTCGCGCAAACGCGAAGTAAGAGTCATAGGTAAACTCCACGACATGAAGGTATTTGAGGGGACATTTCAACTCGTTGCACTCGAAGAGCATATTTTTTTAGCACAACAAAAAAATATCCAACGCGAAGGCGCTATTAGACGTGCTAAAGAACGACAGGATAAGGCTAACTAGAAGTCACTATCCTTATCCACATATCAAGCCTGCCTTGCTCCGCACTTAGACTGCTTGGCTCACCGTGTCCTGGATAGAGCTTGTAGTCACCACTTATTTTTGAGCATTTTTCAAGGCTTTTTAGCATATCTTCTTTGTTTGAATACGGAAAATCCCACCTGCCAATACTATCTCTAAACAAGAAATCACCACTAAACATACAGCCGTTTATCTCTATCATTGAACATCCTGGTGTATGTCCTGCAAAGTGATGGAATTTTATATTAAACGAGCCGATAGTAACGCACTCTTGGTCTTTAAAAAATACATCTGGAGTAAATATCTCATATCCATATCCAAAAATATCATTTTGCGCCCAAAATGCGTCCTCTTCATGGATATAAATAGGCGCCTTAAACTTATTTTTGACCTTTAAAACATCAAAAATATGGTCAAAATGCCCATGTGTGCAAAGTATAGCCTTTAAATTTGTAACATTTTGACCAATCCACTCAAACGAACCTTTACCTGGATCTACGACAAGTTGCATACCGTCTTGCTCTATTATGTAACAGTTTGTAGCGTATTCTCCAAAACTTTTTGATAACACTTTCATTTTCAATACTTTAATTTATTTTTTTAAGAATTTTACAATAAAATTATGAAAACTTAACTAAAAATTTATATATGTTAAGTATAATAATACAAATTTTTTAAACAATGATACCAAAATGAGAGATTTTAAAGAGTTAGAGCTAAAACTGGTTGCTTTTCTAAGAGACTACTGTAAAAATATCGGTGTCGAAAATTTACTTATTGGTATGAGCGGAGGGCTTGATTCTGCTATAGTGGGCGCACTTTGCGCAAAGGCAATGCCTCAAAATACACACGCCCTAATCATGCCGACTAAAAATTCCGACCCAAAAAATATAAAAGATGCAACTGAATTTTGTCAAAAGAGAAACATTAAATTTAAAATCTTAAGCATAGAAAGCATTTTAGGCGCATACCAAGAGAGTATAGACACAAATTTAAACAATATTCGAAAAGGAAATTTAAGTGCAAGAATAAGAATGAGCCTTTTGTATGACTACTCGGCAGACATAAGAGCTATCGTTGTGGGAACTAGTAACAAAAGCGAACTCATGCTTGGATACGGAACTATATTTGGCGATATGGCATGTGCAATAAATCCTATCGGAGAGCTTTATAAAACTGAAATTTTTGAGTTTGCTAGGTATCTTGAGATAGACGAAAATATCATAAACAAAGCGCCATCAGCCGATCTTTGGGAAGGCCAAAGCGACGAAGAAGATATCGGATATAGCTATGAAGTGGTTGATGAAATTTTAATAGCGACAAAAAACGGTGAAATTTATAATAAACAAATCGAAGAAAAATTTGGCAAAAAAACAGTTCAAGAGATACTAAAAAGAGTAAAATCAAACGAATTTAAGAGGCGAATGCCTCTGATAGCAAAAATTTAGGGGGCAAGACATGGAAGAAATTTCATTTTATAAACCAACCATTACGGAGCGCGAAAACGAACTTATACAAGATGTTTTAAAAAACCAAAATTCAAACAAAACCATTAAAGCACTAGAAGATACTTTGCAAAAATATTTCGGTGCAAAACATGTCATAAGCACAAACAACCTAGCCGCAGCACACCACTTAGCCTTAAGTGCAATGGAGATAAAACGTGGAGATAAGATTATTTGCTCGGTAAATTCATTTCCAAGTGTAGCCCAATCAATCAGGCACTTTGATGCCGAGCCGATATTTGTCGATATAAACGAAGATGACTTTAACATAAACCCGGACTCACTTAAAAAAGCCCTCAAAGAGTATAATCATAAAAAACTAAAAGGAATTTTTGTAAGTCACATAGCAGGACAAAGTGCTCCGGTTGATGAGATAAACGAGATAGCAAAACATTATGACGTAAAAGTATTAGATGATGCAAATCGCTCTATCGGACTAACATACAATGGCACCAAAATCGGCAATGAAAACTCATTTTTATCATGCTTTCAGACGTATTCGCAAGTAAACAACCCTATCGCAACAGCTGGATTTTTCACAACAAATGACGACAAGATTGCGGAACGCGCGAGACTTCTTAGAAACTACGCACTTATAAACGGTATCGATAAATACGGCAACTTAGGCTATATTTATGACGTAGTTGACATCGGTCTTAAATACGATATAAGTGCATTAAATGCCGCATATGCCACTGCCCAGATAGAAAAAAACGATATGTTTATCAAACGCAGAAAAGAGATAGCTGAAATTTATAACAAAGAGTTATCAAACTGTCCTCACATAACAACTCCTATTAAAAAACGTGACCATGTATACTCTCAGTATATAATCAAAATCGATAAAAACCGCGACAGTTTCGCACGTGAGCTACTGGAAAATGGCATCCATACTTCGTTACACTATATACCGATACATCTTTTAAGTTACTACAAGGCTAAATACAACCTTAAAGTAAACGCCTACCCTAGTGCACTTAAGGTATATCAACAAGTGCTTTCTTTGCCTATTTATAACGCTTTAAAAGATGAAGAGGTTTATTATATTTGCGAAAAGATTAAAGAGATATCAAAATCACGTGTCTAAAAGCACATTTAAACAAAATTTATACATTTGGGCGGAGAGTTATTTTTACCGCCCTAATTTCACTCAAAAGCTTCTTTCTTTTATACTTTTACCACTGTCTTTAATATATGCTTTTGTTATTTATATCAAAAAATACACAAGTAAAGAGAAGGATCTTGGTATTAAAATTTTAAGCATAGGCAACCTTAGCTTGGGAGGAAGCGGCAAAACTCCGCTTGGTATCGCGATAGCAAACGAATTTGACGGTGCTTTTATCATACTAAGAGGATACGGCAGAAGTAGTAAAGGTCTTGTAAAGGTATGCGTAAACGGTCAAATTTTAACAGACGTAAAAACAAGTGGCGATGAGGCGATGGAGTATGCCATAAGTGTAAAAAATACAAACGTCATCGTTAGTGAAAACCGAGATGAAGCTATATATGAAGCAAAAAAAATGGGTGCAAGGTATATTATTTTAGATGATGGTTTTGGCAAATTTCACATTAAAAAATTTAATATCCTAATCCAGCCAAACCCTCTTCCAGCGCTAAATTTTACCATACCTAGCGGGGCTTATAGATATCCTGTTGGCTTTTATAGATTTGGGGATTTCATAGCTAAAGAGGGTGTTTCGCACTTTAGAAAAACTCAAATTTTTAACCAAACAGATAAGATGCTTTTAGTCACAGCAATAGCCAATCCAACGCGCCTAGAGCCATTTTTCAACCAAACAGTAGCGCAAATTTTTTATCCAGATCATCACGACTTTAATAAACAAGAGCTTGCAAAGCTTCTTAGCTCTTACAAAGCTACATCCTTACTTATGACACAAAAGGATTTTGTAAAAGTAAAAGACTTCAATCTCCCTATCTCGCTTATAAAACTACACACAACGCTTAGTAATGAGCTAAAAAACGCCATAAAACAAGCAATTTAAACGGTTTTTTGCTATAATCTAGGATTTTAAATACAAGGAAAAACTTTGAAAGATAAACTTCAAACCGCACAGGTGATCATATCTGCTCTACCATATATCCAAAAATTCCGCGATAAAATTTTCGTTGTGAAATATGGCGGCTCGGCTCAACTTGATGAAAATTTAAAGAGTGATTTCATCAAAGATATCGCACTACTTCAGCTTGTAGGCTGCAAGGTTATCGTAGTTCACGGCGGCGGTAAAAAGATAAACTCATATCTTGATAAGCTAAATATAAAAAGCGAATTCGTAGACGGTCTTAGAGTAACAGATAAAGAAGCCATGGAAGTCGTCGAGATGGTTCTTAGCGGAAATATCAACAAAGAACTAACTGCACTTTTAAATAAAAATGGCGCAAGAGCCATAGGTGTTAGTGGCAAAGATGCAAATTTATTAAAAGCTAAAACGCTAAATAACGGCAAATACGGCTTTGTCGGCGAGATAGAATACGTAAATACAGCCGTGCTAAACGGGCTTTTACAAAATGGGCTTATACCTGTTGTGGCACCTATTGCAACTGACGATGAGGCAAATAGCTACAACATAAACGCCGATCTTTGCGCAAGCAAGATAGCAAGTGCACTAAAGGCCGAAAGAGTAATATTTTTAACCGATACTCAAGGAATTTTAGATAACGATAAAAAGCTCATCAGCAAACTAAACGAATCACAGATAAATGAGCTAAAAAATACCGGCGTTATAAGCGGAGGCATGATGCCAAAAGTCGATGCGGCTTTAGAATGCGTAAAAAGCGGCGTTAAAAACGCACACATACTTGATGGGAGACTATCGCATTCATTACTTCTTGAGCTATTTACCGACGACGGTATAGGAACTATGATAAGACAATAAATTTAAGAGATCAAAGGAAAAAACATGAAACTGCACCCAACAAGAGCCAAGAAAAACGAAAAATCAAAAAAAGTCGGTTTAAAACGCGCTTTACTTAATCCAAGTAGCGAACACGGTGGACTTTACGCGCCAGTTAAGCTACCAAAGATAAGTGATAAAAAATGGCGCGAACTAAGCAAGCTAAGCTATGAAAAACTAGCCCTTTATATAATCTCTTTATTTAAATTTAACATAGATAAAAACGTCTTTAAAAAAGCAGTAAAAAGATATAAAAACTTTGACAAGCCAGCATCTCCGGTTGAATTTAAAAAACTTGGTAAAAATTTATATATAAATGAACTATATCACGGTCCTACACGCGCTTTTAAAGATATGGCTCTTCAGCCTTTTGGAGAAATTCTAAGCTCTCTTGCGCAAGAAAAAAACAAAAACTATCTCATCATGTGCGCTACTAGCGGCGACACCGGACCTGCCACGCTAAAAACCTTCGCTAATGCTAAAAATATAAAAGTCGTCTGCTTATATCCTGCAAATGGCACCAGCGAGGTTCAGCGCCTACAAATGGTATGCATGAAGGGCGATAACCTAAAAACTATCGGTATCAAAGGCGATTTTGACGACGCGCAACGAGCACTTAAAACGCTTTTGGCAAGCGAAAATTTTAAAGCGCAATTAGCCAAAAACAAACTCAGTCTAAGTGCCGCAAACTCCGTAAATTTCGGAAGAATTTTATTTCAGATCATATATCACGCATACGCTTATGCAAGACTTTTAAAAAATGGTAAATTAGCAAGGGGTGAGAGTTTTGACATCATCGTGCCTAGCGGAAACTTCGGTAATGCCTTAGGTGCATACTATGCTAAAAAAATGGGCGCTAAAATCGGCAAAATCAAAATCGTTTCAAACGCAAACAATATCCTAACAGAACTCTTTAATACAGGAATTTACGATCTTAGGGGCAAGAAATTGCTTCAAACTATAAGCCCTGCTATGGATATTTTAATTAGCTCCAATATCGAAAGATTGCTGTTTGATAAATTTGGCGCCGTTCGCACAAAAGAGCTTATGGATAAGCTAAGTAAAGATAAATTTTACAAGCTTGATAAAAATGAGCTGAAGGCATTAAAAGCTGAATTTGAAGCAGACTTTTGCACTGATAGTAAGTGTGAGAGTTATATAAAAGAGTGGATGGACAAAGGCGTAGCTATCGACCCGCACACCGCAACTTGCTTTAAAATGGCAGATAGCTCACGTATAAATGTCATCACTTCAACGGCACATTGGGTTAAATTTGCGCCAAGCATGCTAAAGGCGTGCCAACAAAGTGCAGATAGCGAAAAAGAGGGCTTGAACACGCTTGCTTCAAAACTAAATGAAAGCGCGCCAAGCAGTATCGAAGAGCTTTTTGATGCTAAAATTTTACACCCTGATGTTATCGAACAAAATGAGATAGAAGATAAAATTTTAGAATGGATAAAAAAATGATAATCATACCTGCCAGACTAAGTTCTACTAGATTTAAAAATAAAATTCTTTGCGATATAGGCGGAGTTCCAATGTTTGTAGCAACTGCCAGACGAGTGAGCGAGTGCGACGAGGTCGTCATAGCAGTTGATGACGAGAGTGTTTTAGATATAGCAAAAACTCACGGGCTAAATGCCGTCATGACATCAACTAGTCACCAAAGCGGGACAGATCGTATAAATGAGGCATGCAGAAATTTAAACCTAGATCAAAACGATATAGTCATAAACGTGCAAGCAGATGAGCCATTTATCGAGCCTGAAAATATCGCAAAATTTAGAGAATTTTGCAAAAAAAGACAAAATAAAGCATTCATGTTTTCATGCTACAAGTTAATAAACGATGAGCTTGTTGATGATAAAAATTTAGTTAAAGTCGTAACCGATATAGATAACTTTGCACTTTATTTCTCACGCTCACGCATACCTTTTAACCGCGCAGAGTGTAAAACATATAAGGCTCATCTTGGAATTTATGGATACAGCGTAGCTAGCCTAAATGAGTTTTGCTCACTAGCTCCGTCAAGCCTTGAAAATACCGAAAAACTAGAGCAACTTCGCGCGCTTCAAAACGGCAAACGTATAGCCATGCTTGAAATTTCAAGCGAAAGTATAGGCATAGATAGTGCCGAAGACCTAAAACGTGCTAGAGTAAAATTTGATTTTTAAGAGCAATATAGTCTTGATGAAACTCGTAAACAAATTTTATCATTTTTCGATAACCTTTTGCTAAAGGACAAAAATGACTAATGAAAAATTTGCTTACGAGGTTACGACTGTTACTAAATTTATACAAATTTACTGCACAGATAAGCACAAACAACTACCAAAAATAAAGCAAGAAAAGACATTAACCTATGAAGGAGTGCCTGATGTTGTAAGTGTGAGCTATGAACTATGCAAAGACTGTGAAGACATGCTAAACTACTCCTTTGCAAGGCTTTGCGCATGCCCACATGTGCAAAAACCACGCTGTCACACCTGCCCACATCCATGTTATGAACTACCAATGTGGAAACGAATGGCAAAAATGATGAAATACAGCGGCATGAAATTGGGACTTAATAAGATAAAGAGGTTGTTTTTAAGAGATAAAGATGGGTAAAAAATTAAATTTTTACCCATAACCCACACAAGAGAATAATAAAATTTTACTTATTTTTTCTACTCTCTTGATACATATTCTCCCACTCATCCCAGCTATTTGCAATCCTATGTTTTTGTTCGATTAGCATTTTGCCAAGCTCTTTATGACCCACATTTTTATGACAGTCGGTACATTTCATCTCATCGCCAGTACCTTTAAATTCAAGATATTTCATATGCATTCTACCCGCTTCACTTAAAGTAGCAATCTCTTCTGGCAAGCTATTTACAGGCAGAATTTGCCTTGTAGCGTTAGCATCCGATGTTTTCACAATGTCCGCATGGCAGTTTAGACAAGAGCTATCAAAAGTATAGTTTTTGCGTGCATATTCGCGATTGGCTATCCAATCTTTTTTGTCTGGATCACCAGTTAGTGTCGTGATGCCTTCTGCTATACCGTTTTTAGCTTTTGTAAAAATATAATTAGCCAAGCTATCATGAGGCAAGTGACAGTCAGTGCATTTTGCTCCAAGACCTTTTGGATTTGAGCCACCGTGAATAGGATCGGCCAAATTTGTTTGTGCTATGGCTCCATCCCACTCGTGACAACTTCCGCAAAATGGATATTCTCCAGTGGCTTTTATCACATGGTATCCGCCAAAAACAGCCACCAAAGTTAAAATTATCGTTAAAAATACTACTTTTTTCATTACTGCCTCCTACTTCACGATCAATTTTTTCATGCTGTCTTGCGTATGACAACGCAAGCACATATTTACGCTTGGTTGGTGCGATTTATGACAAGTGTCACAATCAAGCGATTCGTAATGTGGATTAGCATGGATATTATCGTTATGTCCTAGATGTCCTGTGGTTTCGCCTAGTTTTGAGTAACTTCCATGACACGAGAGACAAGAGTTATTCATTGCAGAAGAGTAATCTTTTTGCTTTTCATCTTTATGACAATCAATACAGGCTAAATTTAGCTTTTTATGAATACCTTGGATAGGAAAAATCTTTGGACTAAAATCTGTTGTTATTTCACCTTTTGAGTTGCGCAACATCTCAGATAAGCTAGCATTTACATCTGCTGCGCTTAAAGATATAATCAAAATAGAAAGTATAAATAAAATTTTTCTCATCACGCACCCCTTTTGGCGTTATAAATTTGCGCTAGTTTTGCACCTGCTCGCTTGCCATAAACCAGACAGTCAAGTACGGCATTAGAACCAAGGCGGTTAAAGCCATGGCGACCGCCAGTCAGCTCACCGCAAGCGTATAAATTCGACACCAAAGCCATATCGTTATTGTATACCTCGCAATCAATCGTAGTCTTTATCCCACCCATACAGTGATGCACTTTTGGTCCCGGACGAGAGGCAAAGAACGGTGGCTTTTCCACTTTAATAAATTTGCCTTTATAAGCGGAGAAATTTCGTTTAAATTCAGGGTCACGATACTCTTTATCTTTAGCAGCCTCATCTACAAAAGAATTATAGCGCTTAAGTTGATCCAAGAACGGCTCTTTGTTGATACCATAATGTGCGATTAGCTCATCTATGGTGTCAAATTTCTTCACTGCTCCTACGCTTAATCCACGCTGGAAGTCTTTGATATCGACGGTTTTTGTGCCCTCTATGTCCATTATTAATACAGGATGATTTTTTCCATTTTCATTCATGCTCCAGATCGCGTCCGAGCCTATTTTACGATCAGCTATCTCGTTTACGAAACGTAGACCAGTTTTTGGATTTATCATTATGCCGTATGCATAACCGCGCGTGATCCAGCGATACGCAAAGCCGAAAAACGGCTCATCTGCAGAAGTGACGTGCAGGCGCTGGATGTATTGCATATCAATAAATTTAATGTCATCCAAGATAAGCTTACGAGCCGTATAGCCAGTAGCTCCGAGATGATTTGTAGTTAGCACGTCAGCGCGAAGAGCGGGGTCGAAATTTTGTCTAAATTTAATGTCTGCGCCCCAACCTCCTGTGGCTAATATCAAACCACCTAAACAGCGATAAAATTTAACCTGACCACTTTTATTGTCATTCTCGTCAAATTCTCTATCAAAGTTAAATTCATACTTCTCACGCACTTTGATCCCCACAACTTCGTTTTTATCATTATAAATAATCTCATCCATTATTACACGAGTGGCGATCTTGCCTCCGCGTTCTATGATCTTACGCTGTAAAGGACGAGTAATATAGCTACCTGCACCTGCGGAGTGTGACCTAGGTACAGTGTGTCCACCACTGCGACTCACCCATTTAAAATTTACGCCATTCTCAACAAGCCAATTAAAGGTTTCTGGACCTTTATAAATCATCTCTCGCACAAGCTCTTTATCATTTAGATCATGACCGCTTTTTAGAGTGTCTTTTATCTGGCTTTCGGGGTCATCTTTAATACCGTCGCGCTCTTGTATAGGCGTACCGGCAACCGCCATAGATCCACCGCTATAAGCAGAGTTACCACCAAGATACTGCATCTTTTCTATCATTATGCAGTTTGTTATGCCGTGATCTAGTAACGACAACATAGCAGCAGAGCCTGCAAATCCGCTTCCAACTACTACAGCATCAAATTCCTTATCCCATCGCTTTACATCGCTTGCATTCATCTTGCCAAACACTAAATTTGGAACAGCAATAGCAGCGGAGCAACAGGCAAGCGTCTTTAAGGTTCGCCTTCTTGATGAGTCAAACATCATCTCTCCTTTTATATGAATTTAAAGATTTTTAATAAGATCTTTAAATGAAATACTAATATAAATTTTTTGGTTTGTTTCATGATAAAAAATGCCAAATAATGGCAAAGCATTTTTTATCAATAATCGTGAAGCTCGTTTTTACAGGATTTAATCTAAGTTTAGCATAAAATATTAACTTAAGCTAATGTGTGTTTTAATCAGTAAAATTTCTAAATTTTAAAGTATATAAAATCCATATTTTTATCATCAGTTAGCGAAAAATAAATTTGAGGAGCTTTAAATTTGTACAGATTTGGATCATAAAATATCTCGCAAGCCTTGTCTAAAATATCCTCAATTGGCAAATTCATGCCTTTTATATCTATCTTAGCCCATGTTCCGCCGCTTAATTCCACATATGACGATAGTGAGCCATCTTTGCTATAAGCTGCATAAATTTTACTATTTATATCTCCGTTTTCAAGCAAAACTAAGATATCGCCACCGCTTTGCTTTGATTTTAAAAACTCTATATTTTGAGGCTTATGTGTTACAGCTAGCTTAATTTCTGGCAACTCTATCTCCTCGTATAATAGCTCTTTTTTAGGAATTTTACCTCTTATGTTTTGTCTATAAACAAGCGGGGACGAGCCGTAAAATTTAGAAAACAATCTTATAAATGTTTCATTATGAGCAAATCCACATTTTTTAGCTATAACACTTACTTTTTCGTCACTAAATTTTAATAAAAACCTAGCACGCTCAAGACGGAACGAACGTAGATATTCAGCTACATTAGTGTTGGTATAATTTTTAAATAATCTTTGCAAATGAAATTTGGAATACCCGCCAATTTTGGCTAATTTTTCCACACAAAGTCCATCATCTCCGATATTTTGCTTAATAAAAATCATTAATTTTTCTACATATGGATTATAGAACTCATTATATGTTTTTTGAGACTCTTGTTCTTGCATTAAACTGACGTCTTGGAATAAAAATGACAGACCGTAAGGAGCATGATCACCGATAGGTGCAGTTGTTATCAGATATTTCTTAACCTCATTTTCTTTTGTAAACTCTATATTAAAATACCTAAATTTCAAACCCCGACTTGAGATAGCTATCTCATTAAGAAAATTTAACTTTTCATCATCACTAAGAAATTTACTGTTTCTTATGGTCTCTTTTAGGTTTGCAGCACCATTATAAAAATCATAGAAATTTGCAAATTCATCACCGGCATATATGATCTCAAGATCTTCATTACAGCTAATAAAAACTCCATTTACCTGCTTAGCAAGCACATCTTTTATATAAATGTTTTGTTCATTAAGTTGCTTTGAGCTTATACTGTTTTTTCTAAGCCAAATGAAATTAGTAAAAATATATATCAAGACACAAAGTGCGTAAAGTAACAAATTTATAAGTAAATATTTATTAAGCTCATTCGTATAAAGCTCTTGATCTTTTTCAACAACTATACTCCAATTAGTATTTTTGATAGGGATCGCCATGTATTTGTCGTTTGGTAAATTTACATTTTCAAAAGATATCGTATCATTTATATTGCCAAAGCTTGCTAATATCTCACCGCCTTTATTGATAAGATATAAATTTTTATCGTATAGGGTTTTATACTCTTTAAAATAGCTCCTTATAACCTCAAATGGTTGTCCTCCGCAAAAAACACCTCGCTTATCTACTAATTTGATAGGAGTGCAAATAGATACGCTGTGAAGTCCAAGTCGCATAGAGATGTATGGATTTGAAGCTATCGTGCCACCTACCTTTAATGTGTCGTTATACCAATCGCGAGTTTTAAGGTCGTAATTGTGAGGCGTAACGTAATCATTATCTGATATGTAAAATTTCCATCATTAAGCCCCATGATGAGATACGGAAAATTTGAGCTTTGTTGAAATTTATGAAGCAAGGGCTGAATTTGTGTCGCGCTTTGTATATGTTCATTTTGCAAAAGTTTTGCAATTTTTTCTACATCTTTAAAATTTGAGTTTGTCCAATCTTCAATTTTGGTATGTACACGGCTAAAAATTCCGCTTTCATAACGCCTTATATTATCCTTTAAAAGCTCGTAGTTAAAATAGTAATTAAGTCCGATAAAACACAAAAAGACTATGCTTATGATGATAAAAAATTTATAATCTTTCTTGACTAAAATTTTCAAAATACACCCTTAAAAATTTTAATTATTATCTCAAAAATTATCTTTATGTTTATTTATATTTTTTGGTCATTTGAAATAGTTTTATGAAAACAAAAGCTATTAAAATCAAAAATTAATTTTATAATTAAATTTTTTAAATATTATTTTTATAACTTCATGATAAAAATTGTCCTTTAAAAATAGTAAAACCTTTGCTTTTTAAAGGGTCTTAAATTAAATTTTGATATATTAATTTAATATTTTAATAGTCAATTGCTTCTGACATAGATAATAATTAAAATTTTAATAAAATGATATTTATAAATACTGGCGTTAGATATCAGAAACTTTCTCTAAAAATTTCTGTGGATCTATATAGCCGATTATTCGTTTTGAACTTATCTCCAAACCATCTTTAAAAAACAAAAGCGCAGGTGGATCTATAAGTGAAAAATACTTAAGCATTTCACGGTTTTGACTTAAATTTTGTGTAACATCGATCTTTATAACGGTAAAATTCTTAAGAGTATTTTTTACGCCAAGATCACTAAAAGTCCTATCGTCAAGTTCTAAACAGCTAACACACCAGCTAGCCCAAAAATCAACCATAACAGGCTTTTTTGAGTTATTTATAGCAGCCAAAAGCTCTTGTAAATTTTGAACTTTTTCAAATTTAAGTTCATCTTTAGCGGATGCACTTAAATTAAAACCGCTAAGTGGCGAAAGGGCATTTTTAGAACCTAAAAATCCACCGATAATAAGCATAACCGAGTAGACAAAAACCAAAATTGCAGTCGCCTTTTTAAATTTCAACCAGCCAGAGCCAGCTGCTTCAAATGCTCCAAAAAATACAGCCGTAAATACACCAAGAACACCGTATCCAACAAGCTCAAAAACACTTCCAAACACTCTTGAAAGCAACCAAACACTCATAAATAACATCAAAAAGCCAAAAAGACTTTTTACCCCATCCATCCAAACTCCAGGACGAGGCAAAATTTTACCAGAACTAGCGCCTATAATAAGAAGCGGAACACCCATGCCAAGCCCCATAATAAACAACATCACTCCGCCGTAAAGTAAATTACCGCTTTGAGCTATATAAAGTAAGGCTCCAGCTAACGGGGCGGCAACACAAGGAGAAACTATTAGCGCAGAGGTAAAGCCCATGATAAAAACACCGAGCAAGCCACTTGAGTTTTTAGACTTTTTATTTATAAAATTTTCAATCACAGACGGAAGTTTGAGTTCATAAAAGCCAAACATACTAAACGCCAACAAAACAAAAATAACAGCAAATGTGCCCAAAATCCATGCATTTTGAAGCATGCCTTGCACTCCAAAACCAAGTGTGCTAGCTCCGACTCCGGCTAACGCATAAGCAAAACTCATCGCCAAAACATAAACAAACGAGAGTAAAAAGCCCTTTTTAACACCCAAATTCTCCCCACCCTTAGTAACGATAATACTTGAAAGTATCGGTATCATAGGAAACACGCACGGAGTAAGAGCAAGCAACAACCCATATCCAAAAAAAGTCACAAGCGATAGCAGAAAGCTCTTTGATGAGAGCTCATTTGCGATACCTTGCTCGTCTGAAATTTCTTGTTTAGCATCACTATCAACGACTTTATATCCACTTTGAATTTTACTTACGATATAAGTTTTATTTTGCGGACGGTAGCAAATGCCGTTTTTGGCACATCCTTGATATGAGATGGAAATTTTTGACAAATCGTCTTGCAAGTTCTCTTCTATGAGTTTAAGCGGTATTAGGAGCGAAAAGTCGGTTGGTATTATCTCGTATTCGTTTGACATTTCTGTTTTTGGCATATCAATGAGCGAATTTATAGGCTTATCTGCAAGCTTTATCTCAAAAGTTTGATTATAAATATAAATATCTTGTCCAAATTTAAAATCAATCCTAACATTTTGCTCGTCGATAGATGATCTTAGCTTAAAAGCCTCTGCGGTATCTAGTGGCGCAGATAAAAGTGAAACAAAAAAGATACAAAAAGATACAAGCGCTCTAAAAAACATGAATTTATTCTCCTTAAAAACGTATAATTCTAATATTTTTTGTTAAATTTAGAGTAAAATTTGCTTAGCATACCATTTATAAAGGAGTCAATATGCCAAAAAACGGTCAAAAAAAAGAGAAGGCAAACAACAACTACGAAGAAGAGCTGAGAACACTTCAGATCGAACTCCTAAAATTTCAAAATCATGTAAAAGACAAAGGCTTACGAGTGCTAATCCTTATGGAAGGACGTGATGCTGCAGGAAAAGGTGGCAGCATAAAACGCCTAACAGAACATCTAAATCCAAGAGGATGTCGCATAGTGGCCCTTGAAAAGCCAAGCGACGTTGAAAAAACACAGTGGTATTTTCAGCGATATGTAGAACATCTGCCAAGCGCCGGAGAGATAGTGATATTTGACAGAAGTTGGTATAACCGAGCAGGAGTCGAGCCTGTTATGGGCTTTTGCACACAAGAAGAGCATAAGGAATTTTTACGCGAAGTGCCAAAATTTGAAGAAATGATCATAAATTCCGGGATAATTTTCTTTAAATTTTACCTATCCATCACAAAAGCGGAACAAAAAAAGCGATTTAAAGAGCGCATGACCGATCCTCTAAAACAGTTTAAGATATCTACCGTGGATCAAAAAGCACAAGAGTTATGGGATCAATACTCCATCGCAAAATACTCCATGCTTTTGGCAACTCACACAACGATCTCTCCTTGGACTATCATCGCTTCGGATAACAAAAAGGTTGCCAGACTAAATATCTTCAGATATATCCTTTCAAATGTCGAGTATCCAAACAAGACAGATAAAAAAATACTTAGCTACGATAAGGAAATCGTGAGAAGCGGTGAAGTAGAGATAAAGCGTATAGAAAGTGGATTAAATAAAGAGGGGCTTAAGAGCATAAATTAACTTTAAATTTACTTTAAAAAAACTAATTAATTTTTAATATATTATCTTGTATAATCTTTTTCGGAGTTTTTAATAGTTAGGAAAAGTTATGAAGAAAAAATCTACAAAAACAACTTGTGCAAAACGCATATCTCTCTCCTTTGCGCTTGCCAGCGTGCTTTGCACAGGTGCTTTCTCACAAAATATGTCTCTTGAAAATTTCCACTACAGAGACTACCTAGATCTTGGGCAAAACAAAGGTGTTTTTAGCAACACTAGCGGCGAAGTCGTTTTAAAGGCAAAAGATGGAAGCGAGTTTAAATTTGCTCGTGTGCCAAACCAAGCCGCTCGCACTATAGACGGCTCTATCACATCGCTTGGACGAAATAATGTCGTAACAGCAGTCCATATTAAAAGATTGTTTTTGGCAAATAGTTTTATGCATAATAGTAGTGGTAACGAAAAGACTACATTTGGTCAAACGAGTTATAAATTTTTACACGGCGCAAATGGAGTAGAAGCAACACTAAAATATTATGCTGGTGAGACAATGTATCTAAAAACAACAAAATATATTGTTGAGGGTGAAGTGTCAGCTTTTAATCCTGAAAATGTATCCAGTCTTGAAAGATTTAACTCATACGCAGAGGCTTTGCCAGAGATAGAAAAAATAGGTGACTACCTGAAAAAACTTGACACAGATGCAGATGGAAAGCTTATACTGTATCAAGCTGGAAGTGGTGATTTAAAATTGCATAATAATTCAAATGCTTTATCGGTTTTAGAGCCAAATACAGCAAAAGGCGGAAGCTTATTTCAGATAGGCGCAAGCACATCGCCGATTAATTTTAGTAGAATAATCAATAAAGATTTATCAGAAGATTATCAAAAATCAGGACTTATGTTAAGTGCAGAGGTCAATGGTGCTTTTAAAAACAACACCACAAATGGCGATAGCGGAAGCGGTTTTTATCTATACGACACGATAAAAGACGAGTGGGTTTTGGTAGGTGTCTTGCGTGGGCATGCGGCTGGGGGCGGAAATTTCATAAATATATCTTATGTAAATGCCAACGATCTTAATGATTACAAAACAGCTTATGAAACAGATGTTACTGGCACAAATTTAGTTGCAAATAAAGACAATATAATAAATGCCGATAAATCAATAAATCTTAGTAGTGATTTAAATTTAGGCTATGGCGGCATCGTCGTAGAGAGTGGAGCGACAGCGATAAATGGCACTGGAAGTTTGAAATTTGCGGGATTTGACATCGCTGAAAATGCAAGCGTAAATTTAAACACAAGAGTTGTGGAAGATCTGCATAAAATCGGAGCTGGAACGCTCAATGTAGGCGCCGCAACTGGGACAAATTTGCGTCTTGGCAATGGACTGGTTGTGCTAAATGCGGAAAATGCTTTTAATAAAATTTATGTAACTAGCGGTAGAGCAACGCTAAAACTTGCAGATAACATAACTAACTTTAACGCAGATAATTTATTTTTCGGTAACGGCGGAGGAAAACTCGATCTAAACGGCAAAAGTATAGTCGCTAAAAACATCTCTGCAAACGACGCCGGCGCAAATATCATAAACTCATCATCAACAACAACTGCAAATTTAACCCTACAAGGCAACGATAATGCCGATACTATCGTGCATACAACCATCGGTGGAAGCGATAAAAACAAGATAAATATAGCAATTCAAAACACAAATGACAAAACGCTAGTTTTTAACGCAAATACCCAAATAGACGGCACTTTAAGCGTTGCAAATTCCAAAGTTGCCATACACGGACACCCAACCACACACGCCGTAAAAACACGCGACACAAGCACGGCAACGATAAAACAATATGACAAAAATATGCCAGAATATATGGACTTGGAGCGTCCATCGACGCTTACCCAGCCGGACTGGGATAAAGTAAAATTTATCTCAAACGGCGTAACCTTGCAAGACTCAACGCTAAGTATCGGCAAAGAGAGTGAGTTTAACTCAAACATCACAGCAAATGACACTTCGGCTATAAATTTTGGCGGAGATATTGATTATTTTATCGACAAACTTGACGGAGCCAACACGCAAAATGGCGGACTATCATACGCTCAGCAAATCGAAAGCCAAAAGTTAGATGAGAAAAATCAGGGCAACGATACGATAAAATTTAGTGGTGCAATAACCGCAAGTGACACAACCGCTATCAAATCGAGCTTAACGGAGTTTGCTCCAACTTTAACGCTTTCTGGTAGCGCGACTTTAACGGCTAAAAATCTAACTCTAAATGAAAACAATAGTGTAAATTTTAGCGACAACTCGGTCGTGCAAATCGAGGATTTGGCGTTTAAAAACATCGCCAACGCAAACAACAAAATCCAAAAAAGCACCACCGCAACGCTAAATGTTAGTAAATCCATAACGCTTGACAATGCAAGAGGACTGGATCTAAACAACGGCTTAGTAAGCAACCTTGACGAGTTAAATTTAATCGCCAAAAATGGTAGTTCCGTTACATCAAGCAGCACAACCACACTAAAAGGCATAAGTCTTGATCGCTCAATCTACAAGCAACAAGGCACTGATGCACTTAGTATAAATGGTGGAAATATCGAGCTTCAAAACAGCTCAGAGCTAGAAGCTAAAAATTTAACCCTAGTAAATTTCACAAATGACAAGTTTAAAATTTCAGAAGATTCGACATTTGGTGTGCAAAATTTAAACGCCGATAACTCAAAAATCGACCTGTCTAATATCAAAAATGCCTCCGCCTTACAAAGCGTAACCGCTCAAAACAACAGCCAAATCACGCTAAAAACTTGGGAGGAAAACGCCTTTCATAACCTCCAAACGCACGATAGCTCAAAGATAAATTTCAAAGAGCTTAGATTTGATATGAGCACCCCTAAAAATATCACGCAAAATATCGGCATTTTAAGCTCTTTGACGCTAAATAATGTAGGCTTTCTTGACGGCAACGAGATCAAGGTAAATGCTTTAAATTTTAACCAAATAAGCTTTGCCGACGTGCTAAAAATAAAGCTAAATTTTAGTGATGTCTTAAAGGCAAACACCGATAAAATCGACTTTGAGAAAAACTATGAGATAATCACTGCAACAACTCTAACTGGCACAAAGACGCCTTATGTAGAGTTTTCAAGCGGAGTCTTTGCAACCAGCACGATAGAAAACAACAAGCTTATAGTGAAATTCCAAAAAGAAGATCCAAAGAGTCAAAAAGCCCTAGAAAATCTCTCAAACAACCAAAGCAACGAGCTTTTGGCCGCCATCCTAGCTCACACGGCAAATGGTGCAAGCCCTGAACTAGTTGCACAAATCGAACACGCAGCATACACAAAAGATGCGAATGCTTTAAGTAAAATTTTAGAAAAAACTGAAAACGAGCTAAAAAATATCGGCGAAAACTCTGGTGTAAATATCGCAAGTGGTGTGCTTTTTTCATCAAATTTGGCGATGAACTCACGCCTAGCTCATATTAAATTTAGTCCGAAGCTAACCACACAAAACGCCTTTAAATACGCTTTGGCAAGTGGCAATAGCTCACAAGATGACTTAAAAAATGTCCTTGAAGCGATCCAAAATGACAGAGCCAAAAATAGCTTTTGGTATAACTTCGGTGGTGGGTATTTTAAAGAAAATAGCGGCGCAGATATGAAATTTTACGGCACCAATATAGGCTATGACAAAACAGCAGATCTTGCAAGTGGTAGCGTTATTTACGGCGTTATGGCTGGATTTACAAGTGCAAAGCATGATGGCAAAAACTACCAAGATCGCTCAAAAGCCTATAATATAGGCATTTACGCAGACTATGAAGGCGCGAGTGGTCATGAGTTTCAGTCAAACTTAAATCTTGCCTACATAAAAAGTGAGAAAGATTTTACCCTTTTAAATAGAGCTGAAAATGGCAAAAATAACGGCTTTGGTGCGTTGTTATCGACATATTACAAGCATAGATTTGATGTTTCAGACAAGGCTAGTTTAAAGCCGTTGGTGCTTTTTGAGATTGATTATACAAAAATGGATGGTTTTAAAACGCAAAACTACAAGCAAGATAAGCTAAACGAATTTGGCGTTTCTGCTGGGCTTGGTGCCGAGTATAGTGTGGTTAGTCAAACTCAGGCACATACGATCCAAGCCGTTGTCAAAAAGCAAATTCATCGCTCAAACGACGATGTGAAGCTAAATTTAAGCCGTGCAAATAACTATCTTGAATATGACATCAAGAAAAGTCGCATAAAATACGAGCTAAACTACATCGGCGAAACAAAGCTAAATGAAAATTTTACCATCCAATACAATCTTGGTGGAGTTAGCGACTTTAAGGGTGGCTATGGCGGCAGAGCTGGAATAAAGCTGGAATATAAATTTTAACTCTTTTAGGCGTGTTTAAATCACGCCTTTGGCGGTTGATTTTGGCATTGCTAAATAGTCGCTAAATTTTATCTATTTTATGCTAAGTCGCACTTTTTTGATAGGTAATATTTTCGGGCAATCTATTTTTGTTTTGCTATTTGTATTTATATTTAGAATTTTTGGTTAGATTTTTTTAAATCACAAAGCTTATTTTTGTGCTTCAAAGATAAATTAAATTTAGCGGACTTTCGTCCGCTAAATTTCACTCTTACTCAACCTCTGCGTCGATGACATCGTCATCTTTTTTCTTAGATTGTTCGCTACCAGTTGCACTTTCATCTTTTTTATACATCGCTTCGGCTAGTTTGTGGCTAGCTTCGCTTAGAGCTTTTACCTTCGCATCGATCTGTTCTTTTGTTGCACTTTCATCTTTTAGTGTTTCGCGAAGTGCGTTTAGGGCTGCTTCGATATTTGCTCTATCGTCAGCTGGGACTTTCTCACCTAGCTCATCGAGATTCTTTTGAGTTTGATGAACCAGCGCGTCAGCTTGGTTTCTAGTCTCGACAGCCTCTTTGCGTTTGGCATCTTCTTCTTTGTGAAGCTCGGCCTCTTTTACCATTTTGTTGATCTCATCATCACTTAGACCGCTTGAGCCTGAGATTGTGATATTTTGAGCTTTGCCAGTTGCCTTATCTTTTGCTGATACCGTTAATATACCGTTTGCATCGATGTCAAACTCAACTTCGATTTGTGGTACACCACGTGGAGCTGATGGGATACCTTCAAGGTTAAACTGACCCAAAGACTTGTTATCTCTAGCAAACTCGCGCTCGCCTTGGATAACATGTATCGTAACCGCACTTTGGTTATCCTCAGCAGTTGAGAAAGTTTGGTTTTTCTTAACAGGTATGGTTGTGCCTTTTTCGATGATTTTAGTCATCACACCACCAAGTGTTTCGATACCTAGGCTTAGCGGAGTAACGTCAAGAAGTAGCACGTCTTTTACATCACCTTTAATAACAGCACCTTGTATAGCAGCGCCGATAGCCACGACTTCATCAGGGTTCACGCTCTTATTTAGCTCTTTGCCAAACGCTTTTTTAACTTCCTCGCCTACTAGTGGCACACGAGTAGAGCCACCAACCATTACGATCTCTTTTACCTCTGACTTGCTTAGACCAGCGTCTTTTACGACCTCGTTTATCTTATCTATAGTTTGAGCTACTAGTTTTTCTATCATACCTTCAAATTTTGCACGAGTTAGCGTTTTAACAAGGTGTTTTGGACCTGTTGTGTCAGCCGTGATGAAAGGCAGGTTGATATTGCTCTCTTGTGCCGAGCTAAGCTCTTTTTTAGCGTTTTCAGCTGCCTCTTTTAGACGCTGAGAAGCCATAACATCGCTTTTTAGATCGATACCCGTTTCACTTTTAAACTCACCAGCTAGCCAGTCGATAACAAGGTTATCAAAGTCATCACCACCCAAGAACGCATTACCACCAGTTGCCAAAACTTCAACTACATTATCGCCAGTTTCTAGAACTGTAACGTCAAATGTACCACCACCTAGGTCGTAAACTAAAATTTTCTCAGCCTCTTTTTTGTCAAGTCCATACGCAAGTGCCGCAGCTGTCGGCTCGTTGATGATACGAAGTACATTTAGACCAGCGATCGTTCCAGCCTCTTTTGTCGCCTTTCTTTGACTATCGTTAAAGTATGCTGGCACTGTAATGACCGCATCTACAACCTTTTCGCCAAGATATGCTTCTGCGTCTTCTTTAAGCTTGATTAAAACTTTTGCAGAAATTTCTTGCGGAGTATAGACCTTGCCTGAAATTTCGATCGCGCAAGCCCCGTTGCGATCTACGACATGATACGGAAGTCGCTCTTTCGCTTCACGTGCAGCATCTTCGTTGCTCATAAGACCCATGATACGCTTGATCGAATAGATCGTCTTTTCAGGGTTTGTAACCGCTTGACGCTTAGCTACATCGCCCACCAAAACATCGCCCTTATCAGTGAAAGCCACAACCGATGGGGTTGTGTTTTTGCCCTCTTTGTTAGGGATTACCTTGCTTTCGCCACGCTCATACACACTAACGCATGAGTTTGTTGTTCCTAGGTCGATACCTATTACTTTTGCCATTTTCTTTCCTTTATTTTGATTTTATTTTTAAAAATTTATATGCGCTTTCACGCCGTTTTAAACTAAAATTTAATTTGCAATACTTACCATCGCAGGGCGTAAAACTCTACCATTTATTAAGTAGCCCTTTTGCATAACTTGCACTATCGCGCCACTTTCATGGGCATCGCTATCGACACGCATGATCGCATTATGAACATTTGGATCAAACTCGCCATCAGTTGAAATTTGACTCACGCCGTGCTTTTCAAGCGCCTTTTTAAACTCATTTATAGAAAGTTCTATACCCTCTTTTATCTTTTTGGCAAACTCATCTTCAGCCTCAAATCCAGCACCCATCTCAAGCGCATCTATCACAGGAAGCAGATCCCTCGCAAATTTCTCGTTCGAGTAGCTTGCGATATCAGCCTTCTCTTTTTCCACACGCTTTCTTAAATTCTCAAAATCCGCATTTGCCCTATAATACTTATCTGTTAATTCTCCAAGTTGTTTTTCTAAGTCTAAAATTTTAGCACTCTCTTGGCTAATTGCTTCAAGCTCTATATTCTCATCAGCAACTTGCTCGGTTTTTATATCCTCGCTCATGCTACCTCCTTTATTTGATTTAAAAATTTAACATAATTACTATACACGCTACCTGCGCATATCATAGTTGAAGGCTTATCTTGGTAATTAACATTGATCTTTAACCCCATAAAGTCCTCCGTAAAAATCGGTGCAAAACTTAAACCTTGCTGCATTTTTGTAGCAAAACTTGGCTCAAGTATCATCTTAAAACGCTCATCATCAAACATTTTAAAGGCTAAAATTTCATTTTCTTGAAAGTAAATTTTCGTCCTTTTTAGCTCTCTTATCTTGCCTTTAAGCTCACTTAGACCAACTTGAGAGCAGACAAGCTCAAGCTTGTCTAAGTCTATGCCGATCAGGTTTTTTAAAAATTTCTCAACGCGAACATCGTATTTTAAAACAAGTTCGTCATCGGTGAAATTTAAGAGTAAAAATTTATCATTTACATTCAAAATTTCATCAAGCTCTTGTTTAAAATCCCCAAAAACCATACAGTAAAGCTCAAATTTATCACAAAGCGATTTAAGCATAAATTCGTTTTGTATGTAGAGCAAAACCTTATCAAAGTTAATCTCTCCAAAAACATCATTCCAATAATCAGTCATCGCTCTTACGGTAGGAATTCTGCCACTACTAATGTGAAGCTGCGTGATAGCACCCTCGTCCGATAACTTTTTAAAATAGACCCTTATCGTAGAGGCCGGCATCGCAACATCCATGATAGAGCCAAGCTCACTTGAACCTATTGGAGAGTTGTTGTTTAGATAAGCTTTAATGATAGAATTTAGTATCAAATCTCTTTTATTTACTCTGTTCATCTTCTTTTTCTGCTTATTATTAGCACTCTTTATTTTTGATTGCTAAGTGAATTATACAATATTGAGTATACTAATGTCAAGTAATAAAATTAAATTTTTTTATTTATTTATATTTAGTCTATATAACTAAAGAATATTATGTAAAATAATTTAGTTTTAAATTTTATTTTACATTTTTATACATTTTACCGTATAATTTATATGTTATAATTATTTATTTATCTTATAAACTTCATTAAATATAATTATATTTGCTATTTATATTAAATTTAATACATGTTTAATTATAAAAAATGTATAATTTGCGGATGATTGAAACAAGCGACATTTTCAACCTGCTTCATAACGCAGTTGAATCAAAAAATATCGGTAAAAAAATTTCTCAAGCGCAAATGGCAAAGCACCTAGGTGTTTCGATGAGGACATATCAAGACTGGAGGCTTGGCAACTCAAAGCCACAAGCCGCACTTGCTATATGCCAGTTGCTTTGTGAGCTTGACGAAGATGATATTTTGTTTGTAATAAAAAAGATGAAAAAATTAATAGGAGATAGTAAATGAACGGACTTACTCAAAAAGAGCGTATGGAGCTTGAAAGTGTTTTTTCTGCGATATGCACAAAAAAAGAGGGTAAATTTATACGTTTTTATAGAGAATTTTATTCACTTACTTTTAACAAAATAACACAAATAAAGCTTAAAGTAAAGAATGTAAGGATGTTGAAGAAGTTTTAAAAAGAATTTTAGACGTAAAATTTTGCGTTGTTTTACGCCTAAAATTTTAAAATTTATTCGCCGAATTTATAAACTATCTTGCCACTTTTGATAGTAACAACCGCGGCTCCCTTTAAATTTTTACCAAAAAGAGGTGAATTTATAGACTTAGAGCGATTTATCTTTTCGTCATAGATATACTCAATATCAGGATCTATCACAGCGATATCGGCTAGCATTCCTTCGGCTATGCGACCTTTGTCCTTTAAATTTAACATCTTCGCGGCATTTGCAGAAGTAAGCTCAACCATCCTTTCAAGACTTATCACGCCCTCTTTTACTAGCTTTAAGGTAAGTGGAACAAGAGTTTGAAGACCGATGATACCAAACGGGGCACGATCAAATTCTACTATCTTTTCATCATTATGATGAGGAGCGTGATCTGTGGCGATAACATCCACAAGTCCACTTTTTAAAGCCTCTCTGATAGCTTTTATATCGCTTATTTCACGAAGTGGAGGAGACATTTTAAAATTTGCATCATAGGCATTTTGCAAAATATCATCATCGCTAAAACTAAAGTGATGAGGAGTGACTTCGCAAGTGATATTTATGCCTTCTTTGCGTCCCATTTCGATAATCTTTAGAGAATACTCCGAGCTTACATGCGCAATATGAATGTGCGCATTTGTTAATTTTGCAAGCAACATATCTCTGCTAACGGCTATCTCCTCTTTTTCTCTTGCCATACCTTTTAGTCCTAGTATCGCAGAAACTTTACCCTCATGCATAACACCCTGACGACAAAGCGAGCAGTCTTCAGAGTGGCTTATACAAAAGCTACCAAACATCTTTGAATACTCAAGTGCAGCTCTCATGACGCTTGAGCTACTAACAGGCAAGCCGTCATCACTAAAAGCCACCGCACCGGCTTCGATAAGATCGCCCATCTCAACAAGCTCCTTACCGCCAAGACCTTTACTAATGGCAGCTATTGGCATAAGGTCTATAAGTCCGCACTCTCGCGCTTTTCGTATCATCTCTCGCGTAATGGAAGCGTTGTCGTTTACTGGGTTTGTATTTGCCATGCAAAGACAAGTAGTAACTCCGCCAGCAACTGCCGCTTGTGAGCCTGATATGATATCATCTTTATACTCATACCCTGGATCTCTAAAGTGAACGTGCATATCAATTAGACCAGGCATTATAAATTTACCGCTAGCATCTATCTTAACATCGGCTTCTATCTCATCGCTTGTTATCTTTACGATCCTATCGCCTTCAATAAGGACGTTGGCTTTAAATTTTTCATTATTATTAACTATGGTTCCGTTTTGGATAGCTATTTTCATATTTATCCCCTATTTTTGATTAAGGTATTTAGTATAGCCATACGCATAGCTACACCACTTTCAACTTGATTTAAGATGACAGAGTGCTCGCCATCGGCAACATCCGAATTTAGCTCCACACCGCGGTTAATAGGTCCGGGGTGCAAGACGATAGCATTTTTATTTGCCAAAGCTATGCGTTTTTTATTTAGACCAAAAAATTTAGAATACTCTCTTGAGCTAGGAAAAGACACGTCACCGTCGCCTCGTTCGAGTTGGATCCTAAGCATTATGATAACATCACTTCCCTCACACGCCTCTTCCATATTTTTACAAATATGAGCGTTAAAAACCTCTGCATTTTTTGGCATCATCATAGTTGGAGCAAAAATTTTTACATTCATACCAAGGGTGTTCATAGCCCAAGCATCAGAGCGAGCAACCCTGCTTCTAGCGATGTCACCCACTATCGCTACAGTAGTATTACTATCAAGGCTTTTGCCAAATTCCCTTAATGTAAAAAGGTCAAGCAGTGCTTGAGACGGATGTTCGTTCATACCATCTCCCGCATTGACTATGGAAGCATCAGTGTGCTTGCTTGCAAGTTTTGCAGCACCTGAGCTTGGATGGCGAAGCACAATGATATCGCTCTTCATTGCAGCCATATTGTTCATCGTGTCAATTAGCGTTTCGCCCTTATTTACGCTTGAGTTTGAGGAACTGAAATTTATAGTATCGGCTCCAAGTCTTTTGGCTGCTATTTCAAAGCTAGTACGCGTCCTGGTAGAATTCTCATAAAAAGCATTTATAGTAGTTTTACCACGTAGATAATCAATCTTTTTGATATCTTGTAAATTTAAATTTTTAAATTCCTTAGCAGCATCTAAAAAATATAAAATCTCATCAGTGCTAAGGTCTATCGTGCCGAGTAAATCCTTGCGTTTATAGCTCATTTTATCCCCTTTTGGATTATTTTTGCTCGCCAGCCCACATACAAGCAGGCTCGTATCCGCCCTCGCATGCCTTTTTAAACAATGCACGCGTTCTAGCCTCGTCTTTTATTTTATCTTTTGTTAATCCATAAGCTTGCATTTCAGCTAGTTTTGCGCACGCCATAGGCTCGTTTTCATCGCACATTTTAGTAAAAATTCTCTCAGCCTGCTCATTATCTTTTTTAACACCATCTCCGTTAAAAAGCATAATAGCATTCATCGTGCAAGCTTTTTTTACACCCTCTCCGCACGCTCTATTATAGGCAGTGTAAGCCTGCGCAAATTTACCGTCTTTATAAAGCTCTACAGCCTCATCAAAATTTGTGTTTGCACCAAAAGCAAGTGCACTTAAAGCTAAGAAAGTTAGTAATTTTTTCATGTTTTTCCTTTATTAAATTTTATTTTTCAAATAGTTTTGGATATTTTTTCTTCATAAACTCGACTATCGCTATAACCTCGTCAACACCTTGTGCATCTGAATTTTCAAGCGCATCGTCTATACACTCCACATAAACTCCCGCAGCCTCTTCAAGCTTTGACTTTTTAACTCCAGCATAGTGAAGCAATCCTTCTAAAACTACACTAAGCTCGTAACTTAGCTCCTCAACGCTCACGTCTTCTTCTCTCATAATGCCTCCTGTGTTTTTTTATTTATCAACTCTACGACTTGTGTTTTTATCGCTTCATAGCTAAAACCGTCTTTGAAATTTGCAAACATTCCGCCACTTGCGTTTACATGTCCGCCTCCTCCTACTAGATGTTTTGCCATCGCACTTACATCGACTTTTCCATTTGCTCTAAAGCTCATTGTTTTTTTATTTGTAATGTCTATGAAAAAGTCAAATTCAGGATTTGCCACCAAAAAATCATTGCCTATAACGGAAGTATTTCCTATATTATATGTCAAAATTCCTCTAAATTCATTATAATTTATGCTAAATTTTTCTTTGTTTTCACTAAGTAAATTTACGACATAGTTTGATATGAGATTACTTAATGTATCGTCTTTATTCAATTTAAAAAACTCTTTTTTTATGGCATGTATTTGCATATCAAGCCCGATATAGTCGTTCTTTTCATTAAAAAATTCCGCGGCATGTTTTAAGAGATGAAACTGATAAAGCGTATTTTCACGCTCAAACATTATCTTGTTTATCTCTTTTGCGTTTGCAACAAGACCCAAACACACCTTTCCCATTTCGAAATTTTTATCATCTTTTAGCCAAATATCAACAGCATTTACAATGTCGCTAAATTTTTTAAGCTCTTCGTTTTCTTTAAACATTGCAGCAAAAAAGTCATGAGTGATCTTTGTGGCACATCTTGAACTGTCTAAGAAATACCACTCAAAAGCGCTTGCACACTCGGCTCCACTTTGATGATGATCAAATAAGAAAATTTTAGCATTTTTACCCTCTAGCTTTTGAGAAAAGTCCGCGCATTGAGCCATCGTTAAATTTAGATCCGTGATTAAAATAATGCTTTTTTCATCATCAAGATCAGATACGATTTGGTTAAATTTCTCATCGATCTCTCGTCCGTAATTTGAGTTGCTAAATTTTACGTTATTAAAATAAAAATTCGTAATAACCTGCGCACCGTATCCGTCAAGATCGGTATGCGATAAATGATAAATTTTCATTATTTTCCTTTTATAAATTTTCTATTTCTATCACGCCGATTGTTTCAAAAGGCGTATTTGCAGAAATTTCCGCAAAGCTAAGCACGACTATATCGATGCCAAAATTTGAGCAGATATTGGCTATAAATTTACGTAAACTAGGTTCAACGCAAATTATCATAGGTCCATGATGGCTTATAGGTCGTTTCTCTCGCTCTCTTCTTAAGGCTTGGACGATAGATGAAGTCTGAGCGACATTTATCATGAGGTGATAAGCGCCGTCTTTGTACTGAACTGCGTCCATTAACTTTTGTTGGTTGCCGGCATCAAGGATATAAAAGCTAAGCTGGCCTTTTTCATCGACATAAAGCGAAGTTATCGCACGAGCAAGCGCAGCACGGACATGCTCGATTATCATGTCTAAATTTTTAGTAACCTCGGCTATATCACCGATGGCTTCAAGTATACTAAGTAGATCTTTAATAGGTATCGCATCTTTAAGCAGGGCTTTAAGCACCTTTTGTATAAGGCTTATCGGAGCTATACGCAATGTATCTTCAACAACCACAGGATAGTCTGTTTTTAGTTTATCAAGTAAATTTTGCGTCTCTTGACGCGTTAAAAGTTCGGCTGAGTTTTGTTTGATAAGTTCACTCATATGGGTGCTTATCACGCTTGCGGGATCAACTATCGTATATCCGCTAAGTATGGCATCTTCTTTTGTATTTGCGTCTATCCATAAGGCATCAAGTCCAAATGCCGGCTCTTTTGTGGGAATTCCCTCTATATCCTCACTCACAAGTCCGCTATCCATAGCCAGAAATTTATCCGCATAAATTTCGCCCTGACCTATCACGACACCTTTTAGCTTAAACCTATACTCATTTGGAGGAAGTTGCAAATTATCCCTGATACGAATTTTGGGCATCAAAAAGCCAAATTGAGAAGCGATATTTCGGCGCATGGCACGAATTCTCTCTATAAGATCGGCATCGGCTAGTTTTAACAAGCCATAACCAAGATCTAGTTCTAAAATTTCAAGTTTTAAGATATCGTTTATCTTGGTCTCTTCCTCTCTTGCTATCTCTTCATCACTTTTTTTAGCCGGTTTTGCGGCACTTGCACCATGAGCGGTTTGACCTGCTGTGCCGCCTTGTGCACCCTGGGCGGACTTAGTTTTGACAGATCCTGCAGCAGGGATCATTATGTGTCCGTCTTTGGTTTGCTTTATAATATATCCAAGACCCAAAAATAGCACCGCTATAAAACCCAAAGAAAGTGTTGGAAGTCCTGGAACTAGGGCAAACATAAAAAGTATAAAGCCAACGATTAATAATGTTTTATAATCGCCCAAGAGCTGGTTTATCGAGCCTTCGGCAAAGTTATCACTCTCCTTACTTGCACGTGTTATGATAATGGCTGTTGCAGTAGAGCTGATAAGCCCCGGAATTTGGCTAACCAAACCATCTCCGATAGTTAATATCGTATAGTACTGCGCCGATGTTGCCATATCAAGATCATGTTGAAAAGCGCCTATAGCAAAGCCGCCTATGATGTTTATAATCGTGATGATGATCCCGGCTACAGCATCACCTTTTATAAATTTAGACGAACCATCCATTGCGCCGTAAAAATTTGCCTCCGCAATAACAGCTTCACGTCTTTCTCTTGCGGTTTTTTCATCGATCAAACCGGCATTTAAGTCAGCGTCTATCGCCATTTGTTTTCCGGGCATCGAGTCAAGTGTAAAACGAGCTTGAACCTCTGAAACACGAGTTGAGCCTTTTGTTACGACCATGAAATTTATCAGCACCAAGATACAAAAAACTATAACGCCTATAACATAATTTCCACCGACGACAAACTGCCCAAAACTCGATATGATCTCACTTACCGCCTCTGGTCCATTGTGTCCTTCGCTAAGTATCATACGAGTTGTAGCGATATTTAGCGAAAGACGAAAGAGTGTGATAATAAGTATAAGTGTCGGAAATGTCGTAAGATCAGTTGGCTTTGGCACATAGATGGATATTAAAATGATCAAAACCGAAATTGAGATCGAAAGCGCAAGGAAAAAATCAAGAACTCCAGCAGGAAGCGGAACGATAATAATGGCCAAAATCGCCACGATTACGCCAACGATACTTAGACTTTTAAAACGTAAAATAGGAGCTAAAAATGGCGCAACTAGAGTTAAGATGGTGTTTTTTTGCTTTGCCAAGATTACTTCTTGATAATATCGCTTAGTTTTATATCATCAAGCATCTCATCAACTTTGCTTTGAAGGGTGCTAAACATAGACCAAATTTGACACGTTGAAGCCCTTTGCGAAGAACAGCCTTCGGCTGAGCCAGAGCACTCAAATACGCTCATGGGACGCTTTTCTGCACATTCTATTACTTTTTTAACACTAACAGTAGTTGGATCGCACTCGAGTGTAAAACCGCCGTTTGCGCCCTTGTAGGATTTTAAAATTTTTTCTTTTGCTAAATTTTGTAAAATTTTGGCTAAAAAACTTTTTGAAATTTGTAATTCGTTTGATATCGTATCAACATCTACCGGAGATGATTTTTGAGATATTAATATAAGTGATAGCAGTGCGTATTCACTAGCTTTTGTAAAAAGCACATTTTCTCCTTCGAAAGTATAATCAGCTAGATATTTTATAAAAAATTTGCTAGATTTTTACTTAACCATAAGCGTCAAATATGCGTCAAAACTATTTTATTTTAATTAAAAACATCACTTTATCTATTTTTATGTTTTTTATGATATAATCGCCATCTAATTTTAAATCACCAATCAGGAGGTCATCATGGCTTTGGATTCGGCTAAAAAAGCGGAAATAGTTGCGAAATTCGCCAGAAAAGAGGGAGATACAGGTTCTCCGGAAGTTCAAATAGCACTTCTTTCAACTCGTATTGCAGAACTTACAGAACACCTTAAGGTTTTCAAAAAAGACTTCTCTTCACGTCTAGGTCTTTTAAAACTAGTCGGTCAAAGAAAAAGACTTTTAAAATATCTTAAAAACAAAAACTACGCTACTTATTCTAAGTTAATCGTAGAATTAGGCATAAGAGATAAATAACAAAAATTTCTAAGAGAGTTTCTCTCTTAGATCTTATTTAAACGCTACAAAACTAACAAAATTCCCCCACTTAAACACACTTTCGATACGCTTAAATCCTGCATTTAAAACCATTTGGCGATTTTCATCTTCGGTATACGGGATAAGAACATTTTCTAAAGCTTCACGTTTTTGCGCTATCTCGTAACGAGAATACCCCTGCCCTGCTTTATAGTTTTCATAAATTTCTATTATATTTTTTGCAAATTTCTTATCTTCGTAAATTATCTTTTCACTAAAAACAAAAATTCCATTCTCATTTAAACCATCATAAATTTTAGATATAAACTCGGCTCGTTTTATAGGGCGGATAAATTGTAATGTATAATTTAATATCACCGCATCAAAGCCTGAAATTTCACACTTTAAAATATCATCTGTTTTAAAATTTATCCTTGCGCCAAAAGCTTTAGCTTTTTTTTGGGCATTTTCAAGCATGGCTTGTGAGTTATCTACTCCATAAAGCAAAAGATCTTGCCTAAAGGCAAAAAGAGCTAAAAGCGAAGTTGCGGTCGAACAACCAAGATCGATAACTTTGGCATTTTGCGGTAAAGTTTTGGCCAAAATTTCACTTATCAGCTTAACACTAACATCATAAAACGGCACGCTGCGCCCTATCATATCATCAAAAACACTAGCAACCGAAGCATCAAATTCAAACTGTTTTTTTATCGGTTCTTTAAAAATTTCATCTCTCATTTTTGACTCATTAAAAATAATTCACAAACTCCGCTAAACTGTTTTGCTTGTTCTATGTCTTTTTTTATCTGCTCTTTGAGTTCGGCAAGGCTGTTAAATTTTTTATTTTCACGAAGCGCCTTAACAAAACAAACCGCGATACGCTCCGCACTTGGATGAACCTCCTCGCCGATGATGTGAGTTTCAACGCTAAAAGCGCCATCTGTACTAACGCGGTTGCCCACAAACGTAACAGAGCCGTAAGTCTTATAGCCTATCCTAGTTCTTGTGGCATAAACTCCCGCCTTTGGCAGCAAGTAGCTCTGGATACGTAAATTTAGTGTAGGAACAAGCTCTTTTGCTCCGATGCCTTGCCCTTTTACGACATCACCCTCTATCGAATACTCGCGTCCTAAAAGTGCATTTGCATGGGCTATCTTGCCATCTTTGATGTATTCACGTATAGTAGAGCTATGCACACCCATTTCGTTAAAACAATACTCATCAACAACATCAACCTCTCCATCAAAAATACGCATCAAATCGCGCTTGTCCCAAGCTCTATTTCTTCCAAACCTAAAATCAAATCCGACGACTATCTTTTTTAAATTTTTAAAATCGCGCTTTAAAAGAGCGATAAACTCTTCGCCGCTAAGTCCTTTGATGCTTTCAAAATCATACAAAAAACACGGATAGCTTGAGTATTCAGCGCGTTTTAACTTTGGCGTGATATTAGCTTTATTTTTATCGATTATAACAAGTCCGCCGTATTGACCAAGCCTTTTTAAAAGCTGTTTATGACCGCGATGAATACCGTCAAAATGCCCTATCGCAACCGCTGTTATGTTATCTTTTGTTAAAAGTGTAGAAAAATTCGGCATTTCCTTCCTTTCCTTTTATATCGCACTCCATTGTATCAAGAAGCGTCCAACCAAACTTTGCACACGCGAGTTCAAATTTTTTCATCGCAAGTAAGACTGCATTTTTATCGGTTACAACGCCTTTTTTGTTGCGTTTTACATCTTTTCCTACTTCAAATTGAGGTTTAAAAAGTATGATGATCATCGCGTTTCTATCGGCGTTTTTATCAATAGCCTCTAAAATTTCAACCACAGATATAAAGCTAACGTCACAGGTAATAAGCTCGAATTTATCACTGCTTTTAAAGAGACGAACATCTGTATTTTCATAAATTTTAACGCGCTCGTCTTTGCGCAAGCAAGTATCCAACTGGTCACTTCCAACATCAACACCAGTGACGCTTTTTACGCCATTAGCCAGCAAGATCTGCATAAACCCGCCTGTGCTAGAACCTATATCAAGGGCATTTTTGCCATAAATTTCAATTTTTTTGCTTTTTAGGTAGCTTTTTAGTTTTAATGCCCCTCGCCCAACGTAAATTTCATCAAGAAGCCCCACTTTTCCGCCTTGCACGTCAAGGCTAACCTTATCGCAAATTTCATCATTTAGTGCGATCTTGCCGTTTTTTATAAGCTCGCTTGCCTTGTTTCGGCTGATATTTAACTCTTGCGCGACGTATAAATCAAATCTCATTTTTCATGCTTTCATATCGCTCTTCATCGATCACGCTTACACCAAGCTCAAGTGCTTTATCAAGCTTGCTACCTGCTTCGCTACCTGCTAAAACAAAGTCTGTTTTTTTAGAAACCGAGCCGGCAACCTTGGCTCCGTAACTTTCTAGTTCGCTTTTAAACTCATCGCGTGCGCGACTCAAAGTGCCCGTTATAACAAAGGTTTTGCCACTAAAGGCGTTTGTTTTTATCTCTAGTTTTAAAGCTACGGGCTTAACAATATCTGCTAGCTCTTTGATACTTTGGTGATTTACCTCGATAAATTCGATCAAGCTTTTAGCCATTTGCTCGCCAAAACCCTCTAAATTTTTAACTTCATCATAGCTTGCCTCAAGCCATCTATCTCCAAAAACCTGCTCTATCTTTTTAGCCGCAACCTCGCCGATATGCTCGCATCCAAGCCCTGTTATAAATCTTGCAAGGCTGGTGTTTTTGCTATCTTCTATAGCTTTTAGTAAATTGTTGATCTTTTTATCTTTAAAGCCTTCAATCCCTATCAAGTCATCAAAATTTATCGAGTAGATGTCTATAACCTTTGAAATGATGCCTTTTTCATAAAGCAAATTTATGATAGCATCACCAAGCCCGTCTATGTTTAGACATTTTTTAGAGGCATAATGAATGATTGAGTTTATTACTCTAGCCTTACAGTCTAAATTTTGACACTTTATAAAAACACCCTCATCAAGTAGATGTGAACCGCACTCAGGACAAATTTGAGGACGCATTATCGGTGTTTGCGTTCCATCTCTTCTTTCTTTGAATACTCCCGTTATCTTTGGTATGACATCGCCTGAGCGTATCACGCTTATCATGTCACCTCTCATAACCCCAAGGCGCTCTATCTCGTCAAAGTTATGAAGTGTTGCCGACTTTACGCGAGCGCCGTCTATAACAACCTCTTCAAGCACTCCAACCGGAGTTACGACACCGCTTCTTCCTACTTGAAGGGCAACATCAAGCAAACGCGTAGTTTTTTCTATGGCAGGAAATTTATAAGCTACCATGAATTTTGGAAATTTAACCGTATAACCAAGCTCCTCGCAACGCTGCAAATCATCAACCCTTACAACCATGCCATCCATCATGATGCTTTTTTCATCGCGCTTTGCCAAAAGCTCCTTGTAAGCATCATCAAGCATATCGGTGGTTAAAATTTTAAAAAATTCATCCTGTTCAAAGCCCAAATTTCTAACAAAATTCATAATCTCGCTATGGCGCATAAAATTTAAGCTATTTTCACCAACACCCCACGGGATAAATAAAAGTTTACGCTTTGCCGTTACAGCACTATCAAGCTGCCTTAAACTACCTGCAGCTGCATTTCTGGGATTTGAAAGTGGCATTTCGCCATCCTTTGCCCTTTGCTCATTTATCATATCAAAGTCATCTTTTTTTATAACGACCTCGCCTCTAATTTCTATTCGTTTATCGTAATCTATCTTCAAGGGAACGGACTTTATCGTTTTGGCGTTATTTGTCACATCTTCTCCGACCACGCCGTCCCCCCTTGTGATGGCTCTAACCAAAACTCCGTCTTCATATAGTAAATTTAAGCTAGCTCCGTCAAATTTAGGCTCAACAACAAAGCTTAAATTTTCTTTTTCGCCGCGTTTTATCCATGCCATAAGCTCTGCATGATTGAAGATATCTTCCATGCTCCACATGCGTTTTATATGAGAGGCTTTACTAAAACCTTCACTAACACCTCCTCCAACACGAGTAGTAGGAGAAAATATCGAAATATCTTTTGGATTTAGCCTTTCATACTCTAAAATTTCATGATACAGCCTATCGTACTCTTCGTCACTAGCGATCGGCTCATCAAGCTCGTAATACGCCTTTGCCCAAGAATTTAACGTCTCAACGGCATTTTCATACTCTGTTTTTGTCATTATCAAGCCTTATCCTGCCATAAATTTACATTTTGCATCCCGCTATGTAAAACAAACATCTGCACATGCTCGCTAACATCGTGAGTGCGGATTATACTTGCTCCGTTTTCATAGGCTTTTAGATGTAGATAAAGCGAGCCCGGAAGCCTGTCTTTGACATCTGTTTTTACATAGTGATTTATGACTGATTTTCTGTTTGCGCCGATTAAAAGCGGATATCCAAAATGCAAAAAATGCGAAAGATGTTTGATTAAAAGCATATTTTGTTCAGCAGTCTTACCAAATCCTATCCCGACATCTAAAATTAATTTCTTAGCACCAAGTGCTGTTGCTCGCTCTATTTTTTGAGCAAAAAATTCATCTATCTCGCCCATCAAGTCGTCATAATGCGGAGCGATTTGCATTGTCGCAGGATCACCAAGCATATGCATCATGCAAAATTGCGCATCATATCTTGCAGCAAGAGAGGCTAAATTTTCATTTGCGGTTATATCATTTATCACGCTAAAGCCGTGATTTAGAGCAAATTCCAGGCAGTACTCATCAAAACTATCAAGGCTAAACTCAACCTTTTCGTATAATTTTTGCCTATAAATTTCACTAACAATATCTTTTATGCGATCAAATTCCTCATCTCTTCCAGGATAAACGCTTCCAGGTCTTGAACTTACGCCGCCAAGATCGATATATCTAGCGCCTTGCTCTATCATATTTTCTATGCGGGAAATTCCATTCTCGCCCGTTATGCGACTGTTTTCGTTAAAGCTATCTTTATTTATGTTTAAAACACCCATGATCTGGGCTTGTCTTGATTTAACAAAACTTTTACCTAAAAATACAGCCAAATTTTTAAGACCAAAATCCTGCAATTTCTCTTTCTTTGAAAGTGCTTGAAATTGCGCATTTGTACCCATTAAAAGTGCAGAAGAATTTAACTGCATGCCAAATATCGTATCCTTGTGCGTAACAAGCTCAGCTCCAACGCTAATGGCATCTTGCTTTAGGATATTTGCCGCAGGAGAGCGAATATCATCGATTAGTACAAAATTTAATTTGCTCTTTTTTGACATTATACTTATCCCGCCAGGGCTTGGTTTTATGTATTCACAAAGTGCGTTAAAGTCGGAATTTTCGTTTATTTTATAAAATTTCAAGGACGTCCCTTTTGTAAAATAATCAACATTAAAGGAGTAAGCAGTTGCGTGCATTTAGCATTCAAGTCGGCTAAAATCATCAGCTTATAAAAATATTCAAGCTCATCTGCACTAAATTTAAATCCGGCTTCACAGGCTTTAATGATCACAGTGCTTATAAGCGATTTTAGTTCGTTTTTATCGAAATTTTCAGAACGCTCAAGCTCTATATACTCATCTATAAATTTCATAACATCTTTTAAATCAAGGCTTTTTAGGTTTAAATTTATATCCATTCGCTTCGGTTTTTCAAGTCTATTCTCAACGATCATACGCGAACGAATAGTTTGTAAAAGTAAATTTTTAGAGTTTGTTGCGATTAAAAATTTAACATTTCTAGGGGGTTCTTCGATGATTTTTAGAAGCGAATTTTGCGCTTCTGTTTTGTAGTTTTTTGCCATTATAACCAGAAGTTTTTCTTCTTTTTCCGCTATATAGGCTTCGTTTACGACCTCTTTTGCATTTTCTAGCAAAAAATCATCGCTAATAAAAAATCTTAAATTTTTACTCTCAAACTCATTTTCAAGCTCTAATTGCAAAGAGCTAAAATCGTTTGTTATAACGATTTTATTAAGCATTTACAAAACAACCTTTGCAAAAAGTACCGCATCGATACTTTTATCAAAAAGTCTAAATAAAGTTATAAGTTTTATGTCTAAATTTTCATCATTTGAGCTTAGATAAAAGCTATTTTGCGCCTGCTCATCAAAGAGCCACATATAGCTATCGTCAGCACCCTTTGCGATCTGAGATCTTTTATCGACGCTTTTTCCGATGTAAAAATACACATATCCGTTTGGAAAAGCAAGGCTTAACATATCCTCAAGAAGTAAAATTTGTTCTTTAGAGTTTATTTCATCAAGCATTGGATAAAGCGCACGAAGGCTAACAAACGGCAAAAGCGGTCTTGCGCTTGAGGCTCTGTTGATCTTTTTAATCAAATACTCCTCAAACCAAGTCCTCTCGTCGTCTGTTATAACGATAAAAGTCCTGCCATCAAGGAGGTATTTTAGTCTTGAAGCCAAAAGAGGAGTCCATTCAACCCTTCGCTCCTCCATCCAACTCATAAGCGATCCTTCGTTTCTGATCGCTTCGAGTGTCCATTTTATGAGATCTTGCATTATTTATCTAGCTTATACGCTTCATGCAATACACGCACTGCAAGTTCACCGTATTTTTGATCCACAACTAAAGAAATTTTTATCTCACTTGTGGAGATCATTTGTATGTTTATGCCCTCTTTTGCAAGCGTCTCAAACGCTAAACACGCTACGCCACTATGACTTTTCATACCAACGCCCACGATAGAAACTTTAACTATCGCGTCATCATACTCTACGTGTTTTGCGGCATTTAGTTTCTGCATAGTTTCTTTTGCTATTTCAAGCTCGTTTTGAGGCACCGTAAAGCCTAAATTTGTTGTTCCGTCAAGCCCTACATTTTGTATAATCATATCCACGTTTATATTTTCATTTGCCAAAGCGGTAAAAATTTCAGCAGCTATGCCCGGTTTATCAACCACACCGCGTAAAGTTACTCTTGCTTGATTTTTATCTAGTGCTATTCCGCTTACTAAAACTGCTTCCATACTATCCTCCTGAGTTATTAATGTTCCTTCGTTGTGGTTAAAGCTACTTCTTGTTACTAGCTTGACGTTAAGTTTTTTAGCCATCTCTACAGAGCGGTTTTGAAGCACTTTTGCTCCGGCACTTGCAAGCTCCAACATCTCGTCATAGCTGATCTTTTCAAGTTTTCTGGCCTTTTTTTCTATCCTAGGATCGGTAGTATAAACACCGTCTACATCTGTAAAAATTTCACATAGATCAGCCTTTAAAGCTCCCGCAAGCGCAACTGCGCTAAGGTCGCTTCCGCCACGACCTAAGGTTGTTATATTGCCGTGCTCATCTATGCCTTGAAAGCCTGCTACCACAACTATTTTGCCTGAATTTAATTCTTTTTTTATACGTTTTGTGTCTATTTTTTCAATGCGAGCTTTTGTATGAATGTCATCGGTGATTATGCCTGCCATTGCACCGGTTAAACCGACTGTTTCATATCCTTTTGCATTTAAAGCTATGGATAGTATCGCCGTAGTTACTTGTTCGCCAGAGCTTAAAAGCATATCCATAGCAACACCGTCTGGATGTTTTGAAAAATGCTCGCCGTATTCTACAAGTTGGTTTGTAACGCCACTCATCGCAGACACTACCACCACCACGTCTGCTCCCACATTTTTGGTTTCTATTACGCGATTTGCCACCGCTTCGATACGCTCAAGCGTTCCGACGCTCGTTCCGCCAAATTTTTGAACAATCAGCATTAAAAAAATCCTTTCTCTTTAAAAAAACTTAAAGCCTTGATATAAATAGGCTTTTTAAAGTGGTTTATCTCATCAAGTACATTTTTGACATTTATAAATTTAAATTCACTAAATTCCGGGTGCTTTGTATTTAAATTTACTCTTGCATTCGACTTTAGACGAACTAAAAAATACTTTTGCGTCTGCCCATCAAACGGATACAATTTCTTTTTTGCATTAATCGGAAAATCATAGCTAAGCCACTCTGGATACTCGTATAAAATTTCAACATCACGAGTTCCGATCTCCTCCTCAAGCTCTCTTAAAAGCGCGTCTTTAGGTTCTTCGCCCTTGTCTATGCCTCCTTGCGGAAACTGCCATACATCACTCAAATCAACCCTGCGAGCTACAAAAATTTCACATTTAAACGGATATGCACTTGAAAGAATGACAGCTGCAACATTTGGTCTGTAGTTTTTCTGCATCTTCCTTGCCCTATTTATAAATTTTTGGCTTTGATTTTAACCAAATTCGGCTTTAAATTTATTTAGGTTAAAATACAAAAAATTAAGAAAGAGAAAATTTGTTACTTTATATACACATTCCATTTTGCGAAAGCAAATGCCCTTACTGCGCATTTGGCTCAGTCGTAGGCAAAGATAATCTAGCTAAAAGTTATTTTGATGCGTTACTAAAAGACTTGAAATTTCAAATTCAAAAATTTAAGATAAGAAATTTTAAAAGCGTGTTTATCGGTGGAGGGACTCCAAGCGCCGTTAATGCCAAATTTTACGAACCGCTTTTTGAGCAGATTTTATCTTTTTGTCAAAAAGATTGCGAGATAACAAGCGAGGCAAATCCAAACTCAGCAGATACAAACTGGCTTACACAAATGCGAAACTTAGGGGTTAATCGCATAAGTTTCGGCGCTCAAAGTTTCTTTGAAGACAAGCTAAAATTTCTAGGAAGAACACACGATGCAAAGCAAATTTATCAAGCCGTTAAAAATGCTAAAATTTCAGGCTTTAAAAATATCAATATAGATTTGATTTACGGCACGAAATTTGACACAAAAAAAAGACTCTCCAAGGAGGTTGAAAACATTAAAAATTTAGAAATTTCACACGTTAGTGCTTACTCACTAACACTTGAACCAAATACTCCGTTTTTTCATAAAAACGAGTATAAAAAGGATAGCCCGATACTGGCTAAATTTATAATGAATGAGATAGAAAATATCGGCTTAAAGCAATACGAAATTTCAAATTTTGGCGAAATTTGCAAGCATAACCTAGGGTATTGGCAAGGTAAGGACTATGCAGCCATAGGTGCTTATGCAGTTGGCTTTTGTGATGATTTTAGATTTACCGCATGTGCAAATTTAGAGAAATTTATAGCAGATCCCACACAAAAAACATACGAAATTTTAAGTAAAAACGATATGAAATTTGAAAGGATCTTTCTAGGAGCAAGAAGTATCGTAGGCATAGAAGCTTCGTGGCTCAATAAACACGAGCAAGAGCGAGCGGAAATTTTAAGAAAAAGCCGAAAATTAGCCTTTAAAGACGGCAAATACTTTGTTAAAAATTTCCTACTTGCAGACGAGATCGCATTATTTATCGTCGGCTAAAAAATTTATTTAACTTTGAGCAAAATAAAGCTAGAATGTTGAGCTTAATTTAATAAAATAGGGACAAAAATGTTTGGTATGAGTTTTTCGGAAGTACTTATAATAGCCGTGATAGCAGTCTTAGTTCTTGGACCTGAGAAGCTTCCTGACACGATGATACAGATAGCTAAATTTTTCAAAATGCTCAAAAAAGGCGTGAATGACGCCAAATCAACCTTTGATCAAGAGATGAAGATAGCAGAACTAAAAGAAGATGCTAAAAAATACCGCGAAAATTTAGAAAAAACCACTGAAAACGTGCGAAAAAAACTAACCTTTGAAGAGCTTGATGCTTTAAAAAGCGGTGTAAACGATATTACGGGTGGGTTAAACGATGCCGTTAGCGGAGTAAAAAAGGCTGTTGATAGTGTTAAAAACCCTACCGAAGCTATAAAAGACGCAGTTTTAGGCAGCGGTGAAAGCCCTAAACAAGACACTCAAAGCCAAAACAGTATTAAAACCGAAAACAAAAATATAGAAAATCAAAACAAAGAGGCATAATGTTTGAAGAGTTAAAACCGCATTTAGTTGAACTTAGAAAGAGGCTTGGTCTTAGCGTAGCAAGCGTTATTCTTGCTTTTGTTGTTTGTTTTACGGTTTGGAACCCGATCCTAGCATGGATGACCGAGCCTTTAAAGGCCGTCTTACCGGATGGAAGTAACATCATCTTTACGCAAGTGCAAGAGCCGTTTTTTACGGCGATGAAAGTTGCATTTTTTGCCGGACTTATCGTTTCTTTGCCTATTATATTTTGGCAGTTTTGGCTATTTGTAGCACCCGGACTTTATGAAAACGAGAAAAAATACGTCGTTCCTTTTGTGCTTGCGGCAACGATAATGTTCTTATGCGGTGCGGCTTTTTGTTACTACGTAGTTATACCGCTTGGCTTTACGTTTTTGGTAAATTTTGGCGGACAACTCTTTACCGCACTTCCTAGTATCGGCGAATACGTGGGATTTTTTACCAAACTTTTAGTGGCATTTGGTATCGCCTTTGAGCTTCCTGTTATAACATTTTTCTTTGCAAAACTTGGTCTTGTTGATGACATCATGCTTAAAAAATACTTTAGATACGCAGTTGTTATTATATTTATCTTTTCAGCTATCGTTACTCCGCCTGATGTTATAAGCCAATTTTTAATGGCATTTCCACTTATGGGTCTTTATGGTCTTTCTATACTTATCGCCAAGTCGGCAAACAAAAAAGAAGAGGACGAAGAGCCCGCACAAGAAAACGAGAAATGAAAGATATAGACGACATTCTTAGTTACGATTATAATCTCCCGCCAAGCCTTATCGCAAGCGAACCTATCTTACCAAAAGAAGAGGCTCGCTTACTAGTTTATCTTAAAGATAAAGACGAGATACATCACCTTAAATTTAAAAATTTAGCAGAGCTTATACCAAAAGATACCGCGGTTATATTTAATGATACAAAAGTTATAAAAGCACGAATTTTAGGACATAAACAAAGCGGTGGGGCTTGCGAAATAATGCTTAACCAACCACTTGGAGAGAACAAATTTAGCTGTTATATCAGAGGCAGGGTTAAAGAAAATTCTATCTTAAATTTTGATAATGGCATAAGTGCAAAAGTTTTAGCTTTAAACAGCGACAGCACGCGTGCGGTTAAATTTTATAGATCAAATTTAGAACTAAGCGCATCGGATCTTTTTTGCGAACTTGAAAAGATCGGACATGTGCCACTACCGCCATATATAAAACGAGCCGACACTAAAGATGATGAGAGCTGGTATCAAAGTATATTTGCTAAAACCAGCGGAGCTGTAGCCGCGCCGACTGCAAGCTTGCACTTTAGCGAGGACATGATAGATAACATCAAAAAAGATCATGAAATTTCATATCTAACTTTGCACGTGGGAGCAGGAACGTTTAAAGGCGTAGAGTGTAATAATATCAAAGATCATATCATGCATTCTGAATTTTATGACATACCGCAAAACACCCAAGAGCTTATAAAAAGCGATAAGAAAATTTTAGGAGTTGGCACAACCGTAACTAGGTGCGTGGAAGAATTTGCCAGAAGCAATAGCGCAAGCGGATTTTGCAAGTTGTTTTTAAATTTAAACAACCCGCCGATCCGACAAAACTATTTACTTACAAATTTTCATCTACCAAAATCAACTCTAATCATGCTCGTAACAAGTTTTATCGGCCTTGAAAAAACAATGCAAATTTATCAAACCGCTATCAATGAAAAATACCGTTTTTACTCATACGGAGATGGGATGCTTATCATATGAAACTTAAAGAGATAGACTTTATAGAAAGAATAAATTTATTCTTAGAGACCATATACTACGACGGCGAGAGACATGCGAATACCATACTTTTCGAATACGACCCATCATATCCGCGTGTATATAAGATAGACGCTTCTAATACGATAAAATGTATAGAAAATTTGACTAAAATTTTTCTTTTTTTTCAAAGTGAATGTGAAATTTTAATCAAATTTAAACTAGCCAACTATAATACAAATAGGATCCTTTTTAATATCCTAATCTCATCAAGCGAACGACTTAAAGAATTTGACCAAGAACTACTAAACGCGGCAAAAGAGTATGGTGATAAAGCCGGTATCATCATACGACAAGATAAAAACGGCAACTTTATCCTTGATATAGAAGTCGAGTTGGCTTCCGACGCACAACCCACAAAAAGCCTTGACATCAATAATCAAGCTATAAAAAACTACAACGCCATAATTGCTTACGACAATAAAAACGGCTTTAAAATCCTCTCAAATCAACTAAAATTTATAGGCATAAACGTAAAGCCAAGCAGTGACTATGAAAGCTTAAAACAACACATTACAGACGCTATATATAACCCTGATCTAGTCTTTGTCCAAAAGGTATTTTTAGAAGATGAGCAAAATTTAAACGAACTACTAAAATTTAAAAAGATGAAATATTTTTGCATAGTAGCGATTTGCGAAACAGATGAGATCTTTAAACCTGAAATCAAACAAGAACTCATCATCTTAAGAGAACCATACTCTTATGATATCTTGCGAGCAGTGCTTGATATGTGTTATGAAAGAAAAGAAAGAGTTAGGGGCAGAGTGTTAAACAACTTCTAAGTATCGCTTAAGTATAACCGCAGCAGCCATGCTGTCAAGCTTCCCGTCGCGCTTTGTATCTGTATAAATTTCACTCGCCTCAAAACTACTTAAACTCTCATCTTGATAGACTATGCGCCCGCCAAATTCAAGAAGTGATACAAAATGTTCTATCCTACGCCTCATCTCATCCTCACTACTTCCGCCAAGCGGTAAGCCTACAACTAAAACATTTACTCCATACTCTGCAACTCTTTGCGACACGTCACGAGCGGCTTGGTTGCGATTTTTACGAAGTATGGGCTCTTGGGGCAAAACAACTTGCCCTACTCCAAAGGCAACACCTATCCGCTTAAGCCCAACATCTATCGCCATAAATTTTTCATTCATATCTTACTTTTTACCTTTAAATTTATAATCTCCACTAAGCCTTCCAATTCGTATTCGTAAATTTTATCGCCAAATTTTGCAAGTGCCTTTTCAAGCGAAACAAAGTCTTTGCAAAATTCTAAAATATCATCATTTTGTGCAGGCGTTTTGTTTAGACAAAGTCCAAATTGCGAAGAAAATTCATCAAAATCATTTATCAGTTTTGCCTTACCTTTTGCTAAAAGCATATTTGTCCCCTCGCTTTCACCCATTCGTTGAGGCAGGACAAATACCGGAACGCCAAGCTCTCCGGCAAGTCTGGCGCTTTGCATGGAGCCGCTTTTTAAGTCTGCCTGGGCTACCACAAGAGCTTGCGAGAGAGCGACTACTATGCGGTTACGCTCAAGAAATTTATATCCTATGGCAGGCGAGCCTGGGCTGTATTCGCTTAGTGCTAGCCCCTTATCATAAATTTCTTTTATAAATTTTGCATTTGAACTAGGATAAAAGGTATCAAGCCCAGTCGCAAAAACTCCGATCGTTAAGGGCATGGCAGCTTTATGTGCAGCTATATCGACGCCCAGTGCACCTCCGCTTACCACGCAAACATTATGGTTTTTAAGACTTGCACAAAGTCTAGCAACGCACTCTTTTGTATAGACACTGGCTTTTCTTGAGCCCACAACCGCTACTTTTGGCATGGTTAAAAGATCTATATCACCCTCATAGTAAAGCTCTTTTGGAGGATTTGTAAGCCTATCTAACTTACTTATAAATTTATCTTTTGCCAGAATTTTCATAAAATTTCTTTAAGATAAACCACTTCTACATCTTTTAAGATGGTGTTTTTGCTCTCTTTAATGATGTCTATAGTGTTTTTCTTAGGATGACCGATAGCTATAGCGTAAGAGCGTTTTTTGGCTATCCTTACGGCATTTTCAAGCTCTCTTTTTACGGCTGATCTTGATGGGTCATCGTCTAAAAATACATCTCTCGAGATGTATGGTTTTGAATATTTGCTTGCGACTTTGGCAACTACGCTTGTGCCTATAGTTCGACTATCTACAAATACAAAATTTTGACTTAAAAGCGCACGATAAGCCCTGTCCATAGCATCGAAATTGCTCGTAAATTTTGACCCGGTGTGATTATTTATATATACCGCCTTTGGAAAGTCAGCTCTTATCTTTTTAACCCTCTCAAGCATACTTTCATAACTATCTGTTACATTTAAAGTGCCGATCTCGGGTCTTTTAAAATTTTTAGCTTGCATAGGAAGATGTATCATAAAAAACTCAAAACCTTGGGCTATCTTTGGCGTATCAGGGTGAGCCTTGGTTGCCGGAAATATAGAAGGAGTCAGTTTAAGTCCGGTTGAGCGTATCATATTTACATGTTCAAAAGTCGCCACGTCGTCTATTATAATAACAAGTTTTGGCTTTCCAAAAAGGCTTTTTGTAGGTGTGAGTGGCACAAAAGCCTCCTCTTTGGGCAGTGGCTTTTTATCGGATTGAGTTGCTTGTTTTGCGGTTTTGTTTTCGTCTTTTTTTGAAATTTGCTTTTCTTGTATTTTTTCTTGAGGTATTTTTTTACTAACGTTATCTTCATTAAATTTATCTTGTGTTTTTACAGGCGACTCTTTTTTTGTATCTTTTTCAACATCTTTTATTTCGTGCTTTATCGATGCATTTACTTCGGTTTCATCTTTTTGTTTTTGATAAATTTGAGGCTTTTGATTTTTAAAAATTTCATCTTTGTTTTTTGGGTCTATAAAAATTTTAGTTAAATTTTCATCTTCATCAAATTTTGCTACCTTATGTTGTTTTTGGACGGGTTTTTTTATATCTTCAACCCTTTTATCGGTTATGGTAGTTACATTTTTTACATTTATAGTGGTTTGATTTATATCTGCTGTTTTGTCTGATTTTTGGTTGAGCGCGACTATCAGTGTTATGATGATAAGCAAGGATAAAAGCGCGATACCAAGAAATGTTTTATTTAAAGGACGCCCTTTGAGGGATTTTTTAGAGCGCCCTTTTGTAGTCTTTTTTTTATTCAAGACTTAGTTTTTGTTTTGGTCTACGATTTTGCCGGCACTTATCCAAGGCATCATCGCGCGAAGTTTTTTGCCTGTTTGATTTAAAAGACTTCTTTCAGCTATGCCACGCTCTGCGTTCATTTTTACATAGCCGGCTTTTCTTTCTAGGATGAAATTCTTAGCAAAAGTTCCGTTTTGGATCTCTTTTAAAATTTCTTTCATAGCCTTCTTGCTGTTTTCATCAACTACTCTTGTGCCACTTACGTAATCACCGTATTCAGCAGTATTTGAGATAGAGTAACGCATGTCAGCCATTCCGCCTTGATACATTAGATCAACGATGAGTTTTAACTCATGCAAACACTCAAAGTATGCCATCTCAGGCTCATATCCGGCTTCAACAAGTGTTTCAAAACCTGCATTTACAAGTGCACATAAACCGCCGCAAAGAACTGCTTGCTCTCCAAAAAGATCTGTTTCAGTTTCATCTTTAAATGTAGTTTCGATGATGCCTGTTCTGCCACCGCCAATAGCTGAAGCATAGCTTAACGCGATAGCTTTTGCCTGCCCGCTAGCGTCTTGATCAACAGCGATTAGATCAGGTATACCGCCTCCGCGAACAAATTCACTTCTTACAGTATGACCAGGTGCTTTTGGGGCGATCATTATAACATCTATGTTTGCGGGAGCTTTTATCTGTCCAAAATGAACGTTAAATCCATGTCCAAACGCGATAGCAGCGCCGTCTTTTAGATTAGGTTTGATCTCGTTTTCAAAAATTTCAGCTTGAAGTTCATCGGGAGTTAATATCATAACTACGTCTGCGTCTTTTGTAGCCTCTGCCACACTTTTAACTTCAAAGTTTTTAGCCTCTGCTTTTGCCCAGCTTTTTCCGCCTTTTGCTAGTCCGATAACTACCTTTACACCGCTATCGCGTAGGTTCTCCGCATGTGCGTGACCTTGTGAGCCAAAACCAACGATAGCAACTTTTTTACCCTGAATAAGACTTAAATCACAGTCTTTGTCATAATAAATATTAACAGCCATATTTTCTCCTATATAAAATTTTGGCATAGATTATACAATTTACGAACTCAAATATCGCTGAAGTCGCAAATTTTATATCCTTTAAGTTTTATAACAAGCCATTTTAGATAAAATATTGCAAAAATTTTTAAGAAAGCTATCTATCATGAACGACTCAATATATAAAAAAATAAAATCCCTTCCTCCGCTTGACGATACGATTATCCAAATTCAACGCATTTGCGCTGATGAAAATAGCTCCATTAGCGATCTAACAAAGGTCGTAGAGCAAGATCCGATGCTAACGGCAAACATCTTGCGCTCGGCAAATTCTCCACTTTACGGCTTTAGCAAGGAGATCACTACCGTAGCAAGAGCGATATCTCTTTTTGGAACGGTAACTATACGAGGTTTTGCGCTTTCAAGTGCCGTAAAAAAGAGCTTTAATATAAATTTAGAGCCCTACGGAATAACTAGCCAGGACTTCTTAAATATCTCAACCATACAAAACGCTTTGATGTATAACTGGTACTCAAAAATAAAACCAAAAAGCCTTGAAATACTATCTCCAGCCTCTTTCATGCTAGAGATCGGAAAGATCGTTTTAGCTCACGAGCTTAACGAAAACGACGAAGCGGAAGAATTTAACTCAAGATTAAAAGATATCGTTTATCCTAGTGATTTAGCACTTTTAGAGAGTGAGTTTTTAGATATCACAAACGAAGAAGTCACTGCTAAAATTTTTGAGCAGTGGAATTTAGAAAATGAGCTCATAAATTCTATCTTCTACTCAAATGACCCAGAAGATGCGCCTGAGCACATAAAAGAGTATGCAAAAGCACTCAAGGTTATCAAAACAAGTGTAAATATCTTCAACCAACTTGATGATATAAGCATACAAAACACTCTTCCTTTACTTGATGAATACGGCTTTAGCCAAGATACTTTCTTGATGGCTACGGCAAAGGTAAAAGATAGTCTGTGAGAGAATTTTTAGAAAATTTAATCGACGGGATAACAGAAAAAGAAGTCTGTGCCTCAAACAAAGAAATTTTACGAAATCTCTTAAATTTAAATGCCGTTACAAAATACAACAATAAATTTTATCTAAACAACGGTTTTGTTTGCGGAAAACTTGACATAAGCTCGAACGGAACCGGTTTTTTACTACCTTATGATAAGCGTTTTAAGCAAGATATATTAATCGAAAATAAAAATTTAAACAACGGTCATTACGGCGATATAGTCCTCGTAAAACTCCTAAAAAATGGTAGAAAACGCGAAAACGGCAAGGTTGTAATGAGTCTAAAACTCGCAAACGAAACAAGCGTAGTTTACACAAAAAGTTTTGGCGCGGCAGTGCTTGGAGTAAATTTAAAAACCGGACTAAGCCTCGCCTTAAAGGCTAGTCAAAAAAGCCTAAAAGCCCTACCTACGGGCACTTTACTTAAAATAAACAACCTAAACAACGACATAGTAGAAGTCTTAGGAAATATCGCAGATCCTGCAAGTGATGAAAAAATTTCATTAGCCGTTTATAACAAAAACGACGAATTTACCGACGCTTGTGAAGATGAAGCCAGAGCTTGGGGTGACGAAGTAGATCCTAGCATGTATCCACAGCGAGTCGATCTTAGCGATCTTGACTTTTGCACGATAGACCCTATCGACGCCAAAGACTTTGACGATGCGATATATTTTGATGAAAAAAATCTTGAAATTTATGTAGCTATAGCCGATGTTAGCGAATACGTAAGCAGTTACGGCGCTATTGACAAAGAAGCTAAAACTCGTGGTTTTTCGATATACTTTCCTCACAAATCAATCCCGATGTTGCCACGAGCTTTAAGTGAAAATATCTGCTCACTAAAGCCAAATGTTGCACGTCTTGCATTTTGTTTTAAAATCTCTCTTGATAAAAATTTAGATGTAAAAAAAGAAGAGCTTTTTGAAGCTATAATCGCCTCCAAGAAAAGATTTAACTACGATCAGATAGATAAAATTTTAAAAGATGAAGAAAAAAGCGAGATCGACTGGATAAAACCTTTGCATAAATTAACGATCAAACTACGACAAAAGCGCCTAGTTCACGCGTTTGATTTTCGCACTCAAGAGCTTAGAATGAGTCTTGATGAAAACGGCGAAGTATGCGCAACTAGATTTGAAAACGACTCTGCTTCGCATCAATTAGTAGAAGACTGTATGTTGCTTGCAAACAAAGCAGCCGCCAAACGTATAAAAAAGGGTGTCTTTAGAAATCACGGCTCACCAGATCTTAAAAAAATCATAAATTTATTAAACGACCTTGCCTTACTTGGTCTTGACTTCTCTTATGAGAGCGACTTAGCAAATCTCATACGTAAAATTCAAGCAAAAGCAGAAATTTTAGGCAATCGCGAAGAGATCGACAAGCTAATTATAAAAGCACAAAAAAAGGCCGAATACGCAAGCGAAAACTTCGGACACTTTGGACTTGGATTTGACCGTTATACACATTTTACAAGTCCGATTAGGCGGTATTCCGATCTTATTTTGCATAGATTGCTAAAGGCAAATTTGTCAAAAGACGACAGGCTTTATAACTATCTACTTTTAAATATAGAAAATACGTGCTCAAATTTAAGCGAGCTTGAACGCGAAGCCGACAAGACGGCATTTGACTTTATGGATCGTAAATTTGCAAGGTGGGCAAGTAAAAATATCGGCAAACACGTCAAATGCTACATAAGCGAAAACCAAAACATCCTGATCGCAAAATTAGACGACGAACTAAAAGGCGCTAGGATATTTATACCAAACTACACCTGCGAGTTATTATCGCATGTTCTAGTAGAGATAACGCAAGCCGATATCGCCACAGCTAAAATCATCGGTAAGATCATAAAAAAGTTTGATAAAAAAGAAAAATAATGTATAAAAGAGAGCTTGAAAATGCGCTTTTAAATGGCAAAATAGCAAATTATTTTTTACTTTTTGGCGCTGACGAATACCAAATCGAGCTCTTTGCAAAGGAAATTTTAACCCTTTACAAAAAAGAAGAGACAAATATCTTAAGCCTTTACTTTAACGAATACGACTACGCAAGAGCCTTGTCACACTTAAGTGAACCGTCTCTTTTTGGTGGAGAAAATTTACTTCATATAAAAACCGATAAAAAGATCGCTTCTAAAGAGCTAAAAGAGCTGATAAAAGCATGTGAAAAAGATAAAAATAATTTCTTTTTATACGAATTTTACGAGTCAGATACCAAGATAACAACCGAAGCTCAAAGAACGTTTGGCTTAAATTTCGCTAGATTTTTTAAACCAAACAACCCCGAAGAGGCCTTACAACTACTTGCCAGACAAGCCGGAAAAATAGGACTAAACATAACCAAAAATGCACTTTACGAGCTTTACTTCATACATAATGAAAATTTATATCTTGCAGCAGGCGAACTTAACAAACTTGCGAGCTTAAATACCCACATCGAACAAGGCACGGTAAGAAAGCTTGTTTTTGGACTTGGAAGTGTAAATTTTGATGATTTTTTTAATAAATTTATTTCATTAAAAGATATCAAAAAAGACTTTTTTACATACGAGCAAGATCCGATATTTAACGAAATTTTATTTATTAACTCGCTTTATAAATCATTTTTTAGACTATTTAAACTCTACTCATATATAAAAATAAACGGCAAATTTGATATCAAAGAAGCTATCGGATATGCGCCTCCTCAAAACGTCGCAAATGCGCTAAAAACACAAAGTTTATCTTTAAATTTAAAGACTTATGCAGATGTTTTTATCCAGCTAAATTTAGCCGAATCAGAGCTAAAAACAAACCCCGGTATAGACAAGTCGGCATATCTTTTATCAACCATTCTAAACCTGCAAAACATAATATCAACAGCAAAAATTAAGTAAGAAAAAGGTATAATCCTAGCTTGCTTAAAAGCATCCTTGCTCGTTCGCGAGCTTAATACCCACAAGGAGAATCAATGAGACATTACGAGCTTTTATTCATTCTAAAGCCTACGCTTACAGAAGAAGAAGTTAAAGCAAAAGTTGATTTCGTAAAAGAAGTCATAACCAAAAACGGCGGCGAGATAGCCAATGTTGTAGAGATAGGCACAAGAAAACTTGCCTATGCTATTAAAAAATATGAGCGCGGCACATATTTTGTTATCTACTACAAAGCACCTCCGGCACTTCTAGCAGAACTTGTTAGAAATATCAGAATCACAGAAGATATAATCAGATTCTTAAGCGTTAAATACGAAAACAAACGCGAGATAGCCGCATGGGAAAGAATGGTAAAAGGTATCAGACAAACAATCGCTCGCAAAGAGCCACGTGAGCCAAGAGCACCACGTGAGCCAAGAGTTGAAAAAGTAGAAGAACAACCGCTTACAGAAGAGTAATTTAAGGATAAAAAATGTTCAATAAAGTAGTTTTAGTCGGAAATTTAACCAGAGATATCGAGCTAAGATATACAACAAGCGGTTCTGCTATCGGAAATTCTGGCATAGCAGTAACACGCCGTTTTACGGCAAACGGTGAAAAACGAGAAGAAACTTGCTTTATCGACATATCTTTTTTTGGAAAATCAGCAGAGATAGCCAACCAATACCTAAGTAAAGGTTCTAAAATTTTGGTCGAGGGTCGCTTGAAATTTGATCAGTGGACAGACAACAACGGCCAAAATAGAAGTAAACACAGCATAAGTGTTGAAAACATGGAAATGCTTGGAGGTGGCCCTTCTTCGCAAGGTGGATTCAATCAAAATAATCAAGGCGGATATCAACAGGGCGGTTATAATAGTGGGTCAAATTTCAACTCACAAAATAGCGGATATAACCAAAATGCACCGCAAAGAGCTCAAAATCAGCAATTTAACAAAAGAAGCAATGAAGATTATTATGAAGAAAAAATCCCTGAAGTAAACGTTGATTCGGATAATGTAAAATACGAAAGCGACGATACAATACCGTTTTAATTAAGGATAAATTATGGCAGAAAAAAGAAAATATTCACGCAAATATTGCAAATACACAGAGGCAAAGATAGATTTTATCGACTATAAAGATACTTCACTTTTAAAGTATTGCTTATCAGAGAGATTTAAGATAATGCCACGCAGACTAACTGGCACATCTAAAAAATACCAAGAAATGGTAGAAAAAGCGATCAAACGTGCTCGCCAAGCAGCGCTTATACCATATATAGTAGATCGTGATAACGTAGTAACAAACCCATTTGAGGGCCTATAATACTACTTTGCTTAGCCCATATTTGGGCTAAGCACTTTTATAAAAATTATATTACTTTCTTCTTTAAATTTAATCTTCTCTATATTTTTACTCCTATAAAACCTTTATATAAATATTATTATAAAAATTTATTTAGCTTGCAAGATATATTTGTTGTTAAATTTAAAGAAAAAAGAGATAAAAATTTAAAATATTTTCCGGCAAGTTTACAAAACCTACCGGGAAAAATGAATTTTACTTAACCAAAGCGTTTTTCAACACATCTTCTATCGTATCAACGGCAATAATGTTGATATCTTTTTTTACTTCATCAGGGATGTCGTTAAGATCTCGTTCGTAGTTTTTACGTGGAATAAGAGCCGTTTTGATACCTGCCTTGTGAGCAGCAATAAGCTTTTCTTTTAGTCCTCCTATCGGAAGTACTTTTCCGCTTAAAGTGATCTCGCCCGTCATAGCAACATCATGGCGAACTTTTATATCAGTTAGTATAGAAGCTATGGCTGTAACCATCGTTATGCCGGCACTTGGACCATCTTTTGGCGTTGCACCTTCTGGAACATGCACATGCAAGTCATATCTACGGTAAACATCGCTAGCCTCAAGCTTGCGCTTATCATCTTCAAATTTTGGCACGATAGCCATCGGAACTTTTAGCTTTTTATTATCGATTAGTACCTTTACCACACTAAATGCTATTTGTGCAGACTCTTTCATTACATCGCCAAGCTGCCCGGTTATTTGCATCACGCCCTTGCCCTGTATACGTATGGCTTCTATACGAAGCACATCGCCACCTACGCTAGTCCAAGCTAGGCCATTTACCTGACCTATCTGGTCTTTTTTATCGGCTTGCTCTATCTCATAAACCTTTTTCTCTAAAAATTCTTTTAAATTTTTAGCCGTTATAGTAACTTTGCCCTCGCTATTTTTAGTTAGGATATTTTTAGCAACTTTCCTAAGTATATCAGCTATCCTACGGCGTAAATTACGCACTCCGCTCTCACGTGTGTAGTCTGAAATGATAAGTTCAAGAGCCTCTTTATTTATACTAACATCGCTTGGTTTTAGTCCATGTTTTTTAAGCTCTTGAGGGACTAGATATTTTTTAGCTATCTCAAATTTTTCTTGTGGAGTATATGAGCTAAGCTGTATAAATTCCATCCTATCGCGTAAAGGAGCAGGAATTTGACTTACGTCGTTTGCGGTGGCTATAAATATCACTTTGCTAAGATCAATATTGAAATTTAGATAATAATCACGAAATTTATTATTTTGCTCCGGATCTAAAATTTCAAGTAAAACAGCAGTCGGATCACCTCTATAGCTTCGCCCTACTTTGTCTATCTCGTCAAGCACCACAACAGGGTTCATTTGCTTTGCCTCTATAAGCCCTTGGACAATACGTCCGGGCATCGCGCCTATGTAGGTTCTACGATGTCCTCGAAGCTCATTAACATCCTCAAGCCCACCCAGAGCTATACGCACTAGCTCGCGCTTTAAAGCTTTTGCGATAGAATTTGCTAGACTTGTTTTACCAACTCCCGGAGGTCCCGCAAAACAAAGTATGGCACCGTTGTTTACTTTCTCGCTAACACCACGAAGTTCAAGTAATTCACGTAAAGCAAAATACTCCTCAATACGCTCTTTTGGCTTTTCTAAGCTGTAATGGTCAGCATTTAAATGCTTGCTTACCTCAGCGATAGACGACTTTTTCTTTGCTAAATTTTCAAAAGGCACCTCAACAACCCAGTCAAGGTAGCTTTGTAAGGTATTTGCGTCGGCGCTGTCAGGGTGCATGCGAGATAGTTTGTCTATTTGCTTTTTTATCTCTTTGTATGCATCTTCACCCATAAATTTTTTCTTACTTTCAAGCTTTTTGCGATACTCTTCTATCTCTTCATCACGGTTTGAGTCAGCACCAAGCTCGGCTTGAATTTGCTTTAATTGCTCTTTTAGAAAATACTCTTTATTTGTCTTATCTATCTTTGAATGAACTTTATTTTTTATCTCTTTTTGTAGCTTGTTTGCTTCGATCTCTTCTATAACATAGTCGATTAGCTTAAGCAGACGCTGCTCTAAATTTTCTTCGATAAAAAAACTATAAGCGATCTGTTTTTTAAGTCTAAGTGCGCTTGAAACAAGATCACATACACGCACGGCTTCTGCACTCTCTTCTATCGTTTTAAGTAAATCAGGCGGAAAGAAATGGCTTACTTGCGCTAGTTCGCGCACCTTTTCTCTAAGAACTACGATCAAAGCATCGGTTTTAACCTGCGAAGGACGTACTACATGTAGCGCATCAACCATTGCCTCAAGAGGATTTTCATTTATAACGTGTAGTATGCGACCCTTTTCCATGCCTTGAAAAAGTATCTTTACTCTACCATCGGGTAAAGGCACACGCCTCATGATAGTGCCGATAACTCCTGCGTCATACACGCTTTCAAAATCCCTAGCTCCGTCGTTTTGAGGTTTTGCAGGAACTATTAGCACAGGCGTTTCGTCAGCTAGCGCAATATCAAGTGCACGTAAATTTTCTTCGTCACTTAAAAATAGCGGCGTTATCATAAATGGATATAAAAACAGTTCATCTTCTACAATTACAGGCAATTTTGCCGGTAATGTCTTGTTATCGTTTATTTGCAAATTTATCACTCCTAATTTTATTCAAACATTTTTCTATACCAAGGAAGCACCGGCTCAAGCAAATTTGCATCTTTTAGCGGTGAAGCCTCTATCTTTTGTCTATAAATTTCAGCCGAGGTTTCACGTCCTGTGCGCATATAGAGGTCATATATCTGGGTGTCTAGATAGTAGATAGCAAGCTTAAATTTAATAAGCATAGTCTCTATAAGCGGCTTATACTGCGTATTTGGATACATATATAAAAATTTCTCTATCTCAACCACGCTATCTTCCATTAGCTTTTGGTTGCGATTTGGCTGTGAAAATGAGTCAAAATTTGCTTTTATCTTAAGGTATTGAGCAAATTCCGTCTTTGCCGCACCATCGCCATATCTTTTTATGTATTCGTCAAGGTAGTAATTTGCCAGTATATACTCTTCTTCGTTAACATGCGCTTGTGCTAGGATCAAAAGCATTTGTTCTAAAAGTGGGCTTGCTACGTGCTCACTAGACATCGACACATAGTGCTTATCCGCACTCTCTAAATCAGCATCCTTTATATCAGCGATAATTTGCGCATACCACTCATCAGGAGTGAGGTTATAAAGTTCTGTGTATTTTTCTGCACAACCACTTAAAATCGCGCTAAAACCGACAATAATAATAAAATTTAAGATCCTACGCATAGTGTTCCTTGAAATTTGATTTTTTGCTATTTTACATTTTTTGGTATTATTTTTGCATAAATTTGTAAATTTTTGTTTTTCTTAGACTAAAACATGGTAAAATAAAAGTCAACTCAAATAAATCAAAAAACAAGGAGTAGGTATGACATTTAGCGTTAAAAGTCCGATATTAGGCTTTGAGCACATTAAAACAATGGAGATAATAGAACTTGATAAATTTTTCGTAAAGCTTCAAAGTAAGGACGATAACACTTCTTTTACCATGATAAACCCTTTTGCTCTTAGGGATTATGACTTTGAAATTCCTACTTATTATGAAGAGCTTATGCAGATAAAAGACAGCAGCGAGCTTAAAATTTACAACATCATTGTTGTTTCTTTACCTCTTGAAACCTCAACTGTAAATTTTATAGCCCCCATAGTTTGTAATATGGACAACATGACATTATCACAAATAGTGCTTGACGCTGCCGTATATCCGCAGTATGGGCAAGCGGAAAAGATAGAAAACTTTATACAAAAGTAACCAGCTTGGACCGATCTTGGTCTAAGTCCCCTAAAGGCTTGCAATGATAAGATTAAAATTTACCGTATGTGTTTTTGCTGTATTTTTTGGCGTAAATTTGCTCGGAGCTATTTACAAAGACACAAACGGTTTAAGCCATGATGTCATCAAAGAAAATACCGGCTTTGGCAAGAATGGATACAGAGATATAAAAACCGATAACGTCTTAACAAAAAAAGGCATCAGCAAGCCAAGTATATACGGAGATATGGAAGTAACTGGGGCTACTATATCTATACCTGAAGCAGGTGAATATTTTTTTGAACCAAAAGTATACAATGATTTAGATTCGGTTCGAACCACAATAAAATTTATAAAAAATGATACAAATTTCATAACCAACTCATCAAGTGCTACTCTTGATTTTAGCGATAAGAGCAAATTTGAACAACAAAACATAGATGGAAGTAAGGTTATATTTGCAAAGCTTTATTGGGCCGGTTCAATATCAAACAAATGGGGTCTAAACTCATTTAACGATAACGATAAAGTATTGCGGAATAGGTATTACTCAGATATTAAAAATTTTAATACCATACAATTTAAAACACCAAACGGTAGGATTTACTCTCTAACAGCCAAAGAAGCGGATACAAAATGGTACGGCTCATACACCAATGATGGTATGCAGTTTATGTATCAGGCAAATATAGATGTAACAAATATAATTAAAAAAACGCTCGGAAAAGATAAAAAAGGTAGGACATTTACTGCAGGAGATATAATATCTACAAAAGGAAAATCTTTTCCTTTAATAGGCTATAGAGAAGGTTCTTGGAATAATAAACTATATGCACCTTTTTATGGAGGTTGGGCTTTAGTGGTAGTATATGATTTTGGCGACCAGCATACCAATATCATAAAACCAAAAAATATTAGTATCTATGACGGACTTACCATATTAGCTCCTATAGTAAAAAACAAATCAATGAATCTTAAATTTGATGGCTTTTACACTCCTACTCGCGGAGACGTACATTCGTCATTTTCTATCTTATCGTTTGGCGGTAAGAAAGAAATATATAATGCCGAAGTTATAGAAATCAATTCAAAAAAAATTATAAACGATAACAGCAATAGAATCAACCAATACAAAGACATTAACAATAATATATACTTTGATAACTATTTTAATAGCACAATAACAAAAAATGGAAAACACCTAAATTCAAATAGAGTTTATAATAACCAAATGGATCTTGATACCTATAACATAACTAATCTCATAGGAAACTCACAAACAAGTGCAACAGCAAAAATAACAGCCGGTACCAAAAGTATATACGGTACAGATTTTGGCGAGCGTACTAATATCGGTATGGTAGGATTTTCAACCACGCTTTATGTGCCTGAAGTATGCTACATGGAAAAGATAGAGTATAAAAGGGGTGATTCTGATTTTATTGAGATAAGTACCGACGAGAAACAAAAAACACAACTAAGGATCGGTGATATCCTAAAAAATACACTCATTATAAAAAATAAAGGCAACGAAACAGCCGAAGGTGTCGTTGTAACGGCTGAATTTGACTCAGAAAATGCCATCAAAAACACCTATATCGTGCCTACTCGTATCTCAGAGTCTTTTGACATACTAGACTCAGAAGTAAACAAAGCAAATTTATACACTTTAAACGGCAAGTTAGTAGATTTTTATGTAGGAAAGGGAGCGGACAGCGGCGAAGGAGGGTCGTTTGATAATATTAATCGTGCACTTATACGATTTGAAAATATATTAAACGGCGAATTTAAACCAATCGACTATAGAGTGTCATTTAAAAATAAAAGCATGGACTATAAATACGAGTCCGGTTTTATAAGCAAATGCGAAAGTAAAAAATACCAAATAGAAACAATACTTCCGGAAAAAAACGAGATAGACGTTGTTAATAAAAACTATGCGAAAAACGAAAAAAGAAGCTTGTTTACACAACTTTCAGGAAGAGCGTTTGATGTCAAGCTTATGTTTTTTGATGAAAATAATGCCGTAGCTACGACTCCTGCCATATTTATAAAAGACGATGTAATGACGGTTGGTGTTGTTTCCGGGGGTTGTGATGCGGATTTTATCGAAAGTACGGCGCGGGAAATAAACACAAAAGGCAAAACAGAATTTGACATAGAAAGAGTTTTGGTAAACGGATCGTATAGTTTCTTAAAATTCAAAATGGTATATAAGAACCAATTTGACGAAACCATAGAAAAATGCTCTTCAGACTCATTTGCTGTTAGACCGGACAAATTTATACTACAAGAAGATGGTCAAAATATCAACTCTCTCATAGGCGGCAAAAACTATGACAACATCACCATCAAAGCCCTTAAATACGGTGGCACTATCGATGATAACTTTGGTGCAAGGATAGGAGATATCAAATTTACGCAAACAAATCCAGACGGTTGTGACATCGAGCTTGACGAACTTAAAGGGCTAAAATTTAACGCCGATATAAAACATGGCGAAGGAAGATTAACAAAAGAAACAGGCGGCGTAGCGGTTGCCCAAGATCAATCCACAAATTTTTACTACCCAGACATAGGCTTAGCAACGATAAAAGCGGCAGACACCAAATACACAAGCACTGATAGCATAAACAACGACTGCGTTATAAACAGTAGCGCATCAAACGAAAACATTAATGGCATGATAGGGTGTGATATCCCGCTAGATCAAAGTCTTACGTTTACACCAAAAGACATACGTGTAGATAAATTTAGCTTTCCTAACGATAAAGCAGCAGTCTATCTAAGCCAAACTATCGACAACAATAGCCCTGCTCACACCTACGCAAAAGCGCAGTTTCAGATCACGGCAAGGCTTTATAACGATAAGCCCGCTCTTATGTATAGCAATGGTTGTTATGCAAAAGATGTTAAATTTAACATGTCCTTTAACCCAGGCAGTGACACTGACACAAACATAGCTAGCACGAAAGAAAAGATCCACTACTTTATGGATGACTCCAAACTAAAGCAAAATGAAGATGATAAATTTAATGCACTCGCCGAAGGTTTTGCAAGAGGTGTTTTTAACGGCGAAGTCAAAATAAATTTTGCACGAGAAAAAAACCTAGCCATAAATCCATTTCAAATCACAAACGATCAGTTTGAATTTAGCGATATAAAAGACGCTGATAATGTCAATGGCACAACATATATAAAGCCACAAGGTGATGAAATAAAGTCGGCAAATTTTTACTACGCCAGACTTTATGCACCGTATTTAGAAGGTCCAAAAAACGGATTTGACACAAATTTGTATTATGGAATTTACTGCAACAACTGCGATAGCGCTATATTTGACGCAAGCAATGCTTCTGTCTTGCCAAATACCGGCGGCTGGTATATCGACAAAAACGCCGGGCCCGATAAAGCAGTTGCAATAACCTTTGATCCAAAACCCACCTCAGCAAAGGCACGGATCAAGGAAGGCTATACTTTAAATAATGGTAAAATGCCTATAAATTTAAGTAGCACTGTGGCCGGATATGCACAAATCAACATGCAAGACCTTCCTGAATGGCTAATTTACAACCAAACAAACAAAGACGCCACCTATAATGACTTTGTCGTTAAATTTTTAGACAAGGGAGGCTGGGGCGGTAGCTCTCTTGGGCTAAAAACCAAAGATAATGACGGCAAAAACATGGGCGAAGGAAAATTTATCGGCGGTAGCGACTTTGAAGGAGTTTCGGAAAGAACAAACAGAAGGATAGAGTGGTGAAAAAGGCATTTTCGCTTATCGAAGTCGTTTTAGCGCTGATCGTGGTCGCTATCGTAAGTGTAAGCATACCTATCATCATAAAACAAACAAATGTCGCAAACACAAAAGCCTTGACACAAGAAAGTATCTTAAACGCTAAAACATACATGTCTTTGGTGCTCAAATCCGCCTTTACATGCGATTATATAAGCGAAAATGAAAACACGCTTGTGCCGATATTTAACGATACAAATTTTTATGAATCAAATTCCATCTCTGGTGACGGCAGAAGAAATTTTCAACCAAAAACCGGAGCTAACCTAGATAAAGCCTGCCCGGAGAGCATAACCAACATAAAAAGCATAGCAAATTTTACCGGCAACGTAAACATGGAAGCAACAAAAGAAAGAGACTACATACTCTCTTCAACATACAACGTCACAGTGTCTAACTTCAACTCAAACAACGATATAAAGCGCATAGATATAAAAACAAAAGCCTACGACAAACAAAGTCATGAAACCGAAGTAACCCTAAGTGGTTTTGCGGTAAATATCGGCGATAGCGGGCTTTTAAATACTAAAGAGTGGCAGTGAGAGCAACAAAAAAGGCATTTACTCTAATCGAACTAATCATCGTTATCGTTGTGCTTGGTATCGTAGGCTTGATGACACTTCAAGTAACAACAACTGTTTTTAAAAACTATGTGCAAAGTAAAGCGATGAATTCGCTGCAAACTCAAACCGAACTTGTGCTTGAACAGATCTCAAAAATGCTTAGCTATCGCATAAAAGAAAGCGTTATCGCAAGAAAAGGCACAAGTAGCAACATACTACCCTTAAATAACGATCAGGTAAATAACGAATACACAACGCTTGAGTTTATAACATACGCTCGAGAGATGTTTAACGATGGTATTTATAGCGGATTTGCCGACTTAGAGCCAAGCAGCAAAGCAAATGGTCTTATAACTCCAGGAAGCAAACTTTCTAGTCTAAATCAAGAAAATGGCATTTTGGATGACTTTGGTGTAGCGATAACCGACCTAGCCGTGATATTTAAGGGTTTAGCCTATGATGCCACAACTTCTTTTGGCTATAACAACACAAACTCTCTTGATGTCGCAAAGATAACAAGCGTTGAGGATAACAAAATACATTTAACTCACGACGGCGAAATCTCAGAACAATACCACATAGCTTACAGCGCATATGCTATCGCCGTTAGCGATGAAAGCGAGCAAAGAGGCGACTTTACGCTAAAGCTTTACTACAACTATCAACCATGGCTTGGCGAAAAATTTCAAAATGCAGATAGTGCGATATTAGCAGAGAATGTGACTAGATTTAACTTTACCGAGCAAAACGGCGTAGTAGTCATAAAACTTTGCATGCACGAAGCAGGCAAGTCAGGGCTTATGTTTGATAAGAATTTTGACTTTACCGTATGCAAATCAAAGGCGATATACTAATGAAGCGTGGTTTTAGCTTGCTGGCGGCGATATTTTTTGTGGTAGTCATATCAAGTCTTGGCATATTAGCACTCGAACTATCAATGGCTAGCATGCGACAAACAACTGAAATTTATCTAAGAGAGCAGGCTGAGCTTTTGGGGCAAGGTGCAACCGAAATGGCAATGCTTGAAATTTTTAACCATGATTTTAGCAAAGGTTGCCCTAGTAATCCAATAATATCCGATCAAAATTTCAATGATATTTTTAACTACTCGGTTTATGTGCATTTTTTTGGTCAGATTGGTAATTGCGACGATGGCAAGCTAGTAACTGACATACAAACCCCTCAAAGCATAGGAACAGTCAGGCTAGATGTCTTCGTAACAACAAAAACAAAGATAAATAGCGAAGGCGAAGAAGAAAGCATCACGCCAAACCCAATAAGCTTTCACAAACGAACACTGCAAAAACTATAGTTTTTTATTACAAAATTAATTTTCTTTATTAAATTTAAGCTAAAAATTTTAAGCTTGGTGTGCTATAATAATGTTACTTTCAAACAAAGGAGTATGCTATGAATATAAGCATTGTAGGAAGACAACTTGAGCTTACAGAGCCGATAAAAAGCTATATAGAAAACGCTTTTGAAACACTGGGAAAATACAATCTAGACATAATATCAGGCAGATGTGTTGTTTCAGCTGACGAAAAACAAGGCAGAAAAGGTTTTAATGCAGAATTTGCGTTGAATATGGCACATAAAGATACGATCGTTATCCGCCAAAAAGACAAAGACCTTTATGCGGCAGTTGATCTAGCAATAGACCGTGCATCTAAAGTTTTACGCCGTGAACACGATAAAAAAATCACAGTTAAAGGCAAAGATGACGGCAAAGAAGTTCGCGCTCGCATAGCAGAAGAGCCTGTTGAGGGTGTAGACGAGATCATCCCTATGGAACTTGAACTTTATAAACCGCTTGAGATCGAAGAGGCACTTGAACACCTTAAAAATAGCGAAATGCAATTTTATGTATTTAACGATATCGACGCTAAAATGCGTGTGATATATAAAAGAGCCGACGGTAAATTCGGACTTTATTGATACTTCCTGGGGGCGGTTAAACGCCCCTTATTTACTACTTGTCAAACAATCTTTTTATAACTCTTACACTAAAACCAAACGAAACCAAAAGCAAAACATAAAAAACATAAGTCATGATAGGATTTGAAAGTTCGCTTGCATCTTTTATCTCTCGTATGGATATTATGTTTCTAAATTCATCAAGCAGAGCTATCCGCCAACCGTAAAATTTGACCTGAACTAGCTTTTGTTCACCCGCAAAACTTTGCGCTACGGCCTGCACATCGGCTGAGTTAAATTTAAAATAAAATGGAAATCCCCATCTTGTGTCTTCATTACGATAAGGCATGACCTTTGTGCTATTAGCCTCTTGTGTGTAGACAAAATACACATCTCTAGTTGGTCCGTCGGCAGGATTTGCCGTGCTTACAAGCCCATCTTTATCCATGCGTTTTACTTCTCCGCCGGTTATAAGAGCGTCATCATAGTGCGGAAATGCATAGTTTACTGCAACGGCTAACATAAAGTGAGCCAAAAGCGAAACAACTATAAAAGAAATTTTTGCCGATCTTTTTAAATTTTGCCCAAAATTCATAACAATCCTTTAAATTTTAGTGCATTTTACTATAGAATTCTTAATGCTTTTAACCTATCTTGTGCGGCTTTTGTAATATCTTCCTCATACTCGTAATACTCAAAAGTAGCACCATGCTGAACACTTCCGTCAAGAATATCGCCGCTTTGACGATTTTTAAGATCAAGCTCGGCTATTTTAAAGCCATCAAGAGTTTGAGCAAATTCTATAAGTCTTGAAGGCGTTTGCTTAAGCTTGGTAAATAAAAAACAATACCCATCGCCACCATTTCTTCCTACCCTGCCACGCAACTGATGAAGAGTAGCAAGGCCTAACCTCTCGGCTCCTACGATCAAAATAGTGCTAAGACGAGGCAATGAGATGCCGACCTCAACGATGGTTGTTGCCAAAAGCAGATCACCATCTTCTTTGAATTTAAGCAAAATTTCATCTTTTTGCTTGTCTTTGCCGTGCGTTATATATACATTTTTAAAATTTTGAAGCCAAAAATCACTCGCCTCACTTAAGCTTTGATAGTTTAACACCTCAGAGCTTTCAACTAGTGGATAGACGATCACAGCTTGACGATGGTTTGAAATTTCAGAGCGAAGATGTGCCATAAACGCACCAAAATCAGCGCTTTTGATCACCTGTGTATGTATATTTTTTTTAAAAGGAATTTCTTTTAAAAAGCTATAGCTAACAAGCGAAGAGTTTATCATAGTTAAAGTGCGCGGTATCGGAGTAGCGGAAAACTGCACAAAAGTGGCACTCCTTTCACCGTCTCTAACGAGCTCCTCGACCTTGTTTCGTTGCGCAGAGCCAAAACGATGTTGCTCATCAACCATGACGAGCACGGATTTTGGCAGTTTTGTGTAGAGTAAAACATGTGTTCCGATGATTAGGTTTGCATTAGCTAGATCCGGCTCTTTTTCTCCACTTTTAACAAGCACGACATTCATAAAGTCCGGCAAAAGTCTGCATGCCTCTTCATAAAGTTGATTTGCTAAGATACTAGTTGGTGCCATCAAAATACTCTTGTTTGGATATGCGCTAAGTGCAGCACCTAAGATAACCAAAGTCTTGCCGCTACCAACGTCTCCCATAATAACTCGCCGTTTTGCCTGCGTGCTACTCATATCTTGTCTGATATCATTTATGGCGTTTAACTGGTCATTTGTTGGGGTAAACGGCAAATTTTTAAGCCACTCATTAATATCAAAAGGCTCAATTTTTTGATTTTTAAAGTATAATTTTTTAGAATTTAGCTTTTTTATATAGTTAAAAATTTCAATAAATTTTATTACACGAGTGTCAACTTCGCCATTTTTTAGCAAATTTAGCAAAGATATGCTATCTTCATCTCCTTTTTGGATAGCGACTAAAAATGAAATTTCATTTTCATTTAAGCCCTCGGCCCTTAAATTTTCGTTTGTTATGTATTTTTTGATTAATTTTTTTAATCTTTCATCTTTCATATCACGTCTAAATTTCGGACTTATGACGCCTGTTTTTGTGATGATTTTTGGATTAGCTATCTGCCATGCACCGTAAGCATAAGCACACGTCCCGTTTAAGATAAGCTCTTTATGTGGTTTAAAAGCACCGTAGTGCCAAGGTTTTGCGTGAAATATAACAAGCTTTATCTCACACTCCCAAGTTTGACAAAAGGCAGTTGCGATAAGCATGCCGCCACTTGCTCGTCGCAAGGTTAAAATTTCAGCCTCTACACAAACCACGCCTTGTCTTGGCGAGCTTGTTATAAAGCTACTTTCAAAGCTTTTAGGAAGCACCAAAGCTAGATCAAGCAAGCTATAAACACCGATCTTGGCTAGCTCTTCGCGCTCGTTTGCTTCAAATTTCATTTGCCGTCATAAAGCACACAAAAGCTAAGCTTGCTTATCTCGTCATGAGTGGCGATAAAGTCGTTTAGCTCCTTAAGACTAAGCGCTTCTATCTTTTTAAGCTCATCCATAAAAGAGCCTAATTTTTTACCTTGATAAAATTCACCCTCGGCTATACCAAGCCTACGAAATAACGTCTCAAGCCTTAAAGGAAGCGAACCTAGTAAAAATTTCTTCGCCTGAGCCAACTCGTTTTTGGTAGCGCCATGCTTTATAAATTTATCAAATTCACTTAAAACAACCGACATGGCTTCATCTTTACTCTCATTTTTAGTTTGTAAATATCCATAAACTTGGGTGCTACTAAGGTTATAGACCCCGCGCGCATAAGCCGAGTACGCAAGCCCGCGTTTAACACGAATTTCTTCCATGATACGTGAACCAAAACCACTCTCGCCAAGTATAAACATCGCCACATTTGCTTTAAATCTCTCATCCTGAATTACGTTAAACGGAGCTCCAAAATACACATACGCTTGCTCGCTTTGCTTTGTTATAAATTTCTTTTCACATTTATCGCTTGTTGTTAAAATTTCAAGCTCGCGTTTTTTACCAACTTCTAGTAAATTTAACGCATCTTTTAAAAGCCAAAGATCATTTTCGTTTACATCTCCGCCAAAAACGATAAATAAATTTCCAAGATCCATATGAGAGGATAAAAATTCTTTTATATCATTTAAACTTATGGCCTCTATGCTCTCTTTTATTCCGATGTTTGGCATAGCTAAATTTGTGCCTTTATAAAGCAACTCATAAAGTCCACATCTTGCCACGTAGTCGTTATCGTTTGCTAAATTTGATATCTCACCAAATGTTGTTATCTTGCACTTATCAAGGCTTTCCTTGGTTAAATTTGGCTCAGCAAGCAACTCTGCTAGTTTATCTAGCGCAAAATTAAAATACTCTTTTAAGCAATTTATATCTATCGCCAAGGTTTCATAACCTGCACTTACTTCTAGGTTTATCGCCCTTGTTTCAAGCTCGCGCGCAAATGCTATACTCCCTTTGCTTTTTGTGCCTTCATTTAGCATATTTGCCGCAAGCCTAGCAAGACCGGCAGTTTTGTTCTCGCAAGCGCCAGCTACCTTAAAAATAAGCTTTAAGCTGGCTACAGCAAGGCTTTTTGAACTTTCAAAAACAACAGGGATATCTACATTTTTTACATTTAAATTTGTAACTTTCATCTAAAATCTCTCTAAGATGTCGTAATTTGTATTGCGTTTGGCAGGAATTTCACCTATATCACGGATTAGCGCGATCATCTCATCTTGACTCATCCTATAGCTAGCACCTGCTGCTTTCACAACATTTTCTTCCATCATTGTCGAGCCAAGATCATTTGCGCCAAATTTCAATGCAAGCTGTCCCACATAACTTCCTTGCGTAACCCAGCTGCTTTGTATGTTTTTAAAATTATCCAAAAACAGTCTTGAAACCGCAAGCAGTCTTAAGTAGCGATTTGAACTTTGCTTTTGAATTTGTGGATACTCTTGCATGAGTTTTGTATTAAGCCCTTGAAAACTCCACAATATAAACGCACGAAAACCGCCCGTCTCATCTTGTAAATTTCTTATGTGATCCCAGTGCTCAACTATCTCACGTGTAGTTTCTACCGTGCCAAACATCATTGTTGCGGTTGATTTTATGTCAAGTTTGTGTGCTTGTCTGTGCACATCAAGCCAAATTGCGGTGTCACACTTTCTAGGAGCGATGATATCTCGCACCCTATCGCTTAAAATTTCAGCACCCGCTCCCGGTATCGAGTAAAGACCTTTTGCTTTTAAGCGACTTAAAACTTCAGCTATCGTTATCTTTGAAATTCTAGCTATATAATCTATCTCAACTGCCGAAAATCCATGTATCGTAATGCTTGGATATTTTTTACTTATATACTCGACTAAATCCTCATACCACTCGATCTTAAGCTTTGGATGAACTCCGCCTTGAAATAAAATTTGAGTTCCGCCTATCTCTAATAGCTCCTCGATCTTTTTGCCGATCTCTTCAAAACTTAAAACATAAGCGTCTTCTTCTTTTGCATGGCGATAAAATGCACAAAATTTACAATCTACCCAGCATACATTTGTGTAGTTTATATTTCTATCGACGATAAATGTTGTAATCGCGTCTGGATGTAGCTCTTTTTTTCTAGCGTATGCCATACGTCCAAGCTCATGAAGCGGTGCGTTTTCGATAAGCCAAACCGCCTCGTCTATACTAAGTCTTTTCAATTTTACATAACCTCTTTAAAATTTTATGGTAGTTTATCAAAATTTTGCTGTTAAAACTCAAAAAACAACAAATTTTAAAGGGTGTTAATAAAATTTTTAAAAACAAACTATAGTATTCAAAAATTATTTTTACCAAATTTCAAAAAGGAAATATAATGAAAAATTTTGCCCTTATCGTATTTGTAGCTACATTTTTAGTGGGTTGTGCTAACCAACCTAAAACCAACAATGCTAACGACCAAGTAAGCTACGGTACTTGTAAAGCCGGACAAAACTGCACACCTGTGATACAAAGTTGTGGCTGTCAAAGAGGCATGATGCAAAATCCCGCAATGCAAAAATAAATTTAAACCCTAAGCCCAAATTTCTTGGGCTATCCTTATTTCAACAACAAATTTCTTCTTAAATTTTTTATCGCTTAAATTATAAATTAACATTAGCTCTACTATAATACATCTTAATTTTTAAAATCAAAAGGAAAAATAATGAAAAAATTTAAGTTTATCACTCTTTTAGCAAGTGCTATTTTTATGGCTGGTTGTTCTAGTTTTAACCAACACATAGATGTTCCAAAGGGCGAGACTTGCACTATTGATGACGATAAAAACAAAGCACCAAAATGCGAGATCAAAAGCATTCCTGTAGCAGGAATTTATAAAGCAACTCTTCCTTGTGCTAGCTGCGAAGCGATAGAAACTACTTTAAATTTAAATGCCGACGGCTCTTTTACTTGCAAAATGACATATAAGGGCAACCAAGACTACACCGACTTGCAATACGGCAAGTATGAAATCGCCGGAGATATCGTAACAACAACTGACGAGTATAAAGAAAAAATGAGTTATAAATTTGACGGAACAAATTTGCACCTTTTAGACTTTGACGGCAATGTTGCAAAGGGCGAATTTAAGGACTTATATACATTTAAAAAGAGCAATTAAGCATAAAAATTTGGCTTGATTTTCGTTATGTTTAAGGAGCTGTTATGAGAAATTTTATAGTATTTTTAACGGTCATGCTCTTTTTGGGCTGCGCCGACAATACACCTCAAAAACCAATCCAACAAGAGCTACAAACCAAAGAGACAAAAACACAAGAAACAAATAAAAATCAAAAAAAAGAAATAAAGTCAAATCTCATTCTTTCAAAAGCGATATTTTCGACATATCACACCATACTTCCCTGCTCTAACTGCGAAGGGATAAAAACGATACTAACGCTAAACAAAGACAAAACTTACACAAAATCCATGCTAGAAATTTCAAAATCAGCCAATACTTACGAAGAAAAGGGGACATTTGACACCGAGGGTAAATTCTTGGTGTTAAAAAGCGAAAACGGCAAAACTTGCTACTTTGAGCCAAACAAAGAATCCCTCTTGCAATTAAACGATAACAAGCAAAAATTTGCTGGCGTCTTATCGCGAATTTACAGCTTTGAGCCTATAGATAAAGAGTATAAAAACGGCTTTTACGGTGAATTTTTTAAATTTAAGAACGAAAAAAGCTTTCAAAGCATAGTTATTAGCACCTATAAAAATGAAGCCAAGATTAACGTTTACTCATCTTTAAAGGCAAACGAACCCACATGTTCGCTTAGCGGTGAACTAAACTACAACAAAGGTGTGTTTTACTTTAAAAATAACGATGTTAGACTTAGCTTGCATAGGATCAATGATGATATATTTATCCTAAACCATACTCCAAATGCCAAAATTTGCAAAAGCGGCTATATAGCAGGTAAATACAAAAACAAACAAGATACCAAACAAAAATTCGGTAAATTTTTTATCAGTGAGCTTACCGAAGATATGAACCATGCCGATATAGTTAGAATTTTTGGCACAAAAAATATCCACAAAGATACAAATACAAAAAATAACTCACACATAATTTATAACGAGAAAAAAGAGCCGCTGTTTAAATACACTCTCTTAAACGGTATCATAACTCAGATAGACGTGTTGTCTTCGCAGTTTAAAACACCTGAAGGGATAAATTTAAACTCAAATTTCGAGCAGATCAAAAGTAGTCTTAAAATAGAAAAATTTGCCGTAAGTAAAAACCAAATTTCGCTTAAAATACCATCTCGCGACATGGTTATAAAGCTAAAAAAACCGCAAAATTTAAAGAAATTTATAAAACTTGAAGAGATACCAAACGATACTAAAATAGATCAAATTCTACTCATTTGGAACCAATAAATGAGGTATCTCACGCTTTTAAAGCAAGAAAGAAATTTCAGGCTTCTAAGCTTGGTGCAGCTTATATGTTATTTTGGAGTTTGGTTTTCGCATACGGGAATTTTTACTCTTCTTATCAGCCTTGACGCACCGATCTGGGCGATCACACTAAGTGCCGCGATGGCTTATATCCCTGGAGTTGTTTTAGCGCCTTTTAGCGGTGTTTGGGTGGATAAATTTAGCGCGAAACCGATGCTTATCATTATCGCACTTATAGAAACCGTTACCGTTTTTATGCTGGTTTTTATAAATTCGCTTGATCTACTTTGGCTACTTTTGGTTTTGATTTTTATTAGAAACGGCACGGGCGGGATTTATTTTCAAGTAGAGATGAGCCTGTTTCCTAAAATTTTAAGCAAAGAAAACTTAAAGCTCGCAAACGAAATTCACTCCATAATCTGGGCAGTCGCCTATACTGCTGGCATGGGCATGGCTGGAGTTTATATACACTTTTTTGGCATCAAGAGCGCTTTTATACTTGATGGGGTTATTTATATTATTAGTTTTTACTTTCTTTTTGCACTCAAAATTCCAAATTTCAAACCAAAATTTGTAGAGCCGACATTTAAAATGCTACAAAGCGGGCTAATATACTTAAAACAAAATAAGCTCGTCATACACCTTATACTACTTCATAGCATAGTCGGAGTTACTGCCTACGACGCACTTGTAGCGCTTTTGGCTGACTATACATATGCAAACATCCTCTCTATCTCACTAGTCATCGGACTTATAAATGCATGTAGAGCAGTATCGCTTATGATCTCTCCGATAATACTTGGCAAATTTGCTAATAAAAAAACTCTACTGTATTTTTATATAGGACATGGGATCGGGATAATCATCTGGGCGATCTTGCAAAGTAATTTTTATCTTGGGTTTCTAGGACTTTTGGCTGCCGGATTTTTCACGTCTACACTTTGGAGCTATACATATACTCTTTTACAACAAAACTGCGACGCTAAATTTTACGGAAGAGTGATAGCATATAACGACATGGTATATCTTGGCATAAGCGCGCTTGTCTCGGTTGCTATCGGGCTTTTATTTAGACTTGGAGTTGGCCTTGAGATCATAACGGCGCTTATGGGTATGGTGTTTTTTGCGGGGGCTTTTTACTATCACAAAATTTCAAAATTTTATGATATAAAATAACTCATATCATCTGATAATAAGGTGATCCGTGCACAAATTTCTTCTCATAAAGCGGTGTAAACGGCACAAGATCGGCATGTCCGGTATAAAGCCTACCGCCATCTTTTAAAAGCCTATGAAGTCTCTCAACACATTTTAATCTAAAATTATCATCGAAATATATCATCATGTTTCTTGAAAGTATCACATCAAATTTACCAAGTGAAAATATCGCATCGTCAAAGACATTCATGATCTTAAACTCACATTTAAAAGCAGGATCTTTTTTAAAGACAAATTTATCTCCGTCTTTTTTAAAAAATCTCTCTTTTTGATAATTATCAAGCCTATGCAAGCTTCTGCTGCTATATGTTGCACTTATGCAGTCAGATATAGCCTGTGAGTTTATGTCGATACCAACCACACTTAATGCGCCTGCTCCAAGAGCGTATTCGTGTGCTAGCATAGCAAGAGAATAAACTTCATCTCCGCTTGAACAAGGAGCACATAGTATCCTAGCACTACCAAGCTCTTTGACGTAAGATATCACTTCTTTTAGTTGAGGAAGTTCACGGTAAAAATAAGTCTCATTTACAGTGATTAAATTTAAAATATCCTGCCTTAGCTCTTTGTTATATTTTATAGAATTTACTATCTCTTTAAATGTAGGGATTTGTCTATTTTTAGCAAAAGTCTTTAGCCTTTGAAGGACTATCTCGCGTTTTGACTCAAGATCGACCCCGCAAAGAGTTTTTAAGGTATTTAAAAATTCATTAAACCCATCCATGTCGCTTGGCGCCACAAAAGAGGTATCGTAGTTTGTATTTGTTAAATTTTGCTCGCTATTTCTCTTAAAAAACATTTAAAAATTCCTCAAGCTCTTTTTTTATCGTACTTAAATTTAAAGATTTTGTATTTGGATTTAGCTCTTTAGCACGTTTTGGCATACCGTAAACTATTGCACTATCTTCACTTTCGGCGATACACTTGGCTCCTGCCTTATAAAGGTTGTTAAGCCCTATAGCCCCATCATCACCGATACCAGTTAAGAGTATAGCCATGACATTTAAATTTTTACAAATCCCAACCGCTGAGTTAAAAAGCACATCGACATTTGGTGTGTATATCGTTTTTGCATCGGGGTTTGGCTTTGCGTTTAGCGGGATATTTTCTCCGATCATGAAATTTTGATCGCAGACATAAACTTTGTTTTTAAGTATGGTTTTTTCATTCAAAAGCTCCACATCCAGCCCACACTCTCTGCCTACTTGCGTTACGAACGACTGGATAAACATCTTATTCATGTGTTGTGCGATAACTATACTAGTATCTGTTATTTTAATGTCTTTTAAAAGCTTTTTGATATGACCGGGACCTCCTGTAGAGGCTCCGATCAAAACTAATTTTTGAGCCATAATTAGCCTTTTAGTTAAATTTAAAATGCCCGCCTATCAAGTTCTAAATTCAGATAGTTTCGCATTTAGCGTATCTGTCATTTTATTTAGGTGTTCTGCGGCACTTGCGATCTCTTCGACGCTTCTCGCATTTTCGGTTGATATGGCTGTGATACCATCGATATTTTTAACTATATCATCGATATTTTTACCGGTATTTATATAATCTTGTATCGTCTTATCAGACATTCCGATAGCACTACTCATAACATCACTCATAACATTGATAGTCTGCTCAACATTGCTAGCAACATTTGTAAGCTCTTGAATTTGATGTGAGTTTTTACTCATTTGCTCGCTAGAGTCCGAGATCGCTTGAACAATAACATTAATAGTAGCATTGATCTCTGTTAAGCTCTTTTGTGTGCGCTCTGCTAGTTGGCGAACCTCATCGGCAACGACAGCAAAACCGCGTCCGTGCTCACCTGCACGTGCAGCCTCAATGGCAGCGTTAAGGGCAAGTAGGTTTGTTTGATCGGCGATATCGTTGATCACCACCAGAACTGATTTTACCTGCTCGGCATCTTTGCTTAATTGGTTTATCTTAACAGCCATTTCGTTTTCTACATGCGCGGTATTTACGATATCAGATGATAAAGTAGCGATCGCTTTGTTTGCCTCGTCAACATACTTAAGAGCTTTTTGTAAGTCGTCTTTACCGTCTTGAGCTAGCTGTATAGAGCCTCTCATGTTAGTTTGTATAGAGTTACAGTCTTGACTTGTTCGTGTAACAATAGTTGTTGAGTCTTCGACGCGCTTTCCTGTTTGAAGCGATGTTGAGCTTAGCTCATTTGCGATAGATGAGTTTTCGCTTGATAAATTTTTAGCATCATTAATTAGCACGCGAACTTTTTCGATAAAGTCGTTTATCGCGGCACTTGCTTGAGCGATCTCATCGTTGCCTTTTATCTCAAGCTTCCTGGTTAGATCACCGTCGCCGCTTGAAAGGTCGCGAGCTTTATCGATTAATAAATTTAAAGGTTTGGTTATTGAAAATTTAGCATAAAGCATAGAAGCTATTAGAGCAATTATCATAACAACGATAGACGCCGTAACAAAGACTTTTAGACCGGCGATCATCTCATCTTTTAAGACTTTAACTTGCTCGCCGCCTATACGATATGCGTTTTCTAGGTCAGCTATAGCCATAAACACCATATCTTCGCCCGCTACATTTAGTTTTTGACTCTTACCAAGACGTCTAATGTTTCCATTCTCACCTGCAAAAGTAAATTGCACAAACTCATCAGTATTAACAAGTTTTTCTATATATCTTAGTCCATTAACATCTGCAGCATGTATACGGCTTGTTCCGTTAAATTTCGGATTTCCCGGGTTTATGATAGCAATACCTTTTGTGTCATAGATAGAGATATAGTTTCTACCGCCCGCACCAAATCTAACTGCCCCTACATAGTCAAGTAGATCTTTTCTAAGAGTTTCCGTATCTAGCCCGTGTTCTTTATAGTTTTTTTCTATTTGTTTAACCATCGTAGCAGCGATAGCAAGTTCGCCCGCTAACTCAACTTGTTTACCACCGATGATAGAATTTATCAGGTCTTTTTCAACATGCTTAGCATTCATTTGATGTTCATAATAGCTTATGCTTACTAATGCAGCAAAAAGCAACAGTAGTGAAGATACGACCATAGCCGTGACTTTGGTTGAAATATTCATTTAACCCTCTCTTGTTATTTTTAAATTTGCAATTAATTTACATTAAAAAACGCGTTATTATATCAGAAAAAACAATTAATATTATTAAAAAAAATTTATAATTTAAATTATAAATAAAATTTTATTTTCTTAAAATAGATTCACTTATTATTTGTAACTTTATAAAGAAATCCAAAGATCTCAGCAACCGCTTTATATAGATTTGGCGGGATTTCTTGATTAACTTCGACTTTGCTTAAAATTTCTATAAGATCTGGGTCTTCTTTTATGGGTATCTCATGCTTTTTTGCGACAGATATTATCTTATCCGCCATATAGTCACTTCCTGAAGCCAAAACCTTAGGCGCATTATCTTTTTTTCTGTTATATCCTAGAGCAACTGCTCTTTTTTTAGTAATTTTCATCATGCCTTCTTGTCATACCCAACCTCAAGCCCGCCAAAATCCTTAAATTTCTGCTTGATTTGTTTTTTATCTAGCACTCGTAAATTAAAATTTGAAATTATGAGCCCTACTTCAGATATGGCTTGTTTTAGTTCTGCTGAATTTTCAAGTATGACACTTTTAAATTCAGCACTTTGAGTAGCGATAGAGATATCGATATAGCGCTTATCGATAAGTCCCACCATGATATTTATCTGTCCAAATTTTTTAAAATTTAGGTCGATTTGCGCGTAATACTTATCCTTTTTGCCACGCTTAAACGCGACATTTGCGCCATCCACGCCGTCCCAAACATATGGCATATATGTTTGTATACCGCCTCCTATACTAGAAACCATTTGATGCATTTCGATTTGAGAGAGCATTTTGTTTACGGCTTGGTTGATTTGTTGATTTTGAGTTTTATCTTGTATGGACAAAAGCGTGCTTTTTACATCACTGCTTAGCGTTTTGGCTATCTCTTGTGCATTTTTTGGCTCGATTTTAGATATATCGTTTGAGGCTAAATTTAGTTGTTTTATGAGGGATTTTACCTCGTTTAAATTTGCTTTTGCACTACTTGCCTCACGGTCTGCTATATTTATGGTTTGAGCAAGTCGCCTAGCCGCACTAGTTAGTTTATCTTGTAGTGTTGCTTCTTCAAGAGATGATGTTATGTTGTTAAAAAACTTGATCACTCCCGCCTCATCGCCTATGCTATTTAACGCCTTTAAAGTATTTTTTATATCTTCAAGAGCACTCTTAAGTGACTTAAAATTTGAATCAAAGGCTGAGTTTTGGCTAAGTTTTTCATTAGCAAGAGTTAAAACTTTAGACTTTAAAACATCGACAAATTCATTTATCTTAGCAGCTTGCGACCTTATCTTATCGCCGCTTAAGTCCTCTTTACTCTCTTTGTTTAAAAATTTGGCAATATTATCAAGCTTGCTAACGTCGCTTAATAAATTTTTAAATAAAGAGTTGTTTAAAACCGCAGCGGCATCATTTTTAGATGCTTGAAGCATTTGGTTTAGTTTGATAAAAGAGCCGTGGTTATCTAAATTTTCATCCGCAGCAAGACTTAATATATTAGCAAGTAGCTCTTTGTTTGAGAGGTTTTTAATGTCATTAAGCAAATTTAACATAGAGCTTGGCAGTTTTTGACCATTTAATGCCTCTTTTAAATTTGCTTCAAGCATTATGCCTGAATTTTTTATCTGCTCGTTAAAACTACCTGTCTTTATGTCGGCGATCGGCTTTAGAAATTCTTTTAGTTTTAAGGCAAATCCTTTTAGCACCCCATCGTTTTCATCCTGCGTCTCAAGCATTTTCACCAACGACTGCAGATCTTTTGATAAATTTGGAGAAATTTGAGTATCTTTTGCCTGCTGTAAAATTTGCTCCGCCTTTGTTGTGCTTCCGGTTGATTTTAACTCCTCAAGGACGCGCCCTACAAGCTTATCTAGGTTATCAAGTGCTTCTTGCGATCTTTGATTAGTTGCATTTTGCTGAGTTGGCTGGTTTTTAAACAAGCCCTCTTGTTGTGCCAACCTTTCTGGTTGATTTGAGGCGATATTACCTGCGTTTTGGGTATTTACTTGAGCGCTTAAAGAATTTAAAATTTCCATTATCAGCTTTTACTTGAATTTAGTGCCGACATTTCGCCCATGTTATGCATAGGGTGCTCTTCATATGGCTTTCTAAGATGCATGGGAACGGTTTTTTGTGTCATAGCAAATGCGATTAGTATTGTAAGCAGTAAGATATAAACATATATAAAGCCCATCGCCCCAAAAAATTTCATACTAGCGCCCATCAAAAGTGGCGAGATAAGAGAGCCCGTACAATAACTAAAAAGCAATGCCCTGCCAACTTCTATGCTATGAGTTCTATCAACTAGCATATCGTTTGCTCTAGCCAAAGATAAGCCGTAAAGACAGAAAAATCCGCTCCCTAAAAAAAACGATAAGATGTATTGAGTTAGACTACTTCCTGTGGTAACCAAAAACAAAACAGCAGATATCAAAGAAATGATAGCACACCCCATTATCGCGGGTCGTCTGCCAAATTTATCACTCAATGAGCCTATGCTAATTTGCGCGAAAAACCCGCCAACCATCGCCGTAGTCATAAAAATAGATACCTCTTTTGCGCCCTGCCCTTGTAGCATAACAAATAAGCTAGCCATCGAGAAAAAGCCGTTTATCAAAACACCTGCTATTACACTACCGACAAGGGCAAGTGGAACTATGCTAAAAATTTTGGGTATGCTTACGCTCTCTTTTTTGGGAATTTTTGGCTCTTTTATGCGTATTAAATTTAAAGGTATGCTTGAAAGCATGATAAACGCGGCGCTGATGATAAAAATTTCAAATGTATCCAACTTAAAAAGAAGTATCAAAATTCCCGCACTAAAGCTAAAATAAAATACGCCCTCGTAAAACGCTATAACGCGCGATCTTATGAAAGTTGCGGTTTTTGCATTAAGCCAGCTTTCTATCACCATCAAAAGTCCGTAGTAGCAAAATCCCAAAAGTGCGCGCAATAACGCCCAAAAATATAAATTTTGACTAAATCCATGAAACATCGCAGCTACGCCAAAAACCGCCGAAAATATCGCAAATGACCTGATGTGTCCGACCTTTGAAACGATACGATGAGCTCCTATCGTGCTAATTAGAGCGCCGATAAAAAAGCAGGTATTTATAGCGCCGATCTCAAGCTCACCAACACCCATCTCCTTAAGCTTCACACCGCATGAACTAATAACAAGACCATTGCCAACAAAGAGTAAGCTCATACCAAAAAAAAGCGGCAACATCGAACGGATCATGCGGATACTACTTGACATTTTTACTAACTACTCCAAATAAAAACGCCCCGATAGGCATAGGCGCAAGACCGATTAAAATACCTGCGATGTCAAGCATCTCTTTTCTTTTAAGCACTAAAAATCCCAAAATCAAAACCGCATAAGCAAGTAAACGATAAGGCACAAATGCGGCTGTTAAATTTAGATCTTTTAGTTTGATCTTTTGCTTTTTAAGCCTTTCTTTTTCATTTTTTAGACTAAATTCTTTAACATCTTCGCCCTGCTTATATTGGCTATCTTGCTCGCCCCACTCCTCTTCCTCTTCATCATCAAGCTCTTTTTGCATGGCTAAAATTTCATCTTTATCGTCTCTCATGCGAGCGTTTACTCGTCTTTGATAGCTTTTAAACGTGGCAAAAAGTATAAGTAACGACGAAAAAAATGCAACCTGAGAGCTAAGTATGAAATTTAGCGATACAAACGAGCCTAAAACAAGCAAAATAAGCCAAAAAACAAGATAAAGCAAGGCAAGAGTTTTAATCACTCATCATCCTCTTTTGCGTCTTTGTAGCCTTTGTATCTGTTTTCGTCCTTTAGTTCGTCAAGACTTTTTATCTGAGCCTTGTAAGCTTTATGGACGTTTAGTGCAGCAGCAGCGATACCAAAAGCAAGACCAACAAATATCATGGCGTTCCAGCCAGTTAAGCTTTTTAGCCAAAAGCCAAGCCCTACGCCGATAGCTACGGCTACAACCATGGATATGCCAAGACTTAACTTCTCGGCTCCGTTTACAACTTCGTTTATTTTGATTTTAGCCATTTTTTATCTCGTTAAATGCCTCTTTTGCAGCGTTTACCGCAAATTCTATATCGCTTTCATTCATAGGCTCGCATATAAATCCCGTCTCAAACTGACTAGGAGCTAGATAAACTCCGCGCTTTAGCATAGCCGCATGAAATTTAGCAAACATTTTTGTATCGCTTTTTAATGCATCTTCGTAATTTCTAACAGGTTTGCTAGTAAAAAAGTATCCAAACATAGAGCCTCTAACATCGGTTTGGATGTCTATACCGACACTTTTTGCTGCGTCTTTAAAACCGTCCGTTAATTTTCTTGCTAAATTTTCAAGCTTAGCGTATAAATTTTTATTTGAGTTTATCTTGCTAAGAGCTGCTATACCCGCGCTCATAGCGACAGGATTACCGCTTAATGTCCCTGCCTGATAAACCGCACCATCAGGACTTAAGCAGTTCATTATCTGCGCTTTTCCGCCAAACGCCGCAACATTAAGCCCTCCTCCTATAACCTTGCCAAATGTCACAAGATCAGCCTTTACTCCATGAAAAGGCAAAGAGCCAAATTCCGAAGCCCTAAAACCGCTCATAACCTCATCAAGTATCAACACTGCGCCAAATTTATCGCACAACTCCCTAAGAGCTGCTAAAAACTCCTTTTGCGCAGGGACAAGTCCCATATTTCCCGCGATAGGCTCGATTATCACGGCTCCGATTTGCGCACCTGAATTAAAAATTTTCTCAACGCTTGATATGTCGTTGTATATTGCTAAATGCGTATTTTTTACCGTATCTTGCGGAACTCCGCCGCTTGAAGCATTACCGTAAGTAGTGGCGCCGCTTCCTGCTTTAATAAGCAAAGCGTCAGAATGCCCGTGATAACAACCTTCAAATTTGATAAGTCCATCTTTATTTGTATATCCTCTAGCAACTCTTATGGCACTCATTGTAGCTTCCGTGCCCGAAGATACGAAGCGAATTTTTTCTATATTTTCAAATTTATCGCAAACCATTTTTGCCAAAACTGTTTCATTTAATGTCGGTGCACCAAAGCTTAAGCCATTTTTGACTGAATTTATAACGGCATCTTCTATGTCTTTATCGCAATGTCCAAATATTAGCGGTCCCCAGCTTTGAATAAAGTCAAGATATTTTCTACCCTCGATATCATAAATATACGCACCTTCGCCATGGTCTATTATCAGCGGTTCACCGCCAACACTGCCAAATGCACGAACAGGCGAATTTACGCCTCCCGGGATAAATTCTTTAGCTTGTTTAAAGGCCTCTTTATTTGTCATTTTTTCTTTCCTTTTGATTTAGTTTTTTTACTTTCTTCTTTTAAATTTGTGATGTATTCATATAGTATCAAACTCTCTTCTTCGGTCAAAAAGTAGCTTGGCATCATGCCTTTTGGCTCTTCTAAAGCCCGCTCAAATACCTCATAGCTTACATTATTTATCGCAGGAGCTCTTAGCTCTGCATCAACAAACTTTTCGCTATCTTTACTCTTTTGTTTAAATTTTGATATCACGCTACCTTGGGCGTTAGCTCCGTGACACTTATCGCAACCTATGCCGCGAGGGTTTGAGTATAGCATTTTTGCGTATTCTTTTTTAGTTATAAAGTCGGCTCCATATACCGAAAATAAAATCAAAAAAAATAAAAAAAATACTCTCATCTACCTTCCGTTTTTTAAATTTTAATAAATTTTTGGATATGATACAATTTTTGTGATTAAAATAGCATTTAAGCGAGGTAAAAAATGACCATTTTGGACGGAAAAGCCGTTAGTGCAAAAGTAAAACAGGAAGTTGCCACAGAAGCTAGCAAACTAAAAACAGCAGGCGTTGAGCCGGCTCTTGCAGTGATATTAGTCGGAGAAGATAAGGCTAGTCAAACTTACGTAGCATCAAAAGAAAAGGCTTGTATAGCTGCAGGTATCGGCTCTATAATACACAGACTTCCGCAAAGCACAAGTCAAAGCGAGCTTTTAGCACTTATAAATGTTTTAAATTTAGACGATAGCGTTGATGGGATTTTAGTCCAACTTCCCCTTCCAAAACACATAGATACAAATAGCGTCCTTGAAGCGATCCGCCCTGAAAAAGATGTAGACGGTTTTCATGCCATAAATGTCGGAAAACTCGTTAGCGGACTTGATGGTTTTGCGCCGTGCACTCCATTTGGTATCATGAGAATCTTAAAAGAGTATAACATAGATGTAGCTGGACTAAACGCCGTTGTTATCGGACGAAGCAATATAGTCGGCAAACCTATGGCAAATTTACTTTTAAACGCGTCTGCTACAGTTACAGTAACTCACAGCAAGACTAAAAATTTAAAAGAAATTTGTGCTGGTGCAGACCTTATCGTGGCGGCCATCGGAAAGCCTTATTTTGTAACCGCGGACATGGTTAAAGAGGGGGCGATAGTCGTTGATGTGGGTATAAACCGCCTTGATGACGGAAGACTTGTTGGAGATGTGGACTTTGACGGGGTTGCTTCAAAATGTAGTTTTATCACGCCGGTTCCTGGAGGCGTTGGACCAATGACAATAGCTATGCTTTTAAACAACACTATAATCTCAGCTAAAAATCGCGCAAAAAAATTAGGATTAAATTTTTAAAGAAAGAAGATAATGAAGAAATTTTTAGGTAAATTATACGATTTTTCAAGTAGCTGGACAGGTACTGTTATAATCGTATTATTAGTTATATTTTTTGTAGCACAGGCGTTTGTTATACCGTCTGGATCTATGAAAAATACACTTTTGATAGGCGATCATTTATTTGTTAAAAAATTTAGCTACGGGATTCCTACGCCTAGAATTCCTTGGCTTGAAGTAAAAGTCATGCCTGAGCTAAACGGCAACGGACATCTAATCACAGCCGATGGCCCAAAACGTGGTGATATCGTTGTTTTCCGCTATCCTTACGATGATAAAATTCACTATGTTAAAAGAAATTTTGCGATCGGCGAAGACGAAGTCGTCTTTAGTGAAAAACAAACTTTTTTGCGACCGCATGAAGGCGATGAGTATATAAGAGCAAATTACGATCAAAACGACATAGTAGAGCTTGATGGCAAACTCTTTGTTAAAGAACCTTATAAATTTAGCGGTGTTCACTATGATGAAAACGTAAATATGTTTGAGCAAATGATTTATTACCTAAATGCAGGCAAACTAGCCATGAAACCGCTAAGAGTAAGCTCTCTAGCACCAAATGACAAATACGGCTTTAACGCATTTTACTTTAAAGTGCCAAAAGATGAGTATTTTATGATGGGAGATAACCGCGATCACTCAAATGATAGTAGATTTTGGGGAAGCGTAAGATATGAGCATATAGTTGGTAAGCCTTGGTTTATTTACTTTAGCTGGGATGGCGACTATCGCATAAGATGGGAGCGCATAGGAAGATTTGTCGATACGGTACAAAACGACGATAAATTTATAAATTTTGCACTAAAAGAGAATGAAGTAGATGGACTTCACTAATATAAACATAGTTGAAATTTTAACCATAGTAATCTGCCTAGTCATAGCCATTGTAGGTCATGAGATAGCCCATGGCCTAGCGGCTTATAAATTTGGCGATATGGCCGCTAAAAATCAAAATCGCCTAAGTATAAACCCTATCCGTCACATTGATATGTTTGGCACGATAATCATCCCTGCGGCACTTTATCTAACAAGCGGTTTTGTACTAGGATGGGCTAAACCAGTCCCCGTTAATCTTACCACCGTTATGAGAAACGGTGGCCATAAAGGCGCTATCATAGTTGCTCTTGCTGGCATAGCATACAACTTTATCCTAGCGGCATTTGCATTTTTTGTGCTAAAATTTTTAAATTTTGGATTTGCGGAAGCTAAATTTATCTACACTTTTCTTGCTATAAATTTATTCTTAGGGCTTTTTAATCTCTATCCGATCCCGCCACTTGACGGATCAAAGGCATTAGAATACGCTTTAAGATCTTTTAGACTTAGCAGCATGGCAAATTTGATAACAAGCCTTGAAAAATACGGCTTTATTATACTTGTTGTGATATTAATATCACCGTTTAAAGAGCAGTTTTTTGCACCTATAACTTATATTTTTAAGCTACTTCGTTCCATGCTTTGAGATTGAATTTTAGTTTAATGCTATTTGCGATATAATCTTGAAATTTTAAATCAAACGGAATACTCATGCAAATAGACAAAATTTTTATCGCTAGTGATCATGCAGGTTTTGGACTAAAAAAAGAGCTTAAAAACTCACTTTCAAACATCGGTTACGAGATCATCGACCTTGGTACAGACGACGCTACTACAAGTGTTGATTATCCTGACTTTTCTCACAAAATGGCAAAAAATTTAGATGATAACTGCTATGGAATTTTAATATGCGGAACAGGTATCGGCATATCAATCGCAGCAAATCGCCACGCAAACATACGTTGCGCACTTTGCCATGATGAATTTACTGCTCGCCTAGCAAGACAGCATAACGACGCAAACGTCATCGCAATGGGAGCTAGAACTATAGGCACAGGAGTTGCACTAGATATGATAAAAGTCTTTCTAAACACCGAATTTGAAGGCGGAAGACACGAAAGAAGAGTTAAAAAGATAGAACCGCAAAAGGAAAATTCATGATAACCGAGTGGATATTTCTTACCTGCTTGATATGTGCGTGTATATATTTAGCAGTTATGGTTTTTTACTTTAAAACCTTGCTAAAAAAAGAGCGCGTCACAAAAGATTTTATGAAAAACAACCTCCAGGACACAGAGATCGTTATACGAAAACTACAAATCCAACTTCAACGAAGCCTTGGAAATATCGACATACTAACAGACGAACTAAACAAAAGCAAAAACGATGTAACTTCACTTAGAACGAGAAATTCGCAATACCGCTTAGAAAACGACAAACTTCGCGGCAGAATTCGTGAGCTTGAAGGCAAGATCGAAGCATTGCTATAAATATCATAAATTTTTAAGGATCAAGATGAAAGAACTAAATTTAGAACAAAAAGAGTATTTACTAAACTCCATCCGCCAAGTGCATGACTTTCCAAAGCCCGGTATCGTGTTTCGCGATATAACCACGCTTTTAAACGACAAAGAAGCATTTAACTTTTTAATAGACCACCTGGTTGCAAGATACGGCGAGATGGAGATTGATTTTATCGCAGGGATAGAGTCGAGAGGGTTTATATTTGGCGCGGCGCTTGCAGCAAGACTAAGGCTGCCTTTTGTTCCGATACGAAAACCTAAAAAACTGCCCTATATCACGATCTCTCAAAAATACTCACTTGAATACGGCGTTGATGAAGTGCAAATTCACATCGATGCCTTTAGAGAAAAACAAAATGCAAAAGTTCTTTTAATAGACGATCTAATAGCCACCGGAGGCACTGCAAAAGCCTCTGTAGAGCTTATAAATCAAACAAATGCAACCTGCATTGAAGCCTGTTTTTTAATAGATCTAAAAGAGCTTGGCGGGAGTAACAATCTAAAAAATTTAACCAAAATTTACAGCGTATTGGAGTTGTGAGATGGAAGAGACATTAAAAAATTTAATGTTAAACTACCATCAATACGCTTATATTATATTGTTTTTTTGGTGCATTATGGAAGGGGAACTAGCTCTTATTTTAGGTGGTATACTAGCACACGAAGGTCATGTGGATGTGGCTTTGGCTATATTTGTAGCAGGTATAGGAGCTTTTGTCGGAGATCAAATTTACTTTTATCTAGGCAGGTACAATAAAAAATACATAGCTAAAAAATTAGTCGCTCAGCGGAGGAAATTTGCCATAGCGCATATCATGCTTAAAAAATACGGCTGGCCTATTATCTTTATCCAACGCTACATGTATGGATTTCGTGTAATAATCCCGATGAGTATCGGACTAACTAGATATAGCGCTAAAAAATACGCATTTATAAATTTAATAAGTGGCTGGTGCTGGGCTGCGATCACGATACTTTTAGCTTGGGTGTTTGGACAAGCCATTTGGGATACGATAAACATCATCGAAGCGCACTGGTATGTTGCCATACCGCTTATAGGTGCATTTTTGGCTGCTTTGTTTTTTGGTTTTAGAAGCATAGAAAATAAAATTTTAAAAGAAAGGAAAAACAGAAGAGATGAAATTTCAAATAACCGATAAAAACATCGGTAGCGTAAAAGCTGACTGTGAGTTGGTTTTTATAATAGATAAAAATTTTGAAAATAAATTTATAAAAGATAAAGAAGCTTTTGAATTTTTGGGATTTGACGGAGAGGGAGCGCAACTTGTTCAATCTTCAAATACAATTTACGTAGGCATACCAAAACTCGAAGCAGACGAACTAAGACTTGGTGCGTCAAAAGCTTATGGCGCAATTAAAAATTTAAAGATAAAAAGTCTAAAAGTAGCAAGCTATCACGTAGGTTGCGATAGATTAAGTATACAAAGTATAGTAGAAGGTTTTTTGCTTGGAAGTTATGAGTTTAATAAATACAAAAGTAAAAATAAACCAGTTTCATTAGAAGAAGTGATAATCTCAACCCAAGAGCTAAATGACGTAAAAATCGACCTTGACAAAGCCAAAAAAGGGGTAAAACAAGGTGAAATAATAGCAAGTGCAACAAATTTCAGCAAAGATATCGTAAACGAAATTCCTGAAATTTACACTCCTTTAAAAATGGCAAAAGATGCCAAGGATCTTGCAAAAGAGCTAAAAAACGTAACTTGCAAAGTATACGATGAGAAATTTTTAGAAAAAGAGAAGATGAATGCCTTTTTAGCGGTAAATCGCGCCTCGGCAAATCCTCCTCGCCTAATACATCTTACTTACAAACCAAAAGACGCTAAAAAACGCATAGTATTTGTAGGCAAAGGGCTTACTTACGATAGTGGCGGACTTAGCTTAAAACCGGCTGACTATATGCTAACAATGAAGTCGGATAAGAGCGGAGCTGCTGCTGCTATGGGTATCATAAAAGGAGCGAGCGAGCTAAATTTGCCTTTTGAAATTCATGCGATACTTGGTGCTACGGAAAATATGATAGGCGGTAACGCTTACAAGCCGGACGACGTGCTTATCTCACGCTCTGGCGTGACTATCGAAGTGCGCAACACCGATGCCGAGGGTCGTTTGGTTTTAGCCGACTGTCTAAGTTTTGCACAAGACTTAAAGCCTGATTTGCTTATAGATATGGCTACTTTAACAGGTGCTTGCGTAGTAGGACTTGGCGAATACACTAGTGCAATAATGGGCAACAACGAGGAGCTAAAGCACGAATTTAAGACAAAAAGTAAAGCAAGCGGTGAGTTAACCACGGTGCTAGAATTTAACCCACATCTAAGAGAACTTGTAAAAAGCCAGATAGCAGATATAAGCAACACGGCTTCAAGTAGATACGGCGGAGCTATAACGGCAGGCATTTTCTTAGATAAATTTATCAAAGATGAGTATAAAGATATCTGGATACACCAAGATATCGCAGGTCCCGCATATACCGAAAAAGCCTGGGGCTATAACCAATCAGGCGCTACTGGTGCCGGAGTAAGAATGAATTTATACTATCTAAACGCCATGGCAAAGGAGCTGTAATGGGATTAAGCGTAGGTATCGTAGGACTTCCAAATGTTGGTAAATCAACCACTTTTAATGCACTAACAAAAGCACAAAATGCCCAAAGCGCCAACTATCCGTTTTGCACTATAGAGCCAAACAAAGCCGTAGTGGCTGTGCCTGATAAAAGGCTAAACGAGCTTGCAAAGATAGTAAATCCAAATCGCATACAATACTCAACTATCGAATTTGTTGATATCGCGGGTCTTGTTAAAGGTGCAAGCACAGGCGAAGGGCTAGGAAACAAATTTCTATCAAACATCAGAGAGACCGAGGTTATACTGCATATTGTGCGTTGCTTTGATGATGAAAATATCACGCACGTTGAAGGCGTAGTTGATCCTATAAGAGATATAGAGATCATTCAAACCGAGTTGATACTAGCCGACATAGAACAACTAAATAAAAAATGCGAACGCCTAACTCGTGAAGCCAAAGCAAATGCAAAAGGTGCTAAAGAAACTCTTGCTCTAGCAAATGAACTTCTAAACCATCTAAACGAAGGCAAAAGTGCTAGTAGCTTTGAAAAACGCGAAGATGAGGCTTTTATAAATTTAAATAAAGAACTAAGACTACTTAGTGCCAAAGAGGTGATTTATGGCGCAAATGTCGATGAAGACGGTATCGCAGAAGATAACCAATACGTAAAAGCACTAAAAGATTTTGCCAAGAGCTCTGATCACGAGGTTATCAAACTATGCGCAAAGATAGAAGAAGAGCTTGTGGGTATGGATGATGATGAGGCGCATGAGTTTTTGGCTTCGCTTGGAGCACAAGAAAGCGGTCTTGAAAAGATAATCCGCACAAGCTTTGCCAAGCTAAATTTGATCAGCTACTTTACTGCCGGAGTGGTTGAAGTTCGAGCCTGGACGATCACAAACGGCTGGAAAGCCCCAAAAGCCGCAAGCGTCATACATAACGACTTTGAAAGAGGGTTCATTAGAGCCGAGGTTATAAGCTATGACGACTTCATATCGTGTGGCGGCGAAAACGGAGCTAAAGAAGCCGGTAAAATGCGACTTGAAGGCAAGGACTATGTCGTTGCCGACGGAGATGTTATGCACTTTAGATTTAACGTATAAGCTTGTTAAATCTCAATCACAAATTCTCAAATTTAAAACACAGCACAAAAACGGCGAGAAATTACTCGCCGCTAATTGTTTTTTACTCTTAAATTTAACGACTCATGGTTGTCTTAATACCCTTTTAAACAATACACGCTTTAAATTTTAAACTTTTTTAGCTAAAATTATTTAAATTTTAAAGGAGAAAATATGGCAAAAGATGCAAACGGAACAGAGCTAAACGCAGGAGATAGCGTAACTTTGATCAAAGATCTTAAGGTAAAAGGTGCCGGTACAACACTTAAAAGAGGTACTCTTGTAAAAAATATTAAACTGACAAACAAAGACACAGAGATCGAGGGCAAGATCGATAAAATGGGCGTTATAGTGCTTAAAACAGAATTTCTAAAGAAAGCATAACAACAAATGCCTACTTAAATTTATAGTAGGCGCCCTACTTTATCTTTATAAAATTCCTCGTAAAGTCAAACCTAAAAGTCAGTAAATTTTGAAGTATACCAAATAGCACCATAAATGTTATAAAACTACTGCCGCCGTAACTAAAAAATGGCAATGGAACGCCGACTACAGGGGCGTAGCCGATAGTCATCGAGATATTAACCCCTACATATATAAATATCAAAACCGCGATCCCCGTCGTCACCACTTGTGTAAAATAATCCTTTTTAAGCATGTAGTTTAAGCTCAAAAGATGAAAGATCAAAAGCCCATAAGTCCCAAGAAGTCCGAGTGCGCCGTAAAACCCAAAACGCTCGATATTATAAGCAAATATAAAATCACTGGTTGCAATGGGTAAAAATTTAAAATGCGTCTGAGTGGCTTCATCTTTTGGTTTGCCTTTTAAGCCACCGCTTCCGATCGCGATTATACTTTGTTGAACGTGATAGCTGGGCTTTTCCGATAAAAAGTCGGTTATGCGCTTTTTTTGATAATCATGTAAATTTTCATAAAGTATCGGAGCGCTAACACCTATTATCACGGCTATACTTATCCAAATTTTCTTATCCACACCGATAACAAAAAGCACTGCGTAACCAACCAGTAAAAGCACAAGAGCCGTGCCAAGATCGGGCTCTTTCATTATCAAAACAAAGGGCAAAATTATATAAAAACTAAGTCTAAAAAACTCTTTTAAATTATAGCCGTTTTCACCCGGCGGTCGTTTTTTTATAAGATATGCAAGCATTAATAAAAATGCCGGTTTCATTATTTCCGAAGGTTGTATAGTAAAGTGCACGAAAGGGATTTCAAGCCATCTTCTTGCACCAAGCTTACTTACGCCAAATATATCAACCGAAAGCAAAAGTAAGATATTTACCCAGTAAAGCGCCGGTATAAGCCACTCAAGCCTTCTAATTGGTAGTAAGAAAAAAAACATAAAAGCCAAGCCGCCGACACCAAAATAAACAAGCTGTTTATTTGCTAAAACGGCATTTGCCTCAGATACTAAAACATATGAAAGCACGATAATCGGAAGTATAAACAAAGGCTGCAAAAAGTCAAAATGTGTTAAAATACGCCTATCAAAAACTATCAATTACGCTAACCTTGTTTTTGGTTTAATCATAACACGAAAAGGTAAAATTTTGGTTGAAGTCATAACAACTTGTGCCGACAGGCTTGACGTAAGCGTTGCAAATGAGCTTAAAATTTCACGCAACCAAGCTTCAAAACTTATTAAAGACGCCCTTGTAAAGGTAAATTCTAAAACTATATTAAAACCATCTTTTTTGACATCTTTACAAGATAAAATTTCTATAAATTTCGGCGAAGCAAAAGAGGTTAAAAACGAATTTGAGGTAAATTTTGACATACCTATCATTTACGAAGACGAGGATTTGTTGGTTTTAAACAAACCCCCGCACATAGTGGTTCACGGTGCGCCAAGTGTTAAAGAAGCCACTCTTGTTGAGTGGTTAAACGACAAAGGATATATGCTTTCAAATTTAAACGGCGATGTTAGAGCAGGCATAGTTCACAGACTAGACAAAGGCACTAGCGGGGCTATCGTCGTCGCTAAAAATAACACCACTCATGCCGCATTAAGCGAGCAGTTAAACGACAAAAGTATGGGAAGAATTTACCTGGCGCTTACAGACTTGCCGCTTAAACAAAACTGCATCATCGATAGAGCTATTGGGCGCAATAGCTCCAACCGCCTAAAAAAAGCTATCGTTAGCGACGGCAAAAGTGCAAAAAGCGCATTTTTAAATTTAATCTCAAATGACGGCTTAAATTTGATCGCCACAAAGCTTTTTACGGGCAGAACTCACCAAATTCGTGTTCATTTAGCAAGTATTAATCGCCATATTTTAGGAGATGATTTATACGGTTTTAAGAGCGAAAAGAGTAAAATAAATAGAGTTATGCTTCACGCGTATATGCTTTACTTCATCCACCCGCGAACCGGCGAGATGGTCGAATTTATCGCGCCGTTGTATGATGATTTTAAAAATTTACTAGATAAAAAAATATCCAAGGAGTTACTTGATGAAAAAATTTGTCCTAAGTTTATTAATGCCTCTTTTGGCGATACTTCTAGCTGGTTGTGCATCTAAAGTTCCGACACAACAAAGCGCCTCTTTGCCGACCATTACAAATTTAAAAACGATCTCGGATATGACCGAAATCGGTTTTGAGTGGACGCCAACAAACGACGAAAATGTCGCCGGCTACTACTTATATCGCTCAAATCCAAACACACCTAATGCAAGTATGCAAATCGTAGCCGACATAAAAGATCGCTTTGCAACTCACTACGTAGATACAGACTTAGCGCCTGAAACCACATACTCATATCAAATGAGAAGCTACTCGCAAAATGCGATTTCACCGGCTGGTGCTACAGTAAATGCAACGACTAAAGCCCTGCTTGAGTCAGTTCCGTTTCTACAAGCGATAGCAGGACTACCAAACCGCGTAAAAATCATCTGGAGACCACATCCTGATCTTCGCGTAGTAAGCTATGTTGTAGAAAGAAGTAATGCTTCAGAAAACAAATGGAGAAGCGTTGCAACCGTTAAAGGTCGCCTAAATGCCGAGTATATCGACACTGATGTTAAAAGTGGAAGATCTTATGAGTATAGAATTCTAGTAAAAACGAGTTCCGGGGTGACATCAAAACCAAGCGCGGTCGTAAAAGCAACTACAAAGGAGTTGCCCTAGCCCGGTTATAAATTTACAAGCAACGACCAATGTGCCTAAAAAAATCATTCTAAGCTGGGACAGCAACGTTGGAGAGGATTTTGCTCATTATAGAATTTATAGAACCTCAAGCAAAATTTTACCATATACGCTAGTTGATAAAACCACGTCAAATTCATACGAGGATCTTATAAATTCCAACGGCGTTCAAAGATATTATAAAGTAACGGTTGTGGACAAGGATCAGCTTGAAAGCCTAAAGCAAAAAGAGCCTACAGCCGGTCAAACGCTTAGTTCGCCAAGCACTCCTGCCTTTACTTCGATAAGTTTTGACGGCACAGCTATAAATTTAAGCTGGAACGGGGTTGATAGAGCTGTGTTATACACTCTTTATAGAGAGGGTGGCGGAGTTGAAAAAATCATAAGCGATATAGCTCAAACAAACTATAGCGACGCAGCGATACAAGTCGGCGTTACTTATAATTACAGGGTCATTAGCGTCGATGAATTCGGTCTTGGCTCGGACAAATCAGACAAAGTAGAGATAAACACAAAATAATGCCAAATTTCATAGCTAAAAATTTAAAAAACAAACCTTATCCATTCGGTAAAGACGATGTGGAATTTTTATGGGAAGCCTGCGGTAGAACAGAAAAACTCATCTACACCAAAAGTGGCGATGAAGACTTTTTTATCATTACAAAAAAACAAGATAGTGGCGAGAATTTCGTTATTAAAGGCGAAAAGCTTACCAAACCTTCACGTGTAGGACTTTTACAAAAAGCACTTTGTATTTATCGCGACGAAAACACGAGCGAAGTTTTAAGTGAAGCCTTTGCGGTAAAAAACAACCGTTTAACTCAAAAAACAAGCTTTATCGCAGATATTAAAGAATTTTTAGAAGAGTTTAACGAACTAAAAGAAAAATTTCCTAAAATTTTTATAGAGATAGGATTTGGCTCTGGAAGGCATCTTCTTTTTCAAGCGCAAAATAACCAAAACGCACTAGTTGTCGGCATAGAGGTTTATAAGCCGAGTATCGAACAAGTAGCAAAACTTGCAAAAGTTAAAAATTTAGACAACATACGACTTATAAACACTGACGCAAGGCTACTTTTATCACTTGTGGGCTCAAATTTGGTAGATAAAATTTTCCTTCATTTTCCTGTGCCTTGGGATAAGGCAGAGCATAGACGCGTGGTATCAAAAAGCTTTGCCATAGAGTGCGAACGAGTGCTTAAAAGCGGCGGAAATTTCGAGCTCAGGACCGACTCTAGGGAGTATTGCGACTTTAGTATCATGCATTTTTTAAATTTTAAAGACTCAGAGCTAAGCATATATAAAAATAGAAATTTACAGATAAGTAGCAAATACGAAGATCGATGGAAGATGCAACAAAAAGACATCTATGATGTTATATATACCTGCAAGAATGATTCCGAACAAGAAAAATTAGATGATAAAATGGACTTTGCAGGTGGCTATGACGTTAAAAATTTAACTAAAAATTTCAAGAATGAAACATTTAAATTTGATGACTTCTTCATACATTTTGAAGAAATTTATACTATAGACGACAATGAAATTTTACTCAAAGTAGCTTTTGGCGCATTTAATAAACCGGAACAATGCTTTGTTAAAGTAAATGAAAACGAGTGTGAGTATTTCATCAAAAAACCACTTTTAACAAGAGAGAATTTAAAAGCTCATAATGTCTTAAAGGAGTATTTGGCAAATGCAGCAAATTATCAGCGCTCGTAACCTAACCCTTGCTTACGAACGTAATGAAGTTGTTATAAATAGCGCAAATTTGGATATTTTTGCAAATGACTTTGTCTTTATAACAGGCAAAAGCGGAAGTGGTAAATCAACCCTACTAAAGTCATTTTATGGGGAGATAACGCCGAGTGCGGGTGACTTAAACATCTGCATGACCTCACTTGTGGATATCGATACTAAAAAATTAAGCGAACTTAGACAACGCATAGGTATTATCTTCCAAAACTATCGCTTGATAAATGAATGGAGCGTGGAGCGCAATGTCATGCTTCCGCTTATCATAAAAGGCATAGCCCAAAGTGTATGCAAAAAGCAAGTCGCAAAGCTTTTAAAACATGTTAATATGCTACATAAAGCCGATAAATACCCAATGGAGCTAAGTGGTGGAGAGCAGCAAAGGGTTGCCATGGCAAGGGCGTTAGCGCACAATCCAAATTTGCTTCTTTGCGATGAGCCAACAGGAAATTTAGACGAATACTCAAGCGATGTTATATGGTCGCTACTTAAGTCTGCAAGGGAATTTTTAGGCACAACTATAGTTGTTGTAACTCACCACATACCACCTACTTTTCGCATACCGTATAGGCATTTTTCTATAGAAAACGGGGGCGTTCATGAGATCGCTTAAAAACCACCTAGGCTTTCTTTTGCCTCTTATCTCCCTGCTTTTTGCGGTAGAATTTAGTATAACTTCAGACAAGATCGTAAAAAACTATGAAGCCTTAATGGGCAGAGATTATAACATCGTAATAGTCTCTCTTAAAGAGCTAACCGATACCGACATAAAACCGGTCATAAAGAGCTTTTTATCGCTTGAGCCACTAAGCACACAAAAGATAATAGACAGGCTATCAGATGATATTTCAGCTAAAAATTTATCTATCCTACAAAATGCTTTACCGAAATTTTACTCGTTAAAACTTAGCGAATTTCCAACTCCAAAAACCATGAACGAGATAAAAGATAAAATTCAAAAAATGGAAGGCATAAGCAAAGTAGAAACTTTTTCAAGTACACACGACAAAGTCTATAAAATTTTAAATTTAACAAAAATGCTATCAAATATGTTCATGTGGATACTTGCCTTTGTAGGCTCTATGCTTATGTTTAAACAAGCTAGAATTTGGCTTTACGAACACAAAGAACGCATAGAGATCATGACGCTTTTTGGTGCACCGTTTTGGCTTAAAAGTGCTATGCTTTACAGGATCGCCGTAATAGACAGTATACTTTCTTCGATTTTAGTTAGTGTATTTTTTTACTTTTTGCCAGACATTGAGTTTTTTAACTCAATCGCAAAAGAGATAGATGTGGCATTGCCAAGACTAAATTTCGAGCAAGAACCAGCCATGCTTTTTGGCGTGGCAATAGCGCTTAGTATATTTACCGTAAGCCTTGTTATGAGAAGAGTTAAAAAAGACAATATATGAGAAAATTTCTTTCTTTGCTACTTATTTGTGCACTTTTTAACTTAAATTTAGAGGCTTCACAAACAAAAGAAAAGATAAAAAGCTCAAAAACATCTCTAAGATCGAGCGAAGAGATGTCAAAGCAGCTTAACAAAAAACTAGAAGACCTTGCAAGCGATATCGTAAGCGGCAACAAAAAACTTAGACAAATCACAAACGATATAGCAAATTTAAAAGAGCAAATTTCAGCCCTTGAAGCAAACGCCACAAGTGCAAATAGCGAACTTGAAAAGCTAACCAAGCAAAACAAAGAGCTGATACAAACACAAAAAGAGCTTGAGCAAAATATCATTAGAATTATCGCCGAAGATCTTTCTTTTGAATTATTTTTATCACAAGATGAAAAGAGCCAAAGCACAGACTCCATAATGGTTTCTCAAATTTTAACAAAGCTAAATAGTATAGTTAAAGAGGATTATAAAAAATTAACAAAAACATACGAAGAGACCGTTAATCACATCAAAAACCAATCAAACAAAATAGAAAAAATTCAAACAAGTATAAAAAACTATAAGCAAAAACAAAATGAACTTCTAGCACTTAAAGAAAACCAAAAAAGTACGATCAGTAGCCTAAAACGCGATAAAGAAATTTATACAAAAAAGCTTGCCAAACTACAAATTCAACAAGACGAACTTAGAAAAACACTAGAACAACTATCCATCATGCAAAAAAGAGAGGACGCAAAAGCAGCCGAACTTGAACGCCAAAGACAAGCCCAAACCTCTAAAAGACAAGGCGGCACAAAGGATAGCAACCTAGATGTTAAACAAATGGGCTCAAGCTACCAAACAAGCGCGGTTAAAAAATACACCGGTGCCAAAACTATAGCTCCGCTTGACGGTTTTAGCGTAAAGCAAAAATTTGGCAACTACGTGGATCCGATCTACAATATTAAAATTTTCAACGAGTCCGTAGTTCTTCGCTCAAATACGCCAAACGCAAAGGTTAAAAGCGTGTTAAACGGCAAAGTGGTCTTTGCTAAAGAAACACAGCTGCTTGACCGAGTAGTTATTATCGAAAACGAAAATGGTATACACACGATATATGCGCACCTTAGCCAAATAGCACCTACTATAAAAGTCGGCACAAGGGTTCAAAAAGGCTATGTTATCGGACGCGTTATAGACGACTTAACATTTGAAGTAACGCAGAAAAACTACCACATCGATCCGCTTGAATTAATCAGCTTAAAATAAATTTACTTGGATATTAGCTAAATTTAAACCCTTTTTAGTTAAAATTCATGAATTTTAAGGAGCATAATAATGAGTAAAAAGAAGCGTGTATTGGTAAAATTTTCAGGCGAGGCATTAGCCGGGGAAAACGGCTTTGGCATTGATAGCAGTATACTAAAATTTATTGCAGGCGAGATAAAAGAGCTCGTAGAAAACAACATTGAAGTCGGCATAGTGATCGGCGGAGGAAATATCATACGCGGAGTAAGCGCAGCAAAAGATGGTATCATTAGACGAACAAGCGGTGATCATATGGGTATGCTTGCAACCGTCATAAACTCTATCGCCATGCGTGAAGCACTTGAAAGGGGCGGGCTTGACGTTCGCGTTCAAAGCGCCATCAAAATGGAAGCGATCTGCGAAACATTTATTGTAGGAAGAGCCCAACGTCATCTTGAAAAAGGCAGAGTTGTTATCTTTGCCGCAGGAACAGGAAATCCTTTCTTTACAACCGATACTGCAGCTACGCTTCGTGCTATCGAGATAGGATCTGATGTTATCATAAAAGCAACAAAGGTAGATGGAGTTTATGACAAAGATCCTAATAAATTTAGCGATGCAAAACTACTTAAAGCCCTAACTTATGAGCAGGCTATGAGTGACGATATAAAAGTTATGGATGATACGGCAATAGCCTTGGCAAAAGATAATTCACTACCGATTTTAGTATGCAATATGTTTAAAGAAGGCAATCTTTTAAAGATCATAAACGAAGACGAAAACGCACTATATTCGATTGTCAAATAAATAAATTAAAAGGATAAAAATGAGAACAGAACAAGTAACCGCAAGAGCACTAAAGCAAACCGGAGATGACCGCTATAAACTATCACTTATCGTAGCTAAACGCGCCGAAGCACTGGCAAACGGTGCACCTGCGCTTGTTGATACGGATGTGAGCAAGATGAAATTTGCCGACATAGCACTGCTTGAAGTTGCAGAAGGAAAAATCGGTTTAGAGGCTATTGTTGAAGAATAGTATATTCATAGAAGAGCTCATAGACGAGATAGTAGCGTGCAAAAACGTCTCTGACGCTACGGCTTTGTTGTTTTCGCTATACGAACGAAGTGAACTGATAGAAAAAGGCGTAGAGCGTTGCATTATCTCACATGTTGGACAATACAGAAAAAGCGGTGAGCCTTACGCCATCCACCCAATACTTGTTGCTTGCATAGTAGCATATATGGGCGGAGATGAATGCATGATAGCAGCCGCTCTTTTGCATGATGTAGTAGAAGACACAAGTGCTACGCTTGAGGATGTAAGAAGTGAATTTAGCGATGAAGTAGCAAAGCTAGTAGAGGGGCTTACAAAAATAGTTGCGATCAGAGAGGACAAGCTTGTAAGCTCGGACAGCAACGAAAAACTTGCAAATTCAGCTCTTACTTTTAGAAGAATGCTTCTTATATCGATAGAGGATGTTCGCGTTTTAGTCGTTAAACTTTGCGATAGAACGCACAACATGCTAACCCTTGAGGCACTTGCCCCTGAAAAGCAAAGACGGATAGCCGAAGAGACGCTAATGGTTTATGCGCCTATCGCTCACAGACTTGGAATTTCTTCTATCAAAAATATACTTGAGGATCTTAGCTTTAAATACATACTCCCTCAAGAATTTCAAAAAATTCATGACTATCTTGACGAACACAAGCAACAACTTGCGCTTAAACTAAATTCTTTTCATGAAAAAGTAAGTCAATTTCTACTTCAAAACGGTTTTAGCGAAGGTTCATTTGAGATACAAAAACGTATCAAACATTACTACTCGATATATCTAAAAATGCAAAGAAAAGGCATTTCGATAGAAGAGGTTCTTGACCTACTTGCCATTCGTATCATAGTCAAGGAGCCACTTGATTGCTATCTTGCGCTTGGAAATTTACATATAAATTTCAATCCGCTCATCTCGCGTTTTAAAGACTATATAGCACTTCCAAAGCAAAACGGCTACCAAACTATACACACAACGATATTTGACGCAAAAAGTATTTTTGAAGTTCAAATAAGAACTTACGACATGCATAATACCGCCGAATACGGTGTAGCAGCCCACTGGAAATACAAAAACGGTGGCACTATGCTAAATCCAAAGCTTGACTGGCTAAATGATATAGGCATGCAAAATGAAGCCGAAAACAACCCCGAAGAGCTTTACGAATACGCAAAAGACAGCCTTTATATCGAAGATATCGCGGTATATTCGCCAAAAGGGACGGTATTTACGCTTCCTAGAGGCGCTACGGCTCTTGACTATGCTTATGAAGTGCACACAGAGGTTGGACTTTACGCAAAAGAGGCCTTTATAAACCGCATAAAAGTTCCGCTTCTAACCGAACTTAAAAACGGAGATATCGTTCGTATTGTAACAGGAGACGAAGCCAAATACCGCTGCTCATGGATAAGTAGCGTAAAAACAGGCAAAGCAAGAGCAACGATACGTTCGTTTTGTAAACAAAAGATAAAAGATATAAATAACAAAATAGCGATCGATATACTAAAATCAGCCTTTGACGTGCCAAAAGAAAAAATTTTAGATTGGCTAGAGCAAGAAAAATCAACCAAAAAGATATTTAAAGCCGCAACCGACTCGATCTATCTACAAGAAGTAGCAAATGCACTTAAAAAATATGTCAAAAAAGAAAGACCGTTTTTATTAAGTCTTGGCGACAAATACCAAATCAAAAAGCAAAAATTTGAAAATATCGTGATATATTCAAACCACAAAATTTCAAATGTAGAATTTGACTACTGCTGTAATCCAAAACGCGGCGATAATATCATCGGCTTTAAATCCGGTCACAATGTCATCGTTCATCACAAGCTTTGCGAACGAGCCGCTAAGATGCTAGAAAAAGATGAAGAAGTTATCTTTGTAAAGTGGACCAGAAATGCTCCACATAGGTATAAAATTTTGCTTAATCTTGAAAACCGCAAAGGAGCTTTGGCTGAATTTTTAACATATCTTGCACGACTTGACGTAAATTTGGCTACAATCACATTAAACGAATCAAAAGACGTGACAGGCGAAGTGTTTGTTCTAAGCATAGAAATAGCAGAAAACATAGATGCCAATATGATAAGAGATAAGCTTAAAGAGCGTTTTAAGATCATTGATTTTATCTCGACAAACGACCCGTATCATAATTAAATTTAAGTAAGGAGAACGAGTGATTGATTTAAATAAAATAATGCAAGAGATCAAAAAAGGCGTTGCCGAAATGATCGATGAAGAAAGAGTGCTTAATCTTATAAAAAATTTCTACGAAAATGGCGAGAATTTCTACGTAAAAGCAGGATTTGACCCAACAGCACCCGACTTGCACTTAGGGCACTCGGTTGTTTTAAACAAAATGGCACTACTTCAACAACACGGAGCCATTATACAATTTCTAATAGGTGATTTTACTGGACAGATTGGTGATCCTACCGGCAAATCTGCAACTCGCAAGAAGCTTGACCGAGAAACGGTTTTAAAAAATGCCAAAACATACGAAGAGCAAGTTTTTAAAATTTTAGACCCAAGCAAAACCAAGATAATGTTTAACTCTACTTGGTGTAACGAACTTGGAGCGGCAGGTGTTATCGAACTAACTAGCACATTTCCTGTAGCTCGTATGATAGAGCGCGATGACTTTGAAAAAAGACTAAAAGCAGGAACCCCGATAAGCATTAGCGAATTTATGTATCCGCTACTTCAAGGATACGACAGTGTTGCTATGAAATGCGACATCGAAATGGGAGGAACGGATCAGAAATTTAACCTCTTAATGGGACGAACTTTGCAACGTGTTTATAATATCGGCAAAGAGCAAGCAGTTATCATGATGCCTCTTCTTGAAGGTCTTGACGGTGTTAATAAAATGAGTAAAAGCTTAGGCAACTACATCGGTGTAACCGATAATGCAAATGATATGTTCGCTAAGACACTAAGCATATCAGACGAGCTTATGTGGCGCTGGTATGAGCTTTTAAGTCAAAAAAGCGTTGATGAGATCGCAGCTCTTAAAGAGGCTGTCAAAAACGGCTCTTACCATCCTAAAAAAGCAAAAGAGGACTTGGCTTTTGAGATAACAGCTCGCTATCATGATGAAGAAACGGCCCAAAAAGCACGTGATGAGTTTAATAACGTTCATGCCTCAGGCGAACTTCCAAGCGATATAAAAGAATTTAGCATGAATGAACCGGCTTGGATAGTAGAGGCATTAACACACTGTGGGCTTACTCCTACAAATTCTCAAGCAAGGCGCGATATAGCGGCAAATGCCGTAAGTATCGATCAAAATAAAATAAAAGACGAACAGCTTAAACTAAACAAAGGCGAATACGTCTTACAAGTTGGCAAGAAAAAATTTGCCAGATTAAAGGTTATATGATGGACTTAAAACCGGTTAAAATAGGCCAATACGAGCTTAAAATTCCTATCATTCAAGGTGGCATGGGTCTTGGTATAAGCTGGGACAGGCTTGCTTCTGCAGTTAGCATGGAGGGTGGACTTGGAGTTATTAGCTCCGTTGGAACAGGTCACTATGAAAATCGCAGCCACATAAGCAAAGAACTAAATTTAAAACCTCTTGGAAGTGAAAATTTCTACTCTGCAGCAGGACTAAAAGCCATAATAGACAACGCTCGCAAAGTATGCGGCGATATACCACTTGGCGTAAATATCATGTATGCGGCAAACGACTACGCAAGAGTAGTAAAAGACGCATGTGAAGCGGGTTTTAACATAATCATATCCGGCGCGGGACTACCTACAAATTTGCCTGAATTTACACAAGAATTTAAGCATATTGCGCTCGTTCCTATCGTAAGTTCAGCCAAAGCACTCAAAATAATCTGCAAGCGTTGGACACAAAGATACAACCGCTTGCCAGATGCCGTTGTTCTTGAGGGGCCTTTAAGCGGAGGACACCAAGGCTTTACATATGAGCAATGCGTAGACCCCGAGTATCAACTTGAAAAGCTAATCCCGCAAGTAAAAGAAGAGATAAAGCAATGGGGCGACTTTCCGCTCTTTGCGGCAGGAGGAATTTGGGATAAAAACGATATCGAAAATGCTATCTCTCTTGGTGCGGACGGTGTTCAAATGGGAACTCGTTTTATCGGAACTCACGAGTGCGATGCCAGTGATAACTTTAAGCAAATGTTGCTTGATGCAAAACAAGAGGATATAGAGCTTATAAAAAGCCCTGTCGGCTACCCTGCAAGAGGTATTAAGACAAATTTATTTTCACTAATCGAGAAAAAAATAGCACCTAAAATTCAGTGCATAAGCAACTGCGTAGCGCCTTGTGGACACGGCAAAGAGGCAAAAATGGTAGGATACTGTATCGCCGATAGACTTTATGATGCTTATGCCGGAGTTAAAGAAACAGGTCTGTTTTTTACAGGCGCAAACGGATATAGACTAAACGAGATAATAAGCGTGAAAGAGCTGATCAAAAAGCTAACACAAGGCGAAAATGCATAAATTTTTAGCCCTGTTTTTGTTTTTAGCAATAGCGCTTTTTGGTGCTAATGAGAGCCAAGTGTTTGCAAATTTCGACAAGAGCTTTGCAAATGCTACGGCTGCACAAAAAGCAACAATGCATGAAAATATTAAGCGAATTTATGTCCAAGCCATCATAAAAAACGATATAAATTTAAAAAAAGAAAGCTTAGAGCGACTTATAACTAGCGCAAAAGCACTAAAATTAGACTCTAAGTCATACATAGCCGACCTAAACAAATTAAAGGGTGTAAAAACAACAACCAAAACCACAAAAAGAGAAACTCCGCAGCAACAATCCACAAAACCTCTTTACATGCTAAGTGCAAGCAAGATGGATGATACATTGGTTTTAAAATTTAACCAATCACTTGATGGTATAAAACTTAAAAATTTCTCATTAAACCAAAAAGGAGCATATAGAAATGTCATCGACATAGAGGCGATTTTAAACGGAAAGAGTTTAAATTATAAAAATTTCATAGTCGATAGTATCCGCATAGCGCAATTTGATAAAAAAACAGTTCGCATAGTATTTAGCGACTCTTCACAAAAAACAATAAAAGCGGACGTAAAAGACAATACTCTAATCATCACTACGGATAATTTCATATCAAAAGAAAACATAAAAATCGCAAAAACAAGCACTAAAATACAAACTCAAACACAGAGTAAAGCTATACCGCAAACACCGGTGGCAAAGAAAAATAAAATAATAGTCATCGATCCCGGTCATGGCGGAACAGACCCTGGAGCGGTAAACGGCAGTTTAAAAGAAAAAGTTGCCGTCTTAGCGGTCTCACAAAAACTTGGCGAATACCTTCAAAAAAGTGGCTATACGGTATATTTTACAAGAAATAACGACAAATTTATCAACCTAAGGACAAGAACCAAATTTGCAAATGACAAAAATGCAGATCTATTTTTATCCATACATGCAAATGCCGCACCAAACGCACAAAAAGCAAAAACAATGCACGGCATAGAGACATTTTTTCTCTCTCCCGCAAGATCTGAACGAAGCAAAAATGCTGCCGCTCTTGAAAACAAATCAGATATCGAAGAGATGAATTATTTCTCCCAGCAAACATTTTTAAATTTCTTAAACCGCGAAAAAATCATCGCTTCAAACAAGCTAGGCATAGACATGCAACGTGAAATTTTATCGCAGGCAAGACGTGTTTATAAAGCTACGGACGGCGGAGTAAGAGAAGCTCCGTTTTGGGTGCTCGTAGGAGCATTAATGCCTGCTGTGCTAATAGAAATCGGTTATATCACGCACCCAACGGAAGGGAAGATGTTATACGATAGTGCATATCAAAACGCACTTGCAAAAGGTATCGCAAACGGCGTTGAGAGCTATTTTGCTAAAAACAGATGAATACGGCAATTATAAATTTCAAAGACAAGATCGCCTGCAACGAAGAATTTAACGATATTTACTTTAACACTAGCGATCCTCTAGGCGAAAGTAAATACGTTTTTGCAAGTGCTGTAGATGAAATTTTTGAAGATCAAGATAGTTTCATCGTGGCAGAGCTTGGCTTTGGGGCAGGCTTAAATTTCTTAACGCTTTGCAATAAATTTAAAAATACAGACAAAAAGCTTCACTTTGTTAGTATTGAAATGACCCCCATTTCACCAAACGATCTACAAGAAATTTATAAAAAGCTTAACGCCTTTAAGCTTTTGAGTAAAAAACTAATTAGTCTATATCCTCCTATCATTAGTGGTATACACAGGATAGAATTTAGCCCAAATATCACTCTTGATCTGTGCTTTGGCGAAGCAAAAGAAATTTTACCGGAACTTGACTTTGAGGCTGATGTTTGGTTTATGGATGGCTTTGCTCCAAGTAAAAATAGTTCAATGTGGGACGAAGAAATTTTTAAAGAGGTCGCTCGTTTAAGTAAGATAGAGGCAGTTATAAGAACATATTCGTGTGCAAAAATCGTACGCGAAAATTTTATAAAATCAGGCTTTGAACTAACTTTACTAAAAGGATACGGCAAAAAACGACAGATGAGTCATGCGGTATTAAAGCATAAAACACAAAGCAGCGTAAATCCATGGTTTCAAAGAGCAAAAACTACAAATTTAAGTAAAAATTCACACGCCATTATTGTAGGCGCGGGCATAGCAGGTCTTGCAACCGCTTATGAACTAAGTAAAAACGGCATACGGGTAACCTTAATGGAAAAAGAAAATTCAGTTGCCACAAACGGTTCCGGTAATATCTCCGGAGCGCTAATGCCGTTAATCACAAAGCCTGAAGTAAATTTAGGTCGAATGCATCTTAACGCATTTTTACAAGCGGTAAGATTTTATAAAAACACTCTAAGCAAACAAGAGATAAATTTTACAGGCTGTATCGAATACGCCTATGACGAACTTTTAAAAAGACGTTATGAGAGCAGGTTTAGCGATGACTCAAAAGGTATTTTTGACTATGACGAAAGCGCAAAGCCATATCCTGCACTGCTCATAAAAGACGGAGCGCATGTTTGCCCCATAAAAGCCTGTAAAAAACTAGCCAAAGAGTTTGAAGTCTTACTCTCGTACAAATACCTAAGCCATAAACACCTAAAAAACGGCAAAATAAGCATAAAATTTAAACACGATAAAAAGACAAAAAGCATAAAAGCCGACTTTTTGATCTTTGCGGCAGGAAGCGAAAGCACGGAAATTTTTGGCGACAAAGATATCACTATAAGTTCAGTTAGAGGACAGGTTACACATATAGAAAAAATTTTAAATAACACCATGCCTCTAAGTGCACTTGGCTATATCTGTCCTGCTAAAAACAACATACAAATAATCGGCGCAACATATGCCAGAGGTGATATTGACCCCAATCCAAGAGCAGATGATGACAACGAAAATTTAAACAAACTAAGCGATTTTATAGATATTAAAAATACCAGGATTATCTCGCAAAAAGTAGGATTTCGAAGCTATAGCGCGGATCGTTTCCCAATTATCGGCGCGCTACATGACGAAGAGTATTATAAAAGCGTTTACAAGGATTTGTTTTGGACAAAGCATAAAGCAAATAACGCCCTACCCAAATACGAACAAAATGTTTTTGTAAATTTTGCCCACGGTTCAAGAGGTCTAGGCACTGCGATACTTGGCGCAAAACTTATAGGAGATCTTGTTTTAAATCGCCCTCTTTGCATAGAAAAAAGTCTATTTAACGACCTTCATCCGGCTAGATTTTTAGTGAGAAAACTAAAACGAGCTAAAATTTAGCTCGCCGTTAAAGTCTGGTTTTCATCCTATCAAATTCGTCTTTTATGACTTGTTCGTTTGGCTCGGCAGTCATTTTATTTATCGCATCTCCCCAGATACTTACAACCACAATAGCAATACTTGAAGCTATGATACCCGGTAAAATTTCATAAACATAAGAATTTAACCCGGAGCTTATCCAAAACAACACCGTTGCACCGCCTGCTATCATCCCAACCAACGCACCAAGCGCGCTCATACGCTTCCAATACAAGCTAAAAAGTAGCACAGGACCAAAACTAGCTCCAAACCCAGCCCATGCGTTACCAACGACATTTAAAACGCTCTCTTTTGAGCCAAAAGCTAAAATAGTAGCCACCAAAGCAACCGCCACAACAGCGTATCTACCGACAGCAACCTGCGTCGAAGTTGAAATTTCTTTTTTATAAAAAGCTAGGATAAAGTCCTTTGTCACAGAACTTGAGCTAACCAAAAGTTGGCTTGAAATAGTGCTCATGATAGCGGCTAAAACAGCCGAGATTATAATTCCTAGCAAAAACGGCGAAAACAACTCTTCGCCAAGCTTTAAAAAGACCGTTTCAGAGTCTCCAAGCCCTCCTTTTGTAGAAAAATAAACAAATCCTATAAGTCCGCTCATCATAGCTCCGGCAAGACCTATCGTCATCCAGCCTATGCCGATACGACGAGCCTGGGCAAGCTCTTGCGAATTTCTTATCGCCATAAATCTAACAATGATATGCGGTTGTCCAAAGTAGCCAAAACCCCACGCCATAAGACCCAAAATTCCCCAAAAAGTTTGGTTGGCAAAAGGGTCTAAATGGGCAGTGCTAAGCTTTGAAATTTCCGCCCATAAATTTGTATTTTCCGGTAAATTTAGATTAAAAAAGGCAGTTAACGGGATAGCGACAAGCACAAAAAACATAAGCGTTCCTTGAAAAGCGTCTGTTATGCAAACAGCGCGAAAACCACCAAAAAAAGTATAAAACACAACTATTGCCAAGGTAAATATCGCTCCATAATTAAACGGCAAACCAAAAAAGGCCTCGAAGCTCTTTCCGCCTGCGATTATCCCGCTACTTACATAAAGCGTAAAAAACACAAGGATGATAAGCCCTGATACTATACGTAAAATTTTGGTTCTATCCTTAAAGCGATTTTCTAAAAAATCAGGTATCGTGATACTATCACTTGCAACCTCTGTATAAACACGAAGACGCTTTGCTAAAAGCAAGTAATTCAGATAAGCTCCTATGATAAGTCCAATTACCATCCAGATATTTGCGATACCAACGGCGTAAAGTGCTCCAGGCACGCCAAGAAGCATCCAGCCACTCATATCGCTAGCTCCTGCACTAAGCGCTGTAACTATGGGTCCTAAGCGACGATTATCAAGTAGATACTCTCCCATATTTGCGTTTTTATTATACGAATACCTTCCGACAAAAAGTAAAAATCCAAAATAAAGCGCAATCGCGACATAAGCCCCAATGCCCATGATAGTCCTTTTTAACAAAATATAAAGTTTTTATTTTATTAAAAGTTTTTTTAAAAGCTAATCAAACCCGCTTCAATTGTTGCAAATTTGATAAATTTAAGCAAAAAAATATCAATTTTTTCGTATTATTATAAGCTTATGAATTTGATAAAGGGCGAGTATTGTTTAACGAAAAATTTTTAAAAATTCTCTTTTTTGTTCTTATAGTAACCATAGGCGCTTACTACACATATCCGACAGAAATGAACGAGATACAACAAACGGCATACTTAAAGAGTTATGGCGTAACGCTTGGTCTTGCATTTGGTGGCATACTAATCGGCATTGCGCTTGGGTTTTTCCTAGCGTTTTTAAAATTTTTAAATGTAAAAGTATTAAATTTTATCATCGACGAGTATATTGATATACTTCGCGGAACTCCGATTATTATCCAGCTTCTTATATTTTCAGTAGTTATATTTGCAACTTGGAGTGATAACTTTTATGTAGCCATCATTGCACTAGGACTAAATAGCTCGGCTTATGTAGCAGAGATCGTGCGAAGCGGTATAAACAGCGTAGATCGCGGTCAAATGGAGGCCGCGCGAGCAATGGGACTAAACTACTATGTTTCCATGCGCGAGATAGTTATGCCGCAAGCTACTAAAAATATCCTACCCGCTCTTGCTAATGAATTTATATCTTTATTTAAGGAAACTTCGGTCGTAGGTTATATAAGCGTGGTTGACATAACTATGCAAAGCAAGAGCTTGCAGGCTGTATTTTACAACCCAAAACCGATACTTTTTACAGGACTTGTTTATTATGTTAGTATTAAATTTTTCGCGCTTTTGGTTAGACTACTTGAAAAAAGGCTAAATCGCCATGATTGAGATTAGAAATTTAAACAAAAACTACGGTGATTTGCAAGTTTTAAAAGACATCAACGTTGACATTAAAGAGGGCGAGATAATCGCCATAATAGGTCCAAGCGGTGGAGGTAAAAGCACATTTTTGCGTTGCATAAACCGCCTTGAAGAGCCGTCAAGCGGACATATAAAGATAAAAGGCGAAGATATAACTGACAAAAACACGGATATAAATAAAATTCGCCAAAAAGTAAGCATGGTTTTTCAGCACTTTAATCTTTTTGCAAACAAAAACGTCCTCGAAAATTTAATCATAGCTCCGATAAAAGCGGAAATTTTAAACAAAGAAGAGGCAATCAAAAAGGCTGACGAACTACTAAAAAGTGTCGGACTAAGCGACAAAAGAGAAGCTTTCCCACACAAACTGTCAGGCGGTCAAAAACAACGTATTGCTATAGCAAGAAGTTTGGCCATGAGTCCTGATGTTATTTTGTTTGACGAGCCGACATCAGCCCTTGACCCAGAGATGATAGGCGAAGTGCTTGATATAATGAAAGACGTTGCAAACAAAGGACTTACGATGCTTGTTGTTACCCATGAGATGGGCTTCGCTAAAAACGTAGCAAATAGAATTTTCTTCATGGACGGCGGAAGGATAACGGTTGATGATACGCCTAAAAATGTATTTGAAAATCCACAAAATCCACGCTTAAGAGAATTCTTGGGTAAAGTTTTAAATCACTAAATTTTAAAGGAGATAGATATGAGAAAATTTTTAGCACTTGTTGCTGTTGGGCTTTTGGGTGTATTAAACGCACAAACGTTAAAAGTTGGCATGAGTATGGATTACCCGCCGTTTGAATTTATAAACGATCAAGCTAAACCTAGTGGATTTGACGTAGAGTTAATAGAAGCAATATCTAAAAAAATAGGCGTTGAAGTAACTTTACACAACATCAGCTTTGACGGACTTATCCCTGCATTAAAAGCAGGCAAGATAAATGCCGTAATGTCGGCCATGAGCGCAACTGACGACAGAAGAAAATCGGTTGATTTTACAGACTCTTACTATGCTACAGAGAATTTATTTATCCGCAAAAAAGGCTCTGACATAAACGAAAACAACATAAAAGGTAAAAAAATAGGCGTTCAACTAGGCACTGTTCAAGAGGCTGCAGCAAACATGATAGAGGGTGCTAAAGTGGTTCCTTCTGATAATATCCTAGGCGCTATTATGGGATTAAAAGTAGGCAAAGTAGATATCGTTTTAGTTGATAGTTCTATCGGATATGGTTATTTAAAACAAAATAGCGACTTAGAAGAATTTTTAAAGCTACCTGACGGAAGCGAAGGCTTTTCGATAGCATTTGATAAAGGTAAACAAACAGAAATCATAGGCAAGATAAACAAAGCTCTAGAGGAGCTAAAAGCAGACGGCACTTTTGACGCCATAGCTAAAAAATACGATCTACAATAAGTCTTTAAATTTTAAGGAGAAGTGTGAAAAACATACTTATTATCGCCGGTTCTGATAGTGTAGGAGGAGCCGGCGCTCAAGCCGACATAAAAACTTGCGAAGCCTTTGGTTGTTATAGCGCAACAGCAATGACGGTTTTTGTTTGCGAAAACACTCAGGTTACTTACGATATTTCAGGTATTAGCGCGAATTTTGTTGATTCACAAATTAAAGGCATAACCGAAGAGCTAGAGATAGATGCGATAAAAGTCGGTATGCTTTTTAACAAAGATGTCATGCAAGTCGTTAAAAACTGGTTACCTAAATTTAACGTCCCTATCGTAATCGACCCTGTTTGCATCAGTAAATCAAACGTAAAGCTAATCGAAGATGAAGCCATATCTGCACTCAAGGAGTTGCTAAGCTTTGCAACAATTGCTACTCCAAACAGATATGAGGCAAGAGAGCTATTTAACAACGACTTTACAAACATTCCTTGTGATGTTATCGTTAAAAAGCAAGTTGTGGACGACAAAAGCGTTGATACACTATATAGAAAAGATGGCTCAAGCCAAAATTTCGCCACTCCTTTGGCCGATCCGCTAATCATGCACGGAGCCGGTTGCACATTTTCAACCGCCATCGCTTGCTCTTTAGCACAAGGCTTAAGCTTGGAGGAGTCTATCGCGAAAGCTAAAAACTATGTCTATCAAGCCATACAAAATGGACTTACAACAAAACTTGGTAAAAATCTTCTAAACCATAAAATAAAAATATGAGTGAAATTTACGCTTTAAGCGACGATGTTTTAACGCCCGATGAAACTATCGTCGCACAAGTGGATGAAATTTTACGATTTGGCGTTAAATACTTTCAATTTCGCTCCAAAAAAGCTGTTAAAAATCAAGCAGTAGCGCGTGAAATTTTATCACTTTGCCAAAAATATAACGCCAAATTTATCGTAAACGATGACATATATTTTGCAAAAAGTATAGGAGCAAATGCCGTTCATTTAGGCAAAGATGACGCTGATATAAATAAAGCTCGTGAAATTTTAGGCAAGGACACATTTATCGGGGTTAGCTGCTACAACGATGTAAATTTGGCCATAAAAGCCCAAGAAGACGGAGCTAGCTATGTGGCGTTTGGCTCTGTATTTTCCAGCCAAACCAAACCAAACGCACCGAGAGTTAGCCTAGAAACATTAAAAAAAGCAAAAGAAATTTTAAACATTCCAATTTGTGCGATAGGAGGGATAAATGCTAGTAATATAGATCAAATTTACGACCTAGACATCGACCTAATCGCTGTTGTAACCGCCATATATCGGCCAAATTCTATCACTAAAAATTTAAAAGCCCTATCCCATAATCGCATATAAAGAGCGCTCTTCCGCCCACATATCGCGATACTTTTTGATACTCTCTTTAATGGCATTAATCAAATAATCAACATCCTCAAATGTATGTGTATAGTGTAAACTTACCCTGACCCAGCCCGGCTTTTGCGAAGTGGCAACATCGTCTTTCATACCAAGTAGCTCATGACCATAAGGTCCGGCGCATGCACACCCTGCCCTAGTTTGTATGCCATAGTCGTTGCTTAAAAGCGCAGCAAAATCATACGGCGAAATATCTTTAATATTAAACGAAAATATTGGTAGTTTTTTAAGATTTTTCGGGCGATAATTTATCAAGTCTGGAATTTGAACTATGCCTTGCTCAAAATACTCTCCAAGCTCGTTTTCATTTTCACAGATATTATCAAACCCTATCTCGCCTCTTAATTCATACGCAAATCTAGCTCTAACAAGCTGAGTAATGGGAGGTGTTCCACCTTGCTCTAGCTGTTCTGTATCTTTAACAAACATATGCGATCTTCTACTAACGTAACTTACGGTGCCTCCGCCGGCAAAAGTCGGCTCCTCATCGGTTGCTAGCTCTTTTTTGATAGCAAGTAGTCCACAGCTTCCAACTCCTCCAAGGAGTTTATGCGGAGATAGAAAAAGAGCATCAAAGTAGTTGCAATCAACATTTGCATATGCGCTAAAACTCGCTGCATCTAACGCCAAAATACCACCATAACGCTTTACAAGCCCATATACTTTCTTATAATCACTAATAACGCCGGTTACGTTTGAGGCTACACTAAAGCTAGCTATGATCTCTCTTTTTGAGTTTAGTTGTAAAATTTGCTCTAAATTCGTAAAGTCTATGCCGCCCTCTTTGCTAAGCCCCACTCTTACAACATCACACATAGCCTCTCTAAAACTTACTTCATTTGAGTGGTGTTCATAAGGTCCGATGATAACAAGCGGGGAGTTTGACGTAGGTTTTATGTGGTATCTTTTTCTGGTTTTTGGAGGTATATAAAGCCCTGTTAGCTCTTGAAATTTTTTAATAGCTGCCGTAGAGCCGTATCCACAAGGAAGCAGATAAAAGCTATCATCAAGCCCTAGCAATTGTTTAAGTTTTCTTCTTGATTCTTCATATAAATTGTGAGTCGCAACCGCGCTTGAAGAACTATCCGAGTGTGTATTTGCATAGCTTTTAAGCATCTGTCTTAGGCGGTCTTCTATACTTTCATAAGCTAGTCCTGAAGCCGTATAGTCAAAATAATAAATTCCATCTTGTAAGATAATATTTCTTCTAATATGCTCTAAATTTATCAAAAAACAACCCTTTTATTTTAAGTGAAGATTATAGCCGTTTTTGCTAAATTTTATGTTACAATAAAGTCGCAAGGAGCCAAAAATCAAATCTTTAAACTCAACATATATCAGAATGAAACACCTTGAGATCGATGAACTTATTAAATTTCATCTTGTGTTTGATGATTTTGAGCTTAAAGGATCGTATTACGATGTTTTTGAAGCGATAGAGCGTGAAATTTTAAAAAACTACAAAAATTTCATGGCTAGATTTTACTTTCAAAGTGATAGAGAGCAAGCCATAAAATCAGCTCTTATAAAACTAGCAAGAAGCGATAGAAAAAAATTTAATATCCTTAAAATTCTACCTAAAAATTTAGCCAACAAAGTCTATGCCGAGCTTTTTAAAAAGGACTTTTTATTTGTAGAAAAAAGCAGAGAAGAGCCTGTAAAACGCATAAAACACCAGAGTTTAAAAAAGAGCGAACGCAGATATAAGATAGAAGATAAAATGCACTTTAGCAGCCATTTCTCAAGATTTTGGTTTAGGTTTATAGAGCCAAATTTAGAACTTTTAAAAAACGGGGACGAAAAAAAGCTTTTAGAGATCATCAAAAGCGAATTTGACCAATACGCAAGTCTTGGCTTTGAGCTTCTTTGCGGCGAGTTGATGGCTAAAATTTTAGGCATAAAAGATCATATAGACAGCTTTTGGAAAAAGCGAATAGAGATAGATATCTTTTTGCAATTTAACGATAAGCTTGTAGTTGGTGAAGCAAAATACAAAGAGAGAAAAATTTGCAAAAACATATTAAATTTACTACTTTATAAATGTAAAAAACTTGACATAAACCCGGATATCATAATGCTATTTTCAAGAAATGGCTTTAGTAAAGAGCTAAGAGAGCTAAAAGATGAGCGGGTTAGACTTTATGAGATTAAAGATTTTGAAAGGTTGCTTAATGACTAACCAAAACATCCAAGATGGCTTAAAAAACCTAATCGAACAAACATATCTTATCGAACAAGAGTATAAAAATTTACACTCTTCTTATGAAAATCTGCAAAAGATCATAAAAGACGTGGTGGACGTCATGCCTACCGCACTTTGGGTGCTAAATAGCGACGGAACGCTTTTTTTGCAAAATTCACAAGCCATAAAAGACTCCGAACTTTTTCAAAATATAAATTTAAACACTCCTGGCGAGATAGAATTTAAAGGTTGTGTTTATCTCATTAAAATCGCAAACAAAGATGATAAAAAAATCGTCTCCGCAGTAGATATAACAAATGAAAAACGCAATGAAAGACTAGCTTCTATGGGACAAGTGGCGGCTCATTTAGCCCACGAGATAAGAAACCCCATCGGCTCTGTCTCGCTTTTAACAAGCACGCTTTTACGAAAAGCCGATGATAGGATCAAACCTATGGTTGGTGAGATACAAAAGGCGATCTGGCGAGTAGAACGTATCATAAAAGCAACTTTGCTCTTTACAAAAGGTGTTCAGATAAATCCTGATGTATTTAATTTTCTAGAGCTCAAAGAGGAGTGTGAAGAGGCGATAAAATCCTACACATACTCAAAGGATATTAAATTTGATCTCAGGTTTAAAAGCGCCTTTTATAACGCCGATAAAGACTTGCTTGGCATGGTTTTTCAAAATTTAATATTTAATGCGATAGACGCGATAGAAGAGAGTGAGGATGAGAGTGGCGAAGTCGCACTAAGCTATGAAAAGACCCCACAAGAGCATAAATTTTATATCAGAGATAGCGGAGTGAAAATCAATGATAAAAAGATGGTTTTTGAGCCATTTAAGACAAGCAAGCTAAAAGGCAACGGACTTGGTTTGTCCCTTTGCCTGCAAATTATTCTAGCTCACAAGGGCAGCATAGAAGTAACCTTGTCGCCAAAAACTTTTTGTATAAGCTTGCCGATATATAAAAAATAGCAAAAACTACTAAATTTTACATCAAATTTAGTAGTTTATATGCGCTTTATCCAGCCATTAAATTTAAGGCTTTTTGTCCGAAGTTATCTCCAACGATAAATTCCGTGTTGTAGACAAAAATTTCATCCGTTTGGCTGTTTTTAATCTTTAACACAAGGCGTTTGTTGTTTTTATCAACTCCTGCTTGATGTTCGTCAAAACCAAGCGTGTAAAGTTTTGTTATCTTGTCTTTACTTAGTTCATTTAAATCCAAAATAACCTCTAAAAGCTCGTATTCTTTTACTTTTTGCGGAGCTTGTTTCTCATCTTTTTTAGCATAGTTGCCAAACTGTTTTAGTTTTCTAGTTTCAAATTTAAGCTCACCTGCCTCACTAAGAGTGTGGATGGAGTTTAATTTTGCTCTTATAAATTGATCATCTTTGCTTATGTTTATCTTAAATGCAAAAGGTAAATTTTTCTCCTCACTGCTTGCTAGAATTTCTTCCACTCTAACAAGCTCTCTTTCAAAGACCGCTATCTCGATACTTCCATGAAAGTCAAGTATGTTTATAGTGCCCATTTTTTTACCGCTTTTGGTTATCCTGGTACTAAAGTCCTCTATCTTACCTACTACCATTATCTCTGAATTTTGCGGCAAGGTATCAAACTGCGAGCTTAGAGTGTATTTGATACTTTCGATCTGCACTTTATACTCATCAAGCGGGTGTCCAGAAAGATAAATTCCGACACTTTCTTGCTCAAACTGAAGCATATCTTTTTTGTTATACTCGACATCAGTTGGTAAAAGTTTGACCTTAACTTCATTCATGCTTTCATCCTCGCCAAAAAGGCTCTCTGTGGCATTTTTGCGAAGTGTGGCGGCATTTTTACATGCTTCTAGGATATTTTCTATATTATTTATCAAGCAAAATCTAGTCAAGTGAAAACTATCCATTGCACCTGATTTTACAAGGCTTTCAATAACCTTTTTATTAACTTTAAACGAATCTACGCGAGAAACAAAATCATCAAGATCTTTAAAGACGCCGTTTTCTCTCTCACCTATCATGCTTTCTATCGCGGCTCCTCCGACACCTTTTATCGCGCCAAATCCAAATATGATCTGATCTTTACCATCAGTCTCAACAACACTAAATTCTTTCATAGAGTGGTTTATATCAGGTCCTACCACATCAATCTTTAGCCTTTTACTCTCATCGATATAGCGCACGATTTTATCGGTGTTATTTTCCTCGCTTGTTAAGAGTGCCGCCATAAATTCAGCTGGATAGTAAGCCTTTAGATACGCAGTTTGAAACGTGACATAGGCATAAGCCGCTGAGTGTGATTTATTAAAGCCGTATCCCGCAAATTTTAAGATAAGGTCAAACAAGTCACCCGACTTATCCGCATCAAAGCCCATCTTTATAGCGCCTTCAACAAATAAATCCTTTTGCTTCTTTAGCAGCTCTGGGTCTTTTTTACCCATGGCACGACGAACAAGGTCGGCACCACCAAGGCTAAAACCACCTATTTTCTGAACTATTTGCATAACCTGTTCTTGATAGACTATAACTCCGTATGTAGGGCTTAAGATAGGCTCAAGCTCAGGAAAAGCATAAGTTATCGCCGCCTCTCCGTGCTTACGCTTAACGAAGTCATCAAGCATGCCACTCTCCATAGGTCCCGGACGATAAAGAGCAAGCATCGCGACGATGTCTTCAAAGCAGTCGGGTTTTAGGCTAGTTCCTAGCTTTCTCATACCCTCGCTTTCTATCTGGAATATCCCTATCGCATCGCCGCCTTGTATCATGTCGTAAACTTTTTTATCGTTCTTGTCGATATTTTCCCAAACTATGTCTTTGCCGGTTCTTGCCTTAACCAGCTTTATAGCGTTATCTATAACGGTTAAAGTTTTAAGTCCAAGAAAGTCGAATTTTATCAGGTCGACATCTTCTAAATATTTTAGACTATACTGCGTCACATAGTGATCTTCAGGACTGTTTGGTTGGCGAAACAATGGCGTCTTGTTCCAAAGCTCTTCGTTTGAGATAACCACACCTGCAGCATGCTGACCTGCGTTTCGGTTTAGCCCCTCTAAGTCAAGCGCAAATTTCCAAACACGAGCCGCATTACCGTCTCTTGATATGAGCTCAGAAATTTTTGGTTCTTTTTCAAAGGCGTCTTTTAATGTTATGCCCAGCTCGTCCGGTATGAGCTTTGCCATAGTATCGGCTTCGGCATAAGGCATACCACAAACCCTGGCAACGTCACGTATAACACCCTTTGCAAGTAGCTTACCAAAGGTTATAACTCCTGCGACGTTAAATTTACCGTATTTATCAGTAACATAATCAATAATCTCACCGCGTCTTGTTTGACAAAAGTCCACGTCTATATCGGGCATGCTTACACGTTCTGGATTTAGAAATCTCTCAAAAAGCAAGCTATAAGGTATCGGGTCAAGGTCAGTTATCTTAAGCGAATACGCAACCAAACTTCCCGCAGCAGATCCACGTCCCGGACCCACCGGAATACCGCGCTTTTTCGCCTCATTGATAAAGTCCCAGACTATCATCATATAGCCCGGGAAATTCATTTTATTTATGATATCTATCTCTGTCTTCAAGCGACTTCTATACATCTCATGTTGTTCTTGAGGAACGAATTTTAGCCTCTCTTCAAGCCCTTTTTTACATTCGTATTCAAAAAATACCGCATCATTTACAAAGCTATATCTGTTTTGCGGCTCAGGAAGCTCTAGTCCACGCTCGTTAGCGTATTCGATAGTAAATTTAAAATTCGGAGGAGTTGGATTGCCAAGATCAAGCTCTAAGTTACATTTATTTACTATTTCCTGCGTATTTTCTATCGCTTCTGGGATATCTAAAAAAAGCTCATTCATCTGCTTTGGAGTTTTCACAAAAAACTCATGAACACTGTGACGCAAGCGATTTGGATCGTCTAAGTTTTTGTTCATCGCGATACACATAAATACTTCATGAGCATCTGCTCTTTCCTTGAAAGTATAGTGCGTATCGTTTGTCGCGATAACCTTTATGCCGGTCTCTCTTGAAATTTTTAGTATATCATCATCGATCCTGCGCTGATCGCCTATACCGTGACGCATGATCTCAAGATAAAAATCATCTCCAAAAATTTCTTTATATTCAAGCGCTACTTCTTTTGCTTTTTCGTAACCTTTCGCACCGTATTTTAGGTTTCTCTCGCTTAAATTTAAATGCCAGCTAACCTCGCCTTGCAAGCACGCAGCAGTACATATCACACCCTCGCTATGCTCTTTAAGTATTTTTTTATTTATGCGCGGATAGTAGTAAAATCCCTCGACATAGCTCATCGAGCTTAGATACATTAAATTTTTATATCCGGTTTGGTTTTTTGCGATCAAGATAAGGTGAAAACGCTGCTTAGTGCTTTTATCATTTAGCTCGTCTTGATTGTGGATATAAGCTTCGATGCCGATAAGTGGCTTTATGCCCTCTTTTTTCATGGTTTGATAAAAGTCGATAGCGCCAAACATGTTGCCGTGATCAGTAATTGCAGCGCTTTTTACGCCCTGCTCTTTTAGTGTCTTAGCAAGCTCTTTTATCTTGTTTGCCCCATCTAACAATGAGTATTCCGTATGTAGATGCAAATGTGTAAAATCACTCATATTTTTCCTTTTTAATGGCGCAAATTCTACCCAAAAATAGCTAATAAACGCATGAAATTTGTATGAAAAATTTTATATTAAATTACACTTTACGCGGATGTTTAAAAAGAAATTTTTGTTTGAAATTCATAAAGTAAATTTGACAAACTATCGGCACAACCTGGATTTAATTTTAGCCTTTTAGCCACAAGCGAGTAGTAAATTTTTGGATCTTCTTTTAAATTTATTGCGGGAGCATTTGAGGATTTGCTTAACTTTTTACCATCTTTTATAAGTAGTTCGTGATGGATGATTTTAGCGTCAAAAAATCTAAAGCCAAGCTTTTTTGCAAGATAAATTTGAGCCGCGGAGCACTCATTTAGATCCTCTCCTCGCACGATAAAATTTACACCTAAAAGTTCATCATCAACAACACTTGCAAAGTTATACGATGGCATATCGTCTTTTTTAAATAAAACAAAATCCCCAAGATAAATTTCACCATTAGTATTTATGCGAAGTGCTGTTTTGTCTTTTTCGTATTTTAAATTTTTATCTCTGCAAAGACCTGTATAAACGCCGTCCACATAAGCGTTTGGTGTCTTTTTTGTGCAATCGCAAAAATACGTATCGTCAAGTCTTAAAAGCTCTTTTTTGTAAATTTCAAAGCGGTGCTTAAAGCTAAATTTACTCTCAAACTCAAGAACACTTCTAGCCCCACCATCGTAATCAACACCCAAAAATTCAAGCACATCAAAGATATTTTGGACATACTGCCTTTGATATCTAGTGACATCATAGTCATCTATACGTAGATATAAAAAGCCGTTTTTTGAGCGTGTGTAAAGATAGGTCAGTAGAAAGTTATAGGCATTTCCCGTATGTAAAAAGCCACTTGGAGTCGGTGCTATACGCGAGATTATTTGACGATTTTCATGAATGCAAAGCATGAATGAGATATAGAATTTAGCTACAAATATAAAATGTTTAAATTTGCCACCCATCCGGTGGCAAATGGTTTTTAATCTCTTGGGCGAGCTTCGTTAACTCTTAACGCACGTCCGCCGATCTCTTTACCGTTTAGTTCAGTAATGGCATTTTGAGCGGCCGTATCATCATCCATCTCTACAAAACCAAAACCTTTTGAGCGGTTAGTCTCACGATCCATAACGACTTTAGCACGTCTAATTTCACCAAACGGCGCGAACGCCTCCTTAAGCTCTGCGTCTGTCATACGGTATGACAAATTTCCAACATAAATATTCACAGGAATGTTTCCTTAAAAAAATTTCCGATAACTCGGTTGCTGTATTGTATCTAAATTTTATGCAAAAAGCTATAAAATTTAAGAAATTAATTTAAAAATAAAACATTAAATTTTTAAAGTGTGCAAATAGCCTAAAAATAGTCGTTTTCTGCTAATTTTAATTTTAAATTTTTACTCTAAACTTAAGAGGTATAAATTTAAAAAATAAATTACATATTTTTTATAATCTATCATAAAGTAATTCACTCATAACACTCTCATACACGCCGATGCCTTTTAACTCTTTAACAAGCTCAAGCGCAAATTCCATAGCCATAGCAGGACCGCATGATGTAATTATATTATGATCAAAGACAACTTTTTTATCACTCGTATAGCCTGATTTGTTGGCTCTTACACTGCTTTCAAAGCCAGGATAGCATGTAAATTTTTGCTTTAAAACACCGGCTGCTTCAAGCGCCATCGGTGCAGCACAGACAGCAGCTATTAATTTTGCGTTATCATCAAATTTTCTAAGTAAAGAACATAGCTCTTCACTTTTTGCTAAATTTGTAGCTCCAGGAAGACCGCCTGGCAAAACTATCATGTCAAATTCAATCTCGTTTAACTCAGAAAGCAAGATGTCGCTTTGCACTGCGATACCGTGCGACCCCGTAACAAGCGCTCTATCAAGACCGACAGTTACGGTATCAATCTGTGCGCGTCTTAAGATATCAACAACACTTAAAGCCTCTATCTCTTCAAAGCCGTTTGCCAAAATAACCGCAACTTTATTCATTTTTAGTCCTTTAAATGATTTTTTATATTATAAAACTATTTAGTAAAATTTAGATAAAATCTCTCTGCCTAAAAGGCGGAAAGGATAAAAGATGCAAGTAAAAATCACTTACTGCAACTCTTGAAACTATCGTCCTGTAGCTTCTCGTGTAGAAGAAGAGTTAAATAAAAATTTTGACGATATCAAGGTTGAGAAGATCATAGGAGATGGTGGAAATTTCATCGTTGAGTTAAATGGAGAGGTTCTTTTTTCAAAAAAAGATCTAATTGGCACAAATGAGCCACGTTTTCCACATGGAGACGAGATCACTCGCCTGATAAGAGCTAAAATAGCATAAATTTAAGGGGCGATTTGCCCCTATATTATTTATTTGCGCGTTCGATGTATTCGCCTCTAACGGTATCTACGCGTATAACCTCGCCCTCAAGCACGTGAAAAGGTATCTGCACAACAGCACCCGTTTCAAGAGTAGCAGGTTTTTTACCACCTTGAGTATCACCTTTGAAATTTGGCGGAGTCTCAACAATCTTAAGTTCAACCACTTGTGGAACTTCAACTCCGATCGCTTTACCGTTGTGAAATAAAATATCAACCATCATTCCATCGATCATCCATTTTTTTGCGTCACCCACATCTTCATCTGATATTGCAACTTGCTCATAAGTAACAGTGTCCATAAATTGGCAATATTCGCCATCGTCATAAAGATATTGCATTTGTTTATCTTCAAGATTGGGCTGTTCGCATTTATCTCCTGCGTGAAATGTTTTTTCAAGAACTTTTCCATCGATAAAAGACTTGATTCTAGCACGAACAAATGCCGCACCTTTACCAGGTTTTACATGTTGGTATTCTACGATCTTGTAAGGAACACCGTCGATTTCGATTTTTAAGCCTTTTTTTAAATCCCCCATTGAATATGAAGCCATATTTTCTCCTAATAAATTTATTAAATAACTGCGTATTGCGCCCAAACGCAAGTTTCAAGCGCATTTAGTTTTGCTAAAGTCTCTTTGCTGATGTTTTCATCAACCAAAATAACAGCAAGTGCCATGCCGTGCTCATCTCTACCAAGACGGAAGTCTGCGATATTGATCTTTTCAGAAGCAAGTATTGTGCTGATTTGTGCGATAACACCTGGAACGTCGTTGTTTTTAAAGACGATCATCTTGCCTTTTGGCTTAAAGTCAGTCTTAAAGCCATTAACTGTTACGATGCGCTGCTGATTTTCGCCAAATACTGTTCCGCCAACACTCACAACATCATTTTCTGTTGTGATGCGAACGGTAATTTTGTTTTTAAATATACTATCGCCGCCAACTGTAGCTTCAGTTGCTATACCTTTTTCATCACATAAAAATTTAGCGTTTACATAATTAATCGCATCTCCCAAACTCTCTTTAAGTGCTCCAACTATCGCAAATGTAAGCATTGAGTTTGCATAGTTGCTAATAGCGCCGTGAGTTTCTATGCGAATAGCTTTTATCGCTTTTTTGTTTAGCTGGGCAGCTAAGAAGGCCATCTTGCTTGTTAGCTCGATATAAGGCTCAACAAACGGCGGTAGATCGTCTGTCTTGATCGGTAAATTTAAGGCATTAGGATAGCTAATACCTCTTGCCGCACTAATAGCTTGCTCTACTGCTTCTACTGCGATATTTCTTTGTGACTCAAGCGTATTTGCTCCAAGGTGCGGAGTAACGCTAACATTTGGTAAGTCTAAAAGAGGATGAGAAGTTGCGGGCTCTTTTGTAAATACGTCAATGCCAGCAAAAGCTATCTTGCCACTTTTTAAACCCTCTGCAAGCGCTTCTTCATTATAGAGTCCACCGCGCGCGCAGTTTATTAGGCGCACGCCGTCTTTCATTTTAGCTATTTCATCTTTACCGATTATGTTTGTTGTTTCACTATTTTTTGGTGTATGTATAGTTATAAAATCGCAAGCCAAAATGTCATCGAAATTTCTAGTGTATACACCTCCCATATCAACGACTTTTGTCGGGTCGATATATGGATCGTATACAATGATATTCATACCAAATGCCTTTGCACGAACCGCAACACGAGAACCAATATTTCCAAAGCCTATAACACCAAGTGTTTTGTTAAAAAGTTCTACGCCATACCATTTCTCACGCTTCCAAATTCTATCTATCTTTAAATCATTGTGAGCATACGGGAAATTTCTAGCAGCTGCCAGCATGTGTGCCATAGTAAGCTCAACTGCCGCAATAGTGTTAGCTGTCGGGACATTCATCGCTATTATACCGCGACGAGAGCAGCCATCTATGTCTACGTTGTCTACACCAACACCCGCACGAACGATAGCTTTAAGTTTTTTACCTGCATTTAAAAAGGACTCATTTATCTCAGTAGAGCTTCTAGTTATAGCAACATCAGCCTCTGGCAATATCTCTAAAAGTTTATCTTTTGGCACATTGACAGCATCAATGATTTTTAGGTTTTCTTCCTTGTTTAAAAGTTCAAAACCAACTGGATGTATAGCATCACAAACGATAATAGTCTTCATAGCTTAACCTCTCTTACACTTGAATGAATGTCGTAGTTTTTAAGTTCCAATATAATATTTTGAAGCAACTTTGAGTCCTGGGTATTTAAAAAAATTTGGCTTTTAACACCATCTTTTATGACCGTAAAATCAACAAAAGTATTTTTTAGTGTCTGCATTAGACAAAATATCGAGTAGATATCATTTTTATCGATTATAAGTTCATATGCGGTAATTTGACTTTTTTGAACCTTTGGCTTATTGTATTCGATAAAAATTTCATTAGCCGATAAAGCATAGTCTTTTTTATCGATGGAAGCAAGCTCACCCATCCAACCGCTATTATTTTGTGTTTGAACTTGGGTAGACACATCTTCTTGACCAAAATGCTGAGTCGGAGTCTCCGCCAAATTTAAATTTGCGTATCGCCATAAAAAGAACCCGCAAACTCCGAGTATCAGCAATAAAAAAATCACTACGCCAAAAAGAGCATTTCTACCCATTTACACTACTGTAATTGTTCCTTGATAATGTCGCCAAGAGTTATCTTGTTATCATCATTGATTTCATTTAATACTTCGCGCTCTTTTTGTTTAGCAAGACGACGAATGCTTAAGCGAATTCTATTTTTCTTCTCATCTATAAACGCTATAGCAGCCTCTATCTCATCTCCAATTTTAAGCGTGTCACTATCAACGCTTCCAAGATCTTCTTTGCGAATAAGCGCATCAACGTTATTTCCAAGCTCAACAAAAACGCCAAAGTCTTTAATATCACGGATAGTACCTTTAACGATATCTCCGATATTAAATTTGCTGGCAAATTCCTCAACAGGACTTTTAACAAGATCTTTTAAGCTAAGAGAAATTTTTTGCTCTGCATCATCGATCTTAATGATCTTGACTTCAAGCTCATCTCCGACTTTAAACATGTCTTTACACTTGTTGTTTCTATCCCATGAAGCATCTTCATTATGAAGTAGTCCTTCAACGCAATCAATGCGAACAAATGCACCAAAATTTGTTACTGTCGTTACTACACCTTTTACAACATCACCCTCTTTAAATTTTGCTTTAAATTCATCAAAAGGTTTAGGAAGTAAATTTTTAAGACTAACTCTTAAACGATGTCCCTTAGCGTCGATCTCTATAACCTCTACATCGATCTCTTCGCCTTCGGAGATGTGATCTTTTGGATTTTTAATGTTTTTATCCCATGAAATTTCAGAAATATGTAAAAATCCCTCTATATCATTACCAAGATCTACGAAAGCACCGTATGGCTCGATATTGCTAACGATAACTTTAATAGTATCGCCAACTTCTAGACCATCTTTTATCTCTTCCCAAGGATTTGGCATAGCAGCTTTGATAGATAATGATAAATGACGTTTTTCATTATCGTAGCTAATAACTTTAACAGGAACTTTATCGCCCTCTTTATATAAAGAATTTGGATTTACCGGACCTTTGTAGCTGATCTCACTATAGTGAACAAGACCATCAACTCCGCCAACATCAACAAACATGCCGTAAGTTGTTATTTTTTTAATAGTTCCCTCAAGCACATCGGTATTATCAACTATGCTTGATAAAGCCTCTTTGCGTTTTCTGCGCTCATCATCTAAAATTTTCTTGCGAGATACAACTATGCTTTGCTCATCTTTATCTACTTTTATAACTCTTACTTTGCAACTTTTACCAACAACATCATTTGTGTTTTTAAAGCCACTTTGAGTTTTAGGTAGGAAAAATTCAATACCATTTGCATCAACAGCGATAAATCCACCCTTGTTTTTATTTATAATTTTTACGTCAATCTCGCCTGAATTTTCAGGATCAAAAGAGTCTATAAAGGCTTTTACTTTCTCTTTTCTAAGAGCTTTTTTGTGTGACAAAACAGGTCTTCCACTGCGTGAACCAGTTATGGCAACCTTGATAGTATCGCCAACTTTATACATTAAATTTCCATCTGCGTCAGTGATCTCAGAAATATTTAAAATACCTTCTGATTTCTTACCTACGTTTACAGAAACCTCTTCGCCTTTTATATCGACGATAACACCGTCACTATCCTCTTCAGTCTTTTTAAAAGACTCCTCTAACATCGCAGCAAAATCTTCTTCTTCATTTGCTTCAATTTGAACGTTTTTGTTCACAGCCATCTTGGTCCTTTTTATGTTTTTTTATGCCACGCAGGGCAAAGTATTTTATTATATTTAATAATCGCTTATTTGCGGTTGAATTTCAAGAAAATTTATTGCAGGGAATTTATATTTTTTCTATTTTATTAACAACTTTTTGAATGATCCAATCAGGAGTGCTAGCTCCCGCGCTAATCCCACAAAGCTCTTTGTTTTTAAACCACTCTTTATCGATCTCATCTTCGCTCTCGATAAGATAGCTATCTTTGCAGAAATTTTTAGATATTAAGTAAAGTTGTTTTGTGTTTGAGCTGTTCTTGCCGCCGATAATAATCATAATGTCGGCTCTTTTTGAAAGCTCTTTTGCTGCTTCTTGGTTTTCAAAAGTTGCATTGCAGATTGTATTAAAAACACGAACTTCTTTAACTCTAAGCATGAGATAATTCACAATTTGCATAAATTTTTCAACTTTGCGCGTTGTCTGACTAACTACGGCTACTTTTTGTTTTAGTTTGATATCATCTAGCTCATTTTCTTCAAGCACTACAAAAACACGCCCATAAGAGTATGATTTTACGCCTTTGACCTCTGGGTGATTTTCATCGCCAAATATCACTATATCATAACCCTCTTCGCTCATTCGTTCACAAATTTGTTGAGGCTTGGTTACAAATGGACAAGTCGCGTCTATCACATCAATACTACTTTGTTTGAGCTTAGCAAGATCGTCTTTTGTTATACCGTGTGTTCTAATGATAGCTTTTCTTTCATCACTTAGCTCATTTATGCCGTTTAGTGTCTTGACATTAAAATTTATGGCAAGGCGGTTTATCTCTTCGTTGTTGTGTATCAAAGGTCCTATAGTGGCGGCATTTCCTGCGCTTTCTGCGATTTTTATCGCCCTTTTTACGCCAAAACAAAAGCCGTAACTACTAGCAAGTTCAATCTTCAACGCTAACGCCTATCTTTCTTAAAATACTTACAAAATTTGGAAAAGATGTTGCGATAAATTCGCTTTTTTCTACCATCATGCCACATTTTAAACCAAGGATAGCAAAACTCATGGCTATACGGTGATCACCGTGACTATCGATAATAGCACTGCTTGCAACCCCTCCTGTAATCTCAAATCCATCATCTAGTTCTTTTGCATCTATACCGCATTTGCGAAGTCCTGCAACAGTTACAGCTATACGGTCGCACTCTTTAACACGAAGTTCTTTTGCATTTCTTAGCACGCTTGTGCCTTGTGCATTTGCAAAAGCTATGGCAAGAGCCGGTGCCTCATCGATCAACCAAGATATATTTTCACTAACATCAACCGACTTCAAAGGAGCATATTTGATTTCAATTTCGCCGATCGTTTCGTATTTATCAGAAAGCTCTTTTATCTTAATATCCGCACCCATTTTTTGCAAAACCCTATAAGCTTCAATACGAGTTTTGTTTAAAAGTATATTTTTTAAAACAATATGCGACCCAGGAATTATCGATGCGGCAACAGCAAAGAAAAATGCCGAACTAGGATCATTTGGCACATCTATGTCAAGAGGAGAGAGCGGCTTTTTCATCGCTTCTAGCGTGATATTTAACCCATCACTTTTTATATTAGCACCCATCCCTTTTAACATTCTTTCCGTATGATCACGACTTAATTCATCCTCGCTGAATTCACATCCATTTGAATAAAGCGCAGCAAGAAGCAGTGCACTTTTTATCTGTGCTGAAGCGACCGGACTTTTATAATTAAATCTATCAAGCTTTTTACCGCGTATGCAAAGTGGAGCCAAATCACCTTTTTTTACTCCATCTATCTTAGCGCCCACTGCCATAAGCGGCTTGCCAACACGAGCCATTGGTCGCTTGTTTAAATACTCATCTCCGCTTAAAACAAAAAAACCATCTTGAGCGGCTAAAAGCCCCATAAAAATACGCATCGCAGTACCGGAATTTCCGCACTCAAGTACGGAATTTGGTTCGCAAATTTTACTTGGTGGAGTGATGAGTATCTCATCACCGTTATTTTGCACCTTTGCACCTAGTTTTTGTACTATTTGTAGTGTATTTAGAGTATCTTCGGCGCGTAAAAAATTTCTAACACGTGAAGGCTTGTCACTTAAAAGCGAAAATATCGCACTTCTATGCGAGATAGACTTGTCTGAAGCCACACAATCTAGCGTTATATTTATAGGTTCTTTTAAAATACAAATTTTCATCTTATACCTATATTTAATTTTTCTTTCAAGCTCACTAAAATTTTATCCATAAGCGCATTAATCTCCTCGTCCTCAAGGGTTTTTTGCATATCTTGGAATGTAAATTTAATGCTTATACTTGATGCATTCTCAAGTCCTGTTCCACGGTAAATATCTACAGGCAAAAATTCTTTTAACTCTTTAAGCTCTAAATTTTTTATACATTCGTAAATTTTTGCAAACTCAAAACCATCAGGAACTACAAGGCTTAAGTCTCTACTCACGCTTGGGAATTTAGAGTATGCATTTGCTTTAATGCTTACAAATTTTAACTTATCAAATTCTATCTCACAAAAATATGTCTTTGGTAGATCTCTTGAGTCCTCTACTCTAATATCAACACGTCCGATATAGCCGATAACTTCTCCGTTTTGACAAATTTTAGCTTGCTCGTAAGGGCTTAAAAATTTCTTCTCATCGCTTGCTATTAGCTCAAATTTCCCAACCACATCTTGAACCATTGCAGCAAATGAATAAAAACTTATCTCCTCACCCTTTGCACCGTTTATCAAAGTAGCCTCTTTTGCAAGTCCACACACCACAAACGCAATGTTTGAGCTTTGAACTCCATCTTTGTTGAATACCTCGCCTAACTCAAAAAGCCTGACTGATTTTTTAGAATTTTTGATATTTCTTTCGCAAGAATTTAGCATGTGATTTAGCAGTGTTGGTCTAAGCATGTTAAGTTCGTTGTTTATTGGATTTGCTATCTGAACTTTACAAGGCTCAAAACCTAACTTGGCTAGCCTATCAGCATCATCAAAAACATAATGAATACTCTCGAAAAATCCACAATCCGCCGCACGCTTTCTTAAATTTAAAGAATTTTTATAATTTATATAAGTATTTGTTAAACGATTTTGTTCTGCAAAAACAAGCGGAACGGAGGTGATATTATCAATGCCTACGATACGAACGATCTCTTCGCAAATATCGTGAGAATTTAGTATATCGTGACGGAAAAAAGGAACTTTTACGTTAATACTTTCTTGTTCGACATTTACGCTAACTTCAAAGCCTAATTTCTTTAAAATTTTAACTATATCATTACGAGCGATCTCTTGTCCGATCATATTTTTAAGCTCGTTTAAAGAGATGCTTAGTGCCACTTGCTCTTCTCTCATAGTTGATTGTTGCGAGCCGGCAAAGAGGCTTAAATTTTTATGAGAAGACAGTCTTTTAAAAAGGTAATCAGCGCCATAAGCAAGATTTGGCTCACTTCCGCGAGTAGATCTATAAACATGGTCTCCTTTTGGTAAATTTTTATTTTCACCGATAGTTTCAGCAAGCACGGAAGGGACTGTGTAGTTTGCTTCGATGATTACAAATTTTGAGTTCTCATCAAGCATGCTACATTCGTCTTGATAAATTCCCGTTATGCCTAAATTTTTACCATTGCAACTTACATAAGACTCTCCATGCTTTCCGTTTTTAATGTCAAAAACCACGCGCTCGTCCACTCCGCCAAGTTTAGCGTAATCATACGCCTTAAATAATACACCGGTGCAATGCGTAACATAATCAAGCAATCTTTCAACTACATTTGTCTTTTTGCTTTCTATCAAGGCAAGACGCAAACGAGTTAATAAATTTTCACTTATATCGCCCTTGATTTCAAACGCACGATATAAAAATGAGCTTTTTTGCCCCTCGTCCGCTCTTGTTGCCACAACTCTGCCTATGCCGAGCAAATTTTCTCCATCTTCATATGGTAAATTTTCTCTTGGGCTAAGATTAAGTGCAGCGCAAATTTCACGAGCTATGCCATTTATGCTTTGGCAGTCGCCTCTATTTGCCGTGATATCTACTTCTATAATGGCATCTTTAAAAATTTCAAATTGATTTAAACTTGCACCCAGTTTTAACGCTCCAATACTTTCATCAAGCACCATGATCCCGTCATTTATCTTAACCATACCAAGTTCGGTAGATGAGCAGATCATGCCACAACTTTCTATGCCGCGAAGTTTTGCTTTTTTTATCTCAAGTCCATTCGGCATAACAGTGCCTATAAGCGCAACCGGGACAAATTGACCAGCGGTGACGTTTTTTGCTCCGCAAACAATTTGTAAAATTTCGCCTCCGACATCGACTTGGCATACATTTAGTTTGTCGGCATCCGGATGTTTTTCTTTATTTATCACATATCCCACAACTATACTATCTGGGATCTTGATCTCTTTATAACTATCAACCTCAAGTCCTATAGAATTTAATGTCTTTAAAAGTGTTTCACCGCTAATATTTTTAAGATCAACCCACTCATTTAACCAGCTTTTTGATATTATCATTTAAATTGCTCCATTAATCTTAAATCTCCTTCAAACAAAGAGCGCAAATCAGGCACGCGGTGCAACAACATCGCAAAACGCTCAACTCCAAGACCAAATGCATATCCGCTTACATTTTTATATCCGACCGCTTTAAATACATTTGGATCAACAACACCACATCCCAGCACCTCAAGCCAGCCGGTATGCTTGCACACTCTACAACCCTCTTGTTGGCAAAATATACAACTAATGTCAACCTCTGCACTTGGCTCGGTAAATGGGAAAAAGCTAGGGCGAAAACGCACTTTTACATCGCCAAACATATGTTTTAAAAATTGTTCTAACATGCTTTTTAAATTTGCAAAACTCACCTTATCTCCGTCTTCCACAATAAGTCCTTCGACTTGATGAAACATCGGAGTATGAGTAAGATCCATATCGCGACGAAAAACAGTTCCGGGAGCTATCATGCGAATAGGAGGCTTGTTTGCAAGCATGGTTCTAACTTGCACAGGACTTGTGTGCGTGCGAAGAAGTCTAAAGTCGTTTAGATAAAATGTATCTTGCATATCTCTTGCCGGGTGGTATTTTGGCAAATTTAGAGCTTCAAAGTTATGAAAATCATCCTCTATCAAAGGACCGGTCTCGAGTGAGAAATTTTGCAACATAAAGTACTCGATAATCCTATCCATCGTAGCCATAACAGGATGTAGTGCTCCGGTTGAAATAGGCTCATTAAATAGCGTAACATCAACGGCTTCACTTTTCATTTTTAAAGCAACTTCAAGCTCACTAAGTTCGCTTTTTCTAGTTTCGATAAGCGCACCCAATTCATCGCGTTGTTTATTTAAAAGAGCGGCAAATTCTTTCTTTTCGTCTTCGGGTATATACTTAAGCTTAGCAAATCCCTCCGATAAAATTCCTTTTTTGCCAAAAATCTCAACTCGAATTTTTTCAAGATCCGCAAGTGTTTGACACTCGTTTTTTATCCTATTTACAAATTCTTCCAATTTTAAGCCTTTAAAATTTTTAATAGATTGTATAGAAAAATGTTTAAAAGATAGATAAAATACCTTTATTTGGCACTTAAAATTTAAATTTTAAGTGCCTCTTTGATATAATTATGTAAATTTACTAAGGAGTTAAAATGACAATATTTGAAAAAATAGTCGCAGGTGAAATTCCTTGCAACAAAGTCCTGGAAAACGATAAATTTCTTGCTTTTCACGATATCAATCCAAAAGCGCCGATACACATCTTAATAATCCCTAAAAAACATTTTGAAAATATTCAAGAGATGGAGCCTGAACTTATGGGAGAAATGCTACTTTTTATCCAACAAGTAGCAAGACTAATGGGTGTAGACAAGAGCGGTTATCGCTTGGTTACAAACTGCGGTGAAAACGGTGGTCAAGAGGTTATGCATCTTCACTTCCATATGCTTGGTGGCGCAAAATTAGGCTGGGTAGACAGCGCTACTGATCCACAATCAACATTTTAAAATTTTACTCCTAAATTTTCATAAATTTTAGCTTTCTTGCTTTTATTTTTTAAATTTAGGGGGTTACCGCTTTTTATGATAAAAATTTTTCCAACATATTTATAAGTCATGCTTTAAAGCATGCCATTTGCATAACTGTCTAAAGCTCTCATGCTAACGCCATCTTTTACCTCAAAATCTAACACATTTTACCGGTCTCATTATCAACTAAGCCTCATGCTTGTCTTTGGCTACGCTAAAGCCCACAAAATAGCGTAAAGCCATATTGCGTTCATTGTATTGGGTTAAAATTTTAACTCATCTCCTTTGATATTATTTTCGGATAGAAGCTCATGATTTTTATTTTGATTTGTTAAAAAAATTGTTTTGCATTTTTAAAACAGTATCATAAAATCGACAAATTTAAACCTTTTGGAGACTAAAATTTGGTAATAAAATCGTGAAATTTGAGTGTAATATAAATTTTAGAAATAATGTAGTACTTTTGGGCTAAAATTTAGCCCAAAATTTTATTATAAAAGTGAATTTATAAGATCCTTCATGTCGGCAACGATCGGCTCAATACCTCTTTCGCCGTTTATCACATGAAGTAGACTTTTGCCTTTATAAAATTCGCGTATAGCCACAATTGGCTCTAGATAAACTTTCATGCGATTATTAAACACTTCATTGTTATCATCAGCGCCACGCGCACGACCTAAAACACGCTCTCTAGCTACATCCTCGCTAACATCAACTTCTATAACGCCTTTTAAGACGATCTCATTTTGCGCTGCTAGAACTTTATCAAGTTCGCTCATTTGCTCTACGCTTCTTGGATATCCATCTATCACTACATTTGGCGTTTTTGCACTTTTGATAGCTGAAACTATAGTGTTTACAACTACTTCAAGAGGGACCAAATTTCCTTTTGATATGAAGCTGTCTATAAGTTTGCCAAGCTCACTTCCGCTTGCAACTTCCGCACGTAGTAGATCGCCTGTAGAAAAGTGCGTAAAGCTCTCGTCAGCCTTTGCGATCAAGTCCGCGTCTGTTGTTTTACCGCTACCAGGAGCGCCGATGATTAAAAATAGTTTTTTCATTTTCTTTCCTTTTACGGCTTGCACCGCTTTGCTATGTGTTGCTGGATTTAAATTTTACTCCACAGACTTTTTGCCTAACACAAGCTTAAATTTAAGATCCATAGCCTAGCTTTTTTGTTTTACTACGCCAACAACAAGCAGAAGCGATGCCTCGCCTTTAAATTTTTATAATTTGCCTAATTTAATATTATTAGGTAAAAAATCCTATCAATAATAGGCTTTGCGCCGAAAACCTTTCATAGGATTTATCATTTGCGACTAAAATTCGCTATTTATTTAGCTTCTTAAGCTTGCTTTTCTTTCTCTCTAAGTCTTAGCCCAAGCTCTCTTAACTGCTCGCTATTTGCCTCGCTTGGTGCTTTTGTAAGCGGGCACTGGGCGCGTTGGGTTTTAGGGAAAGCTATAACATCTCTAATGCTGGTTGATTTGGTTGCTAACATGATAAGGCGGTCAAATCCTATCGCAATACCACCGTGTGGTGGCGCACCAAAGCTTAGCGCATCAAGCAAGAAGCCAAATTTCTCACGTTGCTCTGCCTCATCTATACCAAGTAGCTTAAATACTTTTTGCTGAACATCATTTTTGTGAATTCTCACAGATCCGCCACCTAACTCAAAGCCGTTTAATACAACGTCGTGAGCAACAGACAGTATGTCTTCTAAATCCTCTTCATCTATATTTTTTGGCATAGTAAATGGATGGTGCATTGCCGAGTAGCTTCCGTCATCATTTTGCTCAAACATCGGGAAGTCAAGCACCCATAAGAACTCCATTTTTTCCTGATCGATTATACCCATTTGCTCGGCTAAGAAAATTCTAAAGCGTCCCATATAGTCAAGCACGACCTTTTTCTTACCTGCGCCAAAGAATACGACGTCGCCGACCGCTAGCTCGCATCTTGAGACGATCTCATTTAGATCACTTTCTGAGAAAAATTTACAAAGCGGTCCTTTTAAACCATCCTCTTTCATTTGGAAGTATCCTAGACCTTGAGCGCCAAATTTACGGACAAATTCCTCAAATCTGTTCATCTCGCGCTTGCTAAATATATTATCTCCATTTGGAACTTTTAGCGCTTTTATGCGGTTACGCTTAGCATCTTTTGCGATAGAACTAAAAATTTCATTTGTAGAACGCTCAAAAATATCAATAACATCAATCATTTTAAGATCATATCTCAAGTCGGGTTTGTCGCTTCCGTATGTTTCGGTAGCCTCTTTGTAGCTCATACGACGAAATGGTGTTTTAACCTCATATCCACAAGCGGCAAAGATATCTTTTAGCATGTTTTCAGCCATATTTAGGATATCTTCTTGCTCGATAAAGCTCATTTCAACGTCGATTTGCGTAAATTCAGGCTGTCTATCGGCGCGCAAGTCCTCGTCACGGAAGCATTTTGCTATTTGGAAGTATTTATCAAATCCGGAGCACATTAAAAGCTGTTTAAAAAGTTGCGGGCTTTGCGGAAGTGCGTAAAATTGCCCAGGATAAACACGACTTGGGACAAGATAGTCACGTGCGCCTTCGGGTGTTGCGCGGGTTAAGATAGGTGTTTCAAATTCTATAAAGCCCATTTTGCTTAGGCTGTTTCTAGCTGCTATCGCTGCCGCCGAGCGCATTTTAAATATATTTTGCAATCTCTCATTTCTAAGATCAAGGAAGCGGTATTTGAGGCGGATATCCTCATTTACGCTTTCGTCGCCTATCATAAATGGCAACGCCTCACTTGGATTTTCAACTATTAATTCACTTACCACAACTTCGATATCACCTGTTTTTAAGCGTGGGTTTACAAGTCCTTCGCCACGCGCGCGCACTTTACCTTTTATGCGTAAAACATACTCGTCACGCACCTTTGAAGCAGTTTCGTGAGCTGTCTTGCTATCTGCCGGATCGCATACAAGCTGTATAAGACCAGTGCGGTCGCGAAGATCGAAAAATATAACTCCACCGTGATCCCTATAAGTATTGACCCAACCACAAAGCGTAACCTCTTTGCCGATATCTTCTTTGTTCAAATCGGCGCAATAATGGCTTCGCATTCAAACTCCTTTAAATTTCAGTTTAAAACCCCTGATTATACTAAAATTTTGCTTTTGCACAGCTTTGTTATTTGTTAAATTAAAATATGATAAAATCAACTCATGAAAATTTTAGATATACACAATATAAAAAAAGTCGGTATAGTCGCAAAAGTAAACGCCGAATTTATACAAAATTTAAATGTTATAAGCGAAATTTTAAATAAATTTAATATTGAAATTTTACTTGAAAACAGTTGTGCAAAAGCTGTAAACAAAAACGGATACGATCTAAATTCCTTAGCCTTGCAAAGCGATTTTATCATCTGTTTAGGAGGCGACGGAACCATCATCAGCGTTTGTCGCAAAAGCGCTGAGATTTCTCCTTTTATTCTAGGTATCCATGCTGGAAGACTTGGTTTTTTAACAGAAATCACGATGCAAGATTGCGAGTGGTTTTTTGATGAATTTTTTAAAGGAAATTTCATAGTTGAAGAGCCACACATGCTTGACGTAAGACTTAATAAAAACGGCAAAATAACACACAAAGTAGCATTTAACGATGCAGTTATCATGCGACCAAAACCGGCTTCTATAGCAAACGTCGAAGCTTTTTTAAACAAAAAATACTTTAACACATACTTTGGTGACGGCATCATCGCTAGCACTCCGATCGGCTCAACGGCTTACAACATGAGTACTGGCGGAGCTATCATCTATCCACTTAGTAATGTTTTTTCGCTAACTCCGATCTGCTCACACTCTCTAACGCAACGCCCCATAATCATGCCTAAAAATTTAACGGTCGAGCTAAAAGCCTATAAAGACGAGGTGCTTGTAATAGACGGTCAAGATACCTTTAAAATGAAAGACTACGAGAGCGTTTGTGTAGGTCTTAGCGACAAAAAGGCAAAATTAATACGCCATGTATCAAGGGATTATTTTCAAATTTTAAAAGAAAAACTTCATTGGGGTCATAATGATTGAGCGAATTTTAATTAAAGATTATCTTAATTTTAGTAATGTAGAGTTAAATTTCAAAGATGGGCTTAGTGTCTTTACCGGTGTTAGCGGCGCCGGCAAGTCGGTGCTTATGAGTGCTATAATGGCTATTTTTGGCTTAAAAGACAGCGAGGCAAGAGTCATAGAAGCTGACATCGACCATAAATTTGATATGGATGAATTTGGTATCGAAAACGAACCCATAAATAACTTCAAACTTATCAAAGATAAAGCGACTCGTTACTTTATAAATTCCCAGTCTGTTTCAAAGAAAAATTTAGCAAAAATAGCAAAAGAGCATATCAAATATCTCTCGGCAAAAGAGATAAACGAGTTTGAAAATGAGAGATTTTTAAATTTACTCGACTTTTTGGAGTGCAAAAAAGAGCCCAAATTTAAAGCTTTAAAGGAGGAATTTAAAGACAAATTTGAAGAGTTTATCAAAATAAAAAAAGAGCTAAATTCCATCTTAGAAGATGAAAAAAAGGTTGAAGAGCTAAAAGAATTTGCTGCTTTTGAGATAAACAAGATAGAAAGCGTAAGCCCAAAAATAGGCGAATTTGACGAGCTGATGGATATTAAAAAACGTCTTAGTAAAAAAGATAAGATAAATGAAGCATGGAATAAAGCAGAAGCGATATTTAGCACGGAAAAGGCTGTTATTGACGCACTTCATATAAGCGATATTGACGTTAGTTTTTTTGAAGAAACCATGAATGAGCTTAGGATCGTAAGAGACAACTTAAACATGGACGAGCTTGAGGATATCGATATCGAAGCAGTGCTTGATAGGATCGAAGCGTTAAATTCTATCGTGAAACGCTACGGCAGCATAGAAGAAGCGCTTCAAACACTTGAAAAAAGAAAGATCGAGCTTAATAAGTATGAAAACATAAGTTTTGAAAAGGGTCAATTAGAGCAGAAATTTAAACAAACAAGCTCGGAAATAAACAAACTGGCTAAAAATTTGAACAAAGCTAGAAAACGAAATTTAACAGAGCTTGAAAATTTGATAAATTCCTACTTAAAAGAGCTTTACATGAGTGAGATTTCACTCTTTATAGAGCCAAAAGCTCTTGACGAACTAGGCATGGACGAGATTATTTTAAAGCTAAATGAAACTGCTCTTAAAAATTTAAGTTCAGGCGAACTAAACCGTTTAAGACTAGCATTTATAGCAAGTGAAACACAGATAACACAAGAGGGAAACGGAGTTATAATTCTAGATGAAATAGATGCAAATTTAAGTGGAAAAGAGGCGATGAGTATCGCAAATGTCCTGTTAAAACTAGCCAAATTTTATCAAATTTTTGCCATCTCACACCAACCGCAACTTAGTTCAAAGGCAAATTCTCACTTTTTGGTTGAGAAAAACGGCGAAATTTCAACCGTTAAAGAACTTGAAAAAGGCGAAAGAGCAAACGAGCTAGCACGTATGATAAGCGGCGAGCACATCAGCAAAGAAGCTATGGAATTCGCAAGAGGGCTTTTGAAGTAGTAAGTTAAAATTTATTTTTAAGTTACATAAAATAAAAATTCGATAAAATTGAAAGTTACAAATTTTAGATAGGTAGACAAATGGAAAAAATTCTAGTAGTTGACGACAATAAAGCTTTAGCAAAACTAGTAGTAAGACAGATGGAAAAAAACGTAACCGACATGCTAGTAGACGTTGCGTATGACTTTGCTCAAGCCAAACAACTCATAAAAGACAACCAAGATGAATACTTTATGGCTCTGCTTGATCTAAATTTACCAGACGCTCCAAATGGCGAGATAGTTGATTATGTATTATCCAAAGGAATTCCTGCAATAGTCTTAACCGGCAGTCTTGATGAAGAGACAAAATCAACATTTATACATAAAGATATCGTAGACTATGTCTATAAAGGCAATATGGACGATATAAATTATATATTTAACATGATAAACAGGCTAAGTAAAAACAGACAATACAAAGTCCTAGTCGTAGAGGACTCCATGCCTTTTAGGAACAACCTAAAAAAAATATTAACAAGCCTTCAATTCCAAGTTCTAACCGCTGCTCACGGCGAAGAGGCGATGAACTACTTTGCTGATAATCCAGACATAAAACTTATAATCGCAGACTACAGAATGCCTATCAAAGATGGTCTTGAGATACTAAAAGATATACGTAAAGAACACGATAAAAACAAAATAGGCGTAATAATCCTAACCTCGCCTGACGAGCATGTAAGCGCAGCTACTTTTCTTAAAAGTGGTGCAAACGACTTTATAGCAAAGCCTTTTGGCAAAGAGGAGTTGATATGTCGTGTAAATAACACCATCGAAGCCATGGAAAATATCAACAAAATCGCAAATTTTGCTAACAAAGACTTTCTAACTGGAGTATATAATAGAAGGTATTTCTACTCCGACATGAACGAATACCTAGCCATGATCCAAGACACTGATGAGCCTTACGCAGTCGCCATGATTGACGTAGATCGTTTTAAACACATAAATGACGCTTATGGACACGAGGCTGGTGATAAGGTTTTACAATACCTTTCAAAAAAACTGATAGACGAAACAAAAGACAAAGATCTGGTTGCGCGTTTTGGCGGAGATGAACTTTGCGTAGTTTTAAAAAATACAAGCAATGAAGACGCGGTCAAATTTTTCGTAAATTTAAGAACAAGCATAGCTTCTCATAAAATTTCACTCAAAAAAGATACGATAGAATTTACCGTATCTATAGGTCTTACTTTTGGTGGAAACGACTATGGTGTAGACGAAATTTTGGAGCTAGTGGACGAGGCTTTATATATTGCAAAAGAGAGTGGAAGAAATCGCATCGAGGTTACTAAGTGATCATTGATACACATTGTCACTTAAGCGATACTTGCTACGATAACGATCTAGACGCCGTTATATCTAATGCTATAAATTCGGATGTGATTGGATTTATACTTCCAGGTGCTGATGTTAATGATTTACCAAAAGCGGCTAAAATATCGCAAAAATACAAAAATGTCTATTTTGCCGTTGGTGTTCATCCATACGACATAAGAGGCTATAACGAAGAGACCTTACGCAAATTTGCCTCGCATGAAAAATGTGTAGCTATCGGCGAATGTGGGCTTGATTATTTCCGTTTACCAAAAGACGAGATGGAAAAGATAGCCGAAAAAGAGGAGCAAAAACGTGTTTTTCTAGCTCAACTTGAACTTGCAGTTGAGTTAAACAAACCCATTATACTTCACATCCGTGATGCAAACGAGGATTGCTACAATGTTCTAAAAGAGTATGCGCCAAGGCTTACGGCAGGAGCTGTTTTGCACTGCTACAACGCTTCGCCATTACTTTTAGAACTTGTAAAATTTGGAAATTTTTACTTTGGCATAGGTGGTGTTTTAACCTTTAAAAATGCTAAAAATTTGGTTGAAATTTTACCAAACATACCAAAAGACAGGATAGTTATAGAAACCGATGCTCCATATCTTACCCCAGAACCTTATCGCGGTAAGAGAAACGAGCCGATGTTTACGACATTTGTTGCTAAAAAGATAGCTGAAATTCTAAGCCTTAGCGAGAGTGAAGTTAAAGAACTTACCTCAAGCAATGCCAAAAGATTATTTAAGTGTTTTGACACGTAAAAAAGGACAAAAATGAAAGCCATGCTTAAAATTTTTATGATATTTGCCTGTGCGATAAGCCTATTTGCAAATACATCCGATAGAGATTTTTATGAAGCTCAAGTTAAAATTTTAAAAGAGCTTGATATAAATCCTAGCTTTATAAAAACTTCATACTATACAAATATGAAAAAAAGCATAAAAAAATCCCACATAAAGACTTTTACGGATGCTCTTAAAAACGGATATGTCTATATTCCGATGATTAAAGAGCATATACAAAACTCAAAAGTTCCCGACTCATTTTTCTATCTTGCGATGATAGAGTCTGGCTTTTCAAACCATACAGTTTCAAAGGCCAAAGCTGCCGGGATGTGGCAATTTATGCCAAAAACAGCCAAAATGCACGGACTTAACATAAACGAATATGTTGATGAAAGAAGAGACCCATTTGCTTCAACAAAGGCGGCAACAACATATCTAAGCACGCTTAAAAAGCAATTTGGCAAATGGTATCTAGCCGCAATGGCCTATAACTGTGGCGATGGATGTCTTTCTAAGGCTATAAAAGCCGCCGGCACAGATGATCTTGCGACGCTTATAGATCCTCAGAAAAAATACCTTCCACCAGAAACTAGACAGTTTGTCATTAAGATTTTAAGAGCGGCATATATCGCGAGAGAGACAAATTTCTTGCTTTCTAAGGACTCGTCGCTACTAAATCCAAAAGGTGGGCTAAAGCTTGTTCAAGTAACAGTTCCTGGAGGAACTAATCTAATGCACGTAGGTGACGGCATAGGTTTAAGCCTTAAAAAAATGAAAACAAATAATCCACATTTAAAATATGTATTTACCGAGCCTAACTTAAAAAATACCTATGTGTATATACCTGAAAACAAAAAAGAGATTTTCTCACAAAATTTTAAACCGCTTACAGGCAAGAAAGACTTTTTTGCATATACAGTAAAAAGAGGAGATACGCTTTTAGCTATAGCTAAAAAAACCGGCGTAAGTCATAAGGCCATAAAAGATTTTAACGAGCTTAAAACAAATGCTATTTCTCAAAACCAAAAGCTAATAATCCCTCGCTCAAAAGATAATTCTATACAAAACTACACTGTGCAAAACGGCGAAACACTTGCTGAAATTTCAAAGAAATTTAATGTCAAAGAAAAAGATATCCGCGATGCAAATTCTTTAGCTAGCTCAAATTTAAATGCCGGAGAAAGCATTGTCATACCTTAATATCAAATTTGCGATACCTGTATTTATAATATTTTTATTCACCGGATGTTCTTGGAGCGGTGCTCCATTTACTCCAAGTGGGCCGACTAGCGTTAAGCCAAACAACTCTCCCGCCGTTCAAAGAGCGACAATGCGCCCATACACCATAAACGGCAAAACTTACTATCCGACAGTAGTAAGTGTCGGAGATAGAGCAAGCGGCATAGCAAGCTGGTATGGACCAAATTTCCACGGCAAAAAAACATCAAATGGCGAAATTTACAACATGCACAATATGACGGCCGCACATAAGACATTGCCGATGAACACCGTGCTAAAAGTTGTAAATTTAAGAAACCAAAAAAACGTAATCGTGCGTATAAATGACCGTGGTCCATTTGTGGGAGATAGGGTTATAGACCTTTCAAAGGCTGCAGCAACAAAGCTTGACATGATAGCTGCAGGAACTGCTCCTGTTAGTATGGAAGTTATAGGTTTTAACGCGCAAACCATGACAGTGCCGGTTCAAACACAAAGTCCTAAACAACAGCAAACAGGCGTTTCGATATCAGCTCAACAAAGCTTTATCGGTGGCGAATTTATGGTGCAAATCGGTGCCTTTAAAAACCAAAGCGGTGCAAATAGATACCAGCAAGAGCACAGAAGTATCGACGGATATAAATCTGTGGTTAAAAGCTTCATGCTAGACGGCGAGACAATATATCGCGTATTTTTAAGCGGATTTAGAAGCGAAGATGAAGCTAGAGACTATGCTAGAAGCGGAAAATTTGTAGGCGCATTTATCGTAAGAGGATAAAAATGAAAGATGAAATTTTAAAAACACAACGAACAACAAAAGAGACTGACATAAGCGCAGAGCTTAAGCTTTATGGCAATGGAAAATGCGAAATTTCAACAGGTATTGGTTTTTTTGACCACATGCTTGAAGCATTTGGTAAACATGCCCTGCTTGACCTTAAGATAACCTGCAAGGGCGATACGCATGTTGATTTTCACCATAGCGTTGAAGACGTGGGTATCGTTATAGGCTCGCTTTTAAAAGAGACGATCTATCCGGTTAGTGGCGTAGAACGCTTTGGAGATAGCGTTGTTGTTATGGACGAAGCAGCAGTTAGTTGCGCGCTTGATCTTAGCAACAGAGCATTTTTAGTCTATGAAAATTTAGATGAAAAAGGCAAGATAGGTGAATTTGACATAGAGCTTGCCGAGGAATTTTTTAGAGCGGTTGCAATGAATGCAAACATAACGCTACATATCGCAAAAATAAGAGGCAAAAATAACCATCATATTATCGAAGCCACATTTAAAGCCTTTGCGGTAGCTCTTAGACGCGCGCTTAGCAAAAATAACCGCATAGCCACTCCAAGCACGAAAGGTGTTTTATGATAGATATTATTTTTTTAGATATTGACGGCTGTATGACCGACGGCAAGATCGTGTATGATGCAAAAGGTGAGCTTTTAAAGTCATTTGACGTAAAAGACGGCTGGGCGATAGAAAGTTGGTTAAAACTTGGTAAAAAAGTAGCCATCATAACAGGCAGAAAGTCAGAAATCGTAGAGCGAAGAGCCGAAGATCTAAAAATCACACACGTTTATCAAGGTGTTGGAGATAAACTAGAAGTTGCCAAAGAGATACTTAAATTTGAAGGTCTTAGTTTTGAAAACGCAGCCGCCATCGGTGATGATTATAATGACTACAAAATTTTAAATGCCGTGGCTTGGAGTTTTAAACCAAAAGATGCGATAAAAGATCTTAAAGTAAGAACAAAGCTTAAGCATAAAGGCGGCAACGGCGCAGTTAGAGAGATGATAGAAATGCTCATTGAAGCCGAGAATTTAAAGAGCGAGCGGTCTAAACGTTGGTTATAAAAATTTTTTATTTCGTCGTTGCTATTTTTAGTGCAGTGATGATATTTTTGGCGTTACAAGATCCATATTTTGCCGAGCAATTTAAACGCGACATGAGTGTTTCAAACATGCAGATGAACGATGTAGTTAATCACGAGATAAACTCAAGTATAGTAAGTGGAATTTACGAAGCTGATGAAGTAAACAGATACGCCAAAAAGGATGAATTTTTAAAATTTAAAGCCGACATTATAAGGGGAAATTTAAATCACAAAATGAGTTCTGACGTAGCCATTTCACAGGGCAACTTGTTTATATTTAAAGGCAATGCCAAGTATGATAATAACGAGAGTTTGAACTTTATCTCAGAAGAAATTTTGTATAATCTCAAAACCAAAATCGTAGCTTCAAAGGTTGATTTTGTGATAACGCAAAATGGCGACAAGATAACTGGCAACAGCATAACATATAACACAAACAAAAAACAGACGCAAATAAAAGGGTTAAAAGCATGGATAGAGCAAGAGCGGGATTGATACTAGGATTAATCCTAAGCTTCACAAGTCTTAGCGCAGAACAAGTAGAGATCACTTCGGATAGTTTTTTCGCCGATGAAAATAAACAAATAAGCGAATTTAAAGGCAATGTTCATATAAAAAAGGGCTCTTATGATGAGCTTTTTGCAGATAAGGTCGTCGTGCATTTTGACGCTAAACGCCAACCTACAAAATACATAGCCACAGGCAATGCTAAATTTAAGGTTTTCATGAAAGAAAAACACTATAACGGCAAGGGCGAGACGCTTACTTATGAGCCTGTAAAGGAAATTTATACGATAAGCGGTAACGGTCATTTACATGAGCAAGAAAGCGATAAAAATGTTTACGGAGAAAAGATCACGATCAATCAAACACAAGGCACATATAACGTAAATAGCAACGACAACAAGCCTGTTAAATTTATATTTCAGATCGAGGACAAACAAAAGTGATAAGAGCAGTCGGAGCCAAATTTATAACCTCAAGCGCAAACATCAGTCAAGCTCCTGACTTTGCTTCAAGTGAAATTGTATTCCTAGGTCGTTCAAATGTTGGCAAAAGTAGCCTTATAAACGCTATAGCAAACCACAACGGCTTAGCCAAAAGTTCATCAACTCCCGGCAAAACTCGCCTTATAAATTTCTTTGAGATAGAGCTTATGGAAGATGATGATACAAAAGACAAGCTAAAGGTTATGTTTGTCGATCTTCCAGGTTTTGGATATGCAAAGGTAGCCAAAACTATGCATGAAGAGTGGAAGAAAAGCTTAGATGAGTTTTTAAAATTTCGCTCAAATATAAAATTGTTCGTTCATTTAATCGACGCAAGACATTTTGACCTTGATATAGATACAAACGTGAATTCATACATAAATAGCTTCCTAAGAGCGGATCAAAAAGTTTTAAATTTATACACAAAAGCCGATAAGCTTAATCAAAGCTCAAGAAGTGCCGTAATGAAATTTGACCCAAAAGGAATCCTGGTCTCAACGCTTAATAAAAACAACATAGACAAAGCAAGGGATAAGATCATAAATTTAGCCCTAGGCAGGGAATAGCCCGTGATAACACTAGTAAAGCCAAAACCAAAAGACATAAAAAATATGCAAGAGCTTGTAGCTCCCGAAGTGGCAAGCGGAGTGATACTTCCTAGAAGTGACGACGAGATCAGCACAAATATCCGCTCATACATCATAGCAAAAGATGGTGACAAGATAGTCGGCTTTTGCGCTCTTCACATCCATGCTCCAGATCTTGCCGAGATAAGAAGTCTTATAGTGGATAAAAATTTACGAGGTAGTGGGATCGGCTCTATGATGGTAAATGCTCTTTTAAAAGAAGCTAAAGAGTATGAAATTTCACGAGTTTTTACCTTAACATACCAAAGGCGTTTTTTTGAAAAATTAGGCTTTAAAGAAATACCTAAAAGCGAACTACCTGCACAAAAAATTTGGGCGGACTGCATCAAATGCAAACACTTTCCCGTATGCGACGAAATAGCACTAATTCACAATTTATAACCAAAATATCAAGCGTTGCGTTTTTATTTTTATATGAGATCGCAACGACTCAATTTGGTTTTTTACCGCCCCTGCTTGGACTTTTTTTTACATTTTTAATACTTGAATACAATAAAAAACAAAAATCATACGAAAATTTTGACATATCGTGGTATTTTTGCCTTGCATTGTTACTTTTTACCGAACAAATTCATGGATTTTATCTTTTTTCAAGTATCGTAGCATTCTTACTATTTTTTCATTTTGTAGTTGACTGGCTTATTTTAACGCTTAAATTACGAAATTTGCTCCTAGTTGTGTTTGTTGCAAGCGGATATGCTACAACATTTTTAATAAATAACATCATAGCCTACACGCAAAATGCACAATTTTTAAATTTTGATATAGAGTGCCTGTTTTATATTATTAGCGAAAGTGCTTTAGCGGTTGTATTTCTAAAAGAGCGAGCACTATGAGACTTCGTATAGTTTTTACCATCATCGCTTTATTTTGGATAATTTTACTAAGCAGAATTTATCATCTAAGCGTAAATTCAAACGAATACTACGAAAGCATAGCCGAACAAAATGCCGTAAAAACGATATATCTTCCTCCCGTTAGAGGCATCATCTTTGATGCGAAAGATCGTCCGATGGCGATAAACAGACTAGGCTTTTCCATACTTTTAAAACCTCATCTTAATAGAAAAAACGGCACATTAGATAGTGAGATAGACGAGATCGTAAGGTATTTTCCCGATCTAAATGCCACAAAACTTAAAAAAGAGTATATAAAAAACGACTCACCATATAACCAAGAATTTATAAGCGTCGTGGAGTTTATCGACTATGATAGCTTTTTACCACACTTTGCCACGCTATCTTTAAGGGAAAATTTAAAGGTAAATCCAACAAGCAAACGTCACTATCCATATGACAATCTAGCCTCGCACGTCATCGGTTATGTAGGAAGAGCAAATCAAAAAGATATGGATAACGACCCGCTAACTAAGCTAACAAACTACATCGGACGAAGCGGAGTTGAGAGGTATTACAACTCTGTTTTGCAAGGCAGCGAGGGCTCAAAACGCATAAAAGTAAATGCCCTAAACGAAGAGATAGAGCAGATAAATTTCAATGCCCCAAAAAGCAAAGACATAAAGCTAAGCATAGACCTTGAGCTTCAAAAATTTGTAATGGATATTTTTGACAAGGACGCAGGAAGCGTTGTTGTTATGAACGTGCACGATGGCGCTATACTAGCAGCCGGAAGCTTTCCTGAATACAACCTAAACCCATTTGTATCAGGCATAAGCAAAGACGAGTGGGATAAACTTATAAAAGACCTTGATCACCCGTTTACAAACAAGCTAGTAAACGGTCTTTATCCTCCCGGGTCTGTAGTTAAGATGGGTATGGCTTTGGCATTTTTAGATAATGGCATGAGCAAGAACGATAGCTTCTTTTGCTCTAGCTCATATGAGCTTGGCGGACGCAAATTCCGTTGCTGGAACTCATACGGTCACGGTAACGTAAACATGAACACCGCCATAAGAGAGAGCTGTGATGACTATTTTTACAAAGCCAGCCAAAAGATCGGCATAGACGCTATCGCACCCATACTTGAAAGGATAGGTTTTGGCGTAAAAACAGGGGTTGACCTACCAAACGAATTTATAGGAACGCTCCCTAGTCGTGAATGGAAAATGAGAAAATACGGCAAAGCCTGGTTTCAAGGAGAAACACTCATAACATCCATCGGTCAAGGAAATTTTCTAGTAACCCCTATGCAAATAGCAAGACACACGGCGATGCTTGCCACAGGACTAAATGTCACGCCTCACTTTCTAAAGAGCATCGACTCCAAAGATGTAAAATTTGAACCAAAAGATGACATTTTCACAGACTTTGAAAAGGCTCAATTACCAGCCATTAGACATGCTATGTATGAGGTAGCAAATCACCCAAGAGGCACGGCAAGTAGACACTTTACTTCATCAACGATAAAGGTAGCAGCAAAGACCGGAACAGCACAAGTCGTAGGTATATCTCAAGCTGACAAAAAACGTATAAAAGAAGAAGATATGGCTTACTTACAACGTTCGCATGCGTGGATGACGACTTATGCACCATATGATAACCCACAATATGTCGTCTCAATGGTTATCGAGCATGGCGGACACGGCGGAAGCGCCGCTGGTCCAAAGATAGTTGAAATTTATAAAAAACTAATCGAAATGGGATATATAAACCTAGAACAATCAGCGCAAAAGCCCTAGTCCATAGTTCTGACTATCAAGCTTTTAGGTAGGTTAAATTTCTCTATGACCTCGCACTCTTTTTCCCTCATCTCACCTTCGTCCTTCTCATGGTCAAAACCTAAAACATGCAAAAGCCCATGCGTAAAAAGCAAGGCTGTTTCCTCATCATTACCATGGCCTAGTTCGGTTGCTTTTTGTTCTACTAGGTCTAAATTTATAACTATACAGCCAAGCGGTGCATGCAAGACTGTTTCAAAGGGAAAGCTTAAAACATCAGTTGTCTTGTCTATATTTCTTTGAGATAAATTTATTTCTCTCATCTCATCGCTACGAACAAAACTAAGCTCGACCTCTCCAATTGTCAAATAAGAACAAATTTCATCTAAAATTTGAGGATACGCCTCATCACAAAGTATCATTTTTCTCTTTCAGTTAAATTTTCGTATAATTCTAGCGAAATTTTAAAATTTAAGACATAAAACTTTCAACAAACAGCCTCTTTATGCTGGCGATATAAATTTGATACACAAAAAAGGAAATCACATGAGTAAAAAAGCCGTTGTCATAATGTCAGGTGGCATGGATAGCACGCTTTGTGCCACGATAGCCGTTAATGAAGGATATGAAGTTATCGCGCTTCACTTTGACTACGACCAACGCACGATGAAGCGAGAAAAGCGCGCATTTAATGAAATTTGCGATAAATTAGGCATTCAAAAAAGACTAAATTTAAACGCAAATTTTATAGCTGATATAGGCGGAAATTCACTAACAGACAAAAGCCTATCGGTGCCAAAAACCGGTTTAAGCGATGATGTGCCAAATACCTATGTACCGTTTAGGAATGGAATTTTTATCTCCATAGCCGCAGCCGTTGCCGAAAAAAACGGTGCCGAAGCGATATTTATCGGTGTAGTTGAAGAAGATAGTAGCGGGTATCCCGACTGCACGCACGAATTTATAAAACAGATAAACCTAGCTATCAACCATGGAACAGCACCAAGCTTTAAAACCAAGATCATCACTCCGCTAGTAAATTTAAGCAAAGCTCAAATCGTAGCAAAATCCCTAGAGATAGGCTCTCCGCTTGAGTTAACATGGAGTTGTTATGAGAATGAAAACGAAGCATGTGGATTATGCGATAGCTGCCGCTTAAGACTAAACGGCTTTGAAAAAGCAGGAGCAAAAGACCCGATAAAATACATAAGTTAAGCAAACATCCATGTGGTAGTATAATAATATATATTTTTATAAAGGTTGGTTTTATGAAAAATTTAATTACTATTTTAATCTTGATTTTTACATTTAACGGATGTGCGATTAGTAGCAACAACAACCTTTTAAACTTGGATGACGAGCAGCGTTACTGCAACGAATTTTATGCATTTTCTCGTGCTTTACTTGGAGATAGTATCTCTCACGAATACCAAAATAACACAACAAAGCAATATGCAAAGGCGGAAGTAAAATTTTATGAAATCCTTTCAAGTGTCGTTAAAACAGGTAAAATCTCAAAACAAGAGCATACGGAGTTTTGGGCGTCTATAAATGAGCTTCAAAAGTTTCACTACATCGAAAAAGAATGCATATACAAATACTCTGCCATGATGGGCTTTTTATCCGAGTTTTATCGATCGGCCAAGCTGAGTTATGAAAATAAAAGCGTTGTTAAGACACAAGGCTTAACAAAGATACTAAACCACCCGTCACAACTTAGACCAAAGTCATGCTACTACGCAGACGGAGAAAAATACAACCGACTATATGTTGCCACCCATTTGCCACGAGTATACAGACAAGAATTGAGCGAATTTAAAAAATGCTTCGCACCATATAATGATATGCTTTTGCAAATTTCACAAAGAAAAGATGGCGTGAGTTTTAGCACTCACGGCGGACGACTTGTTAGCACATATGAATTTAATCAAGACGCTTACAAGCAAATCGCAGAACACGCAAAAAAAGCGGAAGAGTCGCTTAAAATTTTACTAAACAAGGATTATCAATAAAAGCTATTCACGCCTAATTTTATTTTAATTTATAAAATTTTTAATCCAAGACAGACAAGAGATACGCTCTTGTCTCATGCCATAAATTTATCTTTCAAAAATAATCTTGCCTCTTATTAGGATATATTTTATCTTGATTACTATCAATTACTTATTTTTAAAATTTACGTAAAATCGCACTTACCGTTTAACTAAAAATAAGGAAATTAAATGAGCAAAGAATTACAAATGTTTTGTCATCAGTGTGAAATGAGTATGGATAATGGCTGTGGCTCAAAGGGTCAGCCTATGGGAACCTGTGGCAAAGACGCGACTTTGGCACGCTTGCAAGATACAATGGTTTTTGGGCTAAAAGGACTTAGTGCATATCGCCATCATGCCGCAGAGCTAGGTGCTGATACAAACAATGTTGACCGCGTTATGGCTGATACGCTTTATTTTACGCTAACAAACTCAAATTTTAATTTTAATGAACATATTAAACAACTCCTTGCCGTAGGAAGCGCCGGAGTTGAATGCATGAACCTACTAAGTGAGGCTCATACGGCAAAATTTGGAGTACCGACACCAGTAAAAGTTAGTCAAAACAAGGTTGAAGGCAAAGCGATACTTGTAAGCGGTCACAACCTAAGAGCGCTTGAATTACTACTAAAACAAACCGACGGCAAAGGCATAAATATCTATACTCACTCAGAAATGCTTCCTGCACACGGCTATCCTGAACTTCGCAAATACTCCCACTTAAAAGGCAATGTCGGCAAGGCATGGTTTGATCAGACTAAACTTTTTAATGAATTTAAAGGTGCGATATTGATGACAACCAATTGTATCGTGCCACTTCGCTCAAACTGCACATACCAAGAGCGTTTGTTTGGCTACCAAATAGCCGGCACAAACGGCATAGCGCAGATAGAAAATGACGACTTTGCGCCTCTCATAGAGTGTGCGCTTGCTTGCGGTGACGTAAGTGGATTTGACAGTGATGATACGCTAGTAACAGGAGCACATTATAAGACAATTTTAGGTTTAGCGCCACAAATTTTAGATGCCATAAACACTGGTAAAATTCGCCGTTTCTTTGTGATAGCAGGTTGTGACGCGCCTGGCAAAGGACGTGAATACTACCGTGAGTTGGCTCAAAATTTACCAAGTGATTGCGTGATACTAACATCAAGCTGTGGCAAATTTAGATTTAATGACATTGACTTTGGTCTAGTGCCAGGCACTCAAGTCCCACGCTACCTCGATCTTGGTCAGTGCAACGACAGTAACGGAGCGGTTAAGATAGCTATCGCCTTAAGCGAAGCAACAGGTATCGCCATAAACGATCTGCCGATATCTATCGTACTTATGTGGATGGAGCAAAAAGCGGTAATAATCCTACTCGCGTTATTTAGCCTGGGTGTAAAAAATATAAATATAGGACCAAGTGTGCCACAGTTTTTTAACGAAGCGATAGTAAATTTCTTGGTTGAGAATTTTAATCTTCGCCTAATTAGCGGTGATGCGAAAGCAGACATGAAATTTTTCCTTGGCGAGGGAGAGGATCCTAATAAAATAAAAGCATAAGCACAAAGCGGATGGAGAGCAGATCTCTGTCCGAAAATTTAAAAAAGCGAATCTTGAATTTCGCTTTCGCTTAATAAATTTAAAATTTCACTCTTTTGAGACAAAACAAGCATATAGCGGAAATTTTTAAGCTCTTTTATCTCACATAAATTTTCAAACCTCACAGCATTATCAACCTGCAACAAGCTATCTTTTGGCAAACATATAACGACTTCTGAAGGATCAAAATTTTTCTTTAGATACAAGGCTTCGATGGCAAAAAGCTCTTCGTCATTTTCAATAATTATCGCGCGAAAACTTGATCCAAATGGCGCTTGATGGAAATTTTTATCTATAAAAATAGGCTCAAAATGCCCAAGCGAGCGAGTATCATTTAGCTTAAAAGAGATATTGTTTTGTTTAAGATAATGAAGCAGTCCGCATAAAGCTCCGATAAAAACACGAGGTATATTTAAATTTTGATAATAAACATCATCGCATATCATCGTAGTAAAAAATATCGAGCTAGGATTTAACGCTTGTGCTTTAGTATCAGTCCAAACAGTATCATAAAGCGGAGTTATGCGCTGTAAAATTCGAATTTCATCTCCAAAAAAGATGTCACCGTTTTTTGACGACATGATCTTGTAAAACAATTCGGTTAAATTTTTTGGTATGATAGCTGCATTTTTACCAAGGCTAGAATGTTCCAAAATAGCCATTTGCACAGCATTTACCGAGCAAAATTTCAAATTCTTATGTGTAGCTTCAAACCGCATAAGTCTAATAAGAGCAGTTTGAAAATTATCTACTTTAATGTATGCTATCTCAGTATCGCTAGGCGTTATCTCCTCGTCGCTTATAACAGCATATGCACCGTGTTTTACGGCTAGTTCTATCTCTTTTTGGTCTGCATCAACAGCCATAAAGGCAAAACCACGCTTAACGTTTTTTGCCTCGAAAGCAAAACCTAAAACGCTAGAAACGCTAGGCTTATTTAGTGTTTGTCCGTTGATAAGACGAACCAAATTTTCTATTGTCATTAGCCTACTATCGAGCCGTTTTTAACTTTTGCATCGGTGCTAAGAAGCGAGAGAGAGCCATCTTCTGCGCTTAAGATCATGCCTTGAGAGACGTATTTTTTCATCATAGTTCTCTCTTTTAAATTTGCTAACACACAAACTTGTCTACCAACAAGCGTGCTCGGATCGTAAAATTTAGCTATGCCTGATAAAATTTGACGCGGTTTTTCCTCGCCCAAGTCTATTTGAAATTTAAGCAGCTTATCACTTCCTTCGACCTTTTCGCACTCAAGCACAGTTCCTACTTTTATAACGATCTTTTTAAAATCATCAATCGTAATAATGCTTTCATCACAGCCATCTTTTGGCTCTTCTTTTAAAGCAGCTTCAGGCTCACTCGGTCTTGCCATAAGCTCTGTTTCTATGCGAGGAAACAGCGGTTGCGTAGGTTTGGCTATAAAATTTAAAAGCTCATTTTGTAAAATTATTTTATTATAAATTTCAGTTGAAATTTCAAAACCTAAAGCCTGCGCTATCTTATCGCAAGTATGCGGCATAGCAGGACTTAGTATCACTGCTATTTTAGCAAGCAAATTCGCACAAAGAGCAACGAGAGTGTTTGCCTCTTCGCTCTTTCCTGCTTTTATCATGGCCCATGGCTCATACTTGGCAACGGCACCGTTTGCAAGCGCTACAACTTTCCATATCTCTTCTAAGTAGCGATTTGTCGCAAAATTTTCTAAATTTTCAATAGCATTTTTAAGGTACTCGTGCGCTTCGTTTAGTTCGGCTTCGTAAAATTTAGCAGTTTGCATGGAGTTGATTTTATACTCGCTATACTTTGAGCTCATGCCGATTATTCTACTCAAAAGGTTACCAAGTCCGTTTCCAAGCTCGGAATTTATCCGCTCGATTAGAGCCTTTTGACTAAAGTCGCCATCTTGACCAAATGGAACTTCACGAAGTAAAAAATATCTAAAATTTTCAAGACCGTAAGCACTTGCTACCTCGTGAGGATTTACGACATTGCCTTTGCTTTTACTCATTTTCTCACCATCTCTCGTCCACCAACCATGCGCTGCGACATGTTTTGGCAAAGGGAGATTTAAGCTCATCAAAAACGCCGGCCAGTAAATCGCGTGAAAGCGCAAAATATCTTTTCCGACGATATGAGTAGTATCTTGCCAAAATTCCATTTTGTCATCGCCGCGAGTGTAGCCAAGAGTGGTTAGATAGTTTAAAAGTGCATCAAGCCAAACATACATAACATGCTTTGGATCGTTTGAACTTGCGGGTAGTTTTATACCCCAGTCAAAACTTGTGCGTGTTATAGAAAGATCTTTAAGCCCGCCTTTTACAAAGCTAATTACCTCGTTTTTCTTTCCTTTTGGCATTATACAACGTTCATTTTCTTCATACCATTTAATAAGCGCATCTTGGTATTTTGATAGTTTAAAAAAGTAGCTCTCCTCTTTTACAATGCTTGTTTTGCGTCCGCAATCAGGACAGCACTCCTCATCAACAAGCTGTGTTTGCGTAAAAAACGTCTCACAGCTAACGCAATAAAACCCCTCATACTCACCCTTGTAAATGTCGCCGTTTTTTTGCATTTTTTCAAAGGCATTTTGCACGGTAAGTTTGTGATCGGCATCTGTTGTGCGGATAAAATGATCATAACTTATCTCAAATTCATCCCACAACGAGCGAAATTTGCCGCTTATCTCATCAGCATACTCTTGCGGTGTTTTATTACGAACAAGGGCTGCTTGCTCGATCTTTTGCCCGTGCTCATCAGTCCCTGTCATAAAAAATGTATCATATCCTTGCAAACGCCTAAAGCGTGCTAAAGTATCGGCTATTATAGTGGTGTAAGCGTGTCCTATATGAGGGACGTCATTTACATAATAAATCGGTGTGGTTATATATTTTTTTTCTTTCATTATTTATTCCTTTAAATTTAAAAATCAAATCCGCCTTCGTCGGTATCGCTTTTTGACATCGATTTATAAGCACTATCCACATAATTTTTTCGCGTTTCACATTCAAAAAATTCACTACATTTCATGCAGCTCATCAAACCCTTTTGACTTTGGCATGAAAGTAAAATTTCAGAATACTGCTTTAAGGCAAGTTCAAATTTGTCAAGATTTTGCGAGGATTCACTCATTTTACTTACTCATAAAATTTATGCATAAGATTTATCTCAAATTTAGAGCCGAAAAAGCAAGGTGTAGTCTGGTGAGTTTTACTTATCGTTATATCAAACAGACTATCGTTTACACCACTACTTGTTGCTCCACCGGCATTTTCATATATAAATGCAAAAGGTAGCACTTCAAAAAGCACTCTAAGCTTGCCATTTGGCGCGTCGCTGGTTGCAGGGTAGCTAAAAAGACCGCCGCCTTTTAATAAAATTTGATGTAAGTCGCTAACCATAGCTCCTGAATAGCGAAGTCTGTGACCTTGTAAAAATAGCTCTCTTATAAATTTAATATGCTTCTCGCTCCAGCCTTTTTGCGTGGCTCCGGTAGCATTTAGCTTACCTTTTTCGTTTAGTTTTAATTCTTTTACAAATTTAAACTCTCCGTCTTTTGCCAGCCTATAAAGAGATGGCAAAGAGCCCTTTTTGTCATTTATCACAAGCTCTAAGCGAGGACCATATATGCTATAAACGGCAGCAACTAAATTTTGAGGATTTAACTCGTTTTCATAAATTCCAAATATCGAGCCGACAGCGAAATTTACATCAACAAGACTTGAGCCGTCAAGCGGATCATAAGCGATTATATATTTTGAATTTTCATTTAAATTTAAAGCATCGTCTTTTTCTTCACTAACCAATGCTTTTACACACTCTAGCTCTTTAAATTTCGCGGTGATGATCTCATCGCTTAAAACATCAAGCTTTAGCTGCGTATCGCCGGTAGCGTTCTCATGCGCCGTATAGCCTAGATCGGCATACTTTATCTCTTCACTAATGCGTATCGCTACTTCTTTTATAGCCTTAAAAATTTGCTCTAATTGTGTCATTATACAGCCTTCGCATGTTTTAATATCCACGCGCAAATCGCGTCTATATCGTCTAAATTTATATTTTCTATTTTATAATTTAAATCAGTTTTGTAACTAGCTATGGCGTCTGAAAAGCCAAGATAGCTTTCATCAATCTCATCTTTAAAAATGCTAATACGAGGAAGAGGAAGCGTTTTTAAGCCTTCAACAAGCAGTATATCAAACTCTCCGATCATATTTATAACATCATCAAGATCCGACTTATCTTTGCTAAAATACGTCGTTCTTGTTGGGCTAAGCACCACAACATCAGCTCCTGTCTGGCTAAATTTAAAGCTATCTTTACCTTCTACGTCAAAACAAGCCTTGTCGCCCGGATCGTGCTTGATAACTACGCATTTTAGGTTTTGCTTGATAAAATTTTCTAAAACTTTTAAGATTGTTGTAGTTTTGCCGCTATTTGATGGACCGGAAAACGCGATAGCAAGTCGTTTCATTGTCGCCTTTTTGTACTTTTTCACGTGATTATAGCTAAATTTGGCTTTAAATTTAATGAGTGATTATAAAATAAAATGCTAAAATACGATTAAATTTAAAAGGCAAAATATGAAAAAAACTATAATATTTTTATGTCTCGCACTATTTTTTATCGGCTGTTATGATAAAAAAATCGTAGTCCACGAACCGCTTAAAAACGAACTTTTGGCTTATACAAGCAAGGCTGAGATCATAGACGAGCAAAACCACATTTTAATCATAGCAACCTACCTAAACCCGATCTATCAAAGTAAAATTTCAATCAACAACGAAGAAAAATTTCTAGTAGCCGTAAGTCCTAAAGAAAACGCCATAAATTTAACAAGTATAAAAGTAAATAACGACGCAAACACAATCGTGGCAAGAGAGCTTGAGCCAAGTGACGAGCTCTTAGAACTTACAGGATTTAACATGCCTTGGGCCGGGTATTATGAAATTTCATCGCCCACAAAAGATAGTGACAACCTAAAACTTACTTTCGAAATTTATCCGTCAAATCAGGTAGAGTTAGACTTTCGAAAAGTGTCGAAATCTTTATACTGGAACCCATAAGCGAGCGGTAAATAACATAGTTTGAAAGCACTTTTTTACCGTAATTTCTAGTTTCTGTCACAGGAACTAACTCGAGCGATAAAAATGGCTCGTATCTGCCCTCTTTAAACATATCATCCCTAGTTATAAGCTTTTTAGTAAAACCTATGCCGCCGTTATAGGCATAAGCAATAAAAAGTGGATGATATAGAAATTTCTCAAGATAGTTTAAGTGGTGATTTGCAAAACGATAGGCGATATCCGGCTTAAACATGTCATCTTGATCAAAATTTTCTATCTTTAACTCTTTTTTACCGATAGCATTAGCAAGAAACGGCATAAACTGCATAGTTCCTAGCGCATAAGAAGTTGAAATTACAGCCGGGATAAAAAGGCTCTCTTGCCTAGCAAGTGCGAATATAAGCGACTTTCTTGCTATATTTACATCCTCAAGCTCCACACTTTTTGGCATCACAAAATACTGCTCATCCCAACCGTTTGCCATCTGCATAAAGTATGCATATGCACCAAGACTTTCATTTGTATAAAATTTTTTTGCGTATTCTTGTAGCTGCTGTGGTGTCATATTTTTAGCTTTTAAAACAGTTTCTTGCCATAAAAACGGATCGCTGACGTCAAAACCGCTTATTTTTTGCTTGTTTGGTTTAGGGACGATAACTTCAAGTGGCTCGCTTTTGATAAAATCCCTAGCGTATAACGAGTAGATATTTGCATCTTTGCTCTTTGAAAGCTGGGTTAAAAACTCATCATCTCTTGTTACAAGATACAGCCAGTGCGTTGCATTATCTTTTTGCCACTGCCTCTCAAAGCTGTCTTTTGCGCGTGTAAAAAATTTAATCGCACTCTTTTCATCATTAAGCGTGACAGCGTTTAAAGCTAAAAAAAATGCGTCGTTTTGCGAAGTCTTTTCGGGAGTTATTTTTAGGAAATTTTGCCTAAATTTATCAAATTTTCTCTCCAAAACAAGCGAATTTAAAAATGCCGAAAAGCCCTTTTCGTCATAAAGCTTATCCATGAATTCAGCCGAGAATTTCTGCGAGAAAAGCTCCTCTTTTTTATCTTGTTCGCTTGCGTTAAAAAGTGCCATAAAATGTGATGTTAAAAATTTATCCGCAAATTTTTTTGCAGGATTTTTTTGATTTAGGATATTTAGAATTTCAGCCTTGTTTGGATGAGTTTGAGCAAGATTTTGTGCTATTTGCTCGCGTGTTTGAGGAGAGAGCTTTAGGCTAAAGGCTATCGTTGTTCGAATATTTTGACAAGTAGCGTTTGCATCAAGGATATTTTTAACGCCCACACCATTACAAGGATCTTCTTTTTGAGCAGGCGGTAAAATTTTATCGATATTTTTTTGAACCAAGCCACTTTTACGAAAAACATCGTTTGAAAGATCCAAAATTTGCTTTTTTGTGTAATTTCCGTCGTTGATAAGACGGTTTATATAGTAGTCTTTTGCAAGACCTTTTGGTTTGCCTTTTAGCTCCTCATAACTTAAAATTTTTGCGTCTAAACAGAGCAAAAACAAAGCAAATACACTAAATAGACGAAGCAAATTCAAGCAAAAGCCTTACTAAAAACAGATCCAAAAACTGAAGTGCAAGTAAAATAATAATCGGAGCTATATCAATACCTCCAAAAACAGTCGGTATAAAACGTCTAACAAAGGCATAAGCCGGCTCGGTTACCCTGTAAAGTAGCTGGACAATTTGATTATATGGGTCAGGTCTTACCCAGCTTACTATCGCAGCTGCGATTATGACCCAGATGTAGATGTTTATAACCGTATGCAAGATCGTGGCTATCGCCGAAATAAAGGTTGAAACTATCATTTTGCTATCTCTTTTAAATTTGTTTTTATAAGCGGATAGAGCTCGCTAAGCTCCGGCCCATGCAGTTCACCTGTTAAGAGCGCGCGTAAAGGCATGAAAAATTTCTTACCCTTTAGACCGCTTGATTGCATTAGCTCGTTTTTAAACTCATCATACGTTTGGCAATCTTTTAAAATTTTAATACTATTTTTTAAAATCTCAAACTCATCTTCGTATTCGCTAGGTGCGACTTTTTGACTGAAAATTTTTTCTATCTTTTCTTTTATCTCAGGCAACAAAGAGCTCTCTTGGGTGTAAAATTTAATAAGCTCCGCCCTGTTTTCGTCAAGTCCGGTAAGCTCGCTCAAGCGTTTTGGCGATGCGAGTTTTATATGCTCGCGATTAACGTGTTTTAGCATATTCATATCAAATTTAGCAGGAGAGCGTGAAATTTTACTTATATCAAACCACTGCGCCGCTTGTGTAATGGTAAAAATTTCAACCGGAGTTTTGTTGCCAAGCAAGATAAGATAGTTAGCTATAGCTTCTGGCATAAATCCGCTTTGAAGCATCCATTTAACACTACTTGCGTCATCGCGCTTGCTCATCTTTTTACCTTCTTCGTTTAAGATAATAGGCAAGTGCGCATAGTTCATCGTCTGCGTATAGCCAAGTCCCTCACGTATAAGGTCTTGTTTTGGGGTATTGCTCACGTGATCTTCGCCACGTATAACAAATGTCACTCCCTCAAGCATATCATCAACCGCGCAAGCAAAGTTATAAGTAGGCGTCTTATCGGCTCTCATAATGACAAAACTATCTACCGCTTCGGGTTCAAAACTAAGTTCGCCCTTTATAGCATCTGTAAATTTCATCGTGTTTTTTGGCTTTTTCATACGTATGACAAACGGCTTTTCGCAAGCTAAGACTTCCTCATCACTCATGCGCTCACAAGTGCCATCATATCTGTATGCCCTGCCCTCGTTTTTAGCCTGCTCCTTTTTTGCTTCAAGCTCTTCTTGCGTGCAAAAACAAGCAAAAGCCTTTTTGTCTATGAGAAGTTTTGAAGCTAACTGTCGATGGAATTTTAAATTTTCGCTTTGTATATAAATTTGTTTTGGCGTTATACCAAATTTTGCTAAAATTTCTACGATCTCTTTCTCCTTACCGTCAATATTTCGTTCATTGTCAGTGTCTTCTATGCGAAGTATAAACCCGCTTTTATCTTGCAAAGAGCAGATGTAGTTAAATATCGCTGCGCGTAGATTTCCTATATGCATATCACCCGTTGGCGACGGAGCAAAACGATACATTTATAGTCTTCCTTACATTAAATTTAGAACGGAGATTATATCATCTGCTTAATAAATTTAAAGTTAGATTTTTTCTTTTAGACGTTATAAAGTAAATTTTAAATACAATCCCTAATTCTTAAAAAACAAAGGAGACAAAGATGAGTTTCATTAAGGAATTTAAAGAATTCGCGATGCGTGGAAACGTCATCGATATGGCAGTCGGTGTTGTCATCGGCGGAGCGTTTGGAAAGATCGTTTCGTCATTAGTTAGTGATGTTATCATGCCTGTTGTAGGCGTTTTAACTGGGGGAGTAAATTTTACAGACTTTAAAATCACACTAAAAGAAGCGGTTGATCAAGCGCCTGCGGTCACGATAAACTACGGAAATTTTATCCAAACTGCGGTTGATTTCTTGATCATTGCATTTTGTATTTTTTGTGCTATTAAAGCTTTAAATTCGCTAAAACGCAAAGAAGAGCCGGCGCCAGAAGCTCCTGCTAGCGTGCCTGCCGACATCGAACTTTTAACACAAATTCGCGACCTACTTAAAAAATAATCCCTTTTGAAGAGCTTAGTCTCTTCAAAATTTCACTCTCATTAAGTTTAAATCACTAAAATATCCTCAAAATAAATTTCGGAGAGATAAGGTGCTAGATAAAATTTCCATATTTAAAAACCTAAGCAAAGAGCAACTAGAAGAGCTTGAGGAGATAACTTTAGTCAAAAAATATAAAAAAGGCGAATTTTTATTTATCGAAGGCGAGGAGCCAAAATGGCTCATATATCTACTTAGCGGTTCAATAAAACTTTACAAAACGACACAAAGCGGAAAAGAAATTTTTCTTCATCAACTGCCACCTATGAATTTTGTTGCGGAGATGGTAAATTTTGAAAATATACCGTATCCTGCAAGTGCGATATTTGTGGTATCTGGCGAAGTTTTAAAGATAGATTACGAAAAATTTAAAGCCAAATTTTTAAATGATCCAAAAATTTGCATGAATTTAATAAAATCAATGTCCGAAAAGCTAAGGATCACAAGTAATTTACTCCATCAAGAGTTAATTTTAAACTCTGAGGCAAAGGTTGCTAAATTTATACTGATGCACGAAGATTTATTTAATGAATTAAAACATACAAAAATCGCATCCATCTTAAACATAACCCCGGAAACGTTCTCAAGAATTTTAAATAAATTTAAAACATTGGAGATAATAAAACTTAGCGAAAAGAACGAAATACTCGAGAAAAATGTAGATAAGCTAACGGAGATTTATTCGTTCTGATAGTTAATATCAAATAAATATTAATTGATCTACATCAAGAGTTTTTTATTTAATTTATGATAATATCCGTTTAAAATTTATTAAAAACTTAAACAAATTAAATGAGTTTATTAATAAAAGCTAGGAGGATATTTTGGCAAACGTTAAAAAGAAATTTTTTGTTTGGTCTTCGGTTGTTATCGGTATAGTCGTAGGTCTTATAGCCTCGATGGGAATTTCCGATGCACTACACGCAACCGGAAGCGGCTTTGTTTGCACTATGTGTCACACTATGGATCCTATGAATGCCGCATATCATGAAGACGTACACGGGGGAAATAACAAACTTGGCATAAAAGCTGAATGTTCAGCCTGTCACCTTGACCACACAAGTGCTTATACCTATGTCTTAACAAAAATCAAAGTCTCGATCAATGACGGATATAAAACGTTTTTTACAGATACAGACAAGATCGACTGGCGTAAAAAACGCGAACACGCTTCGCATTTTACATACGACAGTGGTTGTTTAACCTGTCACTCTAACCTAAAAGATGTTATAACCTCAGGCCCATCATTTTTACCACACCGCGATTATTTTGTGCTTGGAAACAAAGCCGAAAAAAGCTGTGTTGATTGCCATAAAAATGTAGGACATAAAAATTTAGGCTTTCACATTGATAAATTTGAAGCAAAAAAATTAGAAGATAAAACCAAATAAGGAGGAAAGAGATGTTTAAAAAAGTCGCTATATTACTAGCCTTTGTCGCATCTGTTGCTTTTGCAAACACTGATGCGAATCAAAGCTCTGACGTCAAGATAAACCTTGTTAAAAATATCAAGGTAAATCACAAAATGACTAAAGAGTCAAAAGCCTGTGTTGAATGCCACGCAGAAAAAACACCTGGTGTCGTTGCTGACTGGAAAGAAAGTCGCCACGCCCACGTTGGTGTTAGCTGTATGGACTGCCACGCTGTAAACGCTGACAACCCAATGGCTTCTGTAGAGGTTCACCCAAAAGGTTCAGATACACACGTTTCTATGCTAGTTAGCCCTAAAACCTGTGCTAAATGCCACGAAGACGCATACAAAGAGTATACTCAAAGTGGCCACGCTAGAGGCGGTATGCAGATGTATGCCAACCCTGCAATGGTTAAACTAATGTATCACTACGAGGGTGCCGATCATCCTGAGTTCAAAATGTCTCCGGATATTACAGGTTGTGCGCAATGCCACGGCTCTATCATCAAACTTGATGCTAACCACAAGCCAACACCTGAAACATACCCTAACTACGGTATAGCAAACGTATATCCTGACGGAAGCGTAGGCGGTTGTAAATCTTGCCATACTATGCATAAATTTAGCATAGCTGAAGCCAGAAAACCTGCGGCTTGTGCATCTTGCCACCTTGGACCTGATCATCCGGATATTGAGATCTTTAACAACTCAAAACACGGTCATATCTATAACGCAGAGGGTCATACATGGAAATACGACGCAGCTCCTGATACTTGGGACGTACCTGACTTTAGAGCTCCAACTTGTGCGGCTTGCCACATGAGCGGCGTAGGCGAAACAAGCATGACTCACAACGTTTCTAAACGTCTAAAATGGAACTTATGGGCTCCAAGAACAGAGCTAAGAACAGGCGGATACGATAAAGCTGTAGAGACATTTGAAAAAACAGGCAAAATAAACGTAGGAACACCACTTGCCGGACACCCTGAGGGTCCTGAGGCTGCAAGAGCCGAAATGAAACAAGTATGTAAAGCTTGCCATACAACACATAATACAGAGAACTTCTTTATTATGGCTGATAAGCATATCCAACTTTACAACGTATACTACGATGAAGCCAAGAAAATGCTTGACGATCTAAAAGCTAAAAATTTATTGCTTGATGATATGTGGGCTGATGAATTCCAAGATGTGTTCTATCACCTATGGCATCACGAAGGTCGTCGTATGAGACAAGGTGCTGCGATGAATGCGCCTGACTATGCTCACTGGCATGGTGTATTTGAGGTCAAAAACGACATCAGAAAACTTCGCAAAATCTACAAAGAGAGAATCGAAACCGGCAAGGTTCATTAAGATACTCTTCTAGTAACAGGGCGGAACTTTCCGCCCTTTTTAAATTTCATCTAATTTTTATTCATATTTTTCTTATATAATCTTTCATTTAAATTTAACTTCTGGAAAACAAATGGGTTTATTGCGTATTATTATCGGCGGTATTATTTTCTCCGCACTTATAAATTTATACTCTTACAAACGTTTTGTAAAAAATATCGGCTTTTTAAGGCCTTACTTGCGTTATATTCGTATCTTTTTTTATGTTATTTCGATACTTGAATTTGGCTTTGTTTTACAAATTCTATTTCATTTCTTTAACATTGAAATGTATATTTTTACAGGAACGCTTATAGGATTTTCGCTATTTTTGTTTGCCGTAAGCTTTGTCTATGATATTCTAAGAGTGCTGTTTAAAAAAACAAAATTTGACTCAAATAGGCGCAAATTTATAAAGCTTTGCTTTGATTTAACATTTTTCATACTGCTTTTTAGCTACTTTTTTAAAGGCATGTTTAACGCCCTAACTCCACCTGTGATACGTCACACACAAATAAAGCTTAAAAATTTAAAAGAGCCTATGCGTATAGCTATGATTACAGATGTTCATATAGGAGAATTTTTACAGAAAGAATTTTTAGCATCGCTTGTTTATCAGATAAACAGCACAAAACCAGATCTTGTCGTGATAGTTGGTGATATGATAGATTTTAGCAGCGAGCACATCGGAGACTTTTTAGATCCATTAAAGGACATAAAGTCAAAACATGGTATCTTTTATGTCCCTGGAAATCACGAATACTATCACGGGATAGATGGAATTTTAGCAAAGATAAGTCAAACAGGAGTTAAAATTTTAGGCAACGCAAACATCAAAATAGATGGGATAAATTTAGCCGGTGTTTATGATATAGCAGGTTTTAGGTTTAAACATTTAGAGCCTGATTTAGACAAGGCGCTAGAGGGCACGGATAAAAATTTACCAACCGTCTTACTCTCACACCAGCCAAAATTTATAAAAACAATGACGCAAGATGTTGATCTAGTGCTTTGCGGGCACACGCACGCAGGGCAAATTTTTCCTTTTCAAGCCCTTGTGCTTATCGATCAAGGCTATCTGCACGGGCTATACACGCATAATGACAAAATGCAAGTTTATGTTAGCTCAGGAGCCGGCTTTTGGGGTCCGCCTGTTAGGATATTTGCTCCAAGCGAGATCGCGGTTCTTGACTTAAAGCCCGACTTGTAGATCCTTAAGGCCTTGGTTTAAGAACGAAATGATAAAATAAAAAGCTTAAATTTAAATTCGGAGACGATGATGAACTTTGATAAGAATTTTTCCAAAATATTTGGCATAATAGGCGGCTTAAAGCTACCGAAATTTATACAAAATTTCATAAACAACCAATACGTTAAATTTTTTAACATCAACATGAGTGAATTTGAAAAACCTGAAAAATACAATAGCCTAAACGAGCTTTTCACGCGTTCACTGCTTTTGCCTCGTAAATTTGACGAAGACGAACAAATCTTCATAAGTCCTTGCGACGGCACATGTTTAAGCTCGGGAAGCACAAGCCAGGGCATGGCATTTAGCGTTAAAGGTATGAAATACAGCCTAAAAGAGCTTCTTGGAACAGCCATAAGCAACAAAGAGCTAAGTCTCCAGTATGACTTTGCAAACATCTACCTTAGCCCACGCGACTATCACCATTATCACGCTCCTTGTGATATGCAAATTTTATCAGCCACATATATCCCGGGTAAGCTTTATAGCGTGGCTAGAAGCTGGCTAAAAAAAGTAGACGAACTTTATGCCAAAAACGAACGCGTTGCCTTAAAATGCAAAATACGAGATAATAAAATTTTATGGCTTGTATTTGTAGGTGCACTAAATGTCGGCAAGATGAAATTTAGCTTTGATGAGCGTATACAAACAAATGCCAAGGCGGACTTTACACAAATTTACGGTTATGAAAATTTATATGTTAAAAAAGGCGAAAGGCTTGGAAATTTCGAGCTTGGTTCAACCATCTTGATTATTGGTGAAAAAGACGCGATAGAGTATAATTTATTTGAAGAAAAAGAGCTAAAATTTGGAGATAGTATAGGTATAATCAAGTAAATGATTTAGATTGCAATACCGCTAAAAGCAAAGGCATAAAACGCAGATAAGTGATCTAAACGACATTCGTCTTAAAACCTAAAACCACAAAGCATTGAAAATTCAAACCAAATTCATAATCCAAAATTTAAAAGCACTATCGCACTAAAAACAAATCAAACAACCAAAACCAACAGTTTAAGCACTGACACAGAGATATAAAAAGCAGTTACAAAAGCTACACCAGAAGCTAAATAAGATAAGAAAACAAATAGCACAACTTGCACAGAAAAAGATAAAACATCAACACAAAAGCTTATATCTAAATGCAGCTCAATCAAATATAATAGCGCAGATCATAAACCTGCAGCCAAGCTTATAAAGGCATGAAAATTTAGCACGGCATAAAAGCAAGAAGCTGCCTTTATGCTCTTTGTTTTATACCAAAAATATCTTGTAAATTTTTACAAAAGTCCTCTAAAAAATATCCCATAGCACCATAAAATTTACTCTGCGCTTTAGCTTTTATATCTTGGCTTAGGGCCGTAGCATAAGGTAAGAAAAACCCGGTTAAAAACGCTTTTAAAATTTTCTCCGAGTTTTCGTTTAGTTCGTTTTTTAGCACAGCAGCGATAAAAACAAGCTGGTTTGATATACTATCTACTTCACCCATTTTAGGAGTAAAATTTATGCTTTTATAAAATTTAGCCAGATCCTCATCAGCTGCGTTAAAATAATATCGCGCCTTAAAATACGGCTCTAAAATAACAAAATCATCACAAAGCGCCGCGCTACTTTCATTTTGTAAAAATTCGCTATAAAGTGCCGATCCTGCACGAGAAGCCTGAGTATCATTTTGCACGAGCCAAGTTTTTGACTTTTTTATCTGCATAAACTGCGTTACATCTAAAATTTTGTTAAAGTGATTAGCCAACGCGATAGCTAAAACACCATAAATTTCACCAACTCTCACATTTAACCTCTAAATTTTAAAAATCTAAGTCTAATTGAATTTAACACAACCGTAACCGAACTAAAACACATAGCTATGGCGCCGTATATTGGATTTAAAAGTAGTCCAAATACAGGATAAAGCACACCGGCAGCGATTGGGATACAAATGATATTATACACAAAAGCCCAAAATAAATTTTCTTTTATCGTTCTCATCGTGCTTTTACCAAGCTCTATAACATACAAAACGCTTCTTAAGTCATTTTTAACAAGCACGATATCTCCTGCGCCTTTTGCTATATCAGAGCCGGAGTTCATCGCTATGCCTACATCAGCTTGTTTTAGTGACGGAGAGTCGTTTATACCATCTCCGACAAAGATAACCCTGCCTTGCTTTCCAAGCTGTGATATAAGCTCAAATTTATCGCTTGGAAGCGCATTTGCATAATACTCATCAACACCAAGTGCAAGAGCTGATGCACTAACCACGCTCTCATTATCACCAGAGAGCATTACGGTTTTTATGCCGTGTTCTTTTAGTGTCGAGATAACATGCACACTCTCGTCTCTTAGCTCATCGCCAAGAGTTATAAAGCCTGCAAATTTTTGATCTATCGCAACAAGTATAATTCCGCTTCCGTCTTTTACGATCTCAGCCATCTCGGCTCTTTGCTGCGCATCTATCTCTATACCTTCATCTCTTAAAAGTTTTTCGTTGCCTACGATGACCGAATTTTCATCATCATAGTATGCCACACCGTGACCTACTATGGTTTTAAAATTTCCGGTAAGTTTTTTTATTTTGATATTATTTTGTTTTGCGTATTCAACTACAGCCTTTGAAATAAGGTGTTCGCTTAAATTTTCCACGCAAGCTACAAGAGATAGATGATGCTCGCTTAAAGAGTGCTTTTTAACGGCAATTTTACCCTTGCTAAGCGTTCCTGTTTTATCAAAAACAGCAAATTTTACATCTTTGATAATCTCTAATACTTCTGGATTTTTAATCAAAATTCCGCCCTTTGCACCACGTGCTAATGCAGATATTATCCCTATAGGAGTAGCAAGCCCAAGGGCGCAAGGACAAGAGATGATCAGCACGCAAATCGCATTTGAGATAGCGTAATCAAAATTTTTACCAACTAGATACCAAACTAAAAATGTAGCAATCGAGATCAAAATAACGCTTGGCACGAAAATATTTGCCACACGATCTGCAAGTCTGGAAATAGGCATTTTTTTAGTGCTTGCATCGCTTAAAAGAGCTACGATCTGCGAAAGAAGCGTTTGAGTAGGTTTTTTGGCGGTTTTTATACTAAGATAACCGTTTGTATTTAACGTCCCGGCAAATACATTATCGCCAACCGCCCTATAAACAGGCAAGCTCTCTCCTGTTAACATCGAGGTGTCTATCTCGGCTCCGCCTTGCACGATAACACCGTCACACGGGATGTTATATCCGCTTTTAACGACTACGATATCGCCGATATTTAGCTCATTTATATCAACTTGTATATTTTGACCGTCAGGCTTTATCACAAGTGCGGTTTTTGGTGAAATTTTAAGCAATGTTTTTAGATAATCCCCCGCTTTTGCCTTTGAACGCTCCTCTAAATACTTACCCAAAAGCACAAAAGAAATTATCATAGCAGATCCTGAAACATACATGTTTCTAAGATCGCTAGGTAGAAAGTCTGGAAATAAAAATACAAATAACGAATACAAAAATGCGCTTGCCGTACCAAGTGCCACAAGGACGTTCATGTCGTAATTTTTATTTCTCACAGCACCCCAAGCATGGACGTAAAAGCTTCGTCCGCTAAAGCAAAGAACAAATAACGCAAGCAAGATCATGGCTAAATTTATAATAAAACTAGGCTCGCCAAACATTTCAAGCACCATAATGACGGCGCTTATAACTATGGCTGCTATAAAACGGTCTCGCAAAGAGGCTATATGACGCTTTCGTTTTTGCTCAAATTCATCAGCGTCAAAAGCGATGTCATATCCTAATTTTTTTATCTTGTTTTCAAGCAAAGCCTGCACCTGGGCGTTTGATACTTCAAATTCACCCAAGCCATTTGCAAAATTTACCTTTGCAAAGCTTACTCCTTCGATCTTTTTAGCAACTCTCTCAATTGCATTTGAGCAATTTACGCAAGTCATTCCTGCTATATTTAGCTTAATTTTTTGCATTAAATTTCTTCTATAACATCAAATCCTAAATCGCTCATTTCCGATTTAAAATTTGCAACTTTTTCGTCTGAAATTTCAAGACTAATCACTCTAGGCTCAACGCTTAAATCAACTTCAATCACTCCAAAATCATCCTCTAGTGCATTTTTTATAGTATTTGCACAATTAGAACAATGAACGTTTTCAACTTTAAATTTTCTCATATTATCTCCTTAATCAAATGGTTGTACTCATGACCGTAAATCATCTTTTTCTTATTAAATTTAAAACCCAAGCTCTCATAAAACAGCAGTGTTTTTGGCTTATCTTCATCAACAATGAGTGAAATTTTACTAAAATTTCTCTCTTTTGCAACCTTGCAAACATATTCTATGAGCTTTGTGGCGATGCCCTGCCCTCTAAATTCTTTGCTAACGGCGATACTGTCGATATAAAACTCATCCTCTTCGCATTCGTCAGCAAGAGTAAATTTACTATTTTTATTGCTATAGTTTTTTAAAATTTGAGCATCCAGCGACTCTAAATCACCGCCAAAATACACGCAAATCGCACCTACGATTTCGTCTGAAATTTTAAAAACATAGACATTATTATAACTTACTCTGTTTACTTCACTTTGAAAAAATTTAACTAAAATTTCATCGCAAAGCAAATCATTGTCGGTCCCCGCAAGATAATAAGCGGCATCTTCCATAGCAAGCCTAAGTAAGGCTATACATCTGCTTGCTTCTTCTTTTTTGGCTTTAAAAATCATTCGCAAATTATAAGCTTTTTAGCTTAAATTTTTTGCAAACACCGCATAAATCTCACTCTTTTTAAGTAAGCCTTTTGTATAATATGTCTTTTTATTTTAAATATTCGCAAAGGAAACTTATGGGACGAGCATTTGAATACAGAAGAGCCGCCAAAGAAGCACGCTGGGATAAAATGAGCAAAGTTTTTCCAAAACTTGCCAAAGCTATCACTGTCGCAGCTAAAGAGGGCGGAATAGACCCTGATATGAACCCAAAACTTCGTGCGGCTATCTCTGCGGCAAAAGCCGAGAATATGCCAAAAGACAACATAGACGCTGCTATAAAACGCGCAAACGGAAAAGATAGCGCAGATATCAAAACTATATTTTACGACGGAAAAGCAGCACATGGAACACAAATCATCGTAGAGTGCGCTACGGATAACCCGACACGAACCGTGGCAAACGTCAAAGCGATATTTCACAAGAACGGAGGTGAAATTTTACCAAGCGGAAGTCTTAGTTTTATGTTTTCAAGAAAGAGCGTTTTTGAGCTTGAAAAACCTACCAAAGATATCGAAGAGCTTGAGCTTGAGTTGATTGATTTTGGGCTTGAAGAGATAGAACTTGAAGGTGAGTCACTTTATGTCTACGGCGACTATACAAGCTTTGGTACACTTAGCGAAGGTATAGAAAAGCTGGGGCTTGAAGTTAAAAAAGCAAGACTTGAATACATCCCTACATCAAGCATATCTTTAAACGAAGAAGAGATGTCTGAAGTAGAAAAACTTCTTGATAAGTTAGAAGATGATGATGACGTTCAAGCTGTTTATACAAATATAGAATAAATTTAAAAAGGAAAAATATGCGTTTTGACGAATTAAAAATTTACGAACCAAACATGGATGAATTAAGTGAGGCTAAATTTGTAATTTTAGACACAGACAAGGGAGAGATAAAACTTGAACTTTTTGCAGATGAAGCGCCTCAAACAGTGGCAAATTTTGTTGAGCTTATAAAAAGCGGCTTTTATAATGGGCTAAATTTCCACCGTGTTATACCAAATTTCGTTATCCAAGGCGGATGCCCTCACGGCACAGGTACCGGCGGTCCAGGCTGGAGAATAATATGCGAATGTGACGATCAAAATGTGCGCCATGAACGCGGAAGTCTTAGTATGGCTCATGCCGGACGTGATACGGGCGGAAGTCAATTTTTTATCTGCCACAGCGCACAGCCACACCTTGACGGCGTGCATACCGTGTTTGGCAAATGTGTAGACGATGAGAGCTTAAAAGTGCTTGATAGCATAAGAGCGGGAGATAAGATAAATTCGGCTAGTGTTAAAGAAAACCTCTAAAGGATAAGCCTTGACAACAACACAAGCAAAAAAACCTTTAGCGATCAGGCTAATGACAAATTTAGCCTTTTGGGTCGTAGTAGGTATCGTAGGCGGTATTTTAGTTGGCGTTTTTGCACCAGATCTTGGTGTGGCAAGTAAGCCTGGTATTGATTATTTTATCAAAGCTCTTAAAATTTTAATAGGTCCTATTATATTTTTAACGATAGTTTCTGGCATAGTCGGACTTGAGAGTTTAAAAGACCTAGGAAGTATAGGACTAAAAGCATTTATATACTTTGAAGTGGTAAGCACTCTAGCTTTGGCTTCAGGTATATTTTTTGGCGAAGTTTTACGACCTGGTCATGGCATGAATCTTGACTATACAACGCTTGACCCAAGTAGTGTCGATAAATACACTCACGTTGATCGCGATGTAGGCTCAATGTGGTCGATATTAAAAAGTGCTGTTCCAAGCGACCCGATAAGTCCGTTTATAAATTCAAACACTCTTCAAGTGCTTTTTATGGCTCTTGTTGTAGCGATCGTTCTTTCGTTTTTAAAGCATGACTATAAAAAAGCATGTCTAAGACCACTTGAATTCGTTCAACATTATGTGCTTAAGCTACTTACTTGGCTTATGTTATTTAGCCCTGCGGCTGCATTTTCAGCAATGGCGTATCTAATCGGCAAATTCGGCCTTAGCTCACTTTTTGGCATGATGGAGCTTCTTGCAGTAATGGCACTTGCTAGCTGCTTTTTTATATTTGTCATACTTGGCATTATCTGCTACTTTGCAAAAGTCAATGTCTTTAAATTTATGCGCTTTATATCAAAAGAGGTTTTGGTTGTATTTGCAACAAGCTCAAGCGAAACCGCTCTTGCACCGCTTATGCAAAAGCTAGAAGCCGCCGGTATCCACAGAGGCGCAGTAGGACTTATCATACCTACAGGATACTCTTTTAACTTAGATTGCACAAACATCTATCTAAGCTTAAGTATTATATTCCTAGCACAAGCCTTTAACATACCGTTAAGCTTCGAACATCTAATCAGCATACTTATCGTGCTAATGATAACAAGCAAAGGCGCGGTTGGTGTTACAGGTTCTGGATTTATCGTATTAGCAGGAACTCTAGCAGCTCTTCCTTCAACAGGTATCCCGGTTGTAACAGTTGCAGTCTTACTGGGAGTTGATAAATTTATGTCAGAAATGCGTGCCGTTGGAAACCTATGCGGCAATGCCGTAGGATGTCTGATCGTATCGATTTGGGATAAAAAGGTCGATATGGAAAAATTCAGATATGCTATCGATCATCCTGAAGAATTTCACTTTCATGCTTGAATTTAGGGCGATTATCCGCCCTAAATTCATCTAAAAACAAATTTGGGCTATGGTTTGGGTATAAAATTTATACCATAGCCGCTTAATTTAAAATATCTCTCTTTCAATACCAAACTCGACACCGACTTTAGCAAGCTCAAGAGTAGCGTCTATAAATTTATAATCCCCATCCAAATAAGGTAAAAACATAGGAATTTCAGTGCATGCAGCGATATAAACATCTGCCTTAATCTCGCTTATTATTTGGTTAAATTTAGGCACAAATTCTTGCGTTTTACCGGCTTTTACTCCCTTATATATACAGTCCATAAGTCCGTCTTGTTGCTCTTTGCTAAAACCAACGCTGTTTAAACCATATTCTTTAAGAATATTGTCGTAAACTCCGGCTTTCTTTGTTCCGCTAGTTGCTATAACAGCGATATCTTTTGCATTTGGATAGCGCTTCTTTATTGCATCTACGGCAACTTTTGCGATATGTAAAATTTTTACACCGGCTTCTTTTTCTACATCAGGAGCAAAGAAATGCGCCGTGTTGCAAGCCATAAGCATAGCCTCGCAACCCGCCTCCTTTAATCTTTTAGCGCTCTGGACTAATTTAGCAAGAGGACTCACGCCCTCTCCCATTATAAATTTTGTTCTATCCTCGATCTGTGCGAAACTGTCTATGACTATATGTAGATGTTCCTGGTCACAAGTAGCCGGGGTTAGATCTATGATTTTTTTATATAAATCCGCCGTAGCAAGGGGTCCCATACCGCCTATTATACCTAGCTGTTTCATGAATTCCACACCTTTTCATTAAGTTCGTTTTCACTTTTTGCGATAACAACCGCGCCCATCATATCTCCAACTACGTTCATAGATGTTCTACCCATATCAAGTATAGCATCTATGCCAAGTATCATGCCGTAAGCGATAGCTACTACGCTACCTGCCTCTACTTTTAATCCTACTGACTCAAGTACCATAAGTAGCATAATGGCTCCAGCTCCAGGTACTCCGGCTGTTCCTATAGAGGCCAAAACAGCTGTTAGAACAACGGTAAGCTGCTGTGATAAATCAAGCGGAGAACCGACCACGTTTGCTACAAATATCGCACAGACTCCAAGATATATCGTTGTTCCGTCCATATTTATAGTAGCACCAACAGGAAGAGTAAAGCCAAATATACTTCTTGGAACACCCATGCTTTTTTCTGCTGTTTCCATAGATACAGGTATCGTTGCACCCGATGAACGAGTAACAAATGCCGTAATCATCGGCGGTCTTACCTTTTTAAGAAAAGTCATAGGACTTAGTTTACAGAAAAAGCAAATAGCACAGTAAACAAGCACAATTTGCAATACCAAACCAATATAAACACTGATCGTTACATTAGCAAGCGGTCCAAACGCCTCCGCGCCATTTTTGGAAAATACGATGAAAATAAGAGCAAAAACACCTATCGGAGCATACTGCATAACCCAGCCAACAACTCTAAACATAACATCGCTCATACCTTCAAAAAAGGCATAAACCGTATCGGCAGCTTTTTTTATGTTCTCTTCTTTACTATCTCTACTAAATGCAAGAGCGATACCAAAAAATATACAAAAACAAATGATAGGCAAAACATCACCTTTTGCAATTGATCCAAATGGATTTGTAGGGATGATATTTAGTAAAATTTCAACAAGAGTAGGCGCTTTGGCTTCTTTTGCCACACCTGAAATATTAGCAAGTTCAAGCCCCTCTCCAGGAGATAAGACTACACCAACTAAAAGACCTATAATGATAGCGCATAGCGAGGTAAACATATAAAATACAATAACCTTTAAGCCGACCTTGCCAAGATGTGATGGCGCAATAGAACTAGTTCCTACTATAAGCGTGCAAACTATCACCGGCACCATTATCATTTTTAACAATCTAATAAATAGATCGCCAAATGGTGCTAAAAATTCAATCGCTCCATTTGCTTTTTGAAAAACAATACCAAAAATTGCACCCAAAATAAGACCTACCAGAATTCTAACAAGAAGGTTTGTTCTAAAATATAGGGAAAATATCCCGCCTTTGTTCTCACTCATATCAAGCTCCTAATTGTGATTTAGTTCATTATTATCTTACTCCCTAAAAGCAAAAATTTTTTTTAAATTTAAAAAAAATATACTATCTTGATATTTTTATTCAAAAAGTGTTTAAATTTTACCCATAATTAAAAAAGGTAAAAATTTATTTTAAGATGATTTTAAATTTTTGTGTGAAAATTAACAAAAGAAGAAGAGCGATGAGACTTGCTCATCGCTTAAAATATTAGTTTTTTGGACCTGCTTTTGCGTACTCGATACCCTCTTTAACATCTTCATAACGCTTAAAATTTGCCTCAAACATAGCAGCAAGCTTATCACGAGTTACACGGTATTCATCAGCATTTGCCCATGTATTTATAGGATTAAGAAGTTTTGTTTCAACGCCATCAAGTGCCTTTGGTATAGCTAGATTAAATTTATCAAAATTTTCAAATTCACACTTTGTTATACTTCCATCCAAGATAGCATTTATGCAAGCACGAGTAGCTTTTATGCTCATTCTCTTGCCTACACCGTATGCTCCGCCACTCCAGCCGGTATTTACAAGATAAACATTTACACCGTGCTTATCGATCTTTTCGCCAAGAAGTTTGGCATAAACGGTTGGATGCAAAGGCATGAAAGGCTCACCAAAACATGCGCTAAATGTAGCTACCGGCTCTGTTATACCACGCTCTGTTCCTGCTACTTTTGCAGTATAACCACTTAAGAAATAATACATTGCTTGTTCTTTTGTAAGCTTTGAAACAGGAGGTAGTACGCCAAATGCATCTGCAGTTAGGAAGATAATATTTTTAGGATGACCTGCGCTTAGACTTGGCTCATGGTTTTGGATATGTTCGATAGGATAGCTTACGCGAGTATTTTCTGTTTTACTACCATCTTTGTAATCAACAACGCCGTTTTCATCTGCTACAACATTTTCAAGCAGAGCATTACGTTTGATAGCGCCGTAAATTTCAGGCTCACTAGATGGGTCAAGGTTTATACACTTTGCATAACAGCCGCCCTCAAAGTTAAACACACCATCATCATCCCAGCCGTGCTCGTCATCTCCTATTAGCTTGCGGTGCGGATCGGTTGAAAGTGTTGTTTTGCCTGTTCCGCTTAGTCCAAAAAACAGTGCAGTATCTCCGTCTTTGCCGACATTTGCCGAACAGTGCATACTAAGCTTTCCTTCAAGCGGAAGCCAGTAATTCATCATGGAAAAAATTCCTTTTTTCATCTCGCCGCCATACCACGTTCCGCCGATAACAGCGATGTTTTCTTCGACATTAAATATAACAAAAACTTCGGAATTTAGTCCATCTTCTTTAAAGCTATCATTTACGCATTTACAAGCGTTAAAAACAACAAAATCAGGTTTAAAATTTTTAAGCTCTTGTTGGCTTGGACGGATAAACATATTTTTTACAAAATGAGCTTGCCATGCAACTTGAGTTACAAAGCGAACCAAGCGTTTTGATTTGGCACTTGCACCACAATAAGCATCTTGAACATAAAGGTCGCTTCCGCTCAATTGTTTTTTTGCTTTAGCTAAAAGCTTATCAAAAAGTTCTTTTGTGATAGGTTGGTTTATCTTACCCCATGCAATGTATTTTTGGCTTTCGTCTTGTTTCACGAAGTATTTATCTTTTGGACTTCTACCTGTAAAAATTCCAGTATCCACCATAAAAGTACCGTTGTCGCTTACTCTGCCTTCGCCGTTGCGCTTTTCGTGTTCAAAAAGCTCATCGTAGCTTATGTTGTGAAAAATTTCTTTCACACCGTTTAGTCCAAGCTTTGCAAGTTCACTGATCATAACATTTCCTTATAAATTTATTTAAATATGGATAAAAGCACACCGGCTGCGACCGCAGAGCCGATAACACCCGAAACATTTGGTCCCATAGCATGCATAAGCAAAATGTTAGTGCAATCTTCCTTAATACCCTCTTTATTAGCAACTCTAGCCGCCATCGGAACAGCGCTAACACCGGCTGCACCTATAAGTGGATTTATCTTGTCTTTGCTAAATTTATTCATAATTTTAGCCATTATAATACCAGCTGCAGTTCCTATAGAAAATGCAACAAGACCTAGCATTAAAATACCTAGCGTGTTTGGTACAAGAAATTTTTCAGCGGCCAATTTAGAGCCAACAGAAAGTCCCAAAAATATCGTTACGATATTTATAAGAGCGTTTTGCATGGTATCGCTCAAGCGCTGAACTACGCCACATTCACGCACCAAATTTCCAAAAGCAAGTGCGCCGATAAGCGGAGTTGCATCAGGAAGCACAAGGACACAAAGCATCAAAATCGTAATAGGGAAGATGATCTTTTCACGCTTGCTTACCTCTCGCAACTGCACCATGCGAATTTTACGCTCTTCTTTTGTCGTAAGCACTCTCATGATCGGTGGTTGTATAATCGGAACTAACGCCATATACGAGTATGCTGCAACGGCTATAGCTCCAAGCAAATCAGGCGCAAGTCTGGAAGCTAAAAATATCGCCGTAGGACCATCCGCTCCACCTATAATACCAATCGCAGCGGCATCCGCTAAAGAAAAATTAAAAATGGAAGTATGTTGGCTAAGAGCCAATGCGCCAATAAGTGTTGCAAAAATTCCAAACTGTGCCGCGCCTCCTAGCATAGCTGTTTTTGGATTAGCTAGAAGTGGTCCAAAGTCAGTCATCGCTCCGACACCCATGAAAATGATAAGAGGAAAAAGTCCGCTTTCTATACCAAAACCGTAAATAATACCCAAAAATCCGTTTGGACCAGCGATTTCGGCAATCGGGATATTTGCCAGTAGTCCACCAAATCCGATAGGAAGCAACAAAAGCGGCTCAAATCCTTTTTTAATCGCTAAATAAAAAAGCAAAAAGCAGACAAAAAACATTATGATCCTGCCCCAGCTTTGAGTAAATTTGCTTAACTCATGTCCCGAACTATCTTTTAGCCCATCGGTCGGATTTAAAAAAGCATTTATGCCGGTAGTCTTGTAAAAACCCCTAAAAAGATCGCCTATGCTTTTTTCTTTATACTCAACCTTTGGCGCACTAGGAGCGGCTTGAACAGTATCTGCATAACAAAATATCGATGCGAAAGCAACAAGCATCATATAAAGTAAAATTTTTTTCATAAATTTTACATCCTAGCTAAGACTTGTCCATTTTGGACATTTTGACCCTGTATCACTTCAATGACGCTTATTACTCCATCATTTGCAGCAGGAACTTCGATCTCCATCTTCATTGCTTCTAAAATAACAACAGTTTGTCCTTTTTTAACACTATCGCCCACTTTGACTAAAATTTTACTAACAGTACCTGGCAGGCTACTAAGTATCGCTTCTCCGGTTGAAGTTTTAGATGAAGTCTGGACTTGTGGCGCAGACACAGGAGTTATACTTTTTACCTCGACACCATCACTAAAGCCCTCTTTAACTTCGACATTATAGGTCGTGCCATTTACAACTACGCTGTATTTTCCATTATTTGAGCTTGCAACTTGATTTGAAACAACCTCTTTTGTTTTTTGCATTTGACTTATCTTGCGAACATTAACCTTTGCTTCACCTTTTAAAAATGCGATACCTTTTTCTTTACAGGCGGCGGCTATAAATAAATTCTCATCATTTATCTCAATGCCCTCTTTGGTTAAAATTTCTCTTGTATGAGCCAAAGATTTACTTTCGTCACGATCTGCTATATCAAGCGCTTTTTGCGTGGTAGGTTCTAATTTTAATTGCTCGGCAGCTAATTTTACGACTTCACTGTCTGGAGCGCAAGGGGTTTTGCCGAAGTAACCAAGAACCATTTTGCCATACCCTTCGGCGATCTTTTTCCATTTTCCAAACATTACGTTATTAAATGCTTGCTGGAAATAAAACTGACTAACAGGCGTTACACTTGTGCCATACCCACCCTTTTCAACGACTTCGCGCATGGCGTCAATTACTTGAGGAAATTTATCAAGTATGTTATTATCTCGCATCATTTGAGTGTTTGCCGTAAGTGCGCCGCCAGGCATAGGAGAAAATGGTATCAAAGGACTTACTTGTGTTGCCTCAGGCGGAGTGAAATAATCACTCAAGCAACCTTTTAACACATCTTCGTATTTTAAAATTTTCTCTACATCAAGACCGCCAAGATCATAATCCTTACCTTTAACAGCATGAAGCATAGTTAGGATATCAGGCTGAGATGTTCCGCCGCTAAGAGGCGCGGCAGCCAGGTCTATACCGTCAGCCCCTGCTTCAAGTGCAGCCAAGTAACATGACACGCTCACGCCAGCCGTCTCATGAGTATGAAGTCGCACATGAGTGCCTTCAGGCAGTAGTCTTCTAGCCATTTTTATGGTTTCGTATACTTTTTGGGGGCTACTTGTACCGCTTGCGTCTTTAAAGCAAACACTATCATAAGGTATGCCTGCATCTAAAATTTCACGCAAAATTCTCTCATAAAAAGCAACATCGTGAGCACCAACACAGTTTGGCGGTAGATCCATCATCGTAACGACGACTTCGTGTTTGAGTCCGTGATGAACTATCCTTTCGCCAGAGTATTTTAAATTTTCAACATCATTTAAGGCATCGAAATTTCGTATCGTAGTTGTGCCGTGTTTTTTAAACATTTTTGCGTGCAGGTCGATAAGCTCTCTACTTCCAGTGTCAAGCATAACGGTATTTACACCGCGTGCGAGTGTTTGTAAATTTGCATCTTTTCCCACGATAGATCTAAATTTATCCATCATCTCAAAGGCGTCTTCGTTTAGATAAAAATACAAACTTTGAAAACGTGCGCCTCCGCCAAATTCAAAGTGAGTTATGCCGGCATCTTTTGCAGCCTCAAGAGCCGGGAAAAAGTCATTCATAAGCACGCGTGCACCATAAACCGACTGAAAACCGTCACGAAAAGTCGTGTCCATAATGTCAATAAATTTCTTTGCCATTTTTTACCTTCTTGTGTTTTTCTTGTATTGATTTATAGCGGCGCCTATGACTGCCACCAACTCGTTATTGTTTATCGAAGTTTGATTTGGTTTGGATGGGGGTGGTAAAACATCAGGCATACTTGCAAAGCGTTCAAAAATTTTAGCCTGAATCTTAAGCACAAGAACCATTAGCATGAGAAATAAAAATACACTACTCATGCCAAGGATCATAAATCTAAAACCTTCAGCAACTAGATTTACTTGCATAAAAATTTCCTTTAAGATCTCAAATTTTCTAAAAATATATCAAAAAACAACTAAAAAAGAGTTTGTCTACACTAAAAATATATCAAAAAATTTAAAAGTGTAGCAATCAGAAAACGGCACCTTTAAAACCAAAAAGATGCCGTTTGTCTATCAGCTAAAAAACAACATATTTATCATAATAGCTAGCACGAAAATAGGCGATACGTATCTAACCAGAATATACCAAACATCAAACATAAAATCAGTCATATATGGGCTAAATAACGTATATAGCGCCTCTTTTTTGATAATATATCCGGCAAATATAGCCCCGCCTATACCACCAAGTGGAAGTAAAATTTTCTCAGCCGTAAAATCAAGGAAACTAAAGAAATCTTTGCCAAACACCATGTATTTGTCACCAACTCCTTCGATATTTGCAAATATACAAAGTATACCAAGAGCAAAAATTCCACCGCCAACGATAGCTAGCGACTTTGCACGACTTATATCAAATTCACGTATAAGGAAAAATACAAAAGGTTCAATGATAGATATCGCAGAGGTTAGTGCCGCAAAACTAAGCGCCGTAAAGAACATGATCGCAAGAATATTGCCCGTAAAGCCTAAATTTGCAAAGAGTGTAGGAAGCGACATAAATACCAGCCCAACACCTTGAGACGGTTCTGCATCAAATTCAAATACAAATGTAAATATCACAAGTCCTGCTATGATAGCTATGAGGATATTTATACCGACAACGCTTATTGTAGACCTAAATAAATTTGCATCATCAGAGAGTGAAGCCGAGTAAGTAATAATAACTGCCATACCTAACGACATAGTAAAAAATGCAAGTCCAAGTGCTGAAAAAAACGAAGCTAATGTTATTTTGCTAAAATCAGGAACAAGTAAAAACTGTGCAGCTTTTATAAATCCATCCATGGTGCATGAGTAAAATAACATAAATAAAAGCATCAAAAACAGAGCAGGCATCATCCATACACTTATCTTTTCTATACCGCTTTTAACACCGCGAGAAAGGATAAGCAAGCAAGTAGCAAACGCTAAAGCAAAAAATACAAACTGCCCCAACGAATCTTTTGTTAAAAACTCAAGAAAATAATCCTTAGAGCTTTCGATATTTTTAGGCAAAGATGTAAAAGAGAGCGTAAGATACTTAAATACCCAACCTATAATCACTAGATAATAACTAGCGATAACAGCCGCAGTAACCATAGTAAGACCGCCGACATAACCCCAGAATTTTTTGTTTTTAAACGCTAATTTTCTAAAGGCGTTTACACTATCACTTTCACTAAGCTTACCTATGCTTAATTCTGCTAAAAAAACCGGTATCGCTACTAAACAGCAGATCAAAATATAAAGCATAACAAAGGCTGAGCCACCATTTTCTCCTACGACATAAGGAAATTTCCATATCGCACCAAGTCCTACGGCAGAGCCTGCCACTGCAAGAACATAACCTATCCTACTAAACTGTTCTTTTTGCACTATAAAATTCCTTTCACTAAAACTATAAATACACACACGGGAGCAATGTATCGGACTAGAAAATACCAAATTTTAAAGACCCTTTCTCCCATATATGGTACAAATAATTTTTTTAATGTATTAACTTGCATGAAGTATCCGACAAAAATCGATATAACTATACCACCAAGAGGAAGCATGATGTTTGAGCTTAGATAATCAAGACAATCAAAAAAACTTTTATCAAAAAATTTGAGTATCTCCTTAACCTCGTTTATATTTGAAAGCGCACAAAGTACACCCAAAACATAAACTACGCTACCTACTATAAGAATTGATCTTACGCGACTTAAGCCAAAATTTCTATTTAGATAGAAGATGCATGGCTCCACCATTGAAATGGCAGATGTAAGTCCCGCAAAGACAAGTGTTATAAAAAACGTAAAACAAAGCACATTACCAAGCACTCCCAGCTTAGCAAAAAGTGTAGGAAGCGAGATAAAGGCAAGACCGACACCTTGAGACGGCTGGGCATCAAATTCAAACACAAAGGTAAACACGATCAGACCGATGATAATGCTAGTTATGATATTTAAAAAAACTACATATAAAGAAGAGGTAAATAAATTTGTATTATCATCAAGACTTGAAGAGTATGTTAAAACCGCCCCTATACCGATGCACATGGTAAAAAACGCAAGCCCAAGCGCCATAAAAATACTATCTGAATTTATCTTAGAAAAGTCAGGGACAAGCAAAAACTCCGCCGCCTTATCAAATCCATTCATGCTTGTAGAATAAGCAAGCATTAATAAAAGTAGGACAAAGAGTATCGGTATAAGCCATAAATTTATACGCTCTATGCCACTTTTAATACCCTTTGTAAGTATAAAAAAGTAAGCAAAAAATGCTATGGAAAAATACAAAATTTGTTCCCAAGCGTTAGTTGAGATAAAATTTCCAAACAAATTTGTCGAAGTCTCAATATCGGCAGGTAGCTTTGAAAGCGCAACGACGCTATATCTTATGACCCAACCGATAATAAGCGTATAAAAAGAGGCGACAAATAAACCAGTGATCATAATAACGCCGGCAAATCCCCACTCTTTAGAATGAGAAGGGGCTAGCTTTTTAAATGCATTTACCGTATCGCTAAGTGAAATTTTACCCATAGCCATCTCGGCAAAAAATATACTAAGCCCAACGACAATGGCGAAAAACAGATATAATAAAACAAATGCCGAACCGCCGTTTATGCCTACTAGATAAGGAAATTTCCACGCATTTCCAAGCCCTATAGCTGCTCCGACGATAGATAAAATAAAGCCTATTTTGCTAAATTTTTCACTCATATCAACTGCCAAAAATTTGATAAAGCATGATAGCAATTATCGCAAGCGGAGTAATATAACGAAGTAAAAAATACCAAATTTCAAACACTTTCTCATTCATAAATGATCCAAAAAGTGTAAGTAAAGCCTCTTTTTTAAGCATAAATCCAACAAAAAAGCTAAATACAATGGCACCAAACGGCATTAAGACGTTTGAAGTAGCATAGTCAAGAAAGTCAAACATCGGCTTACCTAAAAATGTAAAACTCTCAGATGTCGGCTTATAGTAAGAAAATATACAAAATGCACCCAAGACGTATACGACCATACCGATATAAATCAAAGCATTTAGACGAGTTATTTTAAATTTATTTACAAGATAAAAGACAAATGGCTCTATCATGGAAACCGCACTTGTAACACCTGCAAACAAAAGTGATGTAAAAAATGCAACCGATAAGATGTTACCCACTATTCCAAGCTTTGCAAAAAGAGTCGTTAAAGATACAAAGATAAGTCCTGGTCCAGCCTGTGTAGTGTCTCCGCCGTAAGCAAAAACAAAGGTAAACACGACAAGCCCCATCATGATACCGATTAAGATATTTATAAATATGATAGAAAGCGTAGCTTTTACCAAATTTGTTCCGTCAGAGAGATTTGCAGCGTATGTAGGAACAGTGCAAACGCCCATGGATAGTGAAAAAAACGCAAGACCAAGAGCCATCAAGACTGTATCTGCAGTTATAGCACCAAAATTTGGAACAAATAAAAATTCAGCCGCTTTTAAAAATCCATCAGCCATTGAGAACGAATAAAACAGCATTAAAACCAGCAAAACAAAAAGTGTCGGCATCATCCATATATTTAGCTTTTCTATACCGCCCTTTATGCCTTTTGAAACTACAAAAAATACAATAAAAAACACGACACTAAAACAGATTAAAGCACTAAAGACATCGCCGCTTAAAAGCAGGCCAAATATCGCTCCGGCCTCTGACACATCTTTAGGAAGCGCAGTAAAGCTTATGTATATATAGTATAGGATCCAGCCGATAACAACCATATAAAACGAAGCTATCAAAACAGCCGTTATCATAAAAAACCCTGTAAGTGACCATGCTTTTTTGTGTTTTGGTGCTAATTTATACATGGAATTTACTATATCCGTCTCACCTAATTTTCCTATGCTCAATTCAGCCAAAAAAGCAACAAAAGCAACACCAAAGGTAAGAGCCAGATAAAGCACTATGAAGGCAGAGCCTCCGTTATTTCCAACCATAGTTGGAAATTTCCAAGCATTACCAAGTCCTACGGCAGAGCCTGCCATCGCCAAAACAAATCCTATTTTTGAAAACTTATCATTTAACATTTGTAGCCTATTTTAAATTTTTTTTAAATAAATCAAACGATACCATAAAAATCATAAAAAAACTTTTATTTTTGAATAACTTTAAGAAATTTTACACTGTTTTAAAAAGCTTATGTTTTTATTTGAAACACAGCATAAAACTTTAAGAAAATCAAAGCTTTATTTTTGTATCATACGACTTCAAAAGTCAAGTAGGGGACAGATCCGAAAGCTTTTAAAAATTTCACAAGGAGTTACGATGAAAAAAGTCGTATTTTTAATGTTAGCTCTTGCTGGTTTTGCATTTGGCGCAGACGGCGAGATGGTTAGATCTTATTCTGTTATCGCAGCCGGTATCGGTCTTGGTCTTGCTGCTCTTGGCGGCGCTATCGGTATGGGTAACACAGCTGCAGCAACTATTAGCGGTACAGCTAGAAACCCTGGCGTAGGTTCAAAACTTATGACCACAATGTTTATCGCACTTGCGATGATCGAAGCACAAGTTATTTACGCACTTGTTATTACACTTATCGTTCTTTACGCAAACCCAATGCTTGGCTAAGCGCTAGACGTTAAATTTAGCCCCATTCTTGGGGCTTTTGTTCTTTCTTAAAAATTATTTTTGCGATCATGGTGGAATTGGTAGACACGCTATCTTGAGGGGGTAGTGCCAGCAGGTGTGCGAGTTCGAGTCTCGCTGATCGCACCATACACTTAAATTTAAACCGTCTTACATATCTTATATAATTAGGCTCAACTGTTAAAAATATTTATTGACTTTGTGATTTATAAAATTTTATAAAAGAGGACAAAACGGCAAGAGTGCCGTTTTGCGTGGATTACATAAATACAGGGATATTTGTATGCTCTAGGAAAAATCTTGATGTTCCGCCAAGCACCATTTCCATTAAGCCATTTTCTCCGTGTCTTCCGGCTACTATAAGGTCGGCATTTGCTTCATTTGCCACCTTAAGAAGAGCTTCGCCCGGTATAGAAGTTGTATCTACGACATCAAAAGTAGCTTTTATGCCGTGAAGACCAAAATACTCTTCAAGCTTTTTAAGATTAATCTCCGCATTTTCTCCAAGGCTTGCCTTAGATGTTACGCAATGGACATTTTGGGCACGTTTTAAAAGATCTAGTGAACTAGTTAACGCACGTGAACTTTGTGGAGTAGCCGTCCAGCTTACAAGGATATTATTTGCACTAAATTCTTTTAAATTTCTTGGTATAGCTATCACGTTTTTGCCACTTTTTATAACAGCGGCTTCAAAAGTCCCGGTTATCTTACCGTTTAAAGGAACGGCAGCAACAACCATATCACAAAATTTAGACTCTTGCTCTACTATCGCGCTACGCTTTCCTTGATGTGTTACGAAATTTGCAGTGCACATGCCATCTATTGACTTGTCACTGATTTTAATATCAAGCTCTTTGCAAATTCGTTTAAACATCGCTTCATTTTGCTCGTGTTCTTCTTTCATGTCCGCCTTTGCCGACTTTAAAAATTCCTCAAACAAAACTCCGCCTCTTAACGTCATTTTCATGTTATAAACAATACTAGGATCAAGCTGGCAAGCCATGATCTCCATGTGTGAATGAAACCACTTTGCAACTTTTAAAGCACCATAAACGCGTTGCTCTATATCATCACCTGCGCCTATTGGAAATAAAATCTTTTTATACTTCATATCAGATCCTTTGTGAAATTTTACTCTGCTAAAGATAGCGAAATTTTATTACCTTTTTGTTCGCTAACTACAACCTCTACAACATCGCCTACTTTTAGTGGAGTTTTTATTTTAGATATATGTAAAAGCCCGTCTACACCATCTTTTAACTCGACAAAAACACCAAAATCGACAACATTTTTTACAGCACCTTGAAATTTATCTCCGATATTAAACGTAGGTTTTGCTCTATCTTTATCACGGTCGCGTCCGTGTGGTTTTTTAGAAAAACCTCTTGAGTTATCTTTTGACGTGATTTCTATAATATAATCTTTTGCCGCATCAACATTTCTCTTAGCACCACCGGCTATTTTAACCTCACCTTTTTCTCTATCAAGATCAATTGATACTTCAAAGCGTTCGATTATCTCTTTTATGGTTTTGCCGGCTTGTCCGATGATATCTACTATCTTACCCGGATCAACACTAAAGAGTTCAAGCTTTGGCAAAATTTCTTCATTAACAACGATCGCATTGTCTGCTTCTTCCATTAAATTTAAGATATGCTCGCGACCGCGTTTTGCCTGTTCAAGCGCCTCTTTAAGAACTTCAAGGCTAATTCCGCCAAGTTTTATATCCATCTGAAGCGCAGTTATACCGTCACGACTTCCAGCGACCTTAAAGTCCATATCGCCATCATGGTCTTCAAGCCCCATAATATCGGTTAAAACAGCATGCTTGTCGCCTTCAAACACAAGACCCATCGCAACTCCCGCAACTAACTTTTGCGTGTCTACACCAGCTGCACGAAGCGCCAAAGAGCCACCACAAACACTTGCCATAGAGCTTGAGCCGTTACTTTCTAAAATTTCAGAAACAACACGCATTGTATATGGGGAATTTACATCTATACTTGGAGTTAGTGCACGTTTTGCAAGGTTGCCATGTCCTAGTTCACGTCTGCCCGGTGCCTTAAGAGGGCTTGCTTCGCCAACGCTAAATCCAGGGAAGTTATAGTTAAACATAAATTTTTCTACAAGAGCTGTTTTTTCTGTTAAGATATCATACATCTGTGCATCACTGTCAGTTCCTAGCGTAGCAACAACCAAGGCTTGTGTCTGACCGCGAGTAAACAAACATGAGCCATGTGCATTTGGCAGGACATTTGTTTCAATGCTTATTGGACGAACCTCGTCAAGTCTTCTGCCGTCAGCACGAATTCCTTCGTTGATGATTTGTTCGCGGACGATTTTTTTCTTAAATTTACCAAGAACATTTGAGATAACGCCCTCTTCCCATCCTTCTTGCTGGGCTATTTCGTCGCTTAAAATTTGCTTGGCTATCTTTGTAAGCTCGCTTGCACGCTCGCTTTTTGCCATTTGGTTGATAGCATTTTTAACATCGTTTTTATAAAATTTATCGATATAAACAGCTATGTTTTCATTTTCTATTTCAGGTTTTAGCTCAAGGACTGCGTCATCTTTTTTATGTTCTTTAAATGCCTCTTCGTAGGCATTGCTCGCGCGAAGTATCGCCTTAGCCGCAAAGTCTATCGCCTCGACCATTTTATCTTCACTAAATTCATTCATGCTTTGTTTGTCGATAATGTTATCTTCAAGGCTAGGACTCATTATCGGATCAATAGCCGCGATAGGTATTATCTGTGCACTTTGTTGAGGGAGGCTTCTCATCTCTATCATCAAAAGTTCATCTTTTGTACCTGCCACGTAAAGATCAAGCGCGCTCTCTTTTAATTTAGAATTGCTTGGATTTATGACGAATTCATCATCTATATATCCAACCCTAACACCGCAAACAGGACGATTAACCGGTATATCACTTAGATAAAGTGCAACCGAAGCCGCATTAAGTCCTACAACTTGCAAATCAACCTCTGGATCTGCCGATAGCACCATAACAACTATTTGTGTAGGATAGGCGTAGCCTTTAGGAAAAAGTGGTCTTAAAGAGCGGTCAATAATACGCGCTGTTAATGTTTCAAAATCACCCGGCTTAGTTTCACGCTTTACATAACCACCAGGTATCCTTCCTGCGGCGTAAGCTTTTTCTATATATTGGACGGTAAGCGGTAAAAAGTCCTCGCTAACTTGCGTATCTTCCCTAGCCACCGTAGCCAAGACAACCGTGTTTTTAACACGTAGTAAAACCGCCCCAGCTGCTTGTTTTGCAACTTTATTTAGGTCGAAAATTTCAACCTGATTATTTACTTCTATACTATATTGCATTATTTTTCTCTCCTTGTTGTTTTTGTAACGGTAAATAGTAAGGACTCTCTTCTAAAATAGACATTATACTTTCACTTGTTACGGCTATCTTTTTAGTATAATAACTATCCACATCTATAAAGTCGGCTATTTTATTTATCATATAAATTTCATCTACTAAATCATTTAAGCTAGCAGCCACATCGGTTGCTATGACGGGTGTGGCATACGCGATTGATTTTACTTTTAAGCCCATTAAAGTCTTTATGCAAACTGATGCGGTAAGCCCTGTTTCGCAGCCTTCATCTATAAGCAAGATATTTCTATCTTTTAGCTTGCCAAGTAAATTTCCTTTTCTATACTTGTATACGTTTTTTAAAATTTTCTCTTCATATTTTCTATGTGCTTCGCCGTATACAAAGTCATAACTTATATTAAAAGCTCTTATCAAGGCATCATCTAAAACAATATCTTCGGTTTCACTTACTATGCCTATGCTACACTCCGGGTTATTTGGCGCAAATATCTGTTCGCTAAACAGCATCTCGTAGCTAAGCCCCAGACCTTTGCATATAAAATCCGTCAGCAAAACAGAATCAAGCGACATACAAACCACTATGGTCTTTCTGTCGACGAGCTCCTTTTTTGGTAAAATTTCAAGTAGTTTCGCCGCCGCATCGAGCTGGTCTTTAAATTTATCTATATTTTCAGCCATTAGCTACTTCCGGTGCTAGGGTCAGACTCTACTGAGAAATCATAATTAATACCGCCCATAGGGTAAAAATTTACAGTAAATAAAAAGCCGTTTACTTTTCTTGTAGCTGAACCATCGGTTGTAGTTACAGGCTCTATGTCTTTTTTGTATATAAGACCGTAGTTCCAACATTTTCTATGATGTAGCACGCCAACACTCCATGTCTTCGTATAATCCCGCTCAAGGTTATATTGCCAAGCGCCTGTTAATTTATACTGACGAGGCAAATTTATAGATGTATAGCTAGTTAAATAGCTGTCCTTATCAGAATTTCCTTTTTTTAACATAGTATGCATAATGCTCGCACCAAATCTATCATTTGAGTATCTTGCTCCGCTTTGAAGCTTTTTAAATTCATTATCTACATGAGAATACTCAAGCTTGTTGTAAAAAGATAAATTTTTAGTCGGATATAGTGCGATGGTATTTTTTAAATTTCCATACTCGTCTTCGCCGGTATAGTATCCTTGAGAAATGGTATGCCTTATAATTTTTCTGCCTTCTGAGTTGTAAAAATACTGAGTCGCATATGCTAAAAATTCATCTTTTGTTTTTTCTTGTGCTAAGAAATTTTCGTATTGGTTTTTAAGCCCTGCATATACGGTACCCGAGTAAATATACTCATCACTTAGATCACCCCTATTATAGCCTTTTTTGATATATTCGACACCAAAATTTATAGCATGAAAGAAGTCATCATAAGGCTTAGCAAGGTCTGTGTGAAGCGCTAGTCTGTGATAATTATTTACATAAATATCGCTCTTGTCCTCGCTTAAATCAATCGCAGAGATTGCTTTTCTATTATAATCTATACGGCTTGCATAGAAATTTTCATAAAAAGAAAATGTCGCAGCTTCGTCGAATACCGGCAAGTGAAATGAAACAGGAACATTTAACTCATACTGAGTCGCCGTTACACCGATATGACGGTCGTATCTATGCGACTGAACATCAACAGAGTAAAGCAAATTTGGCAATACTAAAGTGTCGGTAAATTTATGATACTGAAGACTTGGTAGCTCTTGAAGGGTGGTTTTGTTTTCATATCTGCTACCTACTTTTTCAGTATCTATATAATACTTCGTGTAAGCTCCCAAAAAGTGCTTTTCATTTGCTATAAAATAGTTAAATTTAGAAGTCACCAACGAGTCAAAGTCGTCTTCTCTTCCCTTTAAATTTAAATAGTCTATGTCATTTAAATCAGTAGCATTTATCCACAAACCCTCTTGTAAAGGTGCGTCAGTTAGGTATTTTACAAGTTTATCGCGCTCATACTCAAAGCTAATACCTTTGTGAGTTTTATTTTTTAGACTTAGCTCTTTTGTGTTTTTATTTGCCTCTCTTTCGCGGTAACTCTCACGGTCTCTAAAGGCTCCAAAACTAAACTCTCCTCTTGAATCAGGCGAATCAACAAATCTAAACGAACCATAAAGTCCAGCACCTCTTTTGGTTCGTATTTGTGGGTCAAGCTGCAAGTCCCACTCGTTATACGGGGCAAAATAAACAGGCTGTTTAAAATAAACCCCCTCGCCTGCACTATATCCCATATCAGGCGGCAAAAGTCCGGTTCTTCTAGTAGTATCTGTTGGAAATCCAAAATACGGAAGGTAAAACACCGGAGTATCGCCGACAAATGGTAGATCGACGGTAAAAACCGGGTTAAACATATGCAAAAATTTGCTTTCTTTATTTAACATGGCAGAGCTTGAAGATATACTCCAGTCCGGATCTTGCACATTACAACTTGATACTAAAGCTCTTTTTGTGCGGTAATACTCATCATCAGAGCTACTTTCGTCGCTCTTCATCCAGACTTCCATCTCTTTATCCATCATAAAAAGCGCTTCAAAACTACTTTCGTTGTTTTTTAGATTTATCTTTGCATAACTTGAGCGTGAAATTTCTCCAACACCTTTCATCATGTTTACATTGCCAAAGAGTTCTATTATGGAATTATTTTGATCATAAATAGCACGGTCAGCCGTAACAAGGTATGTTTGAGAGTAGACAACAACGTTTTTTTCGGCAGTTATTACACCGGCTTCTTGGCTTACGTTATCGGCTAAAAGCTGGACATTTTGGATATCGGCAAAAGAATTTAAGCAGCAAGCTAATGTAAGCGGTAAAACTTTACGCAACATTTACTACGACCGTCTTTGCTAACTTATCATGCCATGTTTGACGAGCCGAGTTGCCAAATGCCCATACAAATCCAAGATAAAAAGACATCTCGCCAAACACTCTCATAGCCGCCCTTGAAAGACTAGCCGCCAAATTTGGCTTATCAAGGACATCAACATCTATGCAAATTATTTTCATCATGATTTTACCGATACTGGCACCATAATACCAAGTAAAAAATGTCTGGTATATTATCTTTAAAACCACCATCTGAAAGACAAGCGCCGAGGCCAATAAAACCGTCTCTTCATATGTGGTCACTTGCGCAAATTTATCCCAGTAAATCACCATAAACAAAATGCTTATAAGCACCTCATCTATGCAAAACGCATAAATTCGTCTTGCAAAACTTGCCAAAGAGATATTTTCTCGTTCAAGCTTTTGGATTATCGTATCTGCGCTCATCTAAGAGCCTGCCAAGCTATATCTTTGCGGTATTGCATGCCTTTAAATTCTACATTTTTACAAAGCTCATATGCTCTTTCTTGCGCATTTTTTATACTATCTCCAAGACCTACACAGACCAAAACACGTCCACCGCTAGCATAAATTTCACCATCTTTTTCACTAACTCCTGCATAAACTAAATGTGAATTTTCAGGAATTTGCTTAACGCTTATCTTTGCTTTTGGTGAATTTTTATAAGGGTAATTTTCGCTTGATATCACAACACCGACAGCACATTGTGCTTTTAGCTTAACCGCTTCAAGCTTACCATTTGCCGCATTTAGTAAAATTTCACTCAAGTTTCCGTCTATTAAAGGCATTAACACTTCGCACTCAGGATCGCCAAATCTCACATTAAATTCAAGCACATAAGGCTCATCGCCAACCACCATAACACCTACAAAGAGCACTCCGCAAAAAGGCGCGCCCTCATTTTGCATACCTTTTAAAGTCGGTTTTACAACCTCATCCTCAAGACGTTTTATCAAATTTGCACCAGCCAATGGACTTGGGGCATATGCGCCCATTCCGCCGGTATTTGGACCTTTGTCGTTATCAAGAAGACGCTTATGATCTTGAGCTACAGGCAAGCTTACAAAATTTTCTCCATCGCAAATAGCAAAAAAGCTTAATTCAAATCCGTCCAAATACTCCTCGACGACAACTCGTTTTCCGGCATCGCCAAAGCTATCTCCACTAAGCATATCACTAACCGCATCTTTTGCCTCTTCGTGAGTTTGAGCGATAATAACGCCTTTACCCGCACATAGCCCATCAGCCTTAACAACGACAGGAAGCCCTAATGTATCTATAAATTTAAATGCCTCTTTCTTATTGTCCGTATTTAGGTACTGCGCGGTTTTTATATTATTTTTAGCCAAAAAGTCCTTCATGTATGCCTTGCTACCTTCAAGTCTAGCCGCAGCTTTGCTTGGTCCAAATACAGCCAGCCCATGTGCTTTAAACACATCTACTACGCCGGCACTAAGCGGGGCTTCAGGCCCTACTATAGTAAGGTCTATGGCGTTATCTATGGCAAATTTGGCCAGTTGTTCAAAATCAGACGTTAAGACATTTTCGCCGATTTTTGAAGTTGCGCCGTTACCGGGAGCAAAATAGATCTTTTCAACATTTGTTTCGCTTTGTAGTTTTAAACCGATGGCGTATTCTCTGCCACCGTTGCCGATGATAAGGATTTTCATGTCTTCTCCGTTTTAAAAACCCGAGTGAGCGTCGCATAAAAGAGTGGCCCAAAATCAAGCCAATCTTGCAAATAGATGACTGACAAACGGTTGCAACTTCTCGCACCCAATGTGCTCAAACGAAGCCACATCACAAGACAACCATACATCTTCGCTAATACAATAGTGTTGGACCCCGTTAAAATGCTTACTCGCTTCACTCAGGCTTAGAAATTATATAAAAAATTTACTTAAACTAACGTTTTGGCTATGTTGATACATTCATTTACGCTTTGAAGCTGTGATATTTTTAAATTTTTAGCAAATTTAAGCTCGTTTGCAGTAGTTTTACCGATAGCAACCACCTTATAACTCTCGTCAAAGCCAAAATTGTTGATAAAATTTCTAACAGCAGATGGAGCGGTAAAGATTATCACGCTACCATTTGGCGGTCTCTGCTCGTCTTTTAATGGCTTGTATAAATTTTCATAAGCTATGATCTGATCTATGCTAACGCCATCGTTTTTTAAAATTTCAAAGATATTTGAAGCGGTGGTTTTGGCTCTTAAAAAAACAACTTTTTTCGCAGCCAAAAACGGCAAAATTTCATGCGCAAATTCATTTCCGTGAGCATTTTTGGCAGTATAAATTTTATTAAAGCCAAACTCCATCGCAGCCTTACTTGTCGCCTTACCTATGGAGTAAATTTGCAAATTTTCAACTGGTAAAATTTCATTAAATTTTAAAGCATTTATGCTGTTTTTTGAAGTTATAATAAGAGCGTCGTAATTATTTAAATTTACATCAAATTTTAAAAAAGAAATTTCGTTTAAAACAAGTGTTTTAACACCTTCAAATTTTAAATCAGAACCGACTAGATAGATCATTTTCATCCTTTTGTCGGCTCATTTTAACGTATTTATTTAAATTTCTATAAATTTAGCTATCTTGCCTTTAAATATCCAAATTTATTTACCATCACGAACGATATAAGCACACCTAAAAAACACAAGCATATCACTATAGTCGTGCTGACAAATATATCTCCAAGCCCAACAAGTGGCGAAACTATACCACCTAGGAAAAACGGGCAAAAACCAAGCATAGCAGATGCCGAGCCCGCATACTCTCTGCCACAATTCATCGCAAGTGCCGAAGATATCGGCAGTAAAAAGCCCGTAAAAAACATCTGGACAAAAAAGCAAGACACCACAAACCAAACATCAAGTCTTAACCCAAAAACCACGCTAAGATACACGCATGAAACAAAAAGTCCTATAACTCCGACATAAAGAGAGCGCCTTTCTTTAAGCTTGCTTGAGATACCGGCACCAACGCTTAAAGCAAAGCCGTTTGCACCAAAACAAAGTGCATACTCAACTTCACTAAGACCAAATACCTCTTGTAGTATAAACGCACTTGAAGCGATATACGCAAACATTCCGCCAAGCGCAAATGTTAAAATCGCAACAAAAAGCATAAATTTTTTATAAAGTATTATCTTTTTGTAAATACCGTATGTCTCAAGCAACGGCACGCTCATGCGGCGATGCGAAACAAGGCTCTCTTTGAAGTTAAAATTTGCGATAAAAAGCACAATACCTATCACGCTAAGTACAACAAAAATCCCGCGCCAGTCTGTAACTTTAAGCAGGAACGATCCGCCGATAGGAGAAAGAATGGGTGCTAGCGAATTTATAACCATCATGAGTGAGAAAAATTTAGTCATCTCATGACCGCTGTAAAGATCACCTACTACCGCACGAGCGATAACTACGCTGCCCGCACTTGAGAGTCCTTGGATAACCCTCATAAAGATAAACATCTCGATACTTGCGGTAAAAAATATACAAATCGTGCTTATAGTATAGATGATAAGCGATATCGTAAGAGGCAGTTTTCGTCCGAATTTATCACTTATAGGACCGATTAACAACTGTCCGATCGCAAGTCCTGCCATACTTGTGGTAAGGGTGAGTTGCGTAAGCGAGGTTGAGGCGTTAAACCAATGCGAGATAGACGGAAGTGCTGGAAGATAAAGGTCGATGACAAATGGTCCAAATGCGGAAAGTGCACCCAAAAAGAGCAATAAAAATATTTTTGAATTATGTTTGCGTTTCATGATTTCCTCAAATTTTAAAGGGGCGATTATACTATTTCAAACTGAATTTAAATGAAATTTGGATTTCACTTATTTAGTATAACCGCATACTCTTTTATAAGTCTTTCGAGGCTAAATTTGGCATTTCTAGGGCTTGTCGAAGGAAGAGGCGTGACGTTTTTGCCCGTTGCTTGTAAAATTTCGTCTTTTAAAAATTTGTTGCAAATTTCATAAGCTTTACCGCCGTTTGCATAAACTTGCCTGATCTTTGCCGTATCAAAAATCGGACTTAAATTTACAGGAATTATCCGCCTCATATCAGCGTCACTTGAACCCTTTATCTCGCACATCAAAGCGGCGTCATAAAGGGCGATCTTATGTTTTAGCAAAAACTCTATCTTGCCATTTGTCTCTTTTGGAATTTGCTCGTTAAAAAGTGAAGCAAGAACTTTATAAAAGCGATTTTGAGGATGTGAATAATAAAATCCGGCCTCACGTGAGATAACTGACGGAAATGAGCCGAGTATTAAAATTTGCGAATTTTTATCAAAAATCGGCTCAAAAGGATGAGTATAACTAGCGCTTTTCACTTCGCTTGCTCTTTTTAGCGCTTAATGTAAAGCTCTCGTCTATGAGGTCAAAAACTTGTTCTTTTGAGATATCGCTGTTTAAATTTATGCTTACCCAGTGCTTTTTACTCATATGATACGCCGGGATTATACGAATTTGATCGTGCAAAAGATAAGCAAGAGATGGATCGCACTTTAAATTTAAAAGTTCGACTTCGCCTTTAAATTTCTGCCTTGCCTCATCGCTAAAATCAAGACTTTTAGCATCTGCCGATAGTATGATAGCAAACCATTTTTGGTTGTCCTTATGTCTAAAAACATTGATTTTAGGGTATTTTTCAAACACCCTTTCGCCCTTTATATCAAATTTATCTTTTATGTGGCTTGCGATACTTTCTTTTAGACTCATACTTTTCCCTTTTAAGATAATCACAAAATGTATTTTACCTCAAATTTATTTTAATCCCTTGTAACGATCAAAAGCATCTTAAATTTATCCATCACCTTTAGTCCATGTGGAACTTTACCGGGCATCACGATACTATCGCCCTCTTTTATGTTAAATTTCTCATCACCTATGGTAAGATCAAGCTCTCCGTCAAGCGCAACCAAAAGTGCGTCTCCTGGTGCTGCATGCGTAGAAAGTTGTGTATTTGCACCAAAACTCATCAAAGTCACAGTTGCTTTATCGTTTTTAACAAGAGTTTTACTTACCACCTTGCCATCTTGATATCCTACCGCTTGGACTAGGCTAAATACAGCCGCCTTATCTAAATGCTCTATCATTACATTCTCCTTAAAAGTTATCAAAATCAATTTACTCTGCTTTTTTGCAACAAATTTACGCCAAACACCATTTTCTATAAGACAGCTCTCGCCCGTTTTTAGCATAACTTCCCGAGTGTCATAGGTAAGCAAAATTTCACCGTGCACTACCCATGCAAGGCAGTCTGAAAAAAGCTTTTCTTTATCGATCTCCTCACCTTCATCAAGAGCGTAGATATCTGTGTGTAAAATTTTATTTATAAATAATCTTTGACTAACTATGCTAGCATGCTCCATCAAGATATCATTGGTGAAATTATAAATTTTTGCCATTTTTATCCTTTTTATTTATTTCGGATAATTATAGTATGATTTAAAAATGTTTTTATAGATGTAGGTCAAGGGTCAAGGGAGTAGATAAAATATTAATGATTATTTTCTTTATATTGGCTCAAATTTATATCATTTTTACCAAATTCTTTCTTCTAATTCCTTTTGATAAATTTTATATAATTCAATAAAAATATTATCGATCAATAATAAAATAGAAAACCATAAAAAATAATTTCTTGCATGCTCATCTTGATTCTTCAGCACAGTCAAATCTGGTAAATTTTGCTGGTAAGATAGTGTATTGTGTGCGATTCTGTTTCTTTGACTGTATAACAACTCGTATTTATCTTGAATTGTATTTTCCACTAAATTATTTTTATTTTTTAAATATTGATTTTCTTTTATAATATTACTTTTAGAAAAATTTTCAAAAGAGCATTGGTCCCATATTGCTAAATTTGTATTTTCAAAAACGCTCTTTACAAATTGAAACGAACCCTCTTTTACTCTTTTTTTAATATCTGCATTATCAAAAAGATTTAAATCTTTTATTTGCTTACATAGTGATTTGTATATATCATTCTTTGCCTTATATGTTGAGCACTCTCCTAGTTGAAATTTATTACTTAAGAAATCTCTTCTAAATTCAAAGTCGTTGGTTGCGATTTCCCATATTATGCATTTCATTTTTTGTTCTTGATAACCTGTCATTTTTAGAAAAGTAGACTGCATTATATAGTCGCATAGCGGGTATGTTTCCACACCTGCGCCTATACCTGAACTGGCAATAATAGTCTCTTTTAAAATAACCGACATTGATGTTAAAATAAAATCATCATACTTGCTCATATGTTACATCCCTTATAGCATATTTGCTGTATATCTCTATGGAACTGCCGATCCTTGATTTAAGATATTTAATTGCGCTTGGATTTTTTTTATGTAAATACACATTTTTAAACTTTGCAATTTCTTGATTTAACTCGCCAAGCAACTCATCTTTCTTTTCAAGTTCTATTTTAAATTTTTTAAACATAATAAAATAGATCAACCCAAACAACTTAACGTCCATATCAATAATTGATTCATATTTTGCAAATAAACCAAGCTCAGATAAAGTTTTTTCTATACTATTAAATACAAATTCATGATTTGTATCTTTAAAAATATCATAATATGACACAAATAAATTAGACGTATTTTCTCCCACTAAAGAATAAATATACTCTTCATAATATTTTTCCATTTTTCTAGCAAATCCTTTAGCTAGACCATCTTGACTGCCATCTTTTTGATATTGTGATAAATCTTATGCAAAAGGTAAAAAAGTGAGAATGGTAAAAAATATGGAGCAAATAGCGTAATGGTCGGTGTTTTATGACTTAGAGACATAAGGTAAAAAATGAGAAACTAAAATGCAAAATTTGCAAAATTTACGCATTTTTTTCATATTTTGAAAGTTAAGCTTCAAACTGCTTCAAAAATCGCTTCAAAACTTCAAAAATTATTTCAAAGTTACGTAAAATAGGGCTTATGCCGAGATTACACCTGATGGAAGCACTTTTTTAACTACGCCCACGATTTTAAGCTGGTCTAGCTCGTCGTCCTCTACTACTATATCTTCATAAAGCTCATTCATGGAAGTTAGACGAATACGCTTTTTTATCGGGTCTTTAAGTAGCTTTTTGACATATAGATCACCACCGAGGTTTGCTATGACTATCTCGCCGTTGCTGGCCTCGTGCGTAGGCAAGACAAGCACCATATCGCCGTCTTTTAAAAACGGTTCCATGCTGTTACCAAGCACATTTATAACGTCGTATTGTCTAGCCGGTATACGTAATACATCTGTTAAAAAAGAAGCTGTAATCGGTATGTTTTTAAAGCTCTCATTGTCGTTATTTGCACCGTATCCAGCGGCTGCACTAACGCTAGGGAAAAAGCGTAAATTTATAAGCTTATTTTCTTGTTCGCTTATGGTGTTTTTTAAGTGTTGCAGCTTTTCTGCTTTTTTTAGACTAACGTCATTACTTACGACACGACTTACGTCATTTTTTATGCTACTAACGTCAAAATTGTCATCTAAAAAATACCCAATAGGCACTTGAAAAATTTGAGCCATTTTTTGCATCAATTTTATGTCTGGGATACTGGTGCCATATTCATAATTTTGTAGAGTTCGACTTGTAATACTTAACTTATCTGCCAATTCAGATTGGTTCAACCCTTGCTCTTCTCTTATTAAACGAATTTTTTTTCCTAAAACCATTTTTATCCCTTGACAAAACGAAAATATTTTCGTATAATTTCAAAACCACTTAAGAAATAATACCTTATAAAAGGCAAAAAATTTCTTAACTGAGTTCTTTTAAATTTCATTGTTAAACCAAAAAACTTTAAAGGAGCAGGTATGAGTAAAATAAGCGAGCTTAGAACAGAGCAGTCTAAGCAAAGAGATGAGCTGATCGCTAAGATGTTCTTAGAAGAGGATGCCGAGGTCGTGCTTTGTAGAGAAAAAAGAGCTTTGCAGGGGTATGATTTAACCCCTGTAGTCATACTTTTAGCTAACGAGCTTCGCAAACTTCGTCAATCATCTCAAGAGCGGTAATATAGCGATTTGTGAGATATTTCACGCTATCTTCGGGTAGCCCGTGAGATTTTAAGTTTGACTTGGAGGCTATACGTTTAGCCTCTTTAAAGCATCCAAGTTTCTCTAATATATTTAGAGCCAGTCGCTCTTTAGCGTTTTGGCTTAATTTTTCCATTTTAACGACTCCTTTGTGTGAAATTTGTTGGTAGCATAATTATATCAAAGGGGTCTTTAAAGTGGAAATTTGGTTTAGTAATGAAATTTCTAGTAAAGGAGTAAAAGATGGGAAAGAGAGTAACGCCTGTCGCAAAGGCGGTAAAGCAAAAGATGAAATACGATCTAAAAGACTACTGCGAGATGCGCGGGCTTAGTCTAAGTAGCTTTTATAAGGGCTACATTAGCAAAAAAGCTAAAAAAGTGCTTGAAAAAGACGGGATAAAAGTAGCGTAAGGCGACAAATATGTGGGTAAATAGCAAAGAGGCGGCGGCGATTTTGGGCGTGAATTTAAGAAAACTACAAAGATGTGTAGTTAAAGCCCAAAATAGCTGTCAAAAAATTTTAACTATTGATACGAAATATTTTTCGTATTCATACACCGATGGCATCGGTCGTGGCGGCAAAGTCCTCCAAATCTGGATCGACGATGAAAATAGCAATATAAAAAAGGAAAATATCAATGAAAGCGGTCTTAGCGCAATGGATAGCGTGGTTAATACTAATAGCGATAGTCGCACCGACTCTGACGGCGGCGTGGACGCTAGATATGATGAGCGCTTTTGTTTGGAAAATGTGCGAGATAGGGAGTTTGGCGGGGATAAAAATGTTTGCGTATGCGCACAAGATAGCAAAAAATTAGCGGTAAAAAACGAAACCAAAGCCCCCATAAACATAAAAATCAAGGATTTAGAAAACATGAACAAAGCAAAAGCCGTAGCCGAACTAAACGCCTGTCCAAAAGGTATGAGTAAAACGCTATGGGGCAAAGGCGTGGCGGAAAAATACGGCGTGAGCCTAAAGACGCTTTACGCGTGGGCTAAAGAGCAAAAAATAGATGAAGTGCAAGTAAGCGACGATGAGTTAAGCATTGATTTTAAGGCTAGTTTTAAAAGCTCTAGCTTTGAGATGAGCGCTTTAGAGTGGGCGGTGGGATTTATGCTGCATAACCCGCTAAGCTCAAAGACATTCACATACGAGCAACTTGAAATTTACGCACGCAAAAACAACCTGAAAATAGGCTCTTACAAGAGCTTTGCGCGTCTTATCGCAACTCCCGAGATAAAAGCCATGCTACTTCGTGCAACCGCAGGCGATAGAGGGGTCAGAAACGAGATAGCTTCGTTTTTGATACGCGATCTAAACTGCTACGAGAGCATGGAGCTAGTCTGCGGAGATCAGATAGTGTTTGACTTTAACGCGATAAGCCCCGACGGAGAGGTAGTAAATCCAAACGCATACGTGTGGATAGATATGGGAAGCGGAGCGATAATAGGCGTGGACGTAGTTTTTGGCAAGTATAACCGTCTAAGCGTGGGAAATAGCCTAAAGATGGCTCTGCGCTTTGGGGTGGCGGATGCGATATATACCGATAACGGCAAACCCGAGCTAAGTAACTACATCGAGCAGGTGCGAAGTCAGCTAAGCGGCATAAAATTTAAGGACTTTGACGACTTAGCGCCAAATATGCGCCACAAAAAAGCAAAGCCGGGCAACTCGAGGGCAAAACCGATAGAAAATATATTTAACCACGTCCAACGTCGAATGGCTGAAATGATCATATCAGAGTGCGGCGGTGGGGTGAGCTATCACAAAGATAAACGCGAAAATCAAGAAATTTTAAAAAAATATATGAAGGAAAATCCGCTTGATTTCGAGGCGTTTATAGCTTATTTTGAAAAAGCGGTCAGATGGTGGAACGAACACTATAACGCAAACCGCAAGATCTATCCTATGGCATCGTTTTTAGAAAAACTAGAACGCAAACCAAAGGCGGTGTTTGACGAAACTACGCTTGATTTTATATTTAGCGAGCGTAGAAGCATAAAGGTAAAAAATAGCTCGGTAAGCCTAATGATAATGAATGAAAGACGAACTTATAGTCATCCAAAACTAAGCAAATTAAACGGCGAGAGCGTGGAAGTAAGGATAAACGAAAAAGACTACGAGCACGTAAATATCGTAGATATTGATAAGCATAAACTAATCTGCGAAGCAGCACTAATGGATAGGGTCGATCCTAGAGATCACGAAAAAGTCCGTGCGATAATCGCAAGAAACGAAAGCGTGGTAAGAGCCGTCCGTGAGGCGTTTAGCTACTACTCAAATCTATATAAACGCACAAATACCATCACGCCTTACAGCGGCCTAGCACACGAAACCAAAGTGAAAAATGAGAAAACTAGAAAAATCAATAAAAAAATAGCGATGAGCAACGAGGAGCTTTTAAATGCAATGTGAGAGAAGGCACGAAGTAGGATGCAAACTGCTTTGCGTCCGTGTCTTCTCGAAAAGGCGGAGTATATCGCAAAGCGATACGAAGCCGCACACCTAAAAAATGCTTTATGTGTCAAAAAAAAAGATATTTGGCAGATATAACGTTTTTAGAAAGGAAACGCAGTCATGAATTTAAAAGAGAAATTTGAAGCGTGCAAGGCTTACGGCGTAACAAACGCAGTTTTAGCAAAGCATATCGGCAAGGGAGAAGGCACCGTAAGCGGTATTTTAAACGAGAAATACGATTCGGCGAATGCAGAGCTTTACAGGGCATCAATCGAAGCGTTTTTGGACAAAATAATCGCTAAAAACACGCCTACAAATGACGTGTGTGTGCCTAAAAGCGAAGTTTGGCTAAGTCTGGCTCAAGAAAAAATCAGAGATAGGATTTTTAAGATGAATGCCACAAATTACAGCTTTTTTGAGTTGATTTTAGGCGAAAGCGGTATGGGTAAAACATACTTGCTAGAAACGGTAACGTGCGAACTTGGCGGCATATATGTAAAAGCACGCAAAAGCCTAAGCGCAAGCGCATTTATGAGCCTGCTTTTAAGAGCGGTGGGCGAAAAGCCGGGTCACGGAAACACGGATGATAAATTTGAGCGTTTTTGCGAGGTCATAAGTGCGAATAAAACGCGTCTAATCGTAATAGACGAGGCGGATTTGTTCGTGCGAGATAATGATTTGACATTTGAGCGAAAATTTGAGCTTTTAAGAGAAATTTACGAATATGCTAAACGCAAAGAGCTTGGCATAACGGTAATAGCCGTAGGACTTAGCGTGCTTAAAAAGCGAATTGATAAGCTTGGCGGATATTTGCAAAGCCGTTTAACCTATTCGCCAGAGATGACGTTAAGCCGTGATGAGCTTTTAAAAATAGGCGAGATGTCGGGGCTTGGTAGCGATGTATGCGAGTTTTTAGCCGGGGGCGATAACGCGCGCTTTTTTGAAAAAACGGCGCTAAATATGGCGATAGGCTACGAAGAGCGAGCGGCCGCAAACCTAGTATATCAAGTAAGGAGATAAAGATGAGAGTTGATCAGGCAGAGGGACTTAGGCAGATCGTAAAGAATTTCGAGGATAAGGGCTTTAAGATGAGCATAAATGCAAAAGGCGAGATAACGGGCGTAAGGCTAGGAAAAATGATAAAAGGAAACAAGGCAGACTACTCAAGTTCGCTTTTTAGGCAAATAGGCAGATATATCATCAGAAAATTCGACGGCAAGATTGTGGATACCGCAGCTTAGATTTGATTTTTCGGGCGCTTCTTGGAGCGTCTCATAAAATCAAATTTTTAAGAAAGGATAATAAATGAGTAAAACAACTATGAGGCTTGTCTATGTAGCTACGCCTTATGCGGGATTGCGCGGTGTAAGCGAATTAAATCGCCCATTCTTAGCAAAACGCATAGCTAGAGATACTTGCAAAAGAGTAAGAGAAGCTGGATATATGCCTATTAGCCCTATACTGGCTTTTAGCGAGATATTTGACGAGCAAAAAGATAGAGAGCAAGTGCTTGAAGCCGGGCTTGAGCTGCTTAGCCACTGCTCTTATGCGTATTTTTATGACTTGCATCCAGATAGTCATCTTAGCGAAGGTATGAAAAAAGAACGAGAATACGCAAGAGAGCTTGGCATAACCGAGCTTGATTTAGACGGCGGGTTTGGCTTTTAAATGGCTTTGCGGATAGTTAAAAAAGCTAGTAGAAATTTAGCTATCTGCCTAAAATACGGATATGTCTTAAAGGCAAGACATATCAAGAAATTTAAAGTAGAAAGGGAAGTAAAAAATGCAAATAAATAGTTTTAGCGACGTAGATGTCGCTTTAAAAAGATTATGCGAAGTAAGCGTAGGGATCGAAAAAATCAACGGTGAAGTAACGCTTGAATGTAACAGAATAAAAGAGGCTAGAAAGAGCGAGGTTGAAAGGCTTGAGAGCGAAAAGAACTTTATCGAGCAACAAATCACTATATTTTGTGAGGATAATAAAGCCGAATTTGCCGAAAAAAGAAGTAAAGAATTCACATTTGGCGAGATCGGTTATCGCATAAGCAAGAGCGTAAGTATACCTAAAGTAAAGGCAAAGCTTGAAAGCCTAATCAGCTCTATAAAGGCGTTTGGACTGGCCAAAGAGTGCATAACCTATAGCGAAGTTCCAAACAAAGAAGCTCTTGCCGAGCTAAAAGACGAGGACTTGGTAAAGCTTGGACTAAAAAGAGTGGTAAAAGACAACTTTAGAATAGTGCCAAAGATTGAGAGTTTGGAGGTAGGAAAATGAAAGAGAGTGTATTTCAAAGACTATGGCGTAATTTTAATAGTTTAAAAGATGACAAGAACAGGCTTTTGCCTAGATTTGTAAGGCGAGCGAAGCTAAGAATTCGTGTTAAGGGGCTTTAAGCCCTTTTTAAAATATCTTTTAAAGATACTTTAAAAAGGATTTAAAATGGCAAGTAAATATGAATATTTAAAAATACCTGATAGCAATGGAGAGTTTTTGATATGTATTAAAAGACATAAATTTGATGAAGAATTAGACGGAACGAGCATCCATTATTTTATGCCTAGTTTTACGCTAGATTACAACCAAGATAAAATTATAAGAAAAGATTGTTTTATAGAACACGCTCATGTATTAGGATACAAAACAGATGGTTTTGTTCTATCCAATGAGTATGAATTTAAACAATATTGCAAAAAGAAATTTAACGAATTTCGTGGTGAGTTATCTATTAATCCCTTTGCACAAGCAAATGGCAAACAAGAGCCTATATATACAGATGATGAAATTTGCAGTTTGAATTTTCACTGGTAAAAAAGGATTTAATATGGTAAAAAAATTAATGACTAAGCAAAAAATTCACATAGACAATCTGGCAGCTAATAAAAAAGCTTTGTATCAAGCAAGGCTTAATAACATAATAAATTACGACTTAAGCTTCTACCGATTTAAAAATGGAAAGCTAAATATCTCAAAAATGGCTAGATGTAGCGGCTTAAGTCGTAGTTTTTTAACTAAATATTTGTGGTTTAAGGGGCTATAAATGACCAAGGCTCAAGAGATTTATAGAAAGCAGCTACTAGCGATCATCCACACTCATCCGTTTTATAAACACGCTAAAGCTAACGAGGCTTGGGGTGATTTTTTAAGCGCATGGGGCGCAGAAAGCTGCGCTAAGCTAGGTATTAAAGAGCTTATAAATTTAATAGCCGTTATGGACGGCAAAGAGCACCCAAAGCCAAAAGATAGCTTGTTTGCCACAAGATCTCAGATATACGCCATAGAGAGTATTTGGCAAAAGGTGGCAAAAGATACAAGCGAGCGAGCTTTGATATTTTTTATAAAAAAAGTAACTAAAAATTTATATCTAAAAGTGGAGCATCTTAAGAAAAAAGAGGCTTCAAAGGTGCTAATAGTGCTTAAAAAGATGGAGAACGCCTGACATGCTGTGTCCCAAATGCGCTAACGAAAAGACATTTGTCATCAAGACCTTAAAGGGGCTAAAAAATATCAGAATGAGAAAATGCGGTACATGCGGATATAGCTGGATGACCGAAGAAAAACCGCTAAAAGATCAGGAGCTAATCGAATATGCCGAGTATATCGAGCAAATAGAGGGTAAAAAATGAGATTTTTAAAAGCCGTAACTAGATATAAGCTGCTAAAATCAAGCGGGAACGAGCAAATTTTACTACAAAACTATACCGCTGCGCAAATAGAGCGGCTTGAGGATATAATAGCTGAAATTTTAGCCGTTTCAACCGAAAAAACGGACAAGCAGACGCTTGAAAAGATGCTTTTAAACAAGGCAAAAGCCGCAAATATAGAGGTAGTACCAAGCGAGCTTGAGAGTTTATACGTCATACTGGCTAAAAAGGCGCTGCAAAAAGTGGCAAAAAGCATGGGTAAGGAGCTTAAATTTATCTTTGACGAAGTAGATGCGGACGCGGTGGAAGCCATGAGAAAAGGCTTTTACTGGATGGGCAAAGAGTATAATGAAAATTTACAAAATAGATTAAAAGATAAGATCGAGCAGGTTTTTAAAGGTGAGATAGAGCTTGATAACATCGGCGCAGAGCTAAAAAAAGAGTTTGGCGCGATAATAAGCGCCAATGAGGGCTATTTTAAAGGCGTAAGCGATCATATCACGCTTCAGGCGCAAAACGTCGCCGTCGTAACGCAGGGGGCTAAATACGGGGTGGAGTATTATAAAATTTTAGCTATGATGGACGCGAGGACGACTGATATATGCCGGTCTATGCACGGGCGCATAATACCGGCAAAGCACCTTGAAAAACAAGCGGGTAAAATTTTAAACGCTAAAAGCCTAGCGGATAAAAAAGCCGCCGCCGTGTGGCAAAGTAAGGCGTATCTAGGAAAAAGCGATAAGATGGATAGCGACTTTGGCTTACCGCCGTATCATTTTAGGTGCCGCACCGAAGCGATCCCGGTATGGGTCGATGAAGAAGAGATAGGCGGCGTAAAGATGCGAAATACACAGCCTCTTTACGATGATGAGATCGTAAAACATATCGATAAAACGGGCGTGGAGAGAGTATTAAAAATAGGCAATACACATATTTTTAATAAACATAAAGATATTACAAAAAGCGACATAGTTAAGGCATTAAACTCAATAAACAAAATCGCCCCCAATAATCTAAAACAAAACTACACAAACGCAATGAGCGATAACGGAATTTTTATGATTTTTGACGGAGATGAGATAGTAACGGCCTTTAGACCGAGTCGCGATTTAAAAGAATATTTTAAAGATAACAGCGTAACATTAAAACAAGAGATAATTAAATCATGGTGGCAAATATGAGAAAATTTAACATTAATATCGGCTTTCATAAAAATGTAGCGTTTGATTGGGAGATAAGATTAAATGGGCTTGATGACTATAATGACATGAAGCAATTGGGCTACAAATTTTTTGCTGTTTTAAAAGCGACGGCAGATAAGAAAATAGCCTATGTTTTTGATGTTTTTACACCAAAAGACAAAGATATGAATGAGGTCAAAAAGCACAAAGAATTTAGCGAAATTTGTGAGTTTGTCCATACCGCAGACGGCAAAGAGCGGGCTAATTTTCAAGGCACTTTCATAGACGCATTAAACTATATAAAAGATAACTTTAAGGCGTAAGATGAAAGATTTGGATAAATTTTTAAAAAACTTCCTTTATAGAGTAGGATCAGGAGTAGTGCAAGTAGCCAAAGAAAAGACCGCGCCGATCTCAAATTTAAAGACGCGCGGCACCTTAAAACGAAATATCAAGGTTTTTAGTGCGACTTCCAGCGAGGTTAAAGTAGGTAATACGGCACAGGTAAAATATGCCAAATTTGTCCATAACGGCACAAAGCCTTATGCCATAAAACCTAAAAACAAAAAGGCTTTAGCCAATAAAAAAGCCGGCATAATATTTGGCAAAAAGGTAAATCATCCCGGCATAAAGGCAAATCCATACCTGATAAATGCGTGGAATATATATAAAGACGGCGGTTTAAAGCGTGCAAGTAGCGAGCTAGCGGCAAACGTAGGCGAAGAGATCGCAAAAGAGATAAAAATAACTCTAAAAGGGTAAAAAATGAGAAAATCAGTAAAACGTTTTTTTGCGTAGCAAAAAAGATTTCTAAATGGAGCGTAGCGTAATGAGAAATAATATAGACAAATTTGATATTTTAATAGGTAAAATTTTAGCAAAACTTTATGCGGAGTTTCCTATAAAGTGTGAGTTGGTGCCTGAGGACTTTGGCATAAAAGATACAAGACCAGAGTTTTTAGATACGCCTGACGGCACTATGGGCGACATGAAAGAGCTTGAATTTTTAGAAGCTACCGTAACATGGCTAATGGAAAATGAGATAATAACGGCCAAGAAATCGGGCTTTGGAGTATATTATGACGCAAGGCTTACGATGAAGGGCTTAAGGCTTTTAAAAGTAGTGCCAAAAAGCGTAGATAATGAGCGCAAAAGTATCGGCGAGAGTCTAAAAGAGCTATCACGTGCCGGAGCAAACGAGAGTCTAAAAATAGCGGTAAATGCTCTTTTTAGTTATGGATTAAGCAGGATGGAGCTGGCATAAAAGCCTTTATTCTTTTGTTTTTTTAATCAGTATCTAATAGTAAATTTTTAGATATAATGCATCAAAAAAATATTTTGGAGTTAAACTATGCCAAGCCTAGAAGAGATACAAAGTCAAATATCATGTTTTTCAAATGCAAATACTTTTATGACCAAAAAAGAAATCAAAGAGTTGCCGCACATGCTTTGGGAAGATGAAAAAATAGAAAAAATTACGAATGGTGCTTATAACAATGGTATTGGAATTTTAGTCGCTACTAACTCAAGACTTATTTTTATTGATAAGGGTTTTATTAAACTAAGGGTAGAAAATTTTGACTACTCAAAAATAAGCTCTATTGAATATGAAACGGGCATTCTTATGGGTGAGATTACTATTTATACATCCGGCAATAGAGCTAAAATAACCCATATGGAAAAAAGTATGGCTAGAGAGATGGCTGAATTTTTAAGGGCGTATATTGCAAACAATGGGTCAAAAAAAGAAGCTCCGAAAGAAACGACTGAACCTAAGCAATCAAGCGGAGGTATTGATAGTCAAATAGAAAGATTGGAAAAACTTAGCAAACTTTTAGAGGGTGGATTTTTAACCCAAGAAGAGTTTGATATACAAAAGAAAAAAATAATAAGTGAAATTTAGTTTCTTATTTTTTACGCTTGTAAGCCTTTGTCTTGGATATGAAGCAAAGGTTCTAAAAATAATTGACGGCGATACCATAAAGGTGCTTTATAAAAATAAAGAGCAAACAATACGCCTTTTTGGAATAAATGCACCGGAGAAAAAAGAACCGTATTTTGGCAAATCAAAACAAATTCTTACTAAAAAAATTAACCGTAAAAAAGTAGAAATAGAACATTTATACTACGACAAGTATAAAAGGTCTGTTTCAAAAGTATTTTTAAGAAACAAGGATATTTCTAAATTTATGGTAAAAAATGGTCACGCCATCGCTTTTAGAAAGTATTCAAAAGACTATATAAGAGATGAAAATTATGCAAAAAATAAAAAATTAGGGCTTTGGAATAAAGCCCAATAAATCATGGTTTTGGAATCGCACTCAATATAAATCCACCTACCCTATTATATACGCCTTGCCCCTTTTATCCCTAACTTTTTCAAAATAGCTTAATGCAAGCGCGAGCGCCCAAAACCTATCCGCGTGGCCGTGTTCGTTTCGGTCGCTATCGTATGTGAAGCTTTTTGCGCCGGCTTTTCGCTTTACGGCGTGAAGATCGGCGATTAATGCGGGGTCGTTTGGGATGATTATACTTTTATCCTCAAAGTGCTTTTTTAAATTTAAAGCCATAGCTTCTTTACTGCTTTGCGTAAAATAGACCCCTTGCACTCTTGAAGGGAAGCGCCTTTTTACCTTTTCGGCTACGCTCATACCTATACCCGTTTTATCTATCTTTTGCATAGCCAAAGGGTTTAGGCGCAAAAAGTCTATGAGTAGATTTTCTTGCGCCTCAAAGCTTGCTTTAGCGATGACGTCAAGCACGCTTAGCTTTTTAACTCCGTTTTCATCAAAAACCGCTATGTGAGCGCTTCTATCCTTTGTGCGCCCTACGTCAAATCCCGCATATTGCGGGACGCTTTTAGCTGGAAGTGCCGGCGCATAGTCTTTTATACAACTTTTTATAAGTTCCACGCTTAAAAGCGCGTTTTCGTCGTCTATAAATTGGCACTCATACGCACTCGCCCACGTATCGGCGTCAAAAAGATCGCGCATAGTTTCAAGATCGAAATTTAGCCCGTCCTCGATAGCTCTATAAATATCTACTCTATGCCTTGAAAACATATAGTATTTCGTTTCGTTGTCAAATAGCTCGTGAAATAGCGAATTCTCTTCAAACGGCGTAGATAGAATAGTGAGGCGACCCGCTACCGCTCCGATACTTGGGACGAATGCGTGCCAGATACGCTTTTGGTTTGGATACCATGCGAACTCATCCATCCAAATATCGCCGGTAAAGCCCTGCACGGTTCTAAAGTTATGAGGCATTGCGCGGATAACCGCACCGTTATCAAGGCTTTTTTCATACTCGCTATTTTTAGCGAAAGCTATGTTAAATTTCGCCGCCCAGCCGTCAAGATAGTTCATTAAAATTCTAGCCTGCTCTTCGCTCGCGCTCAAAAACAGCTGATTACGACCCGCGACAGCTCCAAGCAGCGCATCAAGGCTTGAAGCGTATGAAAAACCTATTTGACGAGATTTTAGCACGATACGAAACTGCGAGGTATCGTTTATAAAATCCTTTTGATACCCGTAAAGCCCGCCTTCGCTTAACGCCTTTTGTTTTAGGCTCTCATAGTCCGCATTCATTAGGATTAACGGCTTTTTCTTATTTTTTACCTTTCGCTCTTTTGCTTTTATCCCTTCAAGTCTTGAAAGAGATGCGCTAAGCATAGCGATTTGCTTGGCTTTGGAGTCGCTGCTTTTACCTTTTGAAAGTTGCGAGATTTGAGCCTTTAAATTTTGGATCGTAGGGGCGTCCTCCTTTTTTAGCTCTTTTTTCCAGCGTGAGAGAGTAGCGCCGTTTATGCCGTATTCTTTTGAAATTTCTACGGCGCAGTAGCCGCTGCTAAGTAAATTTAAAATAAGCTCTTTGGTCTGTTTTGAATATGCCATCACTCATCCATGCAAACGGAGTTAAAATAGCAAAGCGTAAAATCAAAATTTAATATATCTACGCCTCTCTCGTCGGTGGCGTCCACACTTGAGGATTTAAAATTTAAAAGCGGGGTTAAGCTCATAAGCTCTTTTAATACCGCCTCACCACTTACTATAGGTACGATAGCCGTTAAAACGGCTCTATACTCTACGTGATTAAGCGCGTTTCGCTCGGATATAAACAGCTTAAAATCATCGTCGTGCTTTAAAACTAGACTCTCGCAAAGAGCTATTAACTCTTTTTCGGTCGTGATATTTTCTACTTGCATACTCTCTCCTTAAACTGCGGCGTAAAAATATCCGCCGGTATTTTTCTTTGTAGTAAGCTTATAAAATTTATCCATCCAATACTCCTCCCATTGCTTAACGTCTTTAAAGGTGTCTAGGCTTTCGTCGTATTCGTTTGCTCGCTGCTGAATTTTTAGCCAAAGCTTTTGCCCTAAAAGCGCGATGGTGTAAAAAGCCCTCGCTTTTAGCAGGTTTTTAGGATCCACGCTAAAATTCGCTATCTGCATATCGGCCATCTCAACGTATGGGATAATCTCATCATCCTCTATCATTTTGAGTTTATTATATCTGCGAATTTCGGTTAAAATTTCATCCATCTTGCTTTTTGTTCCTTTACTTATATTTTAAAACCACCTTCAAAACGCTTCAAAACGGCTTCAAAAACGACGAAAACATTTTATTAATATCTTTTATCGTCCTTAATGCCAAAACGCCTTAAAACGCTTTATTTTGCATAGCCTAATATCCCGCGCGCTTCGGCTAGGCTTAAAATGCCGCTTTGCACCAGCGAAGTTACCAGCTCTCCGTCGTCTTTAAAGCTGCTTACGTCAAGAGGTTTTAGCTTTATAGGAAAGCCGATGCTATCGAAAAACCACTCTATTTGCTCTTGCTTTGGTATGATAGTTAGCTCGTTAAAGCTATGAAGCTGACCTATAACTTCGCTTCCGCCGCCAAGTTGGCCAGAGCTTATTACGCCCATCATTCTCGGCGGCACTCCGTGAGCGGCGATGATCTCGTCTCGGTTTAAATTTTTAAGCTTTTCAAAGCTAATATCTTGCACCTTGCTTAAATCTTCGATGCGAACCTTTGCGTTTTCTCCGTTTGCGGTTAGTATAAGCGTTTTGTGAGCATTGTTCGCACCCCTGAAATTTGAGCCGAAAAACTCTTTAAAAGCGTTTAGCTGCATCTCGTCGGGCTCTGAGTTCTCAAAAATAACGGCGGTGTCCGCGCGTGCCGAGTTGTCAAAAAACGCATTATTAAAGCTGTCGGCTTTTTGATTGGTTAAAAGCGGTAAAAGAGTGCCTAAGTAATCGGGCTCGCCGTAATACCTACTGCGCGGCGAATAGTAGTATAGATGTCTTGCGTTTAGCGCTATTTTACGGCCGTCTTTTAGTTGAAAAACCTCTCTGTTTTCATTTACGCGCCCTTCGATGCTCGGCAAAAGATAGATGTTTTTACCGGCGATCTCCATAAAGGCGTTACCGAAAATTTCAAGATTTAGTATAAAAGCGTATAAAAAATCTTTCGGCGTCATGCCTTGCCCTTCAAGCTTCGAGCCGTCCTCTATATTTGAAAGAAGAGAGGCTTTTAGCTGTATGGCGCGACGATGATAGGTGTTTGCATAAAACAGATCAAGCATCCTATCAAAGCCGAAAAACGGCTCGACAAGTCCGCTGCCGTCTTTGCTCTCATCGGTTAATTGAACGCTACCCGCTACACTTTTAAAAATCACTTGCATATATATCCTAAAACATTTATTTCAAAAACGCCATTTTATGATAAAAATTTTTTACTTTCTAGCTAGATACGACATATATGTCGTATCTAGGTTTTTTAAAATTTTATTTTTTGTCAAAATGCACGCAATATTTTAAAGGAGCGTAATAGATGAGCAAAGAGATCACAAATATGCAAATAAAACTAATCTCGCTTGTTAGCGCGGGAGCGAATAATAAAAAGATCATTTACAAAAATGAGAATTTTAACGAGCTTTTACGAGTCAATTTTAAAAAGAGCGATGACGAGCAAGGCGTAGTTTACGGGATCGTGTATGCGCCCGATGAAGTCGATACGCAAGGAGATTTTGCAAATGCAAACGAAATAAAAAGGGCCGCTTACAACTTTATGAAAAGGGCGGATCTTGGATACTGCGTTGACGTAAATCACGATTTTAACATCGCAAACGCCTATATATGCGAAAGCTGGATAGTAAAAAGCAAAGATGAGTTTTTTAGCGAGGTCGGAGCATGGGCGGTCGGTATAAAGCTAGAGGATGAAGATCTAAAACAGATGGTAAAAAACGGAGCGATAACGGGATTATCGATGTATGGAAGCGGCGTTATAAAAAATGCCGATGAGGGCATTACCAAAGGCGGCGTAATGGCGGCGCTAAAAGAGTTTTTCGGCTCAAGCGAAAATTTAAAAAAACAAACTTCAAACAACAAAGGAGAGACGATGGATGAAAACAAGGTGGCAGAGCTTGTAAAAGCGGGCATAAGCGCAAGCGAAGCAAAACTTGAGGCGCTTGAAAAATCAGTAGGCGAACTAACCGCAAAGCTTGAGGCTATCACGAGTGAGCTTAGCAAATCAAAACAAGACGAGACGATCAAAAAACAAGAAAATTCACTTAGCGGAGGGATATTATAATGAGCGGATTAGACGAAATTTTAAAAACAAGTATGAATGCGACTAACGTTACGCTTTCAGGCGCGCTAACGCCCGAGCAAGCGCATAACTTTGTCGATGTTATCAAGCAAAATAACGGCTTTTTGCAAAAAATTCACACCGAAAAGATGGGTAGATTAACCAAAGAGCTTGACGCGTGGGACGTAGCTAAGGGTATTTTGGTGCGCGTGCCAAGCGGAGACAAGCCAAGCGAGAGCCAAAGAGCCGCACTTAATAAAGTCGGCGCAAAGCTTGACGCAAAAAGCGTTCAGCTCTTCGCTCGCATACTTCAAGACGCGCTAGAGGATAACAAATCAAACCCTAAATTTGAAAGCGAAACGTTTGAGAGCTTTGCAAAGGCTTTCGGCAACGACCTTGCGCTCCTTGGCTTTATCGGCGAGAGCGATACGTATGACGGCAGCTTTAAGACTCTTCATAAAGGCTGGGTTGCCGTAGCGAAAGACTCTAGCGAGACCACAAAACTAACCTATGCGTCAAACGAGAAAGTAAAAGATAGGCTAAGTGCGCTTGTAGCTTCTTTGCACCCCGATATTTTAAGCCAAGCGGTGATCCTTATCAGCCCGGCCGACGCACAGGAGTATAACAAAGAGCTTGCCGCGTTAAATTCTCCGACTCATCTAATACAAGGCGGAGCGGATAAAATTTTAGGAGTGCCGCTTGAGGTAACGCCTTTAATGCCAAAAGGAGAGTATCTAGCCACTCCGCTTAAAAATTTAGTTTTAGGCACGGTGCTTGATATTCGCCGCAACAGATGGTATGACGCGGAGGAGCGCGCACTAAAATACGTCTTTGACCTATACGTTGATTACGAGATAGTCATCAAAAAATGGGTTAGCTATATGAAACAAGCTTAAAAAGGTAAAAAAATGGAGTATATCGCGACTAAAAACATCTGCGTAAAAGGTGGTTTTGTAAAAGAGGGCGAGATCGTGCGACTTGAGCCTGAAGAGGCGAGCGTATATTTAGACGAGGGGATGATAGATTTTCTCCCCGCTACGGACGAAAACAAAGAAGATGAAGCTGACGATTAGGCGATTTAAAAATATACATGACGGCACACTGGGTAAATTTGAACTTTGCGTAGGACAAACCGATGAGCGGGTATTGCTTAGCGGTTACACGCTTGAGCCTGCGGGCGATGATTGCGTTACGCCTGGTAGAGATTTACGCATTCCACAAGGAAAATACGACGTCGCGTGGGAGTATAGCCCGCGTTTTGGGCGAGTTTTACCGACACTTTTTAATGAGAATGTTATAAAGGCACGTAGAATTTTAATCCATGCAGGTAACTATCCAAAACATACTCTTGGATGTATCTTGCTAGGACAAAAGTATGATGATAAAGGCGTTTACGAGGGTAAAAAGACACTTGAGGCGTTTTTAAAAATAACCAAAGATAAGCCGCTTACGGTTGAGATTATAAATTTACAAGGGGTATAAGATGGGTATTTTTAGCAAGCCTTTTCTTTACGCTCTTTGCGTGTGCGGTTTTTTGGCTATATCGCTCATCGGCACGGGGCTAAAAATAAGCTCGCTTGCGGCTGCAAATGAAATTCTAAAAGATAGCAACAAAGAGCTAACCAAAAAAGCGGACGAACTAACGACTGATAAGGCTACGCTAAAAGCAAATTTAACTAACTGCGACGCTACTCTTGCCTTGCAAAATGAAGCCATAAAAACAGCAGCAGTAAAGATCGACAACACTCCGCCAAAAGAGATAGAGCGAATAAAGAAAATTTTCGTCAAGGATAAAAGCTGCGAAGCGGAGCTAAAGGCTTATAAGGAGTTGTTTAAATGAGAAATTTAGCTGCTTTTGTGTTACTTGCTTTGCTTTTCGCAGGCTGTGCGGATAAACAAGCGGTAGAGCCTCATATCATATATAAAGAAAAGCTAATGCCTGTAAGGTGTAACGCACTAATGCCTGTAAAACCAAAAAACGACGGCACGTTTGAAGCGGACAAAGCAAAAATGATCTACTACCGAGATTGCGAAAACCTGCTAAAACAATGTCTTGGTATAAAGGAATAGTATGGAAAATAGTCTAAATTTTAGCGATGAAATAAAAGAGACTACCGGGCTTATCACTTCTGCAGGAAGCTGGGGGTCAAATGAGTTTTTAGTCTTTATGGTGATTTTTGGCTTTGTAGCCTTTGTCATAATCTTTTGGCTACTTAGCAAAAACGCAAATGCAAACTCACAAAAGATAATCGAAGTAACCACAAAGACAAACGAAGCTTTTAACAACAACGCGGACGCGACAAGAGCCCTAATCGAAACTCTAAAGATCGACCGCGTAGAAAGTCGCCAAAAACTTAACGACATTCACGAAGATGTTAAAGAGATCAAATTTAATGTCAAACGTAAAAATAAAAATTTTGGCGAACACATAAAAGAGAGCGAATATGAAGACGGAATTTATTGAAATCGGCATTATTAGCGAAGTAAGAGCGGATCGTGCAAGGGTTGCTATAGGAGATATGGTAACCGACTTTCTGCCTGTGCTTGCTTTGGCAAATTCTTTCGCAAGAGCTTTTACGCCGATTCGCGTGGGCGAGCAGGTAATCGTCTTGCCGATTCGCGGCAGTCTAAATAGCGGCGTAATACTTCGCTCGGTATATCAAGAAGTGCACTCGGCTCCCGACACAAACGAAAAAGAGCAAATTTGTATTTACGAGGACGGCGTGCAAATAAGCTATAACACGGTAAATAGCACTCTTGTTATCTCCACTCCAAAAGAGATAAATATAGCCTGCGATAATGCAAATTTGACCGCTCAAAGTGTAAACGTAAAAGCAAACGACACGACCGTAAAAAGCCCAAATATCAAGCTACTAGGTAATACGCTAATACAAGGTGCTATCACTACGGCGGGTTCAGGCGGCGGTAGCGGAAGTTTTTCAATCAACGGGGACGTAAATATAACCGGCTCAATCACAACCGGAGGTAATGCAAGCTTTGGCGGAAGCATAAGCGACAGCAGGGGCGATTTAACAAACCACACAAATAACGGACTAGCGAGAGATTAATATGAAACACTTAGTAAGCATAGAACAGAGCATAAAAGACATACTTTTAACGCCGCTTGGTTCAAGGGTTATGCTGCCCGAATACGGCAGCCGTCTGTTTGAGCTAATCGATCGCCGCATCGATGATAGCTTTAGAGCCGATCTTGCTTGGTATGTCATAGAAGCGGTAGAAAAATGGGAAAAACGCATAAAAATCGATGAAGTAAGGCTAATCAGCCTGCAAAACAACAGCCTTAAATTTAAAATAACCTTTGAAAGCGGCGATAGTATGGAGGTAGCTTATGCTTGATTTAAAAGCTTTGCCTTATCCGAATGTTATCGAAACGCTTAATTATGATGAAATTTTAAATAGCGTTAAAAACGTCTTTAAAGAGTATTTAACCGATGACGAGATCGCGCTTTTGGAGAGCGACAGCTACTCGGCTTTGCTTGAGACGCTAGCTTACCGCGAGTTACTACTTCGAGCTAGGATAAATCAAAGCGTAAAATCAATGCTACTTCCTTTTGCGACGGGAAGCGACCTTGATAACGTAGTAGCAATATACGGCATAGAAAGATTAAAGGGCGAAAAACCTACGGCAAACGTTAAATTTAGTCTAAGTACTACGCTTGGTTATGATGTTTATATCCCTGCCGGACTTACGCTCGTAAGCAAAGACGGCGACACTGCCACACTAAAAAATAGCCTAGTTATAAAAGCCGGTAATAAAGAGATAATAGGTGTAAGCGTGCTTGATAGCTACGTGAAATCAAGCCTAATTAAATGTGAGCTCATTCAAACACCGCTTCCTTTTGTGCTTACGGCAAAGCAAGAGAGCGAATTTTTAGGCGGAGCAGAGCGTGAAAGCGACGATAGACTGCGCGAGAGAGCCGTGCTTAGCTTAGAGAGATTTAGCACGGCAGGAAGCGCTAAAGCCTATATCTATCAAGCGATGTCGGCAAATATAAAGGTACTAGAAGTTAGCGTGCTAAACGGCGGTGCGGGCATAGTAAAAGTGTATCTAAAAACAGCTGATATGAGCGAGGAGACAAGGACTAGCGTAGCGGACTATCTAAATGATGAAAAAGTAAGACCGCTAACCGATAGCGTGATAGTAACAAATGCAAATATTATAAATATCGAGATAAAAGCAGAACTTGAGCTAACCGATATGTTTATGCAAGATGAGATAGATAAAGCAATAAAAGCCACTCCAAGCACTCTAAAGATAGGAGAAAATCTAAATTTAAGTTATATCTACTCCGTGCTTCATAAAAATGGAGTGTATAGAGTGAATTTGCAAACTCCTACGATTGATACAAAGGTAGGCGATGATAGCTTTGCAAGGATAAGCTTTAATCTAAGCTATAAAAAGGCTAGCCTATGACCTTGCTTCCAAACCATAAAAGCAAATTTGATAAGAAATTTGACGAGCTTTTTGGCATCCGTTTCGATGAGTTTGATATAGGCGTGATTAACACTCTGGCGGATAGTTGTCCGGTATCCCTTTTGCCTATTTTAGCCGCTTCGTTTGACGTGGATATAGAGGGGCTTAGCGAGATAGCCGCACGCGAGCTGATAAAAAACGCATTTGCTATTCACTACTACTCAGGCACCTTTTACGCTGTTAAAAAAGCGGTGCAGGCGATAGATAGCGGAGCTTTGATAATAGAGGGAAATTTAGGGCAAAAATATGACGGCTCCATACTGCACGGCGGGGCTAGATTTTACGGTAGCAACGATCACTGGGCGGAGTATAGCGTTATCTCAAGTATTCCGCTATCTCGTGAGAAAGCAAAACGCATAAGCGATGCGGCTAAAAGCGCTGCACCCGTTAGATGCGTATTAACAACCATCGATAGTAGAGCGGCAAATTTAACCTATGACGGATCTATAAGATACAACGATCAATTCAATTACGGAGTTTATTAATGGCAAAATCAGTAAAACGTTTTTTGCGAAGCAAAAAGATTTCTAAATGGAGCGTAGCGTAATGGCAAACTTAAAAGAGACAAATACTTGGGAAGAGGGAATTTATCAGCTAGAAACCACCGATCCCGTAGTAGGCGGAGCGGACGGCATAAGCAACAAACAAGCAAAACAGCTAGCAAATCGCACGAGCTATCTTAAGGAGCAGATTGAAAACAGTTCAAACGATATAAACGCCCAACTAGCTAAAAAACGCAACATAAATGATAGTTACTCAAAAACGCAGATTGATGAGCTGATAAATGTTAAGCTTGGCGAAAATGAAACGGCTGCCGATAGCCAAAAACTCGGCGGAGTAGCAGCCGACAAATACGCTCTAAAATCAGAAATCTCAGACGGGCTAAAAATTGGCTCATACCTGCTTTGGAGTTCTGAAAGCCATACGCCCTCGGGTTTTCTTGTTTGCGACGGACGAAGCCTTGTAAAATCAGAGTATGCAGAACTCTTTGCGGTTATTGGGTATACATATGGCGGAAGTGAAGAGAATTTCAATATACCGAATTTCAGCGACGGTAAATTCTTTCGCTCTGTCGGTGGAAATGCCGCACCTATCGGAGAGGCTCAACAAGATGCTATAAGGAATATCACCGGAACCTCAGGCGGAGTAAGAAATGACGGCTCCACCAATCCAATAATAGGCGCATTTGCTGTAGATGGGAGTGCGGGCAATTTTACCGGCGGTCCCGGACAACTATCAAACGTGAATTTTGACGCCTCTAGGGTAGTCCCGACCGCAAATGAAAACCGCCCCTACAATATAAGCGTAGTCGTGCTTATAAAAACTAAAGACGTTAAAGAGCCGAACGCAAACCAAATAGACGATAGTATATACGCTACCGAAACGAAAGCGGGCATCACAAAATTAAAAAACAGCATAACGGGTAACGCTGAAGACGTAGCGGTAACTGAAAAAGCTGTGAGTGATGTTTTAAGAGCCATACCAACACCACTAGGCATAAATCAAACTTGGCAAGATATGACAAGCCAAAGAAAACGGGGTATAACATACACAAACACGACGGGCAGATCTATTTACGTCTCAATAAGAACATCTGCGCTAACCGGTAGCTGCGGAGGGTATCTCACGGTAGATGGAAAGATGATTCAGTATTTTGCAACATCTTCATCAGAAGTAATCACTCTTTGCGGAATCATACCGCCTGGCTCTACCTACTCCGCCACAGTCAATACGGGAACAATACCTTTATGGCTTGAACTAAGATAAGGAGCAAACAATGAAATACTACAAAGATAAACAAAACCAAATCTATGCTTACGATGACGATGTAAGCGATGAATTTCTAAACGTGAAAATAGCCGAGCTCGGCTTAAAAAAACTAAGTAAAAAAGAGGAGCAAGAACTAAGTAAACCAAAAGAACCTAGCCTTGAAGAGCTAAAACAAGCCAAACTAAGCTCACTTGAACTTTGGTTTGAAACAATGAAAAACAAATCAAAAATAGACTTTAAGGGCTTTGGAATAATAGACGGAGGCTATAAATACCTACTAAACGCCTCTGCGATGGTAGAAAACTATGAACTTTTGCCTCAAAAAGTATTTAGAATGTGGGACGATAGTTTTAAACCTATCGACCTAAACGGACTTAAGGCTATTAAAAGAGCTATTGAATTAGCGGGCATAAAACTTCACTCTATAAAATGGGAGTATGAAGCAAGAATAGCAAGTGCAAACGATAAAGACGAGCTTGAGGCGATAGTCTTTTACGACGTTATAGAAATTGATTTAGGAGCAAGCAATGAATGAGATTAAAAGACCGATACTTAAACCCTTTTCAAAAGACCGATTTGAGTTAGTCGAGTCATACGAGTACGGCAATATCGTAGTTCCAGCAGCATACAAGACAAACGGAGCGAATGTACCTAGAATTCTTTGGAGCATATTTCCACCAAATAGCCCTGAGTATCTTTCGGCGATAGTGGTGCACGACTGGCTTTGCGATGAAGCTGAACTCATCTTTGAACTGGGCTCTTTAGAGCCAGCAAAGAGGCTTTTTAAAACAGCCGACGAAACCCTGCGTGAGATGATGACGGCACTCGGCGTAGCAAAGTGGAAGGCGTATGTATTTTACTTAGCATGCCGTACGTGGCACATCATAAAATACAAATAATAAAGGAGTAAAAAATGAGAAATTTAACAATAAACCGAAACAAAGGAGAAAAACTATGAGCGCAAAATTTGGAGTAAACGTAACCATCAGCGCAGAGGCAGCAAGACCGATTCAGGTTGAAAGCACGACGCCTATCGGGATTGCCGGACATGAAGAACTGCTTGAAAACGGACTTCACTTTTTTATGACAACAGATAAAGCGATAGACGCATTAAACGAGCTTTATAAAAAAGATGAGAATAAAAGCAAGAAAAAAGGCTCAATTTATAGAGCCCTACGTGCCATTTCAGATCAAGCTGTAAATACACAGATTATCCTATCTGTTTTTACAAAAGATGAGGACGAAGATGGAAATGATGAAATTTCAGCTTGCGTAAATGCGATCGGACTATTTGAAAAAGCTAAAGTGCAAACGGGCTACCGCCCAAATATTATTATAGCCCCTGAGTTTTCGGGCGAAGATGCGATAAAAGCAAAGCTTGAAAGTGTAGCAAAACGCTTAAAGGCTACGGGTATCGTAGATATAAAAGCAAACAATGCAAGCGAAGCGATAGTTAAGATGAAAGACTTTGGCACAAATCGCCTGATCGCAGCCTATCCAAACGTTAAAATTTGGGATGATGAAACAAACGATTATGCTTACGCGCCGCAATCGGCACGAATAGCCGGCATGATAGCTTATACCGACGGATCAAGCGAGTTTGGCTATTCAGACTCTTACTCAAACCGAGTAATGGGCGGAGTCGTAGGACTAGCCGATGATATAGATTATGAGCCGGGTGAGACTTGCACGGCGGATGAGCTTAGGGCGGCTCATATCTCAACTATCATTAGAGAGAGCGGCTTTAGAACTTGGGGTGGTGAAACATCAGACCAAGATACCATTTGGCAGGATCTAGCCCGTGTTAGGATATTTGACCGCATTTCACAGGCGGCTCAAAAGGGAGTATTCTTTGCGATCGACCGCAAGGCAGATCAACTCTATCACGCAAAAAGAAGCGTCGAGGAGCTTTTACGTCAGCTTGTAGGTGCAAAGGTATTGCTTGGATATGAGCTATCTTGGAGCGAAAAGAATACGGATGCAACGGTTACGGCAGGTAAATTCTATCTAGACGTAAGAATGCAAAATAATCCGATACTTAAACAGCTAACGCTAGATTTTATCTATGTGGATAGCTACTCGAGCCGGCTAATGGATGATTTAAATAAATAAAGGAGATAAAAAATGACAAAACGACAAATCCCGGACGTTATTCAAGAAGCCAACGTTTTTATTAACGGACAAGGCTATTTAGGTGTTACAAAGAATTTAAAGGTGCCAACACTTGAGTTTGAAACCGTTGAGGCAAAAGGTGCTTTAAGCACAAACTACTCAACTGGTATGCTAAAAGCTACCGAGCTTGAGTTTAAAATTTCAAAGATTGATAAAAACCAGTTTGTATCTATCGGACTAAATTCATTTACCGATCGTATCCCATTTTTATTTAAAGCCTCTATTTTTAGAAGTGGTAAGGGCGACCCTGTGCCATTTTCAATGGCAGCAACAGGCGATATCATAAGCTGGGAGGTTAGCGAGTTTGAAAGCGGTAAAGAGGTTGAAGTAAGTGTAAAGCTTTCGGCTCATTTTTTAGATATAAACATAGATAACGTGCCAATGGTAGTTAAGGATGTTGAAAACATGATATGCCTTATTTCAGGCGTTGATTACATGGCAAAAGTTAGATCAAATTTAGGAGAGTGATATGCAAAAGAAAATCATAGAAGAAAAAGGTAATAAATATAGCGTCATCAAGCTAAGCGATGGTAAAGAGATAAAAATTCGCTATCCAAAAGGCAGAGATTTAAGGTTTGCCATGAGTGGGGCAAAGAGCGATGAAGCAACGCTAACATTTAGGTTAGCAAGTAGCTTAACTTGCCTAAGCGAAGCTGAGCTTGACGAGCTAGAAGCGAATGATTGTGCGACCATTTTAAAAGAGGTGAGTAGTTTTTTAGCATAGCCCCGACTTATGATGGGGTTGCAATAATCGCTCATATTTTACATTTTTCATATAGTGAAATTATGAATTTTTACTTAGATGAATATGAGGAGTTTTTAAAACGTGCCGTGGAGATTGTTAAGGCTAAAAATATGGCTGAGTAGGGGTTATTTTTTTGTAAATACGCCTGTAGCGATGTTTAAAACAGAGCAGGCGGCGCCCTCGTGGCCCATATCCTAAATTTCGGTTATAACGAAATTTTAGATACGGAAATTAGCGAATTTTTGCAATTTGTAAAAATCTCGCAAGAGATTTTAAAGGCTAAGAGCGTGTTATGAAAAACAGCTTTGTTAGGGTTTTATATGAGCCCTTAAATAGATTTTTAAAAATAAAAGAACAAAGTATCGATAGGGGGATGGTTAAAGGAAAAAGAATAAGTGCCGCAAACGGAGCACCGATAAGAGAGTAAAGCAGTGCATAAGGCTCGTCTATAAAAGCAAATAGCAAAACAAAACCGATAAGCACGGCAAAGGCTTTATTTAAAAACATATCGGCATTAAGCTGGGCGTTTATTCTATTCATCTTATCCTCTCTTTTTGGCAGATTATACAATATTTTTTTGACAATGGCACATAAAAACAAAAAAGGATCAAAAAATGGCTGATACGTCAGTAGGCATAGCTTTAAATTTAGCAGTTAAAGGGCTTGCTAATATCGATATGTGCGGTGCTTCTATGAAAAAGCTTGCACTTTCTATTAAAGGAGCGGGCAAAGAGGCGCGCTATTTGATGAAAGAGTTAAAGCAGATAAAAGAAAATAACCTTAGACTTGACGGCATCAAAAGGCAGATGGACGGCTTTAAATCGCAAGTGATGGAGCGAGCCGCTACAGCCGTAAGCCTAGCAATGCCGGTAAAATTTGCCATTGATTACGAGAGTGCCATGGTCAATGTTAAAAAATACATTGAGTTTGAGAGCGAAGAGCAATTTAAGCAAATTGGAAGCGAAATTAAGCAGCTATCATCTCATCTTGGAGTTGGTTTTACAGAGATTGCCGACATAGCCGCTAGTGGAGGCCAACAAGGTTTAAAGGCTAATGAAATAATGGATTACACTAAGCTTGTAACAAAGCTAGGCGTAGCTTTTGATATGAGCGGTAAGGACGCAGGCGATGCGGCAGCTTATGTAATGAATAACTTTAAACTAAGCGTAAAAGAGCTTGAAAAGCTTGGAAACCAGATGAACTTTTTAGACGATAAAATGTCAATGGTAAAAGCAAATGAGCTATTTAATATCCTAAATAGAACTTCATCAAATGCTAATATTTTAGGGCTCAGTGCGGATAGCACGGCAGCACTTGGAGCTAGTTTATTAAGCGTAGGAAAAGCCCCAGAAGTAGCCTCTACTGCACTAAATTCAATGTTTAACGCATTAGCGAATTTGGACGGGCAGGACGAGAAATTTCATAAAGCCTTAAACAAGATGGGAATGGACGCGCAATATCTAAAAAATGCCCTTAAAAAAGATGCCGCAACCGCCTTGCAAGAGTTTATTTTAGCCATTAGCAACGTAAAAGGCGATGAGCAAATGGGCGTATTAACCGATATGTTCGGCAAACAATTTAGCGACGATCTGGGCTCACTAGCCGTCAATAAAGACATTTTAAACAATGCCTTTAATCTTATAAAGCAAGATAGCAGCAAGAGTCTAGATGAGGCATTAAAGCTTAAACTAAAAACCACAAAAAGTAGTCTAGAGCGCCTTATAAATTCGCTTAAAAATTTAGGCGTAAATATCGGTAGCGTTTTATTGCCGCCGCTTGCTACTCTAGCAGACGGACTGGCTAAGGTGTCAAATTGGTTAAGCGAATTAACCGAAAAAAGCCCTATCGTAAGTAAAATTATAAGCGGACTTGGCGTAGCTATAATGGGCTTTGCCGTGATTTTACCTGCCGTAGGTTACGCAGCGGCTTTTGTAAGCGGCGGGCTATTAAGGCTTAAAAACGTGTTTTTGCTCTTAAAGATTGAGGCCTCGCTGGCTACTATAAAATTAAAGAGGCTAACGGCTGCTCTTTGGCTAAAAGACAAAGCAATGAAAGCACTTACGGCCACGACAAAGCTACTAACTTCTGCTATGAAAGCTTTGGGTAAATTCATAAAAGGTGCCTTTTGGGTTGCAGGGAAAGCACTTGTTTTAGCTTACAACGTAGCGCTAAACACTCTTAAATTTACAGTCGGTGCAGCAAGCAAAGCGTTTAAATTTCTAGCTATCGGCATAAGAGCGATCAGTGCGGCGATGATGGCTAATCCTTTGGGTTTGATATTAGGCAGTATCGTAGTAGTCGCAGGAATAATCATTGCAAACTGGGATAAGGTAAAGGCGTGGTTTATGGCATTTATAGAGTGGTTACGTCCCATTTGGGAGCCGACAATCAACGGCATAAAGCAGATTTGGAACGAGGTCGGCTCATTTTTTAGCTTTATAACCGATGGGTGGAAAGCAATATTTAGCGGCGTGGCTGATTTTATGGCAACAGTATTTCAAGAGCCCGTAGAATGGATAAAGGGGCTATTTGAGCCGCTATTTAACTGGCTGGCAGAGAAATTTAGCTGGGTTGGCTCTGCACTTGATGGTATAAAAAGCGGAGTTAAAACAGCTCTTGGCTGGGTGAGGCTTGGTGGCGATGAGCAAAGCTATGATACGCCAAATGGCGGATTTAGTAGCGGCGGCGGACTAATATCATCTAGCTTTAGCCCTGCCGCACAATATCAGGCAGCAGCCATGACTGCAAGCGGAGCCACAATAAATGTAAATTTTAGTGGCGGTATAAATATTGCCACAAACAACGGCAAATTTGATATGAGCGAGTTTGAAAGACAGCTAGTAAGTAGCGTAAAAAGGGCTTTAAAAACTGATGAGATGAATGCCAAAAATAGAAGCATTATAGGACAATAAGGGGCTAAAAATGGTCTTATCGTTAGGTGGATTTAAATTTAATTGGAAGCAAATGGGCGGCATAAGCCGTGAAAGCGAATTTGGCATAAGCTCTAATGACAGGATAGGAAACTATCCGGCTTTGTTTCGTGCGAATTTAGGAGATGAGAGTATAAAGATAGACGGACACACCTTGCCGTATCAAGGCGACAAGCAAGAGGCTCTAAAAGAGCTTTATGCTCTAGCCGGTACAGGACAAAGCTATCCGCTAGTAACTGGATACGGCAAGTATTTAGGCAAATTTGTAATAGCAAAGATAAGCGAGAGCCAAGCGATTTTTACAAACGACGGGCTATTTTTTACGCAAGGATTTAGTTTAGAGCTTAAAAGGGATTATGATGGATAAAATTTATATAGTTAGCGACAATGAGCGTTTAGATACTATCATTTATAAACATTACGGCACTTTAGAGAACTTTGCCGAAATTTTAGCCTTTAATAGTCATTTAAACGCTATTTCAAGGGCTGGAGATAGAGTGTTTTTACCTGAGATAAAGACAGAGGTGGTAAAAAAGGAGCGTAGTTTATGGTAAGAGTGCCAAATTTTAAACTCCTAGCCAAAGGCAACGACATAACAGCCAAAATCAAATCAAATCTCATAAGCCTAAGCTACGAGGATAAAGAGGGAAGCGAAAGTGATGAGATAGCGTTTGTAGTAAACGGCATATACGCTAAACCGATGTTCGGCGATAATTTAGAGCTTTGGCTTGGGTATGAAGATAATCTTTACCATTGCGGCAAATTTAGCGTGCAAACAGCCACGCGTGATTACAAGGCAAATACAACCGAAGTTAGGGCTACTGCCGTAAATTTCGCAAGTCCTCAAAAGCTCGCCAAACGTAGAAGCTGGGAAAATACTAGCTTGTTTGCCATAGCATCAAAAATAGCCGCTGAAAATAAGCTAAACGTAAAAACAAGCGGAACGGATCAGCCTATCGCCTCCGTTCTGCAAAACGATATTAGCGATCTTGATTTTTTATATGGAATTTGCTTTGAGTATGGCTATATAATGAAAGTAGCAAATAACACCGTGATAATAACTAGCAAAGATGCTAAGGGCGATGATACGCAGACGTCAAATACAGCCAAAAATGAGAATTTACCAAAATTTAGTATCGAGCTAAGCGAGTGTGAAAGCCTAAGTATAACAGAGGCGAATCGCAACAGCTATACGGCCGTAATAGTGCAGTGGCACGATAGCAAAGAGGGCAAAGATAAACAGGCTAAAGTAGGCAGTGGAGAGCAAACCTATAAGCTAAATATCCCCGAGCCAAAGAGCGATAACGAAGCCTTTAAAAAAGGCGAAGTAAAGCTAAATGAGCTGCAACGCGGCGGAATAAACGGCTCGCTTACGGCTACGGGTAGAGAATTAAGAGCCGGCGGAAAGCTGAAAGTTTTAGGCGTCAATGGACTTAATGGCGTGGAGTTTAGTATAAAGTCAGTATCACACAATCTAAACACTAAAAGTTATATGGTGGATGTGGAGTTTGAGGGGTAAGGTTATTGATTATGCTCTAAAATAAAGCTTTCAAGATCCTTCCATTTGCTAGTTTTTATTTTATTATTTATATCAGAAATTTTTTCATTGCATCGTTTTTTGGCATCATAAATAATCTCATCCCAACTTTTTGGAATTATCATAAATCCATCGTTATCAATGTTGCCTACTGTGTAGGCACTTGGTGCTTTGGTGTCAGAAACGGCTATAGCATAAATCCTTTTTCTTGTCTGGTTATCATATCTTTTGCTAATTTCTTTTAGTGTTTTTACGTATTTATTCATAATTTCTTGTAGAATTTTTTGGTCTATAGTCACACCTGGTTTTTTAAGTTCTATAATATAAATGGTATCATTTGCAAAAACTGGTATAAAAATATCTGGTATTTTTTTTAAATTATGCTCCCTAGAAATGAGATCTAATTCATCTGAATCAAATTGAAAAAATTTATCACTTTCTAGTATCGTTTTTAGTGACACATCACTGGCGTATTTATCTCTATCAATGCCATCAAACAGCTCACCAAATATCCAAAGATGCTTATCTACGACATGGTGCAACATTGTTCTTTCTTTTACTTTTTTACTATTTTTGCCATTTACTAACTCTGAGAGTTTTTCTAAAAAATCAAGCCTAGCGATATATTTTTCTTTTTCTGATATGGCTTTGATTATGCCATAATTTGCCTCAATATATCTCAGCTTATCGCTATCTTTTGGCTTTAAATTTAACACAGTCATTATGTTGTCTATATAGTTATCGGGAGATTGTTTAAGCAAAACATCTATAAGTCTTACGATAATTTGTTTGGCATCTTCAGATATTTTTTTATTTCCAAGTTTTTCTAAAAAAGGGAATATTATCGCTTGATATGTATTTTCTACGATCTCATCTTTGCGTAGCTCTAAAAATTTTAAATATTCTTTTGAAATTTTTCCAATATTGTCTTTATAAATGCCAAACAATATGCTTTCAAGTCGCACGGCTATTTGGTTTCGTAGATTTTTTATAACAATATCCGTAAAAACGTTATCGTAGTCATCTTGACAGTCAATATAATCTCTATCATTAAAATATTGTGACTTGACTATAATGGAGTGATTTTGTTTAAAGCCCGGAAACATTAGTTTAGACTTGCCAGATGGAGCTATGCCTTTTAATGATCCATTAACATCTAAAAATAATATATGTTTTTGTCTGTCAGATTTTAAGCTCACTCTATCGTTCCATATATAAAAATCAACATTGAAGCTATATTTCAAATCATCGTTTAAAACAGTAACTGTTTCGTGCATTTGTTTTTCTATAAAATTTTTAATTTCTAAAAGCTCATCATTAACGTATATATTAATACTATTTGATGCTATCCTGTCTGCAAAATACGATACAAGCTCATTTTTGATGTACTCTACATAGGCATTGCAACTTTGTTCATTTGTCTCAAAATAATCAGTTGAGATATTTTTAAATTGTATAAGCGTTGTGAAATTTTTCTTAATTTTTGTATCTATTTGACTGTTAAAATCATCCTTTAAAATCGCGACGCTTTGTCGGTCTTTGCACTCAAATGAAATTTTAGATTTTTGACCATCTTTTACGACAAATATACTAATATCGCTAGGGTCTTTGGTTATTTTAAGATAGGTGTATCTACCTCTGCCTCTTTTGCCATAATTGACTTTATCGTGCTTTGTTGAGACTTTATATTGGCAAAAAACTTCCTCAAACACATTATCGCTTGTTGGTATTCCAATTCCATCATCTGCTACATCAATACTGTAATAATTATATGGAAACATTCCGCTATTATCAGTGTCTTCATATAGTTTTACATAAACATTTTTACTTTTGGCATCAATAGCATTCGCAACTGCTTCTATAATAGCAGAATCGGATGGCTTAAAGTCATTTTTGATTGATTGAAATGTGACTTTTGTATCAAAGCTTTTCATGATTAATGCCTTACAATAATGGTATCGAATCATAACAAATAAAACATAATAAACATTTTAAAAGCTTTTTATCGGCATTAAAAACGACAAAACAAAAGAGTGTTCGTAAGCTATCTTTTATATGATCGATATGGAGTTTGAGGGGTGAAATTCTCATTTTTTACGTTTTGGTGAAAAACGAGAAAATTTTTTACGAAAAAAGTGAGAAAGGATAATTGAGACAACAAGGCAAGATATCTTACAAAATCCATCTTGGCATCATTGACAAATATTTTGTTGACAAATTCAGGCTTAAAATATTTTGTCAAATCTTTGTTTAAGTAATACAACGCAGATCTACTTTCTTGAGGCAATAATGTTTCACCCTGCATATTTATATTTCTAAATACTTTGGAATAAAAATTTTGTTGTTGTTTTTGGTCGTTTGTATTAGGAACTAGATATGAAAAACCTAAGAAATTATTATTAAAAAAATCATCATCAACCTCATAATCTATATTTGCATAATTACCGTCAATTATATTATTTTTAATTTCGTTCTTCTCTCTTCCTTTTTTGACAAGACTATTAAAATTCCACTCTAAAATATTATCCATAAGCCCTTCGTCTATAGGATTATCATCTTCGTCCGCAAAACCAATTTGCTCCTTGCTAGCAAAAGATTTTTTGTCGGGAAACAATCCAAGATATGCCAGCAATATACTTGTTAGGCGTTGCTGTCCATCCAAAATTAAATTAACATTTTTTCCATCTTCTTCAAAACTTCCTATCGTTATAGGCGGAATAAATTGTTTTTCTTTAAAAGCTTTTATAAGTTCTTTTGTTTTTTCTTGTTTCCAAACAAAATATCTCTGGTATTCTGGCAAAATAATATTTCTTTTTAAAATTAAATTTATCCAATGCTTTAATGAATACTCACCGTAATAAATTTTATTATCCACAATCTTTCCTTTGTTTAAAGATTACAATTACTTATTTGACTTGTTATTACAATCTTATCTTAATATTTGTCTTTTTTGCAATGGGTTATAGAAAATAGATTTTCATCAATTATATATTTTTAAACATTCGATGTATAATTTTGTTTATGGCATTGGTTTTAACGATGGCTTGCATCAATAGCACATGCCACTAAAAACCACTTTTAAAATTTTTAATAAATTTATGTAATTTTATATTTTATTTTAAAACAACCAGGATTGCACTGTATTATTTTTACAAATAACACAATTTAACCCTAGTTGCTTAAATGCTTTTTATTTAATAATAGCTTATTCCCACTCAATATGTCCATTGATATCGTTTTGTATAAATGGCATAAAATCAATGTTTTTGTTATCAGCTTTAGCCTTATTATCCGTTTTATTTCTGTTTATCCGATTTTTTGCAAGCATATTGCAAGCATGGATATAAAACAAATTGTTCCCAATTTTACAACAACCTGTAGCATTAAAATCTTTTATCTCTTGATAATTTCCAATAATGTAACCCTAAAGGTGTTAATTTGCATGTTTTACTATTCATAGCTGCAAAGTACATATGATCCTCTCCAACTGGTTCAATTAATCCAATACTTTCAAAAAGTTGTAAATCCTTAAATATTTTCACATTATCTTCTTGAGCATATGGTTGTTTAATTTCATGAGTCTCATTTGGTGAATTCGTGAATTCAAAAGAAGGATCTAATTTAAATTCAGAATCAGCATTTTCAAAATATGTACTCAGTTTCCTCAATGTTTTCTTTGAAACTTTTGGTTCAATCGTCCTTATTGGTAAAAATCTGGAAATGTTAGTCTTGAACAAAGGACGTTGCTCCCACAAGCCTAAAGACTGGTCAACAAACGAATATAGACTTGCTGGAGTTATATTACCACCAACATCGGCAGCTCCACCTTTTAATCCTTGTATTAGTAGTTCAGTAAATACTCCATGTCCAGGTATTCCATCATCACCCGATACCTCCATAGAATATTCATCCCTATTACTTGCAGTAATTATAGTAACTCCATTTGCTAAAACAGATTCCGTAGAATTAGAAATGCTATTCTCTCCAAACCTTCCGGAAAAACAACAATCTAAAATTATAATTTTGTTTTTGCTTTTCGACTTATTTGCCATCGATAAAATTTCACTCATAGGAATTCCAGCATCCATTCCAGTAAAATCTGGAGTCACTAGCTTCCCATCAACTAAATCCGTACCATGACCTGAAAAATAAAATAATGCTATATCGGCTTCCCCTTCATTAAATAATGCGTTTACATGATTATATAACTCTGCTTTCGTTTTAATATCCAATGCATATTTAACTTCAAAGTTTGGACTTCCATCACCATTTTCAGAAAGAATCTTTCCAATTTCTTCTGCATCATTTACACAACCTGCTAATGGACAAGTAGGATAATCATTTATTCCAACTACTAAAGCTTTATTATTCACCACCGTTTTTCCCTCCAAGCAAATTAAATATTATTAATCCAATTTGAAATATTTGACCATGTCCAATCCATTAGTCTGATATATCCACACTCATCTGGCACCTTAACACCTGCATGATTGTCATTTCCATAAATTCCAACTATTGGTATATTTTCGTCCTTTGCACACTTCATTTCCCATATTTGTCCACTAGCATTTTTTGTATTTGTTGTAATAATAGAAATCACACCATCACATCCTTTTATTCTGCTTCTACAATTTGTTTTCCATTGTGAATCCCATGGTTGTTTCACTGACATATCAACAAATTCAAATGGACTATTTGCATTTTTAGATTGTCCTTTCAAAAAATCTCTTAATCTTTCATCCTCAATTGCAAAACTAATAAATATTCTTTTCATTTTTATCCTCCTATTTTAACAGCCATTACTTCCATCTACAATCTATTGAAATAATAGTCGTAGGCATCCCTATAATTTGTATATCAAACTTCAAACTTGATTCTACTTTAGTCGAAGCATTATGAATTCTGAAACTAAATTGCCAACCACCATCAAGATATAATTCCAAGGTGTTTTTACTACCCGGTTTATATTCTAAACTTACAATTCGTGTTGGAAGTGTCGATATTGGTAATTCAATGCTTCTCTTTTTCTTATTCCCCTGCTTATTTAAAGTGCCTCTTAAATTATAACTTTGAATTTGAGTTGTTCGTTTATTATCAATTCCAATAACTTTATAAAAATCAAATTCTCCAAGTAAGTACTCCACCATAAGTTTTGGTATGTCTTTTCCAAACAAATGATTTTGCCTTTCCAATTCGCCTTTGAAAGCATTTAACAATGGAATATATACATCATCTTCTTTATTAGGTAAATCGCTCCACTTAGAGTCCTTTTGTTTCTCAACGTCAAGATATTCAAATATAGGTTTAATCTCTTTCCAATATTGTTCGGAACAATCGATACCATACCATTTTCTGCCAAAATCTAAGTTCTTTGACAGCCTACTATGCTTAACAGCAAAATGATTATGCTTAACACTTAAACCTATTTCCCATTCAATCCCTCGTCTAATAATCAAGACATCTCTTACATCGCCTTCCTTCCCTTTATCATCCGATTGAATTTTTAATTCAAGCTCATCATCCCCATCATCTAAAATCAAAGGTTCAAGGTCAAATATAGTGTTAACTCCTGCCAAGGCACTAACTTTATATATTGTTTTTTCAGAGTCAGCTAAAGTATTCCACGCTCTTTCTGCTGCAAAGTAACTACTATTTTTTTCTATCTTTGCCGGTCTTACTTTAGATATTTCATCAAATAATGTAATTAAATAGGAGAACTCATATGCTCTTCCTTGATTATTACTTTTATTGCTCATGACTAACCTCCAATTAATTATCTGTACCAGTTTTTAATAGATTACTATTTACACTTGAATTATCTAAAGTAGATGAAATTGCTTTAGCCATTTCAAATGCAAGATTTACTGGCACAGCATTACCAATCATTTTATAGGCATCATTTAAATTCGTATAATAGAATTTAAAATCATCTGGAAACCCTTGTATTCTTGCACACTCTCTCACTGTTAATCTTCTGTATAGTGCTTCCTTACCAGGTTCGAATATATTTTTATTTTTTTTTACTTTAGGCATCACTGGTGCTTGTGGATGTAGCTGACATTGTCTTCCTGAAGCTTGAACTGTAAATGCCTGTTCATCCCATCGTCTAACTCTATTTCTACTCATAAAAATAGGTGAGTACGCACCGACAAAGTATTCATGATTCATAACTTTGCAATTATTACCATTAGTTTTATTTCTCTCTAATGCCGGTATTGCAGAATCCTTCAAGTCCAAAATAGCATCTTTAAAAGTTAATTTGTTTTTATATGGTTTGGGTGGTTCAAATTTAACCTTCAAATCTTTCCTAAATCCCACATAAAAAACTCTTTTTCTATCTTGTGGAACACCATAGTCACTTGCATTTAACAAGTGAATAAAGACATCATAACCAGCTTCTTCAAATTGAGAAACTATATTCTCAACGGCATCATTATGTCGTCTTGCCATCATCCCCTTAACATTTTCGGCAAGGAAAAACTTAGGGTTTTTATCCTTCAAAATACGTATATACTGATAAAATAATTGTCCTCGCGGGTCATTGATCCCCTTTAAAGAACCTGCTTCACTCCATGATTGACATGGCGGTCCTCCTATAATTCCATCACAGTCAGGGAACATATCTGAAGGAATTCTACAAATATCTCCTTTTATAAGTTTAGTTTTATGATTTTTTTCATATGTTTCCCATATCGTTTTATCATATTCGTTTGCCGCAACCACATTAAATCCAGCTCTTTCAAAACCTAAATCTAATCCACCAGCTCCCGAAAACAAGCTAACTAAATTCATCCTATATTACCTCCGAAGAATCATTAACACATTCTACAATCTCAGAAATATCACATCCCAATACATCACATATCCTCAACAACACATCTGTAGTGACATTTTCACCATTTTTTATCTTGTAAAATGTACTTCTACTCACTTTAGCTTTATCCATAAGCTCTGTATTCTTCATTTCTATATCTATCAATCTTTTGAATAATTTTTTATAGCTAAGTTTCGACATGATTATCCTCCAGTCCTATCCGTCTTAATATCATATCGATTCTATTATACCATATAAATCAAACTTATAACAGTATTATATTCCGTTTTCTCAAACATAATTACACAAAGACTAATCGGTGCAATCCTAAAACCACACCGACCATAAAATTATCTTTCAGCTTCTTTCGATATTTTATTCTTTCTCTTATGATTTCCCTTCTCTTCAGCCTTATACTTCTTAATCGCGCAAATAACCGAATCTTTTTTCTTCTCCGTTCTATCCCTACCAAGATAATCATTCATATTAACCTTCAGATGCTCCAATTCCTCATACTGCGCTGCTAATGAATTATGTTTCTTCGCAATCTCCTCTTGCTTAGCTCGTAATTCTTTAGAATGCTCATTTAATTTTCTGAAAAGATTTTTTTCAGATTTTGTCTTTAACTCTCCTACTACAATATGTCTTAAGTGTGGAAATTGCTTAAGGAAAATATCTATTTCCTCATAAGACTTCTGATAGGCTTCTACATCTTTTCGATTCATCATCATATAAATTTTATCGTTCGGATTTTTACGATAGCCTTCATAATGTTCTCGCTTGCTGATGCAGATTTGAATATGCTTTACTACTTCTTTTATCCTTTTTTGCTCCAATGACAGCTTATCAAATTCTCGCTTTAAGTCGTTCTTTTCAATAGAGATTCTACTGATGCCACGCCCTAATTCTTCCATTGAATTAAAACCTTTATTTCTGATTTCAACCAGCGTTGAAGCCGCTGTTTGAAGATTATGCTTTGTCGCCCAACGTTCATATCCTCTACTTGACTTTGCTTTATCGTTGTTCTTAATATCTACGATATTGCCAATCTCTCTATCTTTATTCAGGATTCGTTCCTTAATTCTTTCTTCGGTATAGTTAGCTCCTATGGTCTTTGTTCTGGTAAATCTCTGCTGATTTTTAGTCCTGAAAGCTGTGTGTTTTCCTTGTTTAATTTTATAACCGCAGTTTTCCATTTTAGCTAAAAAGTCTTGCCAGTTGATTGACTGTTTTATAGTTCTATCAATATCAAACTGAAGCCTTGATTTATAGCTATTCCCTTTTTTATCCTCATTCCAGTCATACCAATTCACATATTTTCTTCGCCTAATCTCGTTGATTTCCTTTTGTGTTTCTTGGTCAATTACAGATAAATTATGCTCCTTGCAAAGTCTGTCGCTTTGATTTCTGATGTTCATATAAGAGCCGCAATAAGAATGATAAACCTTGCCCTCATCTACATCTATGGAATTAAAAATGATGTGATTGTGTATATGGTCTTTGTCGATATGTGTCGCTAAAACATACTCATATTTCCCGCCTAAAATCTTTTCACAAAGTTCAATTCCTACCTGATGAGCTTCTTCAAAGCTCACTTCTTCCGGAACAAAGGATTGGATTAAATGATGGGCTAAGGTCTTGGTTTTTGAACCAAATTGTTTCTTGGTAAGTTCAAATTCTTTATGAGCATTTTCTCTGCTGCACAGGTGAGTTGTAACATAGATTTCATTGTCGGTTTTATCTTCGTTACAGATATAGTTGATGTGACCCCCAAAAGTTAGACTTTTATTGCGTAACAGATATTAGAATCTGTTACGCAATTTTTATGCAGCTAAGAGACTAAGTCTGTATTGCACAGGACTCATCCATCCTAGTTTTTCTTTTATTCTTTGCTCGTTGTAATACTTAATGTATCGTTCAATTTCTGACTTTAATTCTTCATAACTATAGTAAACTACACCATGATAGATTTCCTGTTTAAGCAGACCAAAGAAGTTCTCCATAACAGAGTTGTCATGGCAGTTTCCTTTGCGTGACATACTTTGGAAAATCCGATTTTTCTTAAGGCGATGAGTGTATACCTTCATCTGATATGCCCAACCTTGATCTGAGTGGAATGTTCTTCGATATGGACAATCAGAGGTTGTTGCAATTGCCTGTTCTAATGCATCCATAACATTTTTAGCTGATGGTTGCCTTGCTATTCCAAAGCTGATAATTTCACCATTACACATATCCATAAATGGATCTAGATACAGCTTGTGCATGGTCATATGACCTTTCACATCAATCTCATAATACTTAAACTCAGTAGTATCCGTAGTAATCTTCTGATGAGGAATATGCGTGTTAAATCGTCTCTTTATACGATTAGGAGCAACCGTTCCGACTTTTCCATTGTATGAGCTGTATTTCCGATTTTTACGAGTGAATGATGTAACCTGTAAACCTAGTTTCTGCATTATACGTTGTACTTTCTTTTTGTTTCCACTGTAGCCTTGATTTCTTAATTCTCCAACCATTCGACGATAACCATAATCCTTGTGAGTCACTCTGATTTCAAGAATCTTCTCCTCGATTTCTTTGTCAGGGTTTTCTCTATCAAATCTTTTCCGCCAGTACATATATGTTGCCTTAGGCATGCCTACATAAGAGAGAAGGTCTTTTAGTTTGAATTCTCCTCGGAGGCTGTTGATGACGAGCGCCGTTCTCTCATTTTTGCCTCGTCCTCTAAGCGCAGCCTCCTCAGTTCTTTTAAAAAGGCATTCTCAATTCTTAGCTTAAGCAGTTCATCCTCTAATTCTTTTACGTGTTCGGCACTGGTGTCGACAACGCTGTTTTCTTGAGTTATTGGTTTGTTATCTATCTTAGGTTTATCCAATGTTTTCTTTCTACCTTTCTTGCGAGGTCTCAAAGCATCAGGACCTGCAACACGAAAGCGATTAACCCAGTTAGTAATCATACTTGGATTTGTTATACCTTCTTGAATCGCCAAGTCTTGATATGAAATCTCACTTGATAGATATGATTCTACAACAGAAATCTTCTTTTCGAAAGAGTATTTTGTTTGCTTACGAGAACGCATTAATCCTTCATCACCGAACGCTTTGTATGTATTAATCCATTTGCGTAGCTGAGAGTCAGAACCTAATCCATATTTTTTAGAAAGATATGGCGTTCCTCCTTTACCATCCAAATATTCTAAAACAACTTTCTTCTTGAATTCAAAATTATATTTTGCCATAAAAATACCGACCTCCCAATCGTTAGATTTTTTGGTCTAACTTTTGGGGGTCGGTACATATATACCGATTAGCGTTTTTACATGTAATAATAAAATTTGCAAGCATTTTGCAAGCACAACGCTCACAAAACAGCTATTTATAAGGCTTTAGAGCCTGTTTTTAACTACTCCCACTCGATCGTTGCAGGTGGTTTTGAGCTTATATCATAAACTACGCGGTTTATTCCCTCAACCTCGTTAATTATACGACGTGATACATTTTCAAGCAGGTCATAAGGAAGTCTTGAAAAGCTTGCCGTCATGCCATCACTAGCATCTACTACACGGATACAAACAGCGTTTTCATAAGTGCGGTTATCACCCATTACGCCTACGGAATTTACATTTAAAAGCACGCAAAATGCTTGCCATGTTTTGTTATACCAGCCTGTGCTTTTTAGCTCATCGCGAAGTATCACATCGGCTTTACGAAGAAGCTCCAAGCTAGGCACATTTACTTCACCCATTATGCGTATAGCAAGTCCTGGTCCCGGGAACGGATGACGGAAGACAAGATCGCGAGAAAGTCCTAGCTCAAGGCCAAGCTGTCTAACCTCATCTTTAAAAATTTCACGTAACGGCTCGATAAGCTCAAATTTCATCCAGTCAGGCAAACCACCGACATTATGATGACTTTTTATCGTTTTACTAGCACCAACAACCGAACTCTCGATGATATCGGTGTAAAGTGTGCCTTGTGCTAGGTATTTTACATTTGTGTGCTTTTTGGCTTCAGCGTCAAACACCTCGATAAACGTCTCGCCGATTATTTTACGTTTCTTCTCAGGATCGGTAACTCCTGCTAAACGACTTAAAAACATTTCACTCGCATCAATAACTATCAAATCAACGCCTAGACGAGTTCTAAATGTAGCCTCAACTTGCTCACGCTCATTTGTGCGAAGTAGACCGTTATCAACAAAAACAACTATTAAATTATCTTTTATACAATGTGCCAAAAGTGCCGCCACGACAGAGCTATCAACACCACCGCTAACTGCACAAAGCACCTTGTCATCGCCTACTTTAGCCTTTATACGCTCCATTTGCATTTTAGCAAAGCTTCCCATATTCCAAGTGCTTTCACAACCACAAATATGCTTAGCAAAATTCTTTAAAATTTGAGAGCCAAACTCGCTGTGCTGGACCTCCGGGTGAAACTGCATGGCATAAAATTTACGCACATCATCACCAAACACACAAAACGGTGAATTTTCGCTAGTCGCCAAAGGCTCAAACCCTTGCGGTAAATTTTCAACTATATCAGAGTGGCTCATCCATGCTATTTGAGAATTTGGAGTATCGGCAAACAAAACATGCTCTTTTACTACATTTAGCTCTGCCTTACCATACTCTTTTTTATTTGCCGCAGCAACCTTTGCTCCGAAGTTATGAGCTAGAAGTTGCATGCCGTAGCAAATTCCAAGTATCGGAAGACCTAAGCTAAAAACTCCCTCATCGCAAAAATAAGCATCGGCCGCATATACACTTGCAGGACCTCCACTTAGTATTATACCTTTTGGCTCTTTTGCCTTTATATCGTCAAGCTTGGCGTTAAACGGTAAAATTTCCGTATAAACACCCTGCTCTCTTAAACGACGAGCGATTAGCTGAGTATACTGCGAGCCAAAATCCAAAACAATAATGTCAGATGTTTTCATTAATAAATCCCTAAAATTTCAAACTGGACATACCAAATAGCGATCGAAACAACATATCCGACAACTATTTTCCATGCCTGGCTCATATGTGCGCCAAATGTGTAAATGCCTTTTAGTTTTCCCATTACGCCTACACCAGCAGCAGATCCAAAGCTTATCATAGAGCCACCGATACCTGCTGTTAACGTAACAAGCAACCACTGATCTAGACCCATACTAGGGTTTGATTTAAGAACCGCAGACATTACCGGAACATTATCAACGATAGCCGAAACGAAACCGACCGCGATGTTGATCGCGCTAAGACCGAATACATCATAAAGTTTGATAAGATAATCCAAGAAACCAAGGAAGTGAAGCGCGCCGACGGCTGAAAGGATACCAAAGAAAAATATCAACGTATCATTTTCTATCTTTGACATAAAGTGAAATAAGCCTATAGGCTCTTCGGTTTTATTTACTTTCTTAAAGATGTATGTGTAAATTCCTAAAAGTGACATACCAAACATCATACCAAACATCGCAGGAAGATGGAAAAGCTGATGTCCAAGAACCGCCGAAACTATCGTAAATACACCAAGATATATGATAACTTTACCGCCCTTTTTAATTGAAAATTTAGGCTCGTTCTCAGGGTCAAAGTGCGGGCTTCCTTCCGGAACGCTCTTAACAAGTAAAAGAGCGGTAACAAGCCAACCGATGATAGAAGCCGGAAATAAAGACAAGAAGTCCACAAAAGGAGCTTTGCCTGCAGCCCAAACCATAAGCGTAGTGATATCACCAAATGGGCTCCAAGCACCGCCGGCATTAGCCGCTACAACGATATTTATAGCGCCTGCAACCAAAAATGGCTTGTTGGTTCTATCTATTGTCAAAAGAACAGTTGAAAGGATAAGCGCGGTAGTTAGGTTATCGGCAACCGGGCTTAAGAAAAATGCAATAACACCTGTTAGCCAAAATAATTTTTTATACGTGTAACCTTTTGAAACAAGGTTGTATTTAAGGGTATTAAATACGTCTCTGTCGATAAGTGCTTCTATATAAGTCATCGCAACTGTTAAGAAAAATACAATCTGCGCGATCTCTAAGATAAGGTGATTTACTTCGTTATTTAACGGATGGACATCCATGCCATGGATAACCATGTAGATGCCAATTAGCATAAACATAAACGTACCTATAAAAAGCGCGGGCTTTGCTTTATTTACGTGGTATTTTTCCTCGGCGGCGATAAAATAATAACCGACGACGAATATAATTAAGCAAAGTATTCCGACCCATGTCGTGCTAAGGTCGATGTGCTCCGCACCGGCTGACTCTGCACCGCTTGCAAATAGCGAACAAAGCATCAGCAACATTAATGAAAGAATTTTCATAAATTTCTCCTATTTTTGGTTTTAAAAACGATGTATTTTACTTAAAACTACATAAAATTTATTTAAATTTTATTTAAAGGTTTGAGTTTTGCTCTCTTTCACAGGCTTATCTCCATAAAACGGATCCGCCTTGTAACCGCACCCCATTAGGAAACTTAAAATAAAAAATGATAAAATGGTCTTATGAAAGATGCTAAAAATTTGATTGAACATATCTATAAAAATCCTCTATATAAAAATTTACACAAAGCCAATGACTGCAGAGAGCTAGTCTTGCTTATGAGTAAAACGCATCAAAGTTTAATAGCCTTTTGCTACCTAAAACACACCACACTTTACTTTGCTCTTAAACATCCTCTAGCCCTGCAAGAACTTAGGCGAGATAGTAGTATAAATATGATAAAAGGCTTATTAAAAGCGCATTCAAGCATCAAAAAAGAGAGCAACTTAGGCTCAGTAGAGGATATAAAATTTTTTGTTACAAAAAGTCTTATATTTTTGCAGCCAACACAAAACGAGTTAAAAATTTTATGCCCAAAAAGCAAAGGAAAATTTGCAAATTTAGCCAAAGATGAAAAAATACACGCCAAATTTGAAGAGATAAGAGCTATTTTGCAAGCTAGAAACGATAAATTTAATGCTAATTGACGAGATAAAAACTCTACCAAACGAACCTGGCGTCTATCAGTATTTTGATAGTGCAAACCGCCTTTTATACGTAGGCAAGGCTAAAATTTTGAAAAATCGTGTCAGAAGCTACTTTAGCTTTTATAACGGACTTTTGCCAAGCCCAAAAGTAAGCCCACGCATACATAAGATGTTAAGCGAAACCGTCCACCTTGAATACATCGTAACGTCAAGCGAAGCTGACGCATTAATCCTTGAAAACTCCTTTATCAAGCAACTTAAGCCAAAATATAACATCTTGTTAAGAGACGACAAGACTTACCCTTATATATTTATAAATTTAAATGATGATTTTCCTAGGTTTGAGATAACACGAAAGATAGTAAAAGGTTCAAATATACGCTATTTTGGACCATATTTCAGTGGAGCTAGAGAACTACTTGACGCTATTTACTTAAATTTTGCTCTTGTGCAAAAAAAGTCATGCCTTAAAAGCAAAAAGGCGTGTTTGTTTTATCAACTGGGTCGCTGTAAAGCACCTTGCGAGGCTAAAATTTCAGCAAGCGACTATGCTTTAATCGTAAAGGAAGCCATGCATGCTTTGCAAAATCCAAATTTGCTCATTGAGCGCCTATCAAAAGTCATGTTAAGCTATGCGCAAACCCAAAACTACGAACAAGCCGCAGCTGTTAGAGATCAGATAGAGACGCTAAAAAACATGCAGATAAAAGTCGAAGTCGATCTTGCCAAGCTTGAAGACTTTGAAGCTTACGCAGTAGTTGCTTCGCACTCTTTGCTTTGTGCGATTAGATTTAGTGTTCAAAACGGTAAGATAAACGGAGTAAAAACATCTATCGCAAATGCAAAAGATAGCGATGAAAGCACGATAAACGAAGCTTATAAACACATTATCCTTGAAAGCTTCGCGCCTGATCAGCCATTTATAAGCACTAAAATTTATACCCTTGATGAATTTGAAGATGCAGCGCTGGTTGAGAAAATTTTAAACGAGAGGCACTCTACTAGGAAATTTAGCATACAAACGCCAAAAATCGGCGAAAAACGTAAAATTTGCGAGATCGCCGCCAAAAATGCCCACATAAGCATAGAAAAATATCTTAAAACAACACAAAGCGAGCTACTTGAAGAGATCGCAAACTACTTTGAACTTAGCACGACACCTTATGTTATCGAAGCTTTTGATAACTCACATTTATTTGGAGAGGCAACAGTTGGTGCTATGGTGCGTTATGAAAACGGTGAATGGACAAAACAAAACTACCGCCACATGCATTTAAGTGCTAAAAACGACTACGACCAGATGAAAGAGAGCCTAAGTGCTCGAGCGCTTAGATTTGACAAACTTTCCCCGCCCGATCTTTGGGTGCTTGACGGCGGAGAGGCTATACTTAATCTAGCTTGCGAAATTTTAGCAAGTAGTGGGACAAATATCGACGTTATCGCCATTTCAAAAGAAAAAGTAGACGCAAAAGCATACCGCGCAAAAGGCTCGGCAAAAGATAAAATTTATACATTAAAAGGCAAATTTAGCCTTGGCACAGATGATAAAAAACTACAATTTTTCCAAAAGCTACGCGATGAAAGCCACCGTTTTGTTATAAATTTCCACCGTAAAACAAAACAAAAACAAGACATGCAAAACTCAAAACTCGCACAAGCCGGGATTTCGGCGGGACAGATTGTGAAGTTATTAAATTTTTATGGAAGTTTCGATAAAATCTATACGGCAAATTTGGACGAAATAGCAAACGTTACAAATAAAAGCGTTGCGCGAAAGATCGACAGCCTTAGGCAATCCGAAACATAAAGGAAGCTTGTGATACTCTATGATAGTTCTTATAAAATTTTCGGCATGGGCGATAAAAGCCTTAGAATTTTACATTACGACAGTTTTGATGACTTTATGGCTAGAAACAACGATCTTGACGATATTTGTGAAAACTATAAAAAAGAAGACAACTTAAGCTTTGTTCAAGATATCTTAAAGTCCCCAAAAAGCACAAAAGCAATTACTTTACGCACCAAAGACAATAAAAAAATAGAAGCAACCGCCAAGGTTTTACAGCTAAGCCTTGCTAGCGGCGAGAGTATGTATGAGGTTGTTTTACTCTTAGACGAGGACTTACTTCCAGTTGCTAATATAACATACGACGACGAACTTCCTGCACTTAGACTTCCTGTTTTTAGGTACCTAAGCATGAACGAACAAAGTAAAATTTCAAACACCATGTTTGATGATACTTGGTTTGAAAGAACGAGCAAATTTCTAAACATCAGCCATGAAGAATTCGCCTCATACCTAAATGTCTTGGTAAAAGGGGTAAATAAAAACAGCATAGCTTTGCATAACGCCTTGATGTCGCACGACACGACGCATGTAGCAAAGATAATCTCCATACTAAAAGAACCTGCCGTAAATTTACACATAACGCCTCTTGTTAAAATTTATGAGTCGGCTCAAAACGACAATGCAATAGACCTCGGTGCGTTTATACTAAATATCCGCAACAGCCTAAAAAGCCTAAATAGACTAATAAGAAAATACGGTAGAAAAGTATAATATGAAATTTTTTAAAGACTACACACTTTTGATCTCGATTATAGTGGCGATAATGTTTAGCGCCTACACAAGTTACGAATACATGCAAAAAGCCACCATCTCAAACGAGCTAATCTCAAACATCAAAAAGCAAACCCTGCTTAAACAGATGACTCAAACCCTCATACAAGAACGTAGAAGTGCATTAAATTTTATAAATAATCCAACCCCTAAAAACGAAGAAGACTTTAATAACCTACACGCAAAAAGTAAAAAAATCACCGATGAAATTTCAAAACTTTTTGAAGACATGCCAGAATACAAAGCCGATCTCATACAAAATATAAAATTTCTAAGAGAAAACATACAAGATGCTAAGCAAAAGTATTCGACTGCGTTTTTATACTTTTTTCAACGCATAAATAGCTCAATGATAGAGAGTTACTTAACAGCTCAAAATTCAGACATCAACTTGGACTTAAAAATTTATATCACGATCTTAAATAAAATTTACTCAAATTTAGGGCTCATAAACGAATCCCGCAGTTATATTTCCGAAGCACTGTCAAACCACCAAATCGTAACGCAAGAAAATATCATGAGATGGCTAAATGATGAAATTTTAGAGCAATCCCAAATCAACCTCTTGCCACAAAACGAAGTAAAAGCCCAGATAGAAAAGCTTATAAACAGTAAGCAAACCATAGATATGCTAAGTGAATTTTCAGATCTATATCTTAACATCGTATCATCTAAAGCGCATGAAATTTCATCTGATGATATAAAAAAGATAGATCAATTCGAATACTATAAATTTAGTATCTTGCTTGAGTTTTCAGATCTTGTCGAAAACAAGCTGATACGTGATGCAAGTATATTTTACTCCCAGGCGCACTCTAAATTTATAGCATTTTTAGCACTTACCGGCTTTTTGGTGTATTCGGTGATTGTGCTGTTTGCTAGGTTAAGACTACTTAATGAACTAAACGAGGATCTATCTTACATAAAAGAATATATGATAAAGAAAGATATCACCCCAGAAGCCGTGCTAAAAGAGCTAGTAGCAACCCATAGAAACCTGTCTGATAAGTATAACCGTAACAAGATGTTTAATGGGATAAAAAATATATATCTAAACAAACTTATAAAAACACATAAAAACAAACATAAACAAAATGCCCAAAGTATAGCATTTTTAAAGAGGTCGTTCCTGTCTGCAGATAAAACAAAAGCCATAAATACCCTTGATGAAAACACAACTTTGACATATGCAAATTTTGAAAATATCAAAAATATCCTTGATATAGAGTCAAGTGATTTTGTCCTTAACAACGAGGAATTTGATCCGCAAATTTTATTTAAAAATATCCTTGAGAGCAAGATGGGTGATGTTAGAGATAAAAAGATAAATTTTATAACTTTTATCGATCCGAAACTTGACAAATACCTAGTCGGAGATGATAATAAGATCAAAATTATCACTTCAAACATCATCTCAAGTGCCATATCACAATGTAACCAATACGCAAATATCACAGTCGAAATAAAAACCCTCCCTCAAGAGCTAGGAAGCGAGTTTGTAAATTTAAGCGTAAGTGTGCAAAATGACGCCAACACCTTAACCCAGTCACAGATACACACTCTTTTAAACTCAGATGCAAATTTGCAAAACTACCAAGAGGATACGGAGTTTTGGATAGCAGTTGCAAATATGTATCTTGAGCTTATGAATAGTAAAATTTTTATAAATGCCGCCAATGCCACCGGTGGCATAGGTAACGAATTTAGATATACGATAAAGCTTAGAACCACCGACAAACCTGACATCCCTAAGTATAATAAAAATTTACAAGTGTGTTTTGTAAATGACATAAATGCAAAATACAATAGCTTTTTTACCCAGATTTTAAAAGATTTTGGCATAGACTTTCAAACGGTGTCAAATTTATCAAGGATAAACGACCCTAAAAAATACAACATGATCCTCATGCGCGAAGACAAAGAGATACAAACAAATATCAAAAATTTAGCAATGGTAAAAGACCCGCTTACTCCAATCGGCATTTTAAGCAAATTAAAGCATGATTATTTGGCGCATTACGCGCAAGATTTTAGCCTAAATAGACCTCAAGTGCTTATATATGACAACAACTCTATCGTCTTAAATATGTGTGCTACGGCATTTGAGGCTTACGGTGTTGATATAGTGTTAAAAAACAACTACGAAGCCATGCTTGAAATGACTAAAAATATCTACTTTGACATCATTTTTATAACAGCGCAACTTCACGGCGATATAACCGCCACAATGAAAGAGTATGATAGATTTAAAGCACTAACTCTAAACGCCAAAACTCCGGTTATCGGCATGCTTTCAAACACGAGTTCCGCATCAGAAAAAGACATCGAAAGTCTATTTGACGCTCACATCAAAAAGCCGTTTAATACAGAAACCTTAAAGATGCTTTTATACAAATTTATACCGAATTTTAAAAATTTCGTAAAAAAAGAGAACGATCTTGCAAAAAATAGGGAAATTTTACTTTGTAAAAAGTCGCCTATCGAAAATAAAATTTTTGTAAGTGCACTTGAAGAATTTAACGACAAGCTAACTGTTGCAAGTAGCTTTGACGAGGTAGTGCAACATCTAAGAGATAAGATATATGGTCTTGTTTTGGTTGATGAAGAGATAGAGGGATTTAACATAGAAACATTATCAAATTTTATGGAAACGGCTATTGAAGAGCATAAAATAGACGCAAAGCTATTTGTATTTAGCAACAAAAAGATACAAGAGCAAAAAAGCAAATCATACATAAAAGAGTTCTCGCCACACATCGGCAAAATTCAGCTTGCAAACGCTATCAGGCAAGAGTTAGGACATGGGCCAAGAGGAGCCGTGGACACTCACCTATAAAACACTACTTGCTTGTTAATAAAAACAAGCAAGTAAATTCTTAGCCTGGTTTAAGACTTTTTAAACCAACTTTTTATCTTATCAAAGACGCTGTCGTTGTCGTGTATCGCGGTGCCACTTTTTATATCAAAGCTTTCTTGGAGTTTCGTAAGCAGTTCTGTTTGCTCATCGGTTAATTTTTGTGGATTTTGTATCGAAATTTGAACTATCAAGCGACCGATACGCTTTGAATTTACATTTTTTACACCCTCGTTTTCAAATATAAACTGCTGTTTGTCTTTTGCTCCGACAGGTAGTTTTAGCTCTGTTTTGCCACGAAGTGTAGGTATCGTTATACTTTCTCCGAGTATCGCTTGGGTAAAAAACACAGGAAAATCAACATAAATATCATCATTATGTCTAATAAAATAATCATCCTCGGCCACATTTATATTTACATAAAGATCTCCACTCTCGCCTCTTGAACTTATGTTTCCTTTACCGGAAACCCTCATTCTCATGCCGCTATCAACACCCTCCGGAATGCTTATCTTGATAGTTTTTGACTCTTCTTTAAAGCCGTTTCCATTGCAACTAGGGCATTTTTCGCTGATAGTTTGACCGCTACCATGGCAGTAAGGACACTCTTGAACAAGACTCATAAAGCCTCTGTTTTGAGAAATTCTTCCCGTTCCTCTACAATACTGGCATGTATGGGTTTTGCCATCTTTGCTTCCGGTTGATTTACACTCGTCACAAGGGACTTTAATCTTGTAACTTATCTCTTTTTCGCAACCAAAAACAGCCTCATGAAATTTTATATCTATAGGTACTTCAAGATCAACCGAGTATTTATCGGTATTTCTACGACGTGTCCTTGAAGAACCAAAGTCGCCAAAAAACGAGCTAAAGATATCTGATATATCAAAGTCGGCACCAAAACCTCCTCCAAAACCACCCGATCCATTTAAGCCATCTTTGCCGTATCTATCGTAAATTTCACGCTTTTTTTCATCGCTTAAGACTTGATAGGCCTCATTAACTAACTTAAATTTATCTTCAGCTTCTTTATCTCCGGCATTTCTGTCCGGGTGGTATTTTAAAGCAAGTTTTCTGTAAGCTTTTTTTATCTCATCCGCATTTGCGCTCTGAGAAATTTCTAATATTTCATAATAACTAACTTCCACAACATTTCCTAAATTTATTATTAAAATCCGTTATTCTATCTAATATTTTATAAAATTTAGAAATAAATTTATCTTTTTTGCGTATAATCATACAAATTTTTAACATAAGGATACAATAATGGTTAATGTTTTAATGATTGAAGACGATCCGGAATTTGCACAAATTCTCTCTGAGTATCTTGATAATTTTAATATAAAAGTAACAAATTTCGAAGATCCGTATTTAGGTCTTAGCGCCGGCATCAAAAATTTCGACCTACTTATACTTGACCTTACTTTGCCTGGCATAGACGGACTTGAAGTATGTAAAGAGATCAGACAAAAATATGACATACCTATCATCATAAGCTCTGCTCGCTCCGACATAAGCGATAAGGTTGTAGGACTTCAAATAGGTGCTGACGACTATCTACCAAAGCCATACGATCCAAAAGAGATGTATGCTCGCATAACAAGTCTTATCCGTAGATACAAAAAAACAAACGAGGTTCAAGAAGAAGTTATAGACAGTGCATTTAGAGTAGATGAAAAACGTCATGAAATTTACTTTAACAACGAAGCTTTAACACTCACTCCTGCTGAGTATGAGATACTAAATTATCTTATCAAACAACACAGCTTTTCAGTATCTCGCGAGCAACTTGTCTATAACTGCAAGAGTCTAAAAGATAAGGACTCAAAAAGCTTAGACGTTATTATAGGTCGTCTTAGAACAAAAATAGGTGATAGCTCAAAATCACCTAAACATATATTTTCAGTTCGCGGCATAGGATATAAACTCATCGGATGAAATACTCTATCACCACGAAAATTACGATAATATTTGCCATCGCGTTTTCGCTGATGTGTTTGCTGTTTTTAACTTTTGCAAACATTCAGCGAGACAACGCCGTGGACAAACTTCGAAGCAAACAAGTAAGTGCCATAAGTTATCTTTTAACGCTTTACGAAAGAGCTAATCCACCAAAAGATCTGGAGCACTACTTTAAAAATTTCGGGCTTGAATACGTCGGTAATAAAAATTTAGCAAACGCAGTTGTGGATAACGGAGAGCATATCTTTGCAAGACATACCCCGCTAGGACTTGTGCAATCCATACTTTATAAAAACGACCTTTATTTGCTTATTAAAAACCCATCCTTTCAGCTACTACTTGAAAGCAATGACGTAAGGCATGTAAATGACCCGCTTTGGATGGGATTTTTTGTTATTTCCGCATTGCTTATATCACTTTATGTGTCGGTACTAAAAAGTCTTTTACCGCTTAAAAAGTTAAGTAAAGACATAAGAAGATTTGCCGCTGGAAACATGGACACGGTTATCTGCCCTCTACCTAACGCAAAAGCCCAAGATGAAATATCGCAAGTCGCGCTTGAATTTGATAACGCAGTTTGCAAGATAAGAGAGCTCATACGCTCAAGACAGTTGTTTTTGCGAGCTATAATGCACGAGTTAAAAACACCCATAGGCAAGGGTCGCATAGTCTCTGAAATGGTGTCAAACGATACGCAAAAATCACGCCTCATAAATGTCTTTGAGCGCCTTGAAATGCTAATTAATGAATTTAGCAAAGTCGAGCAACTTCTATCAAAAAGCTACGCACTAAACTATCAAGAGTGTCATTTTTCACTGATACTCGAACAAGTCGAAGACATGCTTATGCTTGATAAATTTCACGAAAAAGTAACTTGCGAGATAAAAGAGGATATGCTTTTAAGAGTTGATTTCCAGCTGTTTTCTCTTGCGATCAAAAATTTAATAGACAATGCCCTAAAATACGCCAACGACAAAAAGGCTATCGTGATATGCGAAAGCAACAGAATAACTGTTAAAAATTTAGGCAACCCTCTAGCTCATCCGATAGAACACTACATGCAAGCCTTCGTAAGAGGCGATAAAAACACCAGTGCAGGCATGGGTCTTGGACTTTACATCATAGAGCAAATTTGTCAAATGCAAAAATTTGAATTAAACTATGCATACGAAGATGGCTATCACTGCTTTAAAATTTCTCCATCTACCACTAAAAAATAATCACAATGAAAAAAGACTTAGAGAAATTTAACGAATTAGTAGAGGCGTTTAACAAACTGCCTGGCATAGGCAAGAAGTCAGCTACTAGATTTGCTTATTTTGTAAGCTTGCAAGATACATTTGGCGGACTAAAGCTGGCCCAATGCATAGAAGATGCGGTTAGATTTATCAAGCGTTGCGAAAGATGTGGAGGACTTAGCGAGAATGAAATTTGCGATATCTGTGCCGATACGACAAGAGATAGTAGTCTATTAACTATAGTTGAAAGCCCAAAAGACATTTTAACCTTTGAACAAAACGGCATATACGATGGATTTTACTTCGTAATGGAAGAAGTAAATGAAGAGGTTATAAACAAGCTAAAAAAAACAATAACCATAAACCAAACAACCGAAGTCATCTTTGCCTTTACTCCTGGACTAAATTCCGATGCGCTTATGATCTATATAGAAGACAAGATAAAAAACCCAGACATCAAATTTAGCAAACTAGCCCAAGGTGTTCCTACCGGAGTAAGCCTTGAAAATGTCGATATGTTATCACTTTTAAAAGCATTTGAAAGCAGAACAAAAACTTGATATTTTATTTATTTTAGGATAGATTAAAAACCCTTCAAGCTGGCAAAACAGCTTGAAGGTTGTAAATTTATATCTTTTGAGATAGATAATAATCAATCTGGTCGCGTCTTAGAATTCTTAAAAAGTTTGTGCTTCCCTCAACTCCAGTCGGATGTCCCGCAGTTACCAAATACCCCTTTTCATGATCCACAAAACCACCTTCTACTGCTTTTTGTATAGTGTCAGCCAAAAGATCACCAAGTTTATTTTTAGCAACAACAAGCGCAGGAGTTATACCCCAAGATAAGGTTAGCGAATGCGCCGTAGCTTCATCGTGGGCTACTGCATAGATGTCGATATTTGGGCGATTTCTAGCAAGTTTTATGGCTGATTTACCAGACGATGTTATAGATATTATACCATCTAGCTTTAACCTAACGGCAAGAGCGGCTGCACTTGAAGAGACTACATCAGTTTCATCCATAAACTCAAATTCATCAAATTTATTATACGGATATATACTCTGTGTTTGCACGATTGTATTGCTCATCGCCTCAACGACGGCAACAGGATTTTTGCCTATCGCACTCTCCTCGCTTAACATAACAGCGTCCGTTCCGTCCAAAACGGCATTTGCAACGTCACTTATCTCTGCACGCGTAGCGGTTTCATGTTCTGCCATACTTAACATCATTTGTGTTGCAGTGATGACAGGCTTGCTAGCTGCATTTGCTTTTTTGATTATAAGTTTTTGTATAGTAGGCACACGGTAGTATGGGACTTCTATACCAAGATCGCCTCTTGCCACCATGATACCGTCACTTTCTTTGATGATCTCGTCTATATTTTCAACAGCGTCAAATTTCTCTATCTTAGAAAGTACACTCGCTTTTGAGCCAAATCCTCTTAAAATTTCTTTTGCTTTTCGCACATCATCTGCATTTTGAACAAAACTAATCGCAACAAAACTCACCCCACACTTAGCACCAAATTCCATATCACTTCGATCTTTTGGAGTTATAACCTCTATACCTATTTTGGTATTTGGGAAATTTACGCCCTTGTTTGAGCTTAAAGTGCCGTCGTTTTCTATCCTAGTTTGGACAACTTTTGCACTTGCTTCAACAACCTTTGCACGGATGTTGCCATCATAAAGATAGACGTATTCGTCAGGTTTTAACATTGCCAAAATTTGAGGTTGATTTAGGCAAGTTTTATAGTGATTTTCATCAACTTTAACACCCAAAATTTCATCAGCATATATATCAAGCCTATCGCCAGTTTTTAGCTCAAATGGCACCTCAAGCTTGCCAATACGGACTTTTGGACCGCAGATATCTTGTAAAATTCCTATACGAATATTAAGCTTTTTCTCTACTTCACGAATTTTGTCGATGTTTGATTTATGGTATTCGTGTGTTCCGTGGCTAAAATTTAAGCGAAAGACATTTACGCCTGCTTTCACCATCTCTTCCATCACGGATATGTCGTCGCTTGCAGGCCCTAAGGTGGCTACGATTTTTGTCTTTTTTATCATTTTTATACCTTTTTTGATTTTGATGATTATATCACATTAAGAGGTTAGTTTAAAGACGAAAAACCTCACGCATTGATTTTTCTATCTTTGTCTCGTCCAAACTTGAGTCATAAAATAAATTCAACGCAAAAACAGCTTGAAAAAGCAACATATCCGCACCATTTTTACATGTAAGGTTATGCTGTTGAGCTAAATTTAAAAACGGGGTTGCTCTATTATATATCACGTCAAATGCAAAATTTGAACCTTTTATCACAGGAAGTAAAATTTCAACCGGAGCACATAAAATATCGTCTTTTAAACCTGCAGAAGTTGAATTTACAACAAGGTCATAACCTTTTGGTCTAAATTCGTCCCAGCTAAAGCAGTTAAAATTTTGACTTAAATTTTGAATACGCTCTTTGCTTCGGTTTAAAATTTCAACCTCAACTCCGTTGTTTTGTAAAACATACGCAAGCGCCTTTGCTGTGCCACCGGCTCCTATTATAAGAGCTGTTTTAATATCGCCAAACGGCGCAATAGCTCGCATAAAGCCCAAAGTATCGGTGTTATAGGCATAAATTTTATCATTTTTTAAAACCAATGTATTTGCCGAGCCTGCACAAGTGGCAGTCGGCGAAGCAACATCGGCTAAATTTAAAGCATGCTCTTTATGAGGAACCGTGACATTTGCCCCATCAAGCTTTAAGGAGCGAAATTTAGACATTAACTCGCTTCCATCTTTTAGTAAAACACGAGTATAAAGCGCATCAAGACCCAAATCCCTCAAGGCTTTATTGTGAAGCCTTGGAGAGATAGAGTGAGCGACAGGATCTCCGAAAAGTGCGAAGGTTTGCATTACTTTGCCTTATATACAAATGCGTCTTTGTTTACATCTTTCCTAATATCAGCAAGTGCGTTTTTAAGCTCGTTTGCCCCAAAAGGACCGACGATAACTTTAGTTAACTCTCCAACTTTTACAGTTTGGTATTTATAGCCTTTGGCTTGCAATTTTTTAAGATAGTCCGCATTTGGATTATACTTAAGTCCTGCAAAAACTTGCACATAAGAGCCTCCTGTGCTAGCCTGAGTAGTAGGCTTAGTTGGTTGAGTTTTAGCAACCGGGGTTTGAGTCGGTTTTGCAGCTTGAGGTTGTTTTACCTCTTGTTTTTTATCAGCCGCTTTTGTCTCGTTTTGAGTTTTTGTGCTAGTTGTTGATTGAGCCTTTGGTTGCTCTTTGGCAACTACGACTTCAGACTTAAGCTCCTCTTTTTTAGCTTCATTTGCTGCGGCTATTTTATTGCTCTCTTTTTCCTTTAGCCTTTTTACCATATCTTCAAATTCGTCATTACTCTTGCTTTCAGGAACAATAGGTACTTGCTCAAACAACTGATCGTCTTTTTTGTCATTTATAGGAAGAGATGGCTGCTGAGCTACGATATTGTTATCTTTGGGCGTTTGAGTTGGTACAGGTGGCAAAACAAGCCTTGAATCTATATCATTTTGAGCTTGAGGAACATCACTGGAATTTAGCATTTTTATCGCCATAACGATAATTAAAAATAAAATCACAAGAGCCGCAACAAAGACTAAAAGTCGCTTTATCTTTGCACTTTTTATCTCATCGTCGTTATCCAAAAGTATATCTTTTAGCTCATTATCTGTTTGCATATCTTTTCCTTACATGTGTTTCGACCAGCTCGCCCCTCGCTCTTTTTGATAAAGCTCATAAGGCAAAGCCAATATATTAAATTCTCTTGGCATATCGGTATTAGGAAACATTCTCCACTCTTTAGCAAGACGCTGAGACAGCTTCATGCTTATCATATTAGCTAGCTGGCAAGCCTCGTGAAATGTCGTATGACCTTTGTGAACATATAGATGTAAATGTCCCTCGGTCTTGCTTTTATATGCGGTAAAATTTATAAAACCTTCCTCTCGCAAAAGCAACTGTGCACGATGCCAAAAACGTTCAGGCGTTCTACCGTTATAGTCAAAAACGATATTCTCAACTTTGTCGTTTGCGTTTATCAAAGGGTGAGCGGCAATAATCCTTCCTGCGTCATGATCTTGTATGACTTTATAGTTTAAAAGCTCATTAACACGCTCAAATTTATCAAAAAACAACCTGCCTTTATGTTCTATTTTATTAACTATAACGTCGCGTTTTATAAAATAATGCGATGTTATCATCTTGATAAGTGCAGTATCGATACTTTGCATTAAAACATCGCCCTGTCGTATATTATAAATTTATGCGCTAGTTCTTTTAGTTCGGCCTTTGTTTTTTCCTGGATAGATGTGTTATTTATGTCGCTAAGCACATCTGCGATTTTATTTGCTATTAGCTCAAATTCGGCCTCTTTCATACCGCGTGCAGTAAGAGCAGGTGAGCCTACGCGAATACCGCTTGTTACAAACGGACTTCTTATCTCGCCAGGAACCGTATTTTTATTGACAGTTATGCCTGCATTTCCTAGTGCGATATCAGCATCTTTACCGCTAAATTCTCTATTTAAAAAGCTCATCAAGATAAGATGGTTGTCAGTACCACCGCTTACTAGGTCAAAACCACGTCCCATTAACACTTCTCCAAGCTTTTTAGCATTTGCTTTAACTTGTTTTGCATAAACTTTCCATTCAGGTGATAGGTTATGCTTAAAGCCTACTGCTTTGCCTGCTATGACATGTACAAGTGGTCCGCCTTGAATTCCAGGGAAGATTGAAGAGTTGATTTTCTTTGCATACTCTTCATTATTTGTCATAATGATACCGCCTCTTGGTCCGCGAAGAGTTTTATGAGTAGTTGAGCTTACGACATCGCAGTGCGGAAATGGATGCATATGCTCGCCCGCTACAACAAGACCTGCGATATGGGCTATATCGGCAAAAAGTATAGCTCCAACCTCATCGGCTATCTCTCTAAATTTTTTAAAGTCGATCTCTCTTGTGTAAGCGCTTGCGCCGCAAACTATCATCTTTGGTTTTACGATCCTAGCGATATCTAAAACACGCTCGTAATTGATACGTCCGTCAAGCTCTACACCGTAAAAAAAGCTCTCATACATCTTGCCTGAGCTACTTACTTTAGCGCCGTGAGTTAGGTGCCCGCCATGACTTAAGTCCATACCTAAAATTTTATCGCCAGGGTTTAAAAGTGCGCCGTATACACCTTGGTTGGCTTGAGAGCCTGAGTTTGGTTGAACATTTGCAAATTCACATCCAAAAAGCTCTTTACATCTGTCAATTGCAATCTGTTCTATTTGATCAACAAATTCACATCCGCCATAGTAACGCTTGCCAGGATAGCCTTCTGCGTATTTGTTTGTTAGGATCGAGCCCATTACTTCCATTACTTCAGGATATGTGAAATTTTCACTAGCGATCATCTCAAGGTGATCACACTGTCTTTTTAACTCAAGTTGCACTAGATCAAATATTGACTTATCGTAATTTTCTAAACTCATTTGCTCTCCTTTGTTTGGTTTTCATTTTTTAACGGTCTCATAGCGGGGAATAACACAACATCACGAATCGACTTTTTATCGGTAAGTAGCATAACAAGACGGTCGATACCTATGCCCTCGCCAGCTGTTGGAGGCATAGCATATCCAAGAGCACGGACATAGTCCTCGTCCATCTCATGCGCCTCGTCATCTCCTGCGTTTTTAGCTTCTATTTGACCGGAAAAGCGGTTGTATTGATCTATTGGATCGTTTAATTCATTAAAGCCGTTTGCAAGCTCGCGACCTGCAATAAACAACTCAAATCTCTCTGCCACATTAGGGTTTTTATCACTTCTTCTTGATAGCGGAGATATGGAGATCGGAAAGTCAATTATAAATGTAGGATTTATAAGCTTTTCTTCGACATAGTTATCAAAAAGTTCCGCTTGAAGATGCCCTAGATCAAGCTTGTCGTTTGCCTCAAATTCATCTTTTTTAAGCTTGGCTAAAATTTGCTCTTTATCTTCTATGATACTAGGATCGATGCCGCCTATCTCAACAAGTGCTTTTTTATAATTTATCCTAGCAAATGGCTTTGAAAAGTCGATCTTCATACCGTCAAATTCTATGACCTTTTCCATCTCAAGTTTATCGAGAAGGACGTTAAAAAGCTCTTCTGTTATGCCCATCAAATCATGATAAGTATGATACGCCCAGTAAAATTCTATGCTTGTAAACTCGGGATTGTGCGTTAAGTCCATGCCCTCGTTACGGAAATTTCTATTCATCTCATAAACAGCCTCAAAGCCACCCACGATCAAGCGTTTTAGATATAGCTCCGGTGCTATCCTTAGATAACGATCAACACCTAGTGCATTATGAAAAGTAACAAAAGGCTTAGCATTTGCACCACCCGCGATCGGGTGCATCATCGGGGTTTCAACCTCTAAGAAATTTTTATCTTCAAAAAATCTTCTAATCGTAGAAACAATGATCGAGCGCTTTTTAAAGTCATTTCTAACTTCAGGGTTCATTATCATATCAAGATAGCGCTGACGATATCTTGTCTCTATGTCAACCAAGCCGTGGTATTTTTCAGGTAGTGGGGATATCGCTTTTGAAGCAAGTGTTAGCTCGCTAACATGCATAGAAAATTCGCCCGTTTTAGTAACAAAAGCATATCCGCGAACAAAGATGATATCACCTACTTCGATATTTTTCTTAACAACCTTAAACCACTCTGCGTCAAGTGTTTTGTTACTAAAATAAATTTGTAAATTTCCGTCTTCATCTTCGATATTTGCAAATATCGCCTTACCTGCGTCGCGTATCAGCTTAATGCGACCCGCAAGACTTACGAATTGCCCCTCGGCTTTTTCATCTTCCGTATCTTTTATATGATTAAATTTAAGTCTAAATTTAGAAATATCCATATCACGTCTTAAGAAATGAGGGTATGGATTAACTCCCATTTCACGCAGATCATCCGCTCTTTGTAGCCTTTGTTGTTCTAATTGATTATCAAATATCACCTTATCTTTTACCTCTCTTAATTATTTTCCCTTTATATTGTCTTTATTGCATTTTTCACAAATTCCGTAAAGTTGCATCATATGTCCGGTTAGTTTAAAACCGTGTTCTTTTGCGATACCGATTTGACGTTTTTCTATAGTTGCATCTTCAAATTCTATTATCAAACCGCATCTTCTGCATATCATGTGATCATGGTGAGGCTTTGTAGCAAGCTCAAATTTTTTACCTTGTGCACCAAAACTAATAGAAGTTACCATCTCGGACTCTTCAAGTAAATTTAAGGTCCTATATACTGTTGCGATACCAACATTTAACTCAGGATAGTTCTCTTTGATAAAGAGATAGAGTCTTTCCGGAGTGAAGTGTTCGTCGTTATTATAAAGTGTTTTTAGTAAAACTTCACGTTGTTTTGTATACTTAAGTCCGTTATCTCTAAGAACTTTTTTAAATCTATCAAGCAGTGCATCATACTCTAAATTCTCTATCATATCACTCTCCTTTTGTTGCATTTACTTCAATTTCATTACTTGCGTTTTCATCAGTTGTGATAAAAATATCCGTTTTATTAGGCTCGACTCTTTTTATACCAAGGTCATCCATCTCGTTTTTGATATTTTTTATATCGACATTGATTATCCAATTACCCGCACTCATTAAGATAGGATAAACTTTACTATTTTGAAAATACGGCGCAACTTTGCTATTTAAATTTGTTCCGGCTAAAACCGCACAAACGGCAGCTAAAACAAGAAAAATTTTACCGCTTCCTGCTACAAACCCGCCAAATCTATCTAAAAATCCAAGTCCACTAAGTGCAACAAGTTTTGACATAAATTTGCCGATTAATATACATAAAAACCAAAACACTATCCAAAGTGCGATAAAGCCGACAAACTGAAGCATAGAAGCGTTATTAAATTTATATATATTTTCATTTATAAATTTCTCAGCTACTTCAGAAAACCTAGTCGCTACAACCAAGCCACCTACAAGCCCTATGAGTCCAAAGACCTCTTTTATAAGTCCGTTTAAAATTCCTTTTATGCCAAGCATTAAAATCGCTGCAACGATTATGATGTCAAACCACGCCACAAAATCCATATTAAATTGCTCCTATAGAGTTTAAAAGTTCTTGTTGGTTTGTAGCAAAACGCATGGCAGTATCTTTTGTGATCTGTCCTGCTTTTATGGCTTTTACCAACGCTTGAGTTTGAGTACTCATCCCGCTTTGCTGTTGATTTAACTGCATTTGCGAATAAATTTGATGAATTCTATTTTCGCGTATCAAGTTTGCAATAGCCGGGTTGTTAATTAAAATTTCATGCACGGCGTATCTTCCGCCGCCAGCTTTTGGAAGTAAACTTTGAGAAATGATGGCAGTTAGTGAAGAGCTAAGCATATTTCTTACTTGAAGTTGCTCTCCACCGTCAAAGCTATCTACTATCCTGTTTATAGTTTGTATAGACGAGTTTGTATGAAGTGTGCCAAAGACCAAGTGTCCTGTCTCTGCCGCTGTTATCGCGGTAGATATCGTCTCGCTATCTCTCATCTCTCCTACAAGGATCACATCCGGATCTTCTCTTAATGAGTATTTTAACGCTTTTGCATATGAGCGAGTATCTGTGCCTACGTTTCTATGAGAAAAAAGTGATTTGTTGTTAGGATGGACAAATTCCACAGGATCTTCAACTGTGATGATATGTTTTCTGAAATTTAAATTTATCTCATTTAGCATAGCTGCAAGAGTTGTTGACTTGCCGCTTCCTGTTGGTCCGGTAACCAGGATAAGACCTTTTTCACGTTTTATAAGCTCTTTAAATATCAGCGGGCTTCTAAGGTCATCAAGCGACGGGATATTGATCGGTATGACACGAAAGGCGGCCGCTAAATCGCCGTTTGTAGTATAATAGTAGTTTCCTCTAAATCTGCCGATATTTGGCAAGTCAACGGCAAAGTCAAGCTCTTTGTTGTTTTCTAGTTCACTTTTTTGAGCGTCAGTTATAAGCGTATAGCAGATATCTTCTATATCTTTGCCGCTTAAAACTCCAAGCTCAAGCGGTCTTAAAGCTCCGTCTATACGAATTTGCGGCTCAGCCCTTGATACTAGGTGCAAGTCGCTTGCTTTATTAAAAACAACCGTCTTTAATAAAGCCTCTATGTCCGTTTTTATCTGCATCTTAACTCTACTCTATAATCTTTGGAACGACAAAAAAATTTCCTTCTCTTGCAGGTGCATTTTTTAGTATATCGTCTATCACATGGCTGTCTTTTGCAATATCTTCTCTAAGTAAAGTTCCGCCATTTATCGAGCTAACTACGGCATTATCATTGCTAAGATCAAGCTCATTTAAAACTTCTACGAAATTTACGATCTCACTAAGCTGTTGCTTTATCTGCATACGTTTATCGTCACTCACCTTTAGTGATGATAATTTTTCAAGCTTACTAAGAAGTGTGTCATCAATCTGCATAAAAAACCTTTTTATTAAATTTTCAGCTTATTATAACATAACTAAGCTTTATTTTGGGCTGTTTTAAATTTATTATGCTACAATTACAACCAAAAAATTTCAAAGGATAATACTTTGGCTATACAAGAAAATTTAACCGAAATCAAAAAAGAAATAGGCGCGCAAGAGCAATTTTTAGAAAGCGTCATAAAAAGCGAGAGATTTTTTAAAAAATACAAAAAAGCCATTATCTTTTCAGCCATTATCGCAGTGCTTGGCATTGCCGGATTTTACGGCTCAAAAGCAATAAATGCAAATAGAATATCTGCGGCAAACGAGGCATACTCAAAACTTATCTTAAACCCAACCGATGCCGACGCTCTTAAAATTTTAAAAGAAAAAGAGCCTACGCTTTATGCCATACATCAGTTTAAAGAAGCTATGAGAAAAGAGGATATAGCACAAGCTAAAGAGCTTTTATCCTTGCCCATAGATCCGATAGTAAAACAAATCTTATCAAGCCAAATAGGCACACAAGATGGATCTATACTTGCAAACTACGAAACACTTATAAAAGGTTATGAACTTTTAAAAGAGGATAAGATAAATGAAGCCAGAGCAGAATTTGCAAAAATTCCTCTTGACTCGCCACTTATGAATTTAGTAAAAAATTTAGAACATTATCAGGGAAATAAATAATGAAAAAAGCAGTACTTTTCCTAACTTTAGCCATTAGTTTGACCTTTGTCGGTTGTGGAACAAAAAGACAATACTTTGAGCCAGAGAGTGTAAACAAAGAAATCTCTTTATCGCACGACCTGCCTTCTTATATAAAATCAGTTAATCCAAACGGCGCTACCCTAAAAAATGGTAATATAATCACAAAAGACGGTCTTGATACCTCCATCAAGCTCGCAAAAGGTTTTGAACTTTTAAATAAAAGCGAAGATGCCGTCATATCTTCAAACATTAACGGCGATCTTAACGTAAGTGATACTTCAGGTAACACGCTATACTTTGCTAGCTTTAAATCAGCCATAGTTTCAGCCTCACTAGAGGGAAATTTACTGGCTGCAGTGAGCGCTGCAAACCAAATTTATCTGATAGATATATTTGAGGCAAAAACATTAATGCAGTATAAATCATCTGAAATTTATTCAGTTGATTCACGCGTAGTTTCACCTTATTTTATGAGTTCACTTATCATCTACCCATCACTTGACGGTAGAATTTACATAGTGCAAAAAGATAGCGGACGCATACTAAGGGACGTTGTTGTTAGCTCAGAGCCATTTTTTAACAACATCATCTTTCTTGATGTTATCGGTGAAAACATGATCGCTGCAACCGCTAAAAAACTTATCGTTATAAACCCTCAAAGAACTCTTTACTATGACGCAGAAATAAAAAATATCCTTGCAAACGACGAAAACATATATATCTTTAAAAAAGATGGAAATGTCGTTCTTACCGACCTTGGCTTAAGGGTAAAAAATGAAAGAAATTTTAAATTTGCCATCTTTTCAGACGCACTTGCAACAGATAATTATCTTTATATAGTAGAAAAAACAGGATATATTTTTAGAACGGATTTAGACCTTAACAACCCTGAAATTTATGAATTTGACAGCGAAATAGAAGATAAAAGTTTTATGGGCAAAGATGCGTTTTATTATGATGACGAGTTTGTGAATTTTAAATAATGAACCAAAAAATTTGCGAGCTTTTTGAAGATAAAAAAATTCTGCTTAGAGATCTAAGGCGCGTAGATCTTAGTGAATTTTGCAAAAAACGCCTATTTGAAGCATATTTTGGAGTAGATACAAAGGGCTACTATGAGATAGTTTTTATCCGTTATGCAAAAAGTAGGCTTTTAAAAAAAGAGGCTTTAGAAATTTGTGAGTTGTGTAAAAGAATAGAGACAAAATTTGACACCTCTATAAGAAAACGAACCCTCTTCTTTAGCTCGCAAATATGTTCAAAATCGCTTGAAATTTTCAAACAAGACGGTTGGAGAACTTATGATTTTGTGTGATATAGGCAACACCAACGCTACGTTTTTAAAAGACGGCAAAATTTCACGTATGAGCGTAGACGAATTTAGACGATACGAGCCAAAAGAGAGGGTTTATTTTATCTGCGTAAATGATGACCTCTTTGCAAAACTAAAGTCAAATCCAAATTTCATCGACCTTGAGCCTTATTTTGAGATAGATACCATATATCAAGGGTTAGGTATAGACCGCATAGCCGGGTGCTACGGCATAACAGACGGTGTTATCGTGGATGCCGGAAGTGCTATAACTGTGGACATAATGTCAAATTCTATCCATCTTGGCGGGTATATCTTACCAGGAATTTCAAGTATGCTAAAGGCTTATGAGGGCATATCTCCACGCCTCAAACTTCCCATAAATTCACAAATAGACATTGACGCCTTGCCTCAAAAAACAGTTGATGCGGTAAGTTATGGCATACTAAAACCCATAGTCATACTACTTGAAAAACTAGCCGGAAACAAAAAGGTTTATTTTACGGGCGGTGACGGCGAGTTCTTGTCTAAATTTTTCAAAAATGCCGTATGCGACAAAATGCTAGTCTTTCGCTCTATGCAAAAACTAATAAATAATAAAAAGGAAATTTTAAAATGATAACGATTGCACTACCAAAGGGTAGAATCGCAGAAGATACTCTTGAAATTTTTAGGAAAATTTTTGGTTCTAAATTTTTATTTGAAGATCGAAAGCTTATTCTTGAAGAGGAAAATTTTAGATTTTTAATGGTTAGAAACCAAGACATCCCGACTTACGTAACAGAGGGCGCGGCTGATATCGGAGTGGTTGGGCTTGATGTACTTGAAGAGCATAGACCAGATGTTGTAAGACTGCTTGACCTGCACATCGGCAAATGTCGTGTTTGTATCGGAACAAAAGAAAATGAAGAGCTTGACTACACTCAACCGGAGTTAAAAGTAGCAACAAAAATGCCAAATATCACAAGAAACTACTTTGCACAAAAAGCCATCGCCGTAAAGATCATAAAACTATACGGCTCGATCGAATTAGCCCCTATCGTAGGGCTTAGCGACTGTATAGTAGACGTGGTTGAAACCGGAACTACAATGAAACAAAACGGTCTTAAAGTAGCAGAAACAATAATGCAAAGCTCTGCTCATCTAATCGCAAATAAAAATAGTTTTATCATCAAAAAAGATGAAATTCTAAAGCTATACCACAAGATAAAAGAGCAGATAGTTTAATGTTAGGACTGCCTTGTTTTTAGAAATTTATCTATCAACAAGGCACAAATTTTAGTAAGCTAATCGTTAAAATTTTCTATAAAGTCAAGAAAAATTTGATATAACTTATCTACTTCTTCTACTAAAACCCTCTCATCAACGGCGTGAATTCTATCGTTTCTTACTCCAAATTCAACCACGTTTATACCATATTTAGCTAGATATCTTGCGTCACTGGTGCCACCTTTTGTGTTAAGCGAGGGTTTGGTTTTGGACACCTTAAAGACGCTATCACTCATCTTTGTCACAACAACACTATGTTTATCGGTTAAAAACGGTTGTGAGCTTTGTTTTAAGCTAAGCTCGTAACTAAGCCCGTCTAAAACATTTTTTAGATACTCTTTAATCTCATTTTTGCTTGTAAGATCTGAATTTCTCACATTAAACATGATAGAAATTTCATTTGGAGTTACATTGCATACTTGCATACCGCCTCTAATATCTGTGATGACTATCTTGCTAGGACTAAAAAATTCACTTCCGCTATCCAAGTTATAACCTGCGATCTTGTCAAAAATTTTAGCAAGCTGATGGGCGGGATTTATGCATTTTTCAGGATAAGCGGCATGACCTTGCTTGCCCCTAATCACTATTTTACCATTTATAGAACCTCGTCTTCCAACCTTTATCGTATCGCCAAACACGCTATCACACGTAGGCTCGGCAACTATAGCAAATTCTGGCAATGCGTCATTTTCTTTTAGAAATTTTAGCGCCTCTTGCGTGCCATATATCGCCTCTGCTTCCTCGTCGCTGGTTATTATGATAGTAATTTGTCCATTAAAATTTTTTGCATTTTTACAAGCAAGCAAAAATGCCGCAACGCCGCTTTTCATATCTTGCGAGCCACGACCGTAAATATAGCCATCTTTTATAACAGGGCAAAAAGGATCACTACTCCAGCCATCGCCGCTAGGAACTACATCGATATGACCCGCAAAGCAAATATGCCTACCATCACCAAATTTCTTGGTTAAAATTAAATTTTTAACACCGTTTTTTTCTATAAATTTACACTCAAATTCGCTCATAAACTCCGCTATATACTTTAGCGAACCATCATCGTGTGGGGTTATTGACTTAAATTTAAGTAAATTTATTAAAAGTTCGGCAGCGTTCAAATATTTTCGCCCTCCATAGGAGCTCCAAGATAAAAGCCTTGAAATTCATCAACACCAAGGTCTTTACATATCTCAAAAATATCCCTTGAATGGACGTATTCTGCGATAGTTTTTATGCCGATATCTTTAGCAAACGCAACTATAGCGCGTGTAACTACATATGCGTCTTTATTTATATCAAGTTCTCTTATTAAGGAGCCGTCTATTTTTAGATAGTCAGGTCTTAGCTTTAAGATATAAGAGAAATTTGAATACCCCGATCCAAAGTCGTCAATAGCGATCTTAGCGCCCAAATTTTTAACCTTGTCTATAAACATTGTCGCCCTATCAAGATGCTCTATACTCTCATCTTCAACGATCTCAAAGACTATACGATCAGCTACATTTTCGCGGTTTAATAAATTTAAAAGATAAGCACTCACATCGCCATCAGTCATATCTCTACTGCTTAAATTTATGGAGATTATAATGTCTGGATTTGACTTTAGCTTTTCTATACTTTTTTTAATAAGTAGCTTTTCAAGCTCTGCGTAACGCTTGACACGCTTTGATATATCTAGGAAAAGATACGGGGAGACAGTTTCATTACTATCTACTATTCTGATCAGGCATTCGTATTTTAAGATATTTTTATCCGCATCAAATATCGGCTGGTAAAACGGAACGATATTGCCGTTCATGATCGCTCTTTGTATAAGCCTAGAGCGTTCGATCTGGTTTTCGTAGTCGTCTTTTTGACTTAGTACCTTAAAGTAGCACATGTAGTCTTTGTTTAAAGCCCTAGCCATCTTTAGTGCGATCGAAGCTTTTCTTAGCGTTTGGTCATTATCTATCGAAAAGCCTATGCTTGTATTTACCTCGATACCTTCTATCATATCGCCATTTTCGTCTTCCACACTTATAACACGGCCCTTGAACTGACCCAAAAGATCCTCAGCAAGCTCTTCATATCTATCTATAAAAAACGACCCGTCTTCAAGTAAAGCAAAGGTGTCAGCACCTATACAGTAAGCAACCATCTCCTCTTTTTTAGCAAAGTCATCTATCAAATTTGCCATGTAGCTTAAAATTTTATCACAGACAAATTTGCCGTAAAGATCATTCATCTTACCAAAGTCATCAATATCTATCAAAACAACCTTTGGATTTTGCGCTTTTGCGATATCTCTGATTAGAGATTGTTTGTTTAAAAGTCCCGTTGCAGGGTCTGTATATAGTTCAAAGGTTAAATTTTTTATGCGCTCTGTATCATTTTCATGCATTTTTTGATATCGATATTTTGCGTCAAGATAGATAAATATAAACCAAAGCGTTGCAAAAACAAGCAAAAGTGTTCCAAATATAATAAGCGAAAACACCAACGTTAAATTTTGGACAGCCCATTCGGTAAAGTATTTATCTCTAAAGCCTGTTATATTTTGGTTAAAAATTCCCTTAAATCCAACGATGTAATCACCCACGGTTACAAATTTACATGTCAAAACGACATTATCAGGAAGGGAGCGACGATAGTAGTAGTCTTGATGAAAATCATGGTTATTTACCCCAACACAGTCGCGCTCTTTAAATACCGAGCCTACTTCAAATTCGCTACTACTTGAGGCAAGCACCCTATATCCATCTCGTCTTGGGTTATTTTTAAGAAGCACGATGTCGCCGACTGCGCTACCGTTGATAAAATTTTGAAATTTCTTAATGTCTTGTTCGCCCTCGTTTACAAAGTAGTGAACATACACTTCAGTTATAAAATCTAGCTTTTTGTCGGCATTGTAACCAATGTTTATAGTTGCATTTGAGTATTTGTAGTAAAAAACCGCCGAACTTACAAGCAAAAAGAGCAAACCAATAATACTAAGCGCAATGACAGCTGTTTTTATAGCCCCTGTTTGCAATTGTCTTTCGTAATTAAACATTTTATTGCCGCCCTTTTTCTTGATATTTACCATCACTTTATCTATAAATACACTTAAAATCTAACGATCTTTGCACCAAATCCACCCTGACTCGGAGGTGCGTCAAAAAATTCTTTAACACTTGGGTGAGCTTTTAAGAAATTTTTCACAGCCCATGCAAGTCGACCTGTGCCTATACCGTGATATACGATCACCTCATCAAAACCCATAACCAAACTATCACTTATAAATTTATCAAGCTTATCAATGGCTTCATCAGCCCTAAGACCGTGCAAGTCAAGGTTTAAGCTAGCCGACCTTGGTCTGTCTATGGCTAATTTTACGGCCGGCTTCGGTGCTTGCACGGGATTGCCGTTTTTACGAAGTCCAGAAAGCGGGAGTCTAAGTTTTATACCCTCACTTATAACAGTCGCTTCATCTTTTGCTATAGCCTGTACGATGCCCTTTACATTGCCGTATTTTACGTTATCGCCTACTTTTAACTCTTCAAATTTTACACTTTGAGGCTTTTTGATAGAACTTTTTTGCTCGTGAGCCTTGTTTATGGCACGCTGTTTATCTTTTGTATCTTTTAAATTTACGGCTTTTTTCGCTTCGTTTATCGCCTTGAAGTACTCAAGCTCCAGCCTGCTTATCGTTTGCTCGATGCGCTTTTGCTCACGCTCTTTTTGTTCTTTTACCTCACTTAGTAAATTCTCAAGCTTTAGCTCTTTTTTACTTGCACTTTCTAGCTTGTCTTTAAGCTCGCTCTCTAAATTTAAAGTCTTTGTGATGATCTCATTTAAATTCTCTTTGTCTTCGCCGTAAAGCTCTTTTGCCTTAGCGACTAAAGTCATAGGTATACCGTATCTTTGAGCTGTTTCAAAGGCATAAGACTTACCGATAGTCCCCTTTAAAAACTCGAATTTAGGACGCTGTGCAACCTCGTCGTAAAGCGCCGCCACAAGCTCGACCTCGTTGTTTTTAGATAAAAGCATAGCCAGTCGTTTGTGGTGCGTGGTTATTATCATCTTCACGTCTTGTGCGATTAATTTTTCTATTATCACGCTATAAAGGCTTGCAGCCTCTTCAAAGTCAGTTCCAAGCTCTATTTCGTCAACGCCTATTAGTAAGGATTTTTTTGTAAAAATTTTTGAAAACTGAAGCATTCTTCCGGCAAATGTAGATATGTCGTTTTTGACATTTTGCGGATCTTCTATAATAGCGTCAAATTCTTTAAAAGTGCCGATCTTGGAGCCGTTTGGATTAACCCCAAAAGGCAAAAGGTATTTTGAAAGAAATGTCGCGCTTATTATGGATTTTAAAAGCATGGATTTTCCGCCGGCATTTACACCCGTTATCAACAAGACTTTTTTACTAAAATCAATACTCACGCGTTTTGGGTTTTTAAGTGCTGGGTGAGCGAATTCTTTTAAAATGATATCGTGTGAATTATCGTTTAACAAAAAATTAAAGTCATATCTCTTAGCCATTGCAACACGCGCCTGATATGCGTCAAACTGATCAAAAGCAGAGTTTATAAATTTCAAAAATGGCAGCACCTTACTCATCACGCCACTTAAGCGCTTACAGTGTTCGTAAACTATCTCTTCACGCCTATCTATAAGCTCACTTTGCTCCTTTTTAAGCTTATCTATCGCAGTTGGTGTAACATAAAAATATCCGCTTGCACTTCGTGATACCACAACGCCTTTTAGCACATGGTTAAAGCCGCCTCTAACCAGCAAAGCTTCTTGCGAATTTACATAATGCACCTGCGTATCGACAAGATAAGGAGTTATGCTTTTTGAGTATATTATGCGTTTTAATTCAGCGTCTATTTGCTGTTTTTTCATAGCAAAGGCTTGCTTTAATTCGGCAAATCTCACATCCACACTGTCTTTAAACTCACCCTCTTTGTCAAAGCTTTGGGCTAGATCATGCATGTTTTGTTCAAGCTCGATCTTTAAGAGCCATTCGCCTAGTCTTGACTCGAAATTTAGTGTCTTTAAATACAAAAAATACCTCAAAATTTTAGCAAATTCATTTATCTCACTGATATGTAAAACAGCCTGCTTACCAAGACGCATAAGCGCATCATCAAGACTAACGCTTTTTTGGGGAGGCTCATAGTCGTGTCGTGAGAGCTCTTTGATATTTTCAAAATGTATCTTGCTGTCACCTTGCATAAAAAGCGGTTTTGGACGAGACAAAAGCTCTTCAAAGCGGGACATATACTCACTTAAGTCCATTTTTGAGATGATGGCTTTTAAATTCTCGTTTATCACTTTGCACTCTCGCAGTCTGAAATTTTTATCACAAGTCCGCTAAGCTCTTTAAATTCTCGTTTTGGCATGAAACATGATGTGCCAAATTCGTAGTTAAATTTTTCATTTGTAACATTTATATCGCCGCAAACCAAGCTCTTGCCTTGTCTAAATTCCGCTAAAAGCTGTAAGTTTTTATCTGCGGTATCTAGCTTTTTTGTCTCGTAAATATAAGCGAAAATTCCACTAGAAATTATCACAACGGTAATTATGATTTTGATTTTTTTGCTTATGTTTTCGTCTTTTATCATCCATATCGCGCCAAGAAATATCGCGATACCTAAGAAAAATATAACCTCTCTTACCATTTGCCCTCCTTTAAATCACGAATGACATCCTTGTAAAATTCAGGCATTTTCGTTACTTTGTCTATTAATTTTTCTCTATTTTTTTCATTTAAATTTTGAAATTTTATTATGTTAGAAACCACCATGTAAACGCTATTTTCGATTAAAATTTCTATAAATTCATCTTTTAAATTTGTGTGCTTTGAAAGAGCGATATTTATATCTTTTTTATTTAGATCCAAAAGAGCTTTTATCTCTTCATCTGTAAATTCACCTTTTGCTATGAGGTTTAAAATTTTATTTTCGTTTTCGTGGTTAAAATTTTGCGCCAAATTTAACAAATTTTCACTCATTAATACCCGCCTCTAAGCTGCACACTGATATCTCCCGCGCCAAATCCTATAACAAGCCCGTCAGCCAAGCGGTTTTTAACACCAAATTCATCAGTAAATTCGATCGCATTATCAACGCGAGTTATGCAGTCGGTAAATATCGGGTTATAGTCCTTAAATTCAGCCTTCATATCAATATCAACAGGCTTTTCTCCTGCAGCATAAACCGGAAGCATTATAAGCTCGTCAACGTCCTTAAAACACTCTTTAAAGCCCTCTAAATTTGCACTTAGTCTTGTGTATCTATGTGGTTGAAAGACTGCCACGACACGCGAAAGTCCAAGTAGTTTTGCATACTCAAAGGCTGAATTTAAGGTAGCTTTTATCTCGGTTGGATGATGTGCATAATCATCTATCAAGACGAAATTTTTATCTGCACAAAGTATATCAAAGCGCTTTTTTATACCTTTATAGTTTGCAAAATTTTGCTTGATCTGCTTTAGTGAAATTTCATCAAGTGCCGCTAAAATCGCTAAAGAAGCATCGATGGCTATATGCTTGCCCATGCCGTAAGCCTCAAATCTACCTAAATTTTTGAGGTTAAAGCTAGTATATGGCTGAAAATCCCTAACAACCATCGTCATATCCGTTATATCAATACTTGGATAAAGTCGCAACGCATCAAGCTTTAATGTGCTTAAAAACTCATCCTCGGCATTTATCACGCGAACCTTAGCACGCTCTAAAAATCCCCTATAAGCAGCATGAAATTTCTCGATATCGTAGTCGTAATGCTCCATATGTTCGGGCTCGGCATTAGTAACTACGGCAAGATAAGGGTTTGAGTTTAGGAAGCTAGAGTCGCTCTCGTCGGCTTCAAATACAACATTAACACTTGGCTCGTATCTCATGTTTGAGCCAAACTGTTTTGAAACGGCTCCGATTATCGCAGAGCCTTCGATAAGGCTTGAAAGCATGGCGCTCGTTGTGCTTTTACCGTGTGCTCCGGCAACCGAAAACACCTTTTTACCCTCAAGCACGAAAGGTAAAATTTCCTTTCGCGAAAAGCACTCTATCCCGCGCTCTCTTGCCTCTTTTAGTTCTATATTATCATCTTTTATCGCAGCTGAATACACCACAAAGTCTTGATCTTTTATCGCCTCTTTGCAGTGTGGGGTAATGACTTGTATGCCCTCTTGTCTTAATTGTTTAGTGGTTGAACTCTCTTTTATATCGCTACCGCTTATCGTGTAGCCCTTTTCGTTTAAAAATCTAGCGATCGCGCTAATGCCGATACCGCCTATGCCTATAAAATGAACTTTTTTCAAAATTTAGCCTTTATTTCTTATAAATTATCTTTTGCCTTAAAGCAATAGCTTAGATGATCGTTGATGACGCCGATGGCCTGCAAAAACGAATACACCGTAACACTTCCTAAAAATTTAAAACCGCGCTTTTTCATATCTTTTGAAATTTGATCACTAAGCTCGGATCTAGCCGGGATTTGCGAAATTTCATTTAGATTATTTTTTATCCCAACACCGTTTGTAAAACTCCAAATATAATCAAAAAAACTACCAAATTCACTCTGAATAGATAAAAATGCTTTAGCATTTGCACTTAGAGCATTTAGTTTTAGGCGATTTTTTATAATTCCCTCTGTTTGCAAAAGCTCTGAAATTTTACCTTCGTCGTATTTTGCTAAAATTTCAGGTTTAAAATCATCAAACGCAACCCTCATCGCCTCTCGTTTTTTAAGTATCGTGTGCCAGCTAAGCCCTGCTTGCATCATTTCAAGCACGATAAGCTCAAACAAAAGCCTCTCATCGCGCACTATCTCGCCCCATTCGTTATCATGATATGCACGGTAAAGGTCGTCTTTTTCACACCATTCACAGCGCTTTTTATCTTCTGCGATATTCAATTTGTCCCGTGCCTCAAAGAAATTTACTCGCTATAGCGTTAAAACACCAGGTGCTTCTTGCGGTTGCGATCTCTTTTTTATCGATATTTGCTATCAACACACCCTCATCCACACCAAGTCTATCTGCTATCTCGCCAAAAGGAGAAACCACAAGGCTATCTCCATAAAATTTCCATGCTTCATCGTTTTTTACACCTTTAGTTTTATACAAGCCAATACGATTTGCCCTAATGATAAAAATTCCGTTCATAAGAGCACGAAGCTTTAAAAGCTCTTGCCAACGCGAATTACTATCAAACGTGCTTGCCGTAGGCATTAATAGCACGTCGATCTTTTTTCGCATCAAATTCGTAAAAACAGCATCAAAATGCGCCTCATAGCCAAAGGCAACGCCTATCTTTAAATTTTCATATTTAAACGTCAAAAAACTAAGCTCGTCATTTATTTTATTTGCATAAAATTTAGCCTCGTTCCAGTGAGTGTATGGCATTAAAATTTGCTGTTTTATAAATTTAAACTGTCCGTTTGAAAATTTAGCCACACCCTTGACAAAGCCTTCATTTTCGCTCATAACAATGGGTGCGATAATGTTTAGCTCATATCTTTTGCTAAGCTCGCAAAGTGTCCTTTTTTTCTCTTCACTTTGTTGTTTTATGATGTGCTTTGGCATGCTTTCAAGCTCTTTAAAAAAGCTGTTTAAAACGTATTCGCCAAGCAAAACCAGATGTGCTTCTCTGTCCTTGCAAATTTTAAGATAATAATCCAACCTAGCTTCACTCAAAGGAAGTGTAGGAAGCTGTAAAATCGCTATCTTACTCATCGACCTGCTCTATGCTAAGTTTTGCGTTTTCTAAAATTTTACGCGCTTCATCAAGCAAAACTTTGCCTTGTTTATGAAGCTTCAAGCTTTCGTTGATATTTAGCTCATCTTTGTCTAGTTTGGCTAAAATTTCTTCCGCCATTTTTATCTTATCTTCAAAATTTTGTTCGCCAGTTTGCTCGCCCATATCTTTCCTTTAAATTTATCTTTCCAAGGCTCTTTTTACGTAAATATCAAATTTATCTATCTCAACTAAAAACGCATCGTGCCCGTAATCACTCTTTATCTCGATGTATTCGCTTTGTGCGCCTCGCCCCATCTTACAAAAGGCATCGTGAATTTCACTCATGCACTCAGGAGGAAAGAGCATATCACCACTAAATGAGATAAGAGTTATTTGTGACTTAACATGTTTGAGTGCACTCTCAAGTGTGTCATAATGCCTGGTGCAATCAAAGATATTCATCATCTTGGCTATATATAAATAACTTAGCGGATCAAATCTTTTTGGAAAGTTAAAACCGTTATACTCCATATATCTATCAACTTGAAAACGCCCAAAAAGCTCATAAAGTCCATCTGTCTCTACGTAATTTCTACCAAATTTATCATCCATCGAGTTTGGACTTAAAAAGCTTATGTGCCCTGCCATACGACCGTAAGCAAGTCCATTTAAGCCATTTTGTTTGATAAAACTTTCATCGTATTGACCGTTTTTAAACTCAGGATCGCGCCTAATGGCTTCAATCGCGATCTTATTAAAAGCTATCGCCCAAGGCTTGCTTTGATAAGTGCTTGCTAAAATTATGGTCTTTTTTGCAAATTCAGGAAATTCTATAGCAAAGCAAAGTGCTTGCATACCACCCAAACTTCCCCCAATAACAGCATGAGCCTTTTGTATGCCTAGCTTTTTAAAAAGGTTGATTTGCGCTTTTACGACATCACTTATAGTAAGAACAGGGAAATTTAAACGATACTCTTTACCTATACTTTCATCCATGCTAAGCGGCGATGTAGAGCCATAGCAAGAGCCAAGTATGCTAACGCAAATAACAAAGTACTTATTAGTATCAACACCCTTTCCATGACCGATAAGCCCATCCCACCAGCCGTTTTTACTATCTCCGTCGTAACGACCGGCAGCGTGATGAGAGCCGGTGAGCGCATGACAAACAACTATGACATTGCTTTTGTCTTCATTTAACTCACCGTATGTTTCATAGACCAGCTCATACGAACTTAATATCCGTCCGCTTTCAAGATATAGCGGCTCTTTAAATTCGTATTTACCAGTCTTTAAATTTAGCATTAATTCACTTTATAGTTTGGTGCTTCATGTGTTATGACAACATCGTGAACGTGGCTCTCTTTAAGGCCTGCACTTGTTATCTCTACAAATTCAGCTCTTTCTTGTAAAGACTGTATGTCTTTTGCGCCAACATAACCCATAGCGCTTCTAAGACCGCCGATAAGTTGATGTATGACATCTTTCATGCTTCCTACAAAAGGAACACGACCCTCGATACCCTCAGGAACTAGCTTGTCTTGCGCTGTTCCTTCTTGAAAATACCTATCAGAGCTTCCTCTTGTCATCGCACCGATACTTCCCATACCGCGATAAACTTTATACTGACGACCTTGGAAGGTTATAACCTCACCAGGACTCTCCTCACATCCAGCAAGTAAGCTTCCAGCCATAACACAACTAGCTCCCGCAGCAAGTGCTTTTGCTACGTCGCCGGAGTATTTTAAACCACCGTCGGCGATAGTTGGTATACCATATTTTTTAGCTTCTGCCGAACAGTCATCGATAGCTGAAATTTGAGGCACACCAACACCTGCAACGATACGAGTCGTACAAATAGAGCCTGGTCCTATGCCTATTTTTATACCGTCGGCTCCTGCCTCTGCAAGGTCTTTAACGGCTGCCGGATTTGCGATATTTCCAACCACAACATCAACGTCAAACCTAGTTTTTATCTCTTTAAGCGTATCGATAATTCCTTTTGAGTGTCCGTGAGCGGAGTCCATAACTATAACATCAACACCAGCGTTTACAAGAGCCTCCACACGATCAAGTTGGTTTACTCCAACCGCAGCTGCAACCCTAAGTCTTCCGTAACTGTCTTTGTTTGCATTTGGATACTCTTTGCGCTTTTTAAGGTCTTTTATGGTTATAAGTCCGTCAAGTCTGCCGTTTTCATCAACGATAGGAAGTTTTTCCACACGATTTTGAGAGAAAATTTTCTCAGCATCATCAAGAGTGCAGCCTTTTGGGGCGGTGATAAGCGGTGCTTTTGTCATACGATCTTTAACAAGAGTTGTTTTATCAGTCTCAAAGCGTAGGTCACGGTTGGTTAAAATTCCTATAAGTTTATGGTCGTCATCTATCACTGGAACACCTGAAATATGAAGTTCCGCCATTAAATTTAGCGCCTCTCCTACAGTTGCGTCTGGTTTTATAAATATAGGATCGATTATAACACCGCTTTCGCTCTTTTTAACACGTCTTACCTCTCTTGCTTGTGCTTCGATGTCCATATTTTTATGAATAACTCCGATACCGCCAAGCCTTGCCATCATGATAGCAGCGCGGTGCTCTGTTACGGTATCCATGGCTGCTGATACGATAGGGATATTTAGCGAGACGTTTTTACTAAAACGAGCCTTTATATCAACTTGCTTTGGTAAAACTTCAGAATACTGTGGCATAAGTAGCACGTCTTCAAAGGTCAAAGCTCTCTTAACTATCTTCATATTTATCCTTTTATTAAATTTTCTAAACTTTTTGCACCGTCTATCACACTTTGCTCATCCCATGCTCTGCCGATTAATTGAGCCGAGATATTTAAACCGTCTTTATCGCTTCCTACAGGCACGGAGATCGCAGGAAGTCCTGATAAATTTACACTTATAGTATAAATATCACTTAGATACGCCGTTAACGGGTCTTTCATAGCACCAAATTTTGGCGCTGTGGTTGGAGAAACCGGCATGAAAACAAGATCGGCTTCGCTTAAAATTTTCTCGTATTGTGCTTTGATATGCGCTCTTGCTTTTTGTGCTTTAATATAGTAAGCGTCATAGTATCCGCTACTTAAAACAAATGTTCCTAGTAAAATTCTTCTTTTTACCTCATCGCCAAAACCTTCGCTTCTTGAGTTCAGATATAGCTCTTTTAAATTTTTAGCTTCAGCACGTCTGCCGTATCTAACTCCGTCATATCTGCTTAAATTTGCACTAGCTTCGGCGGTTGCGATGATATAGTAGGTCGCAACGTCATATTTTGAGTCTTCTAAATTTCTATAGATGATATTGTGCCCATTGGCTTTTAGCTTATCAACCGCACTTAAAAGCGCATTTTTGGTCTCCTCGCTTGCGTTATTTACATAGTTTTCTATAACACATATCGTAAGCTTTCTATCGCCGTTTATCTTATCGGCAACACTTTTAAACTCAACATTTGCGCTCGTGCTATCGCGCTCATCATGACCGGCTATGATATCGTATAAGATAGCCGCATCTTCTACATTTTGGGTTATAGGTCCGATCTGATCAAGTGAGCTTGAGTAAGCGCCAAGTCCGTATCTGCTAACTCTTCCGTAAGTTGGCTTAAAACCCACGCATCCACAAAATGCAGCGGGTTGACGTATACTGCCTCCTGTATCACTTCCAAGTGCAGCGATAGCGATACCGCCTGCAACCGCAGCTGCCGAACCACCGCTACTTCCGCCAGGAACGTGAGCATGGTTTAACGGGTTTAACGTATGTCCGTAAAAGCTACTTTCGGTCGTATTACCCATAGCAAATTCGTCCATATTTGCTCTACCAAACGGGGAAAGATTTGCCGCCAACATCTTTTCTATGACGGTAGCATTATAAGGTGCGACGTAACCTTGTAAAATTTTAGAACCACTCGTTACTGCCCAGCCATTAACTTGAATGTTATCTTTTATCGCTATCGGAATTCCTTCGCCAAGCTTTGAAATAGGCGAATTTATAAGCTGCTCGACATAGGCGCCAAGCTCTTTTTTGGCTAAAATTTCAGCCTCAAGCTCGGCACGTAAATTTTTTATCTCCTCGCTTGAAAGCTTTAAAGCTTCTTTTAAAGTTATCATCTATTTTCCTTAAATTTATTTACTAAAACTATACCGGCCGCAGTAAAAACACAAACGATCGCGACCGTTATCACAACGGTTGAAAAGGCAACAGGCTCAGCAAACACCGTTTAATACCTCCGCACATCTTGGGCATGTATCACCATCTTTTTGAGCGCTAAATTTCCAACATCTTGGACATTTGTGAGCTTTGCTTAGGGTTATTTTAAATTTCTCATCGCCAACTTCAAATTCACCCAAAGAGTCGGCATCATCAAATTTTTCAACCGCGCTTACCATGTAAATATCAGCTATCTCGTTCGCATCATAGCCTAAGATCTTATCTGAAGTTGTTTGCATGATAAGTTCTAGTGTTGATTTTATCTTTTTATCTTTTTTAAGCACGTCGATCATCTCAAATAATTTCTCTCTACTTGCAAAAAGAAGTTCGTCTTCAAAGCTAAATTCTATCTCAAGAGGCGAGTATATTAGATCAAACGCATCGATCGCACCGTTTTTAACGATATCGGGCGCATACTCCATAACCTCATCAACCGTGTATGTAAGTGTTGGGGCTATAAGTGGCAAAAGAGAGCGAGTTATAAGAGCCATCGCACTTTGTGCACTCTTGCGTCTTGCGCCGTCTTTAGCGTCACAGTAAAGGCGGTCTTTGCAAACATCAAGATAAATTCCGCTTAGATCCGCAGATAAGAAATTTAAAAGTATATTAAATCCTTTTGAGAAATCATACGCCGCAAAACATCTACTAGCATCATCAAATGCACGTTTTGCACGTCCTAATATCCATTTATCAAGTAGTCCAAATTCTGTGCTAATCTCATCTAGATCACTAACGTTTGCAAGTAAAAATCTTATAGTATTTCTTATCTTTCTGTATTGTTCGCTTACTTGTTTTAGGATGTTATCACTGATCTTAAGGTCGCTTGAGTAGTCACTTAAACCAACCCAAAGACGTAAAATTTCAACACCGTAAGTTTTGGCTACATCTTGCGGAGCTACGACGTTGCCTTTACTTTTACTCATCTTTTGACCGTTTTCATCAACGGTAAAGCCGTGAGTTAAAACACTCTTATAAGGTGCATGAGAATTTACCGCAGTACTTACCAAAAGAGAGCTTTGAAACCAACCTCTATGTTGGTCAGAACCTTCCAAATACATACTTGCAGGATATGCTCCCGCATCGTAATGACGACTGTTTAATACCGCTCTCCACGTAGAACCACTATCAAACCAAACATCAAGTATGTCCATTACTTTTTCTAATTTATCAGCTTCGTATTTGCTTGTTTTTGGTAAAAGTTCTGAAATTTCAAGATCCCACCAAGCATCAGCTCCCTTTTGCTCAAATATATTTGCTATATTTTCCAAAATATCCGCGTCAAATATCGGCTCTTTTGTATCTTTATGCCTAAAAAACGCTATCGGCACACCCCAGTCGCGCTGACGAGAGATACACCAATCCGGGCGATTTTCCACCATTGAGCCTATTCTTTTTACGCCAACGGCAGGATAAAATTTCACATTTTCAAGCTGAGCACGTGCCACTTCACGAAGTGTTTTGCCGTCAAGCTTAGGCTCATCCATGGTTACAAACCACTGCTTTGTTGCACGGTAGATAACCGGCTTGTGTGTCCTCCAGCAATGTGGATAAGAGTGTATAAATTTAGAACAGTGAAGCAAGCTATTTCCTAAGATGGTTATGATCTTTTCGTTTGCTTTAAAGATATGAACCCCTACAAACTCATCTACCACGTCAGCTCTAAAAAGCCCTTTAGCACGCAATGTCTCGTCATAAAGTCCGCCGTCATCAACAGGCATAATAACCTCTGTTATGCCGTTTTTAAGACTTACGTAATAGTCATCCTCGCCGTGTCCTGGAGCCGTATGAACAAGACCGGTTCCGCCGTCCATCAAAACATGCTCTCCAAGTAAAAACTGCGACTTACGGTCATTTAAAGGGTTTATAGCATATAAGCCCTCGATATCATTTGAAACAAATTCTTTTAGAATTTCACCTTTTGTTATACCTAGTTTTACTACGCTCTCAAGCAAAGGTTTTGCAAAGATTAAATTTTCACTTGTAAGGACATAAATTTCATCAGGCTTTAAGCTTATAGCTTGATTTGCAGGAAGCGTCCAAGGGGTTGTCGTCCAAATTACAGCTTTTGCCTCTTTTACACCAAGCTTTTCTAATGCGTCCTTATCAAGAGCAAATGCCACATATATCGAGTAGTCTTCCTTGTCCTCATATTCGACTTCTGCCTCCGCAAGAGCCGACTTAGCCGCCCAGCTCCAGTAAACAGGCTTGCTTCTTTCACATAAAAGCCCTCGTTTTGCTATATCGCAAAGCGCTCGGTATATGTCGGCTTCAAATTCAAATTTCATCGTTAGGTAAGGATTTTCAAAGTCACCGATAACACCAAGTGACTTAAATTCTTCGCGCTGAATGTCTATAAATTCACGCGCATGAGCACGGCAATGCTCTCTTATCTGGCTTTTACTCATGCTTTTTTTCTTCTCGCCAAGCTTAACTTCAACTTGTTGTTCTATAGGCAGACCATGGCAGTCCCAGCCTGGAACATAACGTATATCTTCGCCGAAGAAATAATGAGTTTTAGTAATAATATCTTTTAAAATTTTATTTAACGCGTGTCCGATATGTAGGTGTCCGTTCGCATACGGAGGTCCATCGTGTATGGCAAAACTTTGAGTTGCGTTTTGTCTATTTTTTTTCATTTTTTCGTAGATTTTGCGCTCATTATGCCATGAGGCTAATCTTTTTGGCTCGTTTTCCGGCAAATTGCCGCGCATAGGAAATTGCGTAAAAGGGAGTAATAGGGTGTCTTTGTAGTCCATTGATTTACCTTAGTGATAATTAAAATTTGCTAATTTTAGCTAAAAATGGGTTAAATCGCACTGAAAACAGCTAGTTTTTACATGGCCAAAGAGATAAAAAATGCTATAATTAAACCAAAAAGGAGTTAATATGAAGGATGCTATTTTAATAATTGGCGATGATTTACGCATAAACAACGAATTTTTAAGTTATATTTTTTCAAGCTATGAGGAGCACTTTGGCGAACTTGTCGAGCTAAATTTTAGCCCCAAAAACAATAAAGAATTACCGTTTTTAATAGAAAATTTATCAAAGCGATATGAGCTTTTAAGCATATTTGGCTCAGATGACTCATTTGCTACGGTTGCTAAAATTTTAGCTACTTTAAGCGAAGATACACTTGAACTAAAAGACGCCAATACCCTTGTTCCAAAAAATGTTTTAAATTTTAAGAACAATAGTTTTGTCATAAATTTAAACAACGCAAAAATCAACCTCATAAAAGCAAATCCAACTGAAAAAATAGGCGAATTTTTACTAAAAAATGATCGAAGTTTTAGCTACTTCAACCTCTTTGACATAGATGCCGAAAGTGCAAAAATTTTACTAGAGCCACTTGCTAAGACTTACGAGATCAAGATCAACCTCACACAAAGCACGCAAAGTATGGTTTTAATCAGAGCCGAGGCAAATAAATTCGGTCAATTAGAGGGCTTTATGCAAGGAACAAGAACTCTATTTTCACAAAAGATAATCGAAGAAAGAGATCCTGTTAAATTTATCGCACAAAAACTTATAAAAACAGGTAAAAAGATCACCTTTGCCGAGTCATGCACGGCAGGTTTAACCGTCGCTAGACTAGCAAAATTTGGGGGAATTTCAGCAATACTTGACGGCTCGTTAGTAACTTACGCAAACGAGATAAAACACAGCTGGCTTGGTGTAAATAACGAAATTTTAAATACCTACGGAGCCGTTAGCGAACAGTGTGTAAGAGCCATGTTAAGCGGTGCTTTAAATTCGGCAAATTCAGACTTTGCACTTGCTATAAGCGGTATCGCGGGACCTGATGGCGGAAGCGAGCAAAAGCCGGTTGGAACAGTCTTTGTAGGCGCAATGTCTAGCGATAAAAATATCGTCGTAGAAAGGCTACTTCTAAACGGAAATAGAAGCTACATAAGAGAGCAAAGCGCGCTTGGAGCGTATGCTTGCTTGCTAAGACTAAAGCCTGAAATTTTCTTTAGTTAAATCTATAAAAAGAGGCTAAATTTTTAGCACTCTTGTGCCATTTTGATAAACTCAAGCATTAAATTTGAAGGCTTTTTATCCTCTTTATAGGCTAATATAAGGGTCTTGTTAAGACTTGGCTCGTTAATGTCAAACAAGGTTATCTTGTCTTTTTTATCTTCTTTGATAAACTCAGGTATCGTAAAGCATACTCCAACACCTGAAGCGACGATAGAATTTGCTATGTCAAATGTTTCTGTTTCACAAAGAATTTCAGGCTTAATGTTTGCTCTTTTAAAAATTTCATCAAACAAAATTCTACTTCGTTGATTTTGTTTAGGAAGTATAAATTTCTCATCCTTAACGTCTTTTAATGAAATTTTTGGATTTTTTTGACCTTTGTGTTTTTGAGACAACGGATGTAGGATCGGTAGAGCTAAAAACATCTCTTGCGTTTTGATAATCTCATATTTTAACCCCTCTGTATCGATAGGAAGTATAAGCATACCAAGGTCTATCTCGTCATCTATCAACATTTTTCGAATTTTTAAAGTCGAAAAAACTTGTAAAATTTTAATGCTAGCTTTATTAAATTTCTTACAAAATTTAGGCAAAACATCCGGCGTCATAATATATCCGTTTTGAGAAAATCCTATACGAATTTTACCGCTTTTAGCTCCACCCATCTCTGATAATTCCAAATTTAAATCATTTAAAATATCAAAAACAAGTCTTGCCTTTTGACAGTAAATCTCTCCCGCGTGAGTTAAAGAGACGGGGTTAGTCGTGCGGTTAAAAAGAGGCATTCCTATCTCTTTTTCTAAATTTAATATACTTTGCGAGAGCGAGGGCTGTGGCACTTTTAGTTCATTTGCCGCTTTTGTGAAACTTTTTAGTTCTGCTGTTTTTAAAACCAATTCCATCTGCCTCAAATTCATATCTGGCTCCTATTTTGATAATTTTAATCTTATGAAATTATATATAAAATAATATTTGACTTATATTAATTTTTCAGTTACCATTCTGAAATTAATTTCTTAAACTAAATTAATCAATTAAGAAAAATAAAAGTCTTTATCAAAATGGGCTTAAAAATGTCAGAACAAGCGTGTGGTTTTACCATTATTAAAAATTTCAAAGTTCAAAGGATTATCAATGAGTGAACAAAAATTTACCAGAAGAGATTTTCTTCAATCCGCCTGTATTAGCGTCGGAGCTTTAGCTGCTAGCGGTAGCGGTGTAAGTGCGCTAGCTGCCGACAATAAAAAAGACAGCGGCAACAAAGATGGCCTGCCAAGCGTTGACGTTTTGGTTATCGGCTCAGGTGGAGCAGGACTTAGAGCTGCTGTTGCGGTTAGAAAAAAGTATCCAAACTTAAGCGTAGTGGTTGTAAACAAAGGTATGCCTTCCAGAAACGCGACATGTATGGCTGAGGGCGGTATAAACGGCGTTATCGACTTTGAACACGGTGATAGCCACGAGCTTCACGCGTATGACACAGTAAAGGGTAGCGACTTTTTGGGCGATCAAGACGCTATCATCAAATTTGTTGAAAAAGCAACAGAGGCTATCCATGAGCTAGACTACGCTGGCATGCCATTTAACAGACAAAAGAACAACACAGTAGCACGCCGTTTTGCTGGTGGTGCAAAATATGAGCGCTGTAACTACGCAGCCGATAAAACAGGCTCAATCCTTATGCACACCTGTCTTGATGAGGCTATCACAAGAGGTGTTAAATTTCTACTAGATCACTACCTGCTTGATGTTGCTATGGATGGCGATAAGTGCGAAGGTGCTGTGCTTTTAGATATGCAAACAGGTGATGTTACTCCTGTGCTTGCAAAAGCCGTAGTTTTAGCAACTGGCGGATATACAAGGGTTTTCTTTAACCGCACAAGCACTCCATTTAACGCATCAGGTGATGGTATCGCAGCAGCTTTGCGTGCTGGTTTAGCGTTTAAAGATCCAGAGATGCTTCAATTTCACCCAACAGGTATAAGAACTGGTGGTGCACTTATTACTGAAGCGGCACGCGGTCTAGGTGGAAAGCTTATAAACAACAAAGGCGAGCGTTTCATGAGTAAATACTCAAAACGTATGGAGCTTGCACCTCGTGATATCGTTGCTCGTTCTATCGAGACAGAAATCAGACTTGGTAACGCATTTGGCGAGGGTATGAGCTCATATGTACTACTTGACCTTACTCACCTAAGCGAAGAGCAGATCATGAACGAACTACCACAAATCCGCCACGTTGGACTACTATTTGACGGTATGGACTTAGTAAAAGAGCCTATCCCTATCCGCCCGACAGCCCACTACTCTATGGGTGGTATAGAAATAGCTAAATTTGATGATATGAGCACTCATCTTCCTGGTCTATTTGCCGCTGGTGAGACATCATGTGCCTCTATACATGGTGCAAACCGCCTAGGTGGTAACAGCCTAACTGATACAACAGTAACAGGTAAACTAGCAGGCGAGGGAGCTGGTGAGTATGCTTCAAAACAAACTGGCTTTGGTTCAGGTAAACACGCTCACGAACTAGCTCAAAAATGGCAAGCTAAATTTAAAGAGATAACAAGTGGTGGCACATCAAATGAGATGTATGACCTAAGAGAAGAATTTGGCAAACAAAACTGGGATAACATGGGAATTTATAGAACCGGCGACAAGCTAGAAGCACACGCAAAAAGCCTAGAAGAGTTCCAAGCAAAATACGACGCACTAAAAATTCCAAATCCAAACATGACTTACAACACAGCGCTCATTGACTACCTTGAGTTTGGTAACCTTATCATGCTAGCTCGTTGTGCATGTCTTGGCGCGCTTGAGCGCAAAGAGTGTCGTGGCGCTCACTTTAGAGAGGACTATCCAAAAAGAGATGACGTAAACTTCTTAAAACACAGCATCGTTACACTAAAAGATGGCAAACCGACACTTGCGTATAAAGACGTCGTTATCACTAAATATCCAGTCGAAGAGAGGAAATACTAATGAAAATAATCATCGAACGTTTTGACGGAAAGAAAAAATACGAATCAACTTATGAGCTTAGGATAGATGAAGTCAAAGGTCAAACTCTACTTAGCCTACTTCAATACATCAAACGCACACAAGATATCACTCTAAACTTCACTGCAGCTTGCCGTATGGCGATATGCGGTGCGTGTGCGGTGCGTGTAAACGGACACTCATACCTTGCCTGTGATACAAAGATGGAAGAGCTACTTGAAGAGTATGAAAACCCAGAAAGCATGAGAATTTCACCTCTAAATAACTTTAGAGTCATAACTGACCTAGTAGTTGACTGGGAGCCAAGTATCGAAAATTTACGTAAAGTAAAACCAACTATCACACCAAAATCAGAATTTAGTGAAAAAACAGGTTGTGTTCAGACGCAAGCAGACGTGGATGCTATCAAAAAGCAATGGGACTGCATCCTATGCGGATGTTGCGCATCTGAGTGTAACAAACTTGAAGCAGATGCGAGTGATTATATGCAGCCATTTGTATTTACACATGCTTATAGGGCTGCTGATGATTCAAGAAGTAAAGATCCTATGATACATCTAAAACCTGCTATAGCTAATGGACTATGGAACTGTGTTCACTGCCAAGAGTGTGTTGATAGATGTCCAAAAGGTATAAGCTCATTCGGAGATATAGAGTCACTTCGTGTTATGGCTATGAAAAAAGGACTAAATGAGGGAATGGGACCTGCTCACGCAGAGGCATTCTTACTTGATATGGTAGAGGGTGACGGTAGACTAAATGAGATCAAGCTAGCCCTTAGAAGTGAGGGAGTATTAGCAAATACTACTAAACTAGATATCGCTTATAACCTAATGAAAGCCGGCAAGATGAATCCTCTTCATATATTTGGCGGAGAGAAGATAGAAGGACACGCAGAGCTTGTTAAGATGGTAGAAGCAGCTAGAAAAGCAGAGAAAGAAGGAACTATAAAATGAGTAATAATAAAGAATTTGCATTTTTCCCGGGTTGCGTATTAAGCCAAGCCGCAAAAGAGTCAAAGATGTCACTTGAGGCTATAGCTCCAATACTTGGTATAACACTACATGAAATTCCAGGCTGGAGCTGCTGTGGTGCTAGCCAGGCTCAATGTGTTGATCCTATAGCTAGCTTAGTAGCTAATGCTAGAAACATAGCACTTGGTGAGAAGATGGGTATGCCAATACTAACAACATGCTCAACTTGTATGCTTACCCTTACAAAAGCTAAAAACACACTTGATAAGGGCGCTAAAGATCGTATAAACACCTTCCTGGCTGAAGGAAATATGAAATACGAAGGCAATACAGAGATAACTAGCCTTTTATGGGTGCTTTATCAAAACCTAGATACTTTAAAAGCAAAAGTTGTTAATCCTCTTTCAAATTTAAAAGTAGCTCTATTTTACGGCTGTCACTCTTTAAGACCAGAACGTGAGCTAACTAAAGAGAGCTCAACTAATCCAAAGAGCTTTGAAGCGGTAGTTGAAGCACTTGGTGCTACTATAGTTCCATTTGAAAAAAGACTTGATTGCTGTGGCTTTCATGCTAGCTATCCAGCAGGTAAATCAGTAAGAAAGATGTCAAGTCAAATAGTAGGTAATGCAGATAGTAACGGAGCGGATGTTGTAGTTACTCCTTGCCCGCTATGCCAAATGCAACTTGATATCTACCAAGAGAGGTATCAAGATGAAAACAACTCAAACATTAGAAAACCTATCATTCACCTATCTCAACTAGTAGGTCTTGCCCTTGGTCTATCTAATAAAGAGTTAGGACTTGATCTAAATATACAAGATGCTACTAGATTAGTAGGCTAAGTAAAAAGATCAAACAATCAATACTTAAGCAATCAGTATTGATTACCTATCTATTAAATAATTAATTAGGGAAGAAATTCCCTAATTGCTCCTAAAAATTAATTTACCAAACTATCTTGTAATATAGTTTCAAAGATTTACTGTTTAAATTTAAGCCATTGGTTTTTAAAACTATACTTTTCTTAAATTTTCATCAGTGGTTTTATACGCGTTTAAATTTAAGTCGTTGGTTTTTAAAAACGAAGAAAACTTATATATTTAATCACTGCAAGCTATCATATGTATTTATATTTAATTATTCTAGCCTATATATATGCTTAGTCACATAATCAATTAATCTAACAACTACAACACAATATACTAATGACACTAATGACACCGATAATGCCACTAATACTAGCAGCAATATCATAAACAATACTAATTAAATTTTAATCCCAGCAAGCTCTTGCATGATTGTTTCATGATGATTTTTAAGGTGGGATAGGCTAAAATTATATGAATTAATTCATGCCAAAAAAGGTTATAAAAATGAGAGGTTATAAAATTTTTTCAGGAACGGCCAATCCTGAGTTTTCTAAAAAAATAGCGCAATATCTTTCCCTGCCACTTAGCGAAGCAAGCATTAAGCGTTTTAGCGATGGCGAAATAAGTGTGCAAATCGGCGAAAGCGTAAGAGGAAAAGATGTGTTTGTCGTCCAACCGACCTGCGCCCCTGCAAATATAAATTTAATGGAACTTTTAATATTAACAGACGCTTTAAAAAGAAGTTCTGCTAGCTCGATCACTGCAGTTATCCCATACTTTGGCTATGCTAGACAAGATAGAAAAGCAGCTCCAAGAGTGCCTATCACCGCAAAACTTGTTGCAAACATGATGCAAGCAGCAGGCATAAACCGAGTAGTTACCATGGACTTACACGCCGGTCAAATTCAAGGCTTTTTTGATATACCGGTAGATAACCTTTATGGAAGCATTGTGTTTACCGACTATGTAAAATCAAAAAATTTACCAAATCCAATCGTAGCAAGCCCTGACGTAGGCGGTGTTGCACGCGCAAGAGCGCTGGCAAAAAATTTAGGTCTTGACATGGTTATCGTAGACAAACGTCGCGAAAAAGCAAACGAAAGCGAAGTTATGAATGTTATCGGTGATGTAAACAGCAAAGACGTAATACTAGTAGATGACATGATAGATACAGCAGGAACGATCGTAAAAGCAGCAAAAGTTTTTAAAGAAAAAGGTGCAACTAGTGTTATGGCGTTTTGTACTCATCCGGTGCTAAGTGGTGCCGCATATGAAAACCTTGGCAAAGGCTATCTTGATGAGCTAGTGGTGACTGATACAATACCTCTTAAAGAGGAGCTTCCTTGTATAAAAGTGCTAAGCGTAGCACCACTTTTTGGTGAAACCATAAGAAGAATTTATCACAACGAGAGCGTAAACTCACTATTTTAAATTTTATGAACGAGGCTAAAAAACAGCCTCGTTTTACTCCACAAAATTTAACTCATCAAGTAATTTTTGTAAACTCGCGCTAGCAAGACTATCAAACATAGCTTGCTGGGCACTTTTAAATTTTGGTGTTAAAAGACTTTGGATCTTACCTCCAAGCGGACAAGGTGGTGGTGAGTTTTTATGAATTTTAAATATATCCCTTTCGCCATCGTTTACCGCCATAAATATATCAAACAGTGAAATTTCACTTGGGCTTTTTGCTAGGTTTATGCCACCTACCCCGGCTCTGGTTATGACTAAATTTGAGCGTTTTAAAAGCGCTATGATATTTCTTATGATGACTGGATTTGCCCCCACCGTATCAGCCAAAAACTCGCTTGTATTTTTTTCATCTTTAAAATACTCACAGCTAAGTAAGATGTGAATAGCGATAGAAAATTTTTGTCCTATTTGCATTTAAATTCCCCATACCGAATATCTTTTAATCAAAATCTTACCATTTGCTGAGGTTACATACAACACGTATGCACACTTGCAAACGGTGTGATTTTAACTAAATTATACCCACTCTGTCTTGAATATTTATTTCAAGGTTACTTTTTAGATAAATTTGATATTTTATGAGCAAAAAGCTACGCGCCTAAAAATAGTACTAAACGAAATGAAGCCTATTTTTAGTGCCGTTAGGGCGTCGCGTCCGCTTTGAGTGAGTAAATATATCAAATTTAGCCGTCAAAGCTTTTAAATTTTACAACCAACTAGGCTTTACGTCCTCATTTATCACGCCATCACTCATAGTAAACTGCTCTAAGCTATCTTTTTTGGCTTGGATACAGATATATTTCATACCATTACTTCCTGTCTTAAAGCATCTTTTTCCAGCTGGGTCGATACGGATAGCATCGCCCTTTTTTACCTCTACCTCTTCGCCGTCTATAAACAGCACTCCGCCACCTTCAAGCACTAGATAAACCTCCTCATTTTGCTTATGCGAGTGAACAAATGGCACACTCACGTTTGCGCCAAATTCATTTATAGATAGCTCACAGCCGCTTAAATTTAGAGCCTCTTTTAGCTCAACTCTTGGCTCATTCTTGGTTGATACAATTTTGTAGTTTGACATTTTAACTCCTTACTTCCCAAGTATACTAAAGCGCTTTTGTATAAATTTTTCATTTTTTATCTCATCCACCATCGCTATCGCGTAGTCAGCGTAGCTTATCACGCTCTCGCCCTTCTCATTTAGCGTAAATTTCTCACCAGCCACGATATACTCACCAGTTCTTGGCATATCCACCTCAAACTCAGCCGCTGGAGATAGATAAGTCCACTTTACATCATCTCTCTTTCTAAGCTCGTCAAGCCCCTGCGCCATCGCATTTGCCGTTGGCTTATACTCAGCTGGAAACTCAGGCGTATCGATAAGTCTCACACTCAAAGCATCATCCACATACAAGCTACCAGCACCGCCAACCACCAAAAGGCGTGTATCAGTACCACTTAGCAGGTCAGCCACGTGCAAAAGACCGTCAGTATGCAGGTGTCTAGTCTCATCGCTCCACGTACCAAACGCAGTTATCACCGCGTCAAATCCAGCTAAATCAGCCTTTTCAAGGCTCATTATATCCTTATATATCACGCCTGCTTTGTCGTTTTTATACTCTTTATTTCTCACCACTGCAGTTACTGCGTATCCTTGGCGAAGCGCCTCATCTACTATCCTAGCTCCCGCTTGTCCATTTGCCCCTATAACAGCTACTTTTTTCATCTTTTTCTCCTTGAAATTTTTTGTTGTAATGATATTAGTTACAACTGATGAGCGAAGTATAACCACTTTTTGTTGTAATGTCAAGAGTTACAATAAAAATAATTTTATATCAGCTATTTTTAAGTATTTAACATGCATAATTTCGTAATATTTTTTTTGAAAGGGTAATAAATGAATAAAACACTTATATCAGCGATGCTTCTTTGCGCTACTTCAGCGTTTGCACACTTTGGCGTGGCTTTACCATCAAATTCTACGATAGATGATCAGTCAAATGCGACTCAAAAGATAGTTTATAAATTTAACCATCCTTTTGAAAATGAGATGATGGATATGCAAAAGCCAAAGGTGGCTGGGGTATTTACCGCTGGTAAAAAGCAAAATTTTACAAATTTGGTAGAGAAAAAAGAGGGCGAGTTGAGGTATCACGAAGCTACTTATGAGATAAAAGAGCCTGGAGTTTATCAGTTTTTCGTAGATCCTGCACCGTATTTTGAGCCTGCCGAGGATACATTTATAAGACACATAAGCAAAACCGTAGTAAACGCATACGGCTTTGGCGAGGGCTGGGACGAGCCTATAGGGTTAAAGGCTGAGATAGTGCCACTCACTAGGCCTTACGGACTATATAAGGGCAATATCTTTACCGGCGTAGTTATGTACAAGGGCGAACCGGCAAAAGGCGTGATAGTCGAGGTCGAGTACTACAACGACAAGGGCAAGGTCAAAGCACCAGGCGAGGACTTTATAACACAAGAAGTTAAGACAAACGAGAGAGGCGAGTTTAGCTTTGTTATGCCACTTGCTGGATGGTGGGGATTTGCCGCGCTTATAGAGGATGATGAGACTATCAAAAAGGATGGCAAAGAGTATCCGGTGGAGATCGGCGGAGTCATCTGGGTAGAGACCAAAGAGTATAAGTAATGCACATAGGCGAAGGGGTACTACTGCCCCAGATCATCATACCTGCAAACGTCGTAGCGGGTGCGCTTAGCGCATACCTAGTCTACAAACTAGAGGTTAAAGATATACCTAAAATAGCCTGTATGAGCGCGATATTTTTTATCGCCTCATTTATCCACGTACCGCTTGGGCCAACCTCCATACACCTTATCTTAAGCGGCTTAGTCGGCGCATTTTTGGGCATGAACGCTGTTCTTGCAGTGCTTATCGCGCTATTTTTACAAGCTCTATTTTTTGGATATGGTGGCATAAGCGTACTTGGGGTAAACCTGCTGGTTCTCGCGCTTCCTGCGATTTTAGGTAGGTATTTTTTGCATCTTTCATTTATGAAGTATCAAAAATTTTGCTGGTTTTTGGCGGGATTTGTGCCTATACTCGTCTCAGCCCTCACGCTTAGCGGTGTTTTGGTGCTAAATGGCAAGGAATTTGTAGCCGTCGCAGGTCTAGCACTAGCTTCAAACTTTGCCCTCATGGCTATCGAGGGCGTGATAAGTCTCTTTGGCATCGGCTTTATATATAAGGTAAATAAGGATCTGCTTAGATGAAATTTTGGCTAGTTTTTGTCCTTTTTTTAAATTTCGCAGACGCTCATGTGCTAAAGGTTTTTGCTAGACAAGATGGAAATTTTGTAGAGATAAAGAGCTACTTTAACGCGAGTTCGCCTTGCAAGGGATGTGAGGTTAGTATCATAGCGGATGGCAAGGTCATACAAAGTACAAAAACAGATGATAAAGGCATGGCTAGACTAGAAATAAAAGCGGATAAATTTGAAATTTTTGTCGATGGCTCACTAGCGCACGAAAAGCGCATAAATTTCGTAGCTGATATGTCAAACGTAGCAGCAGATGAGCCACAAGAGAGCGATTTTATACTTAAATTTATAAGCTCACTTGCTATCATTTTCGCAGTTTTTGGCGCACTTTATATCATAAAAAGGCGCAGATGAATTCATCTATAAAGATAGTATCTTTTAGTATATTTAGTATATTTGTCGCACTTTCAAGCACTATTTATGCAAGTTTTCTTTTGCCATTACTGCTTCTTTTTGCCCTAAATTTCAGCATCATTTTTGCCGTTATAAAGAGGGTTGTCTTTCTAAATTTATTTATCGTTTTTGTCGCACTTAGCGTCATGCTATCACAAAACTACGACTTAGCCCTACTTATCTTTATAAGGTCAAACCTCATCTTGCTTTTTGGCGGACTGCTCTTTTATGGCGCGAACTACTACGACATTGCAAGAGGCGTATCAGGGCTAAGACTTGGTGGAAAGGTAAGCTACTTGGTTTACTTTAGCATTAGATTTATCGAGATGCTAACGAGCGAGCTTTCAAGGATAAAAATGACGCTAAAAGCACGTGCCTTTGTGCGTAAAACCTCGCTTTTTACCTATGAAACATACGCGAACGTCGTTGCTATGCTATTTTTAAAGGCGTTTCACAGTGCAAATATGCTTGAAAAAGCGATGATAACGCGTGGCTTCGAGTGTAAATTTTATGAGCTTGACGGGGCAAAAAAGATAGGTTTTTATGATATTATACTGTTTGCTTCTGTTTTGGTGGCAGTGATTTTTAGAGTTGGAGTTTTGGTTTGAGCTGTTCGGTGACTATCAGAAATTTATCAGTTTGTGCGGATGAAAATTTACTATTTAGCGGAGTAAATTTAAACGTCTCACATAAAGAAAAGATAGCCATAATCGGCGCAAATGGCTCAGGCAAAACCACGCTTCTTGAGACTATCGCAGGGCTTAGAAACGCTAGTGGCGGTGTCATCGAGCTGTTTCACGAACCTATGTTAAATCTTGATAGCTTTAAAAAATATAGGGGCGAGATAGGCTATCTGTTTCAAGATAGCGACAATCAGTTCATCTACCCAAAAGTGCTTGAGGACGTGGCATTTAGCCTACTTTCAAGAGGTGTGGATAAAGATGAAGCGGTGGAGAAATCAAGGGAAATTTTGGAACATTTTGGTATCTGGCACCTAAAAGACAAGATAGTCTTTCACCTCTCAGGTGGCGAGAAAAAGCTTGTAGCACTTGCTGGAGTACTCATCTCAAAGCCTAAAATTTTACTACTTGATGAGCCGACAACCGCGCTTGACTTTAAGATGCAAACAAGACTGACGCAGATACTAAAAAGCCTTGACATAAGCCAAATCATCGTATCTCACGATAAAGAATTTGTGCGAAATGTCGCGGATAAAATCTACTATCTAAACGAAAACGGACTAAGCGAAGATAGGGCTGGGATTTTATGAAGCCAAGCGCTTTTAAAACCCTGCTTTTTATAGCAAAACAAAATTTTAAAAGGCTGTTTTTCACTTTTAGCTTAGTTCTAGCTGAAAATGGACTATTTCTAGTCTATCCTATACTTGCCGGTATCGCTATAAACGCGATAGTGGATGGCAACACCCTACTAGCACTCAGCTACTCGGCGATGGTATTTATCGGCTGGGGCTTGGGCGCTGTTAGACGCAGAGTGGATACGCAGGTCTTTACCAAAATTTACGCAGAACTAGCCGTAAGCGTCATCATGAGTGAAAAACGAGCCAAAAAAGATGAAAGCACTATCATTGCTAGAGCAAATTTATCACGTGAGTTTGTAGACTTTTTCGAGCAACACTTCCCTATGCTTTTTACCTCGGCTGTTTCGATATTTGGCTCAGCGATAATGCTTTTATTTATTGAGTTTTACGTGGGTTTGGCAGTTTGCGTTTTGCTTGTTATATTTGCTATTTTACTGCCAAAGTATATCGCCAAAAACGAAAGGCTTTATCTAAAGCTAAACAACCAACTTGAACGCGAAGCAAAACGCATAAATGCAGGCGATGAGTACATACTTACGCGTCACTACGGCATACTTTCACGCCTTCGTATTCGCATCTCAAACCGCGAAGCGATGAGCTTTTTTATCATCGGCGTAAGTGCGGCGATACTATTTAGCCTAGCTATATTTTTATTATCAAGCAACAACGCAAACGCAGGACATATCTACTCCGTGCTTACCTATCTTTGGACATTTGCGATTAGCCTTGATGACGCACCAAAGCTCATAGAAGAATTTAGCAAGCTAAAAGACATCGGCAAACGTGTAAGTATAGAGCTTGATGGCGATATAAAAGAATAGCTTTTGCCCTTTTATCACTTCTGGCATATCTGGTGTTCCTTGCGCTTCTGATATGCTAAATTTATCATCAATGATAAAAAATGACACCGCCGAAATACCCATTTTATAGGCTTTTTCTTCATCGTCGCTTATCTCTTGCTTGCATCTGTCTGAGTTTAGAATTTCTGGTGTTTGACTCTCGTTTAACCCGATTTGCTTAGCAATTTCAACCAAATTTACTTGCTCTGAAAGCAAAGAATTTTCGATAAAATACACCTTAAAAATAGCTTCACTAGCCACATCACTACATCCTTTTTTCTTGGGCGAATTTTTACAACCTGCGAACGTCAAAAATTAGTGATTTTGCACCTTTTCATAGTTTGTATCGATGTCCACTCTCTTAGCCGTATACTCTATACCGCATATCATCTCCATTGCCTCAGCCTTGTTTTTGCGGTATTTTCCAGATACGCTCTTTGCGCACTAATCCCCACAAACTGCTTCTATACTATTTTGCATTTAAAATTGCTCCACTTGCCAATATAGCAAAACGCACAGACAAAATCAAAATAAATTTCTATTTTTGCTATCTATCTATTTTATGATTAACTCTTAATTTATCGCTTTTTAATTGAAATTTAGGCAATATAAAAGCCAAAAAATTTAACATAAAGTAAAAATTTGTATGAAAAACATCAGAAATTTTAGCATCATAGCCCATATCGACCACGGTAAAAGCACGCTTGCAGACCGCCTTATCCAAGAGTGTGGAGCAGTAAGCGACCGCGAGATGACATCGCAGATCATGGATACTATGGATATAGAAAAAGAGCGCGGTATCACGATAAAAGCCCAAAGCGTAAGACTAGACTATAAGCTTAATGGAGAAAACTACGTATTTAACCTTATCGACACTCCCGGACACGTGGACTTTAGCTATGAAGTTAGTCGCTCCCTTGCCTCTTGTGAGGGTGCATTGCTTGTTGTTGATGCTAGCCAAGGCGTTGAAGCTCAAACGATAGCAAACGTTTACATCGCACTTGAAAACAACCTAGAAATCATCCCCGTAATCAACAAGATCGACCTCCCTGCAGCAGACCCGGAGCGCGTAAAAAACGAGATCGAACACATCATCGGACTTGACTGCTCAGGCGCTATCGAAGTTAGTGCAAAAAGCGGTATCGGCATAGACAAGCTACTTGAAGCTATATCTACAAGGATCCCTGCTCCTGTTTCAAATGAAAATTCCCCGACAAAGGCGCTGATTTATGATAGTTGGTTTGATAACTACCTTGGCGCACTTGCACTTGTTCGCGTATATGACGGTAAAATTTCAAAAAACGATGAAATTTTAGTCATGGGAACAGGTAAAAAACACATCGTATTAGACCTAATGTATCCAAACCCGATAGCTCCTATAAAAACTTCTGCCATAAATTCAGGCGAAGTAGGCGTAGTGGTTTTAGGTCTTAAAAATGTTAGTGATGTGCAAGTCGGAGATACCATAACCTCGGCAAAAACCCCTACAAAAGAGCCCATAGGCGGCTTTGAGAGGGCAAAACCTTTTGTGTTTGCAGGACTTTATCCGATAGAAACCGATAAATTTGAAGATCTGCGCGACGCGCTTGATAAGCTAAAGCTAAATGACAGCTCGATAAGCTACGAGCCTGAAACTTCTATCGCACTAGGATTTGGCTTTAGGGTGGGCTTTTTAGGCTTGCTTCACATGGAAGTCGTAAAAGAGCGCTTGGAGAGAGAGTTTAACCTAGACTTAATCGCAACCGCGCCAACCGTTACATACGAAGTAGTGCAAACAGACGGCGTCATAACACAAATTCAAAACCCAAGCCAACTTCCTGCCGTCAATAAAATCGAACACATAAAAGAGCCGTATGTCAAATCAACCATTATCACACCGACCGAATTTTTGGGTAATATCATCACGCTTCTAAATAACCGCCGTGGTATGCAAACCAAGATGGACTACATAACGCCAGAACGTGTTTTACTTGAGTATGATATACCGATGAACGAGATTGTTATGGACTTTTATGACAAGTTAAAATCGAGCACAAAAGGATATGCTAGCTTTGACTATGAGCCTAGCGATTATCGTATCGGAGATCTAGTAAAACTTGACATAAAAGTAGCCGGAGAGACAGTGGATGCTCTATCTATCATCGTACCTGAAAGCAAGGCGCAAACCAAGGGCAGAGACTTTGTAAAAGCCATGAAAGAGATAGTGCCTAGACAACTTTTTGAAGTAGCTATCCAAGCAAGTATCGGCAACAAAGTTATCGCACGCGAGACGGTAAAATCAATGGGTAAAAACGTAACGGCAAAATGTTACGGTGGCGATATAACACGTAAAAGAAAGCTGCTTGAGAAGCAAAAAGAGGGCAAGAAACGCATGAAAGCCATAGGAAAGGTAAATTTACCGCAAGAGGCGTTTTTGAGCGTTTTAAAGATAGACTAAACAAGATATACAACCTTAAGGAGATGTGATGTTTTGGTTTAAAAATTTATTTTTAGCTTTATTTGTAACGCTGTTTTTAAGCGGTTGCGGATATAAATTTTTTGGCACCGAGCACGGATACAAGATGGATGATGAGACTAAAACAGCATTTAACGAAGTCATGCGACTTAAGGTGGATTGTAGCGAATGTAGTCAAAATTTTCTTGCTAAAACCATAACCATAAACGGACGCGAATACACAAGCGATGTCGCGATAAAGTGTTGCTTGTCTAAAAATTTAATAGATACAGACATCGGACTTAAAAAAGTATATATCCACCGCATAACAGACGGCAGAGAGAGTGCAAAAGGGATAGAGTATACTAACAAATATGACCAAAAATGGCTTTATGACACAAGACCAAGCCTTGAAGCATTGTTTTATACCTTTTTAGAAGATGAGCTAAATTCCAGAGGAATTTTAGTAGTTGGTACACAAACATCGCCATATACATACAGACTTGATTTTGACTTTAGGAATTTCTGGGCGACTTATGACTACGACAGTAAAATTTTAAGCGGCAGATTAAGCGGAAATTTAGTCATTTCTAATATAAATTTTAAAAGAAATTTAGGAATTTCAACAAAGCAACAAGTCAAACGCCTAAATGCAAATCAAGCCAAAGACTTTGACTTCTTTGTTGCACTTTTAGTAAAACAAGCTGCGATCAAAGTAGCCGGTGAAATTTCAAAAATTTAAGGAGCTAAGATGAAGAATTTAAAGATATTATTTGCGGCCTTACTTGCCTTGCTGGCTTTTAGCGGATGTTCACCAACTCAAAGTGTGGTAAATTTAGAGCCTTACAACACCAAAGCCGCCTCCAAAACAAGCTATAAAGATGTCTATATCGCAAACATCCATGATAACCGCAAAAACAAAAGCGTAGTCGCTACGATAACAGACAGTAAAGGCAGCGTCAAAGAGTATGTCATGTTGCAAAACGACCTAGCAAGCTGGTTTAATGAGGCTCTAACGACAGAACTTAAGGCAAACGGCGCAAATGTAGGAAATTTAAGCGGAGTGGTCGCAGAAATTTATATAAACGAATTTAGCGCAAATATGAGTGGATTTGCCTCAGATAACACTCGTGGCAATATAAAAATTCTACTTAAAATCCAAAAAGGCGAAACAACCATAACAAAAAATATCTCAAACGAACAGACAAAATTTGAGCTTATACCGTCAGGAAACGCCTTTAAAACACTACTACGAGATATGATAAATGACGCCGTAAAAAGAGTTGCGATACAAATTTTAAACAGCTGATGTTTTGTCTTAACTGCGGCTCTTTTAGTATATTTACATTTTGCAAAATTTGCGAGTTTAGCTTAAAAGAGCCTACATTAGCACTTCGCGAAGTTGAAGGTTTTAAAATTTACAGCTTTTACGAATACTCTGCAATCAAAAATTTAATCCACTCAAAACATAAATTTCACGGAAGCTTCGTCTACAAAGCTCTTGCAAATTTAAGTTTTAAGAAATTTGCAAAAAATTTTACTCTAAATTTAAAAGCAAATGTCGTTGCTATAGACGATCATATCTTGCACGGCTACTCTCACACAGCCATACTTGCAAAAGCTATGTCAAGCAAAAATCTACGCCCGATATATCATGTTTTGCACGCTACGTCAAAAGTAACCTACTCCGGGAAAAGCACAAAATTTAGGCAAGATAATCCAAGAAATTTTAAAATTTTAAAGTCACCAAAATACCCTGTAATCCTGGTTGATGACATCATAACTACCGCAACAACGATGATAGAAGCCAAAAGCGCACTTGAAAAAGCCGGTTTTGAAGTGCTTTTCGGTCTAGTTTTAGCAGATGCAAGGTATTAATTATTTAGCAAGGTTTTATTAAATTTTAGATAAAATCTAGGAGTTAATTTTAAGGATAAAAATGGAAGATAATATTTTAAACATAAACCAAGAGATTGAGGCTGTAGATATCGAGGATTCGATAAAGGCGAGTTATCTTGATTACTCCATGAGTGTTATCATCGGTCGTGCTTTGCCTGACGCAAGAGACGGACTAAAGCCGGTTCATAGAAGAATTTTATACGCAATGAACGACCTTGGCGTAGGCTCAAGAAGTCCGTATAAAAAGTCTGCTCGTATCGTGGGTGACGTCATCGGTAAATATCACCCGCACGGTGATACCGCAGTTTACGACGCACTTGTAAGGATGGCACAAAGCTTTTCTATGAGATATCCTACCGTTGACGGGCAAGGTAACTTTGGCTCAGTTGACGGCGATAGCGCAGCTGCGATGCGTTATACCGAAGCTAGGATGACTATCTTGGCAGAAGAGCTTTTGCGCGATATAGACAAGGATACAGTTGACTTTATCCCAAACTACGACGATAGCACAAGCGAACCTGACGTTCTTCCTAGCCGTGTGCCAAACCTACTTCTAAACGGCTCAAGCGGTATTGCCGTCGGTATGGCTACAAATATACCGCCACACAGTCTTGATGAGCTCGTGGATGGTCTTTTGTTGCTTCTTGATAACAAAAATGCCTCACTTGAAGAGATAATGCAACACATAAAAGGCCCTGATTTCCCGACAGGTGGTATCATCTTTGGCAAAAAAGGCATTATTGAAGCCTACCGCACAGGACGCGGTCGTGTTAAACTTCGCGCAAAAACTCATATAGAAAAGAAGCAAAACAAAGACATTATCATTATAGACGAGCTACCTTATCAAACCAATAAAGCGCGTCTTATCGAGCAGATCGCCGACTTAGTAAAAGAAAAGCAGATCGAAGGCATTAGCGAAGTTCGTGATGAATCAGACAGAGAGGGTATCCGCGTAGTTATCGAGCTAAAACGTGATGCGATGAGCGATATTGTATTAAATAACCTCTTTAAATCGACCACGATGGAAAGCACCTTTGGCGTGATAATGCTTGCTATCGATAACAAAGAGCCAAAAATTTTCTCTCTAAGAGAGCTTTTAAATTTATTCTTAAATCACCGAAAAACAGTAATAATTAGAAAAACAATTTTTGACCTAGAAAAGGCAAAAGCAAGAGCGCATATCTTAGAAGGTCTAAAAATCGCCCTTGACAATATAGACGAGGTCATATCTTTAATCAGAAACAGCGCCGACACAAGCGTGGCTCGCGAAGGACTTATGTCAAAATTCGGACTTAGTGAACTTCAATCAAATGCCATACTTGACATGCGTTTAAGCAAGCTAACCGGACTTGAGCGTGAGAAGCTAGATAATGAGTTAAAAGAGCTAATGGCTGAGATCGCAAGACTTGATGAAATTCTAAAAAGCGAGGTTTTACTTGAGAATTTAATACGCGAAGAGCTAATCGAAATTCGCTCCAAATTTAAAGTCCCTCGTATAACAGAGATCGTTGATGACTATGACGATATCGATATAGAGGATTTGATACCAAACGAAAATATGGTCGTAACCATCACTCACCGTGGATATATCAAACGCGTGCCAAGTAAACAATACGAAAAGCAAAAACGCGGCGGTAAAGGCAAAGTAGCAGTCACAACATATGATGACGACTTCATAGAAAGCTTCTTTACGAGCAACACGCATGATACGCTTATGTTTATAACAGACCGCGGACAGCTTTACTGGCTAAAAGTTTACAAGATCCCTGAAGGAAGTCGCACGGCAAAAGGCAAAGCGGTTGTAAATTTAATACAGCTTCAAGCCGAAGAAAAGATAAAAGCGATCATCCCCACAACCGACTTTGCGGAGAATAAATCTCTTGCATTCTTTACCAAAAACGGTATAGTAAAACGCACAAATTTAAGCGAGTTTAAAAACATCCGCTCTATCGGCGTAAGAGCTATAAGTCTTGATGACAACGATGAGTTAGTAACGGCACTTATAGTAGAAAACGATGATGATTTCGTGCCAGAACAAGAGATAACAAATGACGCAGAGCAAGTTATAGAACCCGAAATTTTAAATGACGAAAACACTGATGAAAACCTAGAGAGTGATGATTTAAGCGGTGAAAAAATGCTATTTATCGTCACCAAAAAAGGTATGTGCCTTAAATTTAATGTAAGCAAAGTTCGCCAAATGGGAAGAACCGCAAGAGGTGTAACAGGAATTAAATTTAAAGAGCTAAACGACGAGGTCGTAGGTGCAGCAGTTATAGAAAACAACGAACAAGAAATCTTAAGCATATCTCAAAAAGGTATAGGCAAGCGAACCACTGCAGAAGAGTACCGCCTAACAAACCGTGGCGGCAAAGGCGTTATCTGCATGAAGCTCACAAACCGCACAGGAGATCTCATCGGCGTTGTAATGGTTGATGACGAAGCTGACTTGATGGCGCTTACATCAAGTGGCAAGATGATACGCGTAGATATGCAAAGTATACGTAAAGCGGGACGCAACACAAGTGGTGTCATCGTCGTAAATGTCGATGGAGACGATGTTGTAAGTATAGCAAAATGTCCAAAAACCGAAAGTGAAGACGACATAGAAGAGTCTGAAGACGAAGGTCTTTTGGAATAAAATTTGCTTTAAAGAAAAAATTTTAAAGGTTAAAGTATGATTAAAATCAAAGCTCTGCTTATATGTGCTTTTGTTGCGCTTTTTAGCGGTTGTTCATTTAACGGTTTTTTTGCCGATGAGCCAAAACGCGAGATCATAGTTCAAAAAGTCGACAAAGACGATCTTAGAGAGGTCATGAAAAAAGAGAAGATGATCTATGACGCAGCCCCTGCCGAGACTACATTTAGGGCAGTTGGCGAGGGCATAGCTCCTCTTAACTCGGTATCTCACGCACAGTCAGTCACTTTAGCAAAACGCGCAGCAATGGCTGATGCCTACAGTCAGCTTGCAGGCAAACTTTACGGAGTTAAGATCAATGCCGAAGATACGGTTAGAGACGCTATGCTTTCAGACTCTTCTATCACTTCTAAAGTGCAAGGTCTTGTTAAAAACGCGAGAATCGTTAACGAGAGCTTTAAAGACGGACTTTACAAGGTCAATATGGAGCTTAGGATAGACCAAGATAAGTGGCGCGAAGTCTTTTCTTACTAATATCTCTTATAAATTTAATGTTTAGCTCGGAAGAATTTATCTTCTGGGCTAATATAAACACAACAAATCATGTCGTAACATCTGAAGAAATTTCATTTTCAAGAGCTATGGTTTTAAAATACAAAGGCGATTTAAAATTTCTTTGCGAGATAGACGAAACGCTCGATAACAACTCAACTGTTATAGAATTTTTAAACCTTCATAAAGACAAAATTTTCAACTGCTTTTCACTGCAAAGAGTGGACGTAAAAAGCGAATTTCGCAAGAGAAATAACGACATCACACAAACTTCAAATTTTAAAATACCGCCGATAAGATTTATAATAGAATTTAAGCCAAAATCGGCTATTATTGGGGTATTTAAAAGCGAGGAAGATAGATGAATGTAGTTATCGTTGAAGATGATATAAACATGAGAAAATCTCTCGAACTCGCACTTGCAGAGTATGAAGAACTAAATATCAAAAGCTACAAAAGCGCGGCTGAGGCTCTCAAAAAGATGGGAGAAGACACCGATGTTATCGTAACCGACATAAATATGCCCGGTATGGATGGGATAGAATTTATCAAAACTCTTGACGGCAAATTTGATGTCATCATTATCACAGGAAACGCCACTTTAAACAAAGCCATAGAAAGTGTAAGACTTGGAGTAAAGGACTTTTTAACCAAGCCTTTTGATGCTCAAACTCTTTATGATGCCATAAAAAGAGTTGAAATTTTAAAACAAAAAGCGCCAAATTTTACACAAGCAAAAGAAGCTAAAACACAAAATAGTGACGAGTTTACTCATGTTTCACCATCTTTAAAGTCCGCACTAAATATCGCTAAAAAAGCAGCCTTAACCGATGTTAGCATCATGCTTTTTGGAGAAAGTGGAGTTGGCAAAGAGGTATTTGCAAATTTTATCCACAAAAACTCACCCAGGGCAAACAAACCATTTATCGCTCTAAATATGGCGGCGATACCTGAAAATTTAATAGAAAGCGAACTTTTTGGATTTGAAAAGGGTGCTTTTACCGACGCTGCAGCAGCCAAAAAGGGACAATTTGAGCTAGCTAATGGCGGAACACTATTTTTAGACGAGATAGGTGAAATGCCTATAAATTTACAGCCAAAACTTTTACGCGCACTTCAAGAGCGCGAGATAACAAGGCTTGGCGCGACAAAAAGCACGAGTATCGATGTGCGCATAGTTTGTGCGACAAATGCAAATTTAGAAAGCTTGATATCTCGCGGTAAATTTAGAGAAGATCTGTTTTATCGACTAAATACCATCCCTGTCTTAATCCCTCCTTTAAGAGAGCGTCAAGAAGAGATCATACCTATCGCAGAAAAAACGCTCGAAGATGTTTGCGCTCAGTATGGTTTTGCGAATAAATTTTTTAGCCAAGAAGCAAAAGATGAACTCTTAGGATACGACTTTCCGGGAAACATTAGAGAGCTCATCTCTATCATCCAGCGAGCGGCGATACTTAGTGAAAATGACGAGATAACAGCCAAAGACCTTTTTATAAAAAGCAGGAAAAAACAAGAAATTTCAGATAAAAAGCGAGAGCTTTTTGCAGATGTTTTGCGTAGTGTTGAGGGTGATTTAAAGGAAGCTTGCGAGATATTAAATTTAAGTGAAAATAAACTAAAAGAGAAGATAAAAATATATAATTTAAAGGAGTTTGAATGAGAAAATTCAATGTTGCTATAGTCGGCGCAACAGGTGCGGTCGGTGAAGAGCTTTTAAATGTTTTAGCAGAAGTTGATTTTCCGGTTGCAAATATCTTACCTCTTGCAAGCGCTAAAAGCGCTGGCTCGTCGGTGGAATTTGGCGGCAAAGAGTATAAGGTGGTAGAGCTAACCGAGAGTGTGTTTGAAGAGCATGAGGTAGATATCGCATTCTTTAGCGCGGGAGGCTCGGTTTCTGCTAAATTTGCTCCACTAGCGGCTGCTAGCGGTGCTGTAGTTATAGATAATACTAGCCATTTTAGAATGGATGCGGATGTGCCTTTGGTTGTTCCAGAGTGTAACCCGCAAGACATAGCTTTATGGAAAACACGCGGTATTATTGCAAATCCAAACTGCTCAACTATTCAAATGGTGCAAATTTTAAAACCTCTTGATGATGTTTACGATATCCAAAGAGTTGATGTAAGCACCTACCAAGCAGCCTCTGGAGCAGGCAAAGAGGGCATGGAGGAGCTAGTGCTTCAAATGCAAAAATTCTTTGAATTTAAACTTGACGAGTGCGAGCCAAAAGTATTTGCGCATCGCCTAGCATTTAACGTTATACCTCATATCGATGTGTTTTTAGACAACGACTACACAAAAGAAGAGATGAAAATGGTCAACGAAACACAAAAAATACTACACAAAAACATGGAAGTAAGCGCAACTTGTGTTCGCGTGCCTGTTCTTAGAAGCCATTCAGAAGCCATAACTATCCACTTTGCAAAAGATGTAGACGCTCTTCATGCAAAAGAAATTTTAAGCAAAGCTCCAAGCCTTATAGTGCTTGATAACCCGAGCAAAAAAGAGTATCCGATGCCTCTTCACTCTACCGATACAAACGACACTTACGTAGGAAGAATTCGCGTAGATAACTATAGACCAAATGTTCTTCACCTATGGTGTAGCGCCGATCAGATCCGAGTAGGAGCTGCTACAAATGCTGTTAGGATCGCTCAAAAATGGATAGAACTTCCAGAAAACGCTCTTTAATGCAATAAACTAGCTATGAAATTTCATAGCTAGTAATTTAACCACGTATATAAATTTACAAAGCCTCACTTCTTTGGTTTTATAAATTTATTTATTGATAAAATTTAGTAAATTAAGCCAAATTTTTATAGAATACCGCCTTTATAAATTTCAAAGGAAAACAATGCTTAAAAGAATTTTTGAGAGATTAATGATCGCAAGTAACGCATTTACGATACTTCCGGTTATCTTTTGTCTACTTGGAGCCATAGTGCTTTTTATCATCGCAAGTTATGATGTTTTAGTTGTTTTTGGCGACGTATATGCTTACTTTTTTAAAGGATTTCATCCTGATGATTTTCACTCCGATATCGTCGGCGTAATAGTCGGAGCAATCGACTTATACCTCATGGCACTTGTGCTTTTTATATTTAGCTTTGGCATTTATGAGCTGTTTATAAGCGAGATAGACGAGCTAAAAACCGACAAAAGCTCAAACGTCCTTGAGGTGCACTCTCTTGATGAGCTAAAAGACAAACTAGCAAAAGTTATCGTAATGGTTTTGATCGTAAATTTCTTCCAACGCGTCTTGCATGCAAATTTCACAACTCCACTTGAGATGGCATATCTTGCAGCTTCTATACTTGCGCTTTGTGTTGGACTTTACTTTTTGCACAAAGGCGGTTCACATTGATTTGGACCCATCTTCAAATTTTGCCTTTTATGCCCTGCCTCATTGGCGTTAAACAAACGCCAGCCCTGCAAATGCGGATTAATCTTAATATATGCTATTTTTCTATATAATCTAACAATCTTAAAAATAAAGGAAAAGCATGATTTTTATTGATGCCTGCTTAAAAAAACCAACTCCTTATACTCCCGTTTGGATGATGCGTCAAGCCGGTCGCTACCTACCAGAATACATGCAAGTTAGAGCGCAAGCCGGGGATTTTCTATCGCTTTGCAAGGATTATAAAAAAGCCAGCGAAGTTACGATACAGCCTGTTGATATTTTAGGCGTTGATGCCGCGATACTTTTTAGCGATATTTTGGTAGTTCCACTTGAGATGGGCATGGAGCTTAAATTTATAAAAGGCGAAGGTCCTGTATTTGACGAGTCCGTTAAAAACCTAGAGGACTTAGAAAAGCTTGATAGCGCAAAAGCTGTTAAAAATTTAACCTATGTTTACGATACTATCAAGCTAACACGCCAAAATTTAGCTGCCGATAAGGCTTTGATAGGATTTTTGGGTGCTCCTTGGACGCTTGCTACATATATGATAGAGGGCCAAGGCACAAAAACTTACGCGATCTGCAAAAAAATGCTCTATTCAAACCCTGAACTTTTGCATCAAATTTTAGATAAAGTTACTGCCGCTTGTATCGGTTACGCAAAAGAGCAAATTCGTTCGGGAGTAAATGCTATACAAATTTTTGACAGCTGGGCTGCCGCTCTTGAAGAGAGTGCATTTTTTGAATTTAGTTGGAAATATATCATTAAAATCGTGGATGAAATCAAACGTGAATTTCCTCAAATTCCGGTTATCGTATTTCCAAAAGGCATAAGCGGTTATTTGGATAAAATTTCTGGAAATTTTGATGTTTTTGGTGTTGATTGGAGCACTCCGATAAAAACCGCACGTGAAAAGCTAAGCCCAAAATACGTCCTTCAGGGCAATATGGAACCAACACGTCTTTATAGCAAAACAGCCATTGACGAAGGCGTATCACACGTGCTTAAAGCCATGAAAGGCGCTCCTCATATCTTCAACCTAGGTCACGGCATACTTCCTGATATACCAGTCGAGCATGCAAAATACTTTATAAAAAAAGTACAAGAAGACAGCAGAAGATAAACCAAATGCCGGTTTAAAGCCGGCATCATCTTAAAAATAAATTTTTTCCAAATGACACATAAATTTTAATAAAAGTAATATGTAAGTTGTTACGTTATATAATGCCAATCTTATAAAATGCTGTTAAAAATAAATTACTTTTATACTACAAAAAAGGATAAATTATGGGCTCAAAACTCGTAAAAAGTGTCGTGCTGTGGATTAGTGTGTGCTTGGTTGCAGGGCTTAGCATATTTTCATTTACCAACTTTTTCTTCGTCAAGAAGGAGACCAACAAACTTGTTCTCTCTTCGCAATACAATGTCGTAGAAAATAGTATAAATTACCTAAATAGCTATTTTGTTTCCAAATTTAGACCTATAAATTTTTTAGCCGGAAAACTAAAAGATAAAGATATGTCAGAAGACGAAATTTTAAGCGTCTTAAAAACAGGCCAAGAATCTGCCGACTTTGCACTATTTTATATGGGTTTTGAAGAAAACGGCAGAATGCTTCGCTCAAATAACAAAAACCAATGGCCAAGCGATGGCTACGATCCAAGAGCTCGTGGCTGGTATAAACAAACCGCACAAAACGGGAAAAATACCATAACCGATGCCTACATAACTTCAACAGGCAACCACCTAGCCATTTCGCTAACCGCGCCTATTTATAAAAACGGTAAACTGTCCTCAGTCGTTGCCTCTGATATTTTACTTGAAGGTCTTAGCGACAGTATACTTGGCATGAAACACTACGAAGAAGAGAAGATCATCGCTATCGATCAAAAAGGCAGGATGCTCATAAACCAAGACAAAGAGTTGATATTAAAAGAGCTTCCTTTAACAAAAGATCTTATCAATATCTTCAAAGATGACAATAAAAAAATTTTAGGCGAGTTAAGAACGCATAAATTTACAGAAAATGACGAAACAATGGTCGCTGCATGTCTAACAGAACCGTCTTCAAATTTACTTGTATGTTCGATTGTTCCTCTTAGCATAAATGACAAAAGTTCAAATGCACTTTTACAAACACAAGTCGGACTATCTGTGGCATTTATAGTTTTAATCTCGCTAATGCTAATGCTAATAATGAGTTACAAACTAAAACCTATAAAAGATATAGAGCTTGGACTCGTGGGCTTTTTCAACTTCCTGCACAACAAAACAAACAAAGTAACCGACATCAAGGTTGCCTCAAATGATGAACTTGGCAAAATGGCAAAGATGATCAATGAAGGTATGCAAGAAATATCTACTCAAAAGATCAGTGAAACACAGTTTTTAAAGAGTGTAAATACCTTTATAAAACAGATAGAAAACGGCAAATTTGCAACTACCTTGGATGATATAACCACAAATAACCCAACATTAGAAGAGCTTAAAGAAGATCTAGCAAATTTACAAAAATCTCTAAAAATAGCCATATCTTCAAACAGTAATGATGTCTTAAATTTACTAACATCTTACAAAAAGCATGACTTCACATCTCGCCTTGACGACAGCGGCATGATAGCTAGCGGAGTAAGTGCTCTTGGAGAAGAGATAGCAAATATGCTAAAGACTAACCTAACTCAAGCAGAAGGCTTACAGCAAAAAGCTCAGATCCTAGCAAGCTCTATGAAAGAGCTAACAAATGGAGCACACCTACAAGCAAACTCTTTACAAGAGAGTGCAGCAGCAGTTGAACAGATGAGTAGCTCTATGAGTGCAATATCTCAAAAGACACAAGATGTTATAAGACAAAGCGAAGAGATCAAAAATATCATAGTTATAATCCGTGATATAGCAGATCAAACAAATTTACTTGCACTTAATGCCGCTATAGAAGCTGCACGTGCAGGAGAGCATGGACGTGGATTTGCTGTTGTTGCTGATGAAGTAAGAAAGCTAGCAGAGAGAACTCAAAAATCTCTAGGTGAGATAGAAGCAAATACAAATGTATTAGCCCAATCAATCAATGAGATGAGTGAAAGCATAAGAGAGCAAAGTGAAGGTATAAATATGATAAACCAATCTGTTGCTCAAATAGATACTTTAACACAGCAAAATGTTCAAGTAGCTAATAAAACCAATCAAGTAACTTCTGAAGTAGATGAGATGGCTAAGAAGATAGTTGAGGATGTAAGGAAGAGGAAGTTTTAATGTCTGTGGTGTTTGGACCGGTTAGTTCGCGTAGATTCGGCATGAGTTTGGGGATCGACCTTTCGCCACATGCTAAGTCGTGCAACTTTGATTGTGTTTATTGTGAACTAAAGATAGCCAAAAAGGTGGATAAAATTTCAAATCCACCAAGCGTAGACGAGATCATAAACGATGTCTCGTCCGCGCTTAAAGTGCATCCAAACATCGACGTTATAACACTTACGGCAAATGGCGAACCCACTCTTTATCCATACTTAAAAGAGCTTATCGCCAAACTAAATTTAATAAAAAATAGTGCAAAATTACTAATCCTATCAAACGCGACAGGCGTCGTAAAACCTGAAATTTACGACGCTCTCTTAGGACTTGATATAGTAAAATTTAGCCTTGATAGTACGATAGAAAAGACTTTTCGCAAGATAGACCGAGGACATAAAGAGCTAAATGTAGCGGATATCATAGAAAAAATGACTGAGTTTAAAAGGGATTTCAAAGGCGAGCTCGTCCTTGAAATTTTAGTCGTAAAGGGATTAAACGATACTGCACAAGAATTTAACGCACTAAACAAAGCCATAAATCAAATTTCGCCAAATCGCGTAGACATAAGCACGATAGACCGACCACCTGCCTATCCTGTCAAAGGCGTAAACACAGACATGTTGCGCGAACTATCGGCTCATATCAAAAATATACCTTGCGTTATCGCTAGCGCAAAATACAGCGGTGAAAATTTAGACTTTAGTAAAGACGAACTAATAGCGCTACTTTCTCGTCGCCCACAAAGCGAGATAGATGTAAAAAATAGCTTTTCAAGTATATCAAAGCAAAATTTACAAGAACTCCTAGCCGATAATAAAATCTATGAAATCAGCGTTAGTGGGGTTAAATTTTATAGGACAAATGAGCAATAAACGCCATATAACACTATTTTTATATCACTTGTTAAGCCTATTTTACTCTAAAGAATACAAAATTTGAATATTTTTTAAAATTTAAGCTAAATTTTATTGACAAACGCTTTCAATTTGTCTATAATACAGTTTCTTTTAAATTGTTCCGGATTAGCTCAGCGGTAGAGTAGGTGACTGTTAATCACTTGGTCGCTGGTTCGAACCCAGCATCCGGAGCCATTTCTTTTAATATCCCTTTAAAATTCAAAAACTTTATTATCTAAATTTGCCGCCTTGCTTTTAAAAATACTTTATACAGCAATTATTTAATAATTAACACAAAAAATATCTACATATGCCAGCAAAGATAGGATAAAATATATTTTATACACGCAAAAAGATATACAAATTTAACAAGTTGTAACCCCAAGCGGATTATGTTATTTCCGCTTGGTTGGTAGAAGTTTATTTTATAAAGCCGCTAGCGATGACTTTATCTCTGTCATACATCACACAAAGCTGGCCTTGGGCGACACCAAGAGCGTTTTGGTTAAGCATTAAAACTGCCGTTTTATCCTCTTTGTTTATCTTGACCGAAGCTTCGAGTTTCGGACTTCGGTAGCGAATTTTTACTTCACTATCAAATTCATCCTTATCAATAAACAAATTTACATTTTCAAGCTCGACCATCTTTTGAGCCAAATCATCTTTTGAGCCAACTACGATCTCGTTCTTATCGGCGTTGATCTTTAAGACAAAGTGTGGCTCATGCGCACCGTAAATTTCAAACCCGCGACGCTTTCCGATAGTGTAGTGCATGTAGCCTTGATGACGACCCACGATATTGCCGTTTTTATCCACAACATTGCCTGGTAAATTTGTATTGTAATGTTTCTCAAGAACCTGGATATATGTATCTTCCACAAAGCAAATTTCACTACTTTCAGCCTGTGTGCCAAACTCGCTTAGCACATCTATGCTTTTGGCAAGCTCTTTTATATCAGACTTAAATTTATCACCCAAAGGGAAAACAACATCCTTTAAAACCTCTTTTGGAACTTGAGCCAAAAAGTAGCTTTGATCCTTGCTCGAATCCTTGGCTTGCGTAATAAGACCGTCCACAACTTGCACATAGTGTCCTGTGGCAAGCTTTTCACAGCCCTGCTCTTTAGCAAAATCCAAAAGCGCTCCAAGCTTGATAAAGCGATTGCATAAGGCACACGGATTTGGCGTTTTACCCTCTTTATAAAGTTTTACAAACGGATCGTAGACAAATTCGTTAAATTTATCTTGCAAGTCTAAGATGTGAACTTGTATACCAAGATACTCTCCAACCTTTTTTACTTTTCTTATATTTTCTTCATGATAGCCTGGCTTTGTGTGCAACTTCATATAGCAGCCTTGCACTTCATGTCCCTGCTCTTGTAAAATCTTGGCGGTCATCGTGCTGTCCACGCCTCCGCTCATCGCAACCATTATCTTCATAAAAACCTTTGTAAAAATATTGTAAATCAGACATTATATATCTGAATTTTAAATATTTAAAATTTCACTTACGATATAGTCGATATCATCACTTATATGATATAAATTTACATCTTGAGGATTGATAGTTTTTTCATTTACAAGAGTGGTTTTTATGAAATTATCTAGACCGCTCCAAAACTCAGACCCAAAAAGGAAAATTTTAACCTTTTTAGTTCCTACTTGAGCTAAAACCAATATCTCAAAAAGCTCATCAAGTGTGCCATATCCACCAGGAAACACAACAAAGGCGACAGAGCTATCAGTAAGCGCAAATTTACGTGGGCTAAGGCTTGAAAAAAGATAATCAGCGGTCGTGTAAGGATTGGTTCGTTGCTCAAACGGCAAGCGCACATTTAACGCCACACTTGGGCTTTTGCCACTTTCGTAAGCACCCTTATTTGCCGCACACATTATGCCATCTCCTCCGCCAGTAAGCACGGCAAAACCAAGCTCGCCAAGCTTATAAGCAAGCTCTCTTGCGCTCTTATAATACAAATTTTCTTCGTCAAATCTAGCAGAGCCAAAAAATGTTACATTTTTATTATTATGAGCCAAAACACCTTGAAATTTAACAAAATCCTCGATCAAATCACTACTCAAATACCACTCCTATTTTAGCTGTTGTAAGCGCTCGCGTTTTGAGCCTATTTGAGTTATTTGTATGCCGAAATTTCCGTCTATTATCACAACTTCACCCACGGCTATAACCTTATCTCCGATTAAAATTTCAAGCGGGTCGTTTGCAAGTTGATTAAGCTCTATAACAGAGCCGATATCCATGGTTAAAACATCTTTTAATAACATTCTTTTTGAGCCGATACGAACGCGAATAGGCAAACGCACATCCATGATAAGCCCGATATTTCTCATCTCTTCAGCACTAAATTCGCTCTTTAAGGAAGCTTTTGACGGTGCTTCTGCTTGCGCCAAGCCTTGCTCTTGAGATCTTGGATCAAGTATATTCATTAAAGATTGATCACAAGCGATCCCTATGCCTTCGCTTATCTCGTCTATGTTTACATTAAATAAAAACAGCTTCTCATAGCCGCTTAGGTCCAAATTTGAATTTTCATCCAGAAAACTAACGCTTGATATATCAAAACCAAGCTTTGGCAACTCTTTTTGAGCGCCTAGTGAGGTGCTAAACGCTCCTAGTAAATTTGAAAAAATTTCCTTTGCCGCATCAAGCTCATCTACGCCTAAATTTTCATTACGAGAAATTTCCTCCTCACCCATCATCCATTCGCCAACGGCACTTATTAAAACAGGAGTGCAAACTATGGCGATCTTGGCACTTATATCGCCTTTTGTCATGATGTTTGCAATGGCGACCGGAGGTTTTATGCCGTTTTGACTAGATGCGTCAAAATCGTTTCTCTCACCAACTTCAAGCATGCGTCCTGTAAGCCCCTCGATGGTCGCTTTTAGCTCATTTGTAAATAAATTAAAAAAATTATTCATCATCTTCGTAGTTCTCTTCTTCTTCTAAATTTTCTGCGTGGTCATACTCCATAAGCTTAGCCTTACGCTCCTCTTCGTAGTGTTCGAGGATAGACTTGATCTCATCCTTATCGGAGCGTATAAGTTTTTCGATCTTGATAGATTTTCTAAACCTATGAAGTCCTACTTCAGCTAAAAATACCTCTTTTTTATCTATGCAAACGATAGCCTTATCGTCCGCACCTCTATCGAGACGCAAGATGTCACCCTCTTTTAAATTTAAAAATTCATTTACACTAACTACGGTTTGACCAAGGATCGCTTCATAAAGCACCTCGGCACGCCCGATCAATGTTTTTAGCTCTTTATTTCTACTTTTTTTAGCGCTCGTTTCTCCAAGCATTATATCACGGTTTGCTAGACGTCCAAGGATCGGCTCAAGGTAGATAACCGGATAGCATAAATTTATCATGCCACTTGAGTTGCCGACTATTATCTCCATAACAACCATGATAACGATCTCATTTTGGCTTACTATCTGAACGACGTTTGGGCTACTCTCTTTTGCCTCGACGTTTGGATACATATCAGTTATCATCGCCCAGCTCTCTTTTAGGCGTTGCATTATCATCCTAAGCACAGCATCAAGTAAATTTATCTCTATATCAGTTAGCTCTCTACTGGTTTCGAAATTCTCACCGTTACCGCCCAATAAACGGTCTATCATAGGAAAAGCTATGCTTGGATTTATCTCCAAAACGCAGTTGCCATCAAGCGGCTTTATCGAAAAGACGTTAAAGCTTGTTGGACTTGGAAGACTCATTAAAAATTCACCGTAAGTCATCTGATCTACACTGTGCAAGCGAATTTCTACTATACTTCTCATCACGCTTGAAATTTGACTAGCCAAGTTACGTGCTAGTTTATCATGTATGCCTTTTATCGCACGAAGTTGCTCTTTACTGACACGGTTAGGGCGCTTAAAATCGTATATAATTATCTGTTTTTGTTCGGTTTGGCTGACTTCTTGCTCGCCTATACTGCTAGTATCGCCACCCTCGTCAACGACTTCAAGTAGTGCGTCTATCTCTTCTTGACTTAAAATATCAGCCATTAAGCCCCCAAACTACTGCGAATTTTGCCTAAAAGGCGTTTATGAATTTGTGAAATTCTACTCTCGCTTATTTGCATTATCTCGCTTATCTCTTTTAAATTTAACTCTTCGTAATAATAAAGCTGAACTATCAGCTGATCGCGCTTATCAAAACCTTTAAGCACCTCTTCGATCTTTTCTATCAAGTCCTCTTTTTCGACATTATACTCAACATCGCTCTCGCCGTAAAGTTCTATTTGCTCGTCGATAGGAAGTATCGTAATGATAGAACTAACACCTCTTGCTTCACGTATCTTTTCTACATCTTCGCCAAGTTTTTGAGCTAGATACTCATCGCTTGGCTCTTCTTCATGCTCGTTAAAATATATATCAATCTCTAAATTTATACTCTTTACCAGTTTTCTATCAGCCCTACTTATCACGTCAAGCTCACGCAAAAAGTCAAGCATAGCACCATAAATTCGTTTTCTTCCATATCCCCAGAATGAATCATTCTGATCCTTGTCGTATCTTCTGCTAAGTTTTATCATCTCTTCGACGCCGATACCTATAAGGTCGTTCACATCTATACTTGGCGGAAGCCTCTCTTTTAGTTTGTAAGCCATCGCACGAAGAGCCGGCATATACTGTAAAACTATCTCATCTTGCTCTTTTTTGATTGTATTTTGATATGCGTTAAGCTGCTTTTGCTTTAATTCTTGCATTCTGCTTGCCTGAAATTTTATCCGAATTTGTAAGCTTTGACATCACATTATCCATACGCTTTTCCCTAATGGCAAGCTCGGAAATGAGATAATCAGCCACCTCTTCATGTCTATCTCTATCAAAAAATCTCTTAACCGTTCGCCCTACATCAATGTAGTTCATGATAATAATATGGATCACAAGATAGAAGAAAAATGTAATAAGCATAGTATAAACTAGCATTTCAATAGGATCGTTTAGCTTTATCAACGTAAAAACCATGCCGATAAAAAACCCACACACCGTAAAAAATGCTATAAAATTTTCAGCCTTCACGCTCACTCCCCGTCAAAATTGTTCTATCAGGCGTTTTAAAAAAGCACCAAAACTTCTGTTTGTGTCGTCTGTAAGCACTTTTCGTTCCAACCTATAAAGCAAATTTGAAACTATCTGTTTTATCTGCATACTTGACGAACCATAAGAAGTATCGTCCGTAAATAGCGTGCGTTGCTTTATACTTCTTGAAACTTCTTTGTCAGCCTCAAGATGACCGATAAGATCAAGTTTCAGCTCAGGTCCTATGTTTGCCGCGGCAACTCGCTTGATATTTTCAAAAATTCTAACAGCTTCATTTTCGTTTTTCACCATATTCATAAGTAAAAGCTGGTTGTTTTTAAACCTTGAAACTATCTTTATAACAGCATACGCATCGGTTATAGCTGCAGGATCAGGCACGGTAACGACGATTATCTCATCTGCGGCCTCTAAAAATTGCTGAGTATTACCGCCTATGCCGGCTCCCGTGTCTATGATCATAAAATCAAGCTCGTCAAGCTCGCTAGCCTCGTTTAAAAATCGCTCGTATAAAAATTGGTTATTAAATTTTAAGATCTCATCTCCGCTTTCACCTGGGATGAGAGTTAAATTTTTATTAATAGGTATTAAAATTTCTTTTAAAGAGCACTCGCCTTTTAGGACATGAAGCAAATTTTTACCCATCTTTACATTTAGGATGACATCTAAATTTGCAAGTCCGATGTCAGCGTCTAGTAGCCCTACTTTGTATCCGTTTTTAGATAGCACATTTGCCAAATTTGCACTTATCGTGCTTTTGCCAACACCACCCTTGCCGCTTGTTATAGCGATAAAGTGTGTGTTTTTTTTGTTTGTTTTAGAAGAGACGAGAGTTTGAAGCTTTTGAGCTTGATTTATCATTTTTCGTCCTTATCTTCTGAATTTTTAGAGTAGCCTTCAAGCACGCATTCAACTAAAAATTCGCTTTTTGCCTCAAGTAAATCATCAGGCACCTCTTGCCCGACGCAAAAATAACTAACAGGGGTATTTGTCTCATAAATGAGCGAAAAAACATTGCCGAAAATTTTGGTTTCGTCAAATTTTGTTATGATCAAGGTGTCGATATCTAAAAAGCTAAAACCGTTATAAATTTCTATCAAGTCTTCTACTTTAGAGCCGGCAGACAAGACCAAATTTACGTCTATTTGCACATCGCTGTATTTTAAAAATTTATCAAGCTTGTCAAGTTTTTCTTTATCATACTGCGAATTTCCGGTAGTATCTATCAGTATGATATCGCAGTAATTTAGCGTTTTTAACGCATTTTTAAAGTCCTCAACCTCTATCACATCAAGGATAGGAAGCTTCATCATCTTAGCATACTGAAAGAGCTGCTCGACCGCGCCTATACGATAAGTATCAAGCGTGATAATGCCTGTTTTATAGCGCTTTTCACTTCCGTAAGCAAACCTTGCCGCAAGCTTGGCTAGAGTCGTAGTTTTACCAACTCCAGTTGGGCCTACAAGCATCATTATGCGCTGTTTTCTGTCGTTTATCTCTTTTCTGCAAGGAAGCATATTGCGCAAAAGAGAGTAAAAATACCGCTTAACTGCGGTTGGATTTGCCTTCATTGATGTCGGCATGTTTTCTATCGTAGCGTTTATTATCGCTTCTAAGTGCTCTTGTTTCATCCCGCTTTGTTTTGCGGCTTTGTAGATACTTGCAAACTCCGGTGGTATGGCTAGATTATTACGACTTGGGGCACGCTCGTCCCATATCATGTCAGTTATCAGACCAAGTTTTTCGTTTAAGACGCTTACTTGTTTTGCTACGTCGTCGATTTTTTTATTAACACCGTGAGCTTGCTCATCTACCGCTTTTATCTTGCTCATATCGACATTTGCGATCTGACTTATCTCTTTTGCAGCTTCAGATATATTTAAAAGCACGCTTTCATCGACATCATAAGGACGTGCCGGAGTTGTTTTTATCTGAGGTTTTTCTTTTGCGGGCTCTTCTGTGATATTAAATTTAGGCTTTATTGGCTCATAACTAGAGTTAAATTTAGAGTATGCATTCTCGTAATTAACAGCTTTTGGGTTTGGTTTTGGCTTTTGAGGCACATCCTCTTCTTCAACGCTAACTAAAATTTCATAAAGAGGCTTTTTGTTTATGGTCTTAGCCTGAATTTGTTTTGTGGTAACAAGTATCGCTCTCTCACCACATGTTTCTTGCGCTTTTTTTAACGCTTCTATGCTACTTTCGCCTGTAAATGTATAAAATTTAGTTGCCATATATTTCCCTCTTTAGCTTCTCATCAAACCCATCGGCACTATCACGCTCATCCTAGTTGTTACTCCGGGATGTGGTATGGTTAGTTTAGGACTTTTAAGTACTTTTGCTCCAAAGTATAAAATATCCAGATCAAGCGTTCTAGGCGCATTTTTAAAGCTTCTAGTTCGTTTAAATTTCAGTTCGTATCTTTGTAAAATTTTAAGTAAAGCATACACAGATACACTTGTTTGTAAATTTATAACAGCATTGCTAAAATCAGCCTGATCTTCATATCCAAACGCCGCATTTACAAGTATCGGCGAAACCTCAACAACATGAAATCTCCTGTCATCAAGCAAAACTCTTATAAATTTATCAAACCTTTTATCGCTTCTACCGATATTGCCGCCAAGACCAACAACAGCGATATGCCTAAACCCATCTTTAAAACCAAAATAACACGGGCAAAATCGGCTACGAACAAGCCCCCTAGCCCCGAGTATTTTCATAAAATTCTTGCTCCGTCCTTGGTTGCCACAACAACATCTTCTATACGAACTCCAAATTCGTTTTCAAGATATATCCCCGGCTCTATGCTAAAAACCATGCCTTCTTTTATAACCGCTTCGCTTCTTGCGCCGATAACAGGCAGCTCATGTATATCAACTCCAACCCCGTGTCCCGTTGAGTGGAAAAACGCCTTTTCATATCCGGCTTTTACTATCACATCTCTTGCGGCTTTATCTATCTGGCCAGCTTTTATACCAACCTTTACGGTATCTAACGCGACTTTTTGAGCCTCTTTAACGATCTCATAAATTTCTTGGTGTTTTGGATTTTTAAATTTTTGCTCTTTGCTAAAATTAAAATTCTCATCAAAACACGCCGTTCTTGTCCTGTCCGAGCAGTATCTGTTAAATTTTACTCCCGCGTCAAGCAAGAGCAAATCCCCGTAACGCAAAATTTTATCACCTGGTAAGGCATGGGCTTTAGCTGCATTTTCATTTATAGCAACGATAGGGTCAAAACTTAGCCCAAGTTCGTTTTTACGTTTAAAAATACTTTGAGCGTTAAAGTGAAGTTCTCGTTCGCTCATTCCCTCGCCATTTTTCCTTACAAACTCGGCAAATTCATCAAAACATTCAGCGCCAAATTTCGCCGCACGAGATAAAATTTCTATCTCTTCTTCGCTTTTTATCATGCGCTTTATCTGAGAGAAATTTGCCTTTGGCTTGAAATTTATACCAAGCCCTTTTGACAAAACGGTAAAAGTACTTACGCTAAGTTCGTCGGGATTATAAACCAAGCTTTTTGGTTTTAATTTTCTAAGAAGCATCCTTGCTTCTTGTATTAAATTTCTTTGTGCTAAAACAACGATAACGCCGTGATTTACGAGTTTTTTTGCTTCAAAATAATACCTCGCGTCACTTAAAAAATACTTCACTCCATCAATGCAAAGTAAAATTTCATTATCACAACTGTATCCGCACTCAAAAAATACGGCGTTTTCGTCTTTTAGTATGTAGTTCATTGTTGTTGCTGATTTGCCGCTCTTATAGCTTTTACTTGTTCGAAAATTTGAAGCATGCCTATCATAGCAAGATGGTATCCAACAGGTCCAAAACCTACGATCTGACCCGCACTTACCGGAGCGATAAGGCTTTTATGACGGAAGTCTTCACGTCTGTGGATATTGCTGATATGCACTTCGATAACAGGCAAACTAACTGCACTTAACGCATCTCTAATCGCTATAGAAGTATGAGTGTATGCGGCTGGATTTATGATGATACCGTCAGCATCACCTAGGCACTCTTGAATTTTATCTACGATCTCGCCCTCTAGGTTACTTTGAAAAAATTCAATATCAATATCATTTTGATCGGCTACGATTTTCATTTGCCCATGGATGTCTTCCATCTTCATAGCACCGTAAATTCCAGGCTCTCTAGCTCCTAGCATATTGATATTTGGTCCTTGGATAACCATGATTTTTAGTTTTTTGTCCATATTTTTGCCTTTTGTTAAAATGTCATTTGATTATACATTTTTGTTCCTAAATTTTTGCTACAAGAAGCCCTAAAATGCCCTTTGCGTTGATTAAATTTCAAAATTTAAAGCCTTTTATATCTTTTTTGATACAATTATAAAAATTTTAAAGGTTAAAGATGCAAATTTTAAAAGCAAAATACATCGTAACAAGCGATGAAAATTTCACTATTTTGCAAGATAAAGCCATAGCTTTTGATGATAAAATTTTAGCCATAGCCGATGCTAATGAGCTGATAAAAAGATATAAAAATGCAAATTTTATCGACTTAAAAGAGGCGCTTATCGCTCCTGCTTTTGTTAATGCTCACGTTCATTTGGAATTTAGCTCAAATAAATCCGAGCTAATTTACGGAGATTTCATCACTTGGCTTGGATCGATCATACAAAACGGAGCAAATTTGGCTCAAAAATGCACAAAGCAAATCATACAAGAGGCGCTAAATTCGGCACTAAAAAGCGGAACGGCCACATTTGGGGCGATATCAAGCTTTGGCAAAGATCTTGAAATTTTATCATCAAGCCAGGCAAGAGTTGTATTTTTTAATGAAATTTTAGGCTCAAACCCTGAGTTTATAGAGCAAAATCGTCAAAATTTCATCACTCGTTTTAATGAAAGTAAAAAGTATGCGAATGATCGTTTTAGCCCTGGTATTTCGCTTCATTCGCCATACTCTATACATCCAAAATTAGCAGAATTTGCAATAAATTTTGCAAAAGAAAATAATCTTGTCGTCTCCACCCACTTTTTAGAAAGCAAGGCTGAGATGACTTGGCTAAAAAACGGCACTGGTAAATTTAAAAATCACCTAAAAAGATTTGTTAAAGAGCCAAAACCGATGTATGATAAAGACAGCTATTTTGCCATGTTTAAGGGCATAAAAACGCTCTTTACTCACTGCGTTTATGAAGATGATTTTACTAAATTTGACCAGAAACTTCACAGTGTTACGCATTGTGCGGTTTCAAATAGATTACTTGGTAAAAAAGCTTTAAATTTAAACAAAATTTTAAGCTCAAGCACAGGGCTTAATATCGGCACAGACGGGCTTAGCTCAAACATTAGCCTAAATTTATGGCACGAGTTAAGAGCTGCTCTTTTTACTCATGCAAATCACGAGTTAAACACCATTGCGAAAATACTATTTACCGCAGCAACGAGAGGCGGGGGGTTAGCCCTTGGAACAAATAACGGCATAATAGCACCAAACAAACTGGCCGATATAGCCGTATATGATGTGCCAAACTGTGACAAAGACGCACTTATAACACAACTAATCTTACACACAAACGAAGCAAAACAACTATATATAGGAGGAAAAATTTGCAACTTTTAAAGATGATTTTTGCACCCATAGGTGCTATTTTTAAATTTATAAATACCAACTTCAAAGCGCTTGTATTTTTACTGATATTAGCCATGATATTTATGCCAGACGGCGAGATGAAAAAGCCTAATCTAGCGCAAGTTGATATAAAAAATACACTTCTTCAAACCGAAGATATCTTAGAAAAACTACAAGCCCTTAACGACGATGACAACATAAAAGGTGTCTTGCTTTATATAGATAGTCCGGGTGGTGCGCTAAGCCCTAGCGTGGAGCTTGCCATGCAAGTAAAAAAACTGGCTAAAAACAAAAAAGTCGTAGCATATGCCGCCGGCTCAATGACAAGTGGCAGCTACTATGCCGGAGTAAACGCCCATAAAATAGTGGCAAATCCGGGCTCGTTTATCGGCTCTATCGGTGTTATCATGCAGGTGCCAAACCTCGAAGCTCTAGCCGATAAAATCGGCATAAGCGAACAGGTTGTAAAGGCTGGAGAGTTTAAAGAAGCGGGGACATTTACCAGAAAATGGAGCCAAAGCGAGCGTGATAGTCTGCAAAAGTTAGTTGATGCTTCATACGAGCTATTTACAAGTGATGTCGCGCAAGCAAGAGGTCTTGAAACAAGCAAAAAAGATGAGTGGGCAAATGCCAAGATCTTTTTAGCCGGCGAAGCAAAACAAGTAGGACTTATCGATGAGATCGGCGGATACTTTGAGGCCAAAGCGCAGCTAGAAGAGTTAAGCGGTGTTAGCGAAGCAGTTTGGGAGAAAAAACCTCAAATAGAAAAATTTATGGAAAAATTTACAAGCCAAGGCGTAAATTCGATGGCAAATTTACTTTTTAATACACAAATGAGATAGTTAGACTATCTCATACCAACCGTAGCTATCATCTGCAAAATTTGACCTAAAAACGGACTTTAAATAAATTTGTGAAAGCAAATTCGGCTCGTTTTTGAAATTTGAACTTTGGTATAAAAGAAGCCATTTTACGTTTGGTAATGCACCGTTTTTGGCTAAATTTAAAAATTCCTGCGCCCCTTCATACATAACAAGGGGTGATTTTTTGGCTCTTAAGAGAGAATTTGAAATTTCAACTTCGCGTCCTTTGACATGAAAAAGAGGTAAGCTCTCGTCAAATTTTTGCTCTCTAGAAAAGATTAGCACATTTGGACTTTTGCCATTTTTTACAAGTCTTGCATCAAGTTTTGGACGATCTATTCTTACGGTATTTCCACCAATAACTAGCAGATCTACAATACTTCTTATGCTGTGCATGTGAGCGCGACTGGTCTCGTTTGAGATCACTCCGCCAGTTGCCGCGCCATTTACCGATAAAGCAACCTTAAGAAAGCTAAAATTCCCCTCTTGCCAACTTAAAAACGGCTTTAAAAGCATGCCTCCGTCTTGTTTTAGAACGCCTACTTTCACTTTTATCCCGGCATTTTGCAAGATAGAAATTCCACCACTTGCGATTTTGTTTTTATCTTCGCAAGATATCACAACCTCGGCAAATTTTAACTGCACAAACAAATTCGCACAAGGAGGGGTTTTGCCATAATGTGAGCAGGGCTCAAGCGTAACATAAGCCTTTGCACCGTCTAATAAATCACCGTGATTTTGCATTATAAAATCATAAGTAAAAACCGCGTTTAAATACACTTCTTTAAGCTTTTCAAGAAGCTCATGTTTGTCTGAAATATCCAAAAAATTTGTGTTAAATTTTTGATCGTAGTTTAGTATAAATTTATGTAAAAAATCATCACTTATCTCACAAAGTGCAAGCAAGATCGCACTTGGCTCTGCGTGTAAAAAACCAGCCTTTTTGTGAGCACCTATGCTCAAAATTTTACCGCTTTTATCAAGCACGACACAACCGACTGCAGGGTTTGGATAGGTTAGGATCTGATACTTCCAAGCCTCATTTAAGGCTAAATTCATATAAAATTCATCACTCATCTACGCCCTTTAAATTTTAATAACTCTGAATTTCAAAACGATGTTTTTAAATTTAAAAGCGAGTATAAATGCCAAACGTCTATACTCGCTATAACCAAAAAGAAAGGATTATTATTAAGCTAATATCACGCAAGTCCGCTTATAACGCCGTTTTCATCTATGCGCATATCCATAGCGCTTGGTTTTTTTGAAAGCCCCGGCATCAACATTATCTTGCCGCACACTGCCACGATAAAACCGGCTCCGGTGCGAATTTCAAGATCTTTTACGCTAAATTTAAAGCCCTTTGCTCGTCCCAAAAGCTTAGCATCGTCACTAAAGCTATACTGCGTTTTTGCTATACAAACAGGCAAATTATCAAGCCCTAAAGAGCTTATCTTATCAAGCTTACTAAGTGCCATGTCTTCAAAAATAACATCATCTGCGCCGTAAATTTGTGTAGCTACTTTTGTTATTTTGGTTTTTATGTCGTCACTTGCTTTATATATAAAATTTACATGACTTGGCTTTTTAAGCTCTTTTAAAACAAAATTTGCAAGCTCTACTCCACCCTCACCACCTTTGGCAAAATTTTCGCAAACTGCCATTTTAACGCCCATTTTAGCGCAGTATTCGCGAACAAAATTTATCTCATCGTCAACATCAAATCCAAATTTATTTAACGCCACAACCAAATTTAAACCAAATTTGTCTTTTAAATTTTCTATATGACCACCAAGATTTGCGATACCCTCTTTAAGAGCTCTCATATTTGGCACACTTATCTCGCTCTTATCTGCATTTCCATTGTATTTAAGCGATCTGATCGTTGTCACCAAAACGACCGCGTCAGGCTTTAATCCGGCTTTTGCACATTTTATATCTATAAATTTTTCAGCTCCCAACTCTGAGCCAAAACCGGCTTCAGTCACAACATATTCAGCTAAATTTAACGCAGTTTTAGTTGCGATTATGGAGTTGCAACCGTGAGCTATATTAGCAAACGGTCCACCGTGAACCAAGGTTGGCGTATGTTCGATCGTTTGAAATAAATTTGGCTTGATCGCATCTTTTAAAAGTATACAAACTGCGTCCGCACAACCTAGGTCGCGCACATAAATCGGCTTGCCGTCAATGTCGTAAGCAACCATTATGTTTGAAATTTTCTCTTTTAAATCAGCAAGGCTTGTAGCAAGACAAAGTATCGCCATTATCTCACTTGCCGCTGTTATATTAAACCCATCTTCGCGTTCAACACCATCGGCTTTTCCGCCTTGTCCAACCGTTATAAATCTAAGCGCGCGGTCATTCATGTCCATGCAACGCTTCCATAAGATTTTATCTATTTTAAGAGGATTTTCTTGATGCAGGCTATTATCGATCATAGCCGAAATAAGGTTGTTTGCAGATGTTATAGCGTGAAAATCACCCGTAAAATGCAAATTTAGATCTTCCATCGGCGCAAGTTGAGAGTAACCGCCTCCTGCCGCACCGCCTTTTATACCAAAAACAGGTCCAAGACTAGGCTCTCTAAGAGCTAAGCAGACTTTTTTGCCAAGCAAATTTAACGCATCGGCTAATCCTATAGAAGTGGTAGTCTTACCCTCGCCAAAAGGTGTTGGGTTGGTAGCTGTTACCAGGATAAGTTTTGAGTTAGACTCTTTTAAGTGTGGAGTGATTTTGGCTTTGTATTTGCCATAAAGTTCGATATCGTCCTCTTTTAGCCCCAGCTTTTCACCAATCTTTGAAATATGCTCTAATTTAGCCTGATGTGTGATCTCGATATCACTTAACATTTACCACTCCAAATATGTTTTTGCTTTTTTAATATCTAAAATTTTGATCTCAAAAATTCCTTCGTCATTTTCAATGCAGATGTTTTCTTCATCGGCTTTTACAAGTCTTCCTAAAATTTTTAGCTCAGCAGCTTGGACTTTTACAAGCTCGCCGATACTTGCTTTAAAGTGCTTTGGTAAGCTTAGTTTGCGCTCAAGTCCAGGACTGCTTACTTCAAGAGTATATTCTCCAGAAACAGGAGGCGTAACGTCAAATATCGGGGAAAGCAGCCTGCTCACACTCTCGCACTCATCAAGACTTACTCCGCCCTCTTTTGTGATATAAACTCTATAGATAACCTTGCTGTTTTCATTTGCTATTTCGGTATCGTAAAGCTCGACACCGCACTGCTTAACAAGCTCTTGTAACTCATTCATCTTTATTTAAATCCTTTGAAATTTTGTCAAAAAGTTTATCCATGTGGTTTTGATACTCTAACCTGTCATCAAATTTAAAATGAAAATTCGGCGCCCTATACCAACCCTCAGCCGCCATACAATGGTTTTGCAAGAGTTTTGAAACACGCTTTAGATGTCCTAGGATGTAATTTTGTTCACGTTCGTCAAAACCCGTTTTATCAAGATATACAAATGCATCGTATCTGCCTTTTTTACACTCGACATCCGTTACACAAAGTCCTTTTAAAAATTCATCATCAAGCGTAGCAAGAGCTTCTGGTATAAGCTCTTTTAGTATGCTTTCAGTACGTAGGCGCTTTATCTCGTTTGCATTCATAAAGTAGCTTGCTCCTGTGTCTCTTTAAAGCTTTCGATATAGTCATTTTCTCGTATGTCGTTATAGCCCTCTATACCGACACCGCACTCATAACCTCTGGCAACCTCTCTAACATCATCTTTAAAGCGTTTAAGCGAGCTAACCGTGCCTTCATAAACAACAACACCGTCTCTAATAAGACGAATTTTAGCTCCGCGGTTTATAGTGCCCTCAGTTACCATACAACCTGCTATCGTACCTACTTTAGGGACATTTATAACCTGGCGAACTTGAGCCTGACCAAGCTGCTCTTCGCGGATAATCGGAGACATTAAACCACCCAAGATAGCCTTAACGTCATCGATTAGATTATAGATAACATTGTATGTTTTTATCTCAACACCACTCTCTTTGGCCTTTTCTTTTATCTCGCCTGTCGGACGTATGTTAAAACCGAGTATAACGCAGTTTGCGCTTGCGCTTGCTAAAGATACGTCACTTTGAGTTATGCCGCCAACGCCTGAATGTATAACATTTACTTTTACCTCATCGTTGGCTAATTTCTCCAAGCTAGCCTTGAGTGCCTCTAACGAGCCTTGAACGTCTGCTTTTATGATAACAGGTAGAGTTTTTAGTTCACCCTCGGCGATCTTAGCGCTAAGCTCATCAAGGCTGACTTTTGTTGATTTGCTAAGTTCTTTTTGACGTAGGTATTCAGCCTTTTTCTGGGCATATTCGCGTGCTTCTTTGTCTGTTTTAACACCTATAAGCGTCTCGCCCGCTTCAGCTACCTCGCTAAGACCTACGATAACACCACACTCTCCAGGTTTTATCTCTTTTAGGGTCTTGCCTTGATCATCAAGCAAGCTTCTTATCTTACCGTATGCCACACCCGCAACAACGGTATCCCCTACACGAAGCGTGCCGTTTTCAACGATTATAGTAGCAACTGAGCCTCTTCCTTTTTGTAACGAGCTCTCAACTACAGTAGCCTTTGCATTGGCTTTTGGATTTGCTTTTAACTCTAAAATTTCAGCTTGTAAAAGCACTATCTCAAGCAAATCATCTATACCCATACCGGTTTTAGCAGAAATCGGCACAAATTCGTGCTGACCGCCCCACTCGGTAGGCATTATATCAAGCTCGGCAAGTCCTGTTTTTACAAGATCTGGATTTGCCGCTTCTTTATCCATTTTGTTTATGGCAATGATTATAGGCACACCAGCTGCTTTTGCGTGAGCCACAGCCTCTTTTGTTTGAGGCTTTACGCCATCATCGGCAGCTACAACGATAATAACAATATCGGTAACTCCTGCGCCTCTTTGACGCATCGCAGTGAACGCCTCGTGTCCAGGGGTGTCGATAAATGTTATATTTTTGCCATTTTTATTTACCATATATGCACCAACGTGTTGAGTGATACCCCCTGCTTCACTTGAAGCAACACGTGACTTGCGGATATAGTCTAATAGTGAAGTTTTACCATGATCAACGTGTCCCATAATGGTTATAACAGGGGCACGTAATACCAAATTCTCATCATCTTTTATCTCTTCTTCATAGGCGGCGACATAGTCAAATTCTTTTTGATCATCGATGATGTTAACCTCAACATTAAACTCATCAGCTAAAATTTCAATCGCATCCTCATCCAAAAAGTCATTTTTGGTAGTCATCATGCCAAGCATAAATAGCTTACCGATTATCTCGCTAGGTTGTTTGTTTAATTTCTCGGCAAATTCATATACACGGATCTCTTTTGGGATATTAACAGAGGTTACAATATCGCTGTTTTGATTTTTTTCCGGCTTCTTATGTTTTTTCCTAGCGCGTCTTTGTATGCCGCCCTCAAAAGGATTTGAAGGTGCGTTTTGTGAGTTTTTAAAAACGGGTGGCTGTTTCGTTTTTTGTGTTGGCTGAGGAGTTGGGGTTTTAAATGTAAAATCAGGTAAAACAACTACATTATCATCTTCAAGAACGATATCACCAAAGTCACTTCCTCCAAGAAGTTCAACTCTTTCACTGCTATCTTTTTTTGAATTTACAGGTTGTTTTTTAACATCCTTTTTCTTCTTGCGAGATAAACTTTCATCACTACTTGAAAACATGCTTTTTAAAGAATTTACCTGCTCAGCCTGTGCGCTTTGAGCTTTGCTTTGCGCTTTTAAAGGAGTTGACTCAACCTCTTTGCGCTTTTTAACTATTACAAGTCCGCGACGCTTTTGACTAACATCAGCGAGAGTTTCTTTTGGCTTTTGTTCCTCTTTTTTAGACTCAGCTTCTACCGACTCAGTGGCTTTTACCTCTACTTGAGCGCTCTCTTTTGTAGCTATTTTTGGCTCTTGTGCCTTAGTTTGAGCGTCTTCTTTTTTTGTCTCTTTTGGCTGCCTTACTTCAACTGTTTCAACTTTTTTAGAGCTTTGGGTTGGTTTTTTAGAAGGCTTATCGTCTTTGCTTACATCTATCTTAGACTCTTTTTTAGGCTTACTTTCGCCCTTCTTTTTCTTAAATTTATCAGGCACGATACCTGTTTGAACGTATTCATATATAGCCTCGGCTTCCTCAAAACTAACTGAATTTGAGTGCGTTTTTACATTAAGTCCTAGCTCTTGAGCCTTTTCGACTATTTCTTTATTTGGATAGCCAAGTTCATTTGCTATCTCTGAAATTCTAACACTGCTCATTTAAGAGTTTCTCCTTTAAATTTGACGCTTCTAAGCCGATAACGCTTTTTATATATCTGTCAAGTATTTTTTTTAAAATTTTTTCGTCTTTTTGTAAACATTTGTCGCACAAATAAAAACTGCGACCGTCGCCTTTTCCGGTTTGTATCACACCGCTTATAACTCTATATCTTTTTAATATTATTTGAGGCATTTTGCTTTTGCATGAAACACACGTTCTTATAGGGCTGTTCTTATTCATTATATCTTTTTTTTGCTTTTTTTTAGCTTTGTATTATTTGAAAACCGTCGTTGTCAAATGAAAAAATTTCAACCCTAAATTTATTAAATTTACCGGCTAATTTATTTCTAAAATTTTGAGCGTCGTTTGCATAAACGATATTTAAAAAGCTAGACCCAGAACCTGATAAAGAGCTCATTAGCGCACCGTTTTCATAAGCTAGCTTTCTAACTTCAAACAACTCATCAAGTGCGCTCATACGCCTTTCTTCATGCATCATATCTTTACACGCTATCTTTAAAAGATCATATCTCTTAGAGCAAAAACAAGATGTTAAAAACGCAGCATGAGATAGGTTATTTACACACTCTTTTATCGTGTAGTTTTTAGGTAAAACGCTTCTTGATTGATTAGTATTCATGGCAACATTTGGTATAACAACCACGGCTTTTAGACTATCGTCTACTTCAAATTTATTGGCATAAACTCTGCCACTGTCAACAACCGCACTTATAAACCCGCCAAGAGTTGCAGGAGTGATATTGTCAGGGTGATTTTCATAAGTTAAAGCTCTGTTTAAAACAACTTGCCTATCTGCCTTAAATCCAGCCATCACATACGCACTCGCTATGGCCCCGACAATAACTGCAGAACTACTTCCTAGTCCTCTGGAAAATGGGATTTTATTATCAAAAACTACTCTAAAATTTTCATTTTCTCCGGTAAGTTCGGTAAAAATTTCATTAAATATGCTGATAAAAAGATTATTTCTTTTTAAATTTACATTCTCACTACCTTCGCCGTTAATGGAAACGGAGCTAAATTTTGCAGATTGTATGCTAACTTCGTTATAAAGACTGACGCTAAGCCCTAGTGCGTCAAAACCGGGTCCTAAATTTGCACTAGTTGCAGGAACTATGATATTCAAAAAGACTCCTAAACTGCTTGTATAATATAATCAGGTAGTGTATCTGAATTTAGTTTTAATTTATCTAAAATTTGAGGAAGTTTAAATTTTACGGGCTCTTTTTCTTCAAGCACAATTTTATTATCATACTTTACAAAGCTTAATTTTTTGTTTGCTCTTATTGGGTTGTTTTCATTTAGATCAAATCCGCTTACCGCATAAAACTCACAGCCTCTAACCTCGCAAAAGGTCTTTAAAATCACATAAGCCACCTTTAAACCCATAAAGCTTCCAGGTGTATTTGCATAGATTATTTTTTGTATATTATACTCTTTATCTAGCTCTTCTAAAATCTCTATCAGAGCTTCGCTGACATGATCTTGGGTGGAAATTTCTTTAAATTTTACGTCGTTTTCATATAGTCCCACCATGAGAGGCGAGACTAATGAAACGACAAGAATATCGATATTTTTTATGCAAAAACCCTTTGGTAATCTTTTAGCAGTTCGCCGCTTAGCGTTACCATTTCGTAGTTTTTCTCATCAGCTAAGATCGCTAATGTTAGCTTGTGGTTTAAGTCATGGCTACCTGCAAATGCGACGTAGTCGCCAAGCAAAGGTGCACCAAGTAAGCTAAGATCGCCGATGGCATCTAAAATTTTATGCCTTACAAATTCGTTTTCAAACCTTAGCCCTTCAGGATTTAAAATTCTATTATCGTCTATGGCTACTGCATTATCAAGCGAAGCACCAAGAGCTAAATTTTGAGCCTGAAGCATTTGAAGATCTTTTAAAAATCCAAACGTTCTTGCCCTTGCTATCTCTTTGATGAAATTTGTCTTACTAAATTCAAAAACATATCTTTGTTCGCCGATAACCGGGTGGTTAAATTTAATAGTGTAGTCAAATTTTGGGTTTGAAGAAGGCAGTGTTCTAACAAATTTAGACCCCTCAGCAACCTCTACTTCACGACGCACCAAGATAACCTTTTTGCCCTCGTTAAGTTGAACTACGCCAGCTTCGTCAAGTAGCATGCAAAAACTTATCGCGCTACCGTCCATGACTGGAATTTCATTTGCATCAAGCAAAATTCTAATATTATCTATGCCGTATCCGTTTATCGCGCTTAACAAATGTTCTATCGTGCTTACAAAACCTTTTTCATTTCCGACAACCGTTGCCATTTGAGTGTTTACTACATTTGACGGCTCGGCTTTAAAACTTATACCCAGGTCGGTTCTATGAAAAATTATACCCATATTTGCATCAAGAGGCTCAAGCGCTAAATGTATCGGCTCACCCTTGTGAAGCCCGATACCTACGGTCTCGACCCTTCTTGCAATAGTAGTTTGTTTCAACTATTTTCCTTTATAAATTTTAATCGTGAAATAATAGCATTTTAAAGTTATTTTTGCAAATTATTTCTTGTCTATCATTTTTTTAGCAGCATCAAGAACATCGGTAACATTATCCTTTATCCACTTTTTATCCATCCATTGTTGCGGCCTTACTTCTTCGCCTTGCACTAAAATTCCAAAGTGCAAATGATCTCCAAGCGCAAGTCCGCTTATCCCGGTTGTTCCGATCTGCTCTCCTGGAGCAACATTATCTCCCTCTTTTACATTAGAGCTTGAACAGTGTGCATATAAAGAGTAGATACCAAAACCGTGATCTATTATGATATTTAAACCATAAATTCCATTATCTCCCGCAAAAACCACCCGGCCTGCGTTACTTGAAACGATAGGAGCTTGTGCTACGCTAGCAAAATCTATTCCCATGTGCCAAGACTCACTAACAGGTTGTCCGTTGTATGTATAATACCTATGATCCGCAAAGTCAGCCACTTTTTTACCGTTTCTTAACGGATAAAAAGTATTAACCGCAAAGTCGCTAATTAAATTTGCATCAACATTAGATGTTATCTCGGAGATTTTTTTATTATTTTCATTTCGCAAAGTTTCGTTTATAAATTTCATCTTCTCAAGACGTGATAAATTTAACGCATCTTTTGCGTATTGATCGGTAAGATCTGAAATTTTACCATCCAAGAAATTATCTTTTAACGCGATTGTAGATGTTTTGTATTTTACATTTTGATAAAAATATCTAACGCGAGCCTTGCTTTCGTTGCCCGCAAAATCCCTCGCTATCACATCCGCACTAAAATTCTCGACATTAACCGGCCATGCAAGCACAGCCATGTAATAATTTTCTTGATAAAAAGGTATTGCTTTAAACTGCTTGCCATAGCTAGTTTGAACAAAAACCTCTTTCATTTCGTTATCAGTTGCTTTAAATACAACAACCGCACTACCGCCTTTTGATATAGAATACGACTGAGAAAGCACGTAAAGCTCGGGTTTTGTAGTATCGAGTATAACTTGAACTTTTTTTTCTGATTTATTACCTAAAAAGAAATTCCACCTGCTTGTATCAACAGCTTCTATCGTCATCTCATAGGTCTCTTTTGCGCTAAAAAAACCGGTCTTAGGAAATGTTAAATTTATGTCAAGCTGCTGCGTTGGATTGTCGATTACTTGATTTAGTACAGTTAGGTCGTTTTGTCCGTCATTCATGCTTATACGAACAAATTTGACTCCGCTGTCATCTTGAAATTTAATATTCATCGGTGATCTTAAATTCCAATAAACCTTATCTTTTATACCGATAATAGGCTTGTTTCTTTCAAAATTATTAGAACCTAAAAGATAAAAAATACCTCCGCCTATAACCATGATCAATAAAATCAAAACTACAAAAAACCCGTTAAAACCCTGTCTTCTCATTCAAATCACCCTTAAATTTTTCGTGAATTTTACAAAAAAGCGAATAAATTTTAAGTTAATCATAAAATTTCGCGTATCTTTCTAGCCTGACTCATCCAGTCGTAAAGTTCGTTCCACTGCTCGTTTTGAACTAGTTTTTCGCATTCGCTAAGTTCGTTTTTAAATATTTTAATCGCCTCTAAAATATTGTCTTTATTTTGCTTAAAAATATCACTCCACATTATAGGAGAACTTTTTGCAACACGGATCATACCACGAAATGTAGGGCCTCCAAGCGCCATAATATGCCTTGTGTCCTCTTCTTTTAAAACGCCACTTGCCAAAGAAAATGCGATAGCGTGAGGCAGATGCGAGATTATACCGACATGATGATCGTGCTCTTTTGCGCTCATGAAGACGATCTTCATACCAAGATGAGAAAACAACTCAACCGAGCGCTTAACATGCTTTTCACTACTTTCTTCAAAGTCGCAAACCACAACAACTGCATCCTTATAAAGACTTTTAAACGCGGCTTCCGGCCCAGAATATTCAGTTCCCGCCATCGGGTGAGCCGGTATAAAATTTTTACGAATTTCTTTTGGAACGGCTTGGATGATCTTTTGTTTTGTAGAACCAAAATCAATAATCGTAGTATCATCGCTGATATCGTTTAAATTTTGCATAGTTTGGATTATCGCTTCAACCGGTATAGCAAGAAAGATGATGTCGCATTTTCTTTTCATTTCATCAAGAGTTAAAATTTCATGCACAAGTCCTAACTCTAGCGCCTTGCTTTGATGCTCTTGTTTTATGTCATATCCGCTAACACAAGATATAAGCTTTTCATCCTTTAATGCAAGCCCCAATGAACCGCCGATTAATCCTAGTCCAACTATCCCAACTTTCATATTTAACGCCCTTTTAAATTTTGTCAATTTTTATATATTTTAAAAATAAATATGATATTATACGTCTTTATACTCAATATTTAGGTTAAATTTAATGAAAAAAAGCTTATTTTTAGTACTTTTGGCTCTAAGCGGCCTAAATGCGGAAAAAATTCAGTCTATAAATTTCAAAGGACTTATCCACCTTTCACCAGAAGTCGCAAAGGATATAATGGGTCTTAAAGTAGGAGACGAGCTTACCGGCGATGCGACAGACAGGGCGATAATAAACCTTTATAAACAAGGCTACATGCAAGACATCTGGATAGACACGGATAATAAAGGCAACATAACCGTAAACATAAAAGAAAAGCCAAGCATTGCAAGACTTGACATAAAAGGTGTAGTAACAAACGACAAAACAGCTATCGAGTCTTTAATAAGCATAAAGCCCGGCAATATGTATGACGACTTGATCATAGAAAAAACAAAAGAGAGAATTCGCCAATATTACGAATCAAAAGGCTATTTTGACACGGTTGTAGATGTGCAAAAAGAGGCTGTTGCAGGCAATGAAAGCTCACTGTTTATAACAATGAACGTAAACCGCGGCGAAAACATGATAATCAATAAAGTAAATTTAATAGGCGTACAAAAATTCGACTACAGTGACATGGAGCCGCTTGTAGCAAACAAAAGTCGTGAATTTATGGGTTGGATGTGGGGCAGGAATGACGGCAAAGTCAAGCTTCAAGAGCTTCCTAATGATCCTGCAAGAATTCAAGATAGATACTTTCAAAAAGGTTATCTTGACGCAACCGTATCTTCGCCTTATCTAAACTCATCTTTTGATAACTACACAGCCGATCTTACTTACTATATCCACGAAGGTAAACCTTATGACGTGGCAAAAGTCGGCATAAATGCACCAAGTGAGCTTGAGCTTGATACGGATGAAATTTTAAAAGACTTTAAACTCGAGCCTGGCGACCGCATGAATTCGGCTCGTCTTCGTCAAGACATGAAAAAGCTTGATGACTTAGTAGCCGATAAAGGTTATGCGTTTGTTAAGGTCTACCCAAAAACTCAAAAATACGAAAACAACCAAACGGTTGATATCGAATACGAAGTAGATTCCGGCGAACAAGTATACATAAGAAATGTTCAAATTGCAGGCAACGACCGCACTGTTGACCGCGTTGTTAGACGAGAACTATATCTAACCGAGGGAAATTTATATAGCAGAACCGATCTTCAAGACTCAAAAGATGCACTAAAAAGAACGAGCTACTTTGATGATGTTGATATCAAAGAAGAGCGAGTAGATAAAAACACAGTAGATCTAACAGTTGAAGTCAAAGAGGCGTCTACAGGAACCATTAGCGGTGGTATCGGCTATGGTAGCTCTGACGGTCTACTTTTAAACGCTTCACTTTCTGATACAAATATATTTGGCTCTGGCATGCAAGGAACCATCAGTATAGACAAAAGCGACGATGAACTTTCAGGACAAATCAGCCTTACAAACCCGCGTGTATTTGACTCAGAATACAGCTGGGGCGGAAGCATCTATGCAAACGATTACGACTGGGATAGTTATGATGAAAAATCATACGGCTTTAGTACCACAGTCGGTAGAAAACTTACAAGAAATTTAAATGCCTCTCTAACATATGTCATAGAACAAAGTGATATACAAGGACTAAAAGATGTCTTAAAAGAGGTAGGATATAAAGAGGGCAGAAACATAAAAAGCTCTATAATACCAGCTATCTCGTACAACAGCACAGACGACTACTATCTGCCTCGTCGCGGTATTATCGCAGGCACTTCTCTTGAAGCTGCCGGTCTTGGCGGAGATGAGGAATTCTTTAAAAATAGAACAAATTTCAACTATTATCTAGGTCTTAGAGAATATATCGATTATGACCTAATCATCAGATATAAGTCAAATTTTGGCAAGATATGGGATAATGGATATGTGCCTATCAACGAAAAATTATACCTTGGCGGCATTAGAAATTTACGTGGATATGAAAGTAGAAGCGTCTCTCCAAAAGTGCTAGCCAAAGATGGACAATGGTATGAAACAGGTGGTCAAATAGCCTTTAATAACTCTGTTGAGTTAAGTATTCCATTAATAGAGCGCGTTAAAATGCGTGGCGTATTGTTTTATGACTACGGTATGATCGGAGAGAAAAACCTAAACGAGATAAAACGTTCATCCGTCGGTGCTGGTATAGAGTGGGTTACACCTATTGGACCACTACAACTTATCTTTGCAAGAGCTCTTGATAAAAAACATAACGACGAAACAAACACATTTGAATTTACTATCGGAAGAAGATTTTAATCTCTTTGACGCGGAAATTTCCGCGTCGCCCCTCCTTATATACCAAAAACATAAAGACAATATTTTTATAAATTTAAATCACCTATAAGAAAAAAAAAGGCAATTTTAGATATAATCCGAACAATTTTGTAATTAAGTAGGTCAGAAAATGAATTTTACCGATATTTTTTCCAAAATACGAAAAACGCAGCCACGCCCGGAAGAGGCGCCAACTCACTGGGTAAAGTGCGACCGCTGTCACTCGTTAATGTATTATAAAGAGGTTGAGGCGTGTTTTAACGTATGCCCAAAGTGCGCTCACCACATGAGATTAAAACCGGAAGAACGTATAAAACTTATATGCGATGAAGGCACATTTGTTGAATTTGATGCAAATTTAAAGCCTGTTGACCCGCTAAATTTTGTTGATAAAAAATCTTACAAAAAGCGTATTAGCGAAAGTAGTGAAAAAACGGGACGAAACAGCTCAGTAATTTGCGGAGAAGCGAAATGCGAAGGTGTTGGTATCCAACTTGTGGTATTTGACTTTGGCTTTATGGGTGGGTCTCTTGCCTCGGTAGAGGGAGAAAAGATCGTTCGTGCTATCAAGCGCGCTATCACAAAGAAAGAAGCATTAGTTATCATAAGCGCTTCAGGCGGAGCAAGAATGCAAGAAAGCACATTTTCTTTAATGCAAATGTCAAAAACATCTGCAGCTCTTAAGCTTCTTGATGAGGCTAAAATTCCTTACATTTCTGTCCTAACAGACCCTACCATGGGTGGTGTAAGCGCTAGTTTTGCATGGCTTGGAGATATTATCATAGCAGAGCCCGGTGCACTTATAGGATTTGCAGGACAGCGTGTTATAAAACAAACTATCGGAGCTGATCTGCCGGACGGTTTTCAAAGGGCTGAATTTTTACTAGAACACGGACTTATCGATGCTATCGTTCCTAGAAACGAACATAAGAAATTTATAAGCGATATAATAAAATTTTTAACAAACAACGCACCGCTTAAGCACAAAAAACCAACCCTTGATGAGTTGGAAAATCAAGAATTTTTAAATTCTAACGATAAGCCGTTTGAATTAAAGTTAAAAAACAAAGGCTAAATGTTGGAAATTTCTGTTTTTAGTATACAAAAAACAAAAGCCGATAACTTTGAAAAAGAGATCAAAGAGTATATAAAAATGTCGGCTAAATTTGCAAATATTAAAGACAAAATACTTTTTAATGATAAAATCGCAAAGGCTCAAAGCATAGGAGCAAATGATGCTTTAAAGGCTTATGACGAAGTTTATGAGCCAAATTTAAAAGGCTACTGCATCATGCTTGATGAGCGCGGAAGCAGTTTAAACAGCAAAGATTTTGCAAAAATTTTTGAAAACAACAATCAAATCAACTTCTTCATCGGTGGCGCTTACGGCCTTAGTGAAAATTTAAAAAATAAAGCAGACAAGATCATTAGTCTAAGCCCGATGACATTGGCGCACAAGATAGCCAAGCTCATGCTATTTGAGCAAATTTTTAGAGGACTTTGTATAAATGCAAACCATCCCTATCATAAATAAAGGACATAGATGACACAAAAAGATTTAGAATTTTTTAAGAAACTTCTTGAAGATAGAAAAATTCAAATAAAAAAGAACATTGACGATGCTGCAAGTGAGGTAAACGGCTTAAGAGATAGTGGCGTAAGTGACGAATTTGACATAGCTTCCATCAATACCGATCAATTAATCGAACAATCAATCTCAGCTCAACAAAGAGCCGAACTTGACGAGATAGCACTCTCTTTGAGTAAAATTTTTAACAATACCTACGGAATTTGCGAAATGTGTGAAGAGGAGATAGGCATGGCTAGGCTTAAAGTAAAACCACATGCAAGATACTGCATAACATGTCGTGAAATAGTGGAAAAAACAGCCAAAAAATAAAGGATATCGGATGAAAACTAGACGATTTTTTATCTACTCTGTCATTTACGTTTGTTTGGTCGGCGCATTTATATACACGCTAGATAACTCTGAACATACATTTAACCTTTTAGATTACTCTTTAACCCTTCCTCTTGCTATATGGTTTATGCTTCCAGTTGCGCTTTTTTCGCTGCTTGCAGTGCTTCATATACTTTATCACAGTTTTAGTATGTATAGATATAAAAGAAACATCAAAAAAGACGGTGCATTATATAAAGAGATGACAAAAGAAATTTTACTTGGTCTTGAGTCAAACAAAGAATTTAAAACAGATATTTATAAAATTCCAGCTCAAATACTTCGCATACTGTCTCCTTGGAATCAAAACAAAGACACTAGTATCGAAGATGCTGAAATCAATAGCGTAATACAAAATGTAAAAAGTGTTCAAAACGGCGACGTTGTTGATATCAAAAAATTTAAACTTCCAAAAGAAAATCCTCTAAATTTAAAGAACGAAGTAAATAAAGTAGAAAAACTAAGCAACTACTACGCTGAAATTTTAAAAAATTCTTCAAATGCAGACGAGTCTTTACTTAAAGCGGTGCGCGAGAAAATGATAAAAACAACAAGCTATCAAGAGATAAAAAGAGCAAATTTTAGCCTTAGCGCTGACGAGATAATGCTTATCGTAAGTAGGTTTGTTAATGATGAGATAGCCTTAGAAAAAGACGAGATAGTTGAGCTACTTAATAATGTCAAAATAACAAAAGAACAATACGTAAAATCAGCTATTTTACTAAAAGACAAACTAAAACCGGATGCATTTATTGCGGTATTTGAACAGTTAAAAACTGATCATGCAGATGCAGAGGAAGCTTACATATATGCCCTATATGAGCTTCAAATGATAGACAAAGTAAGAGATGCAATAGAAGGTAGCGATAACGACGAGTTTAAAGAGATAAAAACTCTATTATTTTTACGAGATAACGGCAAGATAGTATCCACCTCTTTGTTTTATAAATGATCGACTTTTCTAAAAAACCTCTATTTTTAGCTCCATTGGCAGGCTTTTCCGACCTGCCTTTGCGCAGCGTTGTTAAGAAATTTGGCTGTGATGTGACAGTAAGCGAGATGATAAGCGCAAATGCATTGGTCTATGAAAGCTCTGATAAAACATTAGAAATGCTTAAGAAATCTCCAAATGAAAATCCATATATCGTGCAAATAGCAGGTAGCGATGTAGCAAACATCAAAAAAGCCGTTCAAATAATCAATAAATTTGACGATATAGACGGCATAGACCTAAACTGCGGATGTCCTGTGCCAAAGGTTGTACGCCAATGTGCAGGATCGGCGCTTTTAAACGATCTTGAACTTTTAAAACAAATAATAAAAACAATAAAAGAAACCTCCAATAAAAAACTAACAAGCGTAAAAATAAGGCTTGGTTTTAACGAAAAAAACCATGTTAGCATCGCAAAAGCATGTGAAGATGCTGGAGCTGACTACATTGCGATCCATGGACGAACAAGAGCCGGTGGCTATAGCGCGCAAGTTGATTACGACGCTATTGCACAAGTAAAATCATCCATTAAAATTCCCGTTATAGCAAATGGAGATATAAACGCACAAAATGCTGATGAAATTTTAAATACCACAAACTGCGACGCCCTCATGATAGGAAGAGCAAGTATCGGCAAGCCATGGATATTTAATGAGATAAAAAGTGGCAAAAGTGTAGATATAAATTTAAAAAGAGAGATCATCTTGGCTCATTTTGACGCAATGATAGAGCATTACGGCGAACGTGGAAGTAATATATTTCGCAAACATCTACACCAATACAGCAAAGGCATGAGCGAGGCTACAAATTTTCGCAACGAGATAAACCGTATCGAAGATACTGGCGTCATGCGAGCATTGATAGAGAGTTTTTTTGCTTAGATGCAAGGCTACATCATACATACGCAAAAGGTTAAAGACGAAGACCTTTTGGTGTATATTCTAACGGAAGAAAACGTTATAAAATCCTATCGGTTTTACGGCGCTCGTCATGCTAATATTATGACCGGATATAAAATCGACTTTGAACTTGTAGAAAATCAAAATTTCTTACCGCAACTAAGAAGCGTCTTGCATCTTGGTTTTAGATGGCTCACAAATCGTGACAAACTTATTATATGGCAACAATTAATGAGGCTTTTTTATCTGCATTTAAAAGACATAGGCAGTGTAGATCAAATTTATTTTAACGAGCTTGAAATTTGCGCCAAACGCTTTGGGCTTGCCAATCCAAAACGTTTAATTATCGAAAGTTATATTAGAATTTTAGAAGCCGAGGGACGTTTACATTCCGAATTTGAGTGCTTTGTTTGCGATGAAGTTATCAAGGATAAAGTGTGCCTAACAAGAGGTTTTCTACTCTCGCATCCACATTGTTTTAAAAGAGATGAATTTGATAAGCAAGCGATAGAAATTCTTTTTAACACCAACAGCACGATAGAACTAAGCGACAATGATGTAAATAAAATTTATCAAATCATCCTAGAAGGATTTTGACATCAAATTTAATATGCCTTAAAAAATGTATCTGAGTGGATATTTTCAAAGGCTGATTTTAATGAAATGAAAAATTTTGGATTTTCACGCTCTAAATTTGATAGCATATCTTTAGTTTCAGCTCGTGCACGTGGAGACTTGCCGCCATATGTTCTAGCAGGACAGCTCTCCTCTTCGTTCATTATAGGAATTTCGTTTTTAACCGCACAATCCCTAAGCTGTCTTTCACGAACTAAGATTAACGGTCTTATAACACTTAGTCCGTTTTCTGCCGTATATTTTGGAGCTAGCGTTCTTAGAGCTCCGTTATATGTCAAATTCATAAAAAAACTCTCGGCAGCATCATCTAAATGATGTGCGATGGCTATTTTGTTAAAGCCGTTTTTTAACGCATAACTGTAAAGATATCCGCGACGCATACGACTGCAAAAGCTACAAAAAGTCGTATTTTCGCGGATCTTTTCCTTACCAAATTCAAAGATATTAGTGTCAATGACCTCGTAAGGAATTTCATGCTCTTTAAAATGCTCTTTTATAGGAACAAAATTCTCACCTATACCATAGCTAACGGTAACAGCTTGAAAATCCCAATTTAACGGGCTTACCGAGCAAAAATGCTTAAGCAAGTGTGCCAAGGTCATACTGTCTTTACCGCCGCTTAGCGCAAGTAAAATTTTGTCATTTTCCTCAAACATTTTATATTTAGCGTTCGTCTGACCGACTACGCGAAGTAGCTTTTTGCTAAGATCTATCATAGTTGCGAAACCATGTCAAGAACAAAATCCGCACTAACTTCAGCCGAAGTATGCAAAAACTCGTCAAAATCACATGTTGCATCACCGCTCGCCTCATCACTTATGGCGCGCATCATAAAAAATGGCACATCTAATTGTGTGCAAACTTGCGCTACACTAGCACCCTCCATCTCAACCGCAGAAGCATTAAATGTATTTTTTATCCAGTCTTTTTTCTCTTGGCGACAAACAAACTGATCGCCAGTTGCGATAATACCGCTTTTAAGATCTATGGCGTGTTTTTTAGCGACACTCTTTGCTATCTCATTTAAACCCTCATCGGTTTTTGTAAAAATTTCAATACCTGGCACATAGCCATAAGGATGACCAAAATCCGTAATATCCAAATCATGTTGAACAAGACTTGTTGCAAAAAGTAAATCTCCTATCTTAAGCCCATCGGCAAGAGCGCCCGCTACACCGGTAAAGAGTAGTTTTTCTGCTTTAAATTTTTGTATCAAAATACTTGCTGTAAGAGCGGCATTGACCTTGCCTATCTTTGAATAAGCAACAACTATATCTTTACCGTTGTAGTTTGATGTATAAAATTTATTACCTGCATACTCAATAACTTCGTAGCCTTGTAGTCTATTTAAAATAGGCGTTATCTCTTCGTTCATCGCACCAAGTATTGCTATCATTTATCCTCCAAAATTTTAACAGCCTCGTCAAGACTTGCCATATCGGTAATGCTGATCGTAGGTGTATCGGTGATTTTTTTATTTATGCCGCTTAGAACCTTTGCACCAAATTCAACAAATATATCAACGGGATTATTTTCTATGCTTTGTTTATAAAGAACTGGCTTGATTAGTTGCTCTTTAAGTAAATTTAAAGCCTCGTTACGACTTTTATAAGGCTTTGCCGTTACATTTGATACAACCGGAGCAAAATCATCTTTTAGATATCTTGCAAGCTCTTCGCCAAGTTTTTGTGAAGCATTTTCAAGCAAAGGACAGTGACTTGCAACCGACATATTTAAAAGCATAGCTCTTTTTGCACCGGCTTCCTTAAATTTTGCCTCAAGTTGTGCCAGATCAGAACTAAGACCGGCTACCACCACTTGACCGTTGCAGTTAAAATTTGCAGCATAGGCACAAAGCCCTTGTGTTCTTGCTTCAAGGCAGATATTATTTATAGTTTCATCAGCTAAATTTAATACAACCATCATGCCGGCACCCTTGCCGTCACAGTCTTGCTGCATAAATTTTCCTCGTAAATTTACTATCTTTAAAGCCTCTACAAACTCGAATGCACCACTAACAGCCAATGCGCTAAATTCTCCAAGTGAGTGACCTAAAGAAAATTCTGAAGAGGTACTAATGCGTTCCTTGAAAGCCAAAAATGTCATAAGCGAATTTAAAACAATAGCCGGCTGGGTAAATTCGCTTATGTTTAGTTTGTCATTCTCTTCAAATAACAAATTTTTAAAATCGATCTTTAGCTCATCTGACGCAAGTTCTAGTAGCTCACGAGAGCTATTGAAATTTTCATAAAATTCTCTTCCCATGCCAAGAGTTTGAGATCCTTGGCCAGGAAATATAAATGCTGTTTTCATGCTATATCTTAATGATGGTGTCTACCGCAGCAGCCGCCACCGTGTCCATGATCGTCATCATCGTCATCATGATCATGTCCATGTCCGTGACCGCCACAACACTCACCATCGCCGTGCTCATGATGACCGTGTCCGCCGCAGCAGCCGCCATCGCCATGATCATGTCCGTGACCGCCACAACCACAAGTGTGAGCACCGGCAACCATGCCTGTAGCCTTTTCATCTTCTGTTGCTTCTCTAACTTCTAGAATTTCAACATTAAATAATAAGTTGCGACCCGCATAAGGATGGTTAAAATCTACTACAACTTCATCGTCTTTAATCTCTTTAACAATTACACGAACACTTGAGCCATCTTCATTTTGACCAAATAGCTCCATGCCCTCTCTTAAATCAATACCCGCGAATTGTTCTTTTGGCAAAGCTTGGATAGCTTCGGCGTTGTATTCGCCGCACGCTTGGGCAGCATTGATAGCAATTTCAGTTCTATCTCCGGATTTTAATTTACTAACTTCTTCTTCTAATTTTTCTATAATGTGGCCACGACCCGTTATAAATGAAATTTCGGCGCCACCTTGCATATTTGACTCTAAAATTTCACCGCTATCGGCATCCTTTAACTCATAAAACATAGTTATGACTTGATCTTTACTCATAAATATCTCCTTATTAAAATAATAATAAGATTATATCTAAAAAAGTTTAATGTTAATTACGATCTGGAGAGGCTTTGGCTTCTTTACTGTCTGGGTATCCGACCTTAAGAGCCTTATAGAAGCGATTTGCGCTTTGAGTGTCACCTATTTTATCAAAGCTTATCGCCGTATGGTATAGAAGTTTTGGTGTATAGTCAGCCTTGTCGTTGGCTTCTATACTTTTTTGATAGTATTTTATTGCAGTGCTGTATGATTTTTGCTTATATGCAACTTCGCCTAGATAAAAATTTGAAGTAGATGGTTTATAGTTTTTTTTCAAAAGATATTCAAAATACTCTGCAGCTTCGGAAGTTTTATTTGAATTTAAAAGTTTTATACCGTCAGACATTACATCTTTATCATTTTTACCTGAAAAATTTGATTTAGTTTTATTTTGATTTTGATCAGAAGCTTTTTGGCTATTTGAAGTATTTGTATTTTTTTTATCTATCAAACCACTTAATTTATTTAATGTGTCTGTTATATTTTTATAATTTCTATCTTGAATTTTTCTTGTTTCTTCAACATAGGCTTTAAGTGAAGCGAGGCTATTTCCAGAGTTATTTACATCGCCGTTAACTCTAGTTTCTAAGTCATCAACTCTTTGCTCAAGTTTATTCATCCTTAAACTCATGCTTTCAATCAAACTTTGAAGACCTTGAAGCTGTTCTGAAACACTATTCATATTTTCTTCAATATTTTGAACACTACGCCTATTACTTAAGGCAGCTTTTTCCCCGTCTGTTAAACCATAAGGCGAAGCAGTGTTTATATTACCGGCATCAAATGCAGAAACTTCAGCAAAAAGAGAGATTGCGACCCAAAAATTTAGGGCCGCAAGAAGTAATATTTTTTGATTCATTACTAATTATGGAAGAACTTTGAATTCTGCACGTCTATTTTGAGCGTCGCATGCTTTAGTTTTATCTGTGCAAACTGGGTTACTCTCACCGAAACTAACAACAGCTACTCTATCTGCATCAACGCCGTTTCTAACAAGAGCGTCTTTTACGCTTTTAGCACGTTTTAGACCTAGAGCGTAGTTGTACTCATCAGTACCCCACTCGTCGCAGTTACCTTCTACTTTAATAGAAAGAGCTTTTGCTTCTTCTTGATTAAATACTACAGCATTACCGCTTACAACACCTTGTTGGTCAGCTTTAATGTTGAATTTGTCAAAGTCGAAGTATACATTTTTAACTTGACCTTCGATATTTGCGATAAGAGCAGCTAGTCTATCAGCATCGCTCATCATATTTGTATCAGCACCTTTATTAGCATCAGCACTCATATCTACCTCAGGGTTTTTAGAGCTACAACCGCTCAACAATAAAGCTGCAACAGCAACACTTGCTAGAACTACTTTTTTCATTTGCAATCCTTTTAATGATTTAAAATTTGTGTGGAATTATACCATAAATTTACAAAAATTTACCAATCTATTGACTGAATTTTACCGATTTTTAATGGAAATTGGAAACTTCTATTCTCATTTAACCTAATAACCCCCAAAGAACTTTGAGAACCAAGCTGTTTTATAAATACAACACTTTGTCCATCGCTTGAAAATCTAGGGTAGTTATTTTTACCACTTGCCGTTAACTGTCTTATAAAATCAGTTTTAGTAGAGATAAGATAGATGTTAAAAGTTCCGGCATCATTGTTGTCTTCACGGCTAGAATAAACTATGTAATTTTCAAATGTACTTACAGAGTTGTTGTTCTTACCGTGAAAAACCATCTGTTCAACACTTCCGCTTCCGTTTGAATTTATGGCAAATACATTTGGATAGCCAAGTCTATCGGAAACAAAAACCACTCTTTGGTCTGCATCCACAAAATTTCCATTTACGTCTATTCCAGGATAGTTTGTAACTTGGGTGAGTTTTTTGCTGGCGATATTGTATGTATAGATGTCAGGTTGATCTTTTGGCGCCATTGTAAGCAAAATCGTATTGCCGTCTTTGCTAACGTCAGAAGCTATTAACATACCGTTGCTGTCTATGATTTTACTTTTAGTTCCGTTTGAAAGATCATATCTAAAAAGAGTTGGTTTGTTATTCACATACGAAGTGTAGTAAAATTTAGTTTGATCAGCTCCACCCCATTTTGGAAATATATTAAGCCCGCCACTTACTATAGTTTTTTGATATGTGAGTGTGTAGTCTGCCACAACTATTGAACTTTGTCTTGCAGATGTGTATTTTGAAAAGATAATAAATTTCTCCATCCAACCAACAGGAGGTAAATTTAACTCATTTGTCAGCTCAACTATACTTTTGTGTGCCAAAAATGGATATTTCGCACCATCTGGCATTGTATAAATTCTTTCGTATTTAACACTTGCAGTTTTTGCATTAATCAACTTAACTTTTAATGTCAAAGGTGAATTTGCCGAGCCTTCAAGAGCGTATCTAAAAATAAGCTCAACACCTTTACCACCCATAGTATTAGTCTCAGCCGTGCCTTCGTAGGTAGAAGCTATGTGCTCTTCAATAACCTCAAAATCAGAACTAACCTTTAAATCCCCAAGCATAATCTTAAAAAATTTCTCTTTAAAACTTGGATCACTAACCGCCGTAGTTGCGTCTTGCAGAGCGATTTTGGGAAGTGCGATACCTTGATTTATAATAGACATGGTAGCATCAGCGGCATAAAGCCACAACGTACAACACAAAAAAAGAACGATCTTTTTCATACTCTCTCCATTTGATTTTTGTTTTTGGTAATGTATCTAAAATTTTTAAATTTATTCTAATTTATCTTCTAAACTAAGACTAATGGATATCGTTTTACCTGCTGAAAAAGGAAATTTCTCACGAGTTAAACGCTCTAAACACTCTTTAACCTTTTCATTAAAAGCCGCATCATACGGCAATTCTAATATTTCGTAACTGAAATTTCCACTGCCGTCAATAACGGCTTTGATTTTAGCTACACTATTTGAATTTGCTTTATAGCTTTGCCATTTTCTTTGTATCTGTTTTGATATAGCTCCCATAAGCGGATCATAGACACCGCTCATTTGTGATTTTGGAGCTTTTGGAGTCGAGTCTATTTGTAAACTTTTTACTATATCGCTGGCTTGTGAACTAGGCTCAGCAGCATTTGATGTTTCACTTTTTTTACGACTTTGAACTTTTTGCGGTTTTGATATACCGCTATCTTCTTTAAGTTTTGCTGTGTCGATATTTTTAAAGAGGTCTTTTATATCCGGAATTTCTGGTTTTGGTTCTTCTTTTGCAAGCTCATCTTGGCTAGGTGGAAGTTTGACTGTGGGTTTGGTCTCTCCTTTTGGAGTAGGCAAACTCGGCGTTGGCAAAGGTTCTTGCGGAACTGCTTTGTTTGTAGTTTCTTGTTTAGGCTCTTCCTTTACCTCCTCTTTAGGAACAGGTTTTGTCTCTTTTTGTTTTTCCTCTTGCTTTGGAGCTTTTATGGTTTCAGCAATTTCGCTTTCAACCATAACAATATCCATAAAAGCATCTTTATCGTCAGTATATTTCTTTGCAGGCTCCGTAAAAAATGTAAGTTTTACGAAGAGAACAAGAATTATTGATATATACATAGATAAAGCTACGAAAAACGAACTAATCGTAGGAAATTTTGAACGATCTGACATATTATCCGTTTGTCTCTAAAGCAACTTTGTTAAAACCGGCATTTTTTAATGTTTTTAAAACAAACATAACATCATCGTATTTTAAATTTTTATCAGCTTTTATATATACGGGTGATGATTTGTCATATTTTGCAGCCATTAAAATAACATTATCAGGTAGTTCGGCTAAATTTATTAAAGCCTGTTCTATCCTAACTTTTCTTTCGACATTAATATATACAACCAAGTCTTTTTGCTTTGCTGCAGAAGTTTTGGTCTTAGAACCATCAGGAAGTGCAATATCCTCTTGGTAAACTATAGTTGGTGCTGTTACCATTAAAATAGCGAGCAAAACGAGCATAATATCAACAAGCGGAGTAATATTAAGCTCGGGTTGCCCCTCGTCAAATTTTAAAGCCATATATGCTAAATCTCGTTTTCTTCTCTTTTTAAAGCGATCAAAACATCGGCTTCACGTTCAATAGTGCTTGTTAGCTCGTATGCTTTTCGTTTAATTAGTAGATTAAATGTATATGCTGGGATCGCAACAAAAATACCAGCTCCGGTTGCAACAAGAGCCTCTGATATGGCCGGAGCTATTACGCCAAGTGACGAATTTGCACCGTTGCCAAGTTGTGAAAACGTCTCAAGTATCGATATAACTGTTCCAAAAAGACCTATAAACGGCGATGTTGAAGCTATAATACTAAGCCATGTAAGTCCGCTGGTGGCATTTTTTTCTGCTACACTGATACAAACATTGAGCTTCTCGCGAGAAATTTTGCTTCCCGCACATTTACGCAAGCTTGATTCATTTGGGATATTTTTTGCACCCATTAGCAAAGATTCAAGAGCATTTTGCTCTCGTTTTTGCCACGCCGCAATACCTGCCATTCTTGAAAAAAGTATTGTAAAGCTGATTATAAAATATATAGATAACCAGCTTAAAACAATAATAGTAATAAAGCTACTTCTTTGGACATAGTTTAAAAACAGATCTATTCCGCTCACTTATTTCGCTTTCACCATATTTTCCATTTTTGCGATTGTCGCTGCAAAGGCATTTGTTTCACTACTCATGCTCTCTATAAGCTCCTTAGCTTTATTTAGGGCATTTGCTAGTTCACTCTCGCTTTTACCTGATACATATACAGCTCCATCTGCCAAAACAACGACCTTACCTTCGTCTATCTTGGCATACCCCCAGTTAATAGCAACAATATCATGATTTTTATTTTTATCTTCTATGTCAATAATACCTGCTTTTAAGAGCGATATTAAAGAGGCGTGATTTGGCAAAACGCCAAATTCACCCTCGCTACCCGGAAGCACTACACTACTCACGTCATTTGCAAAAACCTGACCCTGAGGAGTTACTATTTCTAAATGTAATTTATCCATTACGCTTCCTTTTTAAAATTAAGCCTTAAGTTTTTCTGCCTTAGCGATAGCCTCATCAATGCTTCCAACCATATAGAATGCCGCTTCAGGAAGATGATCGTATTTACCTTCAAGTATGCCTTTAAATCCGGCAATGCTCTCCTCAAGGCTTACATACTTACCAGGGCTTCCAGTAAATACCTCTGCAACGAAGAATGGTTGAGATAGGAATCTTTCGATCTTTCTAGCTCTATCAACTGTAACTTTGTCTTCTTCACTAAGCTCATCCATACCAAGAATCGCAATGATGTCTTGTAGGTCTTTGTATTTTTGAAGAACAGCTTGAACGCCACGAGCAACTTTATAGTGATCCTCACCCAAAATTTGAGGGTCAAGCATACGCGAAGTTGAGTCTAGTGGGTCAACCGCAGGATAGATACCTTTTTCAGCAATAGCACGGTTAAGAACTGTTGTTGCATCAAGGTGAGCAAAAACCGTTGCAGGAGCCGGGTCAGTAAGGTCGTCTGCAGGAACGTAAACTGCCTGAACAGAAGTAATAGAGCCTTTTTTGGTTGATGTAATTCTCTCTTGGAATTTGCCCATCTCACTAGCAAGTGTTGGTTGATAACCAACAGCTGATGGGATACGTCCAAGAAGTGCTGACATCTCTGAACCTGATTGAGAGAAACGGAAAATATTATCGATAAACATCAAAACATCAAGTCCCATCTCATCACGGAAGTATTCAGCCATTGTAAGACCAGTAAGTGCGATACGGTTTCTTGCCCCTGGTGGTTCATTCATCTGGCCATAGCATAGGGCAACTTTATCCAAAACGTTTGACTCTTTCATTTCATGATAAAGGTCGTTTCCTTCACGAGTTCTCTCTCCAACACCTGCAAATACAGAGTAACCGCTATGTTTAAATGCAACGTTGTGGATAAGCTCCATGATGATAACTGTTTTACCAACACCAGCACCACCAAACAGACCAACTTTACCACCTTTTGCATAAGGGGCAAGAAGGTCAACAACCTTAATGCCTGTTTCAAAAATTTCACTTTTTGTGCTTTGCTCTTCAAATGGAGGTGGATCGCGGTGAATAGACCAATGTTTATCAAATTCAACACCTTCGCCTTCGTCTATAAGATCGCCGACAACGTTAAAAATTCTACCTAATACTTTCTCGCCTACAGGCACGGTTATAGGTGCACCAAGAGCCGTAGCCTCTAGTCCACGAGTAAGGCCTTCACTCATATCCATAGCAATCGTTCTTACGCGGTTATCTCCAAGATGAGCGGCAACTTCAAGAACTAACTTATTTTTCTTGCCCTCAACTTCAAAATAAACTTCGATAGCTTCGTTAATTTTCGGGAGATAGTCGCCAAAATCAACGTCAACGACAGGTCCCATAACTTGGCTAATAATACCTTTCATTTATACTCCTTTACTTTCTTACTTCATTGACTCAACACCACTGATAATCTCAATAAGTTCAGTAGTGATAGACTGTTGTCTTGCTTTATTGTAGGCAAGATTTAATTGTCCTACGCGCTCTTTTGCATTATTTGTAGCATTGTCCATAGCCTGCATCCTTGCACTATGCTCAGCTGCAAGCGAGTCAATAAGTGCATAATACATACTATATTCAAAATACTTTTGTAAAAGCTCGTTTAAAATTTGAGAATAATTATCCTCAGGCTCAAATTCCATTAACGAATTTGTTTCAACACCGATAATCTTTGCCGGCTCAATAGGGACAATCTCATTTACTCTAATCTCTTGTGAGATCATATTTTTATATCCGTTATGAACCAAGATAACCTTATCGGTTGCACCGCTTAAGAAGTCATCTATAGCTTCTTTTATGATGCCTTGAGCTTTCTCGTATGTCGGAGAAGAACTTACTCCAACATAACTTTCTAGCAAATCAACGCCTTGAAAGTTAAAAAATTCAATACCCTTTTTACCGATAGCACGAAGACGAACTTTGATCTTTTTGGATTTAAATTCCTCTATCATATTTCTAACGGTTTTGATGCTTTGGACGTTAAATCCTCCACAAAGCCCTTTATCGGCAGTAACAAAAATAATATCAACCTTTTCAATCTTCTCTTTTGTATTGAAAAATTTACTTTCAGCCGCAACTGAAGCGTATTGATTTATCTTATATGCTATCTCCGATAAAACTTCATTTATCTTAAGTGCATACACTCTTGAATATCGTGCCGCTTCTTCCGCCTTACGAAGCTTGGCGGTAGAAACAAGTTTCATCGCACGAGTAGTCTTTTGTGTATTTTGAACACTCTTGATCTTTCGTTTGATATCTTTTAAATTTGACATATTCTAGCCTTAGTTAGCAGAGAAAGTCGCTTTAAAGTCTTTCAACGCTTTATGTAAAAGCTCTTCAACTTCTTTGTCAAGAACTTTTTTAGTTCTAATTTGTTCAAAAATTTCAGGATATTTAGCCTCTATATAAGGATAAAGCTCTGCTTCAAATTTAGTAACACTTGTAGTGGCTATATCATCTAAGTAGCCTTTTGAACCTGCAAATACGATTACAACTTGGTTTTCAACAGCTAGTGGGCTATAAGGAGGTTGTTTTAGAACTTCAACCATTTTCTGTCCACGCTCTAGTTGTTTTCTTGAACTTTCGTCAAGGTCACTTGCAAATTGCGCAAACGCTTGAAGCTCGCGATACTGAGCAAGGTCAAGTCTTAGGTTACCAGAAACTTGTTTTGTAGCTTTAATTTGAGCCGCACCACCAACACGAGAAACAGAAAGACCAACGTTGATCGCAGGGCGGATACCTGAGTTAAATAGGTCAGACTCAAGGAAAATTTGTCCGTCGGTAATCGAAATAACGTTAGTTGGAATATACGCAGAAACGTCACCGGCTTGTGTTTCGATAATAGGAAGAGCCGTTAATGAACCAGCGCCAAGTGCGTCGTTTAGCTTACTTGCTCTTTCAAGCAGTCTTGAGTGTAGGTAGAAAACGTCACCAGGATACGCCTCACGACCCGGAGGACGACGTAAGATAAGTGACATCTCGCGATATGCAACAGCGTGTTTTGATAAATCATCATAAATAATTAGCGCATGGCGTGAATTATCACGGAAGTATTCACCCATTGTAACACCAGCATATGGAGCAAGATATTGAAGCGCTGCAGCATCAGATGCACCAGCATTTACAACGATAGTATAGTCCATTGCGCCGTATTCTTCAAGTTTTTTAACAACTTGGGCGACGGTTGATTGCTTTTGACCAATAGCAACATAGATACATACAACATCTTGACCTTTTTGGTTAATGATGGTATCTATCGCAACTGTTGTTTTACCAGTTTGGCGGTCACCAATGATTAGCTCGCGTTGTCCGCGACCGATAGGCACAAGTGCGTCGATGGCTTTAATACCTGTTTGAAGTGGCTCATGAACTGATTTTCTAGCCATGATACCTTTTGCTTTTTCTTCTACGAAGCGAGTTTCAGTAGCTTCGATAGGACCTTTTGCGTCTATTGGCTCACCAAGTGAGTTTACAACACGACCGATAAGTGCGTCACCAACAGGAACACGTAAAAGTTTTTTTAGTCTTTTTACAGAGCTTCCCTCTTGTATACCGCTTGTTTTGCCAAGGATAACTATACCTACACTGCTCTCTTCAAGGTTAAGAGCCATGCCTTTTTCGCCGCTCTCAAATTCAACCATCTCGCCTGCCATAATGTTTTTAAGACCATAAACATTAGCAACGCCGTCAGCAACCGATATAACCTTGCCCGTTTCTTCAACGTCAACGCTTAGATCGAAATTTTCAATTCGCTCTTTAATTATCGCGCTAATTTCGTCAGCTTTAATTTTTGCACTCACGCTTTTACTCCTTTTAAATTGCTTTTAATATATGTTCGCTTAGTTGAGCTTTTAATCTATCAATAGAGAAATTTACCTCTACCCCCAAACTATCAAGCTCTATCTTAATACCGTTATAATCGCTATTTTCGCCCTCAAGCTTCACTTTTGCATCAAAGCGTTTTGAGAAATTTTCTTCCAATGACTTAAGTTGGTCATCGTTTATATTAAAATTTCCAACAACATTACCGTTGTAAATGTTATTTAGCTTTGCTTGTTGCGCTTTTATCTCTGCAAGTACTGCGGGTATTATTTCAAGTCTTTTGTTGCTGCCTAGTAATTTTATAAAATTTACAAAATTTTGACTAGGGTTATTTACAAGTGACAGTATAAATTCAACCTTTTGCATGCTTTTTAATGTTGGTAAATTTATAATATTTCTAAATTTTTCAACACCAAAAGCAGCTGAAATTTCAGCTAAATTTGCTACAAATTTCTCCAGGTCGTTAGCATTTAGGTTGCCTAAAATAGCTTTTACGTATTTTTTTGTTACCGCTTCATTCATTAGCTAACCTTTTTTAGTATGATATTGATGAGTTCTTTTTGATCGATTTTTAAGCTATCGCTAGCAAAAATTTCATTCAAGATCTCATTAACGACTGTTTTTGTCATCTTGCGCTCTTCAAAATCTTTTTGATCTTTGAAGCTTCTTTCCATGTTTACAATCTCTAGCTCACTCTCTTTTTTAACTTTTTGAACTAAATTTTGAGCCTCTTTTTTAGCTGTTTCAACAAGTGAAGCAGCATTGATTTTAGCCTCTTCAACACGTTTTAAAGCATCATCTTTTTTGGCTTTTGAAGCGCGAAGTTTTTCCTGGATACTTTCAAGCTTATTAGCTATGTTTGCTATCCTATCTAAGTATAGTTGTTTAAGTGGTTTAGCGACAAAGTAGATCAAAATACTAAAAAACAACAAAAAGTTTAATGCTCTTTCGATTATGTCGTAGTTTGCACCACTGTGATCACTAGCAAAAGCAAGTATAGGTAAAACCATTAGAAGTAAAAATTTTATCTTCATAACACTCCTTTAAATTCTAGCCAATTTGCTATTTAACGCTGACTTAAGTTCCGGTAAATTTGCAACCAAATCAGCCTTTAACTGCTCTTTTTGAGCGCTTAAAGAATTTAAAAAACTGTTGTAGTCAGCTTCAAATTCAGCCCTTTTTGCCTCAGCTTCTTTAAAAGCGCTGTCTTTTGCGGCATTCAAGGCATCTTGTCTAATCTTGTTAGCCTCGGCTCTAGCGTTTAAGATGATATTTTCTATCTCTTTTTCATGAACGCTAAGGTCATTTGCATTTTTACTCGTGCTTTCCTCGTCGCTTTTTATAGAGGCGTTTCGTTCATCTATAAATTTCAACATAGGTTTGTAAAGCAGAGGATTTAAAATAGCAATAAGAGCCAAGAAAACCATGGCCGTTAAGACGACTAGAGGCAAATCTATCTCTAACATCCACTCTCCTTCTTTGTTTTTAAGTTTTATTTAATAAATAAAATCGAGCCTAATTTTACAATAATTTAGTAAAAAATAAGATTAAACTCCATAAAAATTATTTTAGTCTATTTATAAAGTCTTGTATCTGCGATATGTCGTCAAATTTTAATATTAAATTTTTTGACTTTATCTTTGCATTTATATTGAAATTTTTAAATATTTTTTGAAGATTTGAAAGTTCACTTTCATACTCTTTAGATACTTCTAAAATCTCTTTTTTGATCTCGTTTCCGGATTTTATTTTTTTGACTAAATTTTCGGTTTCGCGCACACTAAGTTTTTGTCCAATGATAGTATCAACTACCATTTTTTCCTCATCAGGCTTAAGTCCAACTATGACTTTTGCATGACCTTGCGTGATTTTATCTTCTTGCAAAAGTCGTTTTGTTGTTTCGCTTAAAAGCAAAAGACGCATTGTGTTTGTTATTTGCGTGCGACTTTTGTGGATTATATTTGATAGCCCCTCTTGGGTGATTTTATACTCGCTTATAAGTTCTTTATACGAATTAGCAAGCTCTATAGGATTTAAATTTTCACGTTGAATATTTTCAATAAGTGCGATTTCTCTTAAATTTTTTGATTCTAGGTTGGCAACTATCGCCTTTATCTTGCTTTCATTAAGTAGCTTTGTGGCTCTAAATCTACGCTCGCCCGCGATAAGCATATATCCGCCGTCTTTTCTAATAACAATAATAGGTTGAATAAGACCGTGTCGTTTAATACTTTGAGCCAATTCTTTTAAGGCTTCTTCATCAAAATTTTTACGTGGTTGATATGGATTTGGCGATATTTTAGCTACATCAATCTCTTCAACCACATCGGAGCTAAGTCCAAAATAGTCAAGAACATCATCATCTTTGTATGCAGAATTTGCGTCAGAGAGCATATTTCCTAGATTGATTTCTAACTTTTTCTTTGCCATTATTGTCCTTAATTAAGTATCGAATGAGCCAAATTTTGATATGCGATCGAGCCTGGTGACTTTATATCGTAAAGAATAACCGGCTTGCCAAAACTCGGGCTTTCGGCAAGCTTTACATTACGCGGGATAATAACCAAATCATCTTCGCTGTCTTTGCTAACAAAAAGCTTGTGCTTAAAATGCTGCTTTAAATTTGCCACCGTCTCTTTTGAGAGATTGTTTTGAGAACTAAACATGGTCGGCAAAAATCCCTTTATGCTAAGCTTTGGATTTATAGTTTTTTTGATGATTTTTACTGTATTTAGTATAAGCGCAAGCCCCTCAAGTGCATAAAATTCACACTGTATCGGTATAATAACGCTATCGCTAGCACTTAAAGCATTTATCGTAATACTGCCAAGAGCAGGAGGGCTATCGATGATGATAAAGTCATAATCGTCTAAAACCTCGGCTATTTTGTTTTTCAAGATCAGTTTGTAATCTTTACTTTGGTCGTTAAATTCCTGCTCTATGCCAACCAAGCCGATATTTGACGGCGCTAGAAAAAGTGTTGGGATTTCTGTTTTTAGTACTATTTGCGAAAGTTTTTTGCGATCAGTTAAAACATGGTAGATATTAAATTCATAGTCACTTCTACTAAATCCCATTCCCGTAGTAGCGTTTGCTTGCGGATCAATATCAATAAGTAAGACTTTTTTCTCTGCGACTGCTAATGAGGCTGCTAAATTTACTGCCGTAGTCGTCTTACCTACTCCGCCCTTTTGATTTGCTATTGTTATAACTTCACTCATCTTAAAGAATACACCTTTTTATTATCTAACAAAATAGAACCATCTTCACAAAGCGAAGCTGCCGATAAATCCGCTATTTCGCCGTTTATATGCGTTATGAAACTCTTTGAACGCTCAAATTCTATCTTAAATTTGCTAAAAATTTGCTTCCACGGGATTTTTTCTTCAAGCTTATCGCAAAAGCCCCAGACAACGTCATTCGGAGTAGTTTTGATGTCTAAAACACCCGTATTTTGGGGAGCGCGGGCTAAATTTAAACCTATGCTTCCGATATAAATTTCGCCTATTTTAGTGCTGATCGTTCCGCCGATTTTAAGGTCATTTACGTAAAAATCATTTGGCCATTTAACCCAAATTTTAGAACCTAAATTTTCTAAAAAATTTTTCATTATCATGGAAAAATAAATAGATATCGACGCGTCATTTAAGTCATCAGGAAGTGCGTTTTTATGCAAGCAAAATGATAAAAAAAGATTGCCCTCAAGTCCTATCCATTTATTTCCCCTACTTCCAACACCTGCTGTTTGGGTTTTAGCGCACATAGCAAATGGCGGCTTTATGACACCGACTCTTACGCCTTGGGAAATTTCATTATGCGTTGAGGCACACTCCTCAAGAAATTCTATCACCAATGCCAAGCCTTTTGCCGTTTAGATACGCCGTCGCATTAACAGCCTTTTTGCTTGGCTCTTGCAGGCTTAAAATTTGCAAAGCACCGCTTTTACAAGCAACAACAAAACCATCTTTTGAAATTTCTAAAATTTCACCGCTTTTTCCGCTCATCTGTAATGGTTTTAGGCTTAAAATTTTAAGTCCGCTTTCTAAAAATATCCCGGGCCAAGGTGTGTAGGCACGAAATTTATTATAAATTTGACTAGCATCTTCGTCAAAGCTAAAAAGTCCACTTTGTTTTTTTATCTTCTTGCAAATCGTAGCTTGCGTGTCATCTTGCGGCTGTGGTGTGATGGTTGGAAAATTTTGCAAAACATCGACTATAAGCTCTCCTGCGATCTTTCCAAGTTCATCAAAAAGCTCTCCGCTTGTTTTATCTTCACAGTTTGTATATGCAAATGCAAGTATCGCACCCGTATCAAGCCCCTCATCCATCAGCATCGCCGTTATACCCGTTGTCGTTTCTCCCACTAAAAGTGCGCTTTGTATGGGACTTGCACCGCGATATTTAGGAAGTATAGAGGCATGTAAATTTATACAAGGAGCGATATCTAAAATGGCCTTAGGTAAGATCTGTCCATAAGCTGCAACCACAATAAAGTCAGGTTCTAAAGAACGAATTTGCTCATGTGTTTCTTGCTCTTTTAAATTTATAGGTTGAAACACAGGGATATCTTTATAGTTCTCATTTAAAAAAGTTTTGATGTGCGGCGGAGTCAAAACCTGCTTCCTGCCAACCGGCTTGTCGGGTTGAGTAAATACGCCTACAACCTTGATGTCCGCTTTTAAAATTTCACTTAATATATCCGTAGCATACTCGGGAGTTCCCATAAAAACTATATTCATACTATCTCCTGCGACGGTTACTTATCTTTTTTAAGCAATTCAAGCAAGCTAAATTTAAGCTCGCTTATGTTCTCGTTTGTCGCAGAGCTGATAGGTAATATGAAGTATGGTTTTAAGGCATCAAATTCATAAATATCTTGCTTAAATTTATCTCCAGCCTTAAGACCAAGCTTGCTTATAAATTCACCTACTTTTTCCTCTAAATTTTCTGCCGCATCCATTCTGGTTAGTGCGATAGCATAGTCTCTTTTGGCAAGCTCGGGAGAAAATTTCTCAACCTCGGCACGAAGAGTAAAAAACTGCTCATCAAGCTCACGGTAGTTTGCTAGATCTATCATATAAAGCAGAATTTTAGTTCGCTCGATGTGTTTTAAAAACTGAATTCCAAGCCCTCGTCCATCGCTTGCACCTTCGATTATACCTGGGATATCAGCCATAACAAAGCCGTTATATTCATCAACTTCTACGAGTCCAAGTTTTGGCGTAAGGGTTGTAAATTCATAGTTTGCTATCTGTGGTTTAGCGTTTGAAACAGTCGATATAAGCGTGCTTTTACCAACATTTGGAAAGCCGACAAGTCCGACATCGGCAATTAGCTTTAACTCTAAACGAACATTGCAAATTTCTTCTGGAGTACCTTTTTGTGCGTATTCAGGAGCTTGGTTGGTCGAGCTTTTAAAATGTACGTTACCAAGACCGCCTTTACCCCCTTTTAAAAACAACACTCGCTCGCCCTCGTTTACTAGATCAAGTAGTAACTCTCCAGTTTCATCATCATACACGGCAGTTCCCGGTGGAACGATAAGCTCCAAGCTCTCGCCTTTTTTGCCAGTCATCCTACGACCCATGCCTGGCTCGCCGTTTTTAGCGCTTAGTTTGTTTTTGCCTTTATATGCCGCTAGTGTATGAGAGTTGTTGTCGATGACAAAATAAACATCTCCGCCATCTCCGCCATCTCCGCCATCAGGACCACCTAAAATAACGTGTTTTTCACGTCTAAAACTTACAGCTCCGGCTCCGCCATGTCCTGAAGCCAATGTTAATTTTACGCTATCTATAAACATATTTTACCTTTAATTTTTAGGCGATTATAGCTAAAATTGCTGAAATTTAAAGCTGTTTGCTACTCATGAGGTTGCGTCTAATTATCTCAAATTCTCCCTCATCTTCGCTTCTAGTAGATATTATTTCGATAATTTTTAACAAATTTCTAGTCATTTCTTTTACGATATCGGTGTCGTTCATGAGCGATGTCGCCATTTTGTTTGAAATTTTACGCTCGTTTAGCAAAATATCAGGTGCAAACTGCACACTTTCATACTCATCATAAAGTCGTCTTAGCTCTTTTAGTCCTGATTTACTATCTATTTCAAAGTCTTGGATACGCTTTATAATGCGTAAAATATGTAAAATTTTTACACGAAGTTTGTCGTATTCGGCTTTTATGTATTTGTTAGATGAACTCATAAATTTAAATACATTTGGCTGGATATTTTTTACATCTTTTAATGTTTCTGCCAACAAAAGCGCCCCACGACGAATATCCATAAATTTAGCGATATCTTTTTCCGTAGCGTTTGCGCTAGCGCTTATTAGATAGCTGATTATCTGACTATAAACTTCTTTAAATCTATTATTATAAAGCTCGTCAAAGTCTATAGCCATTGGTGTATTTTTAGCCTCTATAACCTCTTGCGATGAAAGTGGCGAATCAATATCATTTTTGCTTATGCTAATTGATTTTGCGATGATAGATGTCGTGTTTTCATATAAATGTGCCATCTCTTTTATTAAAACGATTAACGCACTATCGACGAATTGGATGGATTTTTCATCTAAAAATTTAGCCGTTATCACTTTTGATCGAATTTGAGCCGGTTTTATTAGGCGGTCTAAAAGTATGGTCAGCCTTGTCGTCAAAGGATAAAATATAACAATTCCAATAAGGTTAAACAAAGTATGAAAAATAGCGAGTTTTAGCGAATAATCACTGCCGTCTATGCCCAAAAAATCAGCCACAAAGTCAGTAATGGGAATGATGGAATTTATAAAACAAAGCATTATCGTTGCAGAGGCTATATTAAATATCACATGCCCTAACATCAGCTTTTTACCCTCGGAATTTGCGTTTATCGAACCAATCACAGCTACGACGGTGCTTCCTACGTTTGAGCCTATCGCTATTGCAATAGCGTTTTCATAGCTCATCTGCCCTACGCTTAAAGCCGTTATAGTTAATGTTAGCGTTGCCGTTGAACTTTGCATCAAAACCGTTACGATAATACCTATGAGCGTATAAACCAAAAGCCCTTTAATACCGTCCATAGCGTATGCAGCAAGATCTATAGTATCTTTGATACCGTCAAATCCAGACTTCATATAGTGTATCCCTAAAAATAAAAGCCCTATACTAAAAAGAAAATATCCTCCGCTTTTAATACCTTTTGACTTATTAAAAAACATTATAACGCCGATAATGATAAGCGGCATAGCGTAGTAAATGATCTGGGTTTTTAACCCAACACCTGCAACCAGCCAAGTAGTAGAAACAGTGCCTAGATTTGTCCCATAAATGATAGCTAATCCGGCACCAAGCGTTATAAGACTGGCACTTAAAAAAGATATGGCGATCACACTAACCAGACCGCTTGATTGCATTATAAAAGTAGATATAAGACCAAAAAGGAAACTTTTAAATTTGCTACTTGTTGTATTTTTTAAAAATGTTTCAATACCTGATAAGCCCGAAAAACTAAGCTCTAATACGGAAATTCCATATAAAAATATACAAATTCCAAAGGCTATAACCATGAAGCTTTCGCTAATAAGCATTAAAGCACAGATAGCTGATAAAAACAGCGAAAGAAAGATAAGATTTTTTTGTTGTTTAAAATTTTCAAATAACGGCAATTTAAATTTCCTTGATCAATTTTGCGCAATTATAGCAGGTTTAGTGCAAAAATAAAGGATAAATTTTAGTGATTTGAAATTTTATGAGATATATTTTAAGCTTAAGGGAAAAAGAGGGCAAAAGCCCTCTGGTTTAGGATTAAGCTGCTGGATAAACAGAAACTTTTTTGCGGTTTTTATCTTTACGCTCAAATTTCACATACCCATCAACAAGAGCAAAGATAGTGTGATCTTTGCCCATGCCCACGTTATTGCCTGGATGAGTTGCTGTGCCTCTTTGGCGGATTATAATGTTACCTGCGCGAACAAATTCGCTACCGAATTTTTTAACGCCTAAACGACGTCCGATACTATCACGGTTATTTTGGGTTGAGCCCTGACCTTTTTTGTGTGCCATATCTTTTCTCCTTAGCCTGCTATGCTTACTACTTTAACGCGTGTATATTGTCTTCTAAAACCGCGTTTAAGCTTTGAGTCTTTACGTCTACGTTTTTTATAGATAACAACTTTTTTATCTTTACCTAGTGCTACGACTTCTAAGACAACTTTTGCACCCTCAACAAACGGTGCACCTACCTTAACTACGCCGTCATTTACAGCCAAAACTTCTGTAATTTCAACGGTTGATTTTGCTTCGGCTTCAAAACGATCTAAATTTAGGAATTGACCTTCGCTAACTCTGTATTGTTTCCCGCCGTTCTTGATAATAGCGTACTTTGACATGCTATCCTTTCATGTGGTAAGTTACCAAAAAGCACTTTTAAATTTTAAAAGATTTATGGAGCTTTGTTGGTTATAAGTCGTGGATTTTACTATAAAATTAATAAATTTTAGTTGAAAGCAAAAGGAGCGCTTAACGCGCCCCTTAAATTTTAGTAGTCAAGTTCAGGTTTTGAAGTTTTATCCGTAGAAGCGGGAAGCATCGGATATTCGATTTTAGGCATTTTGCCTGTTAATGAATTTAAGAACGTTACGATACTGCTAGCCTCATTATCATTTATATCTATGCCAAGCTGTATACTTCCCATAGCTTTAACTGCATCTTTTAAAGACCAGATCGCGCCATTGTGGAAATACGGTGCCGTTAGCTCGATATTACGCAAAGTAGGTGCTTTGACCATACCGTTAGCATCGCCTTTAAAGTCGCCGACATCTGCGAATTCATACTTGGCAGCAACCTCAAACGGCTGAAGTGTTCCACCTAAATTTACACCATTATGGCAAGTAGCACAACCTTTATCAAGGAAAATTTGAAGACCTTTTTTCTCAGCATCATTTAGTGCATTTTCATCACCTTCAAGAAATTTGTCAAATCTTGACGGAGTGACAAGTGTTCTTTCAAAAATTCCAATCGCAGTCGTTACAAGATCAAAATTTATCTCGCTATTAAACGCTTTTTTAAACTCATCAACATAAGCAGGGATTGACTTTAGTCTATCCACAACAAGCTCAGGGGTAGATGCCATCTCAGGAAGTGCGGTCATAGGACCTGCAGCTTGTGCGGCTAGGTGTGCGGCACGTCCATCCCAAAACTGAACAGAGTTAAATACCGAATTGTAAACAGTTGGAGCGTTTACGTGATGTGGGTTTGGAGTCCATTTATGTCCTGTTGAAGCAGGCACGCCATCAACACCGCCAAGACCTAGGTTATGACAGGTATTACAACTTATGATGCCTGATTTAGAAAGGCGAGGATCAAAATATAATCTCATGCCAAGCTCATAAGCAGCCATAGTAGTAGGATACTCTTTAGCATCAGGCGCTGCGTCATTTATCATCTTAGTAAGTGCTTTTCCATCACTAGGAAGAGGTACTATGCCTGCATCTAATGCGTCTTTTGCAAGATTTCCTGCAAAAAGGGAGCTTGCTAAAGCAACTGAACTTAGGAATAAAATTTTAGTCTTCACAACTACTCCTTTTTTTAAAGATTTAAATTAGGTTTTAATAATAATATAACAAAACTAAAACTACAATAAATTTTATTATTTATAAGTAATTATTTTTAAATATTTTTAAGTATATAAGATAAAATTGCTCTTCTTTTTAAATTTATTAAAGATATAAATTTAAGATATAATAAGCCAAAAATTTTAGCGAGAAGATATGGCAGGCGAAGACGAAGAGAAAACCGAAGAAGCAACCTCCAAAAAGATAGAAGACGCCAAAAAAGACGGCAACGTCCCCAAAAGTCAAGACATAAGCGGTTTCGCAACTCTGCTTGTTGCGATAACAATGCTTATAGTCATGCTTGGCTTTATGAAAGATCAACTTGTTTCTTTATATATGTATTATCAAAGTTTCATAGGCAAAGAACTAACGGTAAGTGCCATACACATGATAGCTATCAATACTCTTGGTCGAGCGCTTTTAATGATACTACCTATCTGCGTGTGTGTGGGCATTGTAGGGATAATCGCCTATGTGATGCAGTTTGGTCTTATATTTACCACAAAACCAATAACGCCGGACCTTAATAAGATAAATCCTATAAAAGGTCTAAAAAATTTATTTTCTTTAAAAAAATTAATCGACGGCATAAAGATAGTAGCAAAGGTAAGTGCTGTCTTTGGAGTTGGTTTTTACTTTTTTTTACAATTCATCAAGGAACTTCCGCATACACTTTTTTTGTCAATGTTTGATCAGCTTGCATGGCTTAAAGAAAAGATGATCATCCTTGTTGGAGTCATGCTTCTTATATTATTTATAATAGGACTAATCGATCTTTTAATCGTTCGCTTTCAGTACTTTAAAGATCTAAGGATGAGCAAACAAGAGGTCAAAGACGAGTATAAACAAATGGAGGGTGATCCGCAAGTTAAAGGACGCATCAGACGGCTTCAAATGCAAACGGCTCGTAAAAGAATGATGCAAAACGTCCCTCAGGCAGACGTAGTTATCACAAACCCTACTCACTACGCCGTAGCCATAAGATACGACAAATCAAGAGATGCTGCGCCGGTTATACTGGCAAAGGGTGTAGATGTGATAGCTATGCAAATTCGCAAAATAGCCCTTGAAAATAGCGTGCAGATCATAGAAAATCCGCCTCTTGCACGTGAGCTTTATAAACTCTGCGAAATAAACGACATGATACCTGAAACATTATTTCGTGCAGTAGCCGAAGTTTTAAGCTTTGTATATATGAGTGATAAGAAAAAATTTGCTGGAAGAATTTGAAATTTAAAAGCCCTCCAAAGAGGGAGGGCTTAAGAGTTATTGCATAAAGCCGTAAGCGGTAGCTAAGATATAACCTATCGCACATGAAGTTAATACGCCGATAAAACCAGGGATAATAAAGCTGTGGTTTATAACATATTTACCGATGTGAGTCGTTCCTGAGCGGTCAAACTGAATAGCAGCAAGGTCGCTTGGATATGTAGGTAGGATAAAGTAACCGTAGCATGCAGAAGCAAAAGCTATGATAACACCTGGATCAACACCGATTTGAACAGCAAGCGGAACGAATGTAGCAGCTGCTGCAGCTTGTGAGTTAAGGAATTTTGAGATAAGCATACCAACTACGATATAAGTCCATGGATAAGCCACCATGACCGCACCAAGTGAGCTTTTTAACATCTCGATATGTGAGTGGAACATTGTATCTGCCATCCATGAGATACCGTAAATCGCAACAAGAGCAACCATACCACTGTGGAAAATTTCATTTTGAGCGATTTTAGAAGATTTGATACCTGCATAAATCATCATAATAGAAGCAGCAAGTAGCATGAAAATTTGGATAGTATCAACCATACCTAGTACTTTTGAGCCTTTTTCTTTGCTCGATACGTTAATATAGGCATTTTGATACTCTGTTGTTTCACCTTTTGCATTGGTATAAGTTACAGTACCGTTTTCAGAGCGAACAACACTCTCTTTTTCACCTTTTTTGTTTGTGATCTCAACTGATTGAGCTTTTTGAGATGCGCCTACTTTGCCTTTTGCTACGCTAAATTCTGCTGCTTGAGCTGATATACTTCCGTCTTTTACAGCTATAGCTTTTAGCTCTTTTTTATCAGCCATGATCTGAACTACAGCGCTATCTTTAGAGATAGTCCAGCTTGGGCGAAGCTCTTTGTAATAACCTAAAACCGCAACTACAGCGATAGCTGCAAGGAAGATCCACATTGAGTTCCATTGTTTTGCAGGAAGTTTAACACCGATTAAAGATTTAACATCATCAGAGCCGTAGATATATTTTCTTTGCTCAGGATCAGCTATTTTTGCTTGGAATTCAGGGTCTTTATCAAGGTCTTTACCTCTAAAAATAGACCAAATTCCTATCATAACAACACCCATAAAAGTTGACGGGATAGTTACTTTTAAAAGGTCAACATAGCTTGAAAAACCCTCAATATGAACCGTACCCGTTCCAAGTAAAACCGCAACCATAGAAACACCGGCAACAGATACCGGGCTTGCTACGATGCCCATTTGAGACGAGATAGTTGTTGCAGCCATAGGACGTTCCGGACGAACACCGCTTTTGATAGAAACGTCATAAATAATCGGTAAAAGTGTATAAACAGTGTGTCCTGTTCCGCATAGTATAGTTAGTGTCCAACCAATAACAGGAGCTAGAATACAGACAAATTTAGGATGTTTTCTTAGGACTTTCTCCGCTATTTGAAGCATAACGTCAAGACCACCTGTAGCTTGTAATGTCGCACTAGCAACAACAACTGCAAGGATCGTTAAAATAACATCGACCGCAGGTTTACCTGGAGCCATTTTAAAGCCAAATACTAGGATAATAAGACCTATGCCTCCTAAAATACCAAGAGCCATACCGCCCTTTTTAGCACCATAAAACAAACAACCAAGCACGACAACAAGCTGAAGCATAAACTGCGTGCTTTCACTCAAAGATGTTAAAAATTCCATCTACTATGTTTTCCTTTCTTTAAGAAATCTTAGACCGAATTATAGTTATATTAAAATTAAAAGATAATTAAAATTTTTAAAATTTTGAATATAAATTTACAATCAATTTATTATAAGTTTATTATTACAAAGAAATTTCTTTATATTAAAAATACGACCTTATCGCATCTTTAATATATAAAGTGTAATAAAAATTTTAAAATATATTTTTAAGTAAATTTTATGTTATAATTGATGTTAAACTTATATAAAAGGAAAAAAGATGCAAATTTCTGTAAATTATGGCAAAGAAGATCGTTTTAATATAAATGTAGACGATAAAAATTTAATAGGCATTTTTGAGCCAAATGAAGTGGCAAAGCAAGATGAGACAAAACTCATAGCAGACGCACTAAACGCTCCGCTAAACAAGGCTACTTTTGATGAGTTTATAGATACAAACGAACGCATAGTTATCATAGTAAACGACGGCACTCGCCCAACCCCAACATCAAAAATTCTAAAACAAATTTATCCAAAGCTTCGCGATAAAGAGAAAATTTTCATCATCGCAAATGGTTGCCACCGCGATCCTACCGAGGATGAGTATCATATGATATTTTCAAAAGAAATTTATGAAGAGATAGCTAAGAAAAACGAAGTCCATAGCCATGACTCTAAAAATGATGAGATGACATATCTTGGCGAAAGCAAAAATAAAACTCAAATGTATCTAAATAAAATAGTAGCCGAAGCTAAAAAAGTCATTGCTATCGGTTCTGTAGAGCCGCATTATTTTGCCGGCTATACAGGCGGTAGAAAGGCGTTCTTGCCTGGCGTGGCAAAATACGAAACGATAGAACAAAATCATAAGCTAGCGCTAAGTTCTGACGCACAAGCTCTAAAGCTAGACGGCAACCCTGTGCATGAAGATATGATAGATGCGATGAAAGTTCTAAGCGGTATAGATGTATTTTCCATCATGACCGTTCTTGATAGCGAGCATGGAGTTTATTATGTTAGCACTGGCGACTTAAACGACTCTTTTTATGACTGCATTAAAAAAGCCGATGAGGTATTTTGCGTAAATATCCCTAAAAAAGCCGATATCGTGATCTCTGTAGCTCCTTATCCGATGGATGTTGATTTGTATCAAGCTCAAAAAGCTCTTGATAATGGCAAACTAGCCCTTGCAAAAGATGGAATTTTGATAATGGTAGCAAAATGCCGCACAGGTATCGGTCCAAAACCATTTTTTAACCTAATGGCTTCAGCCGATACGCCTCAAAAAGTTATCGACAAGATCGCAGATGGCTTTCACCTAGGCTATCACAAAGCTGCAAAAATGGCTGAAATTTCACTTTGGGCGCAAACTTGGGCAGTTAGCGATCTAAGTGACGATGAGATGAAAGCGGTACATCTAAAACCGTATCATGACCTACAAACTGCGCTAAATGAAGCATTTGCGCAAAAAGGTAAAGATGCAAGCGTGCTTGTTCTACCTGCCGGCTCTATAACGGTGCCAAAAGTAAAATAATGGCGTTTTTGTATTACGACGCGAGTTGTGGCATAAGCGGTGATATGAATATCGCCGCCTTGCTTGATCTTGGCGTTAGTTTTGATCACCTAAAAAGCGAGCTTGATAAACTAGGACTTAATGACGAATACGAACTAGAATTTAAAAGTGTTAAAAAACGTGGCATAAGCGCAAGTAAATTTAACGTTTTGCTTAAAAAACATACTCACGAACGAAGCTTTAAAAGCATAAAAGAGCTGATAGAAAGCTCAAATTTAAACCAAAATGTAAAAGAAATTTCGATAAAAATTTTTAAAACCATCGCGATAGCTGAAGCAAAAGTGCATGGCGTAAGCATGGATACGGTACACTTTCACGAGATCGGAGCAACTGATAGCATAGTCGATATCGTCGGTGCTGCGATCTGTTTTGATGCGCTTAATGTGGATAAAATTTACAGCTCTCGCGTAGAGCTTGGTGGCGGAAGCGTAAAGTGCGCTCACGGCGAACTTAGCGTCCCAGCACCTGCTGTAAGTGAAATTTTAACACACGTTCCAGTTAGTATAGGAAAGGCAGAATTTGAGCTTACGACTCCAACTGGAGCTGGAATTTTAAAGTCATTAGCTATTTTTAGACAAAAAGCTGACATAAATATCATAAAAACTGGATACGGCGCAGGCGGTAAAGATATGCCACACGCAAATATACTAAAAGTCATGCTTTGTAAAGAAGAGTATGAAGAAAACCACGTGGCAAATACAATGATAGAAGCAAATCTTGATGATATGAGCGCGGAAGAAATGGCGTTTGCTACTAAAATTTTACTTAAAAACGGCGCGTTAGATGTCTTTTTAACACCTATAATAATGAAAAAATCACGCGCAGGAGTAAAGCTAAGCGTTCTTTGCAAAAACAAAGACGTTTTAAATTTAAAAGAGCTTATCTTTAAGCACACTTCAAGCATAGGAGTTAGAGAGTATCTTGTATCAAAGACAGAACTATCTCGCAAAATAGAAAAAATTTCGACAAAATACGGCGAAATCAGCGTTAAAATTTCAACATTTGAAGGCATGGAAAAGATAAAGCCAGAATTTGATGAATGCGAAGCCGCGGCTATAAAATTTAACATAAGCATACAGGAAATAAAAGATGAGGTAATGCGTGCATACAAAACTAGAACAACTTAAAAGCGAGATACAAAATTTAGGCAAACTAGCAGTTGCTTTTAGCGGTGGAGTTGATAGCTCTTTTTTGCTAAAAGTCGCTCACGACGTGCTTGGCGAAAATTTAGTAGCCATCACCATGCACTCGCCTTATATCCCAGCTCGCGAGATCAAAGAGGCGAAGGAATTTACAAGAGATCTTAACATCTCACACAAAATCATCACGGCAAACATCCCCGAAAATATCAAGTCAAACCCGCTAATGCGCTGCTATATGTGCAAGACCGAGGTATTTAAAAACATAATAAAAACCGCAAATGAGCTTGGCATAAAACACGTTTCAGATGGGACAAATTTAGATGATCTGGGTGAGTTTAGACCTGGGCTAAGGGCATTAAAAGAGTTTGGCGTAATGTCTTTGCTTAAAAATTTCACAAAAAAAGAGATAAGAGAGTTGTCTTTTGAGATGGGACTTTATACGCACGATAAGCCAAGTTACGCCTGTTTGCTAACGCGTTTACCGCAGGATTATGAGTTTAGCACTGATGAGCTAAGGCTGGTAGAAAAAGCCGAAGATATCCTCATACAAAATGGATATGCAAACATTAGAGCGAGATTTGACGGTAAGAGCTTTAAGCTTGAAATGCCGTTTGCTCACATGAAAAATTTCATAACCGATGATAAATTTAAGTCCATAATCTCTAAACTAAACTCACTTGGTGAGTTTGAGATCACGCTTGATCTAAAAGGTTTTAGAAAGGATGTTCTTTTATGACAAAAAGTGAAATTTCAAATTTCATAAAAGCTGTAAAATCAGGCGAGATAAACGAGGAAAGCGCATTTAAATTTCTTAAAAACTACCCTTTTGAGGACATAGGATGTGCTAAGATAGATAGGCAAAGAGAGCTTAGAAACGGTGTTGCTGAGGTGATTTATGGTGCCGGTAAAAGCCAAAGTGAGATAAGAGCCATAGTCTTAAGCATACTAAAATACGATCAAAATATCCTAATCACTCGCACAAATCGTGAAATTTACGAGCTTTTATCAAGCGAGTTTGAAAATGTAAATTTTAACGAGCGTGGCAACACAATAAGCATCACGCCAAAACCTTTAGCTACGACACAAAGCTATATAGCCATCGTTTCTGCTGGCACTTCCGATGCTGCGGTGGTCGAAGAGGCTTACGAGACGGCAAAGATCCTTGGCAACAGCGTGGTAAAAATTTCAGATATCGGTGTGGCTGGGATACATAGGCTGTTTTTAAATTTAGAAACTATCCAAAAAGCAAAGGTTATCATCGCCGTTGCCGGCATGGAAGGTGCGCTTCCTAGCGTGGTCGCAGGTCTTGTAAAAGCTCCGGTTATCGCCGTTCCTACAAGTGTTGGGTATGGGGCTAGTTTTGGTGGAGTGGCGGCACTTCTTGGTATGTTAAATAGCTGTGCAAACGGGATCAGTGTCGTAAATATCGACAACGGATACGGCGCTGCTTACAACGCAAGTATAATAAATCATCTATAAAATTTAAAGGAGAAGGTATGCAAAAAGAACAAGCTGTCGCAAAAATGACTGATATCATGGCGAAATTTGTCGGATATAGCGGCAAAGTCTTGCCAGATGACGTAACGGCAAAGCTAGAGGAGCTAAGCAAGCAAGAGAGTGCACCTTTGGCAAAGACGATATATGAAACGATGTTTAAAAACCAAGAGTTAGCAAAAAAGCTAGACCGCCCATCCTGTCAAGATACCGGCGTTATGCAGTATTTTATAAAATGTGGAGCAAATTTCCCGCTTATCGGCGAACTTGAAGAGCTTTTAAGAGAGGCTACGTTTAAAGCAACCAAAGAAGCTCCGCTAAGACACAACAGTGTTGAAACATTTGATGAGTATAATACAGGCAAAAACATCGGTAAAGGCACTCCTTCGGTATTTTGGGAAATAGTTCCTGATAGCGATGAGTGTGAAATTTACACCTACATGGCTGGTGGCGGATGTAGCTTGCCAGGAAAAGCGACTGTGCTAATGCCAGGCATGGGATACGAGGGTGTTACGCAGTTTGTTATGGATATAATGACAAGCTATGGCTTAAACGCCTGTCCTCCGCTACTTGTTGGAGTCGGTATCGGAACTTCGATAGATGTCGCTTCGCTTTTATCTAAAAAGGCGCTTATGAGACCTCTTGGCACTCATAATCCAAACGAAAGAGCCGCCAAAATGGAGCGCTTGCTAGAAGATGGTATAAACTCTATCGGACTTGGACCTCAGGGCATGAGTGGTCAAAACTCTGTCATGGGCGTGCATATAGAAAATAACGCTAGACACCCTTCTGTCATCGGTGTAGCCGTAAATGTCGGCTGTTGGTCGCACAGAAAAGGGCACATCATCTGGGATAAAAACCTAAACTACAAAGTAACATCGCATAAGGATTTTAGATATGAGTAAGAAAATTTTAACCACACCGGTTAGTGCAAAAGACTTAGAGGATATAAAAATCGGCGACATAATATATCTTAGCGGCAACATCGTGACATGCCGTGACGTAGCTCATAGAAGAGTGGTCGAAGAAGGACGCGACCTGCCACTTGATATAAACGGCGGAGCGATATTTCACGCGGGTCCTATCATAAGAAAGCTTGAAGGAGACGAGCAGTATGAGATAGTCTCGGTTGGGCCTACAACCAGTATGAGAATGGAAAAATTTGAAAAAGAATTTATCGAAAAAACCGGGGTTAGAGTGATAGTAGGCAAAGGCGGCATGGGAGATGGCACTATGGATGGTTGCGCTAAATTTGGCGCGATACACTGCGTGTTTCCGGCAGGATGTGCCGTTATCGCAGCCACTCAGGTTGAAGAGATAGAGAGTGCAAACTGGAAAGATCTTGGCATGCCTGAGACATTATGGAACTGCCGCGTGAAAGAATTTGGACCATTAATCGTCTCCATAGACGCCCACGGCAACAACCTTTTTGAGCAAAACAAGATCAAATTTAACGAGAAAAAAGACGCCGCAGTAGAAAAGATTATCAAAGAAGTTGGATTTATAAAATAACCAAAGGCGGGGGCACTCCCGCCTTATTTGCTTTTACTTTAACTCACCCCAGTTTTTAGCGCTATTTAACGAAGTTTTCAAAGGCACGTTAAGAGTATAAATTTCTTGCATTATCTTTTGAGCTTTTGCGCCAAACTCATCAACATACTCATCGGCTACTTCAAAGATAAGCTCATCATGAATTTGAAGCAACATCTTGGCTCTATCGTCTGTTATACGAGAAATTTCAACCATGGCAAGCTTTATAATGTCTGCCGCAGAGCCTTGAAATTTCGTATTTACAGCTTCTCTTTCATACATTGCGATCTGCATAGGAGTAGCGTTTGTAAAGTCAAAATACCGCTTTCTATTAAACAAAGTCTTTACAAAACCGTTGTTTTTAGCATCTGTTTTGATACCTTCCAAAAAGCCCTTTATACTAGGAAATACCCTAAAATAGCGTTCGATATACTCTTTAGCCTCGGCTCTTGATATGCCTACTTGCGCAGCTAGCTTGCTTGAGCCCATACCGTAAATCAGTCCGAAATTTATACTTTTAGCCACTGCGCGGTTATGATCATTGCTCTCTCCAAAGATACTAATCGCCGTTCTTGCATGGATATCCTCATCGTTTGCAAATGCCCTAAGCAAGGCCTCATCCTTACTAAAATGCGCAAGAAGTCTAAGCTCGATTTGCGAGTAGTCAAGTCCAACCAAGCTAAAACCTCTTTTAGCTATGAAAGCAGACCTAACCTCTTTTGCCATACGTCCGCGTGCAGGGATATTTTGCAAATTCGGGTTTTTACTAGAGAGTCGCCCTGTGCTTGTTCCGGTTTGTAAAAAGCTGGTATAAATTCTTCTATCTTCATCTTTTAAAGCCAAATTTAAAAGCGGCTCACAATACGTACTTTGAAGCTTATAAAGCTCTCTATAGTCTAAAATTTTAGCCACCACGGCATGAGTGTCGATGATCTCGCTAAGGACTGCTTCATCGGTGCTATAGCCTGTTTTTGTCTTTTTCTTTACAGGAAGTTTTAGGTGTTCAAAAAGCACTTCACCAAGCTGTTTTACGGAATTTATATTAAACGTTTCGCCGCTAAGCTCGTAAATTTCACTTGTAAGTCGCTTTAAATTTTTATCGTTACTTTCTATCAGTGACCTCATCTTCATCACATCAAGCCCAATACCTTCGTTTTCCATATTAAATAGCGTTAAAATAAACTCAAATTCTAAGTCATTAGCTAGTTTTATAAGTTCAGGATCAAGCAAATTTAAAAACGTATGATAAAATTTAAGAGTTATCCAAGCATCTTCAGCTGCGTATTTTACGGCATTTTCTAGGACAACATTTGCAAATGTCTCGCCCTTTTTTACCACACTTTCAAATTTTATCGTTTCATACTCATAAAGCCTCTTGGCAAGCGCATCCATGCCTACTGCAAGACTTGGCTCACTAAGCCAGGCCAGTATCATTGTATCTTTAAAATTTTTAGGAGGTTTTATGCCAAAATTATTCCACACGATCTTAAAGTCGTATTTTAAATTTTGACCTATGACACAACCTTTATAAATTTGCCCTATCGCCCACTTGGCAAGCTCATGGCTAACTTGCTTTGGCACGCCAAGATAGCTGTGAGCCACAGGAACATAATACGCCTTTGTATCGTTAAAACAAAAGCTAAAGCCGACAATACTCGCGTTACTAGCGTCGACACTAGTCGTTTCCGTATCAAAGCTAACAAGCGTATCCGGGGTTATGTTTGAAAGTAGCTCTTCTATCTCGCTCTCATTTGTTAGCAAAACCGCTTCAAAACCAAGCTCTTTTGTTGTATTTTCACTCTCGTTTTGTATAGATTTTAGTATGCGATTTAAATTATACTCCCTTAGCTCGTCCGCGACGTTTAGTAGGGGATTTTTCTCGGGAAATTTCGCCTTTTTTATATCTTCTAGTGAAATTTCAACATCATCAAAAAGAGTAGCAAGTTTTTTGCTAAAAAAGGCACTATCTCTACCTTCAAACAGCATGTTTCTTATACGCTCGTTTGAAACTAGGCTTAAATTCTCATACACACCGTCTAAATTTCCAAATTCGTCAAGTAGCTTTTTAGCCCCCTTTGCACCTATGCCTTTTACGCCCGGGATGTTATCCGAGCTATCACCGACAAGTGCTAAAAAGTCACGAATTTGCTCAGGTTTTACACCGTATTTTTCAACACAACTCGCACTATCATGCTCGATCTTACTTTGCGGGCTATAAATGCTTACCTTACCATCTTCGATAAGCTGATAAAGGTCTTTATCGTGGGTAACGATCCGCACAAAAATGCCCTGTTCCTTGCAACTTTTTACCGCACTTGCGATGATATCATCAGCTTCGTATTTATCGCGCGAGATAGAACAAAGCCCCATTTTTTCGATCAGATCGATGCAAACCGGGAGTTGCTCTTTAAGAGCCAATGGTGGCTCTGAGCGATTAGCTTTATATGCCTCACTCATTTCATGGCGTAAAGTTTTACCCTTGCTATCAAGCGCAAAAATTATATAATCACTTTTAAATTCAGCCAAATTCATAATGAAATTTGCAAAACCGCTAACCATTCCGCTTGGCTTTCCGTCGCTATTTTTTAAATTCGGCATGGCATAATAAAGCCTAAAGAAAAATCCAAATGTATCGATAATAGTAAGTGTTTTTTGTTCGTTGTTCATTTTATTGCCTAGTTAAAAATTTTAGTTATTATACTTAAAAAGCTCTTCTATACGGCTTTTCTATAAGCTCTTTTTCACCAAGATCTCTCATAGCCGTTTGAGCAAAATTTGGATTTCTAAGTAGCTCTCTGCCATACGCCACACCGTCACAGACATCTCCAAGCAACAAAGCTTCGCCCTCGCTTGCTGTAGTTATAAGTCCGACCACTATAACAGGAATTTTTACAACTTCTTTGATAGCCTTTGCATATCCGGCTTGATAAAGCGGCACAAATTTCGGCGCTCTATCGACATTTGAATGCACTCCGCCGGATGATACATGGATAAATGCCGCCCCTAAGTTCTCAAGCTCTTTTGCAAGACGCACGCTCTCATCTATATCATAGTCATCGCTTTTCCAACTATCCGCGCTTAGTCGCACACCGATAGGGATACTTACTGCTGCCTTCATTTCGGTTAAAATTTCTTTTAAAAGTCTTGTGCGATTTTCAAAGCTTCCACCATAGTTGTCCTCTCTCTTATTTACACTCTTGCTTAAAAATTGATTTATCAAATATCCGTGCGCCGCGTGAATTTCGATGATCTCATAGCCTGCACTTTGTGCACGAATTGCCGCATTGATGAAATTTGACTTCACTTGCGCGATATCATCCAAACTCATTACTTTTGGAATTTGATACTCATCGCTAAATTTGAGTGCACTTGGCGCCAAGGGCGTGTCGTCACACTCACTTTTTCGTCCTGCATGCGCTAACTGGATGGCCATTTTTGCTCCGTATTTAACGCACTCCTTAACCAGTCTTGCGTGTGCTTCTTTTTGCTCGTCATTCCAAATTCCAAGATCATTATGAGTGATCCTGCCTCTTGGCTCAATCGCTGTAGCTTCTACGATGATTAACCCTGCTCCACCAAGTGAGCGAGCAGCATAATGAAGCCTATGAAAGCATCTTGGAAAGCCATTATCGTCCTTTACCTTATACATACACATCGGCGGCATTACGATACGATTTTTGATCACAGAATTTCCGATTTTAAAAGGTGTGAAAAGTTTTGACATGGTTATCCTTTATTTTGTAGTTTTGTGTAGAGATTTTATATTACCCTAAAATAGGGTTGTTTAACAATAGCATTAAGTTTTGTATTTTATGAACGAAAAGCCACATACCAAAAAACCCTTCAAGCGGCAGCAAGAAAGGTTTTTCGTGCATTGCGGAGCGATGACGGAAGTCACGTCCGCTTTGAGTGAATGAAATACAAAAAATTTTATAGACTTGTTATCTACTTCGCGTCCCACGTTAAGATGGTATTTCCTTCGTTATCTTTTGTAACATCACCCATCCCCATCGTGCTATATCCACAGTCTACATAGTGAATTTCACCCGTTACACCGCTAGCCAAATCACTTAGTAAATACATCGCACTCTTGCCGACATCTTCGGTTGTTACGTTGCGCTTTAGAGGAGCGTTTACTTCATTGTAGCGTAAAATCATCCTAAAGTCGCCTATACCGCTTGCAGCAAGTGTTTTAATTGGACCTGCCGAAATAGCATTTACACGGATATTTTTTGCACCAAGATCATGTGCAAGGTAGCGCACTGAGCTCTCAAGCGCAGCTTTGGCTACACCCATTACATTATAATGCGGGACAAATCTTGGTCCGCCAAGATATGTTAGCGTAAGGATCGATCCGCCCTCTTTAAGCACGGGTATCACGGCTTTTGTAAGGCTTAGTAGCGAATACACAGACGTTCCCATAGCGATATCAAACGCCTCTTTTGTGGTGTCAATAAACTCGCCCTCTAAAGCCTCTTTTGGTGCATACGCTACGGCATGAACGACGAAATCTATCTCGCCCAAATCCGCCTTTATCTTATCTGCTATACCTTCTAAGTGCGCTGGATTATTCACATCTAGCTCATAAACAAATTTACTACCAAACTCCCCAGCTATGGGTTCTACACGTTTTTTAAGCGCATCATTTAAATATGTAAACGCCATGGTTGCGCCTTGTTTATGGCATGCCTCGGCGATACCGTAAGCAATTGATTTGGCATTAGCTACACCGACGATTAGACCCTTTTTACCTTGCATTATCATTTTATATCCTCTTAGTCATTCTGCTTATACCGTGAGTTTATGTTTTGTTGATTTGTAAATTTACAAACAGCTTTGTTTAATCTCACGATACTTTGCAGTTTTGTTTATTTGTTTTTTATTATCACTGAAAATATTTTGTGGTGATTTTTTGTGATTGCGACAAAACTCCATCCTAAGACTAGGCATATAGCTTGTTGAGGGATGAAATTTTCTAGCTTCGCAAAAATCACACAAAAGAATTCAGCACGACGCTATTAAATTTAAGAAGTTGCTAGCATCCCAACTTGCTGTTCCTACTAGCACTCCGCCACAGTGTTTAACCTTGCAAATTTCAGCGATATTTTTAGCATTTACGCTTCCGCCGTAAAGTAGCGGTGCACTAGTCTTTGAAGCTATAAATTCTAAAATTTCACCCACCTGCTCTGCGCTTGCACTCTTATCAGTTCCTATCGCCCAGATCGGCTCATAGGCGATAACTAAATTTTTATATCCCAGATCGATATTTGCAAGTTGTAAGTCTAGCCATTCGCGTGTTTTTCCACTCTCAAATAACTCTAAGCTCTCGCCGATACAATAAACCACTCTCCATCCATTTTTGACAGCAAAATCAAATTTAGCTCTCAAAAACTCCTCGCTCTCGCCTAAAATTTCACGTCTTTCCGAATGTCCGATAAGCACGGTTTTGATATTAAATTCATCAAGCATAGCCTTGCCTATCTCGCCCGTATATGAGCCGCTTTCGCATGGATAGAAATTTTGCGCCCCAAGGGTAAATTTAAACTCCTCATTTAAAAAGGTAGTAGCAGGGGCAAAGACGAGGACATTTTCGTCTTTTAAATTTTCATTTAAAATTTTAGCATACTCATTAAAGCTATCCCTTGTGTGGTTACACTTTAAATTTGCTGCAAATATCATTGCTCTACACCGCTTCGTCTAAGAGGCTTGACACCTGGAAGCTCTTTGCCCTCTATAAGCTCTAAGCTTGCTCCGCCTCCAGTTGAGATAAAAGTCATCTCATCGGCATCTCCTGCACGAGCGACAACATCGGCCGTATCGCCTCCGCCAACAACCGTAGTTGCATGTGTTTCAGCGATGCTGTGGCTCATTTTTATGCTGCCTTTAGAGAATTTATCCATCTCGAAAACACCCATCGGCCCGTTCCACCAGATAGTTTGAGCATCTATTATCGCCTCTTGGAAAAGTCTAATACTAGCAGGACCGATATCAAGCCCCATCCATCCTGCAGGAATCTCTTGTGCAGTTACAAATTTAACGGCACTATCGTTTGAAAAACTTTGAGCCGCGACAACATCAACAGGAAGATAAATTTTAACACCCAGTTCTTTGCCTTTTTTAAGCACCATTAATGCCTCTTCAACAAGCTCTTCTTCCAAAAGCGAGTTACCGATATTTTCACCCATGGCCTTTAAAAATGTAAACGCCATTCCGCCACCGATGATGAGTTTATCAACGCGAGGCAGTAGGTTTTTAAGCGCTTGAAGTTTGCCGCTAACCTTACTTCCGCCCACAACTGCAACAAAAGGACGAGCCGGTTTTTTGATAAGTTTTTCGGCAAATTCGATCTCTTTTTGTAGTAAAAATCCAGCAGCTTTTGTATTTTCATCATAAAATTTAACCACGGCTTCAACAGAAGCATGAGCTCTATGGCATACGCCAAAAGCGTCGTTTACATACACTTCGCCAAATCCACTTAGCTCGCGAGCTAAATTTTCATCGTTTTTAGTTTCACCCTTTTCAAAGCGTAAATTTTCAAGAAGCAAAATCTCGCCTTGTTTTAAATTTTTAGCCTTCTCTTTTGCATCAGGCCCAATAACGTCGGTTGCCATTTTTACCTCTTGGTGCAGTAAGAACGAAAGTCTCTTTGCTACCGGCTTTAGCGAAAATGCTTCTTCGTAGCCATTTTTAGGGCGTCCTAAATGCGATGCAAGGACTATTTTACAACCTTGATCAAGGCAGTATTTTATGGTAGGAAGTGCAGTAAAAATTCTCCTATCATCGGTTATATTGCCAAATTCATCCATAGGAACGTTAAAATCACACCTTATAAAGACGCTTTTATTTGCTAAATTTATATCTTTTACCGAGATGATTCCGTGCATTTTAGCCCCTTTTGCCCACAAACACACCCATGTCTACAAGGCGTGCAGAGTAGCCCCATTCATTATCATACCAAGCCAAAACTTTTACCATGTCGCCACAGATAACTTGTGTTGTATCAGGGACAAATATAGAACTTGCAGGATCACTCATAAAATCGCTTGAAACGCGGTATTCATCGTCGATTTTGATTAAATTTTTAAATTCATTAAGACTTGCTTTTTTAAATGCCTCATTTACCTCTTCAACTGTCGTTTGTTTACCTAAAACAACCGTTAAATCAACAAGAGAAACATTTGGCATAGGCACGCGTATACTTTGTCCGTGCATCTTGCCAAGCAGGTGAGGCATGACTTTGCCTATAGCTTTTGCCGCGCCGGTTGTAGTTGGTATCATATTTGCAGCAGCAGCACGAGAGCGGCGGAAATCCTTACCCTTAACATCAAGTATGCTTTGTCCGTGAGTGTAAGCATGGATCGTAGTCATCAAACCCTTTTGTATACCAAACGCACTATCAAGAATCTTTACTACAGGCGCTAGGCAGTTTGTAGTGCAACTTGCATTTGATATGATCGCTTCATTTTTATAATCATCGGTGTTTACGCCGATAACGTAAGTTGGTGTGTCGTCTTTTGCCGGTGCGCTCATAACGACTTTTTTAATACCGTTTTTAATAAACGGTTCGCATTTTTCTGAAGTCAAATTTGCTCCGGTACATTCAAGAACGACGTCTGCGCCACATCCGGCAAAGTCAAGCTCATTTGCATCTCTTGTAGAATAAACTTTTATCTTCTTTCCGTCAACCTCTATGCAATCATCACTAACAACCTTAACATCGTGCTTAAATTCCCCATGCACAGTATCAAATTTCAACAAATATCTAGTCATTTCTCTTTTTGCGGTGTCGTTTATTGCGACAAGTTCGCAATCATCGCGTTCTAAAATGATACGTGCAGCACATCTGCCTATCCTTCCAAAACCGTTTATAGCTATCTTAACCGACATTTCAGCTCCTTTAATTGAAGTAGTAACTGTAATTTTACAAAAAAAAGCTACAAAAAAAGCTAAATCAAGAAAAATAATTAAATTTTAAATATAATCACGATTTTAGTTTTTAAATTTAGATTAGAAACTGGGATTTGTGATATTTTATAGCTTGTTTTTAGCTTAATATGCTACAATCTACGAATTTGATTTTAAGGCAAGAGTTGAATATAGCATTTTTTGGCGGGAGCTTCGATCCTCCGCATTTAGGGCATGATAGTGTCGTAAAAATGGCTTTAAATGAGCTAAATATAGACAAGCTAGTCATTATGCCGACCTTTATAAGTCCGTTTAAGAGCGACTACTCCGCGCCTCCCGAACTTCGTTTAAAGTGGATAACAAGACTTTGGGGAGATCTTGATAAGGTTGAAATTTCAGATTTTGAAGTCAATAAGGCTCGTCCGGTACCTACCATTGAAACGATAGATCATCTTTATGAAAAATACGAAATTTCAAATTTATATCTGATAATCGGAGCGGATCATCTTGCAACGCTTGATAAATGGCATGATTTTACAAGGCTAAAAACACTTGTGAAATTTGTAATAGCAGAGCGCGATCACATAAATATACCGGAGAATTTGCAAAAAATGGGCACGCATGTAGACATTAGCTCATCGCAAATTAGACATTCGGAATGTTTAGAAAATTTGCCCGAAGTCTTAAAAGAAGAAATCATAAAATTTTATCAAGGAAAAAATATGGAACTTAGCATGCAACAACGCATAGAAAATATCGTGAAAATTTTAGACGAGAAAAAAGCCGAAGAGATACAAGTGTTTGATATGAGTGATAAGGATTATTTCGTAAAACAAGTCGTTATCGCGACAACAATGGGCGAGCGCCACGCATTATCGCTAACAGATGATCTAAAAGAGAAGCTTAAGCCACTTGGCGAGCAGTTTTTAGGTATAGAAAGCTCTGGCGAGTGGGTTGTCTGCGATCTTGGCGACATACTTTTACACCTTATGAGCCAACAATACCGTGCAAGATACAATATCGAAGAATTTTTAAGCAAGCTAAAAGAGCAACACAACTAAGAATTTAACTTTTGTCGCGTTTATAGTATTTAAATTTATAAACGCGATGATTTTTAAAAACTACAAGAAGCTAGTTTACCACCCTCAAAACCCTTTTTAAACCATTCCATGCGCTGTTTTGAGCTACCGTGCGTGAAAGAGTCGGGCACGACATGTCCTTGGTGCTTTTTTTGCAAAGTGTCATCACCAATTGCACTAGCTGCATTTAATGCCTCTTCAATGTCGCCGTCATCTAGAATTTGATATTTATTCATATAGTGCGCCCAAATTCCCGCATAACAGTCAGCTTGAAGTTCGACTTTAACCTGAAGTGCATTTTGCTCTACTTGTGAAACGCCTGATTTTTGTGACTGAATTTTATTTAGCGTTCCTACTAAATTTTGCACATGATGTCCGATTTCGTGAGCTATAACATAAGCTCTAGCAAAATCACCTCCCGCCTTATGCGTCTTTTCAAGTTCATCAAAAAAGCTTAGGTCAAGATATACTTTTTGATCCGCCGGACAGTAAAAAGGCCCTACTTGTGAGCTAGCAAAGCCACATCCACTAGAAACTTGCCCTTTAAAAAGCACTAAATTTGGCTCCACATATGAAGCTTTATACTCTTTGAAAATATTCGCCCATACATCTTCTGTTTCTGCCAAAACAGCAGAAACAAAGGCAAAATTTTCTTTCTCCTTTGGATCATCTATGGCTTTACTTTGAGTTGTGGCGGCTCCTTGGTCGATAAGAGCAAGAGGGTCGTAACCCATAAAATAGGCCACAACACCGATAACTAGCACTATGCGTCCGATCTTTGAACCCATCAAAAATCTGATAATAGATACAAGCGCACCAAACGAACCAGCGCTACTTACTTGTGAATTTGAACGTCTATCTTCGACATTTGAGCTTTGTCTGCTATCTTGCCATTTCATATTTATCCTTTATTTTTGGCGATTGTATCAAAAAACGACGCTTTTTTAGATAAACCTGACAAATTTAGTCTTTAAAAATAGCTCTAAAGAAATTTAAATCAAGTATAAGCGAATGCGAAAATGCGTCTATTACGATACCCTCATAATTATTTTTATCATCAAGCAAAATAGCCCCGTAATCCTTTAATCGCAAATTTATAACTTCTTGCTCGCTATCATTTCTCCATTTCATCAGCTCTTGTCTGCTTGTAAATGCAGGAAAATAGCTCTTGTCGTTTTCGTCATCACTAAGTAGGGCAAATTTGATGTTTGACCCCTCTTCTTCATAAACCGCACTTCCGTCAGGCTTTGCAAGCGGTGCAGCAAGTATAACCGGGGCTAGAAATTCAGCCTTTTTTAGCTCGTTTATTAGACAAATTTCATTATCCTTTGTTGGTTCATTTTTAAAATTTTCAATAGCTTTAATCAAACTCAAAGTATCTCCTAAAAAATAAATTTAATATACGAAAAGCAAAATACAAACAGCCAGGCAAACAGCAAAGCTGCAAGCAAGAATGGCTTAAAGCCCATGTTTGCAAATGTATTTTTATTTAGCCCAAAACCAAGTGCACACATGGCTGCACAAAGTAAAAAAGTAGCAAGATGATTTATAGCGGTAAGTAAAATTTCAGGGACAGCAAAGAGAGAATTTATACAAACCGCTGCAAAAAAGTATAGCGCAAAATACGGAAACACACTCATTTTACCGCTTTTGTTTGAACGAAAAAATATAGACAAAACGATCAAAAATGGCACCAAAGTAAGCACTCTAAGCATTTTTACGATAACAGCACTAGCTTTTGCACTCTCTGAAATATTTGCTCCAGCAGCGATAACATGAGCAACCTCATGAAGTGAAGCACCGGTAAATCTTCCCATCATATCTGCATCAAAACCAAGCAATCCAACTTTAAAAATAAACGGATAAACAAACATGCCTATCGTTCCAAACAGCACAACAGTGCATATAGCACTTGCCGTATCTTGCTCGCTTGCCTTTATCGTGCTTGCACTCGCCATAACGGCAGCCGCACCGCATATAGCGCTACCAGAGCCGATAAGCGCACTCAAACTCTTGCTAAGACCAAGCCACTTGCCTATAAAGATCGCAAGTGCAAATGTCGAAAATACAACCAAAGCAACAAATAAAATACCATAAATTCCAAGCTCACTAATACTATCAAAACTTATACGAAAGCCAAAAAGTATGATACCAAAGCGCAAAATTTGCTTTGTGGCTATACTCAAAATTCCTGTTTTTTTAAGTGTATTAGAACTTTTAGGGGAAAAATTTACCACCATACAACCAAATAACACAGCGACCATAAGTGGACTAAGATGAAATGTGCTAAAAGGTGGAAAATGTGATATAAAAATAGCTAAAATAGCCAGAAAAAACAGACACAGCCAAGCAAATTTAAACTCAAAAATATGCTTTAGTGTCTGTTTCATTTCTCGCTACATGCGCTCTTTTGCAGTTATACCCATAAGAGTTAGAGCTGTTCTTATGCTAAGCGCAACAACCGCAAAAAGCTTAAGCAAAACATCTTCGTTTTGACTTCCTATAACGCGGTTTTCATTATAAAATTTGTGGAAATTCGCACAAAGCGATTTTAGATAATCAGGCAACTTTTGCAAAGCTCTTTGCGAGTAAGCATCTTCTAAAATTTCATTTAAAGTAAGCGCTTCAAAAAGCAAATTTTTACCGCTATCATCAAGCAGATCAAGCGATGCATCTATAACATCGGTAACACTTTTTTGTGCCTTACCAAATACTTGATTTATCCTTGCGTGAGCGTAGTTTATGTAAAAAATAGGGTTTGAACTATCTTCTTTTTTAAGCTCATCTACGTCAAATTCAAGACTACTCGTGTTTGCTTTACTTATAAAAATAAACCTTAAAGCATCAGCTCCAATCTCAGCGGTAATGTCGCTCATAAGTATGGCGTTACCAGCACGTTTGCTCATCTTATACGGCTTGCCGTCTTTTAGCAAACTAACCATTTGCATAAGTAAAATTTCAAGGCGATTTTCATCATAACCTAAGAAATTTATAGCAGCTTTTAGGCGAGCTATATACCCGTGATGATCAGCTCCCCAAATATTTAAAAACTCATCATATCCACGTTCAAATTTATCATTATGATAAACTATATCACCTGCTAGATACGTAGGCCTGCCGTCATCTCTAACAACGACACGATCATTATCATCGCCAAGTTTTGTAGAAGCAATATAAGTTGCTCCGTCCTTTTTATACATTTGATTTGAGCGTTCTAATTTTGCGATAGTTGCCTCTAGCTTATCGTAATACGACCTTTCGCTAGCCCAATTTTTAATAAAAATATTTGCATCCGATAGATCTTTTTTGATGATATCTAGCACTATATCTTTGCCAAATTCCGCTAGATCTAAATTTTTACTCTCGTCTGTAAAAATTTCTTTGCCGAATTTTTCAAGTGCAGCTTTTGCGATATCTTCTATATAATCGCCACGGTAGTATTTTTCAGGGTATTCTACACTCTGACCAAGTAGATTTTCACGAGCCCAAAGTGAAATAGAGGTACCAAGTAGGTCTATTTGATTGCCCGCGTCATTTATGTAGTACTCGGTTTGTATATCGTAGCCTATATATCTTCCGATACGAGCCAAAGTATCGCCATAAACCGCTCCTCTAACATGACCTATGTGAAGCGGACCAGTGGGATTTGCGCTGATGTATTCGATCAATAAGCTTTTATCTTTAGGTTTTGAGGAGGCAAAATTTTCTCCATCTTGCAAAGCCTTGCTTGCGCAAGAGTCCAAAAATTCGCCCTTTAATTTAAAATTTAAATACCCATTAACCGCACTAACCTCAAAAAGATCATTGTCTTTAAATTTATCGGCAAATTCTTGTGCTATAGCCATAGGCGAACGCTTAAGCTCTTTTGCCAAAGAAAAGGCCAACGGTGTAGCATAGTGGGCTAAATTTTTATCTTTTGGTTTTTCAAGAACAAAATCGCGTCCGATAATCTTTAAAATTTCAGATTTTACTATCTCTTTCAACTTCTAAAGCCTATGCGTTTTTGCTCTCTGTTTTACTCTCGCTAACCTTTGCGTCAACGACATCTTCTTCTTTTTTCTCAACTTTTTCTACAGGCTTATCATCTTCCATTTCAGCCTTAAAGCTTTTGATACCCTTACCAAGACCTTTTGCAAGCTCAGGAATTTTTTTAGCACCGAACAATAAAACGATAATAGCAAGTATTATTAACAACTGTTGAACACTGATACCCATCTTTTCTCCTTAAATTAAAAGCGTGATTTTAGCATAAATTTTAAATTTTAACAATCAATCCAATTATCGATCGTTTCACGAAGATTGATATTTGTACTTTTTAAACGCATAGCCCGAACGATAGACTTTAACCCGCGATAACTTTTTTCTATATTATCATTTATTAAAAAATAATCATACTCCAAAATGTGTTCCATCTCGCCGACTGCGTTCATTAAACGGTTTTCTATAGTTTCGGGACTGTCGGTATTGCGCTTTTCAAGACGTTTTTTTAGCTCTTTTTTATTTGTGGTAGTAACAAAAACAGATGTTATCTCGGACTTAAATTTCTCTCTTGCTATGGCAAATCCTTGCACGTCTATATCAAAAACAACGATGTTCCCACGCTCAAGCTGCTCTTTTACCGGCTTTAAACTTGTGCCGTAGTAGTTTTTATGAACCTGCGCCCATTCTAAAAATTCATCTTTTTTTATACCGTCTTCAAATTCTTCTTTGCTTATAAAATGATAATGAACACCGTCTATTTCGCCGTCTCTTATGGCTCTTGTTGTGCTTGAGATAGAAAAATAAAGCCCTTTTTCCTCCTTAAAGAGCCTGCTTAAAAGAGTGCTTTTACCACAGCCGCTAGGACCGCTGATGAGTAAAATTTGACCCTTCACTACTTCTCCTCAAAGCTTATATTTATCTTTATATTCATATCTTTTAAGGCTTCTTTTAAAGCACTGTCATTTAACGATTTTTTTATCTGTTCGGTTATCTTTTGACTAAGTTCAGCTTTTATATCTTGTGTTTGCTCTTTAGGTTCACTAAGGCTATCTTGCTCACTTTTAGCTCCGTCAAGCCCAAATGCTTTCATCATTAATGCCTGGTCTATCTCATTAATATCATGTATCTCTTCTATGTTTTCTTGTGTGACTTCACTCACTTCTTCCCCAATCTCATCAGCTAAAAGCTCATCCTCTTGCAGCTCGTCTTCTTGTATTAAATTTTCATCAATTTCAGGCTCTTGTTTTGACTCTACATCTTTTTTAGAATCTGTAAATTCTTCGTCTAGTTCTTGCGTGTCCAAACTATCAAGCAAATCATCAATAATGTCATCTTTTGGCTCATTATCCTCATCTTTGCCGACATCTTCACTGTCGCTTTCACTCATATGATCTATCTCGTCAACCAAAGAACTTAGCTCATCTATCTCATTTACATCTTCTACGTCTTCTTCTTTTTCTTCGCTCAAATCTTCGTCCAATAAATTCTCTTTTGCCTCTTGCATTTGACTTAGCTCTTCATTTAAAAAAGTATCATCAAGCTCTTCTTGCTTTTCTTTAACGTCTTTTATATCTTCTGATTCACTAAATTCATCAAGCTCGTCAAGACTATCAAGATTATCCTTGCTAAGTTCTTCTAGCAAGTTGTTGTCTTCTTCGCTTGGCAGATCTTCATCTTCGTTTATGCTATCTAAATTTAAATCATTCAAATCGAGATCTTCAAAATTTTCCAAATCATCATCAGGCTTATCTTTATGCTCCTCGTCTATACTAGGCAGCTCAAAATCATCAAAGCCTCCAAGCTCATCAGGCATACTAAGATCATCTTCAAAATCATGAAATTTAGCACTATCTTCTACATGAGTAACCGGCTTGGCATTTGACGTAGTCTCTTCAAACAAGCTTATAAATTCAGTAGGTAAAAACGGTTTTTCAAGATAAGCATCGGCAAATTCCGGTTTTTGACTGCCGCGAGGAACAAGCGCGATAACGCTATTTGAGTGCTGGCTTAAATCAACATCTAAAATTTCAATATCACTGTCGATCACGATACAGTCAAATGACTCTTGAAGCTCTAAAATATCATCAATCTCGTCATAACCGACTCCGATTTTATTTAAACTTAGTGTTATCAAACGTGAAACAGCCGGATTTTTATTTATAAGCGCAACCCTCATCATCTCTCCTTTAAACCTAAATCTAATATTTTATGATATTTTTCATTGCTCTTTTCTTAATTTTAAAAAAACAGGGTAGGCAGATCGTTAATAACTCTTAAAGCAATATCGCTAATCATCTTCATAACACCTGCCAAAATCGCAATCAAAACAACAAAACCGATAGTAACTTTTATCGGATAGCCAACGACTAAAAGGTTAAACTGTGGCATTGTCTTCATGAGCATACCAAATATCACATCAGACAGTAAAGAAAGCGCGATAATAGGAAATGCCAAGATAAATCCAAACATAAACAATTCAGAAAAAATTTTAATCATATAGTGCGCGATCTGGGCTCTTGGATAAAAGTCGCCAAGCGGAATTTGCGCTAAAGAAGAGGCGTAAAACTGCAAAATCAAATGATGCCCGTCAAAAAACAAAAACGTCATAAGTGCCATGAAATTTAGTATATTAGCAATAACTGCCGAATTTATACCGGTTTGTGGGTCAAGCACAGTCGCCATCGAAAAGCCCATAACCATAGATATTTGCTCGCCAGCCATGTGAAGCATGCCAAAAACGATATTTAACAAAGCTCCAGCACAAAGCCCAAGCATGAGTTCGCTTAAAATATCTAAAACTAAAAAATTTATGGCATGATCATGAACATGAGACATAGGAAAGAGTACTATCGTTAAAAGCATGGCAAAGACGGTTTTTGCAGTTAGAGGAATTTGATTATGCGAGTAAAACGGAAAAAATACGATAAGTCCGCTAAGGCGTGCGAAAAGCAACATAAATGTTATAACGCGATCCGCGCCTAAAAATTGAACTAACTCCATTTTGCTCTTTTTTAAAATTTTTATGTGATTTTAGCGTTTTTTGCGTTTTGTTTGGATAAATTTTAAACTTTAGCGGATTGAAATTTAACTTAATATGACCAGTTTGTGCTTTAAATTTAAAGAGAAATTTTTAAAAGTTGTTTGTTCTCAAGATGATATGAGTGGTCGCATTTTGCGGCTAGCTCGTTATCATGAGTTACCAGTACGAGGCTCGCATCATTTGACTTTATGTATTCAAAAAGAACATTCATCACATCATTTGCGGTATCTTTATCTAAATTCCCTGTTGGCTCGTCTGCATAAATTATACGTGGTTTTTTACTTAGCACCCTTGCAATACTAACACGTTGTTGTTGTCCGCCGCTTAGTTCGCCAACTTTATGGTTTAGAACATGTGAAATTTTAAGTGCATCAAGATAGCTTTTGTCGATAGGCTCGTTTGACAAAATGCTTGCTAGCTCGATATTTTCTAAAGCACTAAACCCCTTAAAAAGATAGTGAGCTTGAAAAATGATACCAAAGTCAAATCTACGAATTTTTATAAGTTCATTTTGCGATAGTGAGTAAAGCGACTTGCTGCCGTATACAACTTCGCCAAAATTTGGCTTTAAAAGTGTGGACAGAATGTGAAGAAGGGTTGATTTACCACAACCGCTAACTCCAAGTATAGTGGTGCTTTCGCCAGAGTTTAATTCTAAATTTATATTATCAAAGAGCGTATAATCATACGCAAAGCCTAGATTAGACGCTCTTAAAATTTGCATTTTAGCCGATTTGAGCTGCAACTTCTGCAGCAAAATCATCAACTTTCTTCTCCAAACCTTCGCCAAGTTCAAAGCGAACGTATTTTACGATCTCAATCTTACCGCCGAGTTCAGCACTTTTTTCCGCTATAACTTGCTCTACGGTTTTTTTATCATCCATTACGTAAAATTGTCCAAGAAGTGTTAAACGTTGATCAAGAACAGTATTATCGGCATAGAATCTATCTATCTTGCCAGGTATGATTTTGTCCCAAATTTTTTCAGGCTTACCTTCAGCTTTTAATTCGTTTTCTATATCTTTTTTGGCTTTTTCAAGCTCTGCTTCACCGATTTGGCAACGGCTTGCATACTCAGGGATATGGTGAAGCGGTTTGCCTAAACGTTTAAGCTCATCATTTTCTTTTTCAAGCTCTGCGCGAAGCGCTATAAATTCTTTTTCTACAAATTCCTTATTGAGATCTTTGTAGCTTATCACGCTTGGCTTCATAGCAGCTGCGTGCATACATAAATTTCTTATAAATTCTTGTGCTTTTGCTGCAACAGTAGCGTTCTCGCAAGCTGCTCCGATTAAAACACCAACACGTCCGTTTGAGTGAACGTAGCCGTTTACAACGCCGTTTGCATCAGCAGTGATAGTTTCAAAGCGTCTAACAACTAGGTTTTCACCGATAGTTGCGATCTGACCTTTGAAATATTCTTCAAATTTTACGCCGTTGATTACGCTTGAATTTAAAGTCTCTACGTCTTGTATAGATTTAGCTTGGATATGAGCAGTAGTGTCTTTTGTTAAAGCCTGAAATTGTGGATTTCTAGCAACAAAGTCGGTCTCAGAGTTGATCTCGCTAATAGTTGCAGCTTTACACTCAGCACATACTTCAACACTAACAAGACCCTCGCTTGCTAGTCTGTCGGCTTTTTTAGCAGCCTGACCTAAGCCCTTTTCACGTAAAATATCAACGGCTTTTTCCATATCGCCGTTTGCTTCGCCAAGAGCTTTTTTGCAATCCATCATGCCAGCTCCAGTGCTTTCACGGAGCTCTTTAACCATTTGTGCAGTGATTTCCATTACTCTTCATCCTCCGCAAAATCTTCTTCACTAACAGCCTCAGCTACAACTGCGTCTTTTTCGTCTTGGCTAACTTCTTCTTTTACATTTTCGTCAGCATCTTGCTCAAGCAGTGCTTTGCCTTCATTTATAGCTTCAGCCATCTCTTGGCAGAAAAGTTGAACAGAGCGGATCGCATCGTCGTTGCCAGGGATTGGATAATCAACAACATCAGGATCGCAGTTTGTATCGATCGGAGCGATAACAGGCATTTTTAAGCGGTTTGCTTCTTGAACCGCGATTTTCTCTTTAACAGTATCAACAACAAATATCATATCCGGTAAATTTTTCATATTTCTAATACCGCCTAGAGTTGCGATTAGTTTCTCTTTTTTGCGGCGTAGCATTAGAGCTTCTTTTTTAGTTAGAAGGTTAATAGAGCCGTCTTCTTCCATAGCTTCGATTACTTCTAGTTTGCGGATTGATTGGCGGATAGTTCCGAAGTTTGTCATCATACCACCTAACCAGCGATGATTTACATAAGGCATACCGCATTTTTCAGCATACTCTTTTATAGCTTCTACAGCTTGTTTTTTAGTACCTACAAAAAGGATAGTTTTACCTTCAGCTGCCGCGTCACGAACGATGTTGTAAGTATAGCGGAAGTAGCGGATAGTTTTTTGTAGATCTATAATATAGATACCTTTTCTCTCGCCAAAAATGAATTTTTTCATCTTTGGGTTCCATCTGCGTGTTTGGTGTCCGAAGTGAACGCCGCACTCTAACAAATCTCTCATAGTTACCATTGTGGTTCTCCTTGTGGGCTTTGCCCGAAATTTAGGTTTTTCCTCCACACCCTTTAACGACATTTTAAAGATGTCGCAACCAAATTTTAGGATTGATGTGTGTGAATTAAAGGTTGGATTATACTTAAAAATTTATAAATTTAAGCTAAATTTTATTGCCAAGTTGCTTGTTTGGCATTGCAAATGACTTGTTTAAGGCTTTATAAAATTCATATATTCTGTTTTTACTTTAATGGCATTTGATGATTTTATTTTAAAATCCAATAGCTTATTTCTAATTACGAGCATATCTTTGATTATCTCTTCGTTAGAAACATGTTCACTAAAGAGTGTTTGGATTATCAATGTTTTAAAATATTAATAAAAGTTTTGGTAAGCAATAATCAAATACAAAAATATTGCTAAAACATGATTGCGTTCAGGATCTTTTTGTTGAAAATACGGTTTTGCGTAATAGACTATGCCTTTATTTGAAAAAGTTTTTATAATAGACACTGTTATTTTTGATTTCATTTAACATAAAAAGCTTATTCTCTTTAAAATATGCAATAAATTTTTTATCAACGATCTCATAAATCCAGTATTTTACATTGTCGCTTATTATTTTATAACTTTGTCTTAAAAAATAATTATAAAGTTTAGTTATCTATAAAGTTTCATCACCTAATTTGGTGCACATAGAATTTAATGCGAAGTGTCCGTATTTTATTTGTGATCTCTGCTAATTACTTAACTGAATTTCCTCTTCTATTTTCATTAATTTTACGAAAATTTCTTCTATGCTATCGCGCTCGTTTTGACTAAGAGTAAATTTTTGAGAAGCAAGCAAAGTCTTGAGCATAGCTTCGTTTTCAAGTGCCTCTATATCAAATTTCTTTGCATTTTCGATTATCTTAGCAACTCTTGGATCTTTTATAACAAAACTTTCATATCCCATTTTATCCCCTCATCATAACAAATCCGGCAAAACGTCCCGTTACGCCCTCTCTGCGATATGAAAAATACCTCTCGTCACAGTGTGTGCAGCTTGGCTCAAATTTAATCTTAGTTATGCCAAGGCTTGATATCTCGTCATGCAGCGCCATGTTCATATCAAATTTATCATTAAATTTATAACGACCAAACTCACCAAGATCAATGCCTTTTACCTCGTAGCAGCTGCCTTTTATATTTGCTCCGACAAAAACTTCCAAATTTATAGCTTCGCAACCAAAATTATTTTTCATTAAATTTATAGCTTTGGTGCAAATTTTTTTCATCACCCCGGCGCGCCCTGCATGTATAACGCAAATCACTTCACAAACAGGGTCTATGATCAAAATAGGAGAACAATCGGCCGTCATTACGCAAAGTGCGGTATTTTTTAGAGTTGTTATAACTGCATCACAGGGGGTTAGCTTTTGATCTTTTGAGGTTAAAATTTCAACTTTGTCTGAGTGAATTTGCTCCATAAAGATCAAATCACCCAGCTTGACACCAAGAAAATTGGCCAAAATTCCACGATTTTTAAGCACGCATTCTTTATCATCTCCAACATGTAAGGCTAAATTTAACCCGGTATACGCACCCTTGCTAAGTCCGAATTTTTTGGAAGTAAAACCGAGCAAAAAACGGTCGTCATCTATTTCAAATTTCATTGACGTCCTTTCAAATTTACTTACTCGGTCTTAACTAATACAAGCTAGCAATGTGATCTATCTCATCCCAGCTTGGTTTGGATTTGAAATTTAACTGATGAGCGATATATCTTGCCAGCAAATCGCTTTCGATATTTACGCGTCTGCCAACTTTAAATTTACCAAATAAACTATCTTGAAAAGTAATAGGGATCACTGTAAGACGAACGCCGTTTTTTAGCGTTTCGTTTATCGTCAGGCTTACTCCTTCTACACAAATACTACCCTTGTTTGCCATAAGAGGCATCATACTATTTGGTAAATTTATATAAAAATCAACGCCATTTTCGTGTTTGGTGATTTTATCTATCGTGCCTATCGCGTCGATATGTCCTTGAACCAAGTGCCCATCCACTCTGTCACTTAGTCTCATGGCTGGCTCTATATGAACCTCTCCTTTTAAATTTTCAACAGCTATATGCGATCGTGTTTCAGCGCTAAGCTCTACGCTAAAACCGCCGCTAAAAATATCCACAACGCTAAGACAAGCACCATTAACGGCTATACTATCGCCCAAATTTGGGACATGTTTTGCCTTTAATGTAAGTTTATTATCTTGATAGCTAATAACTTCGGCTATCTCCCGAATCAATCCGTTAAACATTTATCCTCTTTTAAGAAATTGGATAATTATAGCAATTTATGTATAAGATATATATAAGAAAGAAAAAGGATGTTATTTTATGAGATATAAGAGAAATTTATACAGATGTATAAATTTACTCTTCATATGCTCCAACGGATAAAATTTTATCCATTCGTCTTTGTATTAACTCATCAACGCTTAGTTTTTCAAGCTCGCTAATTTGTGTAATAAAATAATCAGCAAGAGCTTTTGCAACGGTGTCTTTATCTCTGTGAGCACCATTTATCGGCTCGTCTATCACGTCATCTATGAGTTTTAAATTTTTAAGATCGTCGGCTGTAATTCTCATCGCTTTTGTGGCATGCTCTTGCTTACTTGGATCATTCCAAAGTATCGCAGCACAACCCTCCGGCGATATAACAGAAAAGACGGAGTTTTTCATCATGGCAAGTTTATCCGCTACTCCGATAGCTAAAGCACCGCCGCTTCCGCCCTCGCCTATAACGACTGCTATAGTTGGGGTTTTTAAATTTGCAAACTCATAAAGATTTCTTGCGATAGCCTCACTTTGACCGCGCTCCTCAGCCCCTACACCAGGATATGCACCCGGTGTGTCTATGAGAAATAGTATAGGAAGGTTAAATTTTTCAGCCATTTTGGCTACCCTTAGAGCCTTGCGGTATCCCTCTGGATGTGGCATACCAAAATTGCGTCTAAGCTTATTTTTAGTTCCGCGTCCTTTTTGTTCGCCGATAACTACTACTTTTTTGCCACCTATATATCCAATATAACAAACTATTGCAGGATCATCGCGATAAGCTCTATCACCATGAATTTCATAAGCATCAACAAGCATAAATCTAATATAATCAATAGAATAAGGGCGGTCAGGATGTCTAGCTAGTTGCAAACGTTGATATTCGTTTAAATTTTTATAAACTTTTGAAATTTCTTTTTCCAAATTTTTATTTAGAATTTCGACTGCGTGCTCATCGCCCTTTATTCTAGCGCTTGCTATATCATCGTCAATTTGCTTAATGCTTTTTTCAAAATCCAAATAGTTTGACATAATTACAACTTTTTAAATATTACAACACCGTTTGTCCCGCCAAAACCAAACGAGTTGCTCATCGCAACATTAATGTCGGCTTTTCTGGCAACATTTGGAACATAATCAAGATCACAATCCGCATCAGGTGTTGTGTAGTTAATAGTCGGAGGCATTATGCCATCACGCATTGCCATTATTGAAATTACAGCCTCAATGGCTCCTGCAGCACCTAAACAGTGTCCTATCTGACCCTTTGTTGAGCTAACGGGCGGAACATTTGCCCCAAAAGCTTGTTTTAGCGCAGCTGTTTCGTTTTTATCATTTACCGGAGTTGATGTTCCGTGTGCATTAATATAATCAACCCTAATATCATCTCCAGCCATGCTAAGAGCTTGTTTCATTGCACTTAATGGACCCTCAAGAGAAGGTGATGTGATATGATGAGCATCGCCGCTCTCGCCGAATCCTACAAGTTCAGCATAAATTCTAGCTCCTCTTGCCTTAGCACTTTCATACTCTTCAAGCACAAGTGCACCGGCACCCTCACCCATAATAAAACCGTCGCGATCTGCGTCAAACGGACGTGAAGCTTTAGCTGGATCGTCATTTCTTGTAGATAGAGCTTTCATCGCTGCAAATCCACCAACTCCAACACCGCAAATAGTCGCTTCAGCACCGACCACAAGCATACCCTTTGTTTGTCCTACAAGTATGCACTTTGCGGCTTGAGATATAGCGTGTGTTCCTGCAGCACAAGCTGTTACGCTTGACAGGTTAGGTCCCTGTAAGCCGTGGTTAATAGAAACCATGCCACCAAGCATATTTACAAGAGCTGATGGGATGAAAAATGGTGAAATTCTCTTAACGCCTTTTTCGGCAAGAGTAACTGAGTTTTTTTCTATATTCGGCAAACCGCCTATGCCGGCAGCTGAGCTAACACCAAATTTTGACGCATCAAAATCGCCCAAATTTGCGTCTGCCATGGCTTCATTTGAAGCTTTTATACCAAGCTGTATGAAACGGTCGGCTTTTTTTACCTCTTTGCCGTCAAGAACAGTAAGAGGATCAAAGTCGGTTATTTCAGCAGCGATCTGAACCGGAAAATCACTCACATCAAACGACGTAATGCGTTTTACGCCAGTTTTGCCTTCGCAAATAGCTTTAAAAGAACTTTCTTTATCAAGACCAAGCGAGTTGATCATGCCAATACCTGTTACTACGACTCGTTTCAATACATCTCCTTATACAAAAACTTTTTTGGCGAGGTTAATTACTTTCCAAGTTTTTCTATGTAATTTACAACGTCAGAAATACTAATAAGCTTCTCAGCCTCAGTATCAGGAATTTCTACTTCAAATTTCTCTTCAAGAGCCATAACTAACTCAACAACATCAAGTGAATCTGCGCCTAGATCTTCGATAATTTTAGACTCTAATTTTACTGCCTCAGGATCTACGCTAAGTTGCTCTACAACTACTTCTTTTACTTGATCAAAAACTGCCATTTTAATTCTCCTTATAAAAAATGTCCGATATTTTAATATATTTAAGCTTAAATTAGCCTACATGTAAAGTCCGCCGTTTATTTTTAAGACTTCTCCGGTTGTGTAACTTGCGTAGTCACTTAGTAAAAACGCCACGCCGTTTGCAACATCTTCGGCACTTCCTAATTTCTTCAAAGGTATATTTTGTATGTAATTTTCTTTTACTTCATCGCTTAAAACAGCTGTCATTTCAGTCTCGATAAATCCAGGAGTTATGGCATTAAAGCGAACATTACGGCTCGCACCCTCTTTTGCGAAACTCTTTGTCATGGCTATCATTCCGCCCTTACTAGCAGAGTAGTTTACCTGCCCTGCATTACCCATTTCACCAACTATTGAAGCGATATTTACTACTGCACCGAAGCGTTTTTTGCTCATCACTTTTAAGGCCTCTCTTGAGCCTATAAAAGATGAGGTTAAATTTGCGTCTATTACGCTTGTAAAATCCTCTGTTTTCATTCTTAATGCAAGTTTGTCGTTTGTAATGCCTGCATTATTTACAAGATAGCTTAGCTCGCCGTCACTATCAACTATCAAATTTATACCTTTTATAAATTCATCTTCGTCAGTAACGTCAAATTTAATAACTGCAGCATCGCCTCCGCTAGCTATTATCTCATCTTTAAGCGCGTCTGCTATTTCCGGTTTTGAACGATAATTTATCCAAACTTTTAGACCCATGCCGGCTAGCACTTTAGCTATTTGAGCACCTATACCGCGGCTTGCGCCGGTTATTAATACATTTTTACCTGAAAATTTCATTTTTATCCTTTTTTATGATTTATTCTTATATCAAATTCCGAGTTTATCAGCTTTTCATAAATTTAAAATAACTTAGACAAAACAAACACCAAAGCTACAGCTAAAATATAGCCTCATCCATCTCTTGCGGTATTTTTAACCCCATTAGTTTTAGCACACTAGGAGCGATATTGCTTAATCCCATGCCCTCTTTTAGCTCATCAACCCCATGCGCCAGCACAAAGCAAAATACATCAAATGTCGTGTGATTTGTCAACATGTCGCCGTTTTCATCTCTCATAGCTTCGCAGTTGCCGTGATCGCTGATTTGGATATAAGCATAGTCTTTTTCTTTAGCTTTTGAGATTATCCTACCCAAACACTCATCAACTGCCTCAACAGCTTTTATCGCCGCATTGATATCGCCTGTATGTCCGACCATATCGCCGTTTGCAAAATTTACAACGATAAAATCCTGCTCGTCATCCATCCCTTTTAACACGGCTTCACAAACCTCATTAGCGCTCATTTGAGGCTTTTCATCGTATGTTTTTACCTTTGGACTAGGAACTAAAATCCTGGTTTCGTTTTTTACAAGTTCCTCAACTCCTCCATTAAAGAAAAACGTTACGTGTGCGTATTTTTCAGTTTCTGCTGTATGAAGCTGTCTTAGTCCTGCATCGGCGATAACTTCGCTTAATGTATTTTTTAAATTTTCTTTAGGGATTAAGATCGGGAAGTTAAAATTTGCATCATACTGGGTCATTGTAACTAAATTTTTAACTAAAATTTCACGCTCAAAGCCGTCAAAATTCTCCTCGCCAAAAGCACTTACAAGCTCGCGAACCCTATCATTTCTAAAATTTATAAATATTACTCCATCATCTTTATCGATACCCTTAAAGCCATTAAATTTAACAGGTTCGATAAACTCGTCCGTGATATTTTCTTCATAACATTTTGCGATATATCGGCTAGGTTTTGCCTCGCAAATTTTCTCGCCAGCCCCCATATACACATCATACGCTCGCTTAACGCGATCCCATCTTTTATCTCTGTCCATCGCGTAAAATCTTCCACAAACAGTCGCTACGGTAAATTTATCTTCGATATTTTTAACAAACTCACTCCCGCTCATAGGTAAAACATCACGTCCGTCGGTAATGATATGCGCGAAAACTTCACAACCGCTATCTTTAGCAAGAGCACAAAAATAGTCAAAATGAGCAAGATGAGAGTGAACTCCACCGTCGCTGTAAAGTCCGATTACATGGATATTTTTGCATTTTTTAAATAATTTTTGTAGCTTTTCATTTCTTGCAAAGTCACCGTTTTTGATCGCAAGGTCTATTTTGACTAAATTTTGATATAAAATTCTTCCACTTCCTATAGTCATGTGTCCGACTTCGCTGTTTCCCATTTGCCCTTGCGGAAGTCCAACAGCATGCCCGGATGTTTTTATTAAAGTATTTGCGCTATTTTTAAACAACCAATCAAAAGTCGGCTTTTTTGCACTGCTAAAGGCATTAAATTTATCGCTTGGATTGTAGCCTATGCCGTCGGTTATCACAAGTACTGTTTTTTGAGCCACACTGCCTCCAAATTTTATAATTTTTTTAACGACATTATACTAAAATTACCATTTTTTATAATTAAAGGCATAAAATTTGTTCTATTATATCTACGAGCTTATAAATTTAAATTTCTTCCAATACCTTACCGTTCGCGCAGGGATGTCGTTTTTTATCTCATTTACGCTAACCATTTGGCTTATGCCTAAATTTATCCGTTGGGCTAGAGCAAAAAATGCAAACCAGCCGATCTATGAGCTTGCTCCGCAAAACCATCAAAAAAAAGGCAAAACACCGACAATGGGCGGACTTGTTTTTATATTTACGGCAGTTGTAGCAAGCCTGCTTTGTGCTAGATTAGAAAATATCTATGTAATAGTAAGCTTGATAACTTTGATCGGTTTTTGCGCGATAGGCTTTGATGATGACTTGGGTAAAATTTTAGGCGCTCAAAACCATGCAGGCATGAAGCCTCGCGTAAAAATGCTCTGCCTTAGCACACTTGCGCTAGTAGTCGCTTCGATACTATACTTTGCAAGCGATATCGGCGCTGAACTTTTTGTGCCGTTTTATAAATTTCCTATGTTAAATTTGAGCTTTTTTGCCATATTTTTCTGGTCATTAGTCATCGTAGCCACTTCAAATGCGGTAAATTTAACCGACGGTCTTGATGGGCTAGCAACCGTTCCTAGTATATTTTCACTTCTTACCCTAGCCATCTTCGCATACCTTAGCGGACATGCGCTTTTTAGTTCGTATTTATTTTTACCAAAGATCGCAAATTTAGGAGAAGTTATCATCATCGCTACCGCTTTGATCGGCTCTTTACTTGCGTTTTTATGGTATAACTGCTACCCTGCACAAGTGTTTATGGGAGATAGCGGAAGCCTAAGTATAGGCGCATTTATAGGGCTGATGGGCGTAATGAGCAAGAATGAATTTTTACTCATCATTATATGTTTTGTATTTTTTATAGAAACGCTAAGCGTTATTTTGCAAGTTGGAAGTTTTAAAATTTTTAAAAAGCGAATTTTTCTCATGGCGCCGATCCATCACCATTTTGAGATAAAAGGCTGGGTAGAAAACAAGATCATCGTTAGGTTTTGGATCATCGCGCTTTTAGCAAATATCATCGCGCTAATCGCAATCAAGCTAAGATAAATTTATCGACTAAGGAATAAGAGTGAAAAAGAGCTTATTTGGCTACGGCGGAACGATAAAAGCTATCGCAAAAAGCGGTGACTGGGACATTTATGACGATAAATTTAACTGCTGTATGGAGGATGAATTTGGCAACAAGCTGCTACCAGCAAGTGCTTTTGATCCATCTTTTAGCGAACTTGAGATAACTTCTCCAGGTATTGCACCAAACAACGAGCTTATAAAAAAAGCCAGAAATTTAATAAGCGAATATGATTTTTTCGCTTCTAAAATGCCTTTTAACATCTGGATAAGCGGCACAAACGGCAAGACAACTACAACAAAAATGATGCAACACTTGCTTGAGAAATTTGGCTCGCAAATGGGTGGAAACGTTGGAACTCCGTTGGCCGACTTAAGCCTTGACGCAAAAATTTGGATACTTGAAACAAGCTCATTTACCATACACTACACAAACGTAGCAAAGCCGGATATTTACGTGCTTTTGCCCGTCACTCCCGATCATTTAAGCTGGCATGGAAATTTTAATGAGTATGAAAAATCCAAACTAAAACCTTTTGGCATGATGAGTGAAAACGGCGTTATCATATCTCCTAAAATTTATGCCAAAACACCGACAAAAGCGCATGTTATAAGCTATGAAAACGAATTTGACTTAGCTAAATTTTGCAACATCAATATAGATGATATAAAATTTAAAACACCGTTTTTAACAGACGCCCTTTTAGCTCTTTGTGTAGAAAAAATTCTACTAGATCGCTGCGACGTAGAACTGCTAAACAAATTTACTATAGAAAACAACAAGCTTGAAGAACTTTATGATAAAAGCGGTAGACTTTGGGTAAACGATACGAAAGCTACAAATATTGACGCTACGATACAAGCTTTAAAGCGATATGAAAATCACAAGATCCACATAATACTTGGCGGTGATGATAAAGGCGTGGATATGAATCCTGTTTTTGAAGTGTTAAGTAACGCAAATGCCGAAATTTACGCCATAGGCTCAAATACAAACAAAATGGTCTCCTTAGCAAACAAATTTAATATCACGGTTCATAAATGTGAATTTTTACAAAATGCAGTTAATGAAATTTCAAAAAATATGCAAATTGGCGAAGTCGGGCTCTTAAGCCCCGCATGCGCGAGTATTGATCAGTTTAAAAGCTATGCCGAGCGAGGAGATAAATTTAAAGAATTTATAGCAAATTTTACAAATGATTAAAAAATTATATAAATTTGGCATGGTTTAAACATATTTTAAATTTAAAAAGCTATAATTAGATTTCTTTTTTACTACCGGTGGTTGGATAGCTCAGTCGGTAGAGCAGCAGACTGAAAATCTGCGTGTCGGCAGTTCGATTCTGCCTCTAACCACCATTTCTTTATACATTATAATCTTTTGGTAAATATTGCACCTCAAAACAATCTTCTATCTATCGTGGTCTACGCCAGATGATACACTTGTGCTATAAGTAAATTTAGATCGTAAAGTTCTCACCAAAACTGCACCTCATGTGGCTTTTCAAACAAAAGTCCCTCTTTTTTCATCTTTTCTCTATCCATTTTTATTTTTATAGATGAAAAGATAGCATTCATATCACGCCTAAAATCATCAAAAACATCGTTGCCTACGATATAGCTATACTCATATGACACCAAAAGAGATTTTGGTTCGCCATTTTCTTTGTAAAAGCTACAGTATGTCTCATATTGCTTAGTTTTAATCGTTCTAGTTTTTGTAGAGGCACTATGTATAAATTCGCGACTTTTAAAAGTTCTACACTGCATACCATCTATATAACTAACAAAAGCTTCTTCAAATGTTGCATAGCTAAATTTAATTTACCTTTTGTGTTTTGTGTATCTATCCTAAATTTTTCAATATTGGTTTTATCTAAATATAGCTCACTACTAAGTCTATTAATTTTTTCTACAGATAGTCGCATTTTTTCTACTATCTTGTCTTGTATCTTTCTGCGTAAAACTATAACATCCTTATACTTTATATTGGTTATCAGGCGCTCAAAAGATACACCATTATAACCTGGAGGAGACACGGATATTATACTATTGTCACTATAGATTATGGTATTATCAACAGTAACAAATATATCATCGTTGTCAGTATCTACACCAATTATGCTACAACCACTGAAAAATAGACTTAAAAATAAAATTATTTGTATCCGCATCGAACCCCATCCCCCTTATCATTAATATATTGCTGACAAATATACTCACTATGTGGCGAACCATCTGTAAATAACCTGCCAATATTGATAAAATTTAGCCTATCGCCAAGAGTTGCCTTGCCATTATTCCCACTATTTCCACCAAGTCCTTCTCCCACAAAGTCTCCTTTTTTTGTATATGTACCAGAGTATATAAATTAATTATTGCCTGTATTGCTATTTGCAAGATTGATAGTTTTTTCCATTTCACTTCTGCCTACAGGAGACCCAAAAGATACAATTGTATGTTCTCCATTATTAACATCAAACCCTCCATTATCTATCTTCCATTTTATTCCGCTATTAGTTAATGCATTTGCTTGTGAGTGATTAGCAAAGTTGCTTCCAGCATCACCCCTTGCACCAATCACATCACTATAAAAATTACCAGTCTGCTTTGCCATACCAGTTGTTCCGCCAAATTTATCAACAGTAGCTTCAAATAAATCACCTAAAAATCCATAAGATGGATTGTAATTAACGGTAAGTTCAATCGCATCCTCACGGATGTTCCAAGATCCAGTTTGTTGTAGTCCATTTTTTATAGCTTCTCCGGCATTATTCATCATGCCGTTTGTAAAATTTTGAAATGTAGCTGTATTTTTTGAAATTTCCACTGGTTTTTAGAAATATAAAGAGTATTTAAATTTTTTTCAAATTTTGCTTTATCATTTTTGCTCAATGATTTATAGTATTCGCTATCTTTAAATTTAATAAAATCATCTTTGTTTGATATAAATTTTTCAGATTTATCATTAACTATTTGAAGTAATTTTCTAGAATTATCCTCAATGCCAGTTAATATAGGTATTTGCGCCAGTATACCACCTTTATTTTCATTTGTAGGTAAAATACCAAGACTGGCGCAGCCTATTAAAATTCCAAGTATAACCAAAGATGGCTTCTGCTTTATTATAGCTATTCTCATTAGGTAGGGTTTTTGCTATGGTGGCCATATTTTTATTCATTTCTCTATACTCTTTTTCTATCTCATTTCTACCTTGTCCACTAAACAGCCTCATATCCACACCAGCATCCACACTAGATGCTAGTGATGAGCTATATAGCTCTTTGTTTATACTGGCTGTATCTCTGTTTAGTCTAGTTGTATCATCTGAGCTATCTTTGTCTTTTATGACTAAGCTACCCTCTCCTATGGTAGCTAGTGTCTTGGTTGCCTCATAGCTTAGGTTTCTACTGTTACTGTATGATAGTGATGATATCTTAGAGTTTGCATTAGTATCTTTGTTGTTTATTTCTTGGTTTGTTTGATTATTTGTGTTATTTTCTTTGTTATTGCTACTATTTGAATTTGCTAGTGCATAGTTGGCTGCTAAGCTTAAAGCTGTTTCTTTTTTATAGCTTGTGTTTGATAAATTCTCATAGGCTAGAGCGTTAGTAGTTAAATTTAGGTTTTGATTATCTATAAAGATAGTTTGTTTATTGCCGTTCTCGTCTATTATGGTTTTATATTCACCTGCTGCTATTAGTGAGCCTTTTAGGTGAGTGTTATTGGTTGTATTTATATTTACTTCATTAGCCGTTATACTTGATAGTACCGTTTGTTTGGTTATGGTGCTTGATCTATTTAAAGATAAATTTGCATTAGCATTTGATAGTTTTGTATTATCATAGCTTGCTAGGTTGTTTGATCCCCGCTAAATCCTATACCCGCTCCTATACCCATGCCTTTTTCATTAGATGTATATCTATCTCTTAGGCTCTCTAATATTAGGTTTTTTGTGTGTAAATTTAAAGCATATAAGGTTGCGTCACTTAAAACAACTCTCTCAAACAGCTCCTTACTTAACATCTCGCTGTTATATGATTTATTAGCAAGCTCCCATTCGTTTATTATCTCATCTTTTATGGTTTGCATATCAACACTTAAGTCAAAAGTCCTATCTCCACAACTCCCGCAAGTTAAATTTAACACATCGGTGTATTGCTCAAATCTTGTTTTAATGACGCTTTGCGAGAAGTTGTTTAGGTTGTTTGCTTTTATGTTTAAATGATTAGCGGCGATGATATTTGAGTTTGTTAGGTTGCTAATAAAGCCTGCAAATAAGCTCATATCATTGGAGCTTGAAATCAAAGCACTATCTTGATTAGATATGGTTTTAGCAGAGTTTAGTTGCAACTCATCCTTGGCTTTAATGGTGTTTAAATTTATAATATCTCCGTTTGCATTAATGCTTATCTTACTTGCGCTGATTATACCGGCATTATTTACACCTACGCCATCTTTAGTAGCTATGATATTTATCTTATTGGCATACATTCCTCCAAGAGATGAGCTATCTATAGATATACTTGGCATACTAGACGACGAAGATGAAGTTGGCCGTATTTTATTAAACAACCTATCTTTATCGCTTATTACCATATCATTTGTGGATATCAAATTTAACTCATTTGAGTGTATAGAGCTTGCTATACTTATAGTGTTTGCTATGATATTAGTGTAATTGCTTGACGTATCATTTAAGCCTTGATCTTTTATTACAATCTTGCCTTGCATTGGATTAGAAGCGTTTAAGATCGGGGTTAAATTTAGTGATTTTAGATCGCCTGCGTTCATGTGCAACTTGGCCGTAGCAAATGAAGAGGAGCTTGCGTTTATTATGTTTAGTCCATTTATACTTATACCGCTAGGATTTGCTATAAGCAAGTCAGCCCTCTTTCCTGCTATCTCTAAATTTCCTTTTAGCAAAGAAGGATTGCTTGAGTTTACTTGATTTACTATCAAATTTGCATAACCGCCGTTTAAAAACGGATTTGCATTTACAAAGCCTGCTATACTAGTGTTAGCTCCATTTACGGAGTTATTTAAAACCGTGCCGCTATTAGGAGTATTAAATCTAGTATACTCATCAAATGATATGCCTTTATTATTAGGAGTTACAATATTTACTATAAAGGCATTATTGCTTGATTTTGAAATTGCCGGCTGATTAGATTGCGAGGCAGATTTATCGGGGATGATTTGAGCTAAGATTTGCGAAATAAATAACGATATGATAATAAAAATACAAGATATGATTGAGAAAATTTGTATTAAATTCACCTAATGCTTATTTTAGGAAATATGCTTTTATTTGTAAAAATATTAGAGAGTGATAACCAAGCTGAGGAGTGTTGCCATTTCTTTAAAACAACTCCTCTCCTCAGACAGCGTTATGCCGTAACAGTAACAATAATATGGCACAATCCATTCTAAGATCACAACTAATTAAGCAAAAGTATTTCAAGGAGACCCCTCTAAAGTCGCCTTAAATTTTAGTGTCTAGCAGACAAATACGGCGTTTCAGAGTGCATATCCATCTCGTTTTGCTCTCTAAATTTTATAAACTCGTCCTCGCTTAATTTTTTGATATTTGCTATCGTCATTTTAAGCGGTGTGATACCGGAAAGTGGATCCGGGTCGCCGGCATTTGTTAGTTCGTTGCCGTCAGCCTCACTGTAGTGAAAAGTAGTAAATATCGTGCTCTCTTTGAGGTCGCTATTTACATGAAGTTTTGCTGCGATCTTACCACGCTTATTTTCAACCAAAGCGTAACATCCCTCCTGCAAATCTCTCTCATTTGCTATATCAGGACTTACCTCTATAAGCGCACCTTCAACTCCTGCACCATACTCAAGAGCGGGACACTCTCTAGTCATTGAGCCTGTATGATAGTGATATACCTTACGACCGGTTGTAAACAAACAAGGATAAATCTCCGTAGGCACTTCACTAAGCACACCAGATCCCACAGGATATTCATTTGGGATATTAAGTCTATCCCTAAATTTAGCCTCGGCATCGGCTCGTTGTGTTTTGTCATCAAGGTAAATCACGGGCACAAAACGGAATTTACCGTCTGGAAGCATGGACTTTTTATCAGTATAAAGCACAGGAGTTCCTGGATGATCTTCATCAGGACAAGGCCATGATATACCGCCTAATTTTTCAAGCCTATAGTAGCTTATGCCGCCAAAGAATTTTGGCATCAACTCGCGTAATTCGTTCCAAACTTGCTCGGCATTACCAAAGTTAAAACCCTCAAGTCCCATGCGATTAGCGATATTGCAAACTACTTTCCAGTCAGGCTCTACCCCGCCTACAGGCTCGCTTGCCTTACGCGTTCGTTGCACTCTACGGGAGGTGTTTAAAAATGTTCCGTCTTTTTCTCCCCAACATGCCGCAGGTAGCACGATATCGGCTTTTTGAGCGGTTTCTGTTAAGAAAAGATCTTGAACAATAAAGCAGTCAAGATGATGTATAGAGTGGATGAAGTGTTGCGTCCAAGGGTCACTCATCACGGGATTTTCACCAAATACATAAAGCAGTTTTATCTCACCGCTATCCATCTTATCAGGTGCTTGGGTTAATTTTACGCCCGGAGTTGGATTAAGCTCAAAGTGCCACACCTTGCGTGCTTGCTCTTGTGCGTAAGGACTATTTACAGCGCCTGCAGGTATGACGTTAGGAAGTGCACCCATATCACATGCGCCTTGGACGTTATTTTGTCCGCGAAGAGGATTTACACCCGCACCTTTTTTGCCTAAATTTCCGGTCATTAAAGCCAAATTTGAAAGACTAAAGACATTAGAAGTTCCATCGGTAAACTGCGTAATGCCCATAGTATAGCAAATCGCAGCCGTCCCTGCTTTGGCATACATTCTAGCGGCCTCTATGATAAGACTTGCTTTAATCCCTGTTTCTTGTTCAAATTTTTCAGGCGTAAAGTCTTTAACCGCCTCTTTTAAATACTCAAAACCGTGAGTATAATTTGCGATAAATTCGTCATCTTGTAAATTTTCACTCAAGATGACATTCATCATTGTGTTTAGCGTTTTTATGTTTGAGCCTATAGGAATTTGCAGATAAATGTCTGCTTTTTTAGCCATATCGGTGCGCTTTGGATCGATAACGATCATCTTTGCACCACGCTCAAGTCCTCGTTGTATCTGCATGGCGATTATAGGGTGACACTCGCTAGTGTTTGTGCCGATTAACAAAAATACATCAGTATATGTAGCAAACTCCACAAGGTCGTTTGTCATCGTTCCGTTACCTAGTGTATTGGCAAGACCTGCCACGGTAGGAGCGTGTCAAAGACGAGCGCAGTGATCTACGTTGTTGCTGCCTTGTGCACGAAAAAATTTTTGAAATACATAGTTGTCTTCATTGTTTGATCTAGCCGAGCTAAATCCCATAATAGAGTCGCTTCCGTATTTTGCCACGGTTGTTTTAAATTTATCCGCGATAAAATCATAAGCCTCATCAAAGCTTACCTCTTCTAAATCCCCATGCTTGTCAAAAACACCGTTTCGTTTACGCATCAAAGGGCGTGTTATACGTTTTGGAGAATTTACAAATTCCCAACCAAACATACCTTTTAAACAAAGCTCGCCGTCATTGACATGGTGATCTTGAGTAGGTTTTGCACCAACTATCCTGCCGTTTTTAACGACAAGGTCGATACCGCAACCGGTACCGCAATACGGACAGGTCGTCTTTACGATCGTTTCCATTGACTCTCCTTTTAAATTTTATGCACGGCTATTATACGACTAAAAATATTAAATTAATTTTAATATTTAAGCTTATTTTAATAGATATGTAAAAATAGCATATTTTAAAATACCGTAAAATAGGCTAAATTTATAGAAGAAGTGATGTTTTAAAAGATTAAATTTTCTGAAAAAATTTTATAAAAATAAATTTTTTAATAGCATAAGATACAATTTTTTATAAATTTTATGCTATAAGTTTATAAAATATAATTAATATAAAATTTAAATAAAAAATAAATTTAAGAGGCAAGACAAGCGGGAAATCCTACTTGTCTTTTTTGTTAAACATCTTTATGTAGATATGCAAAATATCAACAGCAGCGGGAGTTATGCCTGAAATTTCACTTGCCGCAAAAAGCGTAGCGGGCGCAAATTTCTCAAGCTTTTCTACTACTTCGTTACTAAGTCCGCTAATGCCTTTAAAGCTAAAATTTTCAGGGATTTTAACGCCAAGCATCTCTTTCATGCGTTCGATTTGGTTTTGTTGTTCGCCGATATAGTGTTGATATTTACTTTGAACTAAAATTTGTTCCAAGCTTATCTCGTCAAGCTCTTTAAAGAACTCATCAAGCAGTGTCAACTTCTCACGAGTAAAGCTCTTTCTAGCTACTATCTTTTGCAAAGTTGCTTTTTCGCTGATTATCTCTTCGCTCATAGATGCCAAAAATGCCAAATTCTCTTTTGAAGGAGTTATCTCTTTGGTGTTTAGTAGTTCCACGCCGTCTTTTAAATTTTGTTTGATATTTTCGATGCGGTTAAATGTTTCATCATCAAGCAACCCGAGCTCATGACCATATGCGCCAAGCCTTAGTATAGCGTTATCTTCGCGTAACAAAAGCCTATACTCTGCTCTTGAGGTAAACATACGATAAGGCTCTTTAGTTCCCTTTGTTACAAGGTCGTCTATCATCACGCCTATATATGCCTCGTCACGGCGCAAGACAAGCGGTTCTTTGCCTTTAAGACTTAAAGAGGCATTTATACCAGCCATCAGCCCTTGCGCTCCGGCCTCTTCATAGCCTGTCGTGCCGTTTATCTGTCCTGCAAGATAAAGTCCTTTTATCTTTTTAGTCTCCAAACTATGCCTTAACTCGGTAGGCTCGACATAATCATACTCGATCGCATACCCATGGCGCACTATCCTAGCATTTTCAAAACCTTTGACAGAGTGAAGCATCGCCACTTGCACATCATAAGGTAAACTTGTAGAAAAGCCGTTTATATAATACTCCGTGGCGTCTGCGGTTTGTGGCTCGACAAACAAATGATGACGATCGCGATCGGCAAAGCGGTTGATCTTATCTTCGATACTAGGGCAATAACGAGGTCCAACACCTTCTATCTGCCCAGTAAACAGTGGCGCTTTATCAAAATTTGAGCGGATAATCTCATGAGTGGTTTCATTAGTATAAGCGATATAACAAGGAAGTTGATTGGGATTAAAATTTTTAGTTCTAAAGCTAAAAGCTATCGGGGCACCGTCTCCGTCTTGCTTTTCAAGAACGCTAAAATCAATACTTTTTGCATCTATCCTAGGACAAGTCCCGGTCTTTAAACGTCCCATCGCTAGTCCTAAGCTTTTAAGGCTTGTACTTAAATTTTTAGAGCTTAATTCGCCCACACGCCCGGCTTCTATCTTGTTAAACCCCACATGAATTAGTCCATTTAAAAACGTGCCAGTGGTGATGATTAATTTCTTGCAGTTATAAGTGTTGCCAAGGTTGGTTTTAACACCACAAATTTCATTATCTTTGGTTAAAATTTCTGTAGCCATCTCTTGTGTGATGTCAAGATTTGGCGTATTTAAAAGCACGTTTCGCATATAAACACGATATCTGTCCATATCTATCTGAGCTCTTGAGCCGCGCACCGCCGGACCTTTGCTCTCATTTAGCATACGAAATTGAATCCCCACCGCATCGGTAGTTAAACCCATCTGACCGCCGAGTGCATCGATCTCTTTTACTAAGTGTCCTTTGGCAAGACCTCCGATAGCAGGGTTACAGCTTGCGGCCCCGATTTGCTCTGCAAGGATTGTTATCAAAAGTGTCTTATGGCCCGTTTTGGCAGCCGCCAAACATGCCTCGATGCCCGCATGTCCGCCGCCCACAACGATAATATCATAACTATTCATTAAATTTAACCTTTTAAAATTTTGAGAGATTTTATCCTAAAAAGCATAAAATTAATGTGAAAGTTGTGCAAAAAAGCTCTTAAATTTCACTTGCGATCTTTGTCATCTTGGCAAAAATTTCAGCCCTCTCTTTATCGTTTAAATTGCCAAATTGCAGCCTATTCATAAGTCGCATAAAGTCAAATTGCTTAAACATTTTAGCGTCTTGGGCGACTTCTTTTTCAAGCTCTTTATAAACGGTTGAATTTCCCTTTTCGTTCTGTGCCAAATTTTCCAAAAAAGAGCCGTATTCGTTACTTTTCATATCGCTTAAATTTAAAGCATTTGCATTTTTTGAAAGGTTTTGAAGCATGATGTTTTTTATATCATCATTGGTTGGAATTTTCATTTTTATCCTTTTTTGGATAAAAAGCAAAAGATATTCCAAGTCATTTAAAATTTGACATTTAAATTTAAGAGATATCTTTTTGCCAACTCGCTAAATTTATCTCTTGCACCAATTGGCGAGATAATGATAAAGTCAGGAAACCACCTACAAGCAAGCATTAAGATCATATCATCGCTTGTTATTTCAAAAGTGATCTTAGTCCAGCCGTTTTGCAAACTCTCTGCGATATTTTGAGTTTTAAAAAATTTCTTGACCTTAAAAAATTTTAAAATTTCATCACTTACCGCCACCTCACAAAGATACGGTTCACATTTATACCCATCCCAAAAGCTCTCTAAATTTTTGATGAAGTTTTCGGTATAGGTGCTTATATTAAAGGTATGAGAGTGGATATTGACTTTATCTATAAAGCAAAGTCTTATCACGCTAAAACCGTTATTTTGAGGGTCTTGGGGGTTTATAACAGCTAGCTGCCAGTTGCCTTTGCAGTAAATTATCTTTAACGCCTTAACCTCTTTTAACCACCTGCCCTCACTGTAAATATCACAATACTTTCTAAATTTTATAGCCTTTTTTAATTGGCTTAATATCTCTATGTTTATTGGTTTTCATGTGGACTTCCTTTTATCAAAAATGCGTCGGCAAGCTCTTTACCAAGCTTATCATCGATACGCTTATACGCACTTGGCAAAACCTTTGTAAAGCCGGGGTTTATTATATGAAGAAGGTCGATTAATTTTTCAAACTCATCGCTCTCTTTTTGGCTTGGAAGCAAGACCGTGCTAAGCAGGTCTTTATCTACGGCGATGTAGTTTCCGCGGGAAGTTATCATGATTGAGTCTTTGCCAAAATACTCCCTTATATCACTTAAATATCGCCTTATCGTTCTTTCGCTAAGAGCTGTTTTTAAGGCGTAATTTTTAACATTTATCTCGCTGGTTTTAACCAGTTCTTTTAATAAATTTAAAAGTTCAAAGCTCTTTTTGTTTTGCATTTTTCACCCTTCAAACTTACAAATTCTAGCAAATTTAGTTATTAAAAATTTATAAAATTTGACACAAGATAAGTAGTTTCACCATAGTGTCAAATTTTAAATTTAAAACATTTGCAAAATTACCAAAGTCCAAGCACTTTCCACCAAAGAGAGCCAACGCATGCCCAGATAAATAAATTTGCAGCCGTAGTGATAAAGCCGAGTCTCCACCACTCATTTTGCGTGACATATCCCGCACCAAAGATGATAGGAGCAGGTGCACCGCCGTAATGCGTGATAGGCATCATCAAATTTGAAGCAAATGCCAGCAAAAGCGCCACTAGCATAGCAGGTGCATTTGCAGCTATCGCAACCGCACCAAATGTCGCATACATCGCAGTGATATGTGCTGTAAGGCTTGCAAAAAAGTAATGCGTATACACATAAATAAGTAGCAAAATTCCAAGTGCAAAAACCCAAGATATACCGCCTACAGCGCCCGCTGCGTAAGCTGCAAACCATTTTACAAAACCAAGCTTGCTAAGCTCACCCGCTAGCGTGATAAGAGAGCCCATCCATACAAGCGTATCCCAACCGCCCTTTTCAGCCAACACATCATCCCAACTAAGCACCTCAAAAACGACAAGCACACAAACAGCAAGTAGTGCAACCGTAGTAGCGTTTAGTCCTGTTAAGCTACCGGTAGCCCAAAGTACTAACGCACCTACAAACACTCCTACTACAACCTTTTCACCATAGCTCATATCACCCATTTTTTCAAGCTCTGCCTTTGCTATGGCTTTACCTTCTGGGTATTGTTTAACCTCCGGCGGATAAATTTTATAAAGCAAGTAAGGTATCAAAGCTATAGAGACAAGACCTGGGAGCAAAGACGCTAAAGCCCAAAGCGTCCAAGAAATCTCCACATGAAATGTATCTGCCGCAAATTTTGCTATTAACGGGTTTGCCGCCATTGAAGTTAAAAACATCGCATTTGTTATAGTATTGCCTTGCCAAAGCGTCTGCATAAAAAATGCTCCCGCACGCTTTCTACTTCCGTCAGGCTCTGAACCTAAAGCACTGCTTAAACCTTTTACAATAGGAAATAATATACCACCCGCTCTTGCTCCACTGCTTGGCATCGCAGGAGATATGACAAGGTCGCTTAATACTATGCCGTAGCCGATTTTAAGAGTGCTATCACCAACAAGGGAGATGATCTTATAAGCTATGCGTCTGCCAAGTCCTGTCTTTATAAATCCTCTTGCCAAAATAAAGGCACAAAATATAAGCCAAATGGTTGCATTTCCAAAACCAGCAAGCGCGTCTTTTACACTTAGAGTTTTTGTTAAGATAGCTATCGTAACTCCGATAAATGCTATAGCTCCGATAGGCAAAGGCTGCAAAATAAGTCCTAAGATAGTAGCAACAACGATAGCAAAAAGATGCCATGCATTTGGCGCTACTTCGACAGGATGAGGGCAAAACCATATTATAACACCCACTGCAATAACAATGAGAGATTTTGTTAATTTGTTCATCTTATATCCTTTTAAATTTCAAGGTATTTTATAGTTAGATACCGTGAAAATAAACCGCAAACTATTTTTAGATGCCCTTTGCTAGTGTGTAGTAAAATTTTAGTGTAAATAAAATATTTATTCATCAAGCCAAAATTTTACAACTTCGCAAAGAGCCTCTAAAAGGGAGCGATTATTACTTTTTACTATCAGCTAGCACACGATCTACAAAAGCCGCACTCTCACCCACATAAAGCTCCGGATTCATTATCTTTTCAAGATCGGCTCTTGTAAAGTATTTTGCCACCTCATCACGCTCTAAAAGATCATCTATCACAGGTTTTCCGTCAGTAAAAGCTTTCATACAAACTTCATATACGATCTCGTGAGCACTTAGGCGCCCTAGCTTTTCCCCAAGATGAAGCATGACGGCTTCACTTAACATCGCACCTTTTAAAGCGTCCAAATTTCGTTTCATATTTTCAGGATAGACGATGAGATTTTCTAAAATATCGTTTTGTTTTTCAAGTGCAGCAGCTAGGCAAACAGAAGCGTGCGGCACGATATCCCACTCAACAGCCTCGCAACCCCAATCACGCTCATTTTCACACCCCATAACCTCTACAGCCAAAGGAGCTTGAGCACGCACTATGCGAGTTAGAGCGATAACACTTTCACAAACTTGAGGATTGCGCTTATGCGGCATCGTAGAGCTTCCTACTTTACCCATAAAAAACGGCTCTTCAACCTCGCAAATTTCAGTGCGCTGCAGGCTTAAAATTTCTCTAGCGATACGTCCGATAGTGCCTGCGATGATCGCCTCAAGGCTAACAAATTCAGCTATATGATCACGACTTGGATGCCATGAGATCACAGGAACATTTAATCCAAGATCAGCAAACATTAGTTCTTGCATCGCAAAACCTTTTCCCTCTTGAGAAGCCATAGTTCCTACCGCACCGCTTAGCTGACCGACAAAAAGGCGCGACTTTATCTCTTCAAGACGCTCTAAGCTTCTTTTTATCTCTTGTGCCCACATGGCGACTTTAAAGCCAAATGTTATAGGAAGTGCGTGTATAACGTGAGTGCGGCCAGCCATAACGGTATTTTTGTATTTTTGAGCGATCTTTAAACACTCATTATAAGTTTTTGTTAAAAGTTTTGCTAAAAGCGTATGAGCTTCGCGAATTTGAAGCACCATACCGTTATCCATTATGTCTTGACTAGTCGCACCCCAATGCACAAATTCACCGCTATCATCGTCAAAGACCTTTTTAAATTCTTTCAAAAGTGGCACGATCGTGATAGAACTTTTATAATTCTCACCTATCGCGTCGATGTCGAGCAACTGGGCTTTTGCAAATTTTGTTATCTGCTTTGCTTGATGCTCGGTAATGATACCAAGCTTTGCTTGTGCACGAGCAAGTGCAGCCTCTGTATCAAGCCATTTTTGCACACGATTTTCATCGCTAAAAATTTTTTTCATCTCTTCGCTTGCAAAAAGCACCCCAAAAACTCTACTGTCTATACTACTTGAAGCCATCTTATACTCCTTAGGTTGATTTTGTTGTGATTTGCAAATCTTTAGTGAAAGTATAACCGAGTGTGCGGACAAAAACTGACCGATAAGAAAGTAATATTAAATAAAATTTACAAAGATGGATTAGTTATAAAAATACAAAAATTTAAGCTTTATTCAAACAATATATGATATTATTATGATTTTAATTCTCAAAATAGGAGGAACTTATGCAGTTAAGTAAGGCTGTATCTATTTTATTATCAGGTGGGCTCTTTTGCTCTGTTTTGGCGCATGACTTTTGGGTAAGCGGAACAAATGAGGATAAATTTAATGCTCATATCGGCTATGGACACGACTTTCCAAAACCTGAAGCCATCCCCGAAAATAGAGTAAAACTCTTTAATCCTCTTTATATAGTTAAAAGCGGCGGTGAAAAAAGCGAGCTAAAACAAAACGGAGCAAATTACGAATTTCAAGGCTCAAAACTAGCAAACGGAAGCTATGTTTTAGCGGGGGATTATAAACCTACGTTTTGGACAAAAGACAGTGAAGGCAAGTGGCACATGGACGGCACTAAAGACAACGTCAAAAATAGCGCATTTTGCGAGCTTGCCGTGATGAATGCTAAACAAATCGTGATCGTTGGCGATAAAAAAGACGAATTTATCCACAAGCCTATCGGTCAAACTATCGAGATAGTCCCGCTTGATGATCCAAGAGATATTAAAGTAGATAAGCCTTTTAAAGTGCAGGTATTTTTAGAGGGCAAGCCGCTAAAAACCGGCAAAGTTACCGGAACTTTTGATGGATTTTTACAAGATAAGCACGCATTTTCCGGCACAACAGATCTAAAAGGTATCATCGAGATCGTAGCTTTAAGACCCGGAAAATGGCTACTTGAAGCAACTCACGAGAGAGACTATAAAGATCAAAACAAATGCGATGAAGAGATACTTCTTGCAACTCTTACGCTTGAGGTAAAAGACAAATAACAACTTCTAGCCCGTCAAATTTTTACAATGGCGGGCTTATTTATCACATTTTGGTAAAATATCTTAAATTTATATGCGAGAAATACAATGATAAAATTTAAGATAATTTACAAATTTACACTTGTTTTCATGATATTTTTTACCGTTTGTTTTTTGCTATATTCCGGAGTAAAATTTAGCCTTGGCGAGTATAGCGATACTTTGACTACGGCTCATAAATTTTTGGGCTTTACACTGGGTTTTATTATCTTGCCTCATATTATCATCAACAGAAAAAAGCTCATAAAAATTCTAAACGAATTTTACGACCTTGCAAACGCTAGCAAAAACCCATCTTTTTGCAACATGGACAGGCTAATAAAAGCACTTGAAAACTACACGATCGTAGAACTTGCTAAAAAAATGGAGCTTGATGAGGATAAACTGTTTAACGCCATAAAAAACGGCGGAGTAAATATCAAAAGCAAGTCTCAAACTCTAAGAGAGATAGCAAAGATAAACGATGAGAAAATTTTCTACACTCTTGTTTTGATTATGGAGCTTAAATTTGGTGGTAAAATTTCAGAAGAAAAGGCTTGTTCTTTTAGCTAAAAGAACGTATTAAGGCTGATTGTTGCTTGCGATTAGCTAGGATAAATTTAAATATTAAATCAAAATTTACGCTATGATTAACCACGGTTACTTTTCGTTTTATTAACAAAAAAGTGCTATCATCGCAAAAAATAAAACAAAAAGGACATATATGAGAAAAATCCTCCTAACTCTCGTTTTCTTATCACTTAGTGCATTCGCAAACCAAAATTTCGAACAAAGTCTAACAAGCTGTATCACAAAAAGCAACGAAAACGCCTGCAAAGTCGTTACCGACACACTTGAAGCAAAATGCTACGTTGGCGATAGAGTATCTTGCTTTTTCTTAGCCGACATACTAGGACGCGGACTTGGTATCTCAAAAGACGTAGTTAGATCATACAAGATGTTTAAAAAACAGTGCGAACAAGGAAGTAGCGAAGCATGCTACGAGCTATCGGTAAAATATCTGCAAGGAAACGGCACCGAACATAGCTTTGACCTCTCGGCTGCCGCACTTGAAAAAGCCTGCAAGCTAGGAAGCAAAAGAGCTTGCGATGTCCTTGCTTTAGTTCCTAACGAATAACTCTTAGCCGACCTATGTCGGCTCTTTTTAATCCTTTTAAATTTAAAAAATTTTATATCTAAACTTAAAAATATTTTTATTAATAAAAAGTAAATTTTTATTTTAAGAATTTACTTGAAATTTATGCTTATATATACAAAAAATACACACGACCAATATATCTTAAATTTAAATTTATCAATATTTTCTTCGATAAAAAGCCAAAAGAAGTATTAATTTTTTACTATCTTAAAATAATATAAATTAACAATATTAGTATAAAAAATACAAAATATGTCAGATAGCTGACAGTAATTTTCTATAAATTCATATAAAATGACATGAAAATTTAATAGAAAGGGGTTAAATAAGATGAAAACTAGGTTTTATCCTGATAAATTTAAATTAAAAAAATTTTTCAGTATAGAGCATGAAATTTCATCTATTTTTGGTGTGATTTTTAACAAAAATCTAAAATCAAACAGACAAAAACTCGATGGAACGAGCGATGTCGGTGCTAGGAGGATTTATGAAACAGCATAAATTTGTAATCGCCGATTATAAGCGCTGCATAGGTTGCGCCACATGCATGGCAGCCTGTTTTAAAAGCGCTTATGAGCGAGGCAAACTCTCTAAAGCAAGACTAGCAGTTCTTCGTCAAGCAGCAGGTGTCATGCCGACACAATGCCGCCAATGCGACGATGGACCTTGTGCAAATGTCTGCCCTACGGGAGCACTTAGGTTTAACGATGACTGTATCGAGCTTCACGAAGAGATATGTATAGGCTGTAAGCTATGCACTATCGCGTGTCCTTACGGTGCTATCACTTCAAATGCCGAGCTAATGCCTTCGGTAAATTACGCAGTTGAGCCTAAGTATTATCTTGAGGTAGAGTCTCAAGCAGGTGCGAAAAATATCGCCATAAAATGTGACATGTGCTACGGAAGAGAGGAAGGACCGGCTTGCGTTGAAGTCTGTCCGACAAGCGCGCTTTTGATGATAAGCCCAAAAGACGACAATCACAAACTAGGCAAAAGAGCGACTTCTCAGATCACCGACGCTTTCATGCAAAAAATTTTACAGGAGGCGTGAGATGATAACTGTTTATATGTTATTTGTTGTTAGTGCGATTGCTAGCATGTGTCTTTATTATGCGTCTAAACTAGCCGTCAAGGTCGGCTTTGGACTAAGTGCACTAAGTTGTTTTTATGCAATGTATCATTTTGTAAACAATATGGGCGTTAGCGATAGCTTCGTCTTAGGCGGAAATTTCTTATACGCTCCAAATTTTGCGCTAACTCCGCTTGGAAATTTCTTTAGCTTTGTTGTTGTTTTCATCGGTTTTGCAAGCAGTATTTACGGTATGAGCTACGCGGAAGAATACATCAAAAAAGCAAATGTCGGAGTCTTTGCTAGCTTGTTTAGCACATTTATCTTATCTATGCTTTTGGTTATCAGCGCAAATAACGTCTTTTGCTTTATCGTTTTATGGGAGCTTATGACGCTTATATCATCATTTTTGATCCTAGTAAATGACGGCAAAGGCACGCTAAGAGCGGTTATGATATACCTTGGTATAGCGCAAGTTGGTGCGTTTTGTATCACATGCGGTTTGCTTATCATCGCTTATTACGCCAAAAGTGCGGAATTTAGCGAGTGGGTAAACTTTAGTATGCCATTTACCGCCTCTGTTGTTACGTTCGCACTTTTTTTGGTTGGATTTGGCTCAAAAGCCGGTATGTGGCCGTTTCACGTATGGCTCCCTCTTGCTCACCCGGCGGCTCCGTCAAATGTATCTGCTCTAATGAGCGGAGTTATGATAAAAGTGGCTTTATTTACGCTTGTTAAATTTACTCTATTTTTACCGCTTAGCACATATTTTGGTCTTACCATCTTGCTCCTTGGTGCCGCAAGTTCGTTATTTGGCGTTTTATATGCTCTTTGCCAACACGACTATAAAGCCCTTCTTGCTTACCACTCAGTAGAAAACATAGGTATCATCTTGCTAGGACTTGGCACAGGAATTTACGGTATAGCGGCTTCTAACCCGACTTTGGCAGCGATAGGATTTTTAGCCGGTTGTTATCACGTAGTAAACCACGCTATATTTAAAGGTTTGCTGTTTCTTTGCGCGGGATCGGTGCTTCATGCTACACATACAAGAGATATGGATGTGCTTGGCGGACTTGCCAAAAAGATGCCTTGGACTAGCATTGGTATGTTCATAGGTATTATGGGTATTGCCGCTCTTCCTCCTGTAAACGGCTTTGTTTCAGAGTGGCTTACTTATCAAGGCATGCTTCAAGGCGCAATGGGTGATGGAGTTATCGTAAGGTATTCATTTACTCTAGCCGTAGTCGCACTAGCACTTACCGGAGTATTAGTCGGTATGCACCTAAAACTTTACGCGGTAATATTTGCAGGAACCCCAAGAGATAAGAAAATTTGGGATAATGCAAAAGAGAGTCCGATAGGAATGGTGCTTGGCATGGTTATCTTGATGATAGGTTGTGTTGGTTTTGGCATAGGAGCTAATGTTATAGTTGATTATATAATGCAAGCTGTAAATTCAATAACCGTTAGCGGATACGACGCGAGTTTGGGCTCAACAGCTATAGTTTCTCCTATGGGAAGTTATGTTTCAACTCCGCTTATAGCTATAGTGCTTGGCTCAACCATGATACTTCCTTTTGTAATACTTGCCGTAATGAAAGCAAACAGAACAACCCCTAGAGAGACAGACCCTTGGGCTTGTGGCTTTAAGTATAGCTCACGTATGCAAATGACAGGCGGTCCTTTTACGGGCGATCTTAGAAAGATTATGGATTGGTTATTTAAAGGACATAAAAAAGTCGTTTCACACGGATATTTTTCACCGGTAGAGTATCACAATCACCCGCAAGATATCTGGTGGGGACTGATATATAACCCTATCATCGAGTGGTGCAAAAAGATAGCCGATAAGATCGGTATAGTTCAAAGTGGATACACAAATGTTTATGCGCTTTATATACTAATTTATCTATGCGCTATCCTTGCCATCGGTTATTTTTTGGTTTAGGGGGCTAAGATGCAAACTATACTTTTAATGATACTTCAAGTCGTGGTTATCGTTTTGGTCGCTCCTTTATTTGACGGCATGGCAAGAAAACTAAGAGCCAAACTCCAGTCAAAACAAGGTAGCGATATATTTCAAACATATCGCGATATTATAAAACTTTTCAAACGCGGCAGAACAGTGCCTGAATGCTCTCACTGGGTATTTAGATGGGCTCCGTTCTTTTTATTTGCAACTTCGGCTGCAATACTTGCCGCCATACCTATAACTTATAATCAAAACATGGGATATGGTGCGTATTCAGATATTTTTGTCATCATATATCTTGGAGCACTACTTCGTTTTGTATTTGGTGCAGCCTCTATGGATAGCGGTAACCCGTTTGCGGCAACAGGTGGCGGCAGAGAGCAGATGCTTGGCGTTTATGTCGAGCCTGTTATGATAATGTGTCTTATAGTTGTCATGCTAGCTGCAGGCACTTCAAATTTAGTAACCATACAAGAACTTGTAAAAACAGGAGCTATCGGATATCAAATTCCAAGCTTTGCCGTTGCTTCGATAGCATTTTTATGGTGTATGTATGTTGAAACGGGCAGAAAGCCGTTTGACCTAGCGGAAGCCGAACAAGAGCTTCAAGAGGGCTTACTTGGCGAATACGCCGGTAGCGACTTAGGACTTGTTCAAGCCGCGCTTATATTAAAACAATTCGCAATGATAGGTTTGTTTCTAACGATATTTGAACCATGGAATTTTAACAACCCTATACTGGCGCTGATCATCTTTGTTTTAAAAGCAGGAGTGTTTTACGTAGCAGCCGTCTTTATAGACAACTTCGGTCCTCGTTTTAGAATGACCTCAAGCATGCGTAAAAACGCTCTAGCGGCACTTGCTATTTCTTTTATAGCATTAACACTTTATGTAGTAGGAGCTTAAGATGGCAACGATAGACTTTTTAGCGATTTGCATGATCGTAACCTCTTTAGCGGTATTTGGACTTAGAAATTTAAAAGCTTCGGTGGCGATTTATGCCGTGCAAACTCTGCTTTTGGTTACTATATTTTTCCTACTTGCGTCAGAATTTAGCGCACAACAACTTAGCACTTGGGCAGTCGTAGCCTTTTTTACAAAGGTTATTTTTGTTCCGGCTATTTTGTTTTGGCTTATAAGAAAGCTAAATGTAATAAGTGAAGACGAGCCTGTAGGGGGATTTTTCGTAAGTCCGATTATAGCGATGGGCTTTAGCCTTGCCATTGCCATGAGCATACATAATATCTTTTTAGAATTCTCTCTTATAAAAGAAGAAATTTTGCTTATAGCGGCTGGAACAGTGTTTATGATGGGAATTTTTGGCTTTATGCTTAGAAATTCATTTATTAAACAAATTTTAGCCTACTGCTTGTTTGAAAACGGTATCCATTTAAGCCTTGCGCTTATGGCTTATAATTCACACGAGTTAGTTGAGCTTGGTATCTTAACGGACGCGATCTTCGCGGTTATTATAATGAGTATTTTAGCGGTTAGGTTTTACAAAGCCTACAACAGCCTTGATACTTCTAAAGCTTCAAATTTAAGGGGTTAAAGATGGACAGTTTAACTTTAATACTAATCCTACCGCTCCTTGGTGCATTGATAATATTTTTAAGTCCTAAGAATTTCGGGATCTTAAGCACACTTCATGTGATAATTTCAGCCATAACCTCAGCAGTCTTGCTTGCTAATGTATGCAAGGTGCTTGGTGGAGAAACACTATATAGCTATGATAGCTTTTTGTTTCTTGACAGTTTAAGTTGCGTGTTTTTGGTGCTTATAGCAGTTACTGGATTTTTAGTAAATTTATACTCTACAACCTATATGAAATGGGAATTTGAAGAGGGTCATATAAATTTATGCGATCTTAAAAAATACTATGCGCTTAGCCATGTATTTGTATTTACAATGAGTCTAAGCGTTATTTGCAACAACGTTGCGTTTATGTGGGCGGCTATAGAGGCTACAACGTTAGCTTCTGTGTTTTTGGTTGCTATACACAAAGACCAAAAATCAACCGAAAGCGGATACAAATACATAGTGCTTTGCTCTATCGGTCTTGCCTTTGCGCTTTATGCTACGGTATTACTTTATTCAGCAACCTTTTCAAATATCGGCAACGGTGAGCACGCTATGCTTTGGACAAGCATAATGGATCACGCCAAAGACCTAAATGGCGATGCTGCAAAGCTTATTTTTATCTTTGCGCTAATAGGCTTTGGAACAAAAGCCGGACTTGCTCCAACTCACACTTGGTTGCCCGATGTTCACGCACAAGGCCCTGCGCCTATCTCGGCTCTACTTTCAGGTGTTCTTTTAAAATGCGCCATGCTTGCGCTATTTAGATACTACGCAGTTACGGCTGAGGCGGTCGGCTTTGAGTTTGTTCAAAGTGTTATGCTAGTTTCTGGCACTATCACGCTTTTTGTGGCGGGAATTTTTCTAATTAGACAGCATGACGTAAAAAGAATGTTTGCTTATCACTCAGTAGTTCACATGGGCGTTATAGCATTTGCCCTTGGTATAGGCGGAGAATTTGGTCTATTTGCAGCGATATTTCACTGCTTAGCTCACAGCTTCACTAAGGCGCTAGCATTTTGTTCAACAGGCAATATCGCAAGAATTTATGGTCATAAAGACATGAGCAAAATGGGCGGTATGATAAAGATAGCTCCGATCACGACGATACTTTTTGGTGCGTCGGTTTGTTCGCTAGTAGGCGTGCCTGCGTTTGCGATATTTGTTGGCGAATTTCTAGTCTTTAAGGGCGCTATCGCAAGCGGTCAATTCATAGCGGTAGGACTTTTTGCTATCGCTCTTGCTATCATTTTTATAGCTGACTTTTCACACTTTAACATGGCGAGTTTTGGCGAGCCAAAAGATGTGGTTGTTCATGCAAAAGAGATGAGCTTAATGGAAAATTTACCGCTTATTGCACTTTGTGTGCTCATCATCGTTTTTGGCGTATGGCATGTAGATAGCTTTTACACCTTGGTTGAAAACGGTGTCAAAATTTTAATGAGGGGTTGAGGATGCGTGGCGATAAATTTATAGAAATTTTAAGAACGAAAGTAAAAGTGCTAGAGGTTACACATCAAGCAGATGACCAAGTAACGGTCTTGGTAGATAGAAATGACCTGCCTCTTGCCGTAAAAACGCTTTATTATGACATAGGCGGTTTTTTAAGCACAATGATACCAAACGACGAGCGCGAGATAAACGGCAACTTCGCACTTTATTACGCTATTTCAATGGAAGGCGGCAAGATGAGCGAAGATGATGATTTTGCAGCCCAAGATAAGTGTTTTATCACTGTTAAGACGCTTATCCCTGCAAGTGATCCGACTTTTCCGTCCGTTACTCCACATGTTCCTGCATGTGTTTGGTATGAAAGAGAAGCCTTTGACATGTTTGGCCTTAGAGCAGAGGGGCTTCCTGATAAAAGACGTTTGGTTTTAGCCGACGACTGGCCGGACGGACTTCATCCTCTTCGCAAAGATGCGATGGATTATCGTTACAGACCAGATCCGGTTGCTCATCAAGACGAGCCTGATGCTGCATTTTTGTTTCCTAGCGGAGATAGCGTAGTTGATGTTCCGCTTGGACCACTTCATGTAGCAAGTGACGAGCCCGGACACTTTAGGTTATTTTGCGACGGAGATGAGATAATCGACGCCGACTACCGCCTGTTTTATCAACACAGAGGTATGGAAAAACTAGCAGAAAACCGCATGAACTACGACCAAATGGGATACTTAGCAGAGAGAGTCTGTGGAATTTGCGGTTACGCTCACGCGATAGCTTGTATAGAGGCTGCAGAAAAGGCGATCAACCTTGAAATTCCTCTTCGTGCACAAGCTATACGCGTAGTTTGCCTTGAGATCGAGCGTCTTCACAGCCATCTTTTAAATATCGGCTTAGCATGCGAGGTTACCGGCAACTATAACGCTTTCATGCATATATTTAGAGTGCGCGAATACTCCATGGAGCTAGCCCAACTTGTAACAGGAGGTAGAAAGACTTACGGCAACGTTATCATGGGCGGTTTAAGGCGCGATATGACAAACAACGAGATCAAAAAATCTATCGAAATAATCAACAATCTCGAAGTTCAAATAGATGAAATTTGGGATGCCGTCATGGAAGATAAACGTCAGATAGAACGTTGGAAAGGCGTTGGGATTTTAGATCGTCAAATAGCAAGGGATTTTAGTCCCGTTGGTCCAAACATGAGAGCAAGCGGCTTTAAACGCGATAACAGATACGATCATCCTTACGACTTCTTCAAACAGTTAGAATTTAAAGTAGCCGTAGAGCATGGTTGCGATGTATTTAGTCGTGAGATGGTGCGATATAAAGAGCTAAAAGAGTCTATTAGTATCATTCGTCAATGCTTTGAGCTAATGCCTCAAACTCCTATCATGATAGATCCTAAAACCATGATACGACCGGAAAATTTTGCCCTAGGTCATGACGAAGCACCGCGCGGTGAAAATGTCCACTGGATCATGCAAGGAAGCGCACAAAAAGTATACCGCTGGAGATGTCGTGCCGCCACTTATAACAACTGGCCAAGCCTAAGATACCAATTTAGAGGCAACAACATCGCCGATGCGGCACTTATCGTTTGCTCGCTTGACCCTTGCTACTCATGCACCGAACGTGTGACGCTAGTTGATGTTAGGAGTAAAAAAAGTAAAATTCTAACGGAAAAAGACCTTAAAAAATTCTGCCAAATAGGCGGGGTTAGCAAAAAGGATTTAAGATGATGAAGCTTTTTGACATCACTGAAAAATACGGAAAAGCGACTTACGCTTATCCATTTGAACCATATAAAGTTCATGCAAATTTCCGCGGTCAGCCACACTATACATATGAGCTTTGCATAGGCTGTGCGGCTTGTGGCATAGCTTGTCCGAGTAATGCGATCGAGGTAAAGATGAACGATACACAAGATAGGCTAATTTGGCAGTTTGACTGCGCTAGATGTATATTTTGCGGTCGTTGCGACGAGGTTTGCCCTACGGGTGCGGTTAGACTTAGCGATAGTTTTGAACTAGCCGTTAAATTTGATAAAAGCGCACTTATACAAAGAGGCGAACTTGAGATGCAAACTTGCAAATGTTGCGGCAAGCCTTTTACACCAAAAAGACTTATAGGCTTTGCAGCACAAAAGCTAGAAACGGCAAATTTATTGCCCGGTAGATTTGAGGAGGCAAAAGAGTATTTACAAATTTGTCCCGAATGCAAAAAAGCGACGGCGGTTAAAAATTTAACCACTGGCGTTGATATGATAGTGAAGTAAGGGGGATAAGATGAGTTTATATCAAGTTCCTGAAGATATAAAAAACGCAAATGACCTAACCGCAAAGCTAGAGCACTTAAAAAATATCCAAAGAAGCTTTAGTGTTTATCGTATAGACTGCGGAAGTTGCAACGGTTGCGAGATAGAAATTTTTGCAGCGATCACACCTATGTGGGATCCAGAGAGATTTGGTTTTAAACTAGTCGCAAATCCTCGCCACGCCGACATTCTCATTTGCACTGGCCCAGTAACAAGACAGATGTATTATCCTCTTCTTCGCGCTTATGAAGCTGCTCCTGATCCTAAGATAGTAGTAGCTCTTGGCGCATGCGGAAGTAGCGGAGGAATTTTTCACGATGCATATAGTGTTTGGGGCGGTATAGATAAAGTTTTACCGGTTGATGTATATATCCCGGGCTGTCCTCCTCACCCGGCAGGTGTGATATATGGGCTTGGCATGGCACTTGGGATAATTGATCAAAAATTACAGAAAAAAAGCTATGAAAACGACACGACAAAAGCACCGCAAGTAGAAAAGTCCATAATGGGCGACATACTTTTTGAACGAGATTTGCAAGCTGAAGCAAAACGGCTTATGAGTTATGTATTTGGTCGCGAACTCTTTGCTAAATACATGCAAGCTATCAAAGGTTCAAGCGATGTAAAAAACCCAGATGTCACGACTAAAGTTATGATAGAGGCTATCCACCGTGAAGAAGACCCAAGATATGCAGAGTGCATGGCAAGACTTCACAATAGCGTATATATAAAATACGCAAGCGCCGATCCAAGCCATACAATAGACTTTAACAAAGAAGTTTGGGATAAAAGATGATACAAATTTACAAACTCACAAAAAGACACATGGACGAAAACGAAAAGATGCCAAAAGAGCTTAAGGACATTAAGCTCTTTTCAACTTGCGTTGGACACGGTGTTGGGACGATAGACTTTAGCGAGAAAGTCGGTGAGCTTAGCCAAGAGGAATTTGATGAAATTATAAAAAATTCCGGCGAATACGTTAAATTTAAGATAGGAAATTTAAGTAAGTATTTTGAAGTTGAAATTTTTAGAGAACACGCCGCAAAGTTAATACCTCAGCTTTGCGAATGTAGCTTAAAAGAAATTTTATCAAATTTACGTGAAGGCTATTTGGTCATAAGAAAGGACTTCTAGCTTTTAAATTTATGCTTTGCAAGCAAGTTTTAATTAGCGCATTAAGAAGTAAGCAAAAGGAAATTTAATGAAAAAAGCACTTTTATGCATAGGAAATCCACTACGCGGAGATGATGACGTGGGCAACGAAGTCGGACGCATCATAGAGGCAAATTCTCCAAGCTGGAGAGTATTTTACGGAGAGGATGTGCCCGAGGATTGCTTTAAAGATATCAGAGAATTTGCTCCGGATATCATCATCGTAGTCGATGCGATGAGTGGTTTTAAGGATAGCGGGGTTGAATTTTTTGATTTAAGCGATGAGAGAGACTACATCTACTCAACGCACAATCTCCCAACTCCGGTGTTACTAAGCTATCTTAGAAACATCTGTGAAAAAACGATATTTTTAGGCATAAATGTGCTTCTTGAAAATGTAATTGATTTTAAGGAGGGGTTAAGTGATAGCGCTAAAGCCTCGGCACAAAGGGCTTTTGAGCGAATTTTAGAAATTGATGTGAATTTAAATGAGGCGGATTTGGGTTAAATTTGATTGCAAGTAGCAATCTTGGTCTTTATACTTTTGTTTTATAAATTTGTAGTTAAAAACAAAAGGTTCTTGTTCACAACTTTATCGTGATATCAAAGAACATAAAATAAAAAGGAGAATAGATGTTAAGTCCTGCAGATACCGCAAAAGCCGTGTCAGGCTCAATGGAACATAAGGCGCATATGCCTCTTTATACCATTATCTTCATGTCGATAATGGCTGGAGCGGCTATTGCTATGGGTGATATATTTTGGGCACACTCAACCGTCGGAATGGCTGAAAACCAGTCGATAGGCTTATCAAATTTTATCGGTGGCATAACGTTTAGCTGCGGTCTTATGATGGTAGTGTTTTACGGAGGTCACCTTTTTACAAGCTCCGTTTTATCGGGTGTAAGTGCATACGAGGGCAAGCTAAATGTTGGACATACGATATATTACTGGACGATAGTTTGGCTCTTTAACTTTGCAGGCGGCGCTCTTATAGCTTATATGTATTACTACTCCGGACTGCCGTTAAAATACGACGGTTACATACTCCAACACTTCATACCGTCAGGTATCGGCAAAATAACCGCACCATTTCACGAGCTCTTTATCAGAGGTATCTTTTGCAACGTCTTTGTTTGCATGTCTATCTGGACTGCAACAAGTGAAAACGACTTATCGGGCAAATTTTTTGCGATTATGTGGATGATCGGTGCATTTGTGGCTTGTTCTATGGAACACTGCGTGGCAAATATGTTTATCATCACGGAAGCCTTGATAGCAAAAAGCCACTATCTAGCGCAGTTTGGCGGGGGCTTAAATGAGCTTTCTCACTTCCTACACGGAGTTAGTATAGAGGGTCTTAAGGAGTTAAATGTAGAAAATTTCTTGATTAAAAATTTAATTCCCGTTACGCTTGGAAATATAGTGGGTGGGCTATTTTTCGTCGGGCTTGTAGGCTTTATGGCTAATCAATTTGAAATGAAAAAAGATAAATAATAACCCTCCTTTAAGACAAGGCTCGTGTAAAAGCGGGTCTTGGCTATATCACGTAACTTTGAAGCTTTTCAAAGTCTATGATCAAAAACTCATGAGGTGTTATCTTGCGGATGATATCATCTTTTACAAGCTCGTTAAACGCTGTTGATGCACTTTGTCTTTTTAGTCCCACAAACGATGATAAAACCTTTAAAGAAAATGGCAAAAACAGATAATAATACCCGTTTTGTTTTAAGTCTTGCTCTTTTGCAAGCTCTATTAAAAAATGCGCTATTCTTCCCTTTGCATTTTCAAAGAGTATAGACTTTATCACTTTTCGCTGCAAGAGCATTATGTTTAAGATATTTTGGTAGTAGGCTTTTGCAAATTCAGAATTATCAAGCAATGGCTCAAATTTATCAACACTTATTAGATAAACTTCGCTGTTATCTTCTAAAATTTCCATAGTACAACTTGGATCTAAGACAGTAATATTATTTTTTTGAACCTGGTAGAGTATAAACTCCTCACCCTCTTCCAAGAATGAAATTTTTGCCAAGCCTTCTCTTAGTATCACTATCTTTAGATCGTCAGAATAAAGCATACTTCCTTTTGATAGGATTTTATGCTCGAAATTCAAAAGCTCGCCCGAAGACAAAAAAGACAAACTCTTGCTGTCTAAAAGTCCAAGGCGAGTTTGCTTCATCTGTCTTCCGATACTGTGCTTTTAAAATCCATGAAGCTTTTTAAGCTCGGGATCTATCGGCTTTTTATGTCCGTCTTTAGTTACGCTTACATAGGTTGCTATAGCGCTTGTTACGCGCACACACTCGCGAAAACCGTTTTCGTTTAACCTAAGTGCGGTTACTTCTATCTCTGTTTTTATAGAAGTATTACCAACCTCTATGATCCTAGCATAACAACTAACCACATCACCTATAAAAACAGGCTGTTTAAATATCACCTCTTGCATCGATATCGTTACGACACGTTCAGGCGATATCTCTCTGGCCGCGGTTGCCCCGGCTAAGTCTATCTGGCTCATTATCCAACCGCCAAATATATTTCCTGCCGAGTTTGTATCTTTTGGTAAAGCCACAAGCTTGATACGGGGCTCTCCGAATTTACTTAAATCTTGCATATTGCTCCTTATTAAATTTTAATACATACCTTCCATATAAAACAGCAGACATCAAGCATAAAATATAGCCAAAAAGTTCAAGTCCTTCTTGCACCGTATTTTTTACGAGAGATGCCATATTTTTATCGTTTAGGACATGCATCCAAAACGACATTGTGCCAAAAACACGCGAGAACACAAGCACTACCGTTAAACCACAAAGCGCTACGATAAAAGATCTAGTCTTTAAATAACGCTCAAGCTCATCGTTTAAATGCTTTGGATCTTTAAACGCATAAGCTATACTAGAAATAGCGACCAAAAGTGTGGGATAAATCCAGCTTCCATGCCTTATCTCGTCAAAAAATGCGTCTAACTCCCTTATAAGCATGGTAGTGAAAAACCCAAAAATTAAAACACTTAATCTATGAAATTTCGCTTTATTTTTAATGCACATCGCATAAATGACACATATTATAAGCAAAATCATCTCTTGAGTTATCTCGCTAAGAGAAATTTCGCCTATACTTTCTAGCTTAAATACGAAAAAATCAACATATAAGCACAAAACAGGCGTCAAGCAAAAGATGCAAAATATTGCAAAAATCTTAATCAATCTAAAGACCGAACCCAAACATATCCTCCTAAAAAACGTTAATTTTACAATATTTAATCTTTAAAACTATAAAATTTAACCCCTTTATGATAAAATACAAATTTATCGGCAAAATGAGGTGTTTAAGGCTCACGGCGTGATCTTGCTTATACAAAACTCATGATAACCTAGGTATAAAAACGGAGAATAAATGAATAATTTTAAGAGACTAAACGAGATAGTAGCTCAAAAAAAACTTGAACTAAATGAAATTTATAAAAATTTAAACAACAAACTCATAGATGAAGCGCTTGAAATTTGTGCGCTTAAAGGTAGTGGTTCCGAGCGTATGGCAGTTGCAAGAAGGATAATTGATCTAAAAGTAGATCCGCTTGAAAATGAGTTAAAAAAGCTAGGAAAAAGTGAAGATGAGATAGCTAAAATAAAAATCGCAATGTTTAACTTTGTGCGTAAAATTTATGAAAAAAGACACAAAGAGCTTATCTCTCAGGCTCTAAGCGAAAAAATTTTAGATAAATTTTATATCGCTTTAACAAAAGGCATGCACGACATAGGTCTAGCCCTAAACGCATGGCAGATAACCTGGGAAGATAAAATTTTAAACACAACAAACAAGGAATTTGACAAGCGCTTTAACTCCTTATCTCAAGCGGCTGAATTTATCGACAAAAATAGACTTTTTCAACTTGATGAAAATGGTCAAAAGGCAGACAGAACATACGGCGCAGTGGTGCAAAATGGCGAAAATTTCAGCTTTGCGCCGTATGCGGTTGTGTTTGAAAACGAGGTTAAAAACGTTAAAAATGAGTTTGAAATTTTGATACAAAACTTAAAAAATTTAAGCGATGACAGCGACGAACATGAAGCTTATATAAGGTATTTTTCAAAGCTAAGAGATGCCTTTTGCGAACAACAAAACGATAAAACGATAAAGGCCTGGCAAGAAGCAGAGATCGCCTGGATGGATGTTAAATCACCTCTTCAACCGGGTCATCCTCTAGAATACTACGAAGATGCTTACACACGCGCGGTTGCACTTGAGTGGGATATACGCTTGGTTGATAGCACAGCCGTAAACGAAGAGGAATTTAAACAAAAAATTCTACAAACATACTCAAAAGTAAGCAAAAGTATAGGTGCTAAAAACGAACGCATGCACGAACAAGTAAAGGCAAACGTTAATCGCACACAGCTTTATGTTAGTGTGCCGATGATCTACTACGGTGCTGAGCTAAACGGACTTTTTAGTGCACAAGTCGTGCCAAATGACGAAAGTGTAAGCGCCAAATGCGGTAAGAAAATTTTTGCCTTTGTTAATCACGTATACGAAAGCGCAAAAGCAAAGCCGTTTATGAAGCTAAGCAGTGAAATTTTTAGTAAGGAATTTTTGGATTTCGGGCGTGAAATTTTATTTTTAAAGCCTGAAATTTGGAAAAAAGTATATGAAATTTCAACCATCGGACATGAATTTGGTCATATTTTATTTATCGATACTGATACGGAAAATATCATGAACAAAGGTGGTGTTTTTAAATTTATCGAAGAGTATAAGGCGACTACGGGCGGACTTGTAAATTTCTTCTATCACGAAGATGAGAGATATAAAATGTCCGTTTTTCACGAGCTTATCGCACGCGCAGTAGGACTTATCGCATGGAAAAACGTTGGCGAAGTTAGAGCTTATTACTGCGAAGGGCTAGTGCATTTAAATCTTTTGTTTAAAGCCAAAGTTTTAGAATTTAAAGATACAAAGCTTAGTGTTGATTTTAGCGAACAAGGCTATGAGAGATTTAAAATTTTATGTCTTAAAAACTACGAAGAGCTTGCGACTTGTTATGCAAATAAACATGAAGCCGGTGAGTTTTTAGCTAAATTTTGTGTTAAACACGACGCTACTTATTTGCCAAAAGATAGTGAAGTTCGCAAATTTGTAGAGCATTTTTATGCACGTTATGAAGCCATAGGAAACGAGCTTGATACAAGTGGCGAATGGGAAAAATGGCAAGAAAAAGTTAAAAATTTAGGATAAAAATGACAGATAGGTTTTCACCGATAACAAGTGCTAAATTGGCTTTTATACTTTACTGTGTCGCACTTTTTGTGTTATATAGTTTTGCTATACATACAAAAAACACGATACTGTGTAACATAGTTTCGTCTATATCAAATTTAAGCATGGGCGCGATGATAACATATCAAATATGGGTAAAGCACAACTTTGATACATTTTGGAAGTGGCTTTGTATCGCCATTTGCTTTTGGGGTATAAGCGATGTTTTTTGGCTATATCATGACTTTATCGGTTTTAAAAACAGTGAGACAGAAACCACCTATATCGTGCAAGTAATGTATCTTGTGCCGATATTATCTGTATTTACCGCAGCTTTGTTAATGTTTGAATACAGCATGAAACAATACGCAAAGATGCAGTCTTTTGTCGATATTAGCGTTTTGATCATCATGTATATGAGCTTTTTTTGGCTTGTCGTTTTTGAAAGTAATATCGAAATTTTCTTCTCTGTCAAAGAGACGTTTCACTTTCTTTATCTAGTACTTAACGTCATTACTTTTACAGTTGCTTTTATCGTTTATCTTGCGATAGATGCCAGACACATCAAACGACACAAGTCCTTTTATATGGCACTTATTGCCATCATCATGTTTGGAATTTATGATATGTATTACTCCATATCTGTCGTCAAAGGTAAAATTTTAGCCAATACATACTACGAACTCGTGCTAGAAATTATATTTTTTATAGTGCTTATCGCCTCATTTTATGCAAAAGACGGCGACGTAAAAAGAAAATTCGGTAAAAACAAGGAAGCCCCAAATGTTATCTTAATAAGCAAACTCGGGCTACTCGTCTCGCTCATCATTGTTGCTATCTTAGTGAGTGGACGAATAGACCTCACATGGATATCCGTTGTTATGGTTTTACTGCTTTTTTACGGCGTTTTAACACATAACATCTCAAACGTGAAACATAACCAAGCCCTAATAAAAAAAGAGTATATCTTAAGACGAAATTTAGAGGGTATCATAAAAGACAGGATAAAGGAGCTAAACAGCAAAAGCGAACAGCTAAAAAAGCTTAACCACATCGACCCGCTAACCGGCGCGCTAAACCGCGAATACTTTTTAGAAAAATTTGGCGAATTTATAAAGACAAAGCCGATTGACCAAACAACTGATATTTATAGTCTTGACTTAAAACGCTTTAAAGTCATAAACAATGTTTACGGGCGCTATATAGCCGATGAAGTTTTAATAGCTTTGGTGGAGAAATTTAAAAAGATATTTTCTAAAAATTCTCTCATATCAAGGTTTAGTGGAAGTGATTTTGTTATAGTTTCAAGATCTGGCAGTGCAAACGCAAGACGCGAAACGATAAATAAACTTTTAGCCACTATACAAGATCCTATCACGATAAACGATCATACGATCCACCTTAAGGCAAATATCGGCATAGCTCAAAGCGAAACCAGCGAGATAAAGCCTAGCGACCTACTATCTTACGCTAACATCGCACTTGCAGAAGCCAAAAAGGACTCAGGTAAAGACTTTGTGGTATTTAGCGACGAGCTTATGACTCAGATGCAAGAGCAAAACTACATCAATATGCTAATGTCTACTATGGATTTTGATAAAGAGCTAGACCTAAATTTCCAACCTCAATACAACCTAAAAAGCGAGAAGCTAACCGGAATGGAAGCACTTTTATACTGGAAGTCACCAGTAAAGGGCTTTATACCATCCTCGCAGTTTATCCCCATAGCAGAGCAAAGTTCTCTCATAGTAGACATAGGTCAATGGGTATGTAATAAAGCTATCAAACAAATGGCAACATGGAGTCACAAATACGATCTTAAAGAGCTAAAACTACACATAAACGTCTCTCCAAAACAGATAGATAATACAAATTTCATACAAAATATCATGATGCTCTTAACCACCAACAAGCTTGAGGGCAGTTCTCTTGGTATGGAGATAACAGAGATGAGCCTTATAGATAACGAAAACCTCGTGCAAAATAGCCTTTTTGTGTTAAAAAACCACGGTATAACACTGTCTATAGACAACTTTGGCGCAGGATTCTCATCGATCGGTTATGTTAAAAAATTTAAATTTCATAAGCTAAAAATAGCAAAAGAACTGATCCAAAATATAGCCACAAACAGCCAGGACAAAGAGATAGTAAAGACAATTATAGAGTTAGCTAAAAGCATGGGACTAAAGAGTATAGCAGAGGGTATAGAAAACAAAGAACAACTTGAAATTCTAAAAGAGCTTGGCTGTGACGAAGGTCAAGGATATCTGCTATCAAGACCGATGAAAGCAAGCTCTTTTGAAAAGCTTCTTAAAAAGATTTACGCTAAAAATACACTTTCATAATCGAGTTTTTCATATCTTGCGATAGGTTTTTTTGTATTTTTGGCTATCTTTTTGATAAGCTCGGCGCTCTCGTCGTCTTTTGGTATTATGATGTGAATTTTGTCGTGCAAAAATATCACAAAGATATTTTTAAGCTCATAAATTTCACTAACTCTATCAAATTCAAATTTCTCTTTATCTGAAATTTCACTCTCATAAAATGCAAAATATTCATCATTTACTGCAAATTTCATACTTTTTTGACTATCTTCGCCCTTTATCTTTCTAAGCGCATTTAGTCTTTTTCGTTTTAAAAACACAGGATAAGCAAAAAGCCAAATCACACCAAAAATAATACCCGCGATCGTGTAATACTGCGTATTTGCAAGCTTATCCACAATAAAGCCTGCTATCATAGCCTCGGCAAAAACACCAAGAGTGTTAAAAAAATGCTGGTTACGTGCGCGCCTTGAGCCAAAAAGCACAAAGGCATGATAATCAAGCACGTCCTTGCTTGTCAAAACAACATCTTTTATCATTAAAAGCTCCTAAATTTTTTGTTGATTATATCTAAAAACAAGGATTAAATTAGTATAATCCCTATTATTTTGCAGGAGAAAAGTGCTTTGTTCAAGCGTTTGTTTGCCACCTTGGATGGGGCTCAAAAAATCGCCATTATCAGCGTAGGGGTTTTATTTGCGCTTACTTGCTTGATGTCGATTTTAGGCTATGTTTACTTTCAAATTTTATTCTACACTTTAGCCTTTTTTATCATAGTCCATACATCCTATAGATACATAACAGCTCCTCAAACGATAAGATATCACTGGCTTTGCGTCTGTCTCGCGGCTATATTTTTAGTAGCTGCCGATATTTTGTGGCTCTTTTATAGTTTTATACTGCTAGCCTCTTATGATAGATATAATTTCTTAAATATCGCGTATATATTTCCATCTTTGTTTGTGCTATTTGCCATATCCATGTTTTTATACACTAAATTTAAAGAGATGAGGGCAAAGGCGGCTATATTTGCACTAGACTCGATAAGTATATTTTTATTTATCGCAACCATACTCTTTAATGCGATTAGAAATTTCGACATAAATTTGATATTTACAAGCGCTGATCACTTTACATCTTTTGCAAACATCATCATAAACTCCCTTATCGCGATCATCACGCTTAGCATCCTAATAAACGCAGGACTTATCAAGATAAGAGTAAGCGGCTTTTATCTACTAGTATCTGCGCTACTATTTGCCGTAATAAATTTATACATATACGCCATTCCGTGCTGCATATATAAGAGCACAAATGTTTTATATCTCATTTGTGCCTTGGTGTTTATGATAGGTTCGTTCAAATTAAAAACATCAAATGAGATCATCGTCCCAAGGAAAAACAGCTCCACTGTCATTTCAAAGATATTGCCGATCATTACGATTATCCCACTTATGGTATATGGCGACTTTACTTCTCTAGTAAGTGTATTTATACTTTTTGTAGTCGTATCACACTCGATAGTTAGCTACTACATAAAAAACAGCATAGCTACAAATGAAATTTTACAGCGCGAACTTAAACTACATGCCGAGCTTGAAAAGATCATGCACGATCGCACAAATGAATTCATTCTTGCAAATTTAAAACTTCAAGACATATCTGAAAGAGACTATCTCACGGGTCTTGGAAGTAGAAATTTTTTAATAAAAAATTTAAAAACCGCTATCGAGTCCATAGGCAAGCAAGATGAATTAGTTGTTTATTGTATAAATATAAACAACTTTAGATCCATAAACACATCATATGGCCACGGGATAGGTGACAGGGTGCTAAAAGCCTTTGGTAGAAGACTTGTTGATATTTGCGATAGTAACGAATTTATCTCTCGTATCGGAGCTGATGAGTTTATAATCTTTGCCAAAATGGGTAAAAACAGCAAAAGCGAATGCCTAAAGCTAGCAAATACCATAAAAGACGGCGTGCAAGAGCATATATTTATAGACAAATACCATTTTAGACTAAACTGCACGATAGGCTTTTATATCACAGACTACACTAGCAGGAAGATCGATGTCTCAACAGCCATCAAAAATGCCTACAGAGCAATGTGTTTTGCTAAACAAAAACCAAGTCTTAACCCACTAGAATACGATGAAAAGATCGATAAAACAGTTCATATCAACCTCCAAATGGAAGCCTTGATACAAACTAATGAATTTGAAAAAGAATTTAAGGTATTTTACCAACCGATATTTGATGTAAAAAACAAAAAGATCATAGACGCCGAAGCTCTTTTAAGGTGGGATAGCAAGGAGCATGGATTTTTAGAAGCGTCGGCTTTTTTAGATATCTTTAAAAACACAGAAATTTTAAGCAAACTTTGTGATCTAACTTTTGAAAAAACGATAAGACAAATTTCAAGATGGCAAAAAGCAAACATCACCCTACCAAAAATCAGCATAAACATCGCTCCATCAAAGATAGACAAGATGGATTTTGCATTTAGAGCTAAGAATGTTCTTGAAAAATACAACGTAGACCCAAATTCAATACAACTTGAACTAACCGAAACCGTTTGGACAAACTCCACAAAAACTGTGGATCAAATTTTTACTATACTAAAAGACACCGGTATAGACGTGCTTATAGATGACTTTGGAACAGGTTACTCATCTCTGACTTATATAAAAAGATACGATATAAAGGGCATAAAAATAGCAAAAGATTTTATCTTAGACCTTGCAACCAGCAAAGCCGATAGGCAAATCGTAAAAACAGTCATGCAACTTGCCAAAAACATGAACATAAAAGTAACGGCAAAAGGTGTGGAAAGTAAAGAAATTTATGATGAGCTTTTAAAACTAGAGTGCTACGAGATGCAGGGGTATTATATATATCGTCCGATGAACGCGGAGGAATTTGAGGAGTTTTTAAGAAACAATCCTCAAACGATCACTCCGACTTAAATTTCAGCTTTAATTTCTTCGTTTGATTTAACAACCATACCAGAACCATGTATCACACTTGGAACACAGCTAGTGCAGATATCAACCTCTTCACCATTTTTATGTGCACGGATAAAAACCGCATTTGTGTCATCAACACTCTTTAAACCGCAAACGTTGCAAACAACAATGTTGTTTTCTCTCATCTTTTCTCCTTTGAAATTTTGTGTATTCTACCTGTTAAATTTTAAATTTTAGATGACTTACGTCAAGTTTAGACGTTATAAGGCTTTTTTTTGTATAATCCTAAAAATTAAAAAGGTGAACAATGAAAGAGATAGATATAATTTTAGAAATGCTTAAACTCCAACAAAGCCTAAACGACGAAACAAACGGCATAGGCTGGGAAGACGGATATACCAATAAAAACAAGCTAATCAGCTGGAAACGTTGTATATACATGGAATGTGCCGAGCTTATAGATAGCTTTGCTTGGAAACATTGGAAAAGTATAAACGCCCCAACAAACGAGCAAAATTTACGTATAGAAGTCGTTGATATATGGCACTTTGTTATGAGCTTGATGTTGCAAATTTACCATACAAATCGTATCGGCGACATAAATACTCTTGCTCAAAATATCTGCAGCGCAAGCGGATTTGCACGCTTTTGCAAAGAGCCACTAAAAGTAGAAGAAGAAAATATTTACGAGATCATAAACGAGATCGAGAGGTTGATACACGAAAGTAGTGGATTTAAATATGACATCCACAATATGCTTGAAATTTACTTCTCGGTAGCCTTAAAATGCGGAGTAAATTTATACTCTCTTTATGAGTGCTATATCGCTAAAAACATTCTAAATCGCTTCCGCCAAAACAACGGCTACAAAGAGGGAACGTATAGTAAAATTTGGAATAGCAAGGAAGATAATGTCGTTATGAGCGAAATTTTATCTAACGGGCTTATAAGCATAGATGAAATTTATGCCGCTTTACAGAGCGAATACGACAAAGTTAAAAAATAATGTTAGAAAATTTTAGGCTTAGCTATAAAGATTTTTTAACAAAAAAATTTATAACACTTTCTATCTTACCGCTTGTTTGTAGTGTTTGTCTACTTGGAGTAGGACTATTTATAGCCGGCTCTAGTTTGGGCGAGAATTTTATGCAGATGAGCCAAAGCGGGGATTTTGGTTATTTTAATCTATCCAAATACCCGCTTGTAATGCAAATTTTAACAAATGAGATCACGACTTTTATACTAAGTGCCGCTTTTTATGCTCTAGGGACCTACGTCATGCTTGTTCTTAGTGTTATCGTTGCACTTGTTATAGCCGGATTTTTAACGACTGTTGTTACAAACGAGATAAACAAAAGACATTATAATCTCGAGTTTAAGCCAGTTTCAACGGTTTTTACTTTAAGGCTTACCGCAAAAGTTATAGTTAAATTTCTAGCCCTTTTGATAGTTTGTTTGCCTTTTATATTTGTGCCATTTTTGCATTTTTTTATTATAAATATACCGTTTTTATATCTTTACCATAAGCTTTTGCTCATAGATGTCGGCTCAAACACTCTTAATGAAACAAAATTTCACATCGCCTGGCTTGACGGTGGAGGAATTTGGTTTAAGCTTGCTTGCGGTCTTTTTTACCTACTTTCACTTGTGCCTCTTTTAGGACTATTTTTGCAGCTATTTTTTATAATTTTTCTTTCGCATTTGCTGTTTCAAAAACAAGCCGTTAGTAAATTTTAGTTTATTTAAGCGTAAAAATACAGCTTATTTGTCTGGTCTATTAACCTATCAAATAGCCTTTTTGACGCATCTAAAAGATCGTTGTTTGCTTTGTTGGTTTCTAAAAGTTTGTCAAATAATTTAAGAACGTTATCATTTATCATATTTTGGTGATTATCATTTTTGGCTTGTGGAAGTTTTGATTTTATACTATTTGCAAGTTCAGTTATACTTTGGTTTGTGCCTGCGATCTTATCTGCATCTTTGACATTTTTCATAAATTCATCAACTTGCGGAGCGATCTGTTTTAAAGCCTCATTAAGCTCTGCCAAGTCTTGCTCGTCAAGCCCATCGCCAACATAAGAGAAATTATATCCGTATTCATGCGTTAAAGTTAAGCTTCTTGAGCTTTGATTATGCGAGCTTTGACTTGAGTATTCTAGGCTTTTGTTGTCATACATCGAGAAATTTATCTGATCTCCCGAGCTTGTTTTAAACGAAAAATCAAAATTATTATAACTTCCTTGTGAATAAAAATTTGTTTGCATTTTAACTCCTTTGCCATCTTAGATCGGCAAAATTTCAAATTTATAAAGCCATTTTTATGTAAAATAACCAAAAATTTAAAGGTTTTTTATGTGCTGCTTTGGCGTTAGGGTTTTTTTACTTATATTTATAACCGTTTTAAGCTTTGTTTTTCATAGACTTTATCCTCAAATTCCAGTTGTTGCATACTATCTTTTGCTGGCAAATTTCTTAGCATTTATGATATTTTCTCTATTTTTTAGAGGAGCTTTGCCAAATTTCGTAAAACCTGGTGCAGTTCATTACTTTTCGCTTATCGGCGGAAGCATCGGATCATTTGTGTCAATGGCAGTTTTTAGCAAAATTCGTAAAGATAGCTTTACTCTCATTGAGCTTGTTATTTTTGTATTTTGGCTCATTTTAGTAACGGTTGTGGCTTTAAATTTTATAAAAATTAGTGAATTTTTCTACGAGTTTTTAATCTAATGGATGATAAGATATTAAATTTTATTAACAAAATGCACCTTTTATCGCTAGCGGTTATTGATGAAGAAAATTTACCTCACTGCGCAAGTTCGTTTTACGCCTTTGACGAGCAAAATTTAGCCCTACTTGTAGCAGGAGATAGTAAAACAAAACACATAAAAGCACTTGATAAAAATAATACGGTTGCCGGAACGATCGTGCTTGATACAAAAATAGTCGGCAAGATAGAAGGTCTTCAGTTTATAGCAAAGATGAGCAAGGCGACAAAATCCCAAAGAGAAATTTATTTCAAAAAATACTTCTACGCCTTAGCGATGGATCCTCAAATTTGGAGCATAGAGCTAAGGTGGGTGAAATTTACGAGCAATACACTCGGCTTTGGCAAAAAGCTAATTTGGAACAAATAAATTTAACCGCGGTTGCGGCTAAATTTTAATGTTTTTTAAGCCCTTTTGCATCAAGGTTAAGCCTTATAGCTTCATTGTCGATTATCCCGATACCTGATTTTAAAATACCGTTTGCTATCTCGTGAGCCTCTTTTAACGAGTGTAGTTTATAGCTACCGCATTGATATTCGTTTAACTCCGGGATATCACTCTGGCTTAAAACATTTGTGATATCTTTCATAGAAGCTTCCCACGCGTCAATAACCTCTTGAGAGCTTGGCGAACCGATAAGGCTCATGTAAAACCCGGTCCTACATCCCATCGGCGAGATATCTATGATCTCTACTCCGTCGCGGTTTAAGTGTTCGCGCATAAAACCTGCAAAAAGATGTTCTAAAGTGTGGATCCCGCGTTCAGGGAGCATGCTTTCATTTGGCTTACAAAAACGTAAGTCAAAAACTGAAATTTCATCGCCTTTTGGTGTTTTCATCGTCTTTGCAAGACGAACTCCTGGCGCATTCATAATGGTATGATCAACGCAAAAACTATCAAGAAGTGGCATTTTTTCTCCTTATTTTAAAAAGCATTTAGTGTATCATAAAAATTTGAATTTTTGGCTAAAATCCTTATAGTTACATTTAACATAAAATAAAAAAGTAATATCGAATTTATTATAAATTTTTAATACTTTTTCGTTATAATCCAAACAAATTTTAAACTAGCGAAGAAAGGAAATAAATGTCTGTAAAACAAGAAAGACGTGATTTTATCGGTCTTGCGTTTGGTGCGGTAGCCGCTGTTGGCGGTGCATTTTCGCTTGTTGCCGTTAAGAAAACGTGGGATCCGCTCCCAAGCGTTAAAGCGGCCGGTTTTACGACTGTCGATCTTAGCCCAATGAAAGACGGTGAGATGAGGCAGGTTGAGTGGCGTAAAAAGCCTATTTTCATACTTAAAAAAGATGCGAGTATGAGCGCAAACGATGCTCGTGATGTCGTTGTGGGAGATAGCAGATATACCGTTGTTATAGGACTTTGCACACATCTTGGATGTATCCCTGAGTATAAAATGAGCAAACAAACATTTGTTTGTGCCTGTCATAGCGGTGAATTTAATGTTGACGGCATAAACACTTTTGGACCTCCTCCGCGCCCACTTGATATACCTCCATTTAAGATAGACGGCACCAAGCTAGTTCTTGGAGAAACAAGCCCTGAGTATGAAAAACTCGTAGGCAAAGCGTAAGGAGAGAATATGGCACAAATTCATAAATCAACAGGTGTTTTAGAGTGGTTTGAACAACGTCTGGCTGTTACCAAACTCATGAAGGTATTAGTTAGCGAGTATTGGATACCAAAAAACATCAACTTTCTTTGGGCGATGGGTGTTATCCTAACAACGCTTTTTGCACTTTTACTTATAACCGGCTTTTTACTATTAATGTATTACAAGCCTGATGTAAATTTAGCATTTGACAGTGTTAACTACACTATCATGCAAGAGGTTGAATACGGCTGGTTGTGGCGTCATATACACGCTGTTTCGGCTTCAGTTATCTTTCTTATCATGTATATCCACCTACTTACCGGACTTTACTACGGCTCATATAAAAAGGGCAGAGAGTTAATTTGGATAAGTGGCATGATACTATTTATCTGCTTTTCGGCAGAAGCCTTTAGCGGATACATGCTACCTTGGGGACAAATGAGCTACTGGGCAGCAACAGTTATCACACAGCTTTTCGGCGCCGTTCCTGTTATCGGAGATGCTTTAGTTGAGTGGATACGTGGTGACTATGCGGTAGGCGATGCGACACTTACTAGATTTTTCATGCTACACGTTTGTTTGTTGCCTTTGGTTACGATTTTAGTATTAGTAATCCACTTTTACTCATTAAGAATTCCTCACGTAAATAACGAAACTAGCGAAGAAATTGACTTTGACATAGAAGCAGAAGTTTACCTAAAAGGCGATAAAGCTAAGTCAAAAGTTATACCTTTTTGGCCGGGATTTTTAGCTAAGGACTTTATGTATGTGGCATTTTTCATGATATTTTTTATATATCTTGTTTGTTTCCATTACGGTTTTGCTATGGATCCGATCAACTTTGAGCCCGCAAACCCGCTAAAAACTCCTCCGCACATCTATCCTGAGTGGTATTTCTTGTGGCAATACGAAATTTTACGCGGTTTCTTCTTTGATATGTTTGGCATAACAGCTTCAAACATCGGACTTATATCATTTGCATTTGCAGGTGTTGCATTTATGCTTATACCTCTACTTGATAGAAGCGATGTTGTGGCTCCTGCTCATAAAAGACCGCTTTTTTTTGTATGGTTTTGGGTGCTTGTTATAGACCTTATAGCACTTTCTATCTTAGGTAAAGTCCCAACAGGTGGAATTATGGATTGGTTAGGATTTGGCTCATCCGCACTTTTCTTATTTTTATTTATCGTTGCGCTTCCTGCGATTACGATACTTGAAAGAAAAAGGGGGTAATTATGAAAGAGCTTAAAATTTTTGCCATAGTTGTTTTTCTATCTGGCGTTTTATACTGGGGTATTGAGCCTTATGCTCACTCAAAACTTCACCCTCATACGGCTGCGGCTGAATTTGACTACTCAAAAGAGGATGAGCTTCACGCCAAGAATGTCCTAGAGGTCAAAAAAGCTGCACTACAAAGCGCGAAAGAACTTAAAGATGAAGCTAAGATAAATGCCGCACAAGCAGATGTAGACAGTGCTCAAGCTTCGCTGGACGAGTATGTTGCATTTTGGAACGAGATAAAAGCTATCGACTTTAGTAAAGGTGACGCAACAAAAGGAGCTGATACGTTTTTGGCAGCAGGTTGTACCGGTTGCCACGGTATAGAGGCTGCGGGCATGCCTTCTGCTATGGATAATGCTACTGCAAGCGCTAGCTTTGGCGTTGTTCCGCCTGATCTTAGCACGGCAGGTTTTATATATGATGATATGTTCTTGGCTGCGGTTATAAAAAACCCTACACTAGCTGTAAAACTAGGTCATAAATTTAACGACGAAAATCCGTTTCCTATGTTACCGTTCTTTGGCGCAGGTGGCGACATGAATGAAGAGCTAGCCGATATGGTTGCTTACTTAAAATCAATAGCCAACAAATATGCCCAAGAGCACAATGGCATAAGCGATGAAAAGTTATTTGAGGACGCGTGCCAGCGTTGTCACGACAACAAATACGACAACAAATACACTCTATCAAATCGTATAGATCTAGCAACTTACATGGGTTCAAATCCGCCTGATCTATCTATGATGATAAGAGCTAAAAATTCAGACAACTACCTAACAAAGCTTATCAATGATCCGCAAAAAATGCTTGCTGGAACATCTATGCCACGTGTTGGCTTAAATGAAAAAGCAACCGAGCAGATCGTAAGCTATATGGAAAAAGTAGGCGATAGTAAAAAAGATGAGCGCTCAAGTGTGGGAATTTATACGATGGTATATTTCTTGATACTTAGTATATTTGCTTGGCTTTGGAAACGTAAAGTTTGGAGTGATCTTCATTAATATTAAAGGGTCATTACGACCCTTTAAATTTTAAAATTCTTTTATACAAATAGATTTTTATTATCTTGCTAAAGTATGAGGATTTTACGGCATGAAGCCGTAAAATTTTATGCAAATAGAGGTTTTATCTCATTAATCCAAGCAAGAATTCTCTCTTCGGTTTTCTCGCTTTCATTGTCCGCATCAAGCGCAAGACCGACAAATTTACCATTTCTCACGGCATCAGAGCCATCGAATGTGTATCCATCTGTACTTACTTCGCCAACAGCCTTAGCGCCTTTTTCCATGATGGCATCATAAAGTTTTGCCATACCGTTGCAATACTCATCAGAATAGCTCTCGCTATCACCCATGCCAAAAAATGCAACAGTTTTACCCTCTAAATTTAATCCACCAAAATCAAACGAATCCCAGTCGTCTTGCAAATCGCCACTACCCCATGTAGAAGTGCCTAGGATCAATTTATCATATCCGTTTAACTTCTGGGCGCTAGCATCGCAAACATTTAAAACTTCGTTATCAAGGCCCAAATTTTCACTTAAAAATTGAGCTGCCTCTTCAGTATTTCCCATACTGCTACCGTAAATTATACCTATCATTTTATTCCTTTGAAAAATTTTTATTGTTGACTTATACTACCACAAATTTGCAAATACTAATTATATATAAAATTTATAATTAATATTTTGAGAAACAATATCTTTATCATGATAAAAATCTTGTGATTCTAACATAACTAACCTAAAAAAATATATTATTATAAAATAAATTTCAATCCTTAAGATTTTTGCCTACTTAAACTCAAGTCTTCGTCGTTAAAAAGCCCATATCTTTTAAAAATTCCTCCAAATGCTACCGCCAAAAAGGCAGGGATTATAAAAGAAATTCCAAGCAAAACAGCCCAGTCAAAGCCTGATATGCCGACTTTTGTTCCATTTGCCACATCGGCTAGCCAACCAGTATATACTCCCATCTGTCCCACAAAAGCGCATGTTCCCATTCCTGAAGCGATGGCTGCCCCGTTCATTTGAAACCCTAATATCGCAGCGATCGCACCATTTATGGCTGAAACTATAATGATGGGTATCCAAATGATAGGCTTTTTAGCGATATTGCCCATTTGTAGCATACTTGTTCCTATGCTTTGAGCGATAAAGCCGCCAAAACCGTTTGCCTTATAACTCATCACTGCAAATCCAACCATCTGTGCGCAACAACCGGCAAGTGCCGCACCTCCGGCAAGCCCTGTAAGCCCAAACCCAGCACAAATAGCAGCCGAACTAATCGGCAAGGTAAGCGCCATTCCAATCACAGCCGCCACGATAGCGCCCATTAGTACCGGATAAAGTTCGGTCGATACCATTACGGCCTTACCGACAGACATGGCCACAGCACCTATAAACGGAGCTATCCACATAGCTAACACACAACCAAAAACAACCGTAACAACTGGAGTTAGTATGATATTTATACTATTTTTTATGCTTACTATCTTACCTACTTCACAAGCCGCTAGTGCCACTACATATACAGCAAGCGGTCCACCTGCGCCACCTAGTGTGTCGCTTGCGTATCCAACCGCACACAAAGAAAACATCACAAGAGCCGGTGCATTTAATGCGTATCCGATAGCAACCGCCATCGCAGCACCTTTTGAAGCTATGGCAAAATTTGCGATTTGAGTTAAAATTTCCACTCCAGCTTGCTTGCCGATAGTAGATAATATCGTACCGATAAGAAGTGAAGCAAATAAACCCTGCGCCATTGCCGACAGTGCGTCTATAGCGTATCTACGCCCAGAGATTACCACGTCTTTTTTAAGTAAAAATTCCTTAAATTTATCTTGCATTATATACCCCCAGAGTGTAATTTCTCCGTTTTACAAGAAAGTTGGTTAAAGAAAGGTTAAATAAATCACAAAAGATTAAATTTGCTTCTTACCTTGTAAATTTTTCTCATAAAAATTTAAAACAACTTATGACTTATCGTATATGGAACAAGTTTGAGCTTGCCGCTACATCTACAAGACTCGTGTCTAACCTCAACATGTTTTAAAAATTTACCATTTCTTGGAAATACTATAAACATCGCCTCAAGGTCGCTCTCGTTTAAAATGCGTGTTGCACGTAGAATTTCACTTTTTGCAGTATGGAAACTATCTTTTGAGATCTCTTTAAAACTAGGCATAACACCAAATATCTTCTTGCCCGAACACTCCGCGAAGATAACACCGTCTTTTAGATAAATTTGTTTATCGGGATGTTTTTTGCTGATCTTATCATAGACAAAGCCTGCAAACATATCATTTGCCTCAAAGCACAGTTCAAATTTACCGGAACTATACAACATCTTTATAAGCTTGGCTACATGACACACCGGCTCTTTTGCCATAAATTTCAACCTACTAAAATCCCTTTGCAAATAAGCATGTATCAGGGCATTTGAAACCAGGCAGAAATTTTTTACCTTGCAAATTTTTAAAGAATTTATCTTTAAAAGATCATCTATGTAGGCTCTAAAGATATCTTCTATCTTTAAAAATTTAGCGTATTTTAAAGGGATTTTTAGCTCATTTTTGACATTAGCATTATAAAGTGTTAAAAAGATTTTAGCCTTTTGAAATTTACTAAGCTTTGAAAAAATACTTGGAGTTATTTCTCCAATATCTAATAAATGCCCGAATTTCATCGATTATTCCGCTTTGCATCCAAATTCCTTATCTAGTCCAAAGACTTTACAATACTCGCAAAAGACGCAGCTAACACTTCTTTTGGCACAAACTATCGGGATGTTGCGCTTTTTGGCTTGAGTTTTTATGGTTTTCATCGTGTTGTGGTTTAAAAAGCTTGTTAGCATAACTACACACTCGGTATCTTGCGGGATCGGCTTGCGGTTCACGCGATTTTCATTTCTTGCATCCCAATGCTCAATCCTTTGCGCACCCAAATCCTTCAAAACAGCCTTTATCGGGGTGATTTCATCTGCTCCTATTACCAAAACCGACATATTAGACTCCTAAGATTTTATTTTTGATAGTGATTATTATAAACTATCTTTGCTAAATTCTTTCTTAGTTATGAGAGCTATTATCATTATGTCTAAATTTATAACTTATGTGGAGAAAAAGGGCGGAAATTTTTGCCTAATTAATCGCCAAATTTACCGCCTCATCTATATGTATAAATGTAGTATCAAAAAGTTTAATATCCGTGCTGTTTTGGTCAACCAAAAGCCCTATCTCAGTGCAACCAAGTATCACGCCTTTTGCACCTTGACTAGCCAAATTTGAGATGATATTTAAAAATTTATCACGCGATGTGGCTGAAATTTTACCAAAACAAAGCTCTTTAAATATAACTTCGTTTATAAATTTCATTTCATCCTCACTTGAAAGCAAAACTTCTACTCCGCCATCGCTCAACCTATCTTTATAAAACGTCTCTTTCATTGTATATATCGTGCCAAGAAGTCCTACTTTATCCACGCCATGCTCTTTTAAGGCCTTTAACGTAGCGTCAGCTATATGAACAACAGGTATTTTAACGCTAGATTGCACTCTCTCATAAACTTTATGCATGGTGTTTGTGCAAATGAGTATGAAATCAGCACCGCCAAGCTCTAAAACCCTAGCGTGACAAGAGAGAATTTCACCCGCATCATCCCATCTATTTTCATGCTGGCACAGCTCTATCTCTTCAAAATTTACACTACTTAACAGAATTTCAGCACTATTGAGCCCGCCAAGTCTTTCATTTACTTTGCGGTTTATTTCATTGTAATAGGTTATGGTTGATTCATAACTCATACCGCCAATCAGTCCGACCTTTTTCATAAAATTTCTCCTACTTAAAACAGTATCTTTTAAATAAATCTTAAAATACTGTATTATATTTTGGACATAAATTTAACATAAAAAGTTTAAAATATGGTAATTAATTTTATAAGAGAGAAATTTAGCCACCAAATGACGGCTAAATTTGAAGTTTTATTCGTTAGTTTAAGACTCTTCGCTAGTCTCGATCTCGTCGCTAAAGTCGGCTAGCGATAGACGTTTTAGCTGGCGGTAACGGCGCTTTGCATCTTCTTTATTTTTTGTTAGAAGCGCATCTGCGTGTTCTGGATTAGTTTTTTTAAGAGCGCTATATCTAACCTCATTTAACAAGAACTCTTCATAAAGTGACCAGTCAGGCTCTTTTGAGTTTAGTTTGAGCGGGTTTTTACCCTCTTTTGTTAGGCGCGGATCATAAACATATGTCGGCCAGTAACCACACTTAGTGGCTAGCTCAGCTTGGTTACCCGATAGCGACAAGCCGCCTTTTATGCCGTGAGCAATACAAGGCGAGTATGCGATAACAAGACTTGGACCATCATACGCCTCAGCTGCAAGGATAGCTTTTATTGTATTTGCTTGGCTTGCATTTGAGTTGATTTGAGCTACGAAGATATTTCCATAAGTCATCGCAATATAGCCAAGATCCTTTTTCTGCGCCGGTTTGCCTGAAGCCGTAAATTGCGCGATAGAGCCTGCGCGGCTTGATTTCGAGCTTTGACCGCCCGTGTTTGAATAGACCTCAGTATCAAGTACAAGCACGTTTACATTCTCACCGCTTGCTAGCACGTGATCTAATCCGCCAAAGCCGATATCATACGCCCAACCGTCTCCACCGATGATCCATTGAGATTTTTTGGTTAGATATTTTTTAAGGCTTAAAATTTCTTTCACACCTTCACTATCTGAATTTTGCTCTAAAATCGGCACTAAAATTTTAGTTATCTCAGCCGTTTTTGCGCTATCAGCTTTAAACTCAATCCAATCATTATAAAGTGCACTAAGTGCATTAGGCACGTTATCTTTCGTACGAAGCATGATGTCTTCTATGCGGTGGCGGATAGTCTCGACAGCCACATTCATACCCATACCAAACTCGGCGTTATCCTCAAATAGCGAGTTCGCCCACGCTACACCGTGGCCATCTTTATTTTTAGTATATGGAGTTGAAGGTGCACTACCGCCATAAATCGAGCTGCATCCGGTTGCATTTGCTACTATCATATGGTCACCAAATAATCTTGTAACAAGCCCGATATATGGAGTCTCGCCACATCCAGGACACGCTCCGTGGAACTCAAGTAGAGGCTGCGCGAAGCTTGAGCCTTTCACACTCTCTTTGCTCATCAAATCATCTTTATAGGTAACTTGCTTAAATAGATAGTCGGCATTTACCTGCTCATTCTTATCCATTTCCTCTTCAAGCGGCACCATTACAAGTGACTTCTCCTTGCTTGGACAGTTTTGCGCACAAAGCTCACAACCGGTACAGTCAAGCGGGCTAACTTGGATTTTGTATTTTAGTCCTTTAACCTCTTTACCTTTTGCATCTAGGACGTGATCTTTTAGACTTTGTGGAGCATTTGCTAATTCGTTATCATCTATGAGAAACGGTCGGATAACAGCGTGTGGGCAGACAAAGGCGCATTGGTTACATTGGATACAGTTTTCCTCTATCCATTTTGGCACCATCACACCCACACCACGCTTCTCATAAGCTGTCGTGCCAGACTCAAAGTGTCCGTCTTCGTAACCCAAAAACGCCGATACAGGCAGGCTATCACCACGCGCCGCATTTATCGGTTTAACAACCTTTTCGATAAAGTCATTACCAACGTAAGCGTCGGTATTTTTGCTCTCATCTTTTAAATTTGACCAGCTTGGATCGATTTCAACCTTCACAAGCCCGTCCGCACCAACGTCGATAGCCTTGTAGTTCATCTCGACTATCGCTTCGCCTTTTTTGATATAGGCTTTGTAGGCGTACTCTTTCATATATTTTTGCGCCTGATCAAACGGAATAATCTCGGCAAGTTTGAAGAAAGCTGACTGCATAATGGTATTCGTGCGGTTTTTAAGCCCGATGTCATGAGCCAATTTAGTTGCGTTTATGATGTAAAAATTTACCTTTTTATCGGCTAGGATTTTTTTCACTCTATTTGGTATCTTTGCAACGGTTTCATCGGCATCCCAAATTGAGTTTAGCAAGAATGTGCCATTCTCACGGATGCCGTCGATCACATCGTAAATTTCAAGATACGCTGCAACAGAACATGCCACGAAGTGTGGGTTAGATACAAGATAGGTTGAGCGGATAGGTTTTTTGCCAAATCTTAAATGGCTTCTAGTGTAGCCACCTGATTTCTTGCTGTCATAGGCAAAATACGCCTGTGCGTAAAGATCGGTTTTATCGCCGATAATTTTAATCGAGTTTTTATTCGCACCTACTGTGCCGTCTGCGCCAAGTCCGTAGAATAGACACTCTTTAACACTATCGTCGCTTAGTGAAATTTTCTCTCCAACTTCAAGCGAAGTAAATGTAACATCATCAACGATACCCACAGTAAAGCCATTTTTAGGCTCGCTTAAATTTAAATTCTCATATATGGCGATAAGTTGTGCGGGATCAACGTCTTTTGAGCTTAGTCCGTAACGACCGCCCACGATAACAGGCTGATTTGGCTGTCCGTAAAATGCCGCTTTTATATCAAGATATAGTGGTTCGCCAAGGCTTCCTGGTTCTTTTGTCCTATCAAGTACGGCGATCTTTTTAACTGTTTTTGGCATAACGTCAAATAGATATTTTAGACTAAACGGGCGGTAGAGATGGACGTTTATCATACCGACTTTTTCACCTTTTGCGCGTAGATGATCGATGACCTCTTCAAGCGCTTGAGTAACAGAACCCATAGCGATCACAATACGCTCTGCCTCTGGGTCGCCGTAGTAGTTAAACGGCTTATAGTTGCGTCCTGTGATCTTTGAAATTTCTTTTAAATAATCCGCTACGATGTCAGGCACCGCGTCATAGAAGCGATTTGCAAGCTCGCGAGTCTGGAAGTAGATGTCGTCATTTTGAGCCGTTCCGCGAGTTTTTGGACTTTCTGGGTTTAGTGACTCGTCTCTAAATTTTTGCAAAGCTTCTTTATCAAGAAGTCTATCAAAGTGAGCGTAATCCATCACTTCAATCTTTTGTATCTCATGGCTTGTTCTAAAGCCATCAAAAAAGTGCAAAAACGGCACTCTACCCTTAATCGCCGCGAGGTGTGCAACACCAGCTATATCCATAACCTCTTGCACTGAGCCAGATGCAAGCATCGCAAAGCCCGTTTGGCGACAGGCATAGATATCTTGATGATCACCAAAGATCGAAAGCGCCTGTGCCGCCAATGAACGCGCACTTACATGTATAACACCAGGGAGTAGTTGTCCTGCGATCTTATACATATTTGGAATTTTTAAAAGCAAGCCTTGAGAAGCTGTGTATGTTGTAGTAAGCGCTCCAACTTGAAGTGAGCCGTGCACCGTGCCTGCCGCGCCGCCCTCGCTTTGCATCTCAACCACCTTAACAGGCATACCAAAGAGATTTTTTTTGCCCGCAGCAGCCCAAGCGTCCGTATAGTCAGCCATAGGCGAACTAGGCGTGATAGGATAAATTCCGGCAACTTCCGTAAATGCGTAAGAAGCGTAAGCTGCAGCCTCGTTTCCATCCATGGTTTTCATAATTTTACTCATATATTCACCTTAATCATTAATTATCAAAATTCTAATATTATATGATTAAAATACAAAATATATAATTAATTTGGATTAAAGTTTATAAAATTTAAGTTTGTTTTGGGTCATTTTAAAAAAGATCGTGCGTATAAAAATTTATTTTTGTCTATAAATTTGATAGAAATTTGACCGCTTCAAATGAATTTTTAAAGATATTTTGCGTCTGTTTTTCCAACTGCTCTTTATTTTGATATCCGCATAGCACGCCAAGAGGATTGATATCAGCGCCTTTAGCAGATAGCATATCCATGATCGTATCACCTACCATGAAGCTGTTTTTTCTATCTTCATCACTAGTTTTATCAAGTCTAGTTAAAGCTAAATTTATAGGTTCTGGGTCAGGCTTAGGATGAGTTACATCATCTCTCCCAACTACTGTTTTTATAAATTTCATTACACCTAAATTTTCAAGTATATTTATGGAGTACTTAGTTGTTTTTGTAGTTACTATGCCAACATTAGCATTTTTGCTGGCTAGTTCCAGGGCCTCTTTTGCGAATTCTAAAAGAGTGGTTTGTTCTAAATAAATTTGCCTGTAACGATCTTTGTATATGTCTATATAATCTTGCACCGCCTTCTCGGCAACACCAAGTCTTGCAAAGATAATGTCCAGCGGATAGCCAACAAGTGCTTTTATAGCTTCATCGCTTGGAGTTGGTTTTCTTTGCGTCGTAAAAGCAGTGCGAAAGCCATCAAGTATGGCAGGAGTAGAGTCGATTAGCGTGCCGTCAAGGTCAAATAAAACAGTTTTTTTCAAATTTTGATCTTTTAAAAGAGAGATAGAGTCTTGTTTCCAAGACTCTAATATTTAGTTACTTGTTGAAAGTAGCTTCAACGCGTCTATTTTGAGCGCGACCCTCTTTTGTGCCGTTGTCAGCTATTGGTCTTAACTCACCATAACCTAGAGTTGAAATTTTATCTGCGCTTACGCCATAACCCTCAAGAGTTTTAGCAACTGCATTAGCTCTTTTTTCAGATAATTTTTGGTTGTAAGCTTCTTTTCCTACGCTATCAGTGTGACCTGCAAGAACTACTTTGTAGTCAGGGTTTTCAGCCATAAAGTCAGCCACTTTTTTGATCTCTGCTGCATAAGTTGGGCTAACAGTATAGCTATCAAAAGCAAAGTTTACGCCAAGATCGCGAAGAACGATAACTTTTTCACAACCTGTCTCGTCAACAACTACACCTGCAGGAGTGTTAGGGCATTTATCAACATCATTTAAAACGCCATCGTTGTCATCATCAAGTGAAACAGGAGCGGCAGGAGCCATAGCAGGAGCGGCAGCTACTACTGGTGCTACATTTTTAGCGTCAAGACCTATACCAAAGCCAAGTGTGTAGAATAAATTGTGATCAGCATGCTCAAATTTGATAGCATCACGAACTTCTGCTTTAAGAGCAAATACATCTGTTACTTGGTATCTTAAGCCTAATCCGTATTGACCAAAACCGCCATCTTCGTTATCAACAAATTTGCTAGATAGATCTTCGTATCCTAAGCCAACAAGACCATAAAGACCAAAGTTATCTGTAAAATCAAAAATGTCTTTTACAAGATTTGCAGTATATCTAGTAGCATGACCTGTTCTAGTAACACCTTTTACAGTTTCTTTTAGTCTATGAGTATAGTCAACTCCTAGCTCGAATTGATCAAAGAATAGACCCTCAAGGTTTCTAGCAGCTTTGATACCTACATTAACTTGATCATTTTTATAGCCCAAGTTACCTTCTGAATGAACTCCGCCAATAGTAGGAGTAACCTCGTAGTTGTATGCTGAGTTTGACGCAAAAAGCGCTGTCGCAGCAACCATAGCTAAAGCAATCTTTTTCATATAGAATTCCTTTCCTGAATAAATTTTCTCTATGTTCTAAAGATGTTATATTGTAGCAAAAAAAGCATAAATTCTATGTAAATCTAAATAAAACGCTCAAAATAGATAGTTTTAATACATATAAATTTTTGCATATTTGTAAAAGAAAAGAGTAAAAATAAAAAGAGCGGATCTCGGAGATAAATTCCGAAATCCAAAAAGAGTGACCGATTGGTATTATGTATAAACAATCGATCCGTAAACAAATATTAACGTTTTGAGAATTGCGGGCTACGTCTAGCTTTTCTACGTCCGAATTTCTTTCTCTCAACTGTTCTTGAGTCACGAGTAAGAAGTCCTTTTGGTTTTAAAAGAGCTCTAAAATCAGCATCCATTGCAGCTAGAGCACGTGAAATTCCGTGTCTTAAAGCTTCCGCTTGAGCCGAGTATCCGCCACCTAAAGTGTCGGCTTTAACATCTATTAAAGTCTCTTGTTTGGTTACAAGAAGTGGCTGAATAACTTTTAACTTGATAGCCTCATGGCCACCTAACCAAGCGTTAAGATCCATTCCGTTTACTATGATTTTTCCGCTACCAGCTTTTACCCATACCTTAGCAATCGCTGTTTTTCTTTTTCCTGTTGCATAAACTGTTGCCATTATTATTTTCCTTCTTTAGCGATTTGTGCAGTATGAGGATGTTCGCTTCCTTCATACACTTTTAATTTTTTAATCATCTCTTTGCCAAGTTTTGTCTTTGGAAGCATACCGCGAACGGCTAACTTGTAAAGCTTAACAGGGTTATTTACTAATAAATCACCAAATTTTTCGCTTTTAACGCTACCGAAATATCCTGAATGTCTGTGATATAGCTTTTGCTCAGCCTTGTTTGCACCTGTAAATTCAGCTTTTGAAGCGTTTATGATGATAACATAATCACCGCAATCAACGTTTGGAGTATAGCTTGGTTTATGTTTGCCGCGAAGTAGTGTCGCAACTTCGGTTAGTAATCTACCGAAACGTTTGCCGGTCGCATCAAGTACGATCCAGTCGCGTTTTACTTCATTTGGCTTTGTTATTTTTGTCATTTTCTTACCTTTGCCAATAAATTAAAACGTGATTCTATTTAAAAATAACTTATAAATAGCTTAATTTAAGTATATTTTAAATTTCTAAAATATCGATTTTATCATTTAAAAGATAAACCAGCATGCCCCTAACAGGTTTGCTAGGATAAATTTCACTTAGGATCTGTATATATTCTTGCACTTGCGAGATATTTTTTTCTACACTAAATTTAGAACTTTTATAGTCGATAATCAAAATTTCATTGGCCTTAAAACACAGTAAATCTATCTGTTTTAGCTCATCTTTATAGCTTAATGCTTGCTCTTTTTTTAGCTCGCCGTCAAGGATAGCGCTTTTAAATTTTTCATTTTTAATTAGCATTAACGCTCTATTTTTAATATCTTTTAAGTCATCTTCGCTTAAAAATTTACTAAATTTATTTCTCATTAAAATATCGGCTTTATCTATACTATCTTCGTTAAATTTAGCACTCATTTCTAGTAAAAAGTGAAGCGCTAAACCAAAATAAATAGCATGTAAATTTTTCTCGTCATCATCTGTTTTAGCCTGCGTTTTCTCTTTTGCAACACTTAAAAGCTCTATTTTTTTCACAATCTTATCTTCGCTTGAAATTTGCTTGCTTTTTATTTTTATCTTGCCGATCTCTTGGACTGGTATATCAAGATAACAAACCTCTTTAGAATTTGAGGTGTAAGCACCAAAATAGCTTGGATTTGTGCCATTTGCACCGATTTTCTTAATAATAACAAGCGAGCTTTTCGCTCTTGTCATGGCAACATAAAGCTTATTTATCTCCTCCTCTTCCTCAAGTTCATTTGAGTAGAGTTTTATCTTGGCATACTCCTCATCAAGGTATTCGCGATTTTTAAGCTTTAGCATTATCTCATAGCCGTTTTTAACGTCGTATTCGCAGATGAAATTTCCACTCTCACTTCTACCTTTGCCGGTTTTATCGCAAAGCACTACGTGTTCAAATTCAAGCCCTTTTGACTTATGAACGGTCATTACCCGAACGCCGTTTGTACTATTTTGCGCACTTAAAGCATCTGAATTTTCAAATTCAAAGATAAAATTTATCAAATTTTTGGATTTTGCGCTTAGATGAATTAGCTTTAAAATGTCTAAATTTTGCATGTTTATGGCTGATTTTTTAGCTAGGTAGATGAGGCTTTGCTGAGCAGTTTTACTAAAATCAACCGTCAGTTTGATTAAATTTTTACCCAAAAAGCTTTCAGCACCGTAACGATAAATTTCATCACCAAAAAGGCAAAATTTGACGTAGTTTATAAAAGCAAAAACAAGAGGGGAATTTTTAAGCAACATTGCGCCTTCGTCTTTTGAGGCGATACCTTTTTGCTCTAAAGCCTCACAAATACTTCTGATATCGTCATTTTTCCAACAAAGCACCGTTATATCTTCACTCTTTGCGCCACTTTTTAAAAGCGCTTCTACTTCGCTCACGCAAGTATCTTGGATCTCATCGCTTTGCACGACCTTGATATACCCGTCTTCACTACTATGTGGGATTTGCGCGGTATAGTTTTGGATCTTATCTTTAAATGTTTCATTTATAAACTCAACCAAATTTTTAGCACTGCGGTAGTTTGTGTTAAGTTTTTCCTCTTTTACCTGAGAAAAATCACTTAAAATTTTACCAAAAAGTTCTTTTTTACCACCTCTAAATCGATAAATGCTTTGTTTTACATCTCCTACGTAAAAAAAGCTTCCAAGCCCGTTTTGTCCGTATCCAGCGACGATTTCGGAGATGAGCGGGTAGATGATCTCATACTGCATAACGTTTGTGTCTTGAAATTCATCTATCAAAAGATGAGTTATGCGTTCATCAAGTCTAAAATAAAGCATGTCTTTATCGAAATTAAAATTTAAAAGCCTGTGAGTGAGCTTGGTGATGTCGGTAAACGTTAGCATATTTAGCTTTGCGTTAGCCTGCAAGAGCGCCTCTTTGTAAGCACCTAAAAAGCCGTTTAGCTCGATAAGCTTGAAATTTTCAAGATGAGCGGCATGTCTTTTTAGGGCCTCTTTTAAACTCACAAATTTCTCGTCCATAGCCTCATCGTAAATTTTAGAGTAGACTTGATACTTTAAACTCTCTCTTGATAAAAAAGACTTTTCATATATCTCTTCGACGCTGTTTACGCTAAAGGATTTTATTGCAGTTTGACTACCTCCCCTTTTTACGGCGATCTCTTTTAGTTCAGACATTATATCAAGGGCTTCATTTTGTGCGTTAAAATCAACGAAACCGCTTGTCTTTACGCTGTCAAAATTCTCATAAAACATATGAAGCGTTTCAAAGAAATTTGTTTGAGATTTTGATGACAGCACGATATAGATAGCTAACGAAGTTAGTAAATTTTCATTTTTAGCAACATTTTTTATAAATTGAGCTTGTGCTAAATTTGACATCTCGCTTTTGGTTTCAAAGTCAGGACTCAGTCCCAAATTTAGACTAAAACTACGAAGTATCATGCCAAAAAAGGCATCAAATGTCGTGATCTTTAAGTTGCTTTGTAAAAACTCATCGCTAACAAGATCTCGACGAGATAAAACCTCGTCTTTGCTCATCTCAAGCATATCGCAAAGAACCGATAGCTCGGCACTTTTTTCGTCTTTGTGTAAATTTAAAAATGTCGAAACGATACGTTCGCTCATCTCGCTGGCAGCTTTTTTGGTAAAGGTAAGGGCGGTTATGCTTTTAGCGCTTGCACCACTTAATAAAAGCGCGATATAGCGCACGCTAAGCGCAAATGTTTTACCGCTACCGGCACTTGCTTGAAGTGCTAAAAACGGCTCTATCATGATGTTTGCCCCAGACAAAATGTCTTGTAAGCGCAGTATGTGCAAGAAGAGCCGATATTTTGCTCAAAACTTGCCTCTTTTACAAAATACTCTTTTGCTTTATCAAGCGCCTCTTTAAGTTGTGGGATTTCAGCCGTTTTGCTTGGATCTAGCGACATTTTTTCTTTTAAGTCATAAAAATATGCCTGTGAGTTTTCACCAAGCAAAGCCTGGTAAAACGCAAGCTGAAGAGTATCTTTGGGAACCGCTCCGGTCTTATAATCTATCACACAAAACTCACTTTTTCCAAGCACATCTTTTTTATCTATACGATCTATACGACCATAAATTTTAACACCTTCATAAACTGCTCTTTTCTCGCACTCAAGCTCGCTTATCTCCCAGCCTTGCAGAGCTCTTTCTTTCTCATTTTGCTCGAAAATTTTAAATTTTTGCTCGGTGATTTTGTATTCAAGTGGATTAAGCCCTTTGTCCGAGATAAATTTCATAAACTCTTGCAGCTTAAATTCTTTAAATTCCAAGTAATACTTAAAGAGTGCGTCGTGTATGATCTTACCGTATTTACTATGACTTTTTAACTCTAAATTTTTGCCCTCGTTTAGATGTAAAATGTATTTATAGTAGTATTTTCTAGCGCAACTTAAAAATGTATCAAGCCTTGAAAACGACAGCTCGTCTGCAAAAAAGTCATGCCCGACTTGAAGTTTGATCGGCTCAAATTTAGCTATGCGTCCGAGAGGAAACAGTCCTAAATAATCATCATTTGCAAAGCTAGTATCATAAACGCAGTCAAATTCACTAAGAAATCTCGAAGCTATTTTACTCTCGTTTACAACGTAGCTAATCGCAACTTTTTTAGCGCCGCTAATTAAACTTTCATAATAAAATCTTTGCAAATTTTCACGTTCATAATAGCTTATAAGCCCTGCTTTTTCACGGACTTTTGAGCTTAAAAACATCTCATTCACGCTTCTTTTTGGCACGATGTCATCGTTAAAATCAACAATTATTACTCCGTCAAAATTAAGACCGCGACTCTCCAAAATACCAATCGCCCTAACCTCGCCTCCATGTGCTTCATCTATGCTTTTGGCCTTTAGCCTCATGAGCAAAATTTCTACCAGCTCGGCAAATTTTAACGCTTCGTCTTTTGTTAAATTTGAGATAAAAAACATCTCTTCACTTAAAATTTTATCAACATCTTTGTTTGGATAAAGCGATGAGATCTCAAAGATAATCTCGTTAAAAATTTCAAATTTAACGCTTAAAGGGTATAAATTTTTAAACTTTTCAAACAACACTTTGTTGATGTTAGAAAAATTTAAAAATGTCTCTATCTCGCCAATATCATCTCGCTCTTTTAAAAAATTCTCAGATAAATTTAAAGCCAAATTCTCCTTTACCGCCTCATTTAATGCACTTAAAACCGCATAAAACTGCGAATACTCAAACGGCAAACCCATGGCATAGCTAAGCATGTTTTTATCATCAAAAGCTCTTAAAGTCTGTGCAAAACTTTCATCTGGAAGTATCACGGCAATATTTTGTGGCAAAATCCCATCTTTCATAAACGTCGAAATTTTTTCAAAAACAAATGCAGCCTGCAAACTTTCATGCTCAAAAGCTCTTGTTAAAACAAGCTTGTTTTGTTTTGTTTTGCCAAGATTTACTATCTCTAGCGTGCTTAAATTTAGTTCAAATTTATGATATAGCTCAAATTCACTCGGCTCTTTAGCGCAGATGTTTGCTATACGCAAAATGAGCTTTTGGTTATATTTTGATGTTTGAAATCTTATCTTTAGCGTCGTGAGTTTGGAACATTTTTGTAAAATTTCCCAGTCTACTTCACTTAAAATTCCAGAAACTTCACATATGATCTCGTCATACGACTTGATAAAATCACCATTCATCTCATAAATATCACAAAAAGTGATCTCGTCATAAAGGGAGTTTTTAACCAAAATTTCTTTATAATTTTTAGCCACCTCTTCAAGAATTTGCAAATGCTCCTCATAGCTGGCATAAATATCGCTAAATTTAATATCAGATATGGTTTTTTTCTGGCTTGCAAGCTCTTTGTAAAACGAAAAAAGATAGTCGTTGTTTTTTAAAAACGCAAAAAATTCAGTAGGTATGTTTAGTTTTTTTTGTGCCCTCTCACTCATCTTACAAGCTTCGCGCATGATAAGTAAAAGCTTCGTGCTATCAGCCTGCACTCTGTTTTTAACAAAGGTAGCACAACGCTCAAATTCATCTATCGTGTATGCTTTTGGTATGAGTGAATCTTGAAATTTTAAGTTAAAATCACGGATCTGACGAAGGCTTGTAAAGACGTAAAGTGTGTTCATTTTCCTACAAAAAATTCAAATTTATAAAACGCAGTTGTGTTTAAATCGCTAATCTTGGCCATAAGTTGCCAGCGACCTTGCACTGGGAATTTTACATCTTGAGTGCTTAAAATACCGTTATGATAAGTTGCGTTAAGATTGATATTTTGCTTGTTAGTATCCGGTCTGGTTAGCAAAAGATCGTATTTAAGCTGTGGAATTTGCGCTGTTTTTGGAGTAAGTATTATATTTAGCGGCTCGGCACGCGACATACTTTTGTTTGTATCGTTAAAACTAACGTCAAATTTGGCTTTAAATTCCTTTTGTGATGCCAGTATTTCATTGATATTGCTATTTATATTTTGATGTCTTTCAAAGTAGTAATTATCCATCTCAACGGGATAATCAAGCGATATAATAATCGTCGCCGTGCACGCTATAACGCAGCCTATGATACTTAAAACTATCGCATAAGGCCAAAATGTCTTTTTGCTTTTATCCACGTTTTGCTCTCTTTCTATAAATGATAAATACCACAACAAACGCCATCGAGCCATAAACAAGGAGGCGTATGAAATTTAGAGTAGTTTTGTTTGCATTGCCTATGCTGTTTTCAAGCGTTATGTTTTGTGAAGCTGCGATACCTTCGGCTATATCGGCATATCCGTTAAGCAAAGCGGCATTAAAAATATCTTTACCGTTTTTTGAAGTCAGGATAGGAAGTATGGTGCCACGCTCGGGATACGGACTTAAAATTCTCTCCTTATCAAAAAGCTTTAAAGTCTCTTCATCGGCATAAATTTCAACCTTGTGTTCGTTTTTACCAAGTATCAAAACAGCGTAAGGGGGCTTTAAATTTAAGCTCCTAAACTCATCATAAATTCCTCTTTCGCCAAAGGTTTCATAAGCCGCCAAAAAAAGCGAAACTCCACTTTTTTGTTTGAGTTCCGTGCCGATAATTTCTATCTTTTGAACAACCATATCGCTTAAAATTTGATCATTTTTGATAACAAAATTTTGAGCAAATAAAGAAATTTGCATAAACAAAAGGGCGCATAAAACGCCCTGTAAATTTAAGATTTTCATCCTACGAAAAGATGGTTAGCAGTTAAAACCGACCATGCGCAAATCGCGCCGGCAACGATAGTTAAAACTATGATCGCCTTTTCTAATATGCCTGACATAACTACTCCTTTATAACCATATGTTTTGCGTTATCGACGCTTTTCATTTGTATCTGGCTCGGATTTTCAAGCTTATATGGCTTATTTGCAACATCTTGCTGAGCCAAGATACCAAAATAGGTCAAAACACCCACAATCGAAAGCAACAAAACAACCGCTATAAGCATACCCGTGATACCGCTTAGCGCAAATACCGATCTATTAGTGTTTTCCATTATTTACCCCTTGAAAGCGAGAGTATGTATTCGCCGACAGCTTTTTGTTGAATTTCATTAAGCCTACTGTCGTCAAATTTAGGCATCTCGCCGATATCGCCTTTTTTGCCTTTGTTTAAAACCTCGACCACAAATTCGCTTGTTCCGTATTTAGTAAGGTCAGGGAAGACTCCATCCATGCCTTTGCCGTCATCGCCGTGACAAGCCGCACAAGAAACATAAAGCTCTTTACCTTGGGCTACTAAATTTTCATTTTTGCTGGACTTGATACCTGAAATTTCTTTAGCAACATAGGCCGCGATAGCCTTTGAATTAGCTTCGTCTCCGCCAAGACCTGCAGGCATATCTCCGCCAGGATAGCCAAGACCTTTAGAGCCTTTAACTATAGCTTCGTAAATTCCCTCTTCGCTTCCCCAAACGCTAAGATCAGCTGCCTTGCCCGAGATACCGTCGCCCGTGATACCGTGACATGCGGAGCATTGAACAAGATAAATTCCACTGCCCATATCTTTTAATGTGTTTGTATCAAGGTTTGCATGCTCTTGCTTAAATTTCTCATTTAGGGTTTTTACCTCTTGGTTGTATTCGCCGATTTGTGAATACGAATTTAACGGATAACCCGCTAAAAAATACCATATCGCCCAAACTAAAGTAAGCACAAACATAACCGCCCAGCCGATAGGAACGGGGTTTTTATACTCACCGATACCGTCCCACACATGCTCGCTAAGCTCAGCGTTTGCGTCCTTTTCCTCTCGCATTTGTTTTATGTATTTACCTGCTACAAAAACAGTTAATACAATTATCGCTAACGCACCGATGAGCGATAATAAATTTATATTATCTTCTAGATTAAACCACTCCATCTAAGTCCCCTTTTACTCTTGTTTTTTCTCTAAAACATTACTGCTAGGATCATCGTCTAAAGCTAAATTCGAGTATTTTTCATAGTTTCTTCTGCCAGTTTTTTCTGATTTATACAAATGGTAACAATACCCGTATAAAATCAACACCAAAAAAACCGTAAAGAAGAAAAAGCCGTAAGCCTGTAACTCTCTAATAGTTTGCATATCCATAGCATAAGCCTTTTTATTTTAAACTATTTAGGTAGGCTATAAGAGCAACTATTTCACGAATTTCGCCGTTTGCAAAAGCTTTTTTGATCTCTTCATCTCTCATTTGATCAACTATCATGCCAGCTTCAGCTAAAACATCTTTTTGCGTCTCTTCCCAACTACCTAGTTTTGGCATATCAGGCATATTATAAGGTGCATTAAATACCTTTTGAACAGTTAGCGCCTCTGCATAAGCAGTTTTTATATCGGCTGCTTTTTTAAACATATGCGTATATGCAGGCATTATAGAGCCTGGTACAACAGACGTTGGATCTTTCATGTGATTTTCATGCCAGTCGCTTGTTCTGTAGTTACCAACCCTCCAAAGGTCAGGACCTGTTCTTTTTGAACCCCAAAGGTGTGGACGATCATAAGCGTATTCGCCACTTATAGAATACATACCGTATCTGTCAGTTTCGCTTTTAAACGGACGAATCATTTGCGTATGACAAGTATTACAGCCATCTTGCATGTAGATATTTTTACCGGCAAGTTGTAAAACCGTATAAGGTTTTGCGGTATCTAACGGTCTTGCACGATTTGCAAAGTCAGGTAAAATTTCTACTATACCGGCATAAGCGATAACGATAAAAACACCGACTGCAAAGAAGAATGGATTTTTCTCTAACCAACTAAACATTTGACACCTCCACGTTTAAGCGTCCGCCCATCGGAGATGCGTTCTTAGGCTCTGCCGATATAGTCGGTGCCGACATTGATTTATAAATATTATAAGCAAACATGAAAAAGCCTATCAGATACAAAAGACCGCCGATGGCTCTTATCCAGTAGTATGGTATAAGCACGACAACAGTATCGATAAACGAGTAAAGAAGGTTGCCGTATTGATCAGTTGCTCTCCACATCATACCTTGAGTAATACCTGCTATCCACATTGATGCGAAATAAAGCACGATACCGGTTGTTTGTATCCAAAATTGTGCTTCCATGATAGACTTTGAGTAAATTTCACGTTTGAAAAATCTCGGCGTCATGTGATACATAGCAGCCATTATCATAAAGCCTATCCAGCCAAGTGCGCCGTCATGAACGTGCCCAGGTATCCAGTCAGTGTAGTGAGCTAGGGCATTTACAGACTTGATAGAAAGGATCGGACCTTCAAGCGTCGAGAACATGTAAAATGTCGAAGCTAGGATCATAAATTTAATTAGAGGATTTTCACGAAGTTGAACCCACTCGCCTTTCATTGTTAAAAGAATGTTTATCGCAGAACCCCAAGACGGAAGTATAAGAACGACCGAGAAGATCGAGCCCATCGTCTGCATCCAGTCAGGCACTGTTGTATAAATAAGATGGTGTCCACCCGCCCAAAGATAGATAAACATAAGTCCCCAGAAAGAAAATAGCGATAATTTATACGAAAATATCGGCTGACCGCTCTCTTTTGGCAAGAAGTAATAAATTTGAGCAATAATGGCAACAGTAAAGATAAACGCAACAGCATTGTGTCCATACCACCATTGAACTAAAGCATCGTTTGATCCGGCATACATAGAAACAGAGTGCAACCATGAGCCGTGTCCTGAAATAAGACGTGTAGGAACTTCCATGTTGTTAAACAGATAGAGCATGGCAACGCCCAAAAATGTTGCTATATAATACCAGATAGATATATAAAGCGTCTTCTCGCGGCGAATTCCTATAAGGCCAAATATACTAATCCCCCACAAAACCCAAACCAAAACAACGCCTATATCTAGCGGCCATTCAAGTTCGGCATACTCTTTTGCTGTGCTAACGCCTGCCCAAAGCGAAACGACGGCAGCGGCAATAAGTATCATGTAAAGCCAAAAATGAAGTTTACCTATAAACATCAAAAATGGCGACTCGCTCATCGAAACTTTCAAAACGCGCTGTCCGATATAATACCACGTTGAAAAAATTCCGGAAAGTAAAAAACCAAAGACTACGCCATTTGTATGAAGCGGTCTTAGTCTGCCGAAAGTCGAGTATTCTCCGGCGATATAGTTCAGATCCGGATATGCCATTTGAAACGCTATTATAACGCCAATTAACATACCCACTATACCGAAAAGTATCGTGGAAAACATGAAAAGTTTAGCTACGGTATAGTCATAGCTCAACATTTGACCTGGTCGCATTAAATGCCTCCTTGTTAATTTTATATTAATGAATAATATAATAAACGTTATTTTAAAATATTATTTATATGAAAAAACTTAAATGCTACAATTTTATTTATATTAAAGCTAAATTATAAATTTACGTCTATTTTATATCCAAGACCAGGTATATTTTTAACAAAATCATTTCCCACTTTATCTCTTACGCGTTTAACAAATGTTCTAATCGCGGCTTCAGAAACACTCTCTCCAACCCAAACTACGTTTTTGATCTCGTCGTGTAACACAAGTGCACCAAGGCGTTTTATCAGCAACGAAATAAATGCCAACTCTTTTTTTGTAAGCGGAATTTCAACTCCGTCTTTTATCAAAACTCTCTTGGTTTTGTTAAATGTGTAACCTTTTGCAACTTCGATAATGTTTGTAGTTTCTATCTTGCTTTTTGCTACATGCTCAAGAGTGGTTAAAAACTCGTCCATATCGATAGGCTTCATGATGTATTTATCCACGCCGACATCTATAGCCTTAAGAAGTCTCTCTTTTTCACTATAAGCACTAAGCACGACTACCGGCGTATCTTTTGAAATTTCTTTTATATGCATTGCCATTTCAAGTCCATCGCTAATAGGCATAGCAATATCGGTTACAACAATGTCGGGATTATACTTTTTAAATTTTTTAAGTCCCTCGTCGCCGTTTTGTGCGGTTATAACATTGGCAAATTCGCCCGTCATAACATCTTGCATGAGCTTTCTAACTTCGTTTTCATCCTCAACTATCAAGATCATTAAATTTTCTAAAATTTTACTCATCAAATTCTCCTTGTATTGGTAATCTCACTATAAAACAGGCTCCACTTGCGGTGTTTTCCGCTGTTATCTCGCCATTTGCTCTATCTATTATAAGTTTTGACATATAAAGACCTATGCCGGTACCACTAGAGGAATGCTTAGTGGTGAAATAAGGCTCAAAGATCTTGTCCTTAACATGCTCGTCTATCCCGCCTGCATTGTCTGAAATTTTTAAAACACCAAAATTTTCTTCAAGTAAAACCTCGACCGTTATTGTCTTATCTTCAACCTTTCTTTCTATCAAAGCATCTTTTGCGTTGTTTAATAAATTTATCACAACCTGATCAAGCTGTCTTTTATGTCCGTAAATTTCAACATCGTTTATGATATTTAACTTAAGAGCTATCTCTTCTCTTTCTATCGCACCTTGGAGCATAAAGATAGAGTCATGCACCGAAGATGAGATGTGAAATTTCTTAGCTTCTTTATCTACAGCAAAAAAACCTCTAAAGTCTTCTATCGTATTTGACATATTTTTTATGATATTTTTACATCGCCTGTATGAATTTTCAAATTCTTCATCACTGTTGTTTGCGGTTTTTTTCATTTTAAACAACGCGATACTAAGTTCATTTAAAGGCTGTCGCCACTGGTGAGCTATGTTTGCTATCATCTCTCCCATGCTGGCAAATCTTGACTGGATGACTAAAAGCTTTGTTTGCTCTTCATTTTTAGCGACTTCAGACTTTATAATGTCTTGCAAATTTTCATTTAAAGCTCTTAACTCGGCAGTCTTCTTTCTTGCGCGCTCTTCAAGTTCTGAATTTAAAATTTCAAGCTCGTCTTGCGTCTTTAAAAGTTGCTCATTTAACTCGATAACCTTTGTGACGTCATGCCGGATCGCTAGAAATTCCTCTATATCACCCTTTAAATTTAATATAGGGATGATAGTCGTGTTTAGATATACGACCTTACCGCTTTTAGTTAAATTTTTAGCTATGGTTTTATAGACTTTTTTATCAAGTATCGTGCTCCAAAGTCGCCTAAAACTCTCTTTTGGCACATCAGGATGACGAACGATGTTGTGATTTTTGCCGATAAGCTCTTCACGAGTGTATTCACTAATCTTGCAAAATTCATCATTTACAAAAGTAATAATACCATTTATGTCGGTTTTTGAGACGATATTGCTCTCTTCAACAGCATTTTGATACTGCTTAAACCTAGCCTTTACATTATCCATTATTTGCCATATATCCTAAAAAAGTGAGATAAATTCCATTTAAAATTACGATTATAAGTGATATTTTAAACATTATTTGCTTAAAAGTTTCATTAATGAGATTAAAAAATGTAACAAACCCCACCATAACAGGAAGTGTAGACAAACCAAAAAGTAGCATTATAAGAGCACCATTAACTACAGAAGATGATGCGATCGCCATTGCAGCAAAATAATAAACCACTCCACAAGGAAGCAAACCGTTTAAAAAACCGAGTGCGACAAAATTTAAAATTCCATGTTTTTTGCTAAGTTTAAAAGCATTTTTGGTTACGAATTTAGATATTTTATCGTTTTCTATAAATTTTAATAAATCCCCCCTTACCCAAAGCGCAACGCCTATAAAAACAAGAAAAAATCCTATCATAAAAAACAAAAATGCACGCGAAGTTCCGCTTATAACAAAGATCCCGCCAAATGCTCCAAAAACAGTACCGATGAGAACATAGGCAAAAATTCTAGCTAAGTGGTATAAAGTAGTAAAAAAGAGTGTTTGTTTTTGTGTTTTGTCTTTTAAAAAAAAGGCTTGCAAACCCAAAAAGCCACCACACATGCCTATGCAGTGGCTAAAACTGCTTAAAAAAGCAACGCTTACTATACTTACAACAGTGGCAAAATCCATCTAAATTTATAAAATTTCTATAAACTGTTTAAATATATATTTGCTTTCATTTGGTCCGCTGCTAGCCTCTGGGTGATGCTGAACGGAAAATACCGGAAAATCCTTATATCTAACACCCTCTATAGTTCCATCAAATAAATTTCTATGTGTTATATGAGCGACCTCGGCGATCTCTTCAGGAACATTATAGTTGTGGTTTTGAGTAGTTATCTCGATCGCTTTTGTTTCTAAATTTAGCACAGGATGGTTTGCTCCATGCTGTCCGAATTTTAGCTTATAGGTCGGATAACCCATGGCATTTGAAAGAAGTTGATGTCCAAGACATATCGCAAATATCGGGATTTTAGCGTCTATGATCTTTTTTATCTCGGATATTTCCGACTTTAAACTTTTTGGCTCTCCTGGACCGTTTGACAAAAACACACCATTTATTTCGCCGTTTTTAAATTTTTCTATCAGATACTCGGCTTTTACGCTATGAGGCACAACAACCACCTCAAGACCGACTTCGCAAAGCTCATTCAAGATGTTTCTTTTTACGCCAAAGTCAAGCACAGCGATCTTTTTGCCGATACTTTTTAAAGGCTTGTAAATTTTAGCGGTTTTATCCCAACTTCCAAATTTATGCTCGTATTCATCAGTTGAACCTACAACTTTTACATAGTTTGTATCCTCTATGCGTCCGCTTGCTTCAAGACGACGTTTAAGCTCTTCTTTGTCGCTAATTTGCGTTGAAATATACGCCATCAAAGCACCCTCGTCACGAAGCATTTTGGTTAAAAATCTAGTATCTACATCATAAACGCCGAATTTACCTTGCTCTTTGAAAAATTCTCCCAATGTTTTTTGCGACCTATAATTTGATGCAAATTCATTATAAGAGCGCATGATAACGCCACTTGCATAAATTTTATGGCTCTCCATATCGTCATCATTTACACCCACTATACCGATTTCAGGCATAGTAAATACGATAAACTGACCTGCATAGCTAGGATCACTCATGATCTCTTCATAGCCGGTTAAAGATGTGTTGAAAACAAGCTCGCCGGCACACTCACCGTGAGCTCCAAACGCTTTTGCTTCAAGATATGTGCCGTTTTCGATGTAAATATAAGCTTTCATTACAGCATTCCTCTTTTTTTAAGTTCGTCTTGATAAAGGCGCTCAAAAACAATGTCATACTCCTGGGTTCCAGGGATAAGTTTATGTTTATAACTCTCTATCTTTTCAAGAACATCATCTTCTATCTTTTCGTAATTTTTCAAATACCCGTCTATCGAGCTGTAGATAACATTTTTAACGCGGTTTTCAGAGACATTATACTCAACCAAACTACTCTTCCATACCGTCTCTAAAATTTTATGAGCTACGTTGCTAAACCTATCCTCATGGGTTAGTATCACATCAAAATCAGCCGCTAACTTTTTCTTTATAAGCCAGAACATGTTTTTACGATCAACTTGCATAAGTTGCATTTCGTCTTCGTTTTTCTCTAAAAGCTCGTTAGCTCTCTCCTCTAAGGCTCTCTCTTTTGCTATATCTTCATTTAAAATTTCAGTAGCCTTAGCAACTATCGGTTCTATGCCTTTGTTTAGCTTAACAAAGCCACAATTTAAAAGATCTATCGCTATTTTATGTGCGACATAAGGCACATGTGGTAGTTTCATCCGCATATTTAACCCTTTATTTTTTATTACATTGTAGCTAAAAAAAGGTAAAAATCCGTTAAAATTTAAAGAGATAAAGTGGTCAAAATGTTAAAAATAAACCGAAATTTAAAATTTTTCTTTTTTATTTGTTTCGTTTTATCTTTACAGCGTAGTCGCCTTTGTTTTTTATAACATAAATTGTATCTTTAGTTTTATATAAAGGACGGAAATTTACAGTTTTTACACCGCTATCACTATCTTGTATAAACTCGTCATAATCAGGCTCTGCAAAAATTCTCTCCCCCACATTAAGACCTATCGCAGGAAGCCAGCTAAGGAGCGAAAAAAGTAAAACTATAACATAAAATGCACGAAAAAATTTTCTAAATTTAGAATATAAAAACGCATAACCGACAAATAAATAAAGAGGAGCAAGCCATAAAATCGGCACATTATGTATAAAAATGGCATTAAAATACTCATCAATGCCGTAATGGTCAAAGTAATTAACCTTAAGCCCGGCAAATAGAGTAAAAATCGGAGCTAAGACAAACAAAAATCCCACAAAAAAAGAATTTATAATCTTCATCTTAGCCACCTTTTTTGTTTTGATTATACTAAAAACAAGCTGATTTTAGCCATCAAAATAAAAATTTACTACACATATCCTTGATCGATCATCGCGTCGGCTACTTTTCTAAATCCCGCGATATTTGAGCCAAGCACGAGGTTGCCTGCATCGCCAAATTCCTCACTTGTAGCGTATGAAATTTCAAATATATGATTCATTATGCCGCGAAGTCTTTTATCAACCTCCTCAAAGCTCCAAGATGTCATGCCTGCATTTTGCATCATCTCAAGTCCGCTAGTACCTACGCCTCCGGCATTTGCGGCTTTAGCGGGGGCAAAGTAAAAGTCTTTTTGCGCAAGCATGAAATTTACGGCATCAAGCGTGCTTGGCATATTCGCACCCTCGGCTAAGAATTTACATCCATTCGCATAAAGGACTTTAATGTCGGCTAAATGAACTTCGTTTTGCGTAGCACAAGGAAATGCTCCGTCACAAGGCACATCCCAAACGCCGTTGCGTCCCGGTGCGTATTCGTTTACGCTTATGTATTTTGCATGCGGTCTAAATTTGGTGTATTCACTCAAGCGCTCTCTTCGAACCTCTTTTAGTTCTTTTAAAAGTGCCACATCAATACCTTCACTATCATAGATATAACCGTTTGAGTCAGACGCAGTAATAGGCAACGCACCAAATTGATATAGCTTTTCGATGGTGTAAATAGCAACGTTTCCACTTCCGCTGATAGAGCATTTTTTACCCTCTAAGCTAAGACCTGCTTTTTTAAGCATGTTATCCGTAAAGTAAACTAAGCCGTATCCGGTTGCTTCAGTTCTAGCAAGACTTCCGCCCCAGTTTAGTCCTTTTCCTGTTAAAATTCCGTCAAATCTTCCAGTGATCTTTTTGTATTTGCCAAAAAGATAGCCGATCTCACGTCCGCCAACACCGATATCTCCTGCAGGAACATCGGTTGTATTGCCTATATGTCTGTAAAATTCTTCCATAAACGCATGGCAAAATCTCATTATCTCATTATCGCTTTTGCCTTTTGGATCGAAGTTGCTTCCGCCTTTTGCACCGCCGATATTAACGCCGGTTAGTGAATTTTTAAAAATTTGTTCAAATCCTAAAAATTTCAAAACGCCTAAATTTACACTAGGATGAAGTCTTAAACCGCCTTTATACGGACCGATGGCTGAGTTAAACTGGACACGATATCCGTTGTGAACTTGCGGTTTGCCCTTATCGTCAACATAAGTCACGCGAAAAACAACGGTTCTTTCAGGAACGGTGATCCTCTCTAAAATAGCGTGTTTTTTATATTTATCTTCTCTTGATATCAAAGGATCAAGGTTGTAAAGAACCTCGGTAGCTGCCTGGATGAACACCTCTTGACCAGGATTTAGTCGTTTAAGATCTTCTAGAATACCATTGATGTATTCGCTCATTTTTGCTCCCTTTTGATTAATTTATAGTTGAATACTAACATGCCTATAATTTTTTTTAGTTTAAAAATACTTTCAGTTTTTTATTTTAGGCATTTGTGTTACGTATGGTAACTAAGAGCATAAGAGCTTACGCAAAAGCTGTATAAATGGGCATTACAAACATTGCATATATTTTTTAAAAATTTATATGAATTTAGAAAATTGATCGTTTAAGATATGATTTTTACAAAAATTTAAAGAAATGTGAGAAGTGTATTTATCTTATGCGCTTTATATTGGTTTTTGAAATTTTATAAATTTTTGATCCTTTAGCTTGGTAAAATCGCTCATCTACAACAATATCGGCAACATTTCTAGCCCAAATTTCATCAAAATTTTCGCCATGTCTGTTCGCGCTTGTAGAGTAAAGCCAGCTGTGCATGTCAAGAAATTTAGCATGCTCACCATCTTTTACAACCCTGATCGCTTTTAAATTTGGATACAAAAATGTAGTTTTTTTAGAGCGCCTAACCATGTTTTTAAATTTATTTGGCACTCTTGTTAAGTTTTGCAAAGTGGCAAATTTGGCAGTTGCGATCAAGCATGGTTGGTCTAGTTTGCGCTCTTTTACTCGGTTTAGCTCGCGGTAATCCTTGCTTAAAAATCCTGCCGTCGTATCGGTTTGCGCTAGATATATCAAATTTGCACCCCTACTCGTAAAATTTAATAAATTTAGCTTTTAGCTCATTTATGGCATCTGCCATCATCTTATCCTTATCCACAGCGCCCACCGATGCGCCCTCAGCTCACACGATATCAAAGCTCTCAAACCCCAAAAATCAACAAAAATGCCTTTTATGTAAATTCTAGTTAGCTCCATAGGCGAGTATTTTGGATCGTTTTGCGAGTAGATCCCACCGCTTGCTTGAAGTAGCATAACCTTACGTCCATCGTTCATTAACCCTACAGATCCGCCTGTAACGTATTTAAAGGTTTCGCCCGCCATGAAGATATTATCAATATAGTTTTTTAGCTTTGAAGTTATGTTGAAGTTATGAAGCGGAGTAACGATAACTACGCGCTTGCAGCGTTTAAACTGTGCTAAAAGTCCGGCTTGTGCGTCTGCTACCTTTTGCTCGTTTTGGCTTAATTTTTCTTCGTTTGAAATTTTTGCCCAGGCATTTAGCATATCGCCGTCAAGCGCTGGGATAAACTCATCGGCTAAATTTAAAATTTCGAGTTTATCTTCGTCAAATTTAGCTCTAAATTCAGCCAAGAAAGCATTTTGCAGCTTTTTAGAATATGAATTTTCCTCATTTAAAAACGGGTGTGCGCTTATGATCAAAGTTTTAATTTTATATCCTTTATTTTAAAGTTGTATTATAATATTTTTCTGCGACTTTATTGCTTGTCTTTTTTTGCTAATAAAAATATACAAGAGATGATCAAAACAAACCCCGTAAAGTCCAAAAACACAAACTCCGTCCCAAGCCAAAAGTATGCAAAAAGTGCCGCACTTACGGGCTCTATGCAAGCTATCAAGCTAGCCTTGCTAGCCCCTAACGACTTAACGCCTACCATGTAAAAACTAAAGGCGCAAATCGTGCCAAAAAATACAACCGAGATAAAAGCCAAAAAGCCGCTCACATCGCTCACACCGTTTAAATTCCACACTCTCATAAAAAACGCAAGCAACACCCCGCCTATCACCATCCCCCAGCCTAAATTTAACGTAATGGGGTATTTTTTATTAAGCCTTGTGGGCGAAAGATTATAGATACAAACACAAACCGCGCTTAAAAGACAGTAAAATAGAGCCTTTGGACTAATAACAAGCGTGGTTAAATCGCCGTGAGTTGCCAGTAAAATAACGCCCAAACTAGCTAAAATTAGAGCGATTAGCTCATTTATCTTGGGCGATCTTTTTTCTATCACACAAACAACCGCCAAAATAAGTGCGGGTGCTGAATACTGAATAACGGTCGCAACGGCGGCATTTGATAGCTCTATCGCATAAAAATAGCTGTATTGCGTCAGCATAAGACCTAAAATGGCATAGATTAACATTTGCGGAAGAAGCCTTATGTCTTTTATCGGTGCAAGCGCGCTTTTTGGCGAAGTGATAAAATAATAAACAACAAGCGCCAAGCCTGCCAAAAGCAAGCGATACGGCACAAGCCAGTCGCTACTAATGCCCTTTTGCGTAAATAAATACTGCCCGCAAACTCCGCTAAATCCCCATAAAATCCCGCCAAGAAGCGTGATAGTAATGCCAAAAAATTCATTTTTTACTAATTTTATCATTAACAACATACCTGAGTTTAAATTTAAATAAGCAGTACTGCTCCCTTTTAAGTAGCCAAAATTTAAAACTACGTTTTATTACATTAAATAGTCGTATTGTCTTAAACGCTCTTATGTCTTGTAAATTTATGTTTGAGTTCAATTTATCATCACTATTTTTATAATTATATAAGAACTACTTTAAACAAATAAAATTTAAACAAGTGCGCTTGAAAATATTATACTTTTTTTATACTTTTGTATTAAAATGATTTCTTAATTTAACAACAAAGGAGAGTAGTAAATGGATAAAAACAAGCTAAGATCAGTCGCTGCGGCATTTTTACTTTGCTGTATGCCAAATTTCATGCTAGGACTTGATATAGTAGGAGCAGATACCGAGATCTTGATAGACGACAAAGAAGCAGGCACATTATATAAAGGCACTCACATCCAAAAAGACGGAAGCAAATACAAAGTGAGCGCATCGGTAATGAGCGGCAATGAATATATTTTGTTTTATAACGACATGGATAGGATAAAGCTTGCAAGGATCACTGGCGAATCTGTTAAAAATTTAAAAATCATATCAGAAAAAGAAGATGAGTATGGCGTCAAATGGAAAAATATAGAGCTTAGCTTCAACATAAAAGACCCAAGTGTTATCAAAAATACAAAAGATGGTTTATGGGAGGCCGAAGAGGATCTTTATCTTCGTTGCGGCAGCTGTCATGTTGCAAAAGCGATAGATGAATACACCATAAACCAATGGCCAAATGTCGTAAAAACCATGAGCGACAGAGCAGGTCTTAACAAAGACGAAACAAGACTTGTCGGCTCATACTTGCAATACAAACTGTTAGACAAATCAAACAAATAACCACGAAAGGAAGAAAAATGCAAAGACGAAATTTTCTAAAGGGAATGGCGTTAGGCGTAACAGCTGCACCAATGCTATCAAGTGCTAAAATTTTAAGCAATAGCAAAAAGGTAACAACAGCCACACACTGGGGTCCACTTGAAGCGACTATCGAAGATGGCAAGCTAACGGAAGTTGAGCCACTAAGTTTTGATTCAAATCCACCTCTAATGAACAAAGCTGTTCGCAGCAGAACATACGATGAAACTCGCGTGCTTTATCCCTATGTTAGAGAAGGATTTTTAAAAGATCGTCACAAAAGCGACACTACCATGCGTGGCAAAGATAAATTTGTGCGCGTAAGCTGGGAAAAAGTAAATCAAATCATCTACGAAGAGATCGCAAGATGTCAGAGGGATTTCGGTCCAGAAAGCATATATGCCGGAAGCTACGGCTGGTTTGGTATAGGCAACCTAAACAACCCGCAAACTCTATTAAAAAGAATGTTAAATTTAACCGGCGGCTTTGTAGATAGCAAGGGAACTTACTCTACTGGTGCAATATCCGTCGTAACACCGATAGTAATGGGAACAAACCATTATTTTAGACACACAAGCTTGGATAATATCGCAAAACATACGCAAACTCTCGTGCTCATAGGTTGCGATCTAGTGCGCACCACACAGATAAACTGGGACGTTCCTGCGCATAAGTCTTATGATGGATTTGTAAAAATTAAAAACTCCGTAAAAGAGGGCAAACTAAAAGTCATCTCGATAAATCCTTTACGCACAGACAGTGATAAATTTTTTGACGCTAAAAATATAAAAATCATACCAAACACAGACGTCGCGCTCATGGTTGCAATGTGTTATCATCTATATGAAACAGGTCTTTATGATAAAAATTTTATCGAGAGATATACGGTTGGATTTGATAAATTTAAAGATTATTTTACAGGCAAAAGTGATGGAGTAAAGAAGGACCCGGCTTGGGCTAGTAAGATCACAGGCATTAGTGAAAAAGAGATCAAAGAACTAACTCAAACCATGGCTAAAACAACAACCATGATCATGCCTGGCTGGTCACTACAAAGACAAGACCACGGCGAGATGGGAAACTGGGCTGTATTTACACTAACTGCCATGCTTGGACAAATAGGCAAAAACGGCGGCGGATGCGGTGCAAGCTACCACGGTGACGGTAATGTCGGCTCGACAGAGCGTGTTGGCGTTTCAATACCAGGCATAACAGTAGGCAAGCCGATGACTTATAATGCAGGAACAGGCAACGATACAAGCTCGTTTGAGCAAAGCTTCTCAAACAAAGCGATACCTGTAGCTAAAATTTCAGACATGCTACTAAATCCGGGCAAGAGCATAGATTATAATGGCACAAAGGTAGAATTTGCCGATATTAAGCTTATCTACTGGGCAGGCGGTAACCCGATGCATCATCATCAAGACCGCAACAAAATGATAAAAGCATGGCAGAAACCGGAAGTTATCATCAACCAAGACCCATACTGGACTGCCAGCTCACGCATGGCAGACATCGTTCTTCCTGCTTGCACAGAGATAGAGCGTGACGACATAAGCGTTGTTGGCTCCGAGTCCAAAACAGGTCTTATCGCACTTAAAAAAGGCATAGAGCCTGTTGGCGAGTCAAAAGCTGATTATGATATCTTTACCGATATAGCCGATAAATTCGGCAGAAAAGATCTATTTACCGAAGGTAGAGATGCTAAAGGCTGGGCAAAATACTTCTACGAGCAAGCCATGGAACAAGCTGTTGCCAAAGGTATAGAGCTACCTAAATTTGAGGCATTTTGGGAGAAGGGCTATTATGAATTTACAAAAATGGAACAAGGCGGGGACGACTATGTTGCATTTAAAGAATTTGTTGAAGACCCGATAGAAAATCAACTAGGAACTCCATCCGGCAGGATAGAAATTTTCTCCAAAAAGGTTGCATCTTACGGATATGACGACTGCGAAGGTTATGCTAAATTTTACGAACCGGCAGAATGGCTAGGAAACGCTACTAAGGATTTCCCATACCACCTAATATCGCCGCACCCAAGACACAGACTACACTCTCAACTAAACAACACCATCTTGCGTAAAGTGTATGAAGTAAACGAGCGCGAGCCTATCTTGATAAATCCGGAAAACGCAAAAGAAAAAGGCATAGTTGACGGGGATTTGGTTCTTGTGTCGTCAAAACGCGGTAAAATTCTTTGCGGTGCAGTTGTGACGGATGATGTTAGAAAAGATGTTGTATGTGTAGCAGAAGGTGCATGGTATGATCCGCAAGATCCGGGCGAGATAGGTAGTATGTGTGTTCACGGTGATGTCAATGTCTTAACTATCGACAAAGGCACATCAAAACTAGCGCAAGGCAACATATCGCATACCGCGCTTGTAAATATAGAAAAATTCACAGGCACAGCACCTAAAATCAAGGTCTTCTCAAAGCCTAAAATGTAATTTTAATGTCCGAGTCTTCTCGGACATCTTCCACCACTAAACTACTCGCAAAGTGATAATTTATAGCCGATCCCTTGAATGTTTTTAATAAGTGTTGCATAAGTTTTGTTGCGTAGTTTGTTTATATAATTTCTCATAGTGTCAAACGACGCGACCTTGCCGCTCCATGTGAAATTTTCTATCATTTCAAAGGATACCACTCGGTCTTTATTTATCGCTAGTATATGCAAGAGTCGTTGCTCTGTTTTAGTTAGTGCGATGTTTTCATCGCCGCTATAAAGAGTTCTACTTTGGATATCATAGCTAAAGCCTTGCCCTAAATTTAAGCGCTCTAGCGCCTTTATACCGTTTTTGCTAACCATTAGCATGGTGATTAATAACTGCTGTTTATCAAATGGTTTTTTTAAAAGACTGCTGTTTTGTATGGTTATTAAATTTTGTAAATTTTCATCGGTATCATAGGCTGTGATAAATATTATCGGAGTTTGCTCATCAAGTTTTCTAATGTGTTTTACCATCTTTATGCCATTCATGGAAGTCATATTTATATCGGTTATGATCAAATTTATATCATTTTGACTAAAAATCTCGAGTCCATCTTTGCCGTTTTGCGCTTTAAAAATTTGCCCCACATAAGGCTCGACAAGCTCTTTTATAACATCTCGCAGATGCAAATCATCCTCAACCAAAAGCACGTTTATACGACTAAGTTCTTTAAATATTGTATTCATTTTAGTAACTCTATCTCAAATTTTGTCGGGTTTGCGGCACTAACGAGCTTTATATCGCCACGTAGTTTTTTCTCAAATATCAACTTGCAAAGATAAAGCCCCATGCCGGTGCCTTCGCCACCTTTTGTTGTAAAAAACGGCTCAAATATCTGTTTAGCCAAATTCTTATCAATACCGCCGGCATTATCCTCTATGCCGATCGTAAATTTTTGCCAATCCTGTCTTAATGTCACCGTGATATATGGCTCAAAATCACATCGCATAGCCTTTTTAACAAGCTCGTCTTTTGCGTTTATGATGATATTCATTAAAACATGTTTAACATATGTCGGATAGCTTGTGATCTGATGTTCCTCATCATCATAAATAAAATTTAACTTTATATTTTTTACCTGAAGTTGAGGCCTACAAATATATAAAACATCGTCCATTACGTCAATCAGATCAAAACTTTTTTCACAAAAATCCTCTTTATAAAAATTCCTAAAAACATCTATCGTTTCGTTCATCAGGTCGATATTCATACGCATATTTAATATATTTTTTAAAGCTTTTTCATTAGCACTCATGCCGCTAAGTAGCTCTTGCGTGTCGCTTGCTAAAAGCAAAAGGGTATTAAGGGGTTGTTTATACTGATGAGATATCGCGCTTACCATCTCGCCAAGAGCAACCATTTTGGAATTTTGTAATAAAATTTGCTCTTGTTTTTGCTTATTTTGTTCCAAATCTATCTCATGCGTAACATCGTGAGCCATGATAAATACTCCGTCAAAAACACTGTATTTATCCAAAAGCGGCAAAAATTCGACCTTATAAAATAACTCGTCTTTTTTTAAAGTTAAGCCAAAACTTTTTTAGGGTTATTTGTAATTTGCTCAAATATATCTTGCATGTTTTGATTTTGATAGAAGATATCCGGAAGCTCTTTTAGGTTTTTGCCGATATTTGCCTTAAATTTTAGTCCGAAAATCTTTTCAAATTCTTTATTTATAAAGGCGATATTGCCGGCGCGATCAGTTATAACAAGTCCACCGATAGGGTTTTTAGAAAAAAGATTTAACAAATGCTTGCTCTTGTAAAATTTTCGCTGTGCGATATAAATAGCAACAAATGCGTAAACCCCAAAAAGCACTAATGCCAAAAATATACCCAGATCTCGCAATGTCTTTTTATTAACCTGCTTATAAATCATCGTCTCATCCAACACGCTAACTAATATCCAGTCGCTATTTGCCAATGTATCATAGACAAAAATATATGGCTTGTTTTTTATAAAAATTTGCTCATTTCCCTCTCTTTTTTTAGATATGGTTTTTAGTGCATTTTTTACTTCGATACTATCAAAGTCTAAAATTTGACCCATTTTATCCAGTGCGTTTTTGCCGTTTACTATCAAAAATGCCGAACCGTTTGAAAGCGGAAAAAGCGTTGCAAGCTCTTTTTGAAAAATTTCAAAATCCAAATCAGCCGTCAAAACACCGATAAATTTACCATTTTTAAAAAGCGGCGTAGATACCGAGATAACATATATATTAAGTAGCCTATCAACATAAGGCTCGGTAAAACCAGTTGCCATATTTTTCTTTGCCGCTATAAACCAAGGGCGGTTTGAAAAGTTATATTGCGGTTCGATATTATTACTGGCGATAAATTTATACGTATCTATATAACCGGAATACACAGCCAAAAATCCTGTCGTCCTAGCTATGATATTAAGCACGCCTTTTATAGTGTCATAATCTGTCGCATACTCTTTTGTCTCTATAAATCTAGCCGTCTCTTCAAGCAGTCTCTTTTGCTGCTCTATCCTCTCGTTGATAATGGCTTTGTATTTTTGAACGGTCGTAACTTGACTAGTAACTGCTACATTGTATGTATATTTTTTATTTTCATCATAATTTGTATAGACTAAATAAAAATAACCAACGGCAAGAATAGCTAAAAAATAAAAAATTACCTGTTTAAATTTCATTATAGCATTATAGGATTTTTAAGATAAATTTACTTACTCAAACAAAGCAAAATACACAAAAGCGTTGTTTGGTTAAGATATTGACTTTATTTTAAATTTAAACACTAAAAATAAGCATGAATGCAAGTGCTAACATTATCACGCCTACTATAAATTCTAAAATTTTCCATGCCACCGCCTTTTCAAAAAATGGGGCTAAAAGCCTAGCACCGTATCCAAGCGAAAAGAAAAATACAAACGACGCACTTACGGCACCTGCTCCAAAGATGTTTGCATTGGTGCCAAATTTAGTAGAAACAGAGCCAATGAGCATAACGGTATCAAGATAAACATGCGGGTTTAGCCAAGTAAATGCGAGTGTTAAAAGAGCTGTTTTTGTAAGTGACGCAGTAGCAAAACTTTGTGGCTTTAGGGCGTGCGTCATCTTATATGCGCTATAAAAGCTTTTTATCCCGTAAACAAACAAAAATGCCCCACCACCATATCTAGCAACACTTTCTAAGTAGCTAAATTTTTGCGTCATATAGCCAAAGCCGCCAACTCCTGCTACTATCAAAATAGCGTCTGACATAGCACAAATAATACAAACTAAAAATACAAATTCTTTTTTGATGCCCTGCCTTAGCACAAAGGCATTTTGCGCTCCGATAGCAAGTATAAGTGATAAACTAGTAAGAAATCCGGATATAAAAGCATCCATAAAAAACCCTTAAAAGCGCAGTTTTACGCCAAATTTCGATGTATATAAACGCTTAAAATGAGATCAAATTTATGGTCTAAGCCATAGCCTAGACCTTTAAATTTGATTAATTCTTAAGATATTCTTGAAGTGATCTTACTTCGTAAGCCGAGCCGTCTTGAACGCTTTTGATCGACTTAGCGGCCGCAAGTGCCGCACGCATCGTGGTAAAATACGGTATCTTAAATCTCAAAACATTTTGGCGAATTTTTTTACCGTCATCGGCATTTGATTTGCTATCGCTTGTGTTTATCACAAGTGCGATATCGCCGTTTTTAAGCTTATCTTCGATATTTGGACGACTTTCGCTGATCTTATATACAAATTCCGCTTTTATGCCGTTTTCGTTTAAAATTTTATGCGTTCCACCGGTTGCCGTTATGTTAAATCCAAGCTTGATAAGATCTCTTGCTAGCTCACTTGCATAAGGCTTATCGGCATCGGCTAAGGTTAAAAATACAGTTCCGCTTGTAGGCAAGCAGTTGCTAGCAGCTATCTGGCTCTTAACAAAACTTCTAGCAAAATCAGGACTTATACCCATTACTTCGCCTGTTGATTTCATCTCAGGCCCAAGGATTAAGTCAGCACCCGTTAGCTTATTAAACGGAAATACCGCCTCTTTAACACAAACATGATTTTTGATATTTGGTAATAAAATTCCGTCTTCTTGTGTTAAAACACCGTAACTGTCGTAGAATTTAAGTGCTTCACGTAAATTTCCCTGCCACATAACCCTGGTTGCAACCTTTGCCATCGGTATGCCCGTAGCCTTGCTTACAAAAGGCACGGTTCTACTTGCTCTTGGGTTTACCTCGATCATATAAAGCTCATTTTCATAGATCGCAAACTGGATATTCATAAGTCCGATAACGCCTAAATTTAAAGCTATATCACGAGTTTGAGCACGGACTTTATCTATCATCTCCTTACTTAAACTCATCGCAGGCAAGATACAAGCGCTATCTCCGGAGTGGATGCCTGCCTCCTCTATGTGCTCCATTATCGCACCAATATAGACATCTTTACCGTCACTTATCGCGTCTACATCAAGCTCTGTTGCATCTTGTAAAAATTTATCAAGCAACACGGGAGAGTTGTTGCTAACCTGAACTGCCTCATTCATATACTCTTTTAGCTCCGCCTCACTATGAACTCTTCTCATCGCTCTACCGCCTAATACATAGCTTGGACGAACAAGCACGGGATACCCTATCGCAGCTGCCTTTTCGATAGCCTCTTTTTCACTTGTAGCGGTATCGTTTTTAGGCTGTTTAACACCTATCTTATCGATAAATTCGCTAAATTTCTTTCTGTCTTCGGCAACATCTATGGTTCTTGCGCTTGTGCCTATTATCTTTGCTCCGGTTATAGTCAAGCGTTTAGCAAATTTAAGAGGAGTTTGTCCTCCAAAATGAACTATAACACCGTCAGGCTTTTCGCACTCTATAACACTTCTTATATGCTCAAAATCAATCGGCTCAAAATAAAGTATATCACTTGTATCATAGTCGGTTGAGACGGTTTCTGGGTTGCAGTTATACATTATCGTTTTTATACCAAGATCACGCAATGCATAACTTGCGTGCACACAACAATAGTCAAACTCTATGCCTTGTCCGACGCGGTTTGGACCACCGCCTATTATCATGACTTTTTTATCGCTAGTAGCAGCTTTAGCCTGCTTTCTCTGGGTGATATTTGTAGTAGAGTAAAGATAAGGCGTTAGGGCTTTAAATTCTCCCGCACAAGTATCGACTTCGTTGTATTCAAGGCTTATACCAAGCTTTTCGCGAGCGAAATAAATATCATTTTGACTAAGTTCAAGGTTGTCTTTTTCATTTATCAAATGCGCTATCATCTTATCCGAAAAACCCATAGTTTTGGCTTCTCTAAGCAAATTTGCGTCATTTAATATATCCATATCGATCTTGTCTTCAAATTTTACTATTTGATGAATTTGATCCAAAAACCAAGGATCGATCTTGCTAAATTCATGAATTTCTTCTAAGCTAAAGCCTTGTCTGTAAGCTTCGGCTATCATTAAAATTCTATTTTCATTTGCATTTCTAAGACCGTATATGAGTGCATTTTTATCTAAATTTAAAGAGTTAAATCCGCTCAAATCACGCTCCATAGAACAAAGCGCCTTTTGGATACTCTCCTTAAATGTCCTGCCTATTGCCATAACTTCGCCAACAGACTTCATTGCCGTGCCAAGATAAGGGTTAGAGCCTGGAAATTTTTCAAATGTAAAGCGAGGAATTTTAGTAACGATATAATCGATCACAGGTTCAAAGCTAGCAGGAGTTCCCGTAATGTCATTTTTTATCTCATCAAGGCTAAATCCAACCGCCAAAAGAGTAGCAACTTTTGCTATAGGATAGCCCGTAGCCTTACTAGCAAGAGCAGAAGAACGTGAAACGCGTGGGTTCATCTCTATAACGATCATTCGACCTGTTTTTGGATGTATAGCAAACTGGACATTTGAGCCACCCGTATCAACACCTATCTCGCGAAGTATAGCAAAAGAGGCATCGCGCATAACTTGATACTCTTTATCTGTTAGCGTAAGTGCAGGAGCTACTGTGATACTATCTCCGGTATGAACACCCATAGGATCGAAGTTTTCGATAGAACAAACTATGATACAGTTGTCGTTTCTATCTCTTATAACTTCCATCTCATACTCTTTCCAACCAAGCAAACTCTCCTCAATAAGAATTTCATGTATAGGAGAGGCCTCAAGTCCAAGTTGAGCAAGCTCTTTAAATTCGTCTATATTATACGCTACGCCGCTTCCTGCTCCACCAAGAGTAAACGACGCCCTTATAATGATAGGAAAGCCAATATCGTTTGCCGCGTCTAATGCCTCTTGAAAACTGTGAGCATAGTGGCTTTTAGGAAGATCCATGCCGATCTTTTTCATAGCTTCTTTAAAAATTTGTCTATCTTCGCCTTTTTTTATAGCCTCAGGGTTTGCGCCAAGAAATTTGACATCTCCTAGCATATTTGCCTCATAAAGCTCCATGGCAACATTAAGAGCAACTTGACCACCCATCGTAGGCAAGATAGCATCGACATTTTCTCTGTCTATGATGCGTTTTATACTCTCTTTTGTTATAGGTTCAACATAAGTCGCATCGGCAAAATCAGGATCAGTCATGATCGTAGCCGGATTTGAGTTTATTAATACAACGCGATATCCAAGCTCTTTAAGCGTTTTAGCAGCCTGTGTGCCGCTGTAGTCAAACTCACAAGCCTGACCGATAACGATCGGACCCGAACCTATAAGCAAAATCGTTTTAACATCATCTCTTCTTGGCATTATCTTTCCTTTGTAACAACATATAAATAACTTGGTATATTAATCTGAGCATAAGGCTCGACTAAAACGCTTTGGTATAAACTCTCATCAAAAATTTCAGACACTTTTCCAACAGGTACTCCGCTAAAAAATGCTCCGTCAAGACCGCTAGTAAAGACCTCATCGCCGATCTTTGGTCTTAGCCATTGAGGTATAAATTTGATCAAAATTCCATTTTTATTACCGTGCGCGATACCTGGAATTTTGTCATTACCTATATAAACGGAAAATAGACTCTTTGGGTCGTTTTGAAGCAAGGCAAGCGGTTTGCCGTCCTTTTGTATCACAACACCTGCACTTTTTCCTTGGTATATAAGACCGTAAATTTTATTTGGATCATATCCTTCAAATTCGGTTATCCAAATTTTATTATAATCCCCGATATTGGCATAACTTAACCCCTTTACAAGACGAACTTTAGGGGCGTAAGCAGTTGCGTTTTTATCTTTTAAAATTTCATTTAGCTCGTTTGCGAAGGTGCTAAGAAGCATTGCCGATCTTTCAAGCTCGGCATTTTGCTCTCTTAGGCTTTTAATCTCGGCAACTTGCCTAAAATGTTCATTTATCTTATCTTTTAAATTTTTTGCGATATCATCATAAAAATTTATAACATAATTACTCGCTTTAACCGACAAATTTGTAAAAATTCCGCCTTTATAAACGGAAAATACAATAAGTAGTGCGATTAAAGCAAAAAGAGTAATCTTAGTCTTCATTTATTAGCTGCTGAAGCAAACTTATCTCTTCTAGTGCTTTTCCGGTTCCGTGCGCAACCGCAAGCAACGGCTCATCTGCAACAAAAACAGGAAGTTTAACGATATCAGAAAGATATTTGTCAAGTCCGCGTATAAGCGCACCACCTCCGGTCAAGACTATACCTGTTTCAACGATATCACCCGCAAGATCAGGCGGCATCATCTCAAGAACGGTTTTTAACGCATCGGCTATCTCTTTAAGAGGCTCTCTCATAGCCTCTCTTACATCTTCGCTAGTTAGCTCTACGCGGCTTAAAAGTCCGCTAACCTGGTCGCGACCTTTTACTACTACCGTTAGTTCCTTATCTAGCTGAATGGCAGAGCCGACACCGATTTTGATCTCTTCACCCGTTCTTTCTCCGATAAGTAAGTTGTATTTTTCTTTTATATAGTTTACTATACTTGTATCTATCTTATCTCCTGCAGTGCGGATAGACTTGCTTATAACTAATCCTCCAAGAGATACTACGCCTATCTCGGTTGTTCCACCACCGATATCTACTATAAGGCTTCCTTGCGGCTCACGAACCGGTAAATTTGCTCCTATAGCTGCAGCCATAGGTTCTTCTATCAAAAATACCTCTCTAGCACCGGCACTTAGCGCACTCTCTCTGACAGCCTTTCTTTCTACTTGAGTAAGACCGTAAGGCACGGAGATGATTATGCGAGGGCGGATAAAGCTCTTTCTTTTATGCGTCTTTTCTATAAAGTAGCGTATCATTTTCTCAGTCATATCAAAGTCAGCGATAACACCGTCTCTCATCGGACGAATCGCCTCTATATCACCAGGAGTTTTACCAACCATCTCTTTTGCCGCATGTCCTACGGCTAGAATTTTTTGTTTCCCGTATTTTTCACGACGAACCGCAACTACTGAAGGTTCATTTATAATAATCCCTTTATCTTTAACAAGCACAAGGGTGTTTGCCGTACCAAGGTCGATACCCATATCGCTTGAAAAAAACCCTATCAGTTGATCTAAAAACATTTACTTCCTTTACGCGCTTTTTTTATTTTGTTTTATAAAAATCGGCTTTACACCATCTTTTACAACTTCTTTTGATATGACCACCTCATAATCTCTTAATTCAGGCAGATCATACATAACATCCGTCATTATCTCTTCCATTATACTTCTAAGTCCGCGCGCGCCGGTTTTTCTCTCGATCGCCAAAGAGGCGATTTCAGACAAGGCATCATCGTCAAATTTCAAAGCAACACCATCGATAGCAAACAGTTTTTGATACTGTTTTAGTATCGAATTTTTAGGCTCGGTTAAAATTTTAACCATATCTTCTTTTGTAATCTCATTTAATGTAGCTACCACGTGCAAACGTCCGATAAGCTCAGGGATAAGTCCAAAATGCACCAAATCATCAGGCTCAAGAAGTCCTAAAAGATCCTCTTTTTCACTTTTTGTTCGTTTTTCTTGGTTAAAACCTAAGACATTTTTACCAACGCGTCTTTCGATGATATCCAAAAGTCCGTCAAATGCACCGCCGCAAACAAATAAAATATTTGTAGTGTCGATTTGTATAAAGTCTTGGTTAGGATGTTTTCTACCGCCTTTTGGTGGGATATTTACAACACTTCCCTCAATGATCTTAAGAAGAGCTTGCTGCACACCCTCGCCTGAAACATCACGTGTTATACTTCGGTTTTCGCTCATCCTGGCGATCTTGTCTATCTCATCGACAAAAACTATACCCTTTTCAGCTTTTTTAACATCGCCGTTTGCGGCTTGAAGAAGACGAGTAAGGATATTTTCGACATCTTCGCCAACGTATCCAGCCTCAGTAAGGCTTGTTGCGTCACATATCGCGATAGGAACATCAAGAAATTTTGCTAAAGTCTGCGCCATCAAAGTTTTGCCACTTCCTGTTGGTCCTACAAGTAAGATATTTGACTTTGAAATTTCAGTGTCGTCTTCTATCTCGCCTTGTTTAAAAATTCTTTTATAGTGATTATAAACACCAACGCTAAAAACCTTTTTAGCCCTATCTTGACCTACGACATAACTATCAAGGACTGATTTTAGTTCTTTTGGAGTTAAATTTTGATACTGAATTTCTTCACTTTCTTCTTTTGTGTCGATACTGGTATCGCCGTATATCATATTATAAGCAGCGCTTATACAATACTCGCATATAAACGCATTGCCGGCAATATCAGTTAGCAAACGACGTTCGTTTGACTCGTTTTCGCCACAAAAATTACACTTTCTCGCCATCAATCTCTTCCTTTTGCAAGCGGAATTCCTCTTGCCGTATTTATTATAAAGTTACACATTTTTTTGACATTTTCGTCACTTGTTTTTACGATAAGCTCATTTGCTTGGTCTTTTATACTTACACCTTGGTTAAATAAAAATTTATAAGCCTTTACAAGCTCTTCAACCTGCTCTTTTGCAAAACGTCTGCGAATTCCGACTAAATTTAAACTTCTAATATAAGCACGGTTTCCTTCGGCCAAACAAAACGGAACCACATCTTGAGATAAAGCACTAGCTCCTGCTATCATGCAACTTTCGCCTATTTTGACAAATTGATGAACAGGCGTTAGCCCGCCTACAACAGCATAATCACCCATTTCCACATGTCCCGCCAGTGTTGCGTTATTTGCCAGGATAACGTTATTGCCTATCACGCAGTCGTGCGCGATATGACAATACGCCATTATAAAAGCGTTATCGCCGATACGAGTTATGCCATCGCCTTTGTGAGTTCCTGAATTTATCGTGCAAAATTCGCGTATCGTAGCATTTTTGCCAATTATCACGCCGGTATTTTCCTCATCATGATAGCTAATATCTTGCGGGATATCTCCTACGATAGCGTAACTAAAAACACGTCCGCCATCGGCTATTTTTGTGTTGCCGATTATCCTTGCACCTTGTTTTATGGTAACACCGTCGCCCAAAACAGCTTTTGAGCTAACATAAGCATAGGCTTCGATATTTACGTCTTCGCCTATTATCGCGCCATCTTCAACCACTGCTGTTTGATGAATTTTTTTCATGATACTTTTTGCCTTTAAATTACTTATCGACTATCATCGCCTTTAATTCAGCCTCTGCACAAAGCACGTCATCAACATACGCCTTGCCTTCAAGCACCCAGATATTTCCTTTATGTTTTAAAACATTTAGGCGGTATTCCAAACGATCTCCCGGTTTTACGGGATGGCGAAATTTAGCACCGTCTATACTCATGAAATAAACAACTTTATTTTCGATACCAGCTTGATGTTCGTCGCTCATGCTTTTAAACGCCAACACGCCGCCGGCTTGCGCCATGCCTTCGATTATCATAACGCCAGGGTATATCGGATGACCCGGAAAGTGTCCTTGAAATATCGGCTCACCTATCGTTACGTTTTTATAGGCAATGATATTTTTAGCAGGCTCTATCGCAGTAACTCTATCGATAAGCAAAAACGGAAATCTATGCGGAAGAATTTTTTGAATTTGAACTACATCTATCACTAAAAGACCTTTTAAGTAAAAATTTTTCATAGATTTTAGCGAATTTTTACTAATACCAAGTTTATTGCCAAGAAATTTAAAAATTTATAAAATTTCTTTTAGGTAAATTTTACGACAGATCTTTGTTTTTATTCAAGCGATAAAATTTCACGGCTGTCGTTATAAGTAACGTTTTTAGCATAAATTTCATACCTTCCTGCGTGAATTTCATCTAAGATAATGATCGGATTTTGGCTAAAGTCACCGCAAATTTCACGGCGCAAACTTAACTCGTCATTGACATCTAGTGGATGTTTACAAATTTCGATTACGTTTTTATAATTTTTTTTGCTTAGTTTATTAAATCGTTTAAGACTTAAAAGCGTAACGCCGTCTCGTAATTCATCGCAAATTTCAGCCGTTTCATTTAGGCTAAATTTTACATTTTCTCTTTTAAAATTTGAGTATAAAAAAAAGAAGCTTGGCAAGATGGAGTTGTTAAATTTTACATAAGCGCGAAGTAAGCGGTAGTTTAAAAAATATTTGCGCGAAAGATGAAATTTCACACCGCCACTCTCACACTCTCTTACCCTTTCGTAAAGCTTCAAACGCTCCTCTATGCTTCCTGGCAAAATTCGTCCGTTAATTTCACTCATAAGCTCTGACACCGGCAGTTTTTGAGCCTCTCTTTGCTTTGATAGTCCAAATACACAGCCACAGTAGTTTTGATGATAAAGCTTATCTTTTTTGGCTAGCTCAAACTGCTCGTTTGTTCCACCATTTTTTCTATAATCAATCGCAACCGCCGTTAGATCATATCCTCTGACAGCATTATTTAGGGCATTTTCAAGCTGTATAAAGTCCTTTTTAGGGCTCATCAAAAGTGTGGTCGTGATCGACTTTTCGCCAAGTTCAACAGCTTTTTTAGCCGAATTTCCAACACGAAATTCAAAACAATAAACGCAGCGCTTGCCCTTTTCAGGCTCATTTTCAAGCCCTTTTGTACCACTAAGCCATGCCTCATAGTCGTATTCGCCCATGATAAGCTCTATACCCATCTGATCGCACGAGCGTTTTACATCCAAAAAACGCATCACATACTCACTATACGGATGGATGTTTGGGTCGTAAAAGTAGCCTATTAGGCGCTCATTTGAAAAATCAGCTCGCAAACGACGTAAAAAATAATGACTATCAACAGAGCAACAAATATGAACCAGCAAATTTTTCCTTTTATCTTTTGGTTAAAATTTATCAAATTTAACCATAACAATTTAATTACATTATGAAATTTTATACTATTTTGTCTTAATGAAAGGAAGTGCGCCTTGCATATAACAAAACGCACTTAAATTTGACGACTACTCTATCGGAGCTTTGCTTTGCAAAAAGCGATTTAGCGTCTCTACTTCTTGTGGGGTTAGTGCAGAGTTGCTTATCATGGTTTCGATCACGCTTGGCCATACATTTGCGCCAAATTCATCATAAGCATGGAGTGCGTGACAGCTGCCGCATCTTTCTTCAAAAAGCGCCTGTCCTGCCTTGTGAACAACATCTATGTCGGCAACTAAAGTATCTTTTTTCACAAAGCCTTTAACACTTACTTCATCCCATTCGTTGTCATAAGGGTCCTTGTGTGTTTTTATGACTTTAAAAGTTTTCATGTCACCTACATTGATATCCTGCTCCAAAACCCCTACTCTAGCGTATGCGATAGGGCTTTCACCAGGGATAAAACCGACATACTCAACCTCTACATATTCGCCGTTTTGTGAAATTTGCTTTAATTTCGCTCCAGCATGCAACTCTGCTATAACCTTGCCGCCTACCTTATCTAAAACAGGCGTCATGGAGCCGACAAATAAGTCAGCTCCACAAGCAAAACTAGCTATGATTAAAGTAGCTAAAATTTTTCTCATTCTTATGCCTTTTTGCTAAATTTAGGCTGCGAGAACACCTTAATGCTCGGTAATTCGCCTTCAAATTTTTCTATTTGAACGAGTGCCGTAGCCTGGTTACCGCATGCAAGGCTTGAAGTAGGCTCGTTTGGCACTAAGACGTTTACATTGCCATGAACGCAAATTCCGTCTTTTTCAAGCACCGGATCCCACCAGCCGCCTTCTTGAATTCTTACCACGCCTTTTTTAACAAATTCTGTGACTATCACACCCGCAAGGACGGTTCCACGATCGTTAAATACTTTAACGATATCGCCTGATTTTAATTTTCTAGCTTTAGCGTCCTCAGGATGTATCCATACGGGTTCTCTGCCTTTAACCTCTTCTAAATTTCGTAGCCATGTATTGTTTAGCTGGCTATGCAAGCGGTATTTAGGGTGTGGGCTAACTAAATTTAGAGGGTATTTGTCAGTTTTGTTACCTATCCATTCCATCGGTTCCATCCATGTAGGATGTAATGGGCAGTCGGCATAGGCGGCTTTTGCGATCTTTTTAGAAACTATCTCTATCTTGCCCGATGGAGTTCCTACGCGATTTATGATAGGGTTTTTTCTAAATTCTGCTTGTTTTACATACTCGTAGGCGTGTTGCGGTATCTTAAACTCAACATATCCCTTCGCCCAGAATTCATCAAATTCAGGCATGCCAAGGTTGCTTTCGTCGCCTTTTTTCTTTGAAGTATTATAAAAGTGCTTGATCCACTCCATTTCGGTTTTACCCTCAGTAAATGCCATTAGCTCTTTATCTCCGAATTCTTTTAAAATCCCGCTATAAATTTCATAATCAGACTTCGCCTCTCCATAAGGCTCGGCTATCTTATGCATTGCGATTATAAATTTATTTGTGTGTGACTTTGTTATGTCGTTGCGCTCTTGCTCGGTAGCAGCAGGTAGCACGATATCTGCCATTCTAGCACTTGCGGTCCAAAAGCAGTCTTGCACGATAAACGTATCAAGCTTTTCAAATGTTTTTGCCATTAAATTTGTATCTGGGTGATGATGGTATGGGTTACCGCCTGCCCAGTAAGCCATTTTCAACTCAGGGTAAGTTAGCTTTTTGCAGTTAAAGTCTATCTCTTTGCCGGGATTATTTATGCAATCTAGGATACGAGAAACAGGTATCGCGATATTGTCACGGCTCTTCCACTCTCCCTCGCTTGAAGGAACTATGCTCATAGCTCCTAGTCCCGGAAACGCCGAAGAGCCTGCCGCTTTACCGCTTGCAAGAGCTAGCGAGCTACCTACCGGAGCAGCAGGGCTTGGGCATCCTCCGTCCGAGTAATGATAGCCAAATCCATATCCACCGCCTGGAAGTCCGATCTGACCTATAAAGCAAGCAAGAACGGTTAACATCCAATGAAATTGCTCTCCATGATGAGCACGTTGAGGCCCCCAGCCGCCCATCAACATGGTTCGTTTTGAGCCAAATACTTTTGCAAGCTCTTTTATCTCTTTTTCGCTAACGCCGCAAATTTTACTCGCCCATTTTGCATCTTTGACGGTTTTGTCTTCTGCTTCGCCATTTAGGTATTTTTTAAATTCTTCCGCTCCGCTTGTATATTTTTTCAAGAAATTTTCATCAGCCTTACCAAGCTTCATCATCTCGTAACATATCGCCATCATTAAAGCAACGTCCGTTGTAGGGTTTACAGAGATATGTTGTGCATTTAGATAATCAGCAGTGTTGTTGTAAACAGGGTCTATTACAATGACTTTAACGCCGCGTTTAGCCATCTGCTCTTTAAGTTTTCTAAAGTAGATATAGCTCTCATGATCAGGCACACCCCATGCGATCTGGTTTGTATTTATTGGGTCTGCGCCCCAGATGACTACTAGCTCTGTATGTTTTAAGATAACAGGCCAAGCGGTTTGCAACGCACCGCTCTCGTCAGTGCCGCTTACGTAAGGCATAATAGCCCGTATCGCATGAGTAGAGTATGTAAGAGTTCTTGTGGTATATCCGCCTAAGATATTTAGCATCCTGCCTAGCAGCGTTTGTGGGTTATTTACGCTTCCTACACTATACCAGCCGTAGCTTCCGCCGTATATCGCGCTTGATCCGTGCTCTTTATAAACGCGTTTGAGCTCGTTTGCCACTAGCTTATACGCCTCATCCCAGCTAACCTCAACCCACTCATCTTTTCCTCTCATGCTTTTGTCACTTTTATATCCATCTTTTAGATAGCCTTTGCGCACGCTAGGTTTTGCGATACGAGTATCATCGTAAGTTCTAGCAACTACGCCTTGAGTAAGACTTACAGGAAAAAAATCAAGCTCGCTCGCGTCCATTGCGCTTTCAAATCTACCGTTTTTACCAAAAGCTCTTAACGGTCCAAAGTGAGACGCGGTCATCCTTGCACTCTCGTCGTTCATAAGAGAATTACTTATGATGTCTATTGCACTTGAGCTGGTTGTTCCAACAGCCGTTGCGGCAGCCATACCGCTTAAAAATTCTCGTCTTTGCATTACTTCTCCTTTATTTACGAAAATTTGTATATTTTTTGATTATACACCTGTTATTATTAGAGATGCTTAAATTTTTTATATTATTAAAATTTAATTTTTATTTTTAGATATTTTTAAGTAAAGTTACTGCAATGATCATCGAGATGGTTTAAAATTTAGAATAAAACAAGCATTTTACTCTAAATTTTAGTTACGGTAGATGATATAAATTTATATTAAAGATCGTTTATTTCGCTACTTCTTGCATTATAAACAAACCAGCTAAGAAGTAGATATAATAAGACAAACGCAAAAATCAACCCCGGATAAAAGCCACCGCTTTGTGCTAAATTCATCTTATGAAGCGAGATAAAAAGCGCTCCAAGAGCAACCAAAAAACCAACAAGTCTTAGTATAAAATTTGTAGGTTTTATGCAAATAGCCAAAAGCGCTACCGCTACGACACCAAGGGGTATGATAGCTACTTGAAAGATCCAGGCAAAAGCTATCGCGACAAATGATAGTGCCAAGAAAAATGTTCGCTTTTTCATAAGATCTTGAAAGAAGCAAACTATGCCTTTATTTTCTATGTTATAGTCCATTTTCCATCCTTTTTGCGTTATTTTAAAATTTCAAAGATAAATAAAGCGTTAAAATACCAAAATACGCCGAAATTTTAGTAAAAATACAAATTCATTTAAAGACCGTCCGTTTATAGCACTTATAAACTGTGATGCAAGTAAAAATATAGTGCGCAAACCAAAGCGCGCTACCGAGCTTGGAATTAGTTTTAAATTTGACGCTACCCTAAAACCAAAAACCTATACCTTGCAAAAATTTCCTATAAATTTTAAGACATACAAGCAAGCCTTTAATAAAGTCCAAAACCACCAGCACAACGGACATAGTTATTTGTTAAATTTATGCTTTACAACACCTATAAAAACAGAGCTTAGCTTGGAAGAAATTTATAACCACGCGGATGCAAAGCTGGTTTTATACAAAAAGACGAATTTATCTGCTTTGGCCCGGAGCCTTTTGTGCGTATAAATGAAAGGCACGACAAATGCCACACAAAAGGACGCTAAAAATAAATTTACTTAACGACAAAAAAGAGCTTAGCGAACAAATGATGATCACAGATCTCATGCGCAACAACCTTTTGGCTGTTGCTGGCGGCATAAAAGTGTAAAAATTTTACGGCTGGTTCGATAAGCGGTGTGGCTAAAATTCGCTCTTGTGAGATTATCAACGAGTGTGAGATATCACCCAGGGTTTTTATACGGACATTTTATACACTCAGATAAAAAATACACACAAAGCTTTACTTTGATACGATATGTGCGTCAAAACGGCAACGACATGGAGTTTATAAGCGGTGGAGGCATAACACTACAAAGCGATGCAAGAAAGGAGTATGATGAGCTTATCAAAAAGTCTACTTTCCTTTTTGAAACGATAAAGATAAAAGATAAAACGGCGTGCGATCTTGCGGTCTTGATGGATTGGTTATGACAAAAGTAGTTTATGATGAACTTAGCGAGCTTGTAAGCGTTGAGTATTTTCCTTATAAAGTGCGAGAATTTGAGAAATTCTACCTTACAAATATCAACTTTTCATACGCGAAAAAGTATCTTAATCGCTTAAATATCAACAAAGCAAAAGGTAAAAAAGATAAGATCATTATGATAAAAAACGATCAGATTTTAGATACTAGTATCGCAAATATCGCTATTTTTGCTAACAACCTAGGCTGATTAACACAAAAACTGCTTGATGGTGGGTATTTACAAGAAGCAGATATCGACGCAAACATACTTTTAAAAACAAAAAGACTTGCCATCATGAATGCTATGGTTGGATTTTACGAGATAAAAAATTTCAAATAATAACTTCGCTGTTTTAAAATTTAAATAATCAGTATTTATCTATCGCTCGCAAAATAACCGCACCATGCAAATTTAAATTTGTAATTTTATTAAGTTTTATAAACGAAACATTTTAAATTTTTAGCTAGAATACATAAAACTTAAAAGGAGAAAAAATGCCATTTATTAACATAAAAACAGCGGCTCCCGAGCCGACAAAAGAGCAAAAAGAGCAGATCATAAAAGAAACAACCGAGATGATGGTTAGAATTCTAGGCAAACAAAAAGAACGCGTTATGGTATTTATAGAAACTTACGGTCAAGACAGCGTAGGAGTCGACGGCAAAAGCATAGAAGAGATAAAAAAGGAGAACAAATGAGCGAATTTAGCAAAGAAGACATAGAGCGCAAAGTAACACTGCAAAAAGGCGATGAAGCGCCAAATTTCACGCTTGAAAACGCCGATGGAGTTAGCGTAAATTTAAAAGATTTTATCGGTAAAAATGTCGTGCTTTACTTTTATCCAAAGGACAACACTCCTGGCTGCACCACCGAAGCTTGCGAATTTAGCGCACTTTTTGACGACTTTATCTCAAACGATACGGTAATAGTTGGTATAAGCCCGGATAGCGTAAAAAGCCATGTTGGATTTATCTCTAAACAAAACTTAAAGCACATCTTGCTAAGTGATCCTCAAAAACAAGTCTCAAAAGAGTATGGAGTATGGCAGGTGCGTAAAAACTACGGCAAAGAGTATCTTGGCATAGTTAGAACAACTTTTGTTATCGATAAAGAAGGTAAAATTTCAAAAGTATACAAAAGCGTTAAAGCCAAAGACCATGCGGCAAAAGTCCTAGCGGATCTAGTTAAATAATGGCTAAAATTTTAACGATTATTTTGTTCTTGTGCACGCTTTTAAATGCACAGATAAAAGGAGAGGCGAAAATGAGTGAAATTTATCTTGCAGGAGGTTGTTTTTGGGGAGTTGAGGGGTATTTTAAACAACTTAAAGGAGTGGTTGAAACAAGTGTAGGTTATGCAAACGGCAACTCGGAAAACACAAGCTATGACAAACTAAAACAAACCGATCACGCCGAGACTATACTTATAAAATTTGATGAAAATCGCATAAATTTGGCTGAAATTTTAGCTCATTTTTTCCGTATCATCGACCCGTTTTCTATTAACAAACAAGGCAACGATGTCGGAAGACAGTATAGAAGCGGGATTTATTACACAAATGATATCCAAAAGGCTCTTTTGGATAAATTTATCGCCATGGAGCAAGAAAAAGCAACACAAAAGATCGCAGTTGAAATTCTGCCACTTAAAAACTACATAAAAGCCGAAGAGTATCATCAAGACTATCTTGACAAAAATCCAAACGGATACTGCCATATTGACCTAAATTTAGCGAAAAAACCGCTTTATGGCGAAGATGATTTTGTCATGCCTGGCCGTGAGGAGTTAAAGCAAAAACTTAGCCCGCATCAATACGCCGTAACTCAGGAAAAGGCAACAGAGAGACCATTTAGTAGTGAGTACGACAAATTCTACGAAAAAGGAATTTATGTCGATATAGTAAGCGGTAAACCGCTATTTTCAAGCTCGGATAAATTTGACGCGGGATGTGGCTGGCCAAGCTTTTCAAAACCCATAACAACCGATGCGTTAAGCTACGAGCAAGACGAAAGCCACGGCATGCAAAGGATCGAAGTGCTATCAAGCGTAGCAAATAGCCATTTAGGACATGTTTTTAACGACGGCTTGCCTGAACTTGGAGGTCTTAGATACTGCATAAATGGAGCTAGTTTAAAATTTATCCCGCTTGAAAAGATGAAAGAGCTAGGATATGAAAAGTATATAATCTACGTTAAGTAACACAAGGGGCTTAAAAGCCCCAAAATTCTTTAATCCAGCACAAAGTTTATAAAATTTAAACGTTTTTTGTGATAAAATCTCACTAAATTTACACAAAGAAAGGCAAAATCAATGGATGCTGCAGAATTTATCTGGATGGATGGAAAATTAATCAAATGGGAAGATGCCAAAGTTCACGTTTTAACCCACTCGCTACACTATGCAAATGCTGTATTTGAGGGCACAAGAGCTTATCAAACAGACAAAGGTTTGGCGATTTTTAGATTAAGAGATCATACTAAACGTTTATTAAAATCAGCAAAAATGACAGTATTAAATTGCAAATACACTCTTGAAGAGCTTGAAAATGCGCAAATCGAGCTTTTAAGAGCTAATAAATTTAAAGGCAATGTTTATCTTCGCCCACTTATCTATCTTGGATACGGCATAATGGGATTAGCCCATACAAAAGCCCCTGTAAACACCGCGATAGCTGCATGGGAATGGGGTGCATATCTTGGTGAAGAGGGCTTAAAAAAGGGTATTAGAGTTAAAATCTCAAGCTTTGCAAAATACGCTCCTAACAGTCAAATGACAAAGGCTAAGTCAAGCTCAAACTATCTAACATCACAAATGGCAAACTATGAAGCAAAAGACGCAGGATATGACGAAGCACTACTTTTAGATGAAGAAGGCTTTGTAGCCGAAGGTCCTGGCGAATGCTTTTTTATCGTTGAAAACGGAGAGTTAGTAACTCCTCCAAGCGATAATGCACTGCTTAGCATAACTCAAGATACGGTTATAAAACTAGCTTGTGATCTTGGTATAAAAGTTCGCAGAGAGCGCTTAACAAGGGATCAAGTTTATACAGCCGATGAGGCGTTTTTTACAGGAACTGCGGCTGAAGTAACTCCGATAAGCAATATCGATAACAGAATCATCGGAAGTGGCGAGCGCGGAGAAGTAACAAAAAGACTACAAGATGCGTATTTTGACGTAGTTTACGGAAAAAATGAAAAATACGCTTCATTTTTGACATATATTTAAAAATTAAAGGGACATAATGCCAGCAAACTTGAATGACTATTTTAATAAAAAAAACAACAACAGCTCGGGCGATAACGGCGGCAACGAGCCGCCTAGGATAAATTTCAAAAAACCAAAAATGCCAGACGGAATGGGTAAAATAGGCACTCTAGCTTATGTTATCATAGCTATCATAGCGGTGATCGCCATTACACAGCCTTTTGTTATCATCAACTCAGGCGAAGTAGGTATCAAATCAACCGCCGGTAAATACGAATCAAACCCTATGCAGCCGGGCTTTCACTTCTTCATACCTTTTATCCAAAAGGTCATAGTCGTAGATACGAGAGTTAGGCTTATCAACTATACTTCAGGTGAAGATATGGGAGAAAACGCAAGACTGATAAGTGGTGGCACAACGGGTATAATTCGTAAAAATTCTATCTCTGTTCTTGATGCAAGAAACTTACCGGTTAGCATAGATATAACTGTTCAATACCGTCTAAATCCTGAAAATGCACCTCAAACTATCGCCGCTTGGGGTCTTAGCTGGGAAAACAAGATCGTAGACCCGGTTGTTCGCGACGTGGTTAGAAGTATCGCCGGTAAATACACCGCAGAAGAGCTTCCAACACGCAGAAACGAGATAGCTACACAGATAGATCAAGGTATAAGAAAGGATATTGACGCTCAGCCAAATAGACCTGTAGAGCTTTTAACAGTGCAGCTTCGCGAGATCATCTTGCCTGAAAAAGTAAAAGAGCAAATAGAGCGCGTTCAGATCGCAAAGCAAGAAGCCGAGAGAACTAAATACGAAGTAGAGCGTGCAAACCAAGAGGCCCTTAAAAAAGCCGCACTCGCAGAAGGTACGGCAAAAGCTGCTATCATAGAAGCTCAAGGTAAAGCCGATGCCGTTAAGATCGAAGCCGACGCACAAGCTTATGCAAACAAAGAGGTGGCAAAAAGTCTTGATAGTAACTTACTAAATTTAAAACAGATTGAAACTCAGGGTAAATTTAATGAAGCTCTTCGCGAAAACAAAGACGCTAAAATTTTCCTAACTCCTGGCGGAGCCGTGCCAAATATCTGGGTTGACACAAAAGACAAAGCAAGACAAAGCGCGGTTGAGACAACAAGATAAGGATAAAAAGTGCTTGAGAATTTAAACATAGACTGGCAAAAAGTAGACAACCTCCTCCCGACTATCGTCCAAGAGCAAGGCAGCAACGATGTCTTGATGCTCGCTTACATGAATGAAGAGGCATTAAATTTAAGTCTAAAAAGTGGCTTTGCTCACTACTTCTCACGCACTAAAAATCGCATCTGGAAAAAAGGTGAAGAGAGCGGAAATACCCAAAAAATCATCTCCGCTCATCTTGACTGCGATAACGACACATTGCTTTTAAAAGTCGTGCAAAATGGTGGCATAGCATGTCATACAGGGCAAAAGTCGTGCTTTTTTAACGAGATAAATTTAACAAATTTAACCTCATCCAATAAGCCTGAAAATGTAGTTAATAGGCCAACCTACAACCTAGCTGACGAACTTTATCACATTATACTAGACAGAAAGTTAAACGCCGATCCACAAAAATCCTATGTCGCGAGCTTGTTTCATAAAGGTGAAAATTCCATACTGAAAAAAATAGGCGAAGAGGCAACTGAATTTGTTATGGCTTGCAAAGATACAACGGCAAATTCTAGCGAGAAAAACAAAAACGACATGGTTTATGAGGCTGCAGACCTTTACTTTCATACCATGGTTGCGCTTAGCATACACAACATACACCCCGATCGTATCAAAACCGAACTCGCGCGTCGCTTTGGCATGAGCGGCATAGACGAGAAAAACTCACGTAATGATAAATAGTTTAAAGCACGATATACTTTTTATACTCGCAAATTCCCAAGCGGTGGATTATTTATCATACGGTTGGGTTTTTATAGCTTTTCTTTTTATTTTATTTATTGGAATATTTTTTGCTTTAAAATCATGGTGGCAGATAGGTTTTTTAATCATCTTGCTAGGTTTAATTGGCTTTTTTGTGGCGAATTTTTATGTTCACCAAGGTTTAAAAACATACTTAAGACCAACTGTCATAAGTGATGTTGCGACAAAACAACTAACATACTCAAATACGCTAATCGCTGACTTTAACATAACAAATGAGTCCAATAAAAGCTTTAAAATTTGCAAGATAGACATTGGTTTTTATATGCGTTCCAAACAAGAAGCGAGAGAGTTTTTAAATTCACTCAATCCCTTTTTTACAAAAACTATCATTTTAAAAGAGCCTTTTGTTCCAAAAGAAACAAAACAAATACAACAAACGATCAATGATTTTTCATTTATCGAATATAAAATATCTAAAAAAGCGGAGTGTTTTTAATGAGTGCCTCTTACTTTACTATCGTTCACATCATAGTTTTATGTATCATCTTGCTACTTTGTGTTTTATTTTTTATACTCTCTTTAAAAGCGGAACGAAAACTCTTTTTATCACTATGCTTTACAAACATACTAGTTTCTGTCAGCCTTAGCGTGTTTTTGATGTTGGTTTTGGATAAATATACCAAAATAGGCATACTTGAAAATGTAACAAATGAGAGAATTTTAAGAAACGAAAGCATAGTTTTTAAAGGACAAGTAAGAAATATCGGCAAATTTACGATAAGCAAATGTGTTCTTAAGATCAAACTTATCAACCAGCCACTAAGCAAAGACAACTTAAGCGGAGAAGCGCTCTTTAAACCAAGCGGGATGTCGCTATTTTCATGGCTATTAAACGAGAAAAAAGACACTCATCCAAACACTGTCGAATACTCATTTGAAGTCGCCAAAGACCTAAAGAAGAAAAAAAGTGCCTCTTTTACGGTAAATATGCCCTATCCTCCGTATTTTACGCGCACAATGCATGTTACAAAGCTAAATTGCTACTAAGGAAAAGGCATGAAAAAAGGATTTACTGCCGTTGAGCTTGTATTTATCATCGTTGTTCTTGGGATCTTGTCTGCTGTTGTTTTGCCTAAGCTATTTGGCACAAGAGAAGATACTTTCGTAGCAAGAGCTGCGACAAATATTAGTACTTTTGTAAGCGATATAACACACTGTTACATGGCGCAAGGCGGGTTTGAAAATGGCAAGGAAAACATATATAAGATGACAAGCGTAGCATTCCCCATACAAATAGGCACAAACAACTGCCTTGACGTAACAGACGTAACCCAGACTTCCATAACATTAAGCATATCGGAAGCGGACTTATGTGGCGATCTTTGGCGCATAGATAGCCTTGCAGAATTTAAAGAGCTCGTAAGTAAAGATATCGATGGAACCGCAAAAGAAATACCGTCCATTGACTCTAGAATTTTAATATTTGGCACACAGAAAAATTAAAATTTAAATAGCACATAAAGTAGAAAGAATTCTTGCTTGTTTTTTAATATCTTGCGATAAGAGAAATTTAAATTTTTCACTCGCGGTAAAATTTCTAGCCTCTTTTTCTTTGGCATCATCGTTAAAGTCGTAAAAAAATGAGAGATTTTTTATCTTTGCACCTCTATCTTTTAAGACGCTCATTTCTAAAATCGTAGCGAAAAATCCATCATCTCCCAAATAATAATTTGTAGCGCTGGTGATATTTATAAATTTATTTGATAAAAAATTCAAGCAAACACCTTGTTTGTCGCTTTTAAAAACAATACTTTCGATCAAGCCTGAGCTAAATTCGTAAAATTTAAATGACGATGAATTTTGCAAGGCAGCTTTGTCTTTTTCTAAATTTATATCAAGAGTTGAATTTGTGTCTAAATTTATTATCACGTTGCCTTTAGCTCTGGCTAGAAGGTAGATATGACCCAGCTTTTCCTTGCTCTGCGACTTTATATCTTTTGTGTATGCGTTGCCTATGGTAGGTATAGTATTGTTTGGGATAAATTTTGTATCAAATGCAAGTAAAATTTCTGATTTAGCGCCGTTCTCTTTTATATAAGGCGTCCATAACGGTTCTTCTTTTTGTAAATTTATACCCTCTTTTGCGCAACCGTAAAATAGCAACAGTGCGCCCAAAAGGGCAAAATTTATAAATTTCATCTACTTAATAAAGTAGTTTCCATCAAAGCTAACAAGCGAGTATTCACGCTCATCGCCGATACTTTTAACAAGGTCATCTATCTCTAAAAATTCAAGAGTGTCTGCGCCTATATACTTGCAAACCTCGTCGCATGTTTTGTTTGCGCTGATAAGTTCGGCAAAGCTTGGAGTATCTATGCCGTATCTTTCAGGAAATTTTAATTCCGGACAAGCTACGCGAAAGTGAATTTCTTTAGCTCCAGCATGACGAAGCAATTCGACTATTTTTTTAGATGTTGTTCCGCGAACTATGCTATCATCAACCACAACAACGCTTTTGCCTTTTAAAACCTCGCTCATTGGGTTAAGCTTGAGTTTTACCTTTAAATTTCTAAGCTCTTGCGTGGGTTCTATAAATGTTCGTCCGACGTAGTGGTTACGCACGATAGCAAGCTCAAAAGGTATGCCGCTCTCGTTTGCATATCCAAGCGCAGCAGGCACACCGCTATCTGGTACAGGAACTACAAAATCAGCCTTAATCTTACTTTGTCTAGCAAGTGCCGCGCCCATCTTTTTACGAACATCATAGACGCTTTTACCCTCTACAACGCTATCGGGACGTGCAAAATATATATACTCAAACGCGCAAATTCTTGGCTCTGGCTCAAAAAGCTGTATGCTCTCAAACTCATCTTCGCCATTTTCAAAAACTAGCATCTCACCAGGGCGTACATCTCTTATGAAAGTTGCCTCTACAAGATCAAACGCACATGTTTCGCTAGCAACGATATACCCGCCGTCTTTTAATCTCCCAAGTGAGAGTGGACGCACGCCGTATTTGTCGCGGATAGCAAAAATTTTATGACGCGACTGCACTAGCAAGCAATACGCACCAAGTATCTTGTCAAGTGCTGCGGTGATGCGCTCTTGCAGGTGTGGGCTGTGGTTTCTTGCTATTAGATGAACGATGTTTTCAGTATCCATGTTTGACTGAAATATAGCACCCTCGTCTATAAGCGCTCCACGAACCTCGTCTTTATTTACAAGGTTGCCGTTATGTACGACTGAAATTTGCCCCAAAGAGTAGTTTGCCGCTATCGGCTGGGAGTCGTTGCCTGAGTTTTTACCGGCTGTTGCGTAGCGGTTGTGTCCTATCGCCATATCACCCTTTAGTGTTTTTAGCGAGCTTTCATTAAAGACCTCGGTTACTAGACCTTTGCCCTTGTGTGTTAAAATTTCGCCATTATCACAAGCGCTTATACCGCTCGCCTCTTGCCCACGATGCTGCATAGAAAATAGCGCATAATACGCGGTTTTAGCTGCATCTTGTGAATTTATTACTCCGACTATCGCACACATGTTTTTCCTTTATATGCCCAAGCAATCTGTTATATCGTATTGACCGTTGTTTTGAGAACTTAACCAGATAGCAGCTTTTATAGCACCTTTTGCAAATGTAGCGCGACTCGTTGCAGTATGGTTTAGCTCGATAAACTCGCCGTCATTATAAAACCCTGCCGTATGACGACCGACTATATCACCTCCTCTTAGAGCAAGGACTGCTATCTCGTCTTTTTTTCGCTCACCTATAAGACCATCTCTGCCGGTTGTCATAACCTCTTTTAAGTCTAAACCTCTAGCCTCTGCTATATGCTTAGCTAATGTTAGAGCTGTTCCGCTTGGAGCGTCCTTTTTGTGTTTATGATGCATTTCTACTATTTCAGTGTCAAATTCTCTTAGAGCTTTTGAAGCGATAGCTGCTAGTTTATTTAAAACGGCAACACCTAGGCTCATGTTTGTCGCATATAAGATCGGCATAGCATTTGCCGCTTGAGCTATAAGAGTAGCGCCTTCGTCGGCAAGACCCGTTGTGCCTATGACTAGCGGCTTTGGATTTGTTCTTGCGTAGCTTATTAAATTTAAAGCTCCCTGTTTTATCGTAAAGTCTATGATAACGTCGCTATTTTCAAAAAGAACTTCAAATTTATCCGTTACCAAAACATCTTTTGGTAGTTCAAAATCAAGCTCTTCAATCGTATAAGCCACACTTAGTTTGGCAACCTCGTTATTTTTTAAACAAGCGATTATCTCGCGACCCATTTTGCCGCTAGCACCGTGAATGCCGACTTTTATCATTTATATGCCTTTAAATTTTTTGCATATTATAGTAAAAAAGGTATAAAATTTCGGTTATATTATGTAGTTTGGATTAAAAATTTGTGATGTGAAAGCCCGGAAATTTATCCCGAGCTTTTCTAAAAATTTTAGTGTAGATTTTCTATATAGCTAAGTGCGCTTAAAGCAGCTACAGCGCCGTCTGCTGCCGCAACAACGACTTGTTTTGGAGCATCTTTTCTGATATCGCCAGCAGCAAATAAGCCTGCCACGTTTGTTTGCATTTTCAAATCAACATCAACCTGACCGCCATCAACTACGTCGCAGATAAAAAAACCGTCTTCAAGACGTAAAATTTCGTTATTTACATTTAGTCCTACGAAAGTGAAAACGCCAGGCACTTTTAAGTCACGCTCGCCATTTTGCGTATTTAAGATAAGTCCACTAAGGCCTGCTTTATCGCCGTAAGCCTCTTTGATAGTTGCATTTGTTATAAACTCTATCTTTTCGTTTTTACGTGCTTTTTCTACCGTTGTAGGGGCTGCACGAAAACCGTCTCTACGGTGAATTATATATACTTTTGAAGCTATATTTGAAAGATATATCGCCTCTTCTATCGCGGTGTCACCACCTCCTAGAACTGCAACTTCTTTATTTTTATAGAAAAATCCGTCACAAGTAGCACAAGTGCTAACTCCACGGCCAAAAAACTCATCTTCGCCTTTAAAGCCTGCGCGACGAGGAGTTGATCCTGTAGCTACGATAACGGCCTTTGCCTTTTCTATCTTATCGCCCTCAAGCAAAATATCAAAGCTTCCGTCTTCATTTTTGCGAATTCCTGTTACATTTGCCCAAGTGTGCGTAAGGCCAAAATGACTACACTGCTTCCACCATGTGCTCATAAAGTCAAATCCGCTCTCGCCAGGATTTTTTTGACCCGGGTAGTTTTCTATCTCGGAACTTCCGGTTATCTGACCGCCGGGCTCGCCCTTTTCAAACATAACAACGTTTTTTAGTCCGCCTCTTGTTGCATAAAGTCCCGCACTTAATCCTGCAGGTCCGCCTCCGATAATCGCTAAATCTAACATATTTTCTCCTTTATTCTATTTTTATTATCTGCGAATCCTGCTTATAAATTTCGCCGTTTTGACGCACTATCTCGACTTTGCTTGGCACTGCCGTGATATTTAGTGTATTTATAAGCTTTAAGATGGTGTTTATATCCGAACTTACACTTTTTAAGGTTTCATTTGACTCACCGCGTTTTTGCAACATATCAACGGCTACAACGGGCAAATTTGACCTTTGCTCTTTTAAAATTTCTTCTATTTTTGACTGGTTAGAGCTAAAAACTATAAGTAGATATTTATCATCTTTGGGTATAAAAATTTCACTTTTTTCATAAAAAATAAGCTCTGAAAAATTTATAAATTTATATTTTGAAAAACGGTAATTGCTATACGCAAAGACGATGGCTATCATAGCGGCACCAAAAAAGGAACCGAAAATATAGGTTAGAGGAAGAAGACTTCCTCTATTTTTTAAAGCCATTAAAGAAGTGAATTTAGTTTGTCTGTTATGCTTTGTTTTGACTGAGCGCCTACCATTTGATCAACTAGCTCGCCGTCTTTAAAGAAAAGCATAGTAGGGATAGAGCGGATACCGTACTCAACAGCCAGGTCTTGAACCTCATCGGTATTTACTTTGCAAATTTTTGCTTTGCCGTCGAAATCTTCCGCAAGTTCCTCGATCACAGGAGCTAGCATACGACAAGGTCCACACCATGGAGCCCAAAAGTCAACAAGCGCAACGCCCTCTTTAACAACATCAAAATTTTCAGTTGTAAGTTCTATGTATTTTCCCATTTTTTCTCCTTATTTTTAATATTGGTGAATTATACATTAAATTTTATAAATACTATCTAAATAATAAATTTTATAAACTAATATTTCTTATTAGTTCAATATTTTTACCATTTATAACTATAAAATCTATTTCGTAGTCCCTATCTGCACCGTTTTTAAGTAGATAGTAATCAACCGCCTTTAAAATTTTAGAGTATTTGCTCGGTGTTAATCTATATATCGCATCATTCCCCATTTGGTTTGATTTTAGCGAGCTAGCCTTTACTTCTATGAAACAAAGTATACCCTCTTTATCAATTGCAATTATATCGATCTCACCGAATTTAGAGCGAAAATTTCGCTCTAAAATTTGAAATTTCATCTTTGAAAGATAAGCACATGCTTGATCTTCGCTGCTTTTTCCAAAAAGATATGAAACAAGCCCCAAATTTGCCTCCAAAAATTTGAAGTATTATATCAAATTTAACCAATAGTTGTTATTTGGGCATTTTGAAAGGCAAATTCACTCCACTCGTTGCCGATACCAGAAATTTCAGGTGGCGCGATGAAGCCGTTAATGGGCTGATAGTCGTGCTTGCAAAGCGCCTTGTTGTATTCGTGCAGGTTATATACATGGTGTTCGTGGATGGTGAAATTTGGCAAAGCCGTCTCAAGATGAAGCGCCGCAGCCGTTAGAAGCGGGCTAGAGCATACATGAATTTGCACTCCGGCATCATAAGCGTGAGCCATATCACAAACCTTCTTAGTCTCGGTTATGCCGCCATTTGTACCGATATCGGGCTGTATCATGGATATGGAGTGATTTTCAAAATACGCCTTGTATTGCCACCTTGTATAGATCCGCTCGCCGTGTGCGACAGGGATATTTATGTTGCTAGCGATAAATTTATTAACATCTGGCGTTGGCGTGCTCGGCTCTTCGATAAGGAAAATTTTATACTCCTCTACGGCTCTTGCTAGTTGAACGGCGCCTTGGGCATCTATGTTTGAGTGGCACTCCATTATGATGTCTACATCTTACCCACAGCTTCACGGGTGGCTGCTACACGACTTTTTACCATATCTACGTATTTGTGAGGCAAAAGTCTGGTCATATCTTCACGATTTAGCCTACGCCATCCTCATCAAATGTGAAAAAATCAACCTTAACCGCCGTATAGCCCTCGTTAATCGCCTTTTTTGCAACATCGTAATACTCTTGCGGTTTTGACAAGGCTAGCTTCTTGTCGCACCAGCCAAACTGAAGCTGAGAGGCATATGCGCGCAAACTAGAGCGAAATTTACCACCTAAAAGCTTGTAAAGCGGAACATTAAAGAATTTTGCCTTTATATCCCACAACGCCACGTCAAGCGCGGAGATAGCACCAAACATTACCGCTCCGCCGTTTTGCGCCCAAAACGTGCCTTTGTAAAGGTTCTCCCAAAGGACCTCGTTTTCAAGCGGATCTTGCCCGATGATCATCTTAGATAGATCAATGAGCGCTCCGTAAGCGGCATTTGAAGCAAAGCCGTAAGCAAGCGCCGCCTCACCGTCGCCGTAAATTCCGGCATCTGTGTAAACTCTACAACCCACCGGTGTCCAAGCCGGGTTGTCCTTGGCTAGTGCATTTATCAAAAAGACATCTATTTTTGTGATTTTCATTTTACATCCCTACCTGTTTTATAACTATCTTTAAAAATCCTATGAATTTCATCTTGCATCGCGTCGCTTGTGTAGGCGTCTGTTAGGTCTTTTGCCCATGGTGCGTTTTTGTTTTGCGCGGTAACGACAAAACCAACGGCAAATTTAGTCATGTCCTTACTTACGGCGATTTGCGTATCCGGGCTTATATTATTGTTTACTTGATACATTTTGGCTACACAGCCCATATCCACATCGGGCAAGGCTTTTGGAATTTGGTTGCCTATCACCGTTTCTATCTTTAAATTTTTTGGATTTGCCGTGATATCAAGTGCTGTTGGGATACTAACATCTTTTCTGAGATCCACCAGCCCCTCTTGTTCTAGTAAATTTAACGCCCTTGCCGTGTTGCTTGAGTCATCAGGGATTATCACGTGTGCACCTTCGGGAAGATCGGCGATATTTTTAAATTTCATAGAATAACAACCAAAGACATTGTAGCGCACATAAGGTTCTAGCATAACCATATCACGCTTTTTAGACTTATTATATGACTCCATCCACGGCTTGTGCTGATGAAGCGATGCGTCTATATCGCCATTCATCGCAGCTTCATTCATCGTCGTAGCATCTTCAAGCACGATAACTCTCACATCATAGCCTTTTGCCTTTAAAGCATCAAGCGCTACGGGGCTATTTACCTCATCATAGTTAAAACTAGCGGCTGCTAGAGTTAAGCTCTTTTTTTCTGCAGAGCTTGTTTTGTCGCTACCGCAACCAACTAAAAATAAAGCGCCGACTAACACTATGCCTAAAATTTGTTTTTGAAAGAACATTTTTTCTCCTTAGGATTTGATTTTTTTATAAATTTGATCGCCAATAAACTGAATAGAAATAACCATCAAAACAAGCACTACAATGATAGAATACATTACATTATCATTGTTTGACTGATAGCCTTGCTCCTAGCCCGCCGGCACCTATAGCGCCTGCAACGGTGGTTAAATTTAATACATGTATGATAGATAGCACGCAACCGGTTATTAACGCCGTGAGTGCATCAACTAGCACCACACGAAAGATGATCTGCATATCAGAAGCGCCAAAAGATTTTGCCGCATCAACAAGGGCAGGATTTACCTCTTTTATCGCATTTTCAAACATACGCGCCATAAACGGCGTAGAAGCAACCGTTAAGAGCACAAGTGCGGATACCCAGCCGATCGAACTTCCTGTTATAATACGCGTTAATGGGATGATAGAAACCATAAGTATCATAAACGGAAACGAACGCAAGATGCTTATACCTCCATTTAAAACGGTATAAAGCGTCTTATTTGGGCGCAGTCCATCCTCTTTTGACATATAAAGCATTACCGCAATGGCAAAACCAAGTATGGCTGAAAATATAAAACAAAAAAGAGCATTTGCAAGGTGTTTAATATGGCAGGAAATATTATCCTATCGATAATCTCGCTCCAAGGAATATCCCTCATAACTCCTCCTTAGATAAAATTTTATAGCTGATATCATTTTTGTCTAGATAGTTTTTTACCTGATTTAAGCGAGCTTCATCAAAGCTAAGAACCATCTTTGTAAACGAACGTGTCCTAAAATGCTCTACTTTGCCATCAGTTATCTCGTAGTTTAAATTTAGATCTCTAGCCAAATTTGACAGTATAGTGGCTTGTTGTGTGCCTAAATTTAGGATTATTTCAAGATTTATAGCAGCCTCTTTTAAAAGATAAGGAGTGCTTCCAAGCAAGCGATTTAAAGCTTCAGACTCACTCATAAACACATCGCTTGGATCGCCTTTTTGCACGATTTTACCATGCTCTAAAATTGCAACTTTGGTGCAAATTTCACGCACTACAGACATCTCGTGAGTAACGACTACGATCGTGATGTTTAGTTGTTTGTTTATCTTAGAAAGTAGTGCAAGGATATTTTTAGTAGTGTTTGGATCAAGTGCCGAAGTAGCTTCGTCGCAAAGTAGTATCGTTGGATTAAGCGTAAGCGACCTAGCGATAGCCACTCGTTGCTTTTGCCCGCCACTTAAATTTTGCGCTTTTACATGTAACTTATCTTCAAGCTCCACAAGCTTAACAAGCTCGCGTATCTTGGCATCTTGTTCGGATTTTGACACATCCCAGCACTGCATTGGAAAGGCGATGTTTTCATAGACAGTTTTTCGTTCCAATATCGAAGTTTGTTGAAATATCATCCCAACGCCCTTACGAAATTTCCTAAGCTCCTCTTTGTTTAGCTTGTTTACATCCACGCCACCGATATTTAACTCACCCTCGTCAAATACCTCAAGTCCGTTCATGCAACGAAGCAAAGTACTCTTGCCCGCACCGCTTCGCTCAACAAGCCCATAAATTTCACCATCTTTTATCTCAAGCTAAATATCTTTTAGAACTTCTAACTCGCCATATTTTTTATTTAAATTTTGGATTTTTGTCATTAAGGATCCGCTTTATTAGTATTCTCAACCTTGAGACTAAAGCTAAATATAATTATGATTACATTTAAAAATAGGGATTGTAGCTTTTCTTCGCTTACAAACCCCTAAAATACTCAACTATCTATCATTGTTGCAAGGATTAAAAATTTGTCATAACATAAAATTTAATGCCTGCTGTAATTATTAAAAAGAGTCATCAAAGAGCTCTTTTTGATTTTCATGAAGCTTGCCGCATGCATCGGCACGACACCTACCACAATGCGTCATCTACCTTATAGTGCTGCCAATAGACTTGCGCACATGATGAATTTCTTCGCGTGATGGCGTTTGAATGTTTGCAAAAGGTGTATCATGCACAGGGATCATAGCCATGCAGTTCATGATATCAACCTGCCAATCCTTAGCCTTTTTCGCGATCCAAGGAATATGCTCCATATTAACACCTGGAATTGCCACTGTATTGATCTTAACGATCATGCCGGCTTCCTTCAATTTACGTATCCCTTCATCTTGACACTCCTGAAGTATCCTAGCACCTTCTTTAGCGTAATAGCTCCTATTTTTATAACGCACCCACGCATAAACCTTGCTGCCAATATCAGGTGTTACGGCATTGACCGTTACAGTAACATGACTAACCCCTAAACGCACGATATCATCCACATGCTCAGGCAAAGCTAGACCATTTGTAGATAGGCAAAGCATAGTATTGGCAAAACGAGAGCGACATTTTTCAAAGGTTGATAATGTCTTATCTGCATCACACATAGGATCACCCGGTCCTGCGATACCGATAACCGAGATATCTTGTCTAAATTTAAACAACCTTTCCACAAACTCTACGGCTTCGTCAGGGCTTTGCACTCTACCTGTTACGCCAGGGCGATTTTCATTAGCACAGTCATACATGCGGTTGCAAAAATTACATTGGATATTGCAATTTGGCGCCACAGGAAGATGTACACGCCCATAGTTTGCAGATGCTTTTTTGTTAAAACAAGGATGATTATCCAAAATAGTATTGGTATAAAAATTCATTAACTCTTTTTTCTCCCAAATTTAATAGCATCCACATGACAAACATTTAGGCAATCACCGCAGTTTGTGCAGTTTATCTCATCGGGTCTTGTGCCCATTTCGCACTTACGCAAACAGGCATTACAGTGATCGCAAGCATCGGTCTTGTAAACACGAAATATAGAAATTTTACGCAATAATTCCATCACTCCGCCAGTAGGGCAGACAAAACGACACCATAAATTTGCGATGATTAAAGATGCGACGATAAGGGATATGACAATAGCCGTGCGAGCCGCCCAATACCAATCAGAAAATTTAAAAGACATGATAATAGCATTAAGATACTCATCACTTGTGCGCATAGGGATCATAACGCGAGGGTTGCCCCATATAAAATACACACCAAGACTAATTAAAACAGAAATAACCATGCCGATTTGTGCATATCTTAACTTCTTGTTATTTTTCATCTTAAGCTTAAAGACGGCAAATTTACCAAGCATTTGGTTAACAAATCCACCAGGGCAAAGCCAACCGCAAAAAGCACGACCTAAGAAAATAACCAACACGGGGATAAACAACCAAAAGCCAAAAAATATAGCCGTGATCCGCCCCCAACACGTAACAACAGGGCATGACCCACAATTAACAAAAGGAACGATGAAAGGACACCTAAAAATTCCATAAAACGCCCATTGTCCAATCGCACCGATAAAAATCAGCTGCACCAAACGTCTAATCTTAGTTAGATAAAAGCTTTTTTTAGTTTTTTAGAAGCTACTTTGCTACACATCTTTTACACCAAACCTTTCTATAAGCTCAAGTCCTCTTGCCGAATGTATGGACGTAAACCCGTGTCGATCAAAAATTTCTTGCCCATCTTGCGAACAAACAAATTCCGCAAAGTCCTCGGCTAACTTCTCGTCTTTTACGTACTTCATAATATTTAACGTAAAGGTAAGTGGTCCTGGCGGGATAAGCCTCTCATCAATTGGCATGTATTCGATCTTGTCCTTAAATCTATCATGCGTCGTCAAGCGCTTTTCGATGATAGACGCATCACCCTTACCGTCTACAAGATCGCACATCATATTAATAACACACGCTCCATTGGCAACCATGTTTTTCATAACCGGCTCGGCAAGACCGGATTTTTTCAAAATTCCTTTTACAGGTCCGCTACCGGGAGGCGAAGACCTTAAGGGCAACATAACCCTAACACCTGACTCTGCTAGATCCTGTAAATCACGAATGCCGGCCGGATTTCCCTTTGGAACAACTAAAACATAGTCCGTAAAACACAACGGTCTAAAACGAAGGCTAAGTCCTGCCTTGCGCAAATTTTGAGACAACTCCAAAACACGAGCACCAAAGACCTCCGTCTTGCCTTGCAAGGCCAGTAGCGACTTTCCAAGCGCACCTGCAAAGGCGCCGGTGTATTGGATGTTATGACCTGTTCTGGCTTCATACTCTGCATTTATTTGTGCAAAAGGTTCAGATAATCCCCCGCATGACCAAACCTGCAACGAATCAGACTTAAACGGTGTGTAGCCCGCAAGCATCGCTTCAGGTGTGGCAGCAGCAGCTATCGGCCATAGCACCTTTTAAAAAGCTACGACGAGATGCGTTTGTTTCTTTAAATTTCATATGTCTTCTCCTTTCTTTGGTTTGTTGTTGGTTTTTTGATTTGGTATACGATATGATGAATTTAAGTGCAGTCATTTGCTTGGTAGCGTGTGTTAAATTTATTGTAGATGAAATATCTTGCAAATGAAATTTTTAAAATTTCACTCATGCTTAAATTTGCATAATTCGCACTTATGCGATTATGCCTTATAATAGTTTTTATGAGATACATATGTTTGATCCATGCAAAGGTATTTCTGCCACGCAGAACTGCAGGTGTGATTTTAACTTTTTAGCGCTTGTAAGTTACTTAAAGGCTAAAAATAGGCAAATTTTGATAATCCGCCTATTTTGGATTTAAATTTTAACCCTCTATCCTTATCATAAAAGGTTTTTCTTTAACAAATTCTTGCTTGGTTAAAATCTCAATAACTCTCTTTACATCGAGTTCAAGGCTCGTATGGGTAGTGAAAAACAGCGTTACGCCGTTTTCGTCGCCCTTTAGCTTTGGTTTTTGCAAGAAGCTATCTATAGAGAGGTTGTTCTCGCTCATGATATTTGTTATCTTGGCCAAAACACCCATTTTGTCATCGACTGTTAGTCTAAAGTAGTATTTTGTGCGGATTTCATCTTGCGCAAGTAGCTCAAGAGGAGTTAGCTCGAGTGGTATTTTGTATCCAAACATAGGAGATTTTACATCTCTTGCTATATCGATAAGATCACTTATAACAGCACTTGCCGTCGCACTGCCGCCAGCACCAGGACCATAAAACATCGTCTCACCGACCGCGTCCCCCACAACACTTATGCCGTTCATTACGCCATCGACTTTAGCTATCATCTTATCTTTTGCTACAAGAGCAGGATGAACCCTAAGCTCAACTTTGTCATCCACTTTTTTGGCGATAGCAAGGAGTTTTATAATGTATTCAAAGTCTTGAGCGAAGAAAATGTCCTCTTTTGTGATGCTTTCTATACCCTCTATCAAGATGTCCTCGGGCTTTCCATAAACACCGTAGGCTATGCTTGAAAGTATGAGTAGCTTGTGCGCCGCGTCAAAACCGCCAACGTCAAATGTCGGGTCAGCCTCGGCATATCCTAACTCTTGCGCACTTTTAAGCGCTCGCTCGAAACTGGCTCCGCCTTGCATCATGGAGGTCAGGATGTAGTTGCTAGTTCCGTTCATTATGCCTTTTACAGAGCTTATATGGTTTGCACTAAGCCCCTCTCTTAGGGTTTTTATGATCGGTATGCCGCCTGCGACACTTGCTTCAAAGCCAAAAGGTGTGTCTTGCGCGATATTTTGTAGCTCATATCTATGATAAGCAAGAAGGGCTTTATTAGCAGTTACTACTGCTTTTTTACGTTTTAAAATTTCACTTATGATACGATAAGGATAGTCCACCCCACCCATAAGCTCTACATAAACATCGATATCGTCGCGTTTTAAAACAGCATCCATATCATCCGTTAACGGGATACCAATGTCGCGTTTTTTATTTAAATTTTTAACAACACCGATAACAGGAGTTATCTCTTTACCGCTTCTAGCGGTGATTAGTTTTTGATTTTGGATTAGGATTTTAGCGACTTGCTCGCCAACGGTTCCTACGCCTAATATTGCTACTCTCATTAAAACTCTTTAAATTTTATTATTCAAAATCTTTCAAATATCGTTTGACATTTCTTGCAGCTTGGCGGATGCGATTTTCGTTTTCGATAAGAGCAAAACGAACATAGTCATTCCCTCCCTCGCCAAAACCTATGCCAGGACTTACGGCCACTTGCGCCTTTGTTAAGAGCTGTTTTGAAAACTCAAGACTTCCAAGATGTGAAAATTTAGGCGGCAGTTTTGCCCAGATAAACATACTTGAGTTTGGCTTGTTCATGCTCCAACCGGCATTGTCAAACGCATCAAGCAAGATATCGCGACGTTTTTCATAAACTGCTCTTATCTCTTCAACGCAGCCCTGATCGCCATCAAGCGCTACTGTTGCGGCTACCTGGATAGGTGTAAACATACCATAGTCAACCCATGATTTTATCTTTTTAAGAGCGGCACAGAGGCGTTTATTGCCACACATGAAGCCAACCCTCCAGCCAGCCATATTATAGCTTTTTGAAAGAGTATAGCACTCTACCGCCACGTCTTTTGCGCCCTCTACTTCAAAAATACTAGGCGCTTTATATCCGTCAAAACTTAGATCCGCATAGGCGATATCTGAAATGATATAAAATCTCTCCTTCTTAGACATCGCAACCAGGCGCTCATAAAAGCTCTTTTGCACGGTTACGGTCGTTGGGTTATGAGGGAAATTTACAACAACATACTTTGGTCTTGGAGAGCTTGAGTATATAGTGTGTTCTAAATTTTCAAAAAATTTATTTTCGTCAAGTTCAAATTTGTCATTATAATGAAGTGGCATTTTAGCAACACTTCCACCTGCAAACAAAAACGCCTGCGTATGTATCGGATAAGCAGGATCAGGAACTACGGCAACATCGCCTGGATTTACAACGGCTTGAGCAAGATGAACAAAGCCCTCTTTTGAGCCCATAACAGCGACGGCTTCTGTTTCGGGGTCAAGGTTAACATCGTATTTTCTTTTATACCAATTACATATAGCTAGACGAAGCTTATAAATTCCCGCACTCGCCGAATACCCGTGCGTTTTATCTTTTTGCGCACTCTCGCAAAGTTTATCTACGATATGTTGCGGTGTGCGACCTTCGGGGTTTCCCATCGAGAAGTCTATGATATCCTCTCCGGCTCTACGTGCCGCCATTTTTATAGCATTTACTTCAGCAAAGATATAATTTGGCAGCCTCTCTATCGTGTTAAAACGAATCTCGTCAAACATAAATTTCCCCTATTTTATAAATTTAATAACTATCTCTTTTTTGATATTACTTATATCTACGCTATCACCCAAAAGCATATAACTAGCATTACTCGGCAGGGTTATTTCGTATTTTTGCGCTATGGCATACTCTTGAAAATGCGAAATTTGAACTAAATTTTTATCATAAATTCTAATATCTGGCATCCATCTATTTGGCGCTAAAGATGTGATACTTACTGAATTTGCGCCATTTGTATTTAAAAAGAATGCCGAACTTAATCGTTCCAAAATAAGCTCGTTGTTTTCATTTATTTGCGCTATTCCGGCAGGGATGTTTAAATTTTTACCATTTAGCAAAACAAGCAAAGCACCGTCTTTTCTATCAAAACCTAAGGTCTTAAATCCGCTTAACTTTAAATTTTCATCAAGCAAAACCGGGTCTATACCATCTCGTTTTACAACCGTAACTCCGTAAGTAAGACCGTTTGAATTTGCAAATTTATTGATATTTGCTACGATACCACCCATCGAATTTATACTAAAATTTAAAGCCTTTATAAACAGTGTCGCAGAAATTTCATCCTCGGTAAAAAAGTCCAAATTTAAGCTTGAAGACGAAAATGACCTTGCATCAAAAATATTTTTCGACTTTAGTTCGTTTGTGATGGCCACCACGTTAATAGCGCCGTTTGCGTTTATGAAATTTTTAGTGGAAATTTCACTTGCTTTTTGCTCGTTTATACTTAAAGCAACTACGCTTTTAGCAACATCTGCTTCTAAAAAACAGACAAAACATAGCAAAAAAGCAAGAAATTTCACCACGTTTTACCTTTGTTTAACATGATAAATTCATCATAAGTTATAGGTTTTATCTCTCCGTTTTCAACCAAAAGCCTGACTGCCTTACCGGGAGCAAATTTACTTATTTTGTCACCTACTTTTAGTTCTAACTGACCGTTGCCGCAAACTATAAGCTGTCTTTTACTTAGATCTATCGTTAAATTTTCGCTTGAGTCTCTGGATATTTTTTGGTCATTTTCAAGATTTATGACTCCTATCCAAACGCGTTGTTTTGGCACGATAACAGCTGTAGGGGCGGTGACGTTTTTGTCTTTTGGTTCAGTTATGCTTGTAGTTAATCTCTCAAGCGCAGAGCTTTGAGTGCCTACGTTTTGATCTAAATTTTGCTCTATATTTATAACGATCGTGCTTGCGTTTTGCTCGATCTTTGGTGCTAGTTTAGCTACGTTGCTCTCTACGGCTTCTTTTTCTTTTGTCAAATTTTCATCTTGCGGAAACTGTGTTTTGGTTATCGTTATATTTGCCTCTTTAATGTTTTGCTTGACCTCATTTACTATACTAGAATCAGAATAAACCGCACTTCGATTTTCATCCTCAAAAAGACTTGGCAAATTTTCTAGGTATTTATAAGCTTCAAAATAATAAACCCCGCCACCAAGAGCAAACAAGATAACAAGCCAAGCCAACCATGAAAACGAGCCTCGCGACTTTCTAGCAGAAGTGGTGTCTGAGGTATAGGCTGGAATTTTAGGGTTGATTTTTATAGAATTTACATTTTGAGGCTTGTGTTCGTTTAAAAATGCCTCATACTCTTCAAGCCACGAACTAAGCTCAAGATTATACTCGCGTTGCAAAATTTTAATATAACCTCTTGCATTTAAACGCACCAATTTTTCAAAATTTTTATCAACTATGTATTGTAAAAAAATTGGCTCAATATGCGTCTTTCTCGCAACTTCTTTTATCCCGATCTCTTTTATGCTCTCAAGTTCATTCATTTATCATCCTATCACAGATTATCGCAAAGGCGGCACTTACATTTAACGAGTCCCAATCCTCTTTTAGTTTTATGCCTATACACTCATCGCATTTTGCAACAGCTTTTTGCGGTATGCCTTCACCCTCGCTACCCATGATAAGCGCACGTTTTTCTTTAAATTTTGCCTCATGAACATTTTTGCCGTTACTTGCGGTAGCATACAGAGTAAATCCGCGCTGCTTTAGTTCATTTAACAAACTAAGTCCATCATCAACTAGCGCGATAGGTATCTCATATGCCGCTCCGCTACTTGAACGCAAAACACCTTCCATGTTAATATTTTTAGCAACAACGATAATCGCCTCGCAGCCTAATGCATAAGCTGTTCTTGCTATCGCACCGATATTGCCAACATCGCTGATACCATAAAGCACGACTACGAAATTTAACTTTTTAAGTTCGTTTATATCGGCAAATTCGTATTCATTAACACTAGCCAAAAAGCCTTGATGGTTTCCTCCGTGAGCCAAAGACTGCGCTTTTTGGTTATCGACACGAATTATTTTTTTACCGACCTTGCAGATACGTGAAAAAAGTTTTGCGTCACACTCTTTTGAGAGATATATCTCGTTGATTAACTTCGGATGTTTTTCTAAAACATGTAAAAATAGTTGTTTTCCATATATTATCATGGGCTTGATAATACCTAAAATCAAGTAAAAGAAAACTTATTTTGTAAGCTCGCCGTATATTTTCTTAACCTCTTGTCCGGTTATTTTACTTAGTAGTTTAGCTTTTGCTTTTGGAGCGATATCAAGGGTGTTTATATCGCTTATACTTATGGTTTCAAAACTTGGATTATCGCTTTGCGAGATAACGACACACCACTCGCCGTTTAAGTTTGATCTCTCTAAAATTTCAGACATTTTTATAGCACTACTTTTAAATTTGGTTTCAAATTTTTTAGTTGCTTCTTTTATAGCAAAAATTTCTCGCTCAGGCTCAAGCTTTGCGATATCATTTACAAGAGATAAAATTCGTTTAGGACTTTCATATATAACGCATGGATAAGCTAAATTTAGGGCATTTTGTATGGCTTGAGTTCGCTCCTTACCCGTGTTTGGTAAAAAACCCAAAAACACAAATTCTTTCTCGCAAAGTCCGCTGGCAACAATACTTAAAAGTGCAGCATTTGCACCACTTAACACCTCATAGCCTATGTTGTGATTTTGCGCGTATCTTATAAGGCTAACCCCTGGATCGCTAATGCCCGGCATACCTGCATCGCTCATATATGCGATATTTTTATCAAAAAATTCGCGAGTTAAATTTGCGAAAAACTCGCTCTCGTTGTGCGTATGAAGTGGGATAAAATTTTGTATATTGATATGTGCGTCAAAGCGTTCATTAAGCAGTCTAACAAGAGATTTACTTACTCTTGTATCTTCACATACGACTATCTCGCAACTGCGCAAGACGCTAAGCGCACGAAGCGAGATGTCTTCTAAATTTCCTATCGGAGTAGGAACAAAGTAAAGCAAGGCTTAGTTTAAAGCGTATTTTTTCTTGAATTTCTCAACGCGGCCAGCGCTATCTACGATCTTTTCACTGCCTGTAAAAAACGGATGGCACTCACTGCAAATGTCTATTCTGATCTCACTTTTGTTTGACTTTGTCTTAAAAGTGTTACCACAAGCGCAAGTCACGGTGCATTCTACATACTCTGGATGTATCTCTTTTTTCATAATTTTTCCTTTGATTATCTTGATTATCTTTTGTGATATTGTCTTTCTAGTTTAAGCAAGGCGTGATTATACTAAAAAAAAATTAAAAAATCAAATTTCACATAATTTTTTCTACATTAATATTATGCTATTTAAATTTTAAATTATATCGCATATAATTTTTGGGACTTTTCTTAAAAAAATAATTAATATTAGGAGTAAATTTACCTCTTTTATCCTAGTCATCTCTACGACACCGAATATATCACATATTGATAAAGAATTTCAATATAAATTTAATATCATAATTGCTGTTAAATTGAAAAAGCTAGATACAAAATTTAAACAAAAATTAATGAAATTTGCTATAATATTCCATCAAAAATAAAAAGGATAATTTCTATCCTAATTAAAGGCAAAAATTTGAGAGTTTACTTAGATAATAACGCAACTACGATGGTTGATCCCGAAGCTTTTGAGGCGATGAAACCGTTTTTTTGCGAAAAATACGGCAACCCAAATTCCTTACATAAATTTGGCTCAGAAACACACCCTGCACTTCGCAATGCACTAGATCAGCTATATGTTGGGATAAACGCAAAAGACAGCGATGATATCATCGTAACTTCATGTGCGACAGAGAGTAATAACTGGGTTATAAAAGGGATATATTTTGACAAGATAGCCAATGGCAAACGTAAAAGAGTAGTAACAACCGCGGTCGAACATCCTGCTATCCGCATGACCTGTGAGTTTTTAAAACAATTTGGTGTCCAAATCACCATCGTTGATGTAAACGAAGAAGGCATCATAACGCCTGATCAACTTCGTGAAGTTATGGGCGAAGATGTGGCTTTGGTTTCGGTAATGTATGCAAACAACGAAACTGGCATGATATTTCCTATAAAAGAATTAGCTTCGGTCGCACACGAATACGGCGCACTTTTCCACACAGACGCTGTTCAGGCGTTTGGCAAAATTCCTATAAATGTTCGTGATCTTGATGTTGATTTCATGAGTTTTTCTGCTCATAAATTTCACGGTCCAAAAGGTGTTGGCGGACTTTATATAAAAGATAGCCAAGCTCTTAGCAGTCTACTTCACGGCGGAGAACACATGGGCGGTCGCAGAAGCGGAACTCTTGATGTTGCAGGTATCGTAGGTATGGGTAAAGCACTTGAACTCGCTAATAAATTTATGAGTTTTGAAAACTCTCACGTAAAAAGATTACGCGATAAACTTGAGGATGCGCTTTTAAGCCTGCCTGATGTGAGCGTTGTCGGAAGACGTGAAAACAGAGTGCCAAACACCATCCTCGCCTCTATAAAAGGCGTAGAAGGAGAAGCTATGCTTTGGGACTTAAACCGCGCCGGTATCGCTGCTTCAACAGGCTCTGCTTGCGCTAGCGAAACACTTGAAAGCAACCCGATAATGGAAGCTATCGGAGCGGATAAAGAACTTGCTCACACTGCGCTTCGCTTATCTCTTTCACGTTTTAATACCGAAGAAGAGATAGATTATGCGATCGAGCAGATCAAAAAAGCCGTAGAAAGACTAAGAGGAATTTCAAGCACATTTGCTTACACTCCAGAAGGTCACGTAAGCGGACTATAAATTTAAATAAATTTAAAAAAAGACGCCAAGTGTGTCAAAAAAAGGAATAATATGGCAAAAGATAGTTTAATAGGCGGTTCGATCTGGGATGAATACTCTCAAGTCGTCCAAGACAGAATGAATAATCCAAAATTTATGGGCGAGATAACCGAAAATGAAGCAAAAGAGCGTGGCGCAAAACTTATCGTAGCCGACTTTGGTGCGGAAAGTTGCGGCGATGCGGTTCGTCTTTATTGGCTTGTAGATGAAGCAACAGATACTATTATAGATGCTAAATTTAAAAGCTTTGGTTGTGGCACAGCGATAGCTAGCTCTGACACAATGGCTGAACTTTGTATCGGTAAAACCGTAGATGAAGCGGTAAAAATAACAAATATAGATGTAGAAAAAGCTATGCGCGATACACCTGAAACTCCTGCCGTGCCACCTCAAAAGATGCACTGCTCGGTTATGGCATATGATGTTATCAAGGCTGCCGCGGCTAGCTACAAAGGTGTCGATCCTGATCATTTTGAAGATGAGATCATCGTTTGCGAATGCGCTAGAGTTAGTCTTGGAACGATTAAAGAAGTTATAAAACTAAACGATCTTAAAACAGTTGAAGAGATCACTCAATACACAAAGGCCGGGGCATTTTGTAAGTCATGCATAAAACCAGGCGGACACGAAAAACGTGAATACTACCTAACCGACATCTTACGCGACACAAGAGCCGAGATGGAGCAAGAGCGTCTTAAAAAGCAAGCTAACGCAAAAGCTTTAGGCGATCAATTAAATTTTGATGAACTAAGTGTTGTGGGTCAGCTAAAAGCCGTTGAGGGCATAATGGATAGCGAAATTCGCCCTATGCTTATGATGGACGGCGGGGATCTTGAGGTTATTGATATACAAAAAACACCAGAGGGTAACATAGATATTTACATCCGTTATCTTGGCGCATGTTCAGGCTGTGCTAGTGGTGCAGGTGGCACACTTTACGCTATAGAAAACGTTCTACAAGAAAAACTAAGCACAAATATTCGCGTAATGCCGATATGATATATTTCCGCTTGATTTTCAAGCGGAATTTCCTTCATACAAATGCAAATTTTTTAAAAGTAATAAAATTTTTAAATACAAATTTCACGTGCAAAGCACCATAAAAAGCGACTAAAATCGTCCTAAGCTGTTTAAAAACAAGCATAAGATAAAATCCATTTTTTAAATACACCCAAAAGAGAGAATATGAAAGTAATAAAACGCAACGGAAGAACGGAAGAGTTAGATATAAGTAAGATCAAAAAATACACGAGTGAAGCGGTGGTCGGACTTGATAACGTAAGCCTTAGCGAACTCGAAGTAGATGCAAAAATTCAGTTTAGAGATATGATAACAACTGAAGAGATCCAACAAACGCTTATAAAAACCGCCGTAGACAAGATAGATATCGACCGTCCAAACTGGACATTCGTCGCTGCTAGATTATTTTTATACGATCTATACCATAAAGTAACAGGATATAATGGATATAGCCACTTAAGGGAGTATTTTGAAAAGGGTGAAAAAGCCGGTCGTATAGTGCCCGGATTAAAAGAAAAATACGACCTTGATGATCTAAATGACTACATAAAACCGCAGCGTGATTTGCAATTTGCATATCTTGGCATAAAAACACTTTACGACAGATACTTGATAAAAGATAAGCAAGGAAAACCTATAGAGCTTCCACAGCAAATGTTTATGGCCATAGCGATGTTTCTTGCCCAAAACGAACTTGACTGCCAAGGCTGGGCTAAGAAATTTTACGACCTGATAAGTAAATTTGAGGTTATGCTAGCAACCCCTACTCTATCAAACGCAAGAACACAGCGTCACCAACTAAGCTCATGCTACATCGGCTCTACTCCCGATAATATCGAGGGAATTTTTGATAGCTATAAAGAGATGGCTCTTCTTTCTAAATTTGGCGGAGGTATCGGCTGGGACTGGAGTAAGGTTCGCGCTATGGGCGGTAGCATAGATGGGCATAAAAATGCAGCAGGAGGTATCATACCTTTCTTAAAGATAACCAACGATATAGCCGTTGCAGTCGATCAGCTAGGCACTAGAAAAGGCGCTATCGCCGTTTATATCGAGCCTTGGCACATGGATGTTAGCGACTTTTTAGACCTTCGTAAAAACTCGGGCGAAGAAAGACGCAGGGCGCATGAAATTTTCCCTGCGCTTTGGATAAATGATCTCTTTATGAAAAGAGTGCAAGAAAACGGCAAATGGACACTTTTTGACCCGGCTGACGTGAGCGATCTTTGCGAGCTTTACGGAGATGAGTTTGAGAAAAAATACCTAGAGTATGAAAACAACGAAAATATCCAAAAAAATACCATGCTAGCAAAAGATCTTTGGAAAAAGATACTAACTAGCTATTTTGAGACAGGCATGCCGTTTTTAGCGTTTAAAGACAATGCAAACAAAGCTAATCCAAACGACCACGAAGGCATAATTAGAAGCTCGAATTTATGTACTGAAATTTTTCAAAACACCGAGCCAAACTATTATAAGATCAAAATCATCTATACAGATGGCGAAGTAGAACTATTTGACGAAGAAGACGATGTTACGGTAGATAGCGGCATAACAAAAAAAGCTAAGAAACTTAGTGCGCTTGATAGCCTAAAAGGTAAAGAAATCTTTATCGTAGAAAAAGAGGCAACCGAAGGCAAAACAGCAGTTTGTAACCTAGCAAGCGTAAATTTAAGCAAGATAAATACGCCTGAAGATATATCAAGAGTAGTTCCGATAGCGGTTAGGATGCTTGATAACGTAATCGATCTAAATTTCTACCCACACAAAAAAGTAAAATACACAAATTTAAGCAGTAGATCTATAGGGCTTGGTGTAATGGGCGAAGCTCAAATGATAGCACAAAAAGGCGTAAAATGGGGAAGTTACGAGCATTTAGCACTTATAGATAGTATAATGGAAAACATAAGCTACCACACAATATATACAAGCTCAAATTTAGCTGTTGAAAAAGGCAAGTATCCAACTTTTGAGGGCTCAAAATGGAGCAAAGGCATAATGCCTATCGATGTTGCAAACGAAAATGCAAAAGCCTTGGTAAATCGTGGAGGCTTGTTTGATGATGGAAGCTGCGACTGGGACAAGCTTCGCCAAAAAGTTAAAACCGACGGTATGCGCAACGGCTATCTAATGGCAATCGCCCCTACCTCAAGCATAAGCATACTTGTAGGCACTACACAAACTATCGAGCCTGTATATAAGAGAAAATGGTTTGAGCATAATCTAAGCGGCATGATACCAAATGTTGTGCCAAATTTAAGTCCTGATACTTGGCAGTACTACACGCCTGCTTACGAGCTTGATCAAAGAGTTCTTATAAAAGCCGGAGCTGTTCGTCAAAAGTGGATCGACCAGGGTCAAAGCCTAAATATCTTTATGAGCCTTGATAAGGCAAGTGGCGGATATTTAAGTGAAATTTACACACTTGCATGGGAGCTTGGACTAAAATCAACCTACTACCTTCGCTCAGAATCACCTGATAGCGAAAAGGTAAATAATGTAGCCGATCGCTCTGTTGAGTGTGAGGGATGTCAATAAATTCGATGTTTGCCCTTAAATTTCGCCCAAAAACCCTTGATGAGATCTGCGGTCAAGAAGATATCGTTAGGGTTTTTAAAAAATTTATAGAAAACGAAAAGATCCCCCATAGTATGTTTTACGGGCTTGCGGGATGTGGTAAAACAAGCTTTGCCAGAGCTGTTGCAAGTCTTATGAAATACGACTTTTATGAATTTGACGGCGGTAATTTAAAAATAGATGAATTTCGTAAAATTTTAAAAAACTATGAAAACGCGTTAGTTAAGCCGCTGTTTTTTATCGATGAGATTCATCGGCTAAGCAAAACACAACAAGAAGCGCTTTTGATCCCGATGGAAAATTACCGTGCTATAATTATTGGTGCAAGCACTGAAAATCCGTTCTTCACACTAAGTTCAGGCATCAGAAGTCGTTCTATGCTTTTTGAGTTTAAGCCATTAAGCTCAAAAGACTTTGACAAATTATTAAAGCGTGTGCAAGAAGAGGTAAAATTTAATATAGACAAAGAAGCAAAAGAGTATTTGTTTAAAAGCAGCGGAGGCGACGCTAGAAGCTTATTAAATTTACTCGAATTTGCGCTTAGCATAGACATAAATATAACCTTGGATAACCTAAAAACACTTAGGGCAAATACCGTTTCAGAGGGTATCAGCGAGGATGACACACACTATCATTTAGCAAGTGCGCTCATAAAAAGCCTTAGAGGTAGCGACGAAAATGCCGCCATTTATTATCTAGCAAGGTTGATTGACGCTGGAGAGAGTGCGGATTTTATCGCTAGACGTATGGTTATACTTGCTAGCGAAGATATCGGCAACGCCAATCCAAACGCCTTAAATTTAGCTGTCAGCACCCTAAATGCCGTAAGCAAAATCGGCTATCCCGAAGCCCGCATAATCCTTGCACAATGTGCCGTTTATCTAGCGCATTCACCAAAGTCAAATTCAAGCTATGTAGCGATAAATTCGGCTCTTAGTTACGTAAAAAGCGAAGAAAAACTTCAAATACCAAAACACCTAATCAACACTGCTCCCGAGGTAAAGAACTACCTTTATCCACATGATTTTGGGGGCTGGGTCGAACAAAACTACCTTACAAAACCACTTAAATTTTATAAAAGTGACGGGATCGGTTTTGAAAAAACTCTTAGCGAGTGGCTAGCTAAGATAAAACAAAGATAAATATAGCATTTTTTGTGACTTTATTTGTGATATTTTAATATAAATTTTAGCTTAAATTTATATAGAGAATGCGACAAACAGGGTATTTGAAATTTATTTTATAACAAAAAGTAAGGTTGTATTGTAATTTTATATTAAAAAATTTAATTTTTATAAAATTTTAATTTTTTTTTAAATACACTTTAAAATCTATATCATGAAAGGATGTTGTTTTGGAACTATTCACAGAACTCGTTAGTAAGGTAAATTCCTTTGTTTGGGGGCCTTATTTTTTAATAACCCTCCTATGCGGAACCGGTCTCTTTTTCACATTTAGACTAAAATTTGTTCAGATTTTTAAGTTTAAAGATGGGTGGAATCGCCTTTTTGGAAACTTCTCTTTACACGGCGAAGCAGCCGGCAAAGACGGTATGAGTTCGTTTCAGTCAGTAGCAACAGCAGTGGCCGCACAAGTTGGCACCGGCAACTTGGTTGGCGCTTCAACCGCACTTGTAATGGGCGGACCAGGTGCGATATTTTGGATGTGGTGCGCGGCGTTTTTAGGCATGGCTACAAATTTTGCCGAAATTTGTCTGGCACAAGTTTATAAAACAAAAGACGATAGCGATCACACCATAGGCGGTCCGGCATTTTACATCTCAAAAGGTATCGGCGGAAAACTTGGTAAAGTTTTAGCAGGATTTTTTGCGGTGGCTATTATTTTAGCACTTGGTTTTATGGGAAATATGGTTCAAGCTAACTCTATATCAGATGGCTTTTCGGGGGCTTTTGGTATCCCTCAATGGGCGATAGGCTTAGTTTTAGCCATAGTTTGTGCGGTAGTTTTTATAGGCGGAGTTAAGGCCATCGCAAGAGTTGCGGAAAAGGTGGTTCCTGTAATGGCTATCATATATGTCATCGTCGGTCTACTTATAGTTTGCGTAAATTTTAAAGAAATTCCATCAGTTGTAAGCATAATATTTGAAGCAGCGTTTAACCCTTCTGCCGCTTGGGGCGGCGCTATCGGTACTAGTATCGCAACTGCCATGAGATACGGCATAGCAAGAGGTTTGTTCAGTAACGAAGCTGGTATGGGCTCAACTCCTCACGCGCATGCAGCCGCTAAAGTAAAACATCCCGTAGAGCAAGGTGTTTTAGGTATCATGTCGGTTTTTGTGGATACATTTATCGTACTTAACATTACCGTCTTTGTAGTGCTTAGCTCAAACGTCGTAGCATTTGAAAACGGTCAACCGGTTTTTAGCGGTATAACCCTTGTTCAAGAGGCATTTTCATCACATCTTCTAGGACATACTATCGGGTATTCGTTTGTTGCGATTTGCCTATTTTTCTTTGCATTTACAACGATACTTGGTTGGTATTATTTTGCAGAGATAAACGTCAGATATCTTTTTGGCAAAAAAGGTGTTAAATTTTTGCAAGTACTAGTGGTTGCTTTTGTATTTTTAGGAAGCCTGCTAAAAATAAAACTCGTTTGGGAGCTTTCTGACCTCTTTAACGGTCTTATGGTACTGCCAAACCTTATAGCTGTTTTATTACTTAGCCCGATAGTGGTTAAACTGCTAGAGGACTATAATGCTAAAAAAGAGTATAAAGCGGAAGATTACATCAAAATAAAATAAAACTTTATCTTGCTTTGATTATTTTCAAAGCAAGATATTTTAAATTTAGATAAGCTCTACGCCGCTACCTTCTACGACTTCGCCTATCTCATAAGCGTCAGAATCCTCAAGTATAAATTTCACATTTTCAGGGCTTACTACAAGCACCATGCCTACGCCCATATTAAATGTGCGATAAAGCTCTGCTTGTTCTACAACTCCATCAAATATCGAGTAAATTTCAGGTCGCTTGATAGCGTCTACATTTATCTTTGCACCAAGTCCTACAGGGAAAACACGAGGTAAATTTTCAACCAAACCACCGCCTGTGATGTGAGCTAGAGCGTTTAGTTTATCTTTTAGTTTTAAAAATTCAGGCACATAAATTCTAGTTGGCTCCAGTAAAAGGTCGATTAAATTTTTATCTCCCAATTTATCGTCAAATTTTAACCCTTTGCTTTCAACTACTTTTCTTGCCAATGAGTAACCGTTTGAATGAAGCCCACTTGAGCTAAGCGCTAAAAGCTTATCGCCTTTTTTTACAAATTTTGCTCTATCTATCTCGTCTATCTCAGCCATGCCAACAGCAAATCCGGCCAGGTCAAAATCACCTTTTTCATACATCGAGGGCATCTCTGCCGTTTCGCCGCCTATTAAAGCACAACTTGCCTTCTTGCAACCTTCTGCAATACCCTTAACTACGACTTCGGCTGAATTTATATCAAGCTTTGCCGTAGCGTAATAATCAAGAAAAAACAACGGCGTAGCAAAGTTGCATATCAGGTCGTTTACGCACATTGCGACTAGATCCTCACCTACTTTATCAAGGCGATTTGCATCTATGGCAAGCCTAAGCTTTGTGCCAACACCATCGGTTGCGCCTAAAATGGCAGGATTTTTATAGCCGCTTGGTAGTTTGATAGCTCCTGAAAACGAGCCGATACCACCCAAAACCAACGGAGTAAAGGTTGATTTAACATGAGGTTTTATCGCATTGACAAACTCATTTCCTGCATCAATATCAACACCAGCGTCTTTATATGTTATCATTTTCGCCCCCTTAAATTTTGGCTGATTTTAGCCAAAATTTGCTAAAATCGTAGTAAAATAAAGGTCAAAAATGCGTAAATTTAAAAAAGGCATCGTTGTAACAGGCTCGATAGGATCTGGCAAAAGCACGGTTTGCACACTACTAAAACTACACGGATATAGCGTGATAGACGCTGATGAAATAGCGCACGAAGTCTTACAAAGTTTGGCTGATGAAATTTCTATAAAATTTAAAGATGTTGTTAAAAACGGCAAAGTAGATAGAAAAAAACTGGGCGAGATCGTATTTGCAGATAAAGACAAATTATCATGGCTTGAAGAGCTCTTACATCCAAAGATACGAGATGAAATTTATGCCAAGTGTGAAATTTTAGAAGATAAAAATATTTTTTATTTCGTTGATATACCGCTTTATTTTGAGCGCAAGGGCGTTTATGAGTGTTTTGAAAAAGTAGTAGTCGTTTATGCTTCAAAAAAAGAGCTTATAAAAAGAGTAATGAAAAGAAACGAGCTTGATAGCAAAGCGGCAAAATCACGTGTAAATCTGCAAATAGACATCGAAGAAAAACGAAAAATGGCAAATTTTATTATAGACAATAGCTCAGACTTGTTAAATCTAGAGGCAAGTGTAAATAAATTCTTAAACGATCTAAAAGGTAAAGCAAATGTTGGTTAGCAAATACAATGCAAGTGGCAATGATTTTGTGATCTTTCATACGTTTTTAAAGGCAGATAGAAGCGACTTTGCTGTAAAAATTTGCGACAGACAAAACGGCATAGGAGCCGATGGACTGATAGTTATCTTGCCGTATGACGATGGTATAAGATGGGAGTTTTACAACTCTGACGGAAGTAGTGCAAATATGTGCGGCAACGGCTCAAGAGCGGCATTTTTATACGCTTATAAAAACGCTCTTATAAACAAAAGCTCCAAGCTTCTAACCGGTGCCGGGCTAATAACCGGAGATGTGGATGAAAATAGCGTTGAAGTCGAATTAACAAGCCCTAAAATCCTAAGCAAAGATAGTATAAACGAATTTGATAAAGAGTGGTTTTTTTACGATACGGGAGTGCCACATTTGGTGCATTTTACACAAAATTTGGATAAATTTGACCTAAATTTAGCAAAACATCTGCGACACAAATATAATGCAAATATAAATTTCGCCAAATTTGAAAACGGATCGCTAAAAGTAAGAACATATGAACGTGGCGTTGAAGATGAGACGCTAGCTTGCGGAACCGGTATGGCGGCATGCTTTTACGGTGCGGTTTTAAATTTACATGCAAATAAAATTTTAAGCGTATATCCTAAAAGCGGCGAGGAACTACAACTAAGACTAGAAAATGAGAAGATATATTTTAAAGGAAATGTTAAACACTGTTTTGATGTGAGTATTGAAATTTAAAAAGCCCCAAATGGGGCTTAATAATTATTTTAAAGCGTCTTTTGCAGATCTTGCAAGCGCCGCAAATGCGTCCGCGTCATTCATAGCTAGATCAGCTAAAATTTTTCTATCAAGCTCTATGTTAGCCTTTTTAAGACCATTCATAAATCTTGAGTAGCTTATGTCGTTTAGTCTGCAAGCAGCATTTATACGAACTATCCATAGACGGCGGAAGTCACGTTTTTTCTGGCGACGATCACGATAAGCATATACCAAACTTCTTTCAAGTTGTTCTTTAGCTTTTCTAAAATGTTTATGTCTTGCACTATAAAAACCACGTGCAAGTTTTAAAACTTTCTTATGGCGTCTTCTTCTAACTACGCCCGTTTTTACTCTTGCCATATTTATCCTTTCACAAATTGGCGTCCATTATATGGATCTTTCCCTATAAATTTTAATTTTAGGGGAGTTTGAATGACTTTTGTCAAAAACTTAAACTATGCTTGGCTTATACGCCTAGCATTCTTTTTACTGCAGGGACATTTGTGCTATCCACGTATTGTGGCTGACGAAGGTCTCTTTTGCGTCCGGCAGACTTTTTAGTCAAGATGTGGCTTCTAAAAGCAGAGCCGCGCTTGATTTTATTTTTGCCTACTTTAAAACGCTTAGCAGCACCGCGAACGGTTTTCATCTTTGGCATGCTAATCCTTACTGTGTGATTTTACGCTTTTACGTAAGATGTGGATTATATCCAAAATTTCTTTAAATAAATTAAATTTTAGTACCGTAATTTTATAAAATGCAGTTTGCTTAGGAATGCTTAATCGCGAAAAACAAAGCGTTTTGAGCTAAATTTAGCCCAAAACTATGAAATTTATCAAATTTTAGCTTTTGTAAAAGCCTGTTTTAAATCAGCTATCAAGTCATCTGAGTTTTCAACACCGACAGCCATACGAAGTAAATTTTGTTTGATACCGATCTTTTCTTGCAGCTCTTTTGGATAGCTATCATGAGTCATAGAGGCTGGATGGCAAACAAGGCTCTCAACTCCGCCAAGACTGACGGCAAGGTCAAAAATTCTAAGTGATTTGACAAATTTATTGCAGTCGTATTTTGGATCTATCTCAAATGATATAAGCGCCCCTATGCCGGTAGCTTGGCCTTCTTGTGCATCTTTTTCAAATTTAGAATACGAGCCCGCATAGTGCACGGTGCTAACAGCCTCCTCTTTGCTTAAAAACTCGATTATTTTATGAGTGTTTTGCGTTTGACGATCAAACCTTACGCTTAAAGTCTTAAGTCCCTTTATAAGATAGTATGAGTCGGTAGGGGATAACATCGAACCAAAGCTATTTCTAAGCAGATCAAGCTTAGCTGCTAGTTCATCGCTATTTGTCGTAACAATACCAGCGATAACATCGGCATGCCCGCCGATGTATTTTGTAGCAGAATACACCACAACATCAACTCCAAGCTCAAGCAAATGCTGATAATACGGCGTTAAAAAGGTATTGTCTGCTATAACCATAATGCCCTTTTTATGCGCGATATTTACGATACGCTTAATATCCGTGACACGCAATAAAGGATTTGATGGAGTTTCTATAAAGATAGCTTTTACGTCGGATGAAATTTCATCCTCATTTAGCGTGTTAAAATCATCAACTAGCTCGTATTTAAGTCCTTGGTTTTTAAAAATAGTATCGGCATAACGATATGTTCCGCCATAAGTGTTGTTGTTAAGTAAAATTTTATCACCGGTTTTAAACAAACTAAAAGCAAGGGTTGTCGCTGCCATACCGGAAGCGGTGGCTAGGCAATACCTTGAGCCTTCTATCTTGGCAAAAAGCTCTTCGAATGCATTTCTGGTTGGATTTGCTCCTCGCGAATACCCATACTTTTGAAAGTCATCAAGACCATTTTGAACAAAACTGGTGGCTAAAAATATCGGCGGAACTACCGACTGATAAGGGTTGTCTTTGGCATTTATGCCTTTTACTATAAGCGTGTCTAATTTCATTTTTACTCCTTGCTCTCATCTATAAATTTGATATCGTGTGATGAATTTGCTTATTGATTTTACTTTAAATTTACAAAATATAATATAAATCACAAGGAATTATTTTGATATTAAATGTGCTATCATGAAATAAAAGGGAGTAAATTTACCCCCTTTTTAATTAAAATTTATAAGATACGCTGGCTTTTATATTTCTTCCAGGTTCCCAGTCTATGTTGCCTGGAGCTAATGGCGTAGGAGGGCAAGTTCGACCTCTTGGACAACTCATAGAGCCTGCACTTCTTTGAGAGTGCGACCAGTATGTTTTATCAAAAAGATTATAAACACCGAAATTTACCTCAAGTCCTTTGTATTTTCCAGAGCTAGGCGACCAAGTGGCATATATGTCACTCACGGCATAGCCCGGTTTTTTAAATTCACTTCCGCTACCGTTTTTAGCCGTTATCCTATCAAAAGCTATAAGGTTGTAGCCTATTAAAGTATCGATAGGGGCAATGGCGTATTCTGCGTTAAAGGTGTATTTATCGCCTGCATCACTATAAGCTAGGACACCACCGTATCCGGCATTTGAATTTTTATCTTTATACTCAGTTCTTGCGCGTGAGTAACTAGCCGATAAGCTTAAATTTGATATGTTATATCTTAAGGCTAGCTCTCCGCCTTTTACGACTGCGCGTCCACCATTAACTCTGTCAACTTGTATAGAGCCTGCTTTTCCCATTTCTACTATAAGATTGTCATAATCGTTATAAAAATATTTCGCTATAATGCTTAGACTTTGACTATCGCTAAGTTGAGTTTGATATCTTGTGCCAACCTCATACACGTCACCAGTTTCAGGGTCTAAGTCGCCGTTTGTCGTAAAGTTAATGCTATTTGTACTACTTATACGTATCGCCTCTATCGGATCAGGACCTCTAAATACCCTTGCCCAACTAGCATAAACCCCAAGACCCATGTCAAATTGATAGTCTAAATTTACAGCTGGAGACCACTCGTGCCATGAGTAGTTTGCCCTTCCTGCGATGCCCTGGGTGCCACCCATCGTATTAAGCTTATAGTTATCATATCTAATACCAGGCGTTAATGTAAATCCGCCTGTTCTAAGCTGGTCTTCTAAGAACACCGACAAGCTTGTAGCTTTGTCGTCAGGAGTGTTGGAAGTGTCGTTTTTATTATAACTTTTACTTTGATAAATTTCTGTACCGTAAACTAATGTATGTCCGATATATCCTGTCTCAAATTTTGTTTTATTTATAGCTTTTGCACCGTAAGTTTTTACTCCGGCATTTACTGATGACTTAGCTTCGTGTTTTGTATGATAAGCATTTAAGTCAAGATCGACATAGTCATTTGGGTTTAGATTGAAATTTGCCGTATATGTATCACGCCAGTATTTCGTATCCACCAGTGAACTATCATCTGTAGTTCCCCACTCGGCTCTTAGCGGAAAATCACCCTTCATCTGCATACGTTCGGCACTAAAAGTGATCTTACTATAATCAGCTATGTTATATCCGACTTTAAACAAGTAGTTTGTATTATCAGCGTTATTTCCGCCAAGTTTTTCGCCTTTACCACTCTCGCCTCTGCCATACCCCCTATGTCCTACGTAGCCCAAAAGCTCAAGTGACTCAAATGCTTTTGCATATAAAGTCAAGCTTTCTTGCCACTCTTTATTATTGCTTGCGTATCCGCTTTTTATCTTTCCTCCAAAAACCTCTCCATCTTCTAACAAGTCACTAGCGTCTGCAGTTTTAAATGCTACAGAACCGCCAAGCGCGCCTGAAGTACCGACAACAGAATTTACTCCAAGGCCAACATTAACACTTCTTATGATATCTGGATCTATGTATAAGTCAGCAGCATGATGAAATGCATTTCCTTTTTGACGAGCCCCGTCGATAGTGATATTTAAACCGCGGTCATTTATACCTCTAATGTAAATTTTTTGATTAAGTGAGTTTGTTCCGCCTATATAAACGCCAGGCATATCACGCATAACATCATTTATAAGTGCAGCATTTCTAACATTTACCTTTGCCGCATCTATCTCTTGCGCACCGCCCGTGGCAGTTACTTCTACGCCACTTAAAGCAACTTCTTGTGCGCCAAAAGCAACACTTGTAAAAAGTGCAGCAACTAATGAAATTTTTAGATCTGGTCTAAATTTCATCCATAACTCCTTTAAATTAAATTTTGATTATTATTATTAATAACTTTTGGGAAGCTAATTTTACATAAACATAACTTATCTGTAAATTAAATATTTAGTAAAATAAAACAAAATTTATGAATTTATGAGAAAATAGTGTTCAAATTTAAAGCCGATAAAAACGAATTTTAAAATAAAATAGAATGGATTTGTAAATCTAGCAGATGAAATTTAAGAGGCATAAAACCAAAATTGCTTTATGCCAAGTAGTAGTTTTTAGTTAGCCGAGCACTTGCAGCAACCCTTTAAAGGTATCGCAAATACCGCAATAATCGCATAAAATACGATACCAAACACGCAAGCCATCATAGCTATCATACCCCAATCAACCAATGCGGACTCAAGCCTATATGCCTCAGCGTAATCGATCGCAAACCATAATGCAACGCCAAGTACCAAAGCAAACACGAAAAATCCCCAAGAAAATATAAAATTCCAAATTTTACACATGAAACCCTCCTTAAATTTTAATCCTGATATTAGCCAAAAATACTGAAAAATTTATTAACGAAGATCAATAATTAAAGGGCAAAAGCCCTATAATTATTTTGTTTGATTTTGCTCTACTTTAAATCCACCGCCGAAACTTTTATAAATTTCAACTACGCTGTTGTTTAAAGTCAAAGCCGCATCTACGGCAACTAGCCTAGTGCTTAAGAGGTTTCTTTGAGAGTCAAGCAAGGTCAGATGATCGGCATAGCCTGTCTCGTATTGAGCACTTGCAAGGTCGTAAATTTTACTTTGTGAGCTTAGTAAAGCCTGGGTTTCATCATATACTTCGGCTGCACTTTTGCGATTATGCAAGGCAACCCTAACTTCGCCCAATGCCGCCTTTATAGCCTGCTCGTATTTTAGAGCATTTGCACTTTGTGAAAGCTCTGCCAGTTCGACATTGTTTGCGCGTCTGCCATAGTCAAATACACTTTGGGCAAGTGAGCCGGCTAGTGACCACGTGTTGGCGTTTTGAACAAAAAGCCTATCAAGCTCATCCGAGCTAAATCCAAAAATCCCGGTTAATGATAAAGTCGGGAAATAAGCCGCCTTAGCCACTCCTACAAGGGCATTTGAGCTTTTTAGGCTCTCATAAGCACTTGCGACATCGCTTCTTCTAAGAAGCACGTCAGAGCTTATATCCGCGCTAATTTGCGGAGGAGTTGGTAAGGTATCGCTTGTTGCGATGATATCTCTTAAAATTTCATCGTTACTTTTTCCAGAAAGTATAGCCAAGGCATTTGAGGCGCTAAGCATAGAATTTTGAACATTTGTCAGGTTGATTTGCGCACTTTGCACGGCAGCCACGCTTTGTAAGTATATAATTTGCGTGATAGCTCCAACTTCAAGCTGTTTTTTACGATACTCCATCGTGTCTTTATAGCTTTTTAAAGTCTCTTTTAAAATATCCTCTTTCATCTTTAAAGACACAAGCGTAAAGTAATTTTGCACGACGTTTGAAGCTATAGTAAGCCTTGCGTTATCATAGTCATATCTACTTGCTTGCAAAAGTGCGTCCGATGAAGCTATAGAATTTCTTACCCTGCCCCAAAGATCAACTTCATAATTAAGCACCGCACTTAGCGAGAAACTATCGTATTTAACATTATCTTGTCCGCTATATGTCTCACCACTTGTTCTAGCCTTACTTGCTTCGCCGTTTATGCCAAGAGTAGGGAAAAGATCGGCACGAGAGTTTTTAAGCGTTAGTGCCGCACTTTGTAAATTTATATAGGCGAGCTTTAAGTCTATGTTATGTTTTAGCGACTCTTCAACGAGTAAATTTAAATTTTGGTCATTAAAATTTTGCCACCAAAGATCGTTTATATCACTGGTTTCAAACCTATACTCAAATTTCGTCTCGACCTGAGACATTTCAGGACGAAAAGAACATCCTGCCATAAAAAGTGCTAATACCAAAACAGCTATATTACGCATTAACCTCTCCTCCATCTCGCTTGATTATTTTGTTTTTGTTCCAAAATTTAGCGTTTAAATTTTCTAGTAGATAGTAAAAGAGCGGAACGAAAAATATCGCTATCGTTGTAGCCGCTATCATACCGCCTACAACACCGGTGCCAAGACTGTGGCGAGATGCTGCACCTGCCCCGCTTGATATAACCATCGGGAAAACTCCTAGCGTAAATGCGATAGATGTCATAACGATCGGACGGAAACGTAGTCTAGCCGCACTAACGGCTGCGTCAAATATACTTTTACCGTTTTCACGCTCTTGCATAGCAAATTCCACAATAAGGATCGCATTTTTTGCCGAAAGACCGATGAGCAGCAACAAGCCTACCTCAAAATACACGTCGTTTGTTAATCCCCTGGCCCATGTAGCAAGTAACGAGCCAAATACCGCAAACGGAACAGCGGTAATAACCGCAAGAGGGATCAGCCATCTTTCATACTGCGCCGCAAGTATTAAAAATACAAATATCATACCAAATATAAATGCTTGCGTGCCGGTGCCTGCCGAATTTACCTCTTGATATGCCGTGCCAGACCATGCTATTGAGTATTCGTTTTCATTTAAGGTCTCTTTAACTACCTCTTGTATAGCTTTTAGCGCCTCACCTGAAGTATATCCGATAGCAGGATCACCCATAACCTTCGCTGCAGGAAAGAGATTAAACCTATCAACAAGATCCGGTCCCATGCTTCTTGTTAGTGTGGCAACTGTTGCCAAAGATACCATCTCACCTTTTGAATTTTTAACAAATATATCACGCATATCTTCCGGAGAATTTCTAAATTTCTCTTTAGCTTGTGCATATACGCGGTATGTTTTACCGAACATATTAAAGTCATTTATGTAGTATGAACCCATAGTCGCCGAAAGCGCGTTAAATATATCAGACTTGCTTATGCCAAGCAGATAAGCCTTTTCGTCGTCTATCTTTATATCATACTGCGGGTAGTTTGTCTCAAGGGTTGTTCTTACGCTTGTTAGCTCAGGACGAGCATTTGCCTTAGCAACTACCGCTAAAACATCTTTTTCTATATCATTGTAGCTCTTGCCGCTTCTGTTTTGTATAAACATCTCAAAACCACCAGTCATTGATAAGCCTGTAATAGGAGGTATGTTTACAACAAAGCTCATGCTCTCTTTTGAAGGCCAAAATACACCGTTGTATTTACCGATCAACGCATTTATACTACTTTGAGGAGTTTGCCTTAAACTCCAGTCAGTTGTTCTAACAAAAAAGATCATAGAGTTTTCACGAAGTGCGCCAGCTATCATGTCGTATCCAGCAAAACCTGTCACTAGATCGATATTTGGATCAGCCAAAAGCATTTCGCTCATTTTATTTACCTCTTTGATAGTTCTAGGCGCAGCCGAAGCTGGAGGTAAAGAAGAGATAGCCATCATATAGCCCTTATCCTCGTAAGGCACAAGGCTACTTGGCACTACTTTAAATAGCTCTATCATTGCAAATATAACAATAGCAACTACCGCAAGGCTTGGTATGACATGGCGTAAAATTTTAGCAACGCCTGCCGAAAAGACATTTGTGCTCCAGTCAAACAAATCGTTAAATTTCTTAACTATCCAAAACGGCTCACTCTCGCCGCGCTTAAGCATGATAGCCGCGAGTGCAGGAGTAAGAGTAAGCGCCACAAAGCCAGAAAGAGCGACCGAAACAACAAGAGTAAGGGCGAATTGACGCTGGATAACACCAACAAATCCCTCCATAAACGCAACCGGCACAAAAACTGCAGAAAGCACTAGCACGATAGATATAACCGGTGCGGCAACCTCATCCATGGCTTTTATAGTCGCGTCTTTAACGCTTATGTCTTTATCTTCGTGCATTATACGTTCAACGTTTTCTATAACGATAATAGCATCATCTACAACGATACCGATAGCAAGAATAAGTGCAAAAAGCGTGATAAGGTTTATAGAAAATCCCATCGCATAAAAACCGGCAAATGTTCCTATGATAGAAACCGGCACGGCAAGCATCGGTATGATGGTGGCGCGGATACTTTTTAAGAAGAAATAAATAACGATAATAACAAGAACAAGCGCCTCTATAAAGGTCTTAACAACCTCTTTTATAGAAACTTCAACAAATTTTGTAGTATCGTATGAGACTGTATGCTTAAAACCGGCAGGATAACTAACAGAGAGTTCATCTAAGCGTTTTGAAACAAGCTGCGCCGTCTCAAGTGCGTTTGCATCATTTTGTAAGAAAATAAGCATAGGCGACATTACTTGGTTATTTAAAAAGCCGTTAAACGAGTAAGATCTTGAGCCTATCTCAACATCTGCCACGTCTTTTAACTTTAACAGTGTGCCGTCAGAATTTGATCTTAGGATAATGTTTTCAAACTGCTCCGCGCTAGAGTAACGACCGTCCGCTTTTATCGTATACACATAAGGATTTTTGGCGTCTTTCATAGGCTGTTCGCCGATTTTACCCGCTGCGTATTGGCTATTTTGCGTTCTAACCGCAGTTAAAACCTCAGGAACACTTAGGTTAAATTTAGATAGCTCATCAGGCTTTAACCAAATCCTCATGGCGTAGTTTTGGTTACCGATAACGTTAACGTCACCAACGCCCTTAACACGCTTTATCTCATCGGCGATATTTAGCAAGACGTAGTTTGATAGTTCAAGCCTGCTCATACTCGGGTCATCTGAAGTAAAGGCAACAACTTCAAGTATCGAGCTACTTCTTTCACGCACGATAACGCCGGTACTTTGGACCTCATCAGGCAGACGAGAGAGTGCTGCTTGAACGCGGTTATTAACATCTATCGTAGCTTGTTTTGAGTCATAGCCTATCTGAAAATATACATTTATACTCATTGAGCCACTTGAGCTTGAAGTGCTTTGCATATATATCATGCCCTCAACACCATTTATCTCGTCCTCAAGCAACGTTGCAACCGTGTTTGCGATAGTCTCTGCATTTGCTCCCGTATAAGTAGCACTAACGGTTACTTGCGGCGGAGTGAGTTTTGGATACTCCTCGATAGGAAGACCTTTCATCGCCATAAATCCGCCAATAACAATGATGATCGAAACAACAGCGGCAAATATAGGGCGATTTATAAAAAATCTAGAAAACATTATTTGTTCTCCTTACCTTGAGTTTCAGGCACAACAGGTGCACCCACGCCTATCTTTTTAAAGTTGTTTGTTATTATCACGTCACCTTCGTTTATGCCGTCGCTAACATAAGCTTCAGTTACTGTTTGGTATATGATTTTGATATTTTGTTTTGCGACTTTACCGTCTTTTACTAAATAAACATACGGACTAACGGTGTCTTGAAGGATCGCTACTTGAGGTATAGTGAAGCTATTTTTTTGTATAAATCCATCCATCTGAATACGAGCAAACATGCCAGGAAGTAGCTTGCCGTCCTTGTTTTCAAATTCGGCTTTGGCTAAAACATTGCCCGTTGAAGTATCTACTGTCGCATCTATAAATTTAACCCTACCTACATAGTTTTCATTGTTTAAATTTAATACCGCTTCGGCATTTAGTTGCTCCCAGCTAGCGGAATTTAAATTTTTAATCCTATTTAGGTTATCAATATCTGAAATATAAAATCTAGCCTCTATCGGATCGATCTTGGTTAATCTAACAAGCTGCGTGCTTCCTACTGCGACATAAGTGCCTATATCTACTAAATTCTCACCGACCACACCGCTAAAAGGTGCTTTTACATTTGAATATTCAAGATTTAGCTTTGCGGTTTTTGCGTTTGCTTGTGCACTAGCCAAATTTGCAGTTGCACTCTCTAGCGCAGCGACAGCGCTATCATAGTCCTTCTGACTTGTCGCCTTTTGTTCAAAAAGTTTTTTTATCCTATCCATGTCGCTTTTTGCATTTTTAAGCGTAGCTTGTGCTTGCAAGATATTTGCTTGTGCAACCTCATAAGCAGCCGTATATAAGTCGGGGTCTATGACAAATAAAATTTGTCCCTCTTTGACACTATCTCCCGCTTTAAAATTTTGTTTTAAAAGCGTCCCTGCTACCTTTGGTGTTATAACAACATCTTGCTCGCTTTGAATTCTTGCGGGATAGTTAAATGTCATCGGGAAATCACCATTTTTGGCTACGACGACATCAACTTTTGCAGGGGGCTTTTGCATGGCTGATGCAGCAGCTTTGCCCTCTTCTTTTTTATTAAACGCTTTTAGTAAATCACAACCCGTAAAGGTCATCATGACGACTAAAGTAATGGCTAAAGCCCCATACCTTCTCATGAAATTTCTCCTTAAATTTTTATTATTTTATTTTGTTCGTAATTTGAATTACATTTTACTAAAGAAGCGAAATTTTACTATAAATTCGATAAACGAATGATAAATATTATTTGCAAATACCGTTAAGAAACGAATCCACGATACCTGCAACTATCTGCATTTTTTCCTCTTTTGTTTTTGGCTTCGGCTCTTCGCCAAGTATAAGCGTCCTAAAGAAAAACGGCTCACGGATCAAAGAGCAAAAACTAAACGCAACAGCTTCCGCATCACCGCATTTTAACAAAGGTGCGATATTTGGTTTTCTTAAAAAGTCCGCTATGGTTTTTATAATAACATCGGTCATGAGTTGCGCGGTTAGCTGTGCCAAATCCTTGCTTTTATATGTTTCTGCTATAACGATCCTAAAGAATTTTGTGCTCTCTGGTTTATAAAAAATTTCAAAATACACTAGTCCGAATGCATTTAAAAATTCACTCAGGTCATTGCTCTCTTTTAAGACGGTAAGCGCATCTAATTCACACTTAAACTCGTCCATTTTTATCTTAAGTATCGCCATAAAAAGTTTTTCTTTATTTTCAAAAAATTTGTAAACGCTAGCAAGTGAGCCACCGCTTTTTGTTACTATCTGATTTAAGCTTGTATTTTCATAGCCGTTTTGTAAAAATAGCTCTTGTGCCGCCTCGATGATAGAGTCGTAGCGTTTTTGACCTTTTTTTGAGATATTCATGCCTTGCCTTTAGTTTAAATTTTGTTTTTTAGGATAGACAAAAACGGTTTCCCTATCGACGCTTATCTTCTCTTTTTCATCTACCGCATAAGCATTTATCTTAATAGTTATAGGCATATCTTTTTGGTCATTTAAATTTAAATTTTTAGATCCTAAAATCACGATAACACGCTGTTTGTGGTTTGGCTTGACCTCGATAGGCTCACTTGGGCGCACGATCTTGATATTTGTGTCATTTGTGTCAAAATAATACGTATGTTTTTTGCTATCGGTGTTTTGAAATAAAAATGTATATGAATTTTCTACATTTTTATCTTTTGTGATGTTATAAAGCTCGCTTGTTCTATTTATATTTAAGAGCATATGCTCTTTTTTGCCACTCATTAACACCAAAACTACCGAAGCAACGGAGAGTATCGCCACATAAGCGATCGTTCTAAAACGAAAATATTTGACCTTTTGATGTGTTTTTTGCGCATTTTCACTTGTCCACTCTATAAGCGAAGGAAAGTTAAATTTAGCCATCACTTTAGAGCAAGCATCGGAGCATTCAAGACAGTTGATACACTCAAGCTGCATACCTTTTCTGATATCAATATGTGTGGGGCAAATTTTCACACAAGCCTCGCAGCCTGTGCATTGTGCACCTTCTATCTGCGGTTTCTTCCATAGTTTTGTGCCCTTATCATAAATTTTACCTCCACGCTCTTCGTTATAAAGAACTTGGATGGTGTCGTTATCAAACATTGTTGATTGTATCCTAGCATACGGGCAAACATATACGCAAAAATTCTCTTTTAAAAAGCAAACGTCAAATACAAGCCAAAGCGTGATACAGGCTAAAAAACCTACTAATACCTTATGATTTGTCCAGTCACTTAAATAAGCAAAAAAGTCTTGTGGCGGAACAAAATACCACAAAAAATTTGAGGCGATAAGCACAGATAAACATGCCCAGATTATCACACTCAAAGCTCTTTTAAAGACACTTACATCTTGCTGCTTTTGTTTATCTTTTATATTTTTATAAATTTTTAAAATTTTAGTTTGTATCAGGTCTCTATAAACAGATCTAAAGATAGTTTGAGGACAGCTCCAACCACACCAAACACGGCCTCCAAGAGTTGTTAGAAAAAATATAAAAAGAAATAAAATAATAAACAAAAACGGCATCAGATAAAGCTCTTGCATATCAAATTGCGTAAATAGCAAATGAAGCTTGCTTTTATCAAAACTAAGCAAGAAAAAATGACTATCGTTTATTTTAATAAAAGGTAGCACAAAAGCGATTGCGGTGATAATGGCAAAACCAAAATGCCTTCTTGAAGTATAGTTTTTTTCACATCCCATAGTAAAACCTTTGCAACAAATTTATAATATTTTAAAAATAATTTAGTGAAATTATATCTTTATAAGGTTAATTATATATAAAAATTTGTTTTTTTAAATTTTTTCAGATATAATCTGATTTCTAATTTTTTATTGAAAGGTGGTGAGGACGTTGCCTGGTATTAAGGTACATCCGAACGAGTCTTTTGACGAAGCTTATAGAAAGTTCAAAAAGCAAGTTGACCGTAACCTAGTTGTAACTGAAGTTAGAGCTAGACGCTTCTTTGAGCCTATGACTGAAATTCGCAAAAAGCAAAAGATTGCAGCTCGCAAGAAAATGCTTAAGCGCCTTTACATGCTTAGACGCTACGAGTCAAGACTCTAAAAACCCATTAAACCGATCCGGCGTAGCTTGGTCGGTTTAACCCTTATTTTATCCTTATTTGTTATAATTACTCATAAAAATTTTTAAGTCAATACAGGATTTTTTATGCAAAAGTTGCCTGTTAATGAAGCGGCCAATGTCTTAGGTATCACAAAAGAAGCGGTTTATAACCGTATCCGCCGTGGCTCGCTAAAGTCTGTCGAAAAAGACGGGCAAAAATTTGTCGTTTTAGATGACGCCGACATAAAAGACGAAAAACCGAGCAAAAAAAGACAAAGCCACAATGAAACAACCAATAAGCAAAACGGCGAATTTGTTAGATATTTGATCGAGCAACTAAACGAAGTTAAGGCATTAAATTTAAATCTACAAGCCGACAAAGATAGACTCTTTAAAGAAAAAGAGCAAATGCTTATCGAAAGCAAAAATGAAATTTCACAAATTTACAAAGAGCGCGACGAAAAGCTAATGGTCTTTTTAAAAGCCATGGAAAGACCGTTTTTAACGCACGTAAAAAGCGAAGAAACAGCGGTTGAAGCGGTTGTAGATGAGGAGATTAGCGAGCAAAAATGGATAAGCTTGAGTGAATTTTTACGAGAATTTTCATTTGAGCCAAAAAAGCAAAAAAAAGCTCAAAATAAGATCATAAAACACATAGGGCGCTCTAAATTTATTAAATTTAAGCAAGGTGTGATTTTGATTAGAAAAGATAAAACATTAAAAGAATTGATCGGAGAAAAATGAAACATATCAAAAAAATAGCAACTTACGCGGCTATCGGCGGTTTTGGTGCGATAGTCATGGCCGGACTTGCCGGATGTACAAGTAACGAACAGGGCGACTCACTCGAAGAGGTAGCACAAAAAACCGGAGCCTTTGTGATTATAGAAGAGACTGCAAACGGAGCGTATAAAATTTTAGAAGAGTATCCAAGCAGCGAAACTCGTGTGGTTTTAAAGCAACTTGACGGCACGGAACGTGTATTAAGCAAAGAAGAGATGGATAAATTAATTGCCGAAGAAAATGCAAAAATAGAAGCCGGAACGTCAAATTTAACAAATCCTAACGCGCAACTAAGTAGCGGGGGAGCAAGCTTAGGCGAGACCATACTTGCTTCTGCAGCAGGCGCTATCATAGGTAGCTGGATCGGCAGCAAGCTCTTTGGTAACCAAAATTTCCAAAATCAACGCCAAACCGCTTATAAAAATCCAAGCACATACACAAGAAGTGCTGACAGCTTTAACAAAGCCAAAAGCACTGCCACAAGCGGAGCCAAAGGAAGTACTAAGAGTGGATTTTTCGGCTCAAATTCCGGCTCGAAGGCAGCTTCAAGCTCAAGTCAAAGCGTGGGCGGCTGATATGATAAATTTAAAAAAAATCAAACCCTTAGATAAAGAATTTATGGAACAAATCGGTTTTGCGTGGCATACCGATAGCGATAATTCATCTTATGTTGCAGATGAGATAGTAGGCGTTACGAACGATGAAGCCCAGGCGTATTACGAGGCGGCAAATGAACTTTATGATATGTTCGTTGCTGCAGCACAGCACATCATCGAAAACAACCTCTTTCATGAAGTGGGAATTCCTTTTAACCTCATAGACGCGATAAAACAAAGTTGGGAAAACGACGTGCACTGGCATTTATACGGCAGGTTTGACCTAGCCGGCGGGCTTGACGGAAAACCGATAAAGCTTATAGAATTTAACGCCGATACTCCGACTGCAGTCTTTGAAACCGCGATCATCCAATGGGCTATGCTTAAATTTAATAAAATGGATGAGAATTCCCAGTTTAACGATCTTTACGCGGCACTTGTAGAAAATTTCAAACGCCTTGTAGTCCTTGGCGGAGATACGAACGACTTTAACAAATACTACGAGGGCTGGAAAATTTTATTTAGCACGATAGCCGGAAATATCGAGGATGAAAATACCACAAAACTCCTTCAAGCAGCGGCAAATGAAGCTGGATTTACGACTGATTTTGCCTACGTGGACGAGGTGGAATTTAGTGATGAGAACGGGATCTTTAAAGGCGAAGAAAACTACGAATACTGGTTTAAACTTATCCCATGGGAAGATATCGCCATAAACGAAGGCGAACTTGCATTAATACTAACAAATATCCTAAATAACCAAAAGGCCATCATCCTAAATCCAGCCTACACACTGCTTTTCCAAAGCAAAGGGATACTTAAAATTTTATGGGATTTATATCCTAATCATCCGCTCTTACTCGAGGCTTCAAACGAACCGCTAACTGGCAAAAAATGCGTTAAAAAGCCTGTTTTTGGACGAGAAGGAGCTAATGTAAGTATCATAGAAGCAAACGGCGAAGTAAGCTTTGAAAACAAGGGTGAATACGACACAAGTCGCGTCGTTTACCAAGAATTTTACGAATTTAACAAAGATGAACGCGGGGATAATTATCAAGCGGGGGTATTTTTCGCGTATGAGGGTTGCGCCCTTGGATATCGAAAAGGCAAAGAAATCCTTGATAATTACTCTAAATTCGTAGGACATTTTATAAAGGAGTAGCCGTGAAAATCGTGTGTTTAGACGCTTTAACGCTTGGAAGTGATATAAATTTAGATGTATTTAAAAAATTTGGCGAATTTGTGCGTTATGAAACAACCGCACAAGACGACGCCATACAAAGACTAAAGGATGCCGATATCGCTATCACCAACAAAGTCTTGATAACAAAAGAGGTCATGGACGCTACAAATTTAAAGCTAATCTGCGTTAGCGCAACCGGAACAAATAATGTAGATATGCGATACGCAAAAGAGAAAAATATCCCTGTTAAAAATGTCGCAGGATACTCTACAAATAGCGTTACACAACAGACTTTCGCTTCACTTTTGGCTCTTTTAAACGAAGTCGAGTTTTATGATGGTTATGTAAAAAGCGGCGAATGGGTAAAAAGTGAAATTTTTACAAATTTAGATAGAGCTATTTGCGAACTTTCTGGCAAAAATTTCGGCATAATCGGTCTTGGAGAGATAGGCAAAAACGTAGCAAAAGTAGCCCAAGCCTTTGGAGCTAAAATTTTTTACTACTCTACAAGCGGAGCAAACAACAACACGGAATTTGAGCGCTTAGAGCTTAAAGAGCTTCTAAAAATTTGCGATATCGTAAGCATTCATGCACCTTTAAATGAAAAAACCAAGTCGCTCATCGGCAAAAAAGAGCTTGAGCTAATGAAGCCGCGAGCGATTATATGCAACTTTGGCAGAGGCGGGATAGTTGATGAGGAAGCGCTTGCAAAAGCTATCGATGATAAAAATTTAAAAGCATGTATCGATGTGCTAGAAAGTGAACCTATGAGTGCAAACCATCCGCTTTTAAATATTAAAAATAGCTCGAATTTGATCATCACTCCACACATAGCATGGGCTAGTTTAGAAGCTAGAGAAAAGCTTATAAATTTAATAGTTAAAAACATTGAAGAATTCATAAAGGACGAAAATGGCAAGTGAACATAGTTTTGACATAAGTTGTGCAGTCAATATGATGGAGGTTAAAAACGCTCTTGAAACATCAAAAAAAGAGCTTGCGGCCAGATATAATTTCAAGGGTGTAACCGCCCAAATAGAGCTAAATGAAAAGGAGAAATTTATAAGCCTTTTAAGCTCAAGCGACAACAAGATAGACGCCTTAAAAGATATCGTTATCTCAAAGCTTATCAAACGCAACATCCCGCCTGTGGCGCTTAGCGAGAGCAAACGCGAAAGTGCCGGCGGAGGTAATATAAAGGCCATTTTAAAGCTAAACGATACTTTAGACAGCGAAAACTCCAAAAAGATCACAAAAGCCATCAAAGATGCAAAGCTAAAAGTAACAGCTAGTATCCGAGGTGAAGAGGTGCGAGTAGTAAGCAAGTCGATCGATGATCTACAAGAGTGTATACGTCTTGTAAAAGGACTAAATTTAGAACTTCCTCTGAGCTTTAAAAATTTAAAATAATCCCCACAACCAAGGCGGCAATGCAATTTTTTGTTGCCTTGGTTGTTTTAATAGCTTAATATAATTTTGTTGCGATTTAATTTCTCTTTAAATTTATAAGCTAAAATGCCGTAAAATTCACGTATCGCTCTTTTATAAAAGTTAAATTTAATTAAAATTTCGATATTCTAACAAATTATTTAAAAAATACTTACTAAAGGTAACTAATCATGATTTTTAAAAATACCGTAGAGAGTTTTGCGGTAAATTATGCACATAAATCTATACAGCGCTCTCTTTATAATGAATTTAATATAAAAATCTTAGACGAAAATCAAAAATACACAAAAACTCCAAAAGAAGGCAAAAAATACATGCTATATGCGCATGTGCCCTTTTGCCATACTTTTTGCCCATACTGCTCGTTTCACAAATACCACTACGAGCAAGAGCTAGCCAAACACTACTTTGAAAATTTACGCGAAGAGATGCGTCAGGTAAAAGCAGCCGGTTTTGACTTTAACTCCCTTTATGTAGGTGGCGGAACAACGCTTATAAATGAGCCTGAACTTGAAAAAACACTACGCCTTGCAAAAGAGCTTTTTAACATAGAGGATATATCGGCAGAAAGCGATCCAAACCACATCTCACCTGAAAGTCTTACTAGATTTGACGGACTTATCGACCGTCTAAGCGTTGGCGTTCAAAGTTTTGATGACTCTATACTAAAAAAAGTCGGCAGATATGAGAAATTCGGTAGCTCGGCTGAAGTTCAAAAAAGACTTGAAAAAGCCGTTGGTATGATACCGGTTATCAGCCTTGATCTTATCTTTAATCTACCAAATCAAACAAAAGAGCAGTTAATAAACGATATAAAAATTTCAAAAGCCATAGCACCTGAACAAATCACGCTCTACCCGTTAATGAAATCAGAACTAACTCGCGATAATATCGCTCGTTCGCTTGGTGTTTCAAACGTAGACAATGAGCGCGAATTTTACGAGATAATCGTAGATGAATTTGCCAAAGGCGGATATCGTCAAAGTAACGCATGGGCGTTTTCAAATCAAAAAAATGCCGATATGCGCGATGAATACGTCGGCTCAAATCACGAATACGTCGGCATCGGTAGCGGTGCGTTTAGCTTTTTAGAAGGAGAACTTGTTATAAACGCTTTTAACCTTCTTGACTACGGTCGCAAGGTCAAAGCGCAAGATAGCACGGTAATAGCAAAATGCGCATTTACCAAAAAAGAGCGCTTAAAGTATATATTTTTAACAGAACTTTTTGACGGATCGGTAGACATCGCAAAATACAATAAAAACAATGGCGCAAACATCCATAGAGATCTATTTGTAGAGCTAAATTTACTAAAACTCGTAAATGCCATATATGAAGAAAACGGCTGCATTAAACCGACATTTTTTGGTAAGTATATCTGTGTTGTGCTTATGCGTGATTTTTATGCCGGCATGGATAGAGTTCGTGCTTTATTTAAAGATGACGCAAAGATCAAACGAACTAAAAATTTACATGTTATGAGCGAAGATACAGGGGTTAGCTATGAGCAAGCGGTCACAAGACCAAAGGCTGCGATCTAGCTACTCAACTTTATCGCTTAATAAAACAGCTATAAATTTCGTGCTTGGGTTTGCATCAAGCGCGATTTTTAGGCTCATTGTTAAAGGAACAGCTAAAAACATCCCGCCTACTCCAAACAAAAATCCCCAAAAAAGCAAGCTAAGCAAGACCACAAGAGTGCTTATGCCAAGCCCCTTGCCTAGAAATTTAGGCTCTATAAAATTTCCTATCGCAACATTTACGCAAATATAAAGAGTAGCAACCCACAAACAGGTGCTTATATCATTTAGTAAAAGCGATACCAGTATCGCAGGAAATGCCGCTATTATCGAGCCTATCGTCGGGATAAAATTTAACACACACGCCACTATACCCCAAAGCGAAGCATAAGGAACACCAAGAAATTCAAGTCCCAACCAGATAATTATACCGGTTGCCCCGGAGGCGATCGACTTTATGGCAAGATAGCGTTTTAAATTTGATATAAAAGTATCTACGATCAAATTTGTTTGCGGATTTTTACTAGCAAAATACTCAACTTTTTGATAAAAAATTTGCGTTTCAAATAGCATGAAAGTAACAAGCAAAAAGATAAAAAACGCTTTTGATGCGATTTGGGTGCCGCTTTTTAAAAAGCCTCCGACACTTGTGAAGATATTATTTGGATCAAACCCGCTAGGTAGGACGCCATTTATCTCAAAGCCGTATTTAACGGCTAGTTTAATGTATTCATCAGTTAAAATTTTAAATTTAGCCTGAAGTTCCGGCATGTATCCTAGTAGTCCGTTTAAAGTTTTTACGACAGTGTTTGTTATAGACCCTAAAGCAAAGAATATCACACCCATAACTAGGATAAAAGCTAAAATTCGCGGCAGTTTTAACTCTTGTAGTTTTTTTATAGCAGGAGAAATAACAATGGCTATAAAAACCGCCAGTAAAAATGGAAAAACAACCGTTCCTGCAGCTTTTAAACCCGATGCTATGATGACAAAACTTGCGATGTAGATCAGTGAAGCTTTCAAGATAGTCCTTTGTCGTGGCTGTTTTGGCAAAATTATATCGTAATATTATAAAATTCGCTGTCAATATAAAATTAAAACTAAATTTATCTTTTTTGCCTAAAATTTAAAAAATTTTCTGGACGGCTTATGATAAAATCCTTAATTAAAAACAATATCCTATCTATCGTGAAAATCGTATTTCTAACGCTTATTTTTAGCGCTCTTGGCATTGGAGTTTTGTCTTTTATCAACGAACGACTACTTGGAGCGCAAAGCTTTGACGCGATAGTAGCGGTACAGTTTATATCGCTTTTATTGCTATTTTTTCTCTCTTCAGTTTATGCAAATATCACACTTACGACCTTTGGCCACGGTCTTGTTTTTGAGATAAGAAAGCGCCTTGTTAAACAGATATTAGACACTTCAAACACGCAAATAGACACCATCGGCAAAGCAAAACTCATAGCAAGTCTAAACAGTGATATAAGGACGATCTCGTTTGCATTTATGAGCGCTCCGGGACTTATCCAAGGGTCTGTTTTCATCATGGCTTCCGGAATTTATATGTTTTACATATCGCCAAAATTATTTACATTTATATTTATCTGGCTTGGTTTTGCTCTTGGCATTAGCGCATTTTTAATGAGAAAAATCCACTATCATTTTTCTATAGCAAGAAAAAATGACGACGAGCTTCAACAAAGCTACAATGACGCCGTTGAAGGACACGCCGAACTTACTCTTAATCGAAGCAGAGCCAAAATTTGCTTTAACGAACTAAATGAAATTTCAGACAAAAAACGAAAAAGCATGGTAAAGGCTGATGTGTTTCATGCAATTTCTGACAATTTTACAAACGTCATGCTTCTTGGCGCGGTTGGCATGTGTGTGCTTTTATGCGTAGGATTTGGCTGGGCGAGTTTGCAAACAGCAGTTACCGTTAGCCTTACGATACTGTTTTTACGTGGCTCACTGATCGCCATGGTAGGCTCTATCCCAACGGCTCTTAGCGCAAAAGTTAGCATGGATAAAATTTCAAATTTAAATTTAACTCAATACACTTCGGACAAATTTGACTTTGATGACGAGCTTGGTAAGGAGTGGAAAAAGATAGAATTTAAAAATGTCGGCTTTAGTTATCCTGATAAAAATTTCAGCCTTAAAGATGTAAATTTAAGCATAAAACGTGGTGAAACGGTATTTGTCATCGGCAAAAACGGCAGCGGAAAGAGTACCTTTTCAAACATACTTTGCGGTCTTTTAGCTCCGACGCATGGAGAAATTTTACTTGATGAAGTCGGCATAAACGATCAAAATTTACGCTCATATCAGTCAAACGTAAGTGCGATACTTTCAAATTTCTACCTCTTCTCCCAAACACTTTCAAACACGGACGAATTTGCAGATAAAAAGGAGATGGACGAGCTTTTACGCATGCTTTGCATAGATAAAAAGGTTAAAGTTATAGATGACAAGCTAAGCACTACGGCACTATCTCAAGGGCAAAGAAAACGTCTTGGGCTTTTTATAGCACTGCTTGAAAAAAGATCTTTACTCGTGCTTGATGAGTGGGCGGCCGATCAAGATCCGATATTTAAGCGGGTGTTTTACCGTGAAATTTTGCCGTTTTTAAAGCAAAAAGGCGTAAGTATAGTTGCCATTAGCCATGATGATGCGTATTTTGATGTGGCGGATAGAATTTTACTCGTAAAAGAGGGTAAAATTAGCGAATTAACAGGCGATGAACGCGAAAAGGCAAGTAAAGACGCAGTCGAAAGACTTGAGCGGGATTAATTTTAAACGAAGTTAAAAAGAAAATTTTATAAAATATATAAATCTCAAAAAGGTCAAATATGAAATTTCATAAATTTAAAAAAGCAAAAACATTAAGTCTTGCAAATTTACTAAGTCTTTCAAATCCGGCATTGGCAAACGAACTTAAAACCTGTGAATTTAAATACATCTCATGCTTTGAAGATGAGCTACTTGGAAACGAAAATTTAATACGTTGCGAAATAGGCTCTGTAAGCTACGTTCTAGCCCTACTTTGCAAACACGTATCAAGTGCACACAAGGAGTATTTTGATGAGCTTGACGATGGACTTTTAAGCGGAGAGTGCAATGTCGGCGAAGAGGAGATAAAAGAGCTTGTTTTATGGCTAAAAGATGCTAAAAACGTCATAATAGACAGTTCGTTTTTTACAAATCCCGATGCAAAAATGATATTTGAGCTTTTAGAAATATTAAATTTAGATGTTATCTTAGCCGATACACAAGCCACAGAATATGAAACAAACGGAAATTTAAGCGAATTAAAAGAGCTTTTAAATTTTGACGGAAGCGTTATCTACCTTTATAAAAACGATAGCAGCGACGAGATAGTAGGAACTACCACTTTTAGCATGGCAAGCAAGATAAAAGACGGTGACACGATAACTGTTAGTAGCGACGACTTTAGTTTAACTCGCAAATTTAGACTTGATAAAAACCTAAAAGGAACAGTTGCATTAGTTGGTGTTAGCGAGGTTGTCGGATACAACTTCAAGCTTGTTAAAGTAAGTCAAATTTAAAAACAAGGCGGCTGTAACACTAAGATGAAAAAAGCTTTTTTGGTTTTATTTTTTCCTATTTTTATCTACGCTTTTAATCTTAGCCTAAACAGCGGTATAGAAAACGGCAAGCCATATAGCGTCCTTCAGCTTAGCGACGAAGAGGAATTCGAGTGCGTTGAGCAACTTTTAGCGTATGACACCAAGCGTTATGTTTGCATGCTTAACGACGGTGTTTTGCCACAGATAGAAGACACTATCTTGCCTCTTATGGACATAAAATACAAAAAACAAGACGGCAAGCTCTTTGTTATCATCTTGCCAAAGGCAAACTCAAGACTACTAAACATCTCAAGCGAACTATATAACGACACTCGTGCCTTTAGTTCGAGCAGTAGCATCTCAAAACACTTTAGTATCATCATCGATCAAAGCTTAAAAGAATTTGATCCGCTAAAACCAAACGGACTAAATTTCGCTCCTGATTTTAGCGAGCTTTTGCGCCCATCCATCGGCGCGCTTGACCTTAACATGGCTCCGATAGAAGGCATGGATAGCAACGACATAGACCTTTATATAAACATAAAGCGAGCCTACGAGAGCGGCAACTATCCAGTTGTTGTAGCAGAAACTAAAATCGCCATACAAAGACACCCGCAAAGCCTTTTTGCAAGTGAATTTTTACTCTACAGACTTCGCGCGCTTGATAAAATTTTTGAAAAAGAGGATAGATTTGAGGACTCCACTCCAAATTCGCTAGTTGCTGAGGGAAGAGCATGGATGAGGAAATTTGCCGCTGACGAAAACTATCCCGAAGTTCTTTACATCATCGCCAGAGCCTACTTAAAAGACGGCATAGCAAGCGATGCTAAATACATGCTTGACACACTTATAAACGAGCATGAAAGGTCTAAATTCACAAGGCTTACCATGCTTGATTATGCTGATTATCTTTATAAAAACAGCAGACAAAAAGAGGCTATAAGCTTTTATGAAAACGTCCTTTACAACACCGGCGATGTCAATATCGCAAGCAGAGCGGCACTATCTCTTGTGGACGCAAACATAGACAAAGAGAAATTTGAAAACGCAAAGAATTTCATACTTAAAATTTTAAATGCGAATGAAAAATTTTTCATGAACGATCCTGCTCGAGCGATAAATTTAGCCGGGGTTTTCGTTGATAAAAACATGCCTGACGTAGCGGCTAAAATTTACGAGATCATAGTCGACAACAGCGAACGCAATAGCCCATTTTATGAAGTTGCTTTAAAAAACATAGGCATAAATTTAGCCAAACTAAATGACGTAAATAGAGCTTATGCTTACTTAAAACGCTACGAGAGTGAATTTAAATACAACGGCGAATACTCTGCCGAAGTCACACAAGCCCTTGATGCGCTCTTTTTTGAGTTAAAAGAAAATAACTCAACCAAGCTTCACGAGCATTATAGAAGCTTGATGGACAAATACGACAGCTCTGATATCGGTAAAAAGGCGCTTGTAAGCGAAATGGCTCTAAATTTTAACGAGCGAAAATACCGCGACGTGCTTAGCTACACTCAAAAAGCCAGAGACCTCAACCTAACCGAAGCCACAAACTACCTCGACCGTGCCGCATACGAGCTTGCGAGGATTGGATTTATAAACAACGACTGTCAGATTGTGATAAATTTACTTGAAAACTACGATGTCGATAAAATTTCACTTCCTCAGTTTAAACTATACGAGTGCTACTTCCGCACAGCAAGATACAACGACGCGCTTAATCTCTCAAAATCCCACATAAAAGATGAAAACCTAGAAGACCGCGTAGAGTGGCTAGTAAATTTGAGTAAAATTTTATACCAAATGAAAGATTACGAGCAAACCGTTCAAGTTGCAAACGAAGCCTTGGGACTTGGTGCGGGAGTTGAGTACTCAGACCCCACTCCGGTGCTTTTTGATAGATTTTACTCGCTGTTAAATTTAAACCGCATAGAAGAGGCCATAGCTACGCTTAGCGCCATAGAACAGCTTAGAGGGCAAGACTTTAAAATCATCGAGGCATATAATGCAATTAGCGAATACGCCTTTGGCAAAAACAACCATGCTACGGTTACCGTCTATGCCAAAAAGGCTCTTGAGTTACAAACTAGAGTTAAGATAAATGTCTTTTCTCCAAAGCTAAATTTACTTTATGCGACTTCGCTTTTGAAGATAGATAGCATAAATGAAGCGCTTGATGAGGCAAAATACATCCTAAACATGAAGCTAGAGCCTCAAGATAGGCTTAGAGCGTTAAATTTAATATCTGAAATCTACATCAAACTTAAGCGATATGATCTTGCAAGAGAGCATCTAAATGAGTGCGTTGGTTCAAATTTCAACAGCCCGTGGAAAAGCTCATGCGAAGCACAGCTTCAAATTTTAAACTAAGCCTTCAAGACGTTTTATAAGCACATCTTCAACCGCGTCAGGTTCGCCGATAAATTCTTTTTCAAACTGCGAGCGGTTAAATGTGCGTTGGCGTTTTGCAAGCTGTGTCGTGTGTATCGTTATCAGCTCTTCAAGCTCCGCGACATTTGAAATTTCACCCCTAAAATACTGCGCGCACTCTTTAAGACCGATTGATTTAAGGGCTTTTTGTTCATATCCGTATGTGTCAAATAAAAATTTCGCCTCATCAAGCAAACCTTGCTTGAACATCTGATGTGTTCTTTCTTTTATACGCTCTCTTATTGCTTGGGTTGGCCATAAAATTTCATATATCTCAAGCTCTTTTATGAGCGGTTCACCCGTATTTTTCTTTAACCAAATGCTTGGAATTTCATTGCTAAATTTATAAATTTGATACCATTTTTCAAGTCTATAACTATCGTTTTGACTAAATTTCATAGCAAAATCACCATCTATCTTTCTAGCTAAACTATAAATTTCTTCATTACTTGGAATTTCGCATTTTGGCACATCGGGGGTAAGACCACTAAGCATGGCCTTTAAGTAAAAGCCGCTTCCGCCGGTGATTATCAAAAGGCAGCCATTATCTTGCGCCCACTTTAAGGAATTTTGATAAATTTTAAAAAACATCCCGACACTAAAGACTTCATTTACATAAATTTCATTGACCCCAAAATGCTTTACAAGCTCGAGCTCGCTCTTGCTAGGCTTGGCACTTGCAATGTCGATTTGTTTATACAAAGCAAGCGAGTCAAGACTTAAGATAACTCCGTTAAATTTACGAGCGATTTGTATAGCTAGCGAACTCTTGCCGCTTGCAGTCGTGCCGATGAGGGCTAGTTGGTGAAACATTTTTCTGCCTTACGCGCTAAAATGGCTTCATTATAACAATATAAATTTAAATTTAAAGCAAAAGAGAGTAAAATGAGAAAATTTAACAATGGAAGATAAATGAAAAAATTTATAAAAATTTTACAAGATATCGGCGAACTAATCGTATTTAAGCACTCGGTTTTCGCTCTACCTTTTATATTTACGGCGATGGTTGTCGCTAGCAAACAAACAAACGACAGTGTTTGGTTTGGATTTGGGCTTTTAGTTTTAGGAATTTTATGTGCCGTAAGTGCTAGAAATTTCGCTATGGCTTACAACCGATATAAGGACGAAGATATCGACAAGCTCAACCCTCGCACAGCAAATCGCCCAAGTGTAGACGGCAGAGTAGGAAGAAGAAATTTAGAGCTTTTTATCATCGCGAATGCAGCTGTTTTTATCATCACGGCTTATTTTATAAACTCACTCGCATTTTGGCTTAGTTTTCCGATACTTGGAATTTTAGCCGGCTACTCTTTATTTAAGAGATTTAGCGAGTTAGCTCATCTTGTTTTAGGGCTTTGCCTTGGTCTTGCGCCTATCGCCGGAGCGGTTGCGGTAAGCGGCGAGATACCGCTTTGGAGCGTGCTTTTGTGTCTTGGAGTTGTGTTTTGGGTTGCAGGGTTTGACCTACTTTACTCACTTCAGGATATAGAATTTGACCAAAAAATGGGACTTTTTAGCATACCTTCGGTATATGGCGAAAAAGCCACAATGTTTATCTCGGCTATATTTCACGTCGTTGCGACACTACTTTGGCTACTTTTTGCATGGGCGGCACAGCTTGGATTTTTAGCATTTTTTGGTATCGTAGTTAGCGGCGTCATACTTTTCATGGAACATCGTATCGTAAGACGAGACTTTAGCAAGATAGATCGTGCGTTTTTCACACTAAACGGTTATCTTGGAATTTTGTTTTTTGTATTTGTTTTATTGAGTGCACTATGAGCAACATACGCATAATACCCGCTTCGCTAGACATTAAATTTGAGCTTGATGAGCTTAGCAATATAGACTTCTTGCAAGAATTTAACTCCATAATCCCAAGCGACGAAGACCCGCTTGGAGCATGGCTAAAGCGTGTAAAGTCGCGTGGCGATACAAAAGAGAGCGACCAAGTCATGCTAACGCTTTTGGTTGAGCTTCACCGCAAATTAGACGAGCTTAGTGATGTGATAAAAAACGAACAAAAGCAATACATCGACCTTGCTCAAAGCGCCAAGATAGACGGTATCGGCTTTGAACATATACGCCTAAGTGAACCGAAATTTGAGCCAAAAAGACGGTATTACGCTAGAATTTTAATGCCGATATTTCCTAAAAGAAATATCGCGATGTATCTAAATGCACTTGACAAAACTACCGCCTATATCACAAATATGCACGAAGAAGACGTTAGTGACTGGGATGCTTACGTAACATCAAGAGAGCGTGTTATGATACGAGAGCTTAGGGCAAATTCTTAAAGGAAAACAATGGATCTTTTCATCATCGGCGGCTTGGTTGTTGTCTTAGTTATCATAATAGCATTTATCCTAATAAAAGAAAATGAAGCCAATAGGCGCTTTACTCGCTACGAAAGAGCCATAGAAGGACTTATGCAAGAAAATTTTAATCTCAAAAAGCAGATTGAAAATTTACCTCTTTCTAAAGATGACGACACAAAGGACAACGAAGAGTTAAAATCAGAGCTTAGCAAAAAGCTTGAAAACGATCTAAATGAAAAAATAGTGCCGATCATAAAAGCGATAAAGAGCATAGAGCGCGTGATAGACGAGTTTGCAAGCGAACAAAAAGACAGGATGTATAACTTAGAAGAGCGCACTCGCGATATAGGCAAGATCACCCCAAGCGCGCAAAATGAAGAAGAGCAGATAGTGCGTATGTTTAACTCCGGCAAAAGTATCGAGATGATAGCAAAGGACCTAAGACTTGGAGTTGGGCGAGTAGAATTTGTGCTTAAACTACATCAACTAGCCTAAGTAGGATAAATTTTAGTCTTTGAGTCCAAGCAATGCCTCGCAAATAACGGCAAAATCAACCTTTTGTGTTTTATATTGGTTTAAAAGTTTTAGTTTATAATGATGATATTAAAATTTAAAAAGCATTTTATGGCTTTATAAGGTAAAACTATGCTAGTTGATAAGTATGGCAGAACGGTTGATTATTTACGCATATCAGTAACTCAAAGATGTAACTTTCGTTGCAGATACTGCATGCCGACAACCCCGTTTAGCTGGATGCCAAAAGAGAATTTATTAACATTTGAAGAACTATTTTTATTTGTCAAAGTCGCCATTGACCAAGGTGTAACAAAGATACGTATAACAGGCGGCGAACCGCTCGTGCGTAAGGACTTAGACGTATTTATAAAAATGATAAGCGACTATAAACCAGACATCGATCTTGCGCTTACGACAAACGGCTTTATGCTACGCCACTACGCCAAAAGATTAAAAGATGCAGGGCTAAAACGCATAAACATGTCGCTTGATACACTTGATGAAAAAAAGGCGAAATTTATCGCTCAAAAGGGTATTTTACACGAAGTTTTAGCGGGATTTGAAGCGGCTCTTGACGCAGGATTAAAGGTCAAGCTAAACACTGTGGCGCTTAAAGGCATAAACGATAACGAGCTCGTGTCTTTGCTCGAGTTTGCAAAATTTAGAGGCTCTCAAATTCGCTTCATCGAATACATGGAAAACACTCACGCCAAAGATGACTTAAAAGGGCTAAAAAGTGATGAAATTTTAGCCATCATCTCAGAAAAATACAAAATCACAAAAGACGAAAAACTACCAAATTCCCCAGCCTCTATTTACAAACTAGAAGACGGCTATAAATTTGGTATCATAGACCCACACAAACACGACTTTTGCGAGAGTTGCAACCGCATACGCCTAAGCGCGGAGGGACTACTTATACCTTGTCTTTATTTTGAAGATGCGCTTAGTATCAAAGATGCCGTAAGCAAAGGCGACATCGTAGTCGCTAGTGAAATTTTAAGACAAGTTTTAGAAAACAAACCAGAGAAAAACAAATGGGCGGTCGGAACTCAAAACGAAACCTCAAGCCGCGCATTTTATCAAACGGGTGGTTGATGTCACAGAGTGGACTTAGACTTGTCGAGAGCTTTTTGAGCATTCAAGGCGAAGGGAAATTTCAAGGGCGGTTGGCGATATTTTTAAGATTTTTTGGTTGTAACCTAAACTGCGCGGGCTTTAACGTAAAAGTCAAATCACAAAAAACAGGCGAAATTTTAACCGGTTGCGATACGATAAGAGCTGTTTTTACCGGACATTTTGAAGCTAAGACATTTAGTAAAGATGAAATTTTATCCATCGTTGATAGATACTGCAAGGATCTGAAATTTAAGCCTATCATCGTCATGACAGGCGGAGAACCGCTTATACATCACAAAGATGAGAACTTTATAAATTTAACAAGTGAATTTTTGAGGCGAGAATTTGAAGTTCATTTCGAAACCAACGCAACGATAGAGATTGATTTTGATAAATTTCCAGTTTATAGAAGTTGCTACTTTGCACTTGGCATAAAACTATCAAACAGTGGTATAAGCAAAGCTAAGCGCATAAACGAAAGCGCCATAAAGTCAATATGCCAAAACGCAAAAGACAGCTTTTATAAGTTTGTTTTACATAAGCCAACAAGTGATGACTTGGAACAAATTTTGCAAGTTTTAAATATATATAAAAACGAAGTTTGGTGTATGCCCATGGGCGCTGAGCAAGATGAACTATCACGCAATGCTCTTGCGGTGGCAAATTTTGCTATTAAGCATGGGTTTAACTACTCAGAGCGCATACATATAAGAATTTGGGATAAAAAAGAGGGTGTTTAATGATAATACGAAAACTGTTTAAATTTGAAAATGCACATATTGTTAGATTTTGCAGCTCTAAACGTTGCAGAACCAGTATACACGGACATAGCTATGTAGCAGAAATTTTACTTAGCTCAAATTTCTTAGACAACGCTGGCATGGTTTATGACTTTGGACTCATGAAACAAAACATCAAAACTATAATAGACAGCTTCGATCACGCCACAACGATATACGACAAAGATGACCTAGAGTATCAAAACGACCTTAAAAAGCACTCGCAACGCTGGATAAGCATACCGGTAAATCCATCAGCAGAGCAGTTTTGTAGGGTATTTTTCGTCATCATCGATAGGCTTTTAAAAAGCACCGTCATGAGCAACGGAGAGCGCGAAGTAAAACTTCATAGCGTTATCGTGCACGAAACCGACACAGGATATGCACAGTGCTTTTATGATGACGCGTATAACGAGCGCATGGGCGATATAAGCTTAGACGATATTGTATTTTCGCCATCCATCATAGAAGAATGGGAAGATAAAGAGCTATTTGAGAAAATAAAACTAAAAAAACCGATCATAAATCCAAAGGATGTTTGATGAAATTTATGAAATTTTTAGCCTTTTGTGCACTTTTGGTGTTTGGGCTTAGTGGCTGTGAAGAAAAGAAGGTAGAATTTGCCACACAGAACGACACCGTGCCTACCGATGTGCCGATATCAGCACTTGACGCAAATGTCACTATAGACGAGACCTTGCCTCCAGAGCCTGCCATCGAAAGCAATCAAAACAACCCACAAAGTAAGTAATGAGCAGAGCATGAACGAACACTTACTAGGGCTTTACGCATACACCTTGCCGCTTCATCAAGGTTTTATGCATGTTTTACTATCACTTGTTTGCATCTATCTTTTTCTTACGCAATTTGGCATAAATAATAAAAACTATTCGCTTAGAATTCGTTACTTTTTACCCATTTATCACGCATTTTTGGCAGCGATATTTTTTACGGGGCTTGTGCTTTTAAGTGTTTTAAATTTCATCGTAAATTTGCATGTTTTAAAGATGGTTCTTGGTATTTTTGCACTCATAGCATTAAGCACCATAGGCTACAAACGCCTTAAACGATACCAAAGAGAGGAAAATTTGGTCAAATTTAGACGATTTGCGCTTTTTAAGGGCATAGCCGATATTAGTATCTTGATCTTTGCGGGGTTTTAAATGAAATTTTTATACGATGAGCGCGCAGGATGTGAACAACTAAAGGTTGTAAATGAAACTTTTTTACATCTAAAAGCGCGAAGAAATATCAAAGGCGACAGGGTAAGCTTTAGAAATTTAAAAGACGGCAAGGATTATTTATACGAGATCATAGAGTTTGACAGAAGAAGCGCTATTTTAGAGCTTGTGTTTACAAGTAGCGTGCCTAAAGTTGTGTATGACTTTAGCATCGCTTGGGCTGTCGTAGATCCAAAAACGATAGAAAAGGCATTGCCATTTTTAAATGAGCTAGGTGTTGGCAAACTCATCTTTGTTTATACTAAATTTTCTCAAGCAAATTTTAAAATAGATTTTGAGCGTTTAGAATATATTTGCGCCCTATCTTGCGAGCAAAGCGGTAGATCAACGCTAATGGAGTTTGAAATTTATAACAGCTTGGATGAATTTTTAGATGTTTATCAAAACGTTGCAGCTATAAATTTTAACGGCAAAAGTCTAGAAAAATACTCAAACGAGCTACTACTTATAGGACCAGAAGGTGGATTTGCTCCGGAAGAGAGCTTAAAACTTCAAAACCAATACTCACTTAAAACGCAAAATATCTTAAAATCACAAACAGCCATCATCAGTATAGCAAGTAAATTTTTAGTGTAAGTTAATGTTAGATTTATAAAAATTATAGTTTTTATGTTATTTTATAAATCTATATTTTACATTACATATTGTTTTAATAAAAACCTTGTACTTTGTAAGCAAATATTTATAGAATAAAAGTGGTGCGGATGAGAGGACTTGAACCTCCACGCCGTGAAGCACCAGATCCTAAGTCTGGCGTGTCTGCCAATTTCACCACATCCGCAAGAAAGAAATCGTAGTTTATCTAAAATAAACTTAAATAAACCAAAAATGGTACGCCCATCAGGATTCGAACCTGAGGCCTACGGCTTAGAAGGCCGTTGCTCTATCCAGCTGAGCTATGAGCGCATATGAAATACGTGGCGCGCCCGATAGGAGTCGAACCCATAACCTACAGATCCGAAGTCTGTCGCTCTATCCAATTGAGCTACGAGCGCCCAAAATGGGGTGAGTGATGGGAATCGAACCCACGACCCTCAGGACCACAATCTGATGCTCTAACCGACTGAGCTACACTCACCATTTCAAAGTGGTCGGGGTGAAAGGATTCGAACCTTCGGCCCTCTGGTCCCAAACCAGATGCGCTAACCAGACTGCGCTACACCCCGCCTGAGTTGTGAGCATTTGCCACTACCTCATTAAAAAGCGCTATTTTAGCTAAAAAGTATTTTAATGTCAATAAATTTACGCTTAAAGTAATCAAAATATTTTTATCAAATTTTCTACTTTGAGCATTATAACTCAAATTTCAATAGCCATCACCTTTCATTTTACGTTTTAACACATAAACACTAATACAAGCAAAGCACAAGGCCGTAAAATAGACATTTATAAACATCGCTATCCAGATATGCTCTATCGTGCCTTTTAAAACATAAATAACCGTACTATAGGCAACGCTTTGCAAGATCAGTTGCCTTGTTGCGTTTAATACAAAAACCATTTTTGGCTTTTTAACCGCTTGAAGAACGCTTCCTGAGATATTCATAACGCCATAGCCCAAAAAGCTAAAAGCGCTAATTAGCAAGTAACCCTTAGCAATTGCCGTGGCGCTGTCATTTATGTCAAAAAATGAAATAACCCTAGGTGCGACAAATATCAAAAACATTGCCGCAAATACAAAAAGTAAAAGCAAAATTTTAATCGCATTTTTATAACAAAGCAAAACGCGATCGTGCTTTCTTGCGCCGTGGTTACGAGAAACGATACTCAAAACTGCCGCAGCGATACCGATAGTAGGAAGAGTGGTAAGCTGCTCGATACGAAGTGCTACACCATATCCTGCAACAGCATCAGTGCCATAGTAGCTTATAAATTTAAGCAAAACAAGACCGCCAAGCGACATTGAAAGATAGTTTAGGCAAGCAGGAAATGCTTGATTTAAAATTTTTTTATAAATTCTAATATCAGGCAAGAAATTTCTCATATTTTCAAAATTTATCATGCCACTTTTATATGTCTTCTTAAATAAAAAAATACATCCCATAAACTGCACAAACGCAGTAGAAAAAGCAATACTTGCAACTCCCAAATTTAACATCTTCACAAAAATGAAACAAAGCCCAATGTTTATAAAAACACCAAAAAATAGCCAATTTCTAAGGCTTTTCGTATCGCCAAGAGCAATCAAAATACCGTTAAAAGCCTTTATAGATAAGAAAAACGGCGAAGCGACAAATATCACTCGTATATACTCAAGCGCTTCTGTTAAAAACTCCTCATTTGCTCCTAAAAATACAAGAAATTTAGGCGCTACCGCATAACCCAAACTCCCCATAAAAATAGCAAATATCAATACAAAAACCGCCCCTTTTTGGGCGTAAATTTTAGCTAAAAAGAGCTTGTTGGTCCCAAGTGCATTGCCGATAAGCGCCGATAATGCCGAACCAAAACCAAGCCCCATACCGACAACGCTAAGATAGAGCAAAAAGCTCATGGAAAGCCCCGCCGTAGCTGAAGTTGAAATTTTAGCAGCAAAAAATGTCCCGGTAGCATTATAGATAGTATTAAAAAGCATAGCTAAAGCCGCTGGAGTAGCAAGAGATACGATGAGTTTGTTTATAGGGTCTTTTGTGAGGTTCATGGTTTAATTTTAAAGGCGGGAAAACCGCCTTTTGCTATAAATTTTAATGTTTAATTTGCTCTTGTTTTTTTCTGGCATATATATTAATAAGCTCAACCGATAACGAAAATGCCATCGCAAAATAAATATAGCCTTTTGGCACGTGAAGTCCAAGTCCTTCTCCAACTAGCGTAAAACCGATAAGTATCAAAAATGCTAGAGCCAAAATTTTAATAGTCGGGTTATTATCAACAAAGTCCGAAATAGACTTTGAGGCAAACATCATCACTCCAACAGCTATAATAACAGCTAAGATCATGATCTCGATATGATTTGCCATGCCAACCGCAGTAATAACACTATCAAGAGAAAATACAATATCCAAAATGCCAATCTCAATAATAGTTAAAGTAAATCCCGCCGCTTTGACGATCTTTTCTTCATGCTGCTCACCTACGACATTTGAGTGAATTTCAAGGGTTGATTTGGCTATTAAAAACAAGCCGCCGATAATTAGCACCAAGTCTCGCCCCGTTATCGTAAAGTCAAACACGCTAAAGAGCGGCTTTGTAAGCTTCATGATCCAAAATAATGAAAGAAGAAGCAAAATTCTAGTAATCATCGCAAATGCAAGACCTATAATACGCGCCTTATCTCGCTGATGCGCGGGCAACTTGCCTACAAGGATCGCTATAAAAATGATATTATCTATACCCAAAACTATCTCAAGCCCCGTAAGCGTCAAAAGCGCTATCCACGCCTCGGGTGAACTCATCCATTCAAACATCTTTTTCCTTATAGTTTAAATTTAAAAACACGATTATACATCAAACAAGTAAATTTATAGCGATCTGATGTCTTCTATAAGACTTAAAACTTCCTCTTCTTTACTAGCCCAACTCGTGCAAATTCTAATAAAATTTCGTCCATCAGGCAATTTGTAGAAAAATGCAAAGACGTATTTTTTACTTAAAATTTCAAGCCACTCGTCGCTTATCGCGAAAAATTGCTGATTTGTCGTGGAATTTGCCATGACCTCTACACCCTTTTCTTCAAAGGCTTTTCTTATCATAAGCGCGTATTTGACGGCATCTTTGCAAATTTTAAAATAAAGTTCATCAGTAAATAACGCATCAAACTGAACACCTAGCATCCTGCCTTTAGCCAAAAGTGCGCCACGTTGCTTCATGATATAGCGAAAGTCACGCTTTAAAGCGTCATTAACGATAACAACTGCCTCGCCAAATAACGAACCGCACTTAGTTCCTCCTATGTAAAACACATCGCATAAATTTGCGATATCTTTTAAGCTAACATCACAGTACTGGCTCATCAAACCATAGCCAAGTCTTGCTCCGTCGATAAAAAGCGGTAAATTTAACTCTTTGCAAACTTCATAAAGTCTTGTTAGCTCCTCTTTTGTATACAGTGTGCCGCTTTCAGTTGGAAATGATATATAAACCATGCCCGGCTGGACAGTGTGACCTCTTGACGGATCGATCTTGTGTTGCATGTAACACTCTTTTACCTGCTCGGCTGTGATCTTGCCATCTATCGCATCCAGTGTTAATACCTTGTGCCCACCAGCCTCTATCGCCCCTGTTTCATGTACCGCGATATGACCGCTATGAGCCGAGATAACACCTTGATGTGGGCGAAGTATGGATGTGATAACGGTTGAGTTAGTTTGCGTACCGCCGATTAAAAAATGGACCTGTGCATTTGGTTGCGCGCATGCCTCTTTTATCTTTTGCGCTGCGCTTTGACAGTATTTATCATCCCCGTATCCTAACGTCTGGTCTTCGTTTGTAACGATCAAGCTTTCTACAACCTTTGGATGTGCTCCACTTGCGTAATCACACTGAAAATACGTCATCTACTTCCTTTATTTTTCATTTTTAGATAAAATTTTTATTATACTTTCGGGTAAAATTTCATGCTCTAAAGCGTGAATTTTATCCTCCCAGGCTTCAAAACTCATTTGATTTTCGCGTTCAAAGGCTCTTTGCGCGATGATCTTACCACCGTCTAACTCCTCGCTAACCCAATGCACGCTAACACCGCCTACTTGCATATCGCTCTCAAAACTCTCTTTGATGGCGTGAGCACCCTTAAATAATGGCAAAAGCGATGGGTGAAGGTTGATAGCTTTGATCTTAGAAGTAAAAACACTTGTTAAAATTCGCATAAATCCAGCCAAAACAACCAGATCAACATCGTATTTTTCAATCTCCTTTACAAGAGCGGTGTCGAATTCTTCACGAGAGTTAAAATTTTTATTTTCTATAATGACGCTTTCAAGCCCGTATTTTCTTGCTCTTTGCACGCCGTAAGCGTCGGCTTTATTTGATAAAGTAAGCACGACCTCAAGCTTAACGCCGTTAAAAATTTTCCCATGAACCTTGCTTAAAATCGCCTCTAAATTTGACCCTGATCCACTAAAAAGTATGGCTATTTTTTTCGTAAGCATTTTACCCCCTTTATGATATCTTTTGGACTTAGCGCGTAGTTGGCAGCCTTAAATTTGCGAGCAGATAAAGCATGAGCCAAGCTAGCCGTTATCGCCGCATCAAGCGGAGTGTAGCCTTGCGCCAAAAGCCCTACTATAAGACCCGAAAGCACATCTCCACTACCGCCCTTTGCTAGTGCGCTCGTGCCGTATCTCATGACGTAAATTTTACCATCTTGCGCGATTATCGTATTTGCACCTTTAAGTAAGAGGACGCATTTAAACTCAAGGCTAAATTTCCTAGCCAAACAAAAGCGATCCTCTTGTATCTTGCCAACCCCAAGCTCCCCAAATCCAGCCAAATTTAAAAGCGAGCTAAACTCTTTGGGATGAGGCGTGATAACTATATTTTTGTTTGCCCTTAAAAGCTCTATCGTGCGAGGCTCGTAGCACATATCAGCGTCTAAAACAAGCAACTTGCGCTTAAGCACTTCAAAATCAAGCTTTTGTATCCCTTGTTTGCCAAGTCCCATGCCAACGGCTCCGACATTCATTTTCTCGCTTACATCCTTGCTTTGCATTAGCTTATCATCAAGCATTAAAATCTTCTCATCGCTTATCACACTAACAAGCCCTGCGCCCATCGCACTAGCGGCTAGTGCCGACATCCTAGCCGCACCCTCATGCTCGCCTACCATAACAAAAATATGGCCGAAATTTCCTTTATTTACATTTTTATCATCCCTAAATGGAAGTTTCATATCGGATTTTTCAAGTAAGAAATTTTGTGTTTGCGTTTGGAAAATTTTATCACTAACGCCAAGCCTGGCAACTTTGATCTTACCGGTGAAATTCTTTGCCGCATCAGAGTAGAGCCCTAGCTTTCTAGCTCCCATGGTTACGGTAACATCCGCCCTAAAACATGCCCCTAAAATTTTACCGTTTTTATCAAGTCCGCTTGGCACGTCACAGGCTATTTTATAAGATTTTATATCATTTAAAGCATTGATTATCTCAATATACCCATCGTCTAGCTCCCTGCTTAGTCCCGAGCCGAATATTCCATCTATCACGCATTTTATATTTTGCTTTTTTGTCGGTATAAATTTGTCGTCTTTTATCAAATGAGTGCCGCTTTTAAAGCCTTCTATCTCGTAAATTCTTTTAACGCCGACCTTTTGCGCGGCTAAAAATTGCTTTTTGGCTAGCTCTCCAAGCTCCTCTTTGCAAAGAAAAATTTCCGTATCATAATCTCCGTAAAGCATTCTAAGCGCGGCTATCACATCGGCACCGTTATTGCCGCTACCTGCTACGCCTAAGATTTTAGAGCCTTTTTTAAATTTCTTTCTTATTAAATTTGCTATCTTACTAGCGGCATTTTCCATTAAAATTTCGCCACTAAGTCCTAGCTCCAGCGTCGCTCGTTCATCAAGTTCGTTTGTTTGGACAAATAGCTTTTTCACTCTAACTCCTTGCTCTAAAGCTTAAAGCCTCTAAGATATGTGCTTTTTGTATAAGTTTACTTTGCTCTAAGTCAGCAATACTTCTAGCCACTTTTAAAACCTTTTTTATGGCACGTTGCGAGAGATGATATCTTGATACAGCAGTGTTTAAAATCTCTTTTGCTACATCATCGCAAAGACAAAACTTAGCAATATCAGCGTCGCTTAGTTTGCCATTTAGCTCCGCTTGCCCGCGCATTTTTTGAAATTTAAATGCCTTTAAGACAAGATCGCTCATCTGTTTTGAGGTGATATCACTGCGGTCGTCTTTACTAACTTCTTCCATTTGCAAGTATAAATCCATGCGGTCAAGTATAGGCTCTGAGAGTCTAGATTTATAGTTTTTTATCTCGTTTTCACTACATCTGCAGTTTAACTCCTGTGAAAGTAAATTTCCGCAAGGGCATGGATTAAGAGCAGCCGCAAACAAAAATTTAGTATCGTAAGTTATCTTAGAATTTACGCGCGAGATATGAATTTTATGATCTTCTAGTGGTTCGCGAAGACTTTCGATGATCTGTTTTGGAAAGTGAACAAACTCATCAAAAAAAAGCACTCCGGCATTTGCAAGAGCTGCTTCTCCGATCTTTGCAACACTAGATCCTCCGCCAAATATCGAGCTTTTGGTGCTTGTGTGATGAGGCGCTCTAAAAACCCTAATAGCGCTAAATTCGCTATCTTGTAAACTTAACGAACGATATGCGGCAGTGTTTAAAATTTCACTTAAACTTTGCGGTGGAAGTATGTAAACAAGTCGTTTTGCACACATACTTTTGCCACATCCGGGGCTTCCTTCAAAGATGATGTTGTGCATGCCGACTGCCGCGATCAAGCAAGCTCTCTTTGCTCTACTTTGCCCCAAAACATCACTAAAATCAAGCTCAAAATTTTGATTAGGAACATAGCTTTCGCCGTTTATATCAATTACGTTTTGAAAGAGAGGATGTGAGTTTTTAAAAACACAACTACTTGCAAACTCGTCATCTTGAAAAAAATTTATAGCTTCTTTTAAATTTGATACGCCGTAAATTTCAAGATTTGGTATCATTGAGGCTTTTTGCGCTATCTCGTGTGGCACAAGCACTTTTGCCCTGCTAACGCTTGTACTTAAAAACAATAAAATGGAAAATAAATTTGCGGTACTTTTAATACTTCCGTCAAGTCCAAGTTCTCCAAAAACAAAAATTTTATCAAGATTTGGCGATTTTTGAAGGGCTATCAAAAGAGCGATGGCAAGGTCAAAATGCGAGCCAGACTTAGGAAGGTCTGACGGAGATAAATTTATGGTGATTTTTTGTGCGGGAAAGCTAAAATTTAACGCAAGAAGTGCGGCTTTAACTCGCTCTGCACTCTCTTTTATGCTAGCACCCGCAAGTCCCACTATGCTAAATCCAGGAAGCCCTCTTGAAAATGTTGATTCTACTTCAATTATCTTTAGACCGTCGCTATATGCGGCGCATTTTAGAGATTTCAACATCTTCCTTTCTTGGTAAATTTCAAAGTCCGCCTTAAATTTAATATCTAAAATTTAGATATTTTAAGGCTATTTGTCATCTTGATGGCGAATTTTTCGCTCGGATTTATTTTTGGTAGATGAAGTTTTTTGCGCTTCTTTGTATTCTTTATCAAATCTCTTTCGCTTATTAAAGCCTATTTTCTCGATAAAAAGATGACCTTCAAGATGGTCGTTTTCGTGTTGAAGCGCGATCGCTAAAAGCCCGTCGGCTTCGATGCTTTGAGCATTGCCAAAACGATCTTGATACGATACTTTTACAAATTCCGCTCTCTTTACATCCTCGTAAAAACCAGGAACGCTAAGACAACCCTCTTGATAGACGCATTCGCCCTGCTTTAGCTCAAATTTGGGATTTATCACTTCAAGCAGATCTGTCTTATCCTGGATACCCTCTTCATTTACTAAATTTATGATCAAAACACGCTTTGCAACGCCCACTTGTATAGCAGCTAGACCTATACCCTCTTTTGCTATCATGGTTTCATACATATCATCAAGTAGCTCATGTAACTTCTCGTCAAATTCAACTACTTCAGAAGAGACTTCGTAAAGTTTTTTGTTTGGATAAGATAAAATTTCTAAGATCAAAATTACTCCGATTCGTTAGTTAAAAATACAGGCTGTTCATCTGTGCTGTTTTCGTATAATTTATCTAATGCTCTTGATACGGTTTCTTCTATGGTTTTGTTTTTTGAAAGCAAGCTGGCCACGATCTGAACATCGAGTTTATACTCGCTATCACCTAGCCTACAAGGAACATTTGAAAGCATAGAAGCTATCCTGCTACACGCAAGCTTTGCGCCGTTTTCGTCTGTGTATTTCATAACCATAGCAAAACAGCCATCTCCGTAATGAGCCACTATATCGCTTCTTCTTGATGTTCTTAGCAAAAGTTGAGCGATGGTTTTAAAGATATTATTTTGCTCTTTTAGGCTTTTTACTTGGCCTAAAAATTCGTCCCTAACCTTTAAAAATAAGAATGATGAGTTATATCCGTATCTTTTAACCGCATCTATCTCATCTTGAAGCGTTGATATAAAGAATTTTTTATTATAAACATCATAGGCTATGTCGTGTATCGATCTTTCTTCGATGACTTTAAACATCTTGCCGATCTCTTCGTAGTTAGCCTTTATAACCTCAATATGCTTATCCATTAGGTTGTTTAACTTTGAGAGATCGGAGTTAAAGCCATTTAAGACATTTTGGACGGCAAGTAAATTTACGTTATTATCAAGGCTATCGACATGCCTACGCATGATACCTTTCATAACGTTTAAATTTTTATATATGAGAGCTATAGACTGAAGCATGCCTTTTATCTGCATAAGACTTTGTCTAACTTCTTTTTCTATGCGAAAGTTACTCTCGATATCTTTTGCTACGCCTTCGTGTTGCGACTGTATAGCCTCGCCGACATGTTTTTTAAATTCTTCCGGCTGATCATCAAGCATCTTTTCAAAATATATAAGATAATTGCTTGGGATAGAGGGGACATTATCGGCGGCTAATCCTCGCAAAACGCTTTCTGAAAATTCGTTTATATCGTTTTTCTTTTTCAGCCCCGGTCTTCTAATGGCCATTTTATTTTCAGGGGCGGGAGCACTATCTATCTTTATCATAGCCTTTTCCTATTTAAAGCTTTTCTCCAAAATTTTATCGATAAGACCATAATCTTTAGCTTCTTGTGCGCTCATAAAAAGATCCCGTTCGGTATCTTTTGCTATTTTTGATAACTTTTGACCGGTATTTTTAGCCAAAGTATCGTTTAAAATTTCTTTCAAGCGTAAAATTTCACGCGCGTGAATTTCTATATCGGTTGCCTGACCTCTAGCACCGCCTAAAGGCTGATGTATCATTATACGTGAATTTGGTAAAGCATATCTTTTTCCTGGAGCACCGCAACTTAACAAAAACGCACCCATAGATGCTGCTTGACCGATACAAATCGTGCAAACGTCAGGCTTTATATAGTTCATCGTATCATATATACTAAATCCGCTAGTTATAACACCACCGGGTGAATTTATATATAGGTATATATCTTTTTCAGGATCTTCTGCTTCTAAAAACAAAAGCTGAGCGACGATAGAAGCAGCCATGCCGTCTTCTATCTCTCCGCTTAGCATAACGATCCTATCTTTTAACAAGCGAGAGTAGATGTCATAACTTCTCTCACCCCTGCTTGTTCTCTCAACTACGACAGGAACATAATAGCTCATTACTCAGCCTTCTCTTTTTTGGCTTTTTTATCCTCTTTATTAAACATTTCGTTAAATAATTTCTCTTCGATCATTGACATTTTTATAGCAGGAAGCATACCTTGCGCTCTATACATCTCAAGGTGTTGTTTAGGATCACGTCCACTTCTATAAGCTTCAAAATACACAGCTTGAACAACTTCTTGGTCGCTGATTTTTACATTTCTAACACGAGCTAGCTCATCAATAATAAATGTCAAGCGAACACTTTTTTGAGCATCTTCGCGGTATTCGTCACGCTTTTTAACAACTGCATCACGATCTTCTCTAAATGTTTTCATCTCTTCTTCGCTAAAACCAGCCCATGCGTTTCTAAACTGCATATCTATCTCTTGCTCAACGATATTTTTTGGTATATCAAAATGGAATTTCTCAACTACCGCTTCTGCAAATTTAGGCTTTAACTCTTCGCTTATAAGGTTAAAAATTTTCTCTTGGCGAATTTGGTCTTTTATACGCTCTTCAAGTAGCTCTTCGGTTGGATTTTCCTCGTTTGGCATTATAGCTTTTAGTGTTTGCTCATCTATATTTTCAGGCACTTTGCGCTCTTGGATCTCAAGTAGTTTTACTTTAAACACCGCAGGTTTCCCGGCTAAATGAGCAGCACCGTAATTATCAGGGAATTTTACCTCAACATCGCGCTCTTGTCCTACTTTTAGACCCACCATGCCATCTTCAAAACCAGGGATGAATTGACCAGAACCTATCTCAAGCACGTAGCCTTCGGCCTTACCGCCGTCAAACGCTTCACCGTCAACAAAGCCCTCAAAGTCAAATTTAGCAAAATCCCCATTTGCAAGCTCTCTATCAGCTTCTACTTTTTCAAGTGGAGCCATCATCTTTAAAAGCTCGTTTTTCTTCTCGTCGATATCTTTTTTAAGCACGCGTGGAGTTGCAAAATCAGGTATAAGCTCCTCATATCCACTTACATCTACATTTGGTTTGAAAGAAACAGTCATCTCTACATCAAGGCTATCGTCGTTTTTATCAAATTTAGAAACACTTGGCTCGCCGATGATATCGTCTGCTTTTTTACCAGCTTGCTTTACTGCTTCATTTACTATATCTCTTAAAATCTCTTGCTCAGCGTCGCCTGTTAGTTCTTTTTCATAGCGTTTTAATACAACAGCGGTAGGAACATGTCCTTTTCTAAAACCATCCACTTTCATGCTTTTAGACGCTTGTTTAGCTAGTTTTTCAACCTTAGCTTTAACTTCGTCGTTTGATACTTTTGCGTTTACTTCTACGTTAACGCTATCAAGTTGTTTTGAGTCGATTTGCATTTATTTCCTTTTATTTACAAAAATTTAGTCTAAAATATATCAAATTTTTCCTTATTTATAGTATAAATTACTAAATTTTATAGATCACAAAGGCGTTTTTATATAAAATGATCTTTTAAAAATTTTGGAGAATTTTATGCAAGAAAGTTTTGAAAACTCAGTAAAAAATATACTACAAATCATCGGAGAAGATACAAATCGCGAGGGGTTACTTAAGACCCCTGAACGCGTCTATAAGGCGTTTAAATTTCTAACCAGCGGCTACGAACAAGACCCAAAAACAGTATTAAACGATGCGCTTTTTACAAGTTCAAACAATGAAATGGTGCTTATTAGAAATATCGAATTTTACAGCCTTTGCGAACATCACCTACTTCCTATAATCGGCCGCGTACATGTGGCATATATACCAAACGGTAAGGTTGTGGGGCTTTCTAAAATTCCTCGCATGGTAAATATCTATGCCAGAAGACTTCAGATCCAAGAACAAATGACCGAGCAAATAGCTCAGGCTCTTGAGGAAGTTATCGCGCCAAAAGGCGTGGGTGTAGTTGTCGAGGCTAGACACATGTGTGTTGAAATGAGGGGCGTGCAAAAGATAAATTCAACCACTACCACGTCGGCTCTTCGCGGATGTTTTATCAAAAACGAGGGCACTAGACGGGAATTTTTCTCGCTTATAAACTCACCAAGGGAAACTCACTTTTGAGCTTAGAACGCCTAAAATCAAAGCTAAAAAACGACAATATCTCTCTTTCTAACACCTTTGGCGTTATAACAAAGATAACTGCTACAACCATACAAATAACCGGACTTCGCCCAAGTATCGGAGATATCGTCCGTATCGTTGCAAAAGATAAAAGCAAAAGCGAAATCGGCATGGTTACACAGATAAAAACCGGCGAGGCTTACGTCAGCCCGTTTGGTTTTGTTGAGGGTTTTAAGATAGGCGACTTTGTCTATGGCAGCGATCAGGGTATGAATATCCCGGTTGGCAAAGCACTGCTTGGGCGCGTAGTAGATCCGTTTATGCGTCCCATAGACGGCAAAGGAGCTCTTGATATGAGCGAATTTGCACCCATAATGAAATCCCCTATAGACGCTATGAAGCGAGGGCTTATAAACGAACCTTTTAGTGTTGGGATAAAGAGTATAGACGGTCTTTTAACATGTGGTAAAGGGCAAAAACTTGGAATTTTTGCAGGTTCTGGGGTTGGCAAAAGCACGCTAATGGGTATGATAGTAAAAAATACTCAAGCGCCCATAAAAGTAGTAGCACTTATCGGAGAGCGCGGACGCGAAGTGCCTGAATTTATAGAAAAAAACCTAGGTGGAGATCTAAGCGGAACAGTTATCGTCGTGGCAACCAGCGATGATAGCTCACTTATGCGAAAATACGGTGCATTTTGCGCAATGAGCGTGGCTGAGTATTTTAAAGAGCAAGGCAACGATGTGCTTTTTATCATGGATAGCGTAACCCGTTTTGCCATGGCACAACGAGAGATCGGACTAAGCCTTGGCGAACCGCCGACCTCAAAAGGATATCCACCAAGCTCGCTTACGCTACTTCCTCAACTCATGGAGCGCGCAGGCAAAGAGGAGGGCAAGGGCTCGATCACGGCATTTTTTACGGTGCTAGTTGAGGGCGATGATATGAGCGACCCTATAGCCGATCAAAGTCGTTCGATACTTGACGGACATATCGTGCTTAGCCGCGAGCTAACAGACTTTGGAATTTATCCGCCAATAAATATCCAAAACTCCGCCTCTCGCGTCATGGGCGATGTCATAACCAAAGAACATCGTCAAAATGCCATGAAATTTAAACGTCTTTATTCACTCCTAAAAGAAAATGAAGTCCTGCTTCGTATCGGCGCATATCAAAGAGGTAGCGACAAGGAGCTTGACCTTGCTATATCTAAAAAAGAATACATGGAAAATTTCTTAAAACAAGACTCTGACGAGGCTTTTGAATTTGAAAAAACACAGGAAATTTTAGCACAGATAAATAGTTAAAAAGCCTTTAAATTTCGACTTTTTACAAATTTTACTTGGCTAAAAACAATTGCCGTTAAAGGAAAAAATATGGAAATTTTGCACGCAACACAAGATGACTTGGCAAAGATAACGGAAATTTACAACCAAAATATAGCCACCAAAAATGCAACTGCCGACCTAACTCCCGTTAGTATAGCTTCGCGCCAAGAGTGGTTTGACGCGCACTCTAAAACTCGTCCGATATTTGTACTAAAGCTTGAAAACAGCGTTGTTGCGTGGGGAAGCTTTAGCGACTTTTACAAGAGGTCTGCCTATGATATAACCGCGGAAATTAGCATTTATGTTGACAAAAATGCTAGGCAATCAGGAATTGGCTCAAAGCTACTTGCTTTTATGCTTGATATCGCTCCAAGCCTTGGCATAAAAACCATCTTAGCCCTTATCTTCGCTCACAATAAACCAAGCATCTCGCTTTTTAATAAATTTGGCTTTGAAAAATTTGGACTACTGCCACAAGTTTGCGACATGCAAGAATTTATCGCCGATGTTTTGATAATGGGCAAAAGAGTATAAAAGTAAGGCTATAAAAGTCCTACTTTTTTATCTTCGCCAAATGCCGAACTTAGCTCACGATCGATTGTTGTTTTAAAGTCGTTAAAGGTAAAAATTCCATCATCTCTAGCTGCGACTTTTAGTGCTGTGTTTTTTAATACTAGAACGATTTGCGCGCCGCTTAAATTAAACTCCGCTAATTTTTCTATATCAAAATTCTCTTCAAAGCTTGCATTTTCGGGTAAAATTTTACGCCAAATGGCAAGTCTAGCTTTAAAATCAGGCTTTTTAAATTCTATCTTATAGTCAAATCTTCTTGAAAACGCACTATCAAAGCTTTGCAAAAAATTTGTCGTAGCTATCAAAACACCTTCAAATCTCTCAATCTGCTCTAAAAATATATTTTGCATTTGGTTATACATTTTTTCGGTTCCGCTACCGCTTTCTACACGTGCGCTTAAAAACTGGTCAGCCTCATTTAAAAGCAACACGGGCTCACTCTTGCTTTTTTTGCAAATTTCTTTGTATGTGTCAAAAATTTTTCTAACATTTTGTTCGCTTTCGCCAACATATTTACTTAAAATTTTAGAGCAGTCAAAACTTAAGATCTGCTTCTTAAGGCTTTTTGCAAGCCCCATCGCACTCATGGTTTTACCGGTGCCGGGCTCTCCGTAAAATACGATCTTAGCGTCTATGCCGCGACGAGTTTTTATGCCCCAACTAGAAAGCCTTGCAAGGACTTTTTTATCAAGTTGTTTTAGTATAGCATTAAGAAGCTCTTTGGTATTGTCACTTAACACAACATCGTCTATGCTTGAGCTTGGCTCTATGAGTTCAAAAATTTCTTGCTCTTTTACAAGACTTTCAAGCTTAAGTTTTTTGCTTACTTTTTCGCTTTGCGGGTGCATTATGCTTTGCAAAATCTCTTCGTTGATAAAGAAATTTCTACTAACATTGCCAAAGGCGTTTAATACCTCATCATACTCTATCAAGCCGTTTTCGATAAGCCTTGCGCCCTCTTCGAGCAAAGATCTGTTTTTTATACGTTCAAATTCATTGTCACTTATGAGATTCATGAGTGTATTTAGGTCGCGACCGTTTTCAAAATCCCCTGCATACTCCTCTTTTAAAAGAGCTAAAAATATCAACTGTTCTTTTGGTTCAAGTGCATTTTCTTTAAAAATTTGCTCTATTTTTATAGGTGTTTTGCTAAGTTCCATGCGCTCTTTTATACGGATCTCAAGCTCGCCTATCTGCTGTTTTATGCGGATTTTTGCATCTTTGGCTTCGTTTTGAAACATTGAAATTTTAGCATAAAGCTCTATACGCAAGAACTGATCTTTTAGATATTCTAAATGATCTTCATACGCACTTTGACTTGGAAGTTCTATGCTGATATTTCCATCTTGTAAAATTTTTAAAAACGACGGCGAAAGTGAAATTTCACAGTGAAGCAAAGATAGCAAATTTATGTGATTTGTTTTTGTTATATTTTCCGAGCTTTTAAATATACTATAACTTTGTGCTATCCAACCATAATCCAGTAGTGACTTTATATCTTTAAGATGTTCGAGATGTTTAAAACTCTCAGACGTATAAACAGCGCAAAGCACGTCATATACGCTAATGCTAGCTATACCGTCTATATAAATTCTACTTAAATGTCTTAGAATTTTAGCTTCGTCGATATTACACTTTATAAGAGTATAAATTTTACTTTTTTTAATGTCGGAATTAAGAAAATCAAGCAAATACTGCACTAAATTTTATCCTTTATCTGCTCTTTTAAAACGCGTTTTAACACCTTGCCAGTAGCATTTCTAGGAAGCTCTTCGGCAAAGTAGATGTTCTTAGGTATTTTAAAATTCGCAAGGTGTTTTTTAAGATACGCTCGAACCGCTTTTTCATCAAGGTCCATGCCATCTTTTAACTGGATAAATGCCACAACTTCCTCATCTGCATGAGTGTCTCTAACGCCTATAACAGCTGCCGCCTCAACTTCGTCTAGTTTATAAAGCACCTCTTCGATCTCACGTGGATAGATATTTATACCCTTTGATATGATAAGATCTTTTTTGCGATCGACTATATAGATAAAGCCCTCGTCATCAACCTTACCAAGATCTCCGGTGCGCAACCAGCCGTTTAGTATCGTCTCATCATTTGCTGTTGGCAACCCAAGATATCCTTGCATAACACAATCACCCCTAACAATGATCTCGCCGATCTCGCCCACAGGAAGCTCCATCATCTCGTCATTTACGATCTTTACCTCATACCCATCAAGCGGCAGACCAACGCTCATAGGCTTTTGTTTATCAAATAAATTTGCCGCAACTATCGGAGAACACTCGCTAAGACCGTATCCTTCAACCAGTGTTGCGCGAGGGAATTTTAACTTAAAGTCGTCGATAGTTTGTTTTGCAAGAGGAGCTGCTCCGCTAACAAATAGACGAATGCGGTTAAACCAGCGAAAATACCAAGGGATTTTAGCCTTGCCGATGGCGGTATAGATGGCAGGAATTCCCAAAAACACGCTAACTCTTTTAAATAATGTCTGTTTAAGCACATTTGAAAACGGAAAAACTGACTTTACAAGCACCATAGATGCGCCGGTATATAGAGGTAAAAGTATCGTAGCTGTTAGCGTAAAGCTATGAAACATCGGTAAAAATACAATAAATCTATCGTTTTTCTTAACGACAAAACGACTATGGGCGCCCTCTAAATTTGAAAATATATTTCTATAATTTATCATCGCACCCTTTGGCTTGCCAGTAGTTCCGGAAGTGTAGATGATATGGACTATATCGTTTAATGTCGGGGACCTTGGTATACTTAGGAGGTATTTGTGATCTAGCATATCGTTAAATTTAACATTTCTTGTGCTTTTAGAGTAAAGGCTAGGGCTTGTGCTAGGATGGAGATTTACATCAAGATATACACTCTCGCCAAGCTCCTCATCCATGCCCTCATAACTGCTTGTATTTTGCAGAGCCTTTGGTATCTCGCCTATCCAAATTATCTTTTTAAGGCTTTCAAGCTCGTTTAGTTTGATAAGCTCTTTGCTTAAAGAACTTGAAGCGATAAGTATTTTAGCATCACAATCTTTTAAAATATAGCTAAATTCTTCATTTTTTAAGAATGTATTCATAGGCACGGCAACCGCACCGATAGCAGTGATAGCCAAATACGAGATGATAAATTCTTGCGAGTTGCTCACACACATCGCTACTCTATCTCCAAAACCGATCCCTACGGCTTGCAAATATGCTCCGACTTTATCCACACAGGCTTTAAGCTCACCGTATCTTAGCTTATCCTTATCATCAAATATCGCCACCGCTCTTGGATAATCCTTTGCGGCATCAATTAAAATTTTATAAAGATTTTGATACTTATACATCATGGTTGCACCTAGAATTTATATTTTAAACTTGTTCCTACGATCTGAACATCGGCTCTATCGATCTTACCCGAATCCGTAGTTCCAAGACCTGTTGGCACTCCTACGACATTTTTTGAGCTTCTATCTTGATAAACATAGCCAAGTGCTATCTCGCAGTTATCTGATATTTTATAATTTATGCCAAACGAATACGCCCTTGAGGTTGTGTTTGGCAGCTCAAGTCCTGTTTCTTGCGGTTTTGCAACATCTTGATCGTGAGCAAAACCAAACATTAGTCTTATTTTATCGGTTGCGTCATAAGCCACGCCAACGCGGTAAGTATTAGTATCTCTATACTTTCTTGTGCTTGGTCTGTCCATTAAATTTGCAAAAAATGGATTACTTTTATAGGCTCCGTCGGGATAATTAAAGTCATAACCCTTAAAACTTGACCAATAAGTCCTCTCAAGAGCTAGAAGTAATGTAAGGTCTTCGTGTTTATACGCCGTAGCTAAAACAAGTTGCGCAGGCAGTGGAATTTCCACCTTTACATAACCATTATAATTTGCGGCAGGGTTTGCAAATTTACCGTCGGCATCACCGTTTATAGTAAGATCTACTTTTGAGCGGTAAGTCGCGGCAAATGATAAATTCGGGATAGGTCTATATGTTATCGCGGCATTATAACCACCATCTATACTATCGCCCGTAAGCTCCCTTTTTCCAAGAGCACCATAGTCGTTTGCTACTCTGCCTTTACTATAAACAGCTCTTAAGCCCACTGCAACAGCTAACTGATCATTTATACGATGAGCAACGGTCGGATTTAGCTCAACAACTTGAAGTTTAAACCTATGCGCGCTAAATGCGGTAGCAGGATCATCCCAGCCCATGCCAAGAGCCGCAGGAACGGCAAGAGCTAAACCAAAACGCCAGTTTTCATAATATTCCGGCGATACGAAGTTAAAAGTGGTTGCAAGAGAGTCAAAATTTCTTGAGCGATATGATTTTCCATCGTTTGTATTAAGCCCTACTTCGCCGGTATGAAACCAGCCAACCGTGTTTTCAAAATTATGTCTAGGGTCTAAAAACATCATATTTGCCGGGTTAAAATACGCGGCATCCGCACCAAAACTCATCGCAACGTTACTAGCTAAAAGGCCAAGTGAGTCAGAACTTTGCTCGGGAATTTTATATGCTCCGCCGTAAAGCAAAGTACTAGCTAGAACAACGCCTAACGCACCTTTTTTAAACATTTCTATCCTTTTGTAAATTTCTTAAAATTTCTATCTCGTCTTTCCAAATACTCTCATCAATAGTTTCAAGAATAAGCGGAATATCCTCTATGCGCTCATCATTTATGATATTATCAAAAGCGCTCATGCCTAAAAAGCCCTTTCCAAGGCTTTCATGGCGGTCTTTTTTGCACGCAAGGTCAAATTTAGAGTCGTTTAAATGCATGGCTGATAAAAAATCATATCCAACGATATTATCAAACTCATCCATTGTTTTTTTATATGCCTCGGGCGTTCTTAGATCATAGCCTGCGGCAAATGTGTGACAGGTATCAAGACAAACCCCAACCCTGCTTTTATCATTTATACGCTCTATCAAAAACGCCAAATGTTCAAATTTATAACCCAAATTTGAACCCTGACCGGCGGTGTTTTCTATGACAAGTTTGACATTTTTACTGCGTCTTATAGCCTCATTCATACACTCTGCGATAAGACTTAAGCACTCGTTTTCACTTATCTCTTTTAGATGAGAGCCTGGATGAAAATTTAAAAGCTCAAGGCCAAGTTGCTCGACACGTTCGATCTCGTCCATGAAGGCATTAAAACTCTGCTCTCTTTTTGTATCATCAAAATGACCTAAATTTATAAGGTAGCTATCGTGAGGTAGGATGTGCTTGGGTAAAATTCCGGCGTCGATACAATTTTGCTTAAAGGCTTTTATGCTTTTGTCTTCAAGTGGTTTTGCACTCCATTGGCGCTGATTTTTAACAAAAAGTGCAAAAGCGTTTGCACCGATCTTTGCTGCATTTAAAGGCGCATTTTCAACTCCTCCGCTACTGCTGACATGCGCTCCGATATATCTCATTTTAACTCTTTGATTATGATTTTTACCTTATTTTGTGTATCTATAAATTTAACATAGTTGTCACAAACTTCATATTTTATTGAATTATTGCTTATATTTTGGTCAAATCCACATGAAGTCTGTATTACACCTTTGGAATTATAAATATGCTTTTTTTGCAAGATATCACTAAGAAAATTTTCATAATGCTCTTGCAAAAAGAATTTTCTATTAAATTCCAACTTATCATAGCAAGCACGATTTACACAAATTTGAGAGTTTATTTTGATGTTTGCGCTATTAACTCCAAGACTATAAATTTGCAAATTTAAGCTATTTTTATATGCATGCAAAAATCCTGTGTCATTTATCTTCAACATGGGTGAGATTATGGTAACTTGCAATGCGTCCGATCTTTGCGGATTTAAGGTAGCACAGCCAAAAAAGACGGTGCAAAAAATAGACAAAAATAGAAATTTTAAATAAATTTTATTCAAAAATAATCCTTTTATTTTATTTTAAGTAAATTTGATATATAATCCCAACTTCAAACCGACGGATGGCCCATTCGTCTAGCGGTTAGGACATCGCCCTTTCACGGCGGTAACACGAGTTCGAGTCTCGTATGGGTCACCACTTCTTAACTTTACTTCCAAATTTTAAATATCTTTATAAAACTTTATCTCAATTAAAAGTCCATAGGCTTTGGTTTTCCTAAGAAAAATCCCTGTCCATACTTGATGCCAAAAAATTTAACTTGTTCTAAAATTTCAGGCGTGCTTACAAATTCAGCTACTATTTTATAGCCTTGTTTGCTTGCAAAGCTCACGATAGTTTCGACCAAAACCCTTGCATTTTGATCAAACGGAAGTTTTTTGATGATAGAGCCGTCGATTTTGATATTATCTATATCAAGCTCTAAAATTCGGTAGTAGTTTGAGTATCCTGAACCAAAGTCGTCGATAGAAATTTTACAACCATAGCTTTTTGCGTGCTTGATAAATAAATTTACCGTCGCATAGTCGCTCATCTCTTCACTCTCAAGCATCTCAAAGCAAATGTGGCTAGGGTTAGAGCAAAGTTTTAACTTCTCTTCAAGTAGCTCGCGCACTGATACATCGGCGATATCCGAGCTTGATAAATTCACGGAGAACGTATACTCCGGGTAGCGCTCGACAAGCGAAAATGCGTGGAGTATAACTTTTTTTGTGATTTGCACATAAAGTTGCGTCTGCATAGCAACTTCCAAAAACTCTCCCGGATAGCGAATTTTGCCGCTTTGATCCACTATACGAACCAAGACTTCATAAAATTTCGGCTCTTTTTCATCTTGCGATATATCATATATGCCTTGACACTCTACTATAACCATGTTATTTTCGAGTGCATACTCGATAAGTTGAGTTATCAACTGGTTTTTATAGTATTGTATCTCGATCGCGTCGTTTTCTTGATAGTAATAAACATCAGTTCCTAGATTAAGCGCTTGTTGGTTGGCTAGCACGGCTTGCATCAAGCGGTTTGTCTGCACCGTATCGGCGGCGAGCGAAACACCTATGACGATTTTTGGTCCTGGCAAGGTTTCGGTTTTGCCGTCTACTACGACATCAATCTTGTTAAAATCAAAATAATCCTTTATAAGCTCGATATCTCTAACAATAGTATCGCCGTAGTACCAAATATAAAACGCATCATCTTGAAAGCGGAACAACTCTGCGTTTATCTCGGAAGTATCAACGCAAAGCTTAAGCGTGTTAGCAAGAGCTTTAAGCATTGCGTCTATGATCTTTGTTTGGTAAAAAAACCTCAGCATTTTAAAGTTTCTAACGCTGATGCAAACGAGCATTCCGTCTTTACCTGCTTCTAGTTTTTCCGTTAGTGCGAAATAGTTACCAAAGCCTGTTAATTTATCCACGACAGACTGTGCCTTTACCTGCTCATTTTTTATCGTAAGTTCATTTAAGACTCTAGTTTCACGCGTTCTATCAAGCTTTATAGCAATAAAACCTTCGAGCTTAGACTTAAAGAAAAACGGTATAAATTTAGCCTTTTCATACACAAGCGAACCGTCTTTACATCTGCTTATCAGCTCTTCGGTCTCCCAAGGAAGTGCCTTTGTGACCGAATTTTTAATCGAGTCGTAAATTTCTGGTGTGTGCATGTATGATTTTAGTAAATTTGGATCCTTGCCTTTAACCTCTTTAAAGGCATAACCGGTCGTATCTTCAAATGTTTTATTTACGTAAAGTATGCGGTTGTTATGGTCGGTATGAACGATAGAGCTGTGATCGTTATCGATAGTTGTTTTTAAAATTCTTATACTTCTTTCGTCGTTTTCGATACGCCTTAATTGACGTATGATAAATCCCAAAAGGATAAAAAACATTATAAACGTAACAACCTGAAGTCTTTCAAAGCGCTCTAGCGAGCTTTGTCTCCACTCGATATGCTCTTTTTCAAAATCATCTATAAATTTATTTAGCTTTAGCTCATTGTTTTTATTTAAAATTTCATCTAGTTCGTAAGATAGGTTAAGTGCGTATTTGGCACTATTTATCATTTTGAGTATGTTTTGATCTTTTGGGAACATGCTAAAAAATAGATCAATATCAGCCTCTATCGACTTTGGCTTTTCGGCATTAAATGCGATTATACTTCTTAGTTTTAAAAACAATGAGTCAAAGTCTTGAAGTTCGTATTTTTTAGCCTCATGCTCGCCGATATAGATAAAAGACATTATGCTTGAGCTGATATAGTTTGACTTATCTATCAAAAGTTGTTTTTGCAAATAAAGCTCATCAAGCCCCTCTATCTTTGCCGAAAGATCATAAAAACCTTTTGAAAGAGTTTTTGTATTTATCTCTTTTAGTGCTGTAAGTGCGGTGCTAAATTTCTTGATATCGTCGTTTAGTTTATCCAGACTTGACGAGAAGATATTATGCTCCAAGCCATTGTCTATGTCTTTATTTATAAGCTTTAAATTTAAAATTTCAGAGCTTATTTTATCATTTACAACAGAAACTTGGTTTAGTTTATATAGGTTAAACGAGCATATTAAAAATATTATTGTTATTAAAGATGTTAAAAATTTAATTAGATGCGGAGTCATTGATTATCCTTGGGACTTCCCCATCCAACGATAACAAAAAGCTATATATACTATCTAACTCTTCCTTGTTTATCGTGTATTGTAGTTGATGATGGCTTACCATCCTTATAACATCACGCAGATCTTCTATACTTCCGTCATATAGATACGGAGCGGTTCTAGCGATATTTCTTAGAGAAGGCACTTTATGAAGTCTTTTGTTTGATTTTTCATCCGCGTTTATGACACGCGAGTTAGCATGTTTATGAAAATCCGTATCCTGAAGTAAATTTGAACCTAAATTTTTACCGTTATGGCATGCCATGCAACCTATCTTTTGAAAAAGCTCAAATCCCCGTTTTTCTTCGCTATTAAGCGCCCTGCTATCACCTAACAGATATTTATCAAATCTTGAATTTACACTTGAGACGGATTTTTCAAATTCGACTATTGAGTCTACGATGTATTTAAATTTTATATCATCTTTATAGACTTTTCTAAATAAAATTCTATACTCCGGTATAGAGTCTAAGACATCCATTATCTGGTCTTCATCTGAATTTAGTTCTGATCTTGAAGTGATAGACTCAACGACTTGATCGTATATATCTCGCTTTCGTCCGTCACTGTAAAATATATAAGTAAAGGCTGCGTTTAAAACGCTTATAGGATTTAGCATGCCTTTTTGCGGACGCTCCCTACTCGTGCCGCTTAGATCCCAGTAGAGGTTATGGCAACTTTCGCAAGACAGAGTTCCGCTTCTGCTTATGCGCTTGTCGAAAAATAACTTTTTGCCAAGCATGGCTTTTTCTTTGTCGTATTCTACTTTTACAAGTGGCGAAAATGATAGGCTATCTGCAAAAATAGACACCATAAAAAACATTAGTAAAAAAATTTTTCTCATGCTTTCTCCAAAAAGTTAGCCGCCATTATACCTTTAAAATACAAAAACACTCATTAAAGAGTCGATTTTTTCATTTATTTCACCGTTTTTGCACATTTTTTCAAGCATAACGTAAACTTCGTTTTTATCATACGCAAGTTCATTTATCTCAAGATGCCAGCAGATATTTTCAAAAGCTTGATCAAATTTTCTAGTTACAACTCTGGTTTCACTTAAAATTTCATGTTTAAATTTTATATTTTGTGCTTCAAGCCATGCCTTAAGCTTATTTGCAACTATAAAATTCGTGGTTTTTCTTCCATATTTTTCAAAAAACGGCTCAAGCAGATCAGAGCTTCTAGGTTTTGCCCAACCAAGATAAATTTTTTCATTACCAAGGGTGTTAAATTTGGCAAAATCAGCCTCGCTTTGTATCGCAGGACTCATCGTGCAAAATGCGATGTCATAGATCTTATCACTTTTAAACTCACTCCAAGGCTTACAAATGAGGCTAAGGTTTTTGATGTCAAATTTATCCGCATCCTCTCTTAAAATTTCAAGCATACCCCGTGAGTTATCAACCCCTGTTACGTGAGCACATTTTGTAGCTAGATAAAGCGTATAAACTCCCGTTCCGCAACCTATATCAACAAGTGTTTTATCTGTAAAATTTATACCGTAATTATGCAAAACTTCAAAAAATTTAGCTTGAAATTCACCGAGTTTCCCATTATATCGTTGATAATTATTCGCTTTTTTATCCCACATGTTTTTCATGTCATACTCCAAATTTTTGATATAATTTTAGCAAAAAAGGGCGACAAAATGAAAGAATTTATATATAAAACCACAGTTCCCCCGCAAGCCATCGACATGCACGGACACATGAACAACACGTATTATTTCATACTTATGCAAGAGGCGGCTTTTGCACACTCAAACACGGTCGGCGATACGATAGAGGCGCAAAAAGAGCGAAACGGGGTTTGGCTTATCACAACAAACGAGGCCTCATATATCGCTCCCGTCAAGCTTGGCGATAAGATAGAAATTTATACCTGGACACAGGCTTTAAAGCGTGCAAGTTCGGTTAGATTTTTCGAATTTAAAAAAGACGGCGAAATTTTTGCTACGGCAAAGACTTGTTTTGTTTATTTTGACCCGCAAAAGAGCCGTCCAAAAGCCATACCGCAAGAGATTTTAAAACTTTATGAGTGATTAAGCCTCACACTCACCACAAATCCCCTTTATAACGGCGCTTTTTACCACTCTTGCCTCTTTTGGCATAGGCACTTCGATATTTGTTACTTTGTGGCAAATATCGCATATAAAATACGCTTTCGCACCGTCTGCTAATTCATAATAGCTTTTGTGGTTATTTTCAGTTCTAATTATAAGCCCGTGCTCTTCAAAAAGTTGCATACTGCGATAAAAAGTGGTTTTATTTGCGTCTAAATTTTGTAGTATCTCATCATAGCTAAGCGGAGTTTGGCTTGTTTTTAAAATTTCTACTATCCTAGCGCGAAGAGCGGTCGGTTTTACTCCGTGTTCTTGTAAAATATTTTCTGCTTGCACGATTAGCCTTTTAAATTTTACTTTCATATTACGCCAAAAAGAGTAAATTTAATATAAATTTCAAAAGTTAGGATAAAATTCGCGCTATTTTGGCATTTAAGTTGCAACTTAGTTGCATTTTGCTAGACTTTGTGAATTATTTTTTAGGAGATGACATGAAAAAGATTTTCACTTTCTTAATGTTAAGTGCAATCGCACTGTTTGCAAAACCGATAGTTACGGCAAGTATTTTACCTACAAAATACTTCATCGAACAAATCGCTCAAGATACCGTTACAGTAAATGTCATGGTTGGCAAAGGAGCCGATCCGCACACTTACGAGCCAAAACCAAAGCAGATGCAAGAGCTTGAAAAAAGCGAAATTTATTTTGCCGTCGGAACGGAATTTGAAGAAGTTTGGTTAAAAAGATTTACTAAAACATTTAAAAATTTAAAGATAGCCCACACCGATGAAGGCATCAAAAAGATCTCCATGGCAAACGAGCATGAGCATCATCACGAACATGGTCCACACTGCGACCACGATCACGGCGGACTTGACCCGCATATCTGGCTTGATCCCGTGCTTGTAAAGGCGCAAGCTAGCAATATCGCAAAAGTTCTAATGGAAACTTTCCCGCAAAACAAAGAGCTTTACGAGCAAAATTTAGCCAAATTTCAAGCTAAGCTAGACGCGCTTGATAAGGAAATTTCAGACCTTTTAAAAGATACGAAAAACCGTAAATTTATAGTCTATCATCCATCTTGGGGATACTTTGCACACCGATATGACCTAGAGCAAATCGCCATAGAGATCGAGGGCAAGGAGCCAAAGCCGGCTCAGATCGCAGAACTTATCGAGAAAGCAAAAGAGCATAACGTAAAAGTTATCTTTGTTGCGCCACAATTTTCGCAAAAAGCCGCAAAGCTTATAGCAAGTCAAATAAACGCTAATGTCGTTTCTATCGATCAACTACCGCTTGAATGGGAAGAAGAGATGAAAAAAACGGCTGAAATTTTAGCCAAAAGTCTATAAATGATGACGCGCATCTTAGTGCTTATACTTTTTAGCATTAACGCATTTGGGTGCGCTCTTTGCTCCCTTTACTCGCCGACTGCGCATGTTAGCACAAAATTTGATACAAACTCGACAAATATCACAGGCGTAAATTTTACATGGAGTTTTTCTGAAAATTTCTCCGAGCTGATGAGACAAAATTTTGATATAAACTCCGACAAAATTATCGACGAAAAAGAGATAAGAGAGATAAGACTGCTTTTACTTGACTATCTAGTTCCAAGACACTATCTCACAAACGTCGAATACTACGAAAAAGATACTGATGCCGTTAAATTTGAGCTTTATTTGAAAGATTATGAGCTTTATTTTGATGAAGGAAGGCTAAAATTTGACCTATCTTTTAAGAGTGAACTACCGCTTAAAGAGGGATTTGTGCTATCTGTTGAGATACTAGATAAAGAGGAGTATTTTCATTTTAAATTTATAGATAGCGATGCTTACGAGATAAATGACGGCTTTTGGGTTATACCCAACCTAAATTCAAACATCGCATTTTACACTCTCTCAAATAAACACGAGGCAAAAGCGCACAACGACAAGCCGACCTTAAAATCCATAGTAACAAACCAAAACGAACACGAAGAGATCGACCGTATAGACGAAGAGAAATTTAACTTCATCGCAAAAGCGGGACTAAGCTATCTTGATAGACTTAAAGAGCTTATCAAAAACAACAACGAAACACGCACAAACGCGGGGTTATTTTTTATGCTGTTTTGCTCGTTTGTTTACGGCTTTTTACATGCGGCTGGAGCAGGACACGGCAAAATGCTGACAAGTTCGTATTTTGCTGCAACCGGCGGTAGCTACACAAAAGCGGCGATATTTTCTTTAAAGATCGGCTTCATGCATGTTCTTGGGGCGTTTTTGTTTGTATTTATAATGTTTTTTAGCATCTCGCAAATAAGCCCGACATATACCAAAGATGCCGCACGACTTACTACGATAGCTTCGGCGATTATTATCATTGCTATTTCACTTTATATGATATATAATAAACTCAAATTTTACACCAAAAGCAAAAATGCTCACGACTATAAATTTAGTCCACATAAGCCGGGTTGCGGTTGCCATGTCTGCAGTGCGTTAGCAAAAGATGATAAAAAATCCTACGAAGAGTGGCTGATCTCGGCGGCGGTTGCGCTAGTTCCTTGCCCTGGGACTATACTTGTTTTTATCCTAGCTTATGAGCTTGGAAGCTATCTTCTAGGGTTTTTAAGCGGGGTTTTCATGGCTCTTGGCATGAGTGCGGTGATATTTATAGCGGCAGTTTTTGGAGCGACCGTAAACAAAGGTGCGTTTAAAAAGCTGGAAAAATTTAAAATTTATCCAGAACTCATCGCGCTTTTGTTTATGTTTAGTCTTGGGCTTTTTATGCTTTTTACATCGGTGTTACAAGTGAGTGTATTTTGAGCTATACGATAGAAATTTCAAATTTAAATTTCAACTACGACGATCAAGTTGTCCTTGAAAATATCAACCTAACCTACAACAGTAACGACTTTTTAGCTATCATCGGGCCAAACGGAGGAGGTAAAAGCACCCTGCTTAAACTCATGCTAGGGCTTTTAAGGCCTCAAAGCGGCGAGATAAAGCTCTTTGGCAAAGCTCCGCATGAAGTAAGCAAGCTTATCGGCTATGTTCCACAAAATTTAATATCCAACCCGAATTTCCCGATGCGTGTTATAGAGGTCGTTTTGATGGGGCTTATCGATAAAAAAATTTTTGGTTTTTACACAAAAGCCCAAAAAGAAAGTGCCATGCAAGCCCTTGCAAAAGTTGGCATGCAAGACTTCGCCTATCGCCGTATCGGAGAGCTTAGCGGGGGACAAAGGCAACGTGCTTATATAGCGCGAGCGCTTTGCGCAAATGCTAAAATTTTAATGCTTGACGAACCGACCGCAAGTATCGATACAAAAGGGCAAACTGAAATTTATAATATATTAAAAAACATAAACTCCCAAGGAACCGGCATAGTTTTGATCAGCCACGACCTAAATATCACGCTAAATTTTGCCACAAAAGTCGCTTACGTAAGTAAAAATTTATATATCCACGACATCGATAAAAGCGCTAAAAAACAAGAATTTATAAACCACCTAAGCAGCTCTCATAGCCATTTTTGCGATGTTGAGATAGCACTTGGTGAGTGCGAATGCAAAGACCCACTACATGCAAGCGCTATTAAATTCACTCCTGCAGAAAATAAAATTTTAGGCGGTTTTCATGCTTGAGGTATTAAATTTAAATTTTATGCAAAATGCTTTGATGGCTGGAATTTTAGTAAGTATTATATGTGGTCTTATCGGCTCTCTTATCGTGATAAATCGCATGACTTTTATCGCAGGAGGCATAGCTCATGGAGCGTATGGCGGTATAGGCATAGCGTTTTTCTTCTCGCTTGAACCGCTTTTAGGAGCAGGGGCTTTCTCACTCTTACTTGCTCTCATAATCGCAACCATCACTCTAAACGACAAGGCTCGTATCGACTCCGTCATAGGGGCTATATGGGCATTTGGCATGGCGATAGGCATTATATTTATAGACCTTACTCCTGGATATAGCTCTGATTTGATGAGTTATCTTTTTGGCTCGATACTAGCCGTAAGTGATACGGATATTTACTTTATGAGTGTTATCTGTGTGGTTTTTACCGCCGTTATCGTTCTTTTTTACCGTCAGTTTGTGGCGGTTAGTTTTGATAGCGAATTTGCAAGCTTGCGCGGAGTAAATACAAAGCTTTTTTACTATATCCTAGTTTGCATGACTGCACTTTGCGTGGTAGCCACCATACGAGTAGTAGGTCTTATACTTGTTATCGCTCTTCTTACTATACCGCCTTATATAGCGCAAGGTCTTGCTAGCAGACTTAGCTCTATGATGCTTATCTCCGCACTCTTTTCGGCTGTATTTTGCGTTGTAGGGCTATTTTTGAGCTTTTGGTTAAATTTAACTAGCGGAGCTAGTATTATACTTGTGGCTTCGGTTTGTTTTTTTGTATTTAGTATATTTTTTAGACGCTTTAGAGGATAGAAAAATAGTAGAAGAAAGCCCCAAAAGGGGCTTGGATTAGAATTTTACACCTGCACCGGTTATCATGTGTTGTTTTTTAGTTGAAGTATCATATGCTCCGTTATTGTTTTGATTATGAGCAAGCCTTTGGAAAGACTCCGCATTACGGATAGCTTGACATATTGTTCCTGTATTACCAGTAACAGGAGCTAAGGTTAGGGCATAACCTGTAGTTCTTGTAGTAGACTGACCACCAGGAGTAGTTGCGGCGATTGTTTCAGTTACGGCCTCTATCGCTATTGTTACACAAGCTGAATTGGTGCCAGATGCGTTTCTTGTATCATAAGTAACAGAGCCGCCTGGAACATTATTATCGTTAGTAAAAGCACCTGTTAAACGCACGTTTGTCATGTCAGATATATTTGTGCTTATAGCACCTCTAGCTACATAATACTGTGTGATATCGCCAACAGCCATTGAAATTTCATTTAAGCTTTTTGCCACTTCGGCATCATCTCTAGTCGCAGCAAGTCTTGGCACCGCTACCGCAGCCAATATACCAAGTATAACGATCACGAAGATCAACTCGATCATAGTAAAACCTCTTTTCATCGGTTTCCTCCTATTTGTTTAATTTGAACATAAGTTTGGATTATATCTAAAAAACAATATTTTAACAATAAATCCATTACACGTGCACGGCTTGCGTCTTAGCGCAAGAGTTTTTTTGTAAAATAGTTCCTATCTCGCTGATTAAAATTCCTGCAAGTATGATAAGCGCACCCAAAATTTGCCACACACCAAACATCTCTCCACCCGCAAAATACCCCAAAACTCCCGCAGAAACAGGCTCAAGTGTAAAGATAAGAGCGGCCTTTACAGGTGTCGTTAGCTTTAGCATGGTTGCTTGCATGATGAAGCCAAAAATGGTTGCAAACAAGATAGATATCACCATCGCTTTGTAAAAAGCATAGTCTAAATTCGGCGTTATACCATCTTCAAAAGCAAATGCAAAAATCGCACTTAACACGATGATGACGCCAAACTGTGTCGCAAGAAGAGTAAATAGTTCGCATTTTTTAGCATAAAAGCTAGTAAATACGATGTGAAAAGCCCAGGCAAACGCACAAACTATACTTAAAGCCTCTCCCTTGCCAAAGCTAACACTAGGATCGCTCAAAAAGTAAAGCCCTATACATCCTAAAGCAACGCCGATATAGGCATATATGCTTATCCTTTCGCGAAAAAAAGCATAAACCACAAATGGAACGATGACTACGTTTAGTCCGCTAATAAACGCTACATTTGCACTTTGGGCAAATTTAAAAGCAAAGGTTTGTGAGGCAAATCCAAAAAATAGTATCACGCCAAGGATAAGTCCGTATTTAATGCTATTTATGTCAAATTTCTTATCAAATTTAAAGGCTATAAACGCCATGATAAAACAAGCTATCAAAAAGCGCCAAAAAAGTAGCGTGAAAACACCATTTGTCTGCGTGGCGGTAGCCATAGGTAAAAACGTCGCACCCCAAACAATAGCCGTAGCAATAAGAGCAAGGTCCGCGTAAGTCTCTTTTGTAGATAAATTTCTAAGCATATCTCCTCCTAATCTCACTAAAATCACATTTTTGTAAAGGTGAAATGATAATTTAATTATGCTTTAAAATATTTTAACCAAGTGCATGAAAAGCCCATAAAGACGAACTTTACATAAAATTTATCAAATTTAACTACTCATCAAAGCCTCTTTTGCGTCTTATCTTTGGAGTTATGTATGAACCAAGTTCGCTAGCTAAAATACCCACAAGTATGACAAATGCACCTAAAATTTGCCATGAACTTAAAATTTCCGCACCGAAAAAATACCCCACAAAGCCTGCCACAACCGGCTCAAGAGTTAAGATAAGCACGGTTTTAACGGGTGTTGTATAGCGTTGTGCTATATTTTGTGCAAAAAATGCAAAAACCGTAGCCAAAGTAGCCGTTACTCCGACAGCAACGACAAATTCTCTATCAAGCACGGGCACAGGCGTATCTTCAAAAATTACGGCGCATATCAAAGATAGGGCGCAAACTACTAAAAATTCCGTCGCAACCATGACAAAAATTTCGCATTTTTTAACAAAATATCCGGCAAGCATGATTTCAAACGCATAAGCAAAAGCACAAAACAAACTTAAAAGCTCACCAAGTCCAAATCCAAGCTCACCGTCACAAAGCATATAAAGCCCAACCGTAGCCAAACTAGCTCCTATATATGTGTAGGCTCGAATTTTGGTTCTAAAAAATACAAACATCAAAAACGGAACAAATATGACGATAAGCCCCGTTATAAAGGCAACTGTGGAGCTTAGAGTGTATTTAAGAGCAAAGGTTTGCAGGGCAAATCCCGCAAATAAAAACACACCCACTATCGCGCCGTATTTTATGCTTTTTGGATCGATCCTCTTTATAAATTTTAATGATATAAGCGAAAGTAACGCAAATGCGATAAGAAATCGCCAAAAAAGTATAGTAAAAACGCCGTTTGTATCAAGAGCCTTTGCCATTGGCAAAAAGGTAACTCCCCACACGATACCCACGATAACAAGGGTAAAATCGGCGTAAAATTCCTTTCTTCTATCTGCTTTTATTGCGCTTGCGGTAGTCAAATTTTGCCTTTAATTTATTTTAGTAGTCCATCAAGTAGCTTTTTACCCCCGTTTAATGGGTTGGCTCTAAGTGCGCTCTCTTTTTCGCGCATAACTGCAAACAAGCCCTCAAGCGTCTTTTTGCTGATGTATTCGTTTAAATTTTCGCCATCTTGCGGTATGTATTTATCGGCTCCTAAATTTGAGGCTAAGCTTTTTAGCTCCTTTGCGGTTTGAGAATTTGAAGCCGTATTTGAGATGAAGGAATTTAGTCCGTTATACGCGTTTGCAAAGCTGTTTTGACTCATTATTTTTTCGATAATAGGAGTAAAAACTTTTTCTAATTTGGCGCTTGAGCTCTTTTCAAGATAGGCTGTCATGGCGTCATCTCCGCCTTGTATAAGCGTTTTAACATCATCTTGGCTCATGTTTTTGATACTATCCGTAAAAATCTGTGCCGCACCTGCGACGGCTTGAGTGGCGGCTTCGTTTATGCTCGTTTGCATATCTTTAGCCCACTTTTCTCCGCCAACGCTTTTAGCTAAATTTGCAGCCGTTTTAAGAGTCGGAGGTAGGTCGATCTTGGCTGTAGCGTTATTTATAAAACCGCCCTTTAGCTCATCTACAGCTTTTGAGATCGCTACATTTAAAAGGCTTTTATAGTCTTGTGAATTTGAATTATTTAGTATCTCTCCGCCTTGTTTTAAGACATTTGTTATATCAAACGCATTAAGGTTTAGCGCAACGCAAAGCGCGAGTATAAGTTTGCTTTTCATTTGTGTCCTTGTTAAAATTTTTAATTTTACCCAAAAGCTTTTTAAGATACAATAAGCCCTTTTAAATTTAGAGGTGTAAAATGATATTTCTTCTAGCCATTGCCCTTGCTATGGACGCTGTTGCCCTTTCTATCATTAACGGCGCCAAAAACCCGCAAATATCCATTTCTCATATACTTAGAATTTCTGCGGTATTTGGAGTATTTCAGGCATTAATGCCTTTGATAGGATTTACTTTAGGGCTTAGTTTCGTCTCTTTTATCGCCGGCATAGATCACTTTATAGCATTTGGAATTTTGCTGTTTTTAGGCATAAAAATGATAAAAGAAAGCCGTGAAGAGTGCGATGAAAATTTAGAAAAACTTAGCCTAAAAGAGCTACTTTTAGGTGCCATAGCAACCAGTATAGACGCACTAGCCGTTGGTGTAACTTTTAGTTTTGAACAAACCAACATCTTAAGTGCCTGTCTTATCATCGGGATATTTTGCTTTGCGCTTTGTATCATAGCTTGCTATATTGGAAAATTTATAGGCTCGTATCTACACTCAAAAGCTCTGGTGCTAGGCGGAGCGATACTTATTTTTCTAGGCTGTGAAATTTTGATAACACACTTACTTGATCATGGATTTAACTTTTAATAAGTCCATGCTCGTAGCTAAAACCTTACATTTGTATCTCGATGCCAACTGGGCAGTGGTCGCTGCCTACTATATCACTTAATATAAAAGCGTCTTTTAGTCTATCTTTAAGGCTTTGTGAAATAAAGAAATAATCAATCCTCCAACCGACATTTTTAGCTCTTGCGTTAAATCTATAACTCCACCACGAATAAGCCCCTTCTTTATCGCCATGAATTTGTCGATAAGTGTCGATAAAGCCGCTTTTTATAACCTCATCTATCCAAGCTCTTTCTATAGGTAAAAAGCCAGAGGTTTTGGAATTTGACTTTGGATTTTTAAGATCTATCTCTTTGTGTGCGGTATTAACATCGCCAAAAAATATCACATCATATCCGGCCGCCGTAAGCTCGTTTATATACTTTAAAAATTTGCTATAAAAGTCCATTTTATAAGCAAGGCGGATTTCATCTTTTTGCCCGTTTGGAAAGTAAATATTAAAGATCACTAAATTACCGAGGCGATGTTCCAAAACTCGCCCCTCACTATCTTCGAAAAATTGCGACTTAAAAGTGCTTGTATCAAATTTGGACATACTCATCACGCCCGAGTATCCGGCACGCTGGGCAGAGTTTATATTTATCTCATTAAAGCCTAAGGCATATATCTCTTTTGGTACATCAGTCTCTTTTACCTTAACCTCTTGAAGCCCTAGAAAATCAGGATCATGCTCGTTAAGCCACGAAAAACCGTCCTTTGCAGTTACGGCACGAAGTCCGTTTACATTCCAACTAATAAGTTTCAAATTTTATCCTTTTTAAAAGAAGTATAGCAAAAAATTTTAGCTTTTAACGCTTATCAGGCGGCGGGCTTAATTTATTTTATAGTATTATTGTGTTTTATTTATTTATAAAACAAGAGGCCTGGCATGAGAAATCAACCAAAATATAAATTTTTTAAAAACTGGAGCTATGCTATAGATGGATTTAAAGATATTTACGCAAACGAAAGTAGCTTTCGCTTAGAGCTTGTCGTATTTACGGCACTTGGATTAAGTCTTTTTTATTGGAAATTTGACTTGATTTTAAATTTAGCCATTATCTTTTCAATGACCTTGGTTTTGGTATGCGAGTGTTTAAACTCAGCCATCGAACGAGTAGTTGATCTTGCAAGTCCAAACATCCATCCTTTAGCAAAATGCGCAAAAGATGCCGCTAGTAGTGCTGTTATGATATGTAATTTTTTATGTGGTGGTTTTTTTATATATGCGTTGGTAACTAAAATTTAAGCCGAGCGAGAACTCGGCTTAGTCTTAGCGCGTTAGCTGCTTGTCTTGCATGTATTTTGCAGAGTATTGTCCGCGCAATAAACAATCATAACAATCGGGTGCATAAAGCATCATCATGGCTTGCGCCGACATATCATATCCTGCGTCACCGACACTGTTTACTATCTGATTTACAACAGCCGAAACCAGTATGCCTAGCAAACCGCCGCTACCTCCACCTGAGTCTTGTTGTGCTAAAACCGTTCTTTCCCAAAGGGTATTTGCTGTATTTATATCAACAAGCTTTGCCTCTACGGCAACGGCTGTTTTGCTGTTTATTAGCTGATAAGAGGTGCCGTATTGTGATACATTTAAGTAAAGCACCGCATCTGCGTTAAAAATTTGCTTTAATTTACTAAGAGGAATTTGAGCGATCTCACTTGGCTCTGTTATACCGTTATGCTTAAAAGTGTCATTTACTAAAGCCGGTGAAAATACATAGTATCCAGCCTCTGACAACGGCGCAAGAGAGTGTGCTAAAACAGCTGCTGAAGCTTTGATCTCCGCTGTTTCATTCGTAGGCATAGGCACCAAGATAGAGCGCGGCTTCGTCTGTAAAAAATTCGAGTAGTCATAACCTTTTGAAGCAGCACAAGCACTAAAAAATAGCGCAATAAACGCTAGAAATAATATATTTAAAAATTTCATTTTTTAGCCTTTGTGGTTTTGTCTTGAGTTAGCAAGAACTCGATGTAGCTTTTAGACTCAGGGAAAAGCTCTACTTCTTTTTGAAAATACGCCTTAGCTTGAGGCATATTGCCCAAATTTGAATAAAGCAAACCAAGATGAGCATAAAACCCCGGAGGAACTTTTAAGCCTTTCTCATACGCTCTTTGCTCGCTATCTCTTAACATAGAGATTTGCTCATTTAAGTCATACTCATCGCTTAGATACTTGTAGTTGGCACTTGTATATGAGCCATCCCAGTAGTAAAGCGCGCTTGACTTATCTCCAGCACAACCAGCAAATATAAAAGCGCAAAGCGCAACTAATAAAATTTTATATCTCATGCTTATCTGATGCTCCAGCTGCCACTTTCAAGTCCTGTCACCAAGTTGTCTACCGCCTCTCTTATGGCTAAACTTAAAACTTTGCCGTTTAGTGTCGCATCATATCCTGAACTACCGCCAAATCCAATAATCTCTCTACTGCTTAGCTCATACTCGCCTGCACCTTGTGACGAGTATACTACTTCTGAAGTGCTTGTATCTACGACATTTAAATTTACTTTTGCATAAGCGGTTTGTTTTTTACCTTTACCAAGTATGCCAAAAAGCTGATGATCGCCGGTAGTTTTTCTGCCAAATTCCGTTACATCACCGGTAACAACATATCTTGCGCCTTTAAAATTTGCCTGTGTTTTGTTAAATTTATTCTCTTGCTCAAGAGCTTTCATATTTGTGCGCTCAAGCACGTTAAATCTACCGCTATCGCGTAAATTGGTCACAAGTATAGTTGCGGCTTGATTGCCTAGTCTATCCTCGCCGTCGCTAAAAATTCCGTTTTGGTATGAGGATTGGTTGTTAAATCTACCTACCGATACGGTATGTTTTTCACCGTGATAAACAGTGCTAGCAGCCCTTACTTTTGGCGTTTCAAGCGTTCTTGAACTTTCGCTTGCACAACCGGCAAGTAGCATGCCCAGTGCTGCAACAGTTGCGATTTTAACGATGTGTTTTAAGTCCATCTTCTCTCCTTAATGAAATTTGATCTCAATAATACCAAAGAACAACTAAAACAGTGTTAAAAATTTTCGCTAAATTTCATCAACGATCTCTTTTAATAAAGCATAAGATCGTTGCTGTTTTTGCTCGTCAAATATATAACTAACAGCCATTATCTCGTCTGCCTTGACCTCTTGAGCCAAGCTTTGAAGTTGAAATTTAACACTCTCTTTACTGCCGATTAAAGAGCATGCGGTCATTTGTCTAACTACCGCTCGCTCTTGATTTATCAAATTTGTATTTTTAAAATCAACCGGACCAAAATGTGGAGCCTGCGTTGCCTTTTGGTAATTTCGCCATACAGCCTCATCGTCTTTTACAGGAGGCATTAAATTTTGATTGCCGCCGCTTACGACATTTATGAAAAACATGGTTTGAGAGGTAGCAAGACTCATCGCCTCTTCATCGCTGTCACCAACATAAGCATTCACACCAATGATAACATAGGGCTTATCCAAAAATTTAGATGGCTTGAAATTTCTTCTATAAATTTCTACCGCATCATATAAATCCCTTGGAGCAAAATGAGACGCAAACGCATAAGTAAGCCCTAGCTCTGCCGCTAAATACGCACTATGCAGGCTTGAGCCGAGTATATAAAATGGTAAATTTAAGCCCTTTGCAGGATATGCTTGCACGTTATTTGTTCCCTCAAAATACCCTCTAAGCTCTGCAAGATCGTCTCTAAAGTCAACCTCGCTACGCCCCCTTCTTAGAGCTCTTGCCGTCGGAGTATCAGTGCCGGGAGCTCTACCAAGCCCTAACTCGACACGACCAGGATAAAGCCTTTCTAAGGTAGCGTATTGTTCAGCTACAACATATGGGCTATGGTTTGGCAGCATCACTCCCCCGGATCCAACTCGCAATGTATTTGTATGCGAAAGTGTATGCTCTATAAGCAAGGTAGTAGCCGAACTTGCGATATGCGGCATGTTGTGGTGCTCTGCTATCCAGTAGCGCTCTATGCCTAAATTTTCAGCAAATTTGGCTAAATTTAGCATAGAATTTACGGCTTCTTTGTAAGTTTGTCCCTCGCGGATCGGAACTAAATTTAGTATGGAAAGTTTCATTTTTATCCTTGTAATTTAAATTTTATAAATTCTATCCATTAACAATTAACAAAATTTCAAGGTAAAAATAATAACAAAGTGTATTTGGCGTCTAAATTTAGATAAAATTTGACGCCTTTAGAGGGTTATTAAAACGGTTTAAATACTATCATCCAGATGATAATTAGCATAGCCACAGTCGGTACTTCGTTATAAGCACGGAAGAACATGCCTGATTTATTACAGCGCTTTTCGCGAAGCAACTTCATGTATCTGCCAAGATCAAGATGGTATATCGCCATTAGCACAACCACGGTCAGCTTTACATGTATATAACCTGATCTTAGCAAGTCAGGCATCGAAAGGATGATCAAAATTCCCGTTGCGAATGAGCCTATTAACGCGATCCAGCCGATATAATGATACATTTTGTATTCCATAACCTCAACTACTTTTACATAGTCTGGTTTATCCATATTTTCCGCATGATAGACATAAAGTCGTGGCTGATAGAACAATACCGCCATCCACGATACGAAAAATATATAGTGTGCAAATCTGAAGTAATTATAATACTCCGCCAAAATATCTGACATATTATCTCCTTTGAATTGTTTTGTTATCTAAATAAAATTTCTTTTCTGGCTTCAAATTCGGCTTTACTGATCTCACCTTTTTCATAAAGCTCGTAAAGACGTTTTAGGTCATTTGCGATATCTTGATTTTTAAGATCTCGCTTAAGCCCCTCTTTTAGGATATTTTCATCGACATACTTACCTGTTAAAAATACATCCGCTATCCACCAAATGCCCCAGATCAAGAGAAAAACATATCCCACAAGCACAACTTGAAGCATGGTCCCCATAAAAAACAGCCCCATCATTAAAAAGCCTGTTATAAATTTACCAAGATAGAGCCTATGTGCACCAAGCCAGCCCAAGAAAAACCAAAGCGCGTAAGCTACATATATGTTATTCATTGCTCTTCCTTTTGATCTTAAATATTAATTCTAAATTAAAAATTATTAAATTATTTTAAATTTTACTCTTTTTAGCAAAAAAACTATGCCAAAGTATTAAAACAACGCCAAGATCTATCATCACGTCGGCAAGATTAAACACCGCAAACTCAAACCACTTATGCCAAAATACATAATCCACTACACCGCCATGAACAAATCTATCAAGGATATTTGAGCATCCTGCACCAAAGATCAGACCGACCGCGGTTGTGTTTGAGCTTAAAATTTCCCTCTCTTTTAAAAGATACATAAAAGCAGCCACAAGAAGCGCTAGCTGAATAAATTTTAAATTCTCCCCCAAAAAAGAAAACATAGAAAATGCCACGCCAAAATTATAAGTAAGTATGAGAGAGAAAAACTCCCCCTCATATCTACCGTATCCTGAGACATAGGCTAGTTTTATCGCCTGGTCAAGTAAAAATACAAAAACAAAAACAACTAAAAATTTAAATAAAATTTTATGCATTTAAGGCTTTTATGAAGAATTTTTCAACCTCTGCCATACGCTTTTCAACCAAGGCTTGATTTTTACCTTCGAGCAAAAGGCGGATGAGATTTTCTGTCCCGGAGTAACGAAATAACGCCCTTATGCCGTCTTTTTTAAGACTTGCCTCAAGCTCTTTAAGCCCATCTATCTTGTCAAGAGGTTTTTTCTCGCTTATCTTTAAATTTAATAAAATTTGCGGGTAAGGTTTTATCGCGCTAAAAATTTCACTTACTTTTTTACCTTTTTTAAGTATCATCGCAACTATTTGCATGGATGTTACAAGCCCATCGCCCGTCTTTGCAAAGTCGTTAAATATCACATGTCCGCTTTGCTCTCCGCCAAAATTTATACCATGTTTTTTCATAAGCTCAAGAACGTATTTATCACCGACATTAGCCCTAATGAGCTTTAAGTCGTGTGAAGCTAAATGATCCTCAAGAGCCGCATTGCTCATAACAGTAGCAACTACGCCGCCGCCTTTTAGCATATTTTGCTCGTTTAAAAACGTGGCTAAAACGCCAATTAGCGCGTCGCCGTGCACCACTTCGCCACGCTCATCAACAACCACTATCCTATCTGCATCGCCGTCAAAGGCAAATCCTATATCCGCACGAAGTCTCTTAACCTCGCTTGCTAGCTCCTCAGGATGAAGCGCGCCACACCCTTGGTTGATGTTACTGCCGTTTGGCTCATCGTTTATAACGATAACATCGGCTCCAAGTTCGCTAAAAACAGTCGGAGCGACTTTATATGCAGCACCGTTTGCCACATCAAGAACAACTCGTAAATTTTTAAGAGTTAACTCTTTTGGGAAAGAATTTTTTATCTGCACGATATATCTTCCAATAACGTCATCTATACGTTTGTTTGCACCAATTTCAGTCATTGTCTTTTGCGCATTTGCTATCAACTCATCGTTAAAATAAATTTTTTCTATCTCGGCTTCGATATCCTCTTCAAGTTTATCGCCCTTTCCGTCGAAAAATTTAATGCCGTTATCATAAAAAGGATTATGTGAGGCACTTATCATGATACCAGCGTCACATCGCATATTTTCAGTCAAAAACGCTACCGCAGGAGTTGGCATAGGTCCTATTTGCAAGACATTATAGCCAACAGCCGTAAGACCCGCAACAATGGCCGTTTCTATCATATAACCGCTTTTTCTTGTATCTTTTCCAAGCAAAATCGTATTTGTAACCGAATACTTTCTAAAATAAATTCCCGCTGCCATTGCTAGGCGCATAGCCGTTTGTGCGGATAGTTTTTCTCCCGCTTTGCCACGAACTCCGTCGGTACCAAATAGTTTCATAATTGTTCCTTATTCTAAGACTTTACTTCCTAGTAAATTTATGCATATAAAATAATTCATACGCAAATTTTGCTATTTTATCAAAAAAATATAAATTTATATAAAAACCAAAAACACTAAAATATTATAATAAAGATGGCAGTTATCGCTTTTATGGCCGATAAAATTTACAGCGATCTAAAAAATTTTAAATTTTACTTAAATTAAGCAATATTTAAATAAAAATTACATATAATCACGGACTAAAATTATCAAAAAGGTAAATTATGGCAAATCACAAATCTGCTGAAAAAAGAGCAAGACAAACTATAAAAAGAACTGAGAGAAATAGATTTTACCGCACAAGACTTAAAAACATAACAAAAGCTGTGCGCGTAGCTGTTGAAGCTAAAGATCTAAACGCTGCTAACGAGGCTTTAAAAGTTGCAAACAAAAGTATTCATAGCTTTGTGAGCAAGGGCGTAATCAAAAAAGAGACAGCTGCACGCCGTGTTAGTCGTCTTGCAAAACTTGTAAATACATTAAAAGCTGCGTAATTAACCCTTAATGTTTGCCGATAAACTCCAACCGTTTTTGGATCGCTATAATGAAATTTCTCTACTTCTAAGCGATCCAAGCATAATCAACGATATAGAAAAGATGACTAAGCTCTCAAAAGAGCAGTCATCTTTAGAAGATATCAAAAATGCGGCAAGTGAGTATCTGCAAACACTTAACGATATAGAAGAAAACAAATCCCTTCTTGACGATCCAGAACTTGGCGAACTAGCCAAAGAGGAGTTAAAAAACGCTCAATCTCGTATCGTTAAGCTTGAGGACGATATAAAAATTCTACTCTTACCGAAAGATCCTAATGACGATAGAAATATCTTTTTAGAGATCCGTGCCGGAACAGGCGGCGATGAGGCAGCTCTGTTTGTCGGCGATCTTTTTAATGCATACATAAGATACGCCGAACTTCACGGATGGAAATTTGAGATAGTAAGTCAAAGTGAGGGAAGTGCGGGTGGTTTTAAAGAGATCATCGTGCTTATCAAAGGCGCTGGTGCATACTCAAGGCTCAAATTTGAAGGTGGAACACACCGTGTTCAACGTGTGCCAGAAACCGAAAGCCAAGGTCGCGTGCACACATCAGCCGTTACTGTAGCCATCATGCCGGAAGTTGAAGACAGCCAAGTGCAGATAAACCCCAACGACCTTCGTATAGATGTTATGCGTAGCTCCGGACATGGCGGACAAAGCGTAAACACAACCGACTCGGCCGTCCGTATCACACACATCCCAACAGGTCTAGTCGTAACCAACCAAGACGGCAAATCGCAACACAAAAACAAAGAAGCTGCGATGAAAGTACTAAAAGCACGCCTTTACGAAATGCAAGAGGCTGAGCGTCTTGAAAAAGAGATGAGTGAACGTAAATCACAAGTAGGAACCGGCGACAGAAGCGGTCGTATACGCACTTACAACTTCCCGCAAAACCGTATAAGCGATCATCGCATAAACCTGACCCTTTACCGTTTGGACGCTATCATGATGGCTGGGTTGTTTGACGAGATCATAGAACCGCTTATCGCCCACTATCAAACCGAGGCATTAACAGCTGCCGGCTTATAAAAATGTCGATTAGTGTTAGAAACCGACTTGATGTTGAAATTTCAAACGTTAAAACAGGTGCTATAAATTCATTAATAACCGCTAAACTAAAAAGTGGTGAAATTTTAAAAGCAACCATTAGTGTTAGTAGCGAGAAAAATTTAGAGTTAAAAAGCGGCAAAAAAGCGATATTTTTATTTGAAGCTTCAAATGTTGTCGTTGCAAAAGACGGAAATTTAAAGCTAAGTGCGACAAATCAAATTTCAGGAACAATCAGCAAAATCATAGACACCGCAACAAATTCCAAGATCATCATCGATATAAAAGACGATCAAATTTCAGCCCTTATAACAAAGAGTTCTTGCAAGAAGCTAGCCTTAAAGACGGGCGATAAAGTAACGGCTATAATTAAAACTTCTCAAATAATAGTAGGCGTAAAAGTTTAAATACAAAATTTATAAACACCGTTTTTTACGCGCTCTATTACGCCTTTTTCTTTTAATAAATTTAGCGTATTTATAACAGTAGGCTTGCTTGCATTTGCCAACTCACAAAGTTTTTCGATACTTGCAAAAGCAAATCCTCTCTCATCACGCAGCCTGCAAAGCTCGCTTATCACCACCATCTTCTTCTCGCCAACGATCGCAGCAAAAACAGATCGCTCAAAAGCGTCCATTACAACTTTGCTTTCTTGCTGCAAGCCTTTACCGCCTCTATCACGGCATTTCTAAAACCATTTTTCTCAAGTGCCGCGATCGCTTCTATGGTGGTCCCCATGGGCGAGCAGACGGCATCTTTTAGTTGCGCTGGATGTTTGCCGGTTTGTGAGATTAAATTTGCAGAGCTGGCAACCGCGCGAGATGCGATCTCATAAGCCTTAAGGCGTGGCATACCCTCTAAAACCGCTCCATCCGCCAAAGCCTCGATAAAAACAAAAACATAAGCAGGAAGACTTCCGGCTATCGCTACAAAGGCGGCAAACAGCTTCTCTTCTATCTCATGAGCAGAGCCAAAACTCTCTATAAATTTCATCACAATTTTACGATCCTCATGTGTAAAATTTTCACCAAAACATATGGCGGTTACACTTTGAGAGATAGCGGCTGCGACATTTGGCATACTGCGAACTATTTTGACATTTTTATTTAGCCTTTCGCTCATGAAATTTATGCTAATCCCGCTTGCAACGCTTAAGATTATCGCACCGTCTTTAGTGTCGTCTTTTATTGCTTTTAGCAACTCTTCAAATCCTGCAGGCTTAATAGCGATAATTAACAAGTCGGCATTTTTAGCCACTTCGTGCTCATTGTCACATACATTTATGCCAAATTTATCTTTTAACGCGCTGTTTTTACTTCTTGCAAAGGCAAAAATTTCTTGCTCTTTTACAAATTCCTGTTTTATAGCCGCGCCAAGTATCGCCTCGCCCATATTTCCAACACCTATAAATCCAACCTTCATCATTATCCCCTAATCTGCCCGTTTCCTCTTACGACATATTTGTAAGTCGTAAGCTCTCTAACACCCATCGGACCTCTTGCATGAAGTTTTTGTGTCGAAATTCCTATCTCTCCGCCAAAGCCAAATTCCCCACCGTCGCTAAATCTAGTTGAAGCGTTTGCATACACGACGGCACTATTTACCGAGTTTAAAAACAGCTCTATATTGGCGTAGTTTTGGCTTAGTATCGCGTCTGAGTGTCCACTTGAATGTTCGTTTATATATCTTATAGCATCGGTTGTATTTTTAACTCTTTTAACAACCAAGATAAGATCTAAAAATTCTGCTCCAAAGTCCGTATCTTTAGCTTTTACAACATTTTTTTCATTCATAAATTTAGTATAAATTTCATCATCTAGTCTTAACTCTACTTCACTTAACTCTTTGATAAGAGCAGGTATAAATTTATCCGTGATATTTTCATGCACAAGCACACATTCAACCGCATTACATACGCTTGGTCGCTGTGTTTTTGCGTTTTTTACGATATTTACGGCTTCATTTATATTGGTACTTTCATCGATAAAAATTTGACAAACACCAGAACCTGTCTCAACCACAGGGATAGTTGCGTTTTTGATTATAAATTCTTTTAAATTTTTACCACCGCGAGGGATTAAAACGTCGATAAATTCATGCATTTTTATCATCTGCTCTACCACACTTCGATCCGTGCTTTGCACTAGTTGCACGGCATTTTTTACAAGCCCTGCTTTAGATCCTGCCTCGTTAAATAAATTTACAAGAAATTTGTTGGAATTTATCGCACTTGCCGACCCCCTAAGAATGATAGCGTTCGAGCTTTTTAATGCAAGTGCCGCCGCATCTATGCTAACGTTTGGTCTTGACTCATATATCATGCCTATAACGCCCAGAGGAACACGTGTTTTTGTTATTTGCATGCCATTTTTATGCCGCCATCCATCTAAAATTTCACCAATAGGATCGGCAAAGTCAGCCACTTCAAGCAATCCGTTAGCCATCGCCTCTATCCTGGCGTCACTTAGTCTCAAACGATCAAGCAAAGCAACACTAAGACCTGATGCTTCTCCGTTTTTTATATCTATCTCGTTTGCGGCTTTTATTTGCTCTTTTTTTGCTAAAATTTCAGCAGATACGGCTCGTAAAATTTTATTTTTCGTCTCACTTTTTAATGCTACAAGCTCGCCAGTTGCCTCTTTTGCCAGTTTTGCAATATCTAAAATTTCATTCATTTCATACCTTTTAGTTTTGATCTTTAGAGGCTAAATTATCTGCATGTATAACGTCATTATCGCTTTTATGACCTAAAATTTGCTCTATCTCATCACTTTTATGACCTTTTATAAGAGAAATTTCACTACTTGAGTAATTGCTTATGCCTTTGGCGACGACCTTGCCGTCACGACTTTTTACGTTTATCATATCACCCCTCTCAAACTCCGATATAACATCTAAAATTCCGACACTAAGCAAGCTTTTGCCTTGCGCTAAAGCCTTTATCGCTCCATCATCAACCACAATCTCACCCTTTTGCGTAGCGCCGTAAGCAAGCCAATACTTCCTTGAGCTTAGCTTCTTTTGGTTTGCCAAAAAGAGAGTTCCTATCTTCTCTTTATTTAAAATTTTAAACAAAACATTTGGCATTTTGCCATTTGCAATGATTAAATTTGTGCCGATCTTATTTGCCATTTTGGCTGCGCTGATCTTAGTAGTCATACCCCCTGTGCCAAATTTACCCCCGTCACCGTCAGCCATTTTTTCTATATTTTCGTCGATTTCTTCAACGGTGTTTATTAGTTTTGCGTCCAAATTTGTATTTGGATTTTTATCATAAAGCCCATCGATATCGCTTAGTATAATAAGCAAATCAGCATCAACTAAGCCTGCTACAAGCGCACTTAGAGTATCGTTGTCGCCCACCTTGATCTCATCAGCAACCACCGGGTCATTTTCATTTATGATAGGCACGATACCCAAACTTAAAAGCTTTAAGCAAACATTTCTAACACTCAAATATCTTTTGCGATCACCAAAGTCGCCTCTTGTAAGTAAAAGTTGGGCGATATTTTTAGAATGTGCCCAAAAAATTCGCTCATAAAGATGCATCAAGGCCACTTGACCTACCGCCGCTAGAGCTTGTTTTTCATTTATATTACTCGGTTTTTTATCAAGCCCAAGCAGCCCCATGCCTGCACCTACAGCACCGGAACTCACTAAAATCACTTCAAAGCCGCGATTTTTAAGATCGCAAATTTGAGCTACTAGGGATTTTATAAGCGTTTCATTAAGAGAGCCATCGGAATTTGTAAGAGTTGAAGTGCCGACTTTTATTACGATTTTCTTGATGTTTTTAAAATTACGATGCATTGTATGTAGCCTTAAAAATTTTACGTAAGATTATAACTAAAATTTGGTATATTTTTAATTTTTTGCTAAGATAGAAAAAATTTTAAAGGAAAAAAATGTCAAATATCAAAGAGTTCTTAAAGCACGAGGCTAGCGGTGGTGTCTTGTTGATGATAGCAACTATTTTGGCTTTAGTTTGCCAAAATACATTTTTAAGCGAATTTTATAATGAATTTTTAAAGACGAAATTCACTATAAGCTTCGGAGATATCGGACTCAGCAAGGCTCTTATATTATGGGTAAATGATGGCTTGATGGCGGTTTTTTTCTTTTTAGTCGGTCTTGAACTAAAACGTGAGGTCTTAGAAGGTGAGCTTAGAAACCCATCGCAAATAGCTCTTCCTGCGATCGCGGCTGCCGGTGGCGTTATAGTTCCTGCGCTGATCTTTTACATCTTTACCGCAGATGATAGTTTTGCACTTAAGGGCTGGGCTATACCAACGGCTACCGACATAGCATTTGCCCTAGGCATACTTAGCCTGCTTGGCTCACGCGTGCCAACTAGTCTTAAAATTTTTCTTATGACGTTAGCGATCATCGATGACTTATGTGCCATTATAATCATCGCACTATTTTATACAAGCGAGCTTAGCGTCTTATCACTTGGCATATCGTCTCTTTGCCTTATAGCTCTTTTTGCACTAAATCGCTACGGAGTAAAAAGTAAGGCAGCATATCTACTAGTGGGTGCTATCATGTGGGTTGCAGTACTAAAATCAGGTGTCCATGCTACTCTTGCAGGCGTTGTGGCGGCATTTTTTATACCTTTAAGCTTTAAAAATAATCCAAAATCAATGCTAAAAGAGATAGAGCACGACCTGCACTCTTGGGTTGCTTTTGCGATACTTCCGATATTTGCTTTCGTAAATGCGGGTATTGCCTTAAAAGGTGTTGGACTAAATGAAATTTTATCTCCTGTTGCTCTTGGAACCGCTCTTGGTCTTTTTATAGGCAAACAACTTGGTGTATTTGGATTTAGCTTTGTGGCTATAAAATTTAAGATGGCAAAACTTCCAGACGGCGTAAATTGGGCGCAACTTTACGGAGTAGCGATACTTTGCGGAGTTGGTTTTACAATGAGTCTTTTTGTAAACGGTTTAGCCTATAACGACACAGATGCCTTTGCCTACACTGATAAGCTAGCTATCTTGATAGGCTCTGTTATATCAGGGGTTATAGGTTTTGTTATATTAAGAGTATTTAGTAGCGAAAGAAAAGAAAATTTGAATTAATAATAAAAGAGTGGATAGCTCCACTCTTTGAGTCTTCTTAGCCTTTTTTAGGGGTTACTAGCATATTGACATAGCGACCTTCCAAGAGTGGTTCTTTGTCACGGTCTGCAACATCTTTAACCAACTCCCAGACTTTATTTAACATGATAACGCCGGCTTCCGGCGTGCTCATCTCGCGACCTTTTAAAAATACACGAAATTTAACATGTTTTCCGTCTTCTAAAAACTCCAAAGCATGTTTTACTTTGTAGTTTATGTCGTTTTGTGCGATTTTAACAGAGAGTTTTATCTCTTTTACCTCAATGACTTTTTGCTTCTTTTTAGCCTCTTTTTGCCTTTTTTCTTGTTGATAACGGAATTTTCCATAGTCCATTATCTTACAAACAGGCGGTTTTGCATCAGGTGCTATAAGCACCAAATCAAGCCCTTGTTTTTCAGCTATCTTTAAAGCCTCGTCTCTTGAAATAACACCGTAAGCAGTGCCGTCATCTCCGACACATCTTACTTCGCGCGCCCTAATATCTTCATTGAGCAATACTTCTTGTTCTTTACTCAAAAATGCACCTCACTAAGTTTCTCCTTTGTTAAATTTACAAATTCCGCTAAGCTCATTTCGCTTTGCGTTCTAGCCTGTCTATCGCGTAGAGCTACAGTTTGGTTTTCTACCTCGCTATCACCCAACACAAGTATCATAGGCACTCTTTGTTTCTCAGCCGTTCTTATTCTTTTATTTAAGCTCTCATTTTTACTTGAAATTTCAACATCAACACCTACCTTCATAAGCTCTTTTGAAACATGTTTTGCGTATTCAAGATGAGCGTCATTTATCGGCACGACAACAACTTGCGTTGGAGCGATAAAGAACGGTAGCTCACCTGCTGTGTGTTCGAGTAAAATTCCTATAAATCTCTCAAAACTTCCAAGTAATGCACGGTGTAACATAACCGGACGTTGGCGTTCGTTGTTGCTATCTATATATCCAAGATCAAATCTCTCAGGTAAGTTAAAGTCTACTTGGATAGTGCCACACTGCCACTTTCTTCTTAATGCGTCAGTGATTTTTATGTCGATCTTTGGTCCGTAAAACGCTCCGCCACCCTCGTCTATGCCGTATTTAAAACCATTTTCGTCAAGAGCCTCTTTTAGTGCTTTTGTCGCTGTTTCCCAAATTTCATCATCACCGATAGCTTTAGCCGGTTTTGTAGAAATTTCCATTTCGTATTCAAAACCAAAACTTTTCATGATAGCGCCGGCAAAACTTAAAATTTCAAGTATGTTTTCCTTTATTTGGCTTGGCATACAAAATATATGCGAGTCATCTTGAGCAAATTCGCGAACCCTAAAAAGTCCATGAAGAACACCGCTTTTTTCATGGCGATGCACTACACCATACTCAAAAAATTTAAGTGGTAGGTCACGGTAGCTTCTAATATCTGTTTGATATACCTTAATGTGACCAACGCAGTTCATCGGCTTTATACCATACTCTTGCTCGTCTATGGTCGTAAAATACATATTTTCTTTATAATTTGCGTAGTGTCCCGACTTCTTCCAAACATCTGCTTTTAAAAGCTCCGGACCTCTAACAGGCTCATATCCGCGCACGCGGTGAGCTTTATAAAGCAATTGCTCTAGCTTACTTCTTAAGCGTCCGCCGTTTGGTAGCCACAGAGCAAGACCGCCGCCAACCTCTTCATCAAAGCTAAAGAGTTTCATCTCTACGCCAAGTTTTCTATGGTCGCGCTTTTTTGCCTCTTCGATAACACGAATATGCTCTTTTAAGCTCTCTTTATCGGCATAGGCTGTGCCATAAATTCTATTTATCATCTCGCGATTTTCATCGCCTGCCAGATAAGCTCCGGCTACGCGAGTTAGCTTAAAGAATTTTAGAAATTTTGTATTTGGAAGGTGTGGTCCGCGACACAAGTCTTCAAATTCTCCTTGTGTATAGCTACTAACTTCACCATCTGGTATGCGTTTTAGCACCTCTTGTTTTAGCTCGTCATTTTTAAATTTATCGCTCATAAAAGCTTTTGTAGAGCTTGTTTTGACTATATCTTGCTTTTTTTCCGCAAGATCTTTCATCTTTTTTTCTATTGCCGCTAGATCATCTTCAGTAAGTTTGGTATTTGCCTCATCTACTTTAAAGTCGTAGTAAAAACCATCATCTACATTTGGTCCGACAAAAAATTTAGCCCCAGGGTAGATCTCTTTTATGGCTTGTGCCATGAGGTGAGCACAGGAGTGACGAATGACATTTAATGCTTCCGGTGAGTTGTCGAAATATATAGGAGAAGCTTCGCTTTCACGTCCTGCGATGCTTTGAGTGTCGACTATCTCGCCGTTTAGTTTGTATGCGATTATATCGCTCATTTTGATTTCCTTTGTTTTACTGGATTGTCTTTTTTACATTAAAAGAACTAGGTTTTGATTGTATCCAAATGGACTTTAAGCTAAACTTAATATTTTAATAAAATTTAAATAGCTTTTAATAGTATATTTAAATATATTTTATCTATATAATTAATTATATTTTAAGAGAAAAGGCGTTAGTATTTTCACAAATGTTTTGTCTTTGCATTACTCAAAAACATTTTCTCCTTCTCCAAGGATCGTGCGGGGAGACTACCTCGCACATTTTATTATCAAACAATAATACAAACATGCACAGATATTTAAATTTAAAATATAAATCAAAATTATGGGGAGATAAAGCATAAATGGTGGCCCCGAATGGACTCGAACCATCGACCACTACCATGTCAAGGTAGTGCTCTACCAACTGAGCTACGGGACCAAAAATATTTTGGGATTATATTAAAAATTTCATTTTTCTTTGCTTAAAAATTTATTTTTTATAAATTTACACTAGTTTATCAAAAAATGTCACTTCTCTTATATTTAATAATTTCTTAAAAAAATCAAGCTTATATTTAAAAAAAATCTCATAATACCTATTTATTATGTCAAAATATACTTGTATATGCCCAAAATACGGTATTTTTAATTTTTCATTATTTCTCATGTTTTTCTCATAGTAAATAATATATAATTTCACTAACCAAAAACCAATTTCTAAAAGGAGACAATATGGAAAACATGTCAAGACGAAATTTCGTTAAGATGAGTATGGTTGGTGCTGGTGCTCTTGCACTTAGCAGCGTAAATGCTAGCGCTTCTGCAGTTGATGCAAAAGATGTTAAATTTGATGAAGAGTGGGACGTTGTAATTATCGGCTCAGGCTTTTCAGGACTAGCAGCTGGTCTTGTGGCAGCCAAAAAAGGAAACAAAGTTCTAATCCTTGAAAAAATGGGTCGTATCGGCGGTAACTCAGTTATTAACGGCGGCGGCATGAGTGTTCCTGTGAATCCTGTTCAAGCAAAAGACGGTATCAAAGATAGTAAAGAGCTATTTATGGCTGACTGCTTAAAAGCGGGTCTTGGTATTAACCACCCTGAACTACTTCAAACGCTAGCTGATCGCGGAACAGACGCTTACAAATTCCTAGTAGACAATGGTGTTCAGTTTAAAGATCACTGCGCACACTTCGGCGGACACTCGGTTCCTCGCTCAATGCTAACTACAAACGACTCTGGCTCAGGCTATATCCAACCTATGCTTGAAAAATTTGAAGCATTAAAAGATCAAGGTTGCGAACTAAGAAGAAGAGCTAAATTTGACGACTTCGTAATGGAAGGCGATAGAGTTGTTGGTGTAACTATCCGCGAAGAGTATAAATTTGACGCTAACCTATACAGCGACGACCTAGAAAACACAAGCGGAACTAAAAAAACTATCAAGGCTAAAAAAGGTGTTGTTCTAGCATCTGGCGGTTTTGGACGCGATAGAGCATTTAGAAAACTTCAAGACCCAAGAATTCCTGATGATGTTGATAGCACAAACCACGCAGGTGCAACGGCTGGTGCTTTACTAAAAGCATTTGAGATCGGTGCATATCCTGTTCAAATCGACTGGATCCAATTTGGTCCATGGGCAAGCCCTGATGAAAAAGGCTTTGGCACAGGCCCTATCCTTACTCAACAAGGAACATTTAAATACGGTATCGCTGTTGATATTCGTAACGGCAAACGCTTCATGAACGAACTAGCAGACAGAAAAACAAGAGCTGATGCAGAGTTCAAAATTTTAAGAGAAACTCCGGGCGCATACCCTATAACATTTGGCGATGACAAATGCTTTAGAGATCTTAGCGAAGAGATCATACAAAAAGGTATGGCTGGCGGCAAGCTAGTTGGTGTTTGCAAAAGCCTAGATGAAATAGCTAGCAAATACGGCGTTCCTGCGGCAGCTTTAAAAGAAACCGTTAAAAAATACAACGAGGGCGTAAAAGCCAAAAAAGATGAATTTGGCAAACAAGAAAACGCACTAAGCGAGATCAACGAAGCTGGTCCATTCTATGTAGTTCGCCTTTCTCCAAAACCACACCATACAATGGGCGGTCTAAAAATTAATGAGAAAGCAGAAGTTATCTCTTCTAAAACAAACAAACCGATCCCTGGTCTTTATGCTGCAGGAGAAGTTACAGGCGGAACACATGGTGCTAGCCGTCTAGGTACAGTTGCTATTACCGATTGTATCGTATTTGGTATGATTGCCGGCGAAGCAATGTAATACAAAAGGGGGCTCTTCGCCCTCTTCTTATTTAAATCCAAAGGTCTTAAATGAAACGTCTAACTTTAACAGCATTACTATTATTATGCTGTTTTTTCACGCCTATCTTTGCGAATGATAATGGGAAAAAATCAGACCTTAACATTCAAAAGATAACCGTTTCTGACGAGCTACGAGCAAAACACACTCTAAAGCCTCATCATGAACATTTGGCGTTTGACTGTATAGATTGTCATGCAAATCAAGGTGACGATCCTAGTAAATTTAAAAACATAAAAGATGAAGGCTGTCTAAGCTGCCACGGCACTAAAAAGCTACTAGCGCAAAGACTTAAATTTATGGATACGCTAAAAGCTAATCCACACAACTCGGTTCACGACGGTCCTACATTATACTGTGACGAGTGCCACTTCGAGCACAAGCCGTCTATAAATATGTGTAGCGAATGCCACGAGCATGAGGTTCCACAATGGATGGGAGTAACACCATGAAAATTTCAAAGAAATTATTAGCTCTTATTGTGGTGATAAGTGGCATTGTTGGATTTTTCGTTGTTTTACCGGTTCATTATGTGCTTGAAGAGACCAGCACGGATAGATTTTGTGGAGTCTGCCACGAGATGGATCCTATGGTTATATCATATCAAAAAGATATCCATGCAGGCAGTGGGGCAATAGGCGTAAAGGCTAAATGTGTTGATTGCCATTTACCTCACGACAACCTAGCCAAATACGTATATCAAAAAGCAGTTAATGGCATAGTAGAGGGCTATATCCACTTCTTTGGCGATCCTGATAGTATAAACTGGGTGGCTAATCTAAAAAATAAAGAGCACTATGTGTTTGACAACGGCTGTATGAGCTGTCATACTAACATCTTAGACACAACAGCTTCATCACAGCAAGCTCAAAAGATGCACGCTCACTACGTTAAACTTCAAGGAAGCGACAAAGAGCTTAAATGTGTAAGTTGCCACGTAGGAGTAGGACATGCTCACGATATGAGAAACCAGCTTGAATACTGGAAGCCTTCGTATAAAATTTACGAGAACAAAATGCTAGAACAAAAGATAAAATCAAAGCAAGAGTTCTTTAAAGATGAATATGAGCCAACCAAACAAGAGAGGGAGTTTTTGGAGAAAAAATCCGCCAAAGCTACCCCTTCACACGGATAAAATCCATGAAGCACATACTTTTGCTCTCAAAAGATTTTGATCTAAACGTAAGTCTGAGCGCGGCTCTTTATAGGTTTAACTTTAGGATCATTCGTTTTGAGAGCGAACAAGATGTGATGGATGATTTTGACAACGGCAACAGATACGACCTATATGTTTTTGACATAAAAGCAAAACAGGGCGATCTTAGCCTTGTCAAATTTATACGTGACAACAAAAACACAACTCCTATCCTACTTATACTTGATGAGTCTATCCCGACGCTATTTAAGAAAATTTATTACGCTAGGGTTGATGACTTTATAATCAGACCATTTCCTCCGGATGAGTTTATATTTCATGTATTTAAGCTCTGCAAAGTGCTACTTGGATCTAAATTTGAGTTTGCTAACGGACTTGTTTTTGACAAAGAGTCCCTTTATGTAACAGACAAAGACAAGAGGATCGAGCTTGGCAAAAAAGAAGCTCTTTTGCTAGAAACTCTAGCCAAAAATGCACCTCATGTCGTGACCTATCAAGAGCTTGACCACCTAATATACAAAGGTGAGAGTTCATCTCAAGATAGACTAAGGTCGCTTCTTAGAGAGATAAGACAAAAGATACCAAATTTAGAGATAAAGACGGTTAGAGGTATTGGATATAAGATAGACGTTGTGCTATGAATAGTCAATTTATCTCCAAAATCTAAAGTAAATTTTAGAGCAAATCAGAATAAATTATGTCCATTTTGAATATAGAGCATTAAAAGATATCATCAAGAAGCTCTTTTGCTCTATCTTTGTAAAGTTCTATTATTAGCCCATACGCGCAAGATGAATTAAAAGTTGCATTTTACAACCTTAAGCTGACAATATCATACGAAGCAATTTAACAAGCATTAAGCTTGCTTACTGCTTGTTATTTCTCGTCGGTAAAATTTAACCTTTTCCAAAATCAACACAAGCTTTTGGCGCAAATACTGCATAATAAATATCTTAAAATTTCAAGATATGATCTTTAGTCCGATACTCGAGGCTAAAATAAGTGTTATAAAAAATATCTTCTTAAAGTTTCCGCTCTCTTTAAAAAACAAAATTCCAACCGCGACACCTCCACCTGCACCTATACCGGTCCATATAGCATAGGCTGTGCCCATTGAAATTTCCTCCATAGCGATACCAAGAAACGAAAAACTTATCATAAACAAAACAGCGATAAGAAGTATAAATTTCTTCTTGCCGCTTAGCACAAATTTCTTCATAGCAATAACGCCAAATATCTCCAAAATCCCAGCCGTTATCAAAGCAAGCCAGCTCATATTTTACCGCCTCCAAGCTCGTTTAAGTCCTCTTCTATCTCATCTATACCAAGATCTTTTGAAAGAGTTTTTACCGTTTTTTCATCTTGTTCGTTGCTTGTAAATTTGAGCCCTACAACGCCAACCATAAGTAAGGCGATAAGAGAAATTTTAATTATAGATACAGGCTCATTAAAAAACATCATCTCGCCAAGTACCACTCCGCCTGCACCAATCCCCACAAACACACTATATGCAACACCAACTTCGATACTTTTGCAAGCCATTATCATGGCTGAAAATGAAAACATCACACCAAGTATCGTTAATGTATATAAAAACAAGCTATCGGCATGCTTTAAACCAGCCACCCAACACACCTCAACAATACCTCCAAGTATTACCAAAAGCCAGGCTAAATTTGTCCTACTCATAAATTCTCCTAAACAAAAGCGCGATTTTAGCGTAAAAATTAAAAAACTTTGAATAAAATGTGAAATTTAAGAAGAGCGAAAGACCAAAATCGGTCTATCGCTAGCTATATCATCGTTTTTAGGCTGCTAAAAAGCGTAACAGCGGCGGCGATATCAGTCTTGTTCTTAGCAACGCTTTCGACGTTTGCACCTATTGAAATTCCAAGCCTCTTTCCATACTCATATAACTCCCCAAAAAGCTTTGCACTATGTTTCATCGAGTGAGCCAACATATCTTGCGCACCCAAAAGCTCTTGCTCGGTTTTGGGTGAAATTTCTATACCAAGCCACTTCATAAACTCAAGACTTCTTGCACTTCCGCACGGCGTAAATGTAAAGATTATCGGCACTTTTGGCGCGTCAAGCTTAGCGTAGTAGTCTAAAAATTTCTTTGCATTTTTATCGTCATAAACTGCTTGTGTGATGAAAAATTTACATCCTTGCTGTATCTTTTGAGCAACTCTTAGATGTTCATCGCCTTTAGTGATGTGACGCTCCGGTATACAAATACCGCCATATACTATATCTGTGCGGCTTTTTGCTATCTCGTATGCTTCATTTAGGTGAATTTTTACCTGCTTGCTTGATGAACTAGCACCCACAAAAACGCATATCGAATTTGGCGAAAGCTCGTTTATAAATTTCTCAAATTCCGCTCTATCATACTTGCCCACAACCTTATAAATCACCGCAGGAACGCTTGTCCTCATCCAGTCGCGATAATAAATTTCAGGCACGATCGGCTCGATAAGCCCGAAAACTCGATCACTTTCGTTCCTATCGCTCTCGTCTTGTATGTCATAAAGCACAACACCGTCACAACCGATACTTTGCACTCGTTCGCGATGAAGCGTTCCTAGACGCTCCTTCTCGCTTAACTCTACGTTATCACGCGGTGGAGTCATGCCATAAAGCATGATCCCTTGCTTGTTTTGTAAAATTTTATCAACCAGCATAAAATCTCCGCATGAAATTTATAACGCTCTTGCGATTTTTACCGCTTCGACCATATTTTTTAGGCTTGGCTCGACCTCTTCCCACTTGCGAGTTTTTAGTCCGCAGTCAGGGTTTATCCAAAGTTGCTCTTTTGGAAGCACCTCTAGTAGCGCTTTTATCTGCTCTACCTGCTCCTCTACGCTTGGGATTCTTGGGCTGTGTATGTCGTAAATGCCAGGTCCTACCTCTTGTTTGTAGCCAACAGCTTTGAAAATTTTAAGCAGTTCGTTGCCACTTCTTGCTGTTTCTATCGAAATAACGTCCGCATCCATCGCTTCGATAGTTTTTATGATGTCGTTAAACTCAGAGTAGCACATATGCGTATGGATCTGCGTTTCAGGACGTGCTGAGCTAACTGAAAGCTTAAAGCAGTCCACTGAGAATTTCTCATACGCACCGACATTTTCAGCACGTAGTGGATAGCCCTCTTTAAACGCCGCCTCATCAACTTGTATGATTTTTATACCCGCATCTTGAAGGTCAGCTATCTCATCATTTATACAAAGTGCAAGCTGTTTTGCGATTTGGGCTCTTGGTTTATCATCACGCACAAAAGACCAGTTTAGGATAGTAACAGGGCCAGTTAGCATACCTTTCATTATCTTGCTTGTCTTGCTTTGCGCGTAGCTTATCCACTCCACAGTCATCGGATTTGGACGGCTCACGTCACCAAATAGAAGTGGTGGCTTAACACAACGGCTACCGTAGCTTTGCACCCAGCCATTTTGGCTAAACGCATAGCCCTTTATCTGCTCGCCAAAGTACTCGACCATATCGTTTCTCTCAGGCTCACCGTGAACTAGCACGTCAAGACCGCAATCCTCTTGGAATTTCACGCACTCATCTATATATTTTTTGATACCGTCGTTGTAAGTTGCCTCATTTATCTCGCCCTTTTTGAAATTTTGGCGAAGCACACGAAGCTCAACAGTTTGCGGGAAAGAGCCTATCGTAGTGGTTGGTAGGATACCGTAGTTTAAGGCTTTATGCTGCACTTTTATACGCTCTTCAAAGCTCATCTCACGCTCAAATTTTGTTAGTTTTGACACGCGCTCTTGCACCGCTTTATCGTGGATTAGGCTTGAGTTTGCACGTGAGTTTGCACTAGCTTTGTTCTCAGCATAAATTTTCGCGCCCACTTCGCATAGCTCTTTGCCGTTTGCAAGTGCTGTGATGATTGAGATTTCGCTTAGTTTTTCAACCGCGAAGCTTAGCCAGCTCTTTATCTCAGGGTTTAGTTTTTCCTCATATTTTAGAGTAAATGGCACGTGTAGAAGTGAACAAGATGAGCCAACGTAGAAGTCCTTGCCACCTAGTTTTGTCTCTATCTCTTTTACAAATTTTACTCTCTCATCAATGTTAGTTTTCCAAATGTTTCTTCCGTTTACCACACCTGCAAATAGCACAACGTTGCTATTTTTGATAGTCTCAAGCGCTTCAATGTTTCTTTCGCCATAAACAAAGTCAAGACCAAGACCGTAAATTTTAGTTTTTACTACCTCATTTACCGCTTTTAGTGCGTGCTCGAAATATGTCATAAATACGATTTTAACGTTATTTGCCACACTTGTTAGCTTCTCATACACAGGCACGATTTTAGGAGCTAGTTTTTCATCTTTATCGGTTACAAATATCGGCTCATCAAACTGAACGATAACCTCATCATCAAGCTTTGAAATTTGCTCTAGAAGCTCGCTGTACTTTGTTACCACAGTGTCTAGGTGGCAAAACGCGCAACTATCATCAGTCGTCTTTGAAAGCGCTAGAAAGGTGATAGGCCCGATTAGGTTTATCTTAGTTTTTACGCCGTTTTCTTTAGCCTCTTTATATTCAGCGATGATTTTGTCAGCATTTAGTGTGAATTTGCTATCTTTGTTTAGCTCAGGCACGATGTAGTGGTAGTTTGTGTTAAACCACTTTGTCATCTCCATAGCCACAGCAGTGTCAGCACCTCTAGCCATCGCAAAGTATAGCTCCTGACCGCTAAATTTCGCAAAACGAGTTGGAATAACACCAAGTGCGAAAATCGTATCAAGCATAAGATCATAAAATGAGAAGTCGTTGCTAGAGATTAGCTCTATGCCAGCATCTTTTTGATACGCCCAGTGTCTAGCGCGAAGCGTCTTTGCTGTGGTTTGAAGGCGATCGTTATCAAAGCCCTCTTTTTTACTCCAAAAGCCCTCTAATGCACGCTTTAACTCTCTTTGTTCACCGATTCTTGGAAACCCTGTTACATAACTTTTTATCATAATAATTCCTTTAAAATTTATATTTTTATTATTTTATTTAAAATTTTATAATCGTGTTATCTTGAGACGAGTTTAAATGTTTTTGCAGTTTTCAAGGCTGCAGATAAGGCATGTAGCCTATCAAGGAAGAAAAAACAAAAATCATTTAAAATCGCTCAAGAGAATATGATTAGAAAGGTGGATGACAACCGGATTTTCGTAAACTAAAATGAAATTTATAATACTCCTGCCCGATAAGATAGGCAACGAGCTTGATGAGATTTGCAACCATGCAAAATACAAACATTAATATCAGGTTTTTAACGTTTTTTATAAAGCCTTTTTTGCATGGGATGTCTCATTATAGTCCTTGTATAATGTAAATTTTGCGTTGATTATAAAATTTTTTGATAAATTTGTAAAGATTTTGTAGCACTAAGCAGTTATTTTGCGCTCATGTGAGTAAATTTAAAACACATTAGCATAAAATCTTATCAAAAACGTATTATTTTTTAAAGATAAAATAAACAGCTAAAATAAGAAAAATAAAACCTATAATGTGGTTTAGTCGCAAAGTTTCGCCCTTAAAAACTAGCAATGTAAATACACAAAAGACGCTTAATGAGATCACCTCTTGAATGACCTTTAACTGCCATAAATTAAAAGCACCTCCGTTACCGCTAAAGCCTATGCGATTTGCCGGAACTTGCAGACAATACTCAAAAAAAGCTATCCCCCAGCTAATGATAATGATCCAAAACAAAGCCAAATTTTGCGTGCCAAATTTAAGATGACCATACCAAGCAAGCGTCATAAATACATTTGAACCGATCAATAAAGCGATAGTATAAGTTGCATTTAGCATCAAAGTCCTTGTGTCAGGAGATATAAGAATTTAAAAATTTAAAACACACACACGATAAATTTCGGCGTGTAAGTTTTCCTAAATTTATCGTGTCTTTTATTTGCTAAGAGTTTAGACTACTCTGCAAAAACCCTTTTAAAAATTCTATCGACATTTTTTGTGTAGTAATTGTAATCAAAGCAGTCCTTGATCTCGGCTTCGCTTAAATTTGCTCTTAATTCTGCGTCGGCTAGTAAATTTTGCAGATATAAGCTCTCGCCGTTTTCATTTATCGCCTTTTTTCCTTCTTGCAAGTCGGCCCAGACCTTCATAGCGTTTCTTTGAACTATCTTATATGCGTCCTCACGCGAAATTCCGCGTTTTGGAAGCTCCAAAAGCACACGCTGAGAGAAAACAAGACCTCCTGTTAGGTTTAAATTTTTCATCATATTTTCAGGATAAACAACTAAATTTTGGATAAGTCCCGTTAAGCGTGACAGCATAAAGTCTGCCGTTATAAACGCGTCAGGCAGAACAAATCTCTCAACCGAACTATGGCTGATATCGCGCTCATGCCAAAGTGCGACATTTTCCATTGCAGGTAGGGCATATGCACGTAACATCCTGCAAAGTCCTGTGACATTTTCGCTTAGCACAGGGTTTCTCTTGTGCGGCATTGCGCTTGATCCTTTTTGTCCAGGGCTAAAACACTCCTCGCACTCATAAACTTCGGTGCGTTGATAGTGGCGAACGGCAACAGCGATCTTCTCACAGCTTGAAGCAAGTATGGCGATCGCATTTAAAACTTGTGCATATCTGTCACGCTGGATGACTTGGTTGGAAGCAGGCGCTACACCAAGACCAAGCTGAGCACAAGTAAACTCTTCTAGTTCAAGTGGCGCATGAGCAAAATTTCCCATAGCTCCGCTTATCATGCCAACACTTATGACTTTTTTGGCGTGCTGCAAAAGCTCTAATGCACGTTTTATCTCATCATGCCAGATAGCTACGACTAAGCCAAAAGTTATAGGCTCACCATGGATACCGTGACTTCTGCCGACCATTAATGTGTTTTTGTGTTCTAAAGCGCGAGTTTTTAAAGCGCCTAAAAGCTCATTAACATCAGCCTCTATAAGCTCTAAACTATCGCGTATCTGCAACGCAACAGCCGTATCTATACAGTCAGAGCTGGTCATACCAAAATGCACAAAACGGCTCTCTTCTCCAAGGCTCTCACTTACACTCGTAAGAAATGCTATAACATCGTGCTTTGTCGTGCGCTCGATCTCATCTATCCTAGCGACATCAAATTTAGCATTTTTGCAGATCTTTTCGCAGTCTGTATCGCTTATAAAGCCTAGTTTGTTCCACGCTTTAACAGCAGCTAGCTCAACCTTTAGCCAAGCGTCGTATTTTGCTTGTATACTCCACTTATCGCTCATGACTTTTCTTGAATATCGCTCTACCATTTTGTCCTCTTTTTGTGTATAATTTTTGGAGAAATATTATATAAAATTTGGGCTAAAATAGCGGTTAAATAATTTTAGCTAGATGATATGGGATAAATTTTGGCTTACATAAACAAATTTATAAAAAATGTAAACGGCGAAAAAGCATATGAAATTTTACTCTCGTTGGGATACAAAATGGAAGAGGCTCAACGCCTGATAGATAGGGCAAGGTTGGCTTGTGACGGGGAAGTTGTGCGAGAGAAAAATGCCGTTTTATTTGGCAATGTAAGTTTGATAGAGTATGAGTGCAACCCACGCGGGCTTATGCCGATATTTGAAACGCAAGAATTTGCGGTATTTGACAAACCAAGTGGTGTGCTTAGTCATCCAAACGGCAGACACTGCGAATACTCACTAAATGATGAAATTTGGCATCTTTTTGGCAAAAAAGCCGCGGTTGCACATAGGCTTGACCGCGAAACGAGCGGGCTTATAGTTGTCGCTAAAAATCCAAAAACACAGGTAGAACTTAAAAGGCTATTTGAAGAAAGAGCAGTAAAAAAGTCCTATCTTGCAATGGTTGTAGGGCAAACAGCTAAAAATTTTACGGTCGATAAAGCTATGGATCTAGCTGATAACTACGATGATGTCAAGACTCGCATGAAAATTTGCGATGACGGCAAAAGTGCGATAACTAAATTTGAGTTAGTAAAATACTTTAAAGATATTGGTGCAAGCTTACTTAGATGTTATCCTTTAACAGGTCGCCAGCACCAGATAAGATTGCATTTGTTTCACGAGAAACATAAAATTTTAGGTGAGCCTCTTTATGGGCTAAGTCGCGATGAAGTGATAAAGATACTGGATAACGAGATGAGTGAGGCGGAGCGTTTTGCCTTAACTGGAGCTAGTCGACTTTTACTTCATGCTGATGAAATTTCATTTGAATTTAACAGTAAAATTTATAATGTAAAAAGTAAATTTAACACGTGTGAAGAGTTTTATAGATTAGCTAAAATTTAAATCACACACAAAATTCTTTACTGCACTTGACTAGTTATTTTTAGATTGTTTTGTCAACTTTTTGCTCGGCTTTTTCCATTAGTTTTATAACTCTTATGCTATTTTCCCTATCGGCCTTTAAAAGCTCTTTGAAAAAATGCTCTTTAAATTTATCTTCATATGTGTAAGTTTGTGTATTTTTACTTTCGCCTTTTATGGGCTTAAATTTTTTATCGTCTTCTTTTTGCTCTCCCACTTGATCGCTTATAAAAGCAAAGGTATCTCTGCCTCCAAAACCCTCTAATGTATCACCTAGTTCAAGCAAATCATTTTCATCTCGCTTAGCAAAATCTATTTGTGCGATAGCTCCTGCGCGACCATTTTCAAAAAGGAATAAACCCGTGTTCCTTAGTTTTGCCATTTCAGTATTTATATCATTTTTAAAGCTGAAATTTCCTTGCGCGCTTCCTAAGAATATCGCACCCACACCAACCTCTCCAAGAGCCAACAACCTTTTACCGTCATCATTGTTTTGCCAAATTCGAAGCTTGTTAAAAATTTCATCATTTTCATCTATCCAGCCATTGCCGTCATCATCAAATTTAGCCAGATCGACAAAACCATCTCCGCTTCGTGTGCCAAAAAGCTCCGATCCGTCATCGATAGCACCGTTTTCGTTTAGGTCAAGAGCTAAAAAACCGGAATTTGCTCCAAGACGCGATATCTGATCTACCTCTCCATCTGCATCTATATCAAAAGCTATCCTATCGTTTTTTATACTCGGCATACCTCCATCAAGAGCGATGACAAGCGGATCGTAAAATTTTGATACAACATCAAAAAGAGTTATGCTTCGCAAAAAGCTTCTTTGTAACATTAGATCAAGGTCGACTTCCAACTGTTTGCCGTCAGCCATCACGACAGCTTTTGTTTTTATCTTTAGCTCTTCTGTTTCGCTACTTTCATAAATGGTCGTATCTAGCATATTTGTTGTGGAAAGATCTTTCGTTTCATCCCTTGCGTCCCGCAACACCTTTATTATATTTGAGCTTATTTTAGCTAACATATACTCTTGGTTAGCATTTGTGTTAGTAGAAATTTTATTTGATATTTCTGGTTTTTTGGTATTAATGTTAGTTTCATTTGTGAAATTATCTTGTGTTGTGTTAGTAGTTTTTAAAGAGACGCCCAGCTCGTTTTTTGAGCTGAGATAGTTAGAATACATATCCACAATATAGCTATCTATTCTCATTTTACACCTCAATCAAATTTATAATAATATCGGCAAAAATGATATAAATTTTAGCGCTCTTCCTTGATAACTTTTAGCATAAAAACAAGCCCCACTAGCACCACTGCTACTATAAATACTAGCTGAGCTATATCAAGCAAGCTCATTTTTACCTCTTTGGTTGTTAGTGTTAGTTGATTTGCTGGTAGTAGTTTGGGCTTTCAATTTAGCAGAGTTATCACTAGCGTTAGTTGATTTTTCGTTAGCTTTTACATCTTCTTTGCTTCTCTCTTTTAGTTGACCGCAAGCAGCAGAGATGTCAAGCCCTTTGCTTTGTCTTATAGTGCAAGTTACACCGTGTACTGCCATGTAGTCTTGAAATTTGATCATAGTTTCGCGCTCAGGACGTCTATACTGACTTCCCTCGTGAGGGTTAAAATATATGAGGTTTACTTTAGCTTTTATACCGTGAAGCAGTTTTACAAGGGTTTTAGCATCATTTATACTATCGTTTAGATCTTTTATGACAAGATACTCAAAAAGCACCCGCTTTCTCATATCTATAGGAAATTCTCTTACCGCCTGCATAACAGCTTCTATGTTATATGCTTTGTTTATCGGCATGAGCTTCGTGCGCAGCTCGTCTGTAGTCGCGTGAAGCGAGATGGCTAGAAGCACGCCTAAATTTAAATCACCCAGCTTTTTTATCTGGCTTGCAAGACCGCTAGTTGATATCGTTTGGCGACGTGGAGCGATAGCTAAACCGTCGTTTTCTTTTAGGATATGCACGGCTTTTGCAACGTTAGTTAGATTATCTAGCGGCTCACCCATACCCATGTAAACTACGTTTATACGACGCTCGTAAGGTATGTTATTTGCCTTTTTTATCCATAAAATTTGACCTACTATCTCACCAGCGCTTAGGTTTCTTGTCAGTCCACTCTTTGCCGTAAGACAGAAGCTACAGCCCATGCGACAACCAACTTGAGAACTAACACAGATCGTATATCTAGCATGACGCTTTATGCCGCCGTCTTCGTGCGTTAGCTCCTCTTTCATAGGAAGTAAGACACTCTCTATGCGCGACCCGTCAGCTGCTTCAAAGAGATATTTAACGCTTTTGTCCGAGCTTGTTTCAGATCTTACACACTTCAGTGGCTCAACAACAAATTCGCTTTTTAGCTTTTCTCTCATTTCTTGTGGCAAATTTGTCATTTCATCAAACAAATTTGCACCCTTTTTATATATCCATTCATAAATTTGCTTAGCTCGAAATTTGGGAGAGACAACTTCTTCTAGCTCTTTTAGCGTATAGTCAAGTATATTTTTCAAATCAAACCTTTGTGTTCTAAATATTCGCAAAGCATATCTTTGGCAAGCGAGTGGTTATGCATAAAGTCCTTATGCGCATTTGCGTTACAAAAATTTGTCGCGATAAAAATGCCTTTTGCTGGGATGTTAAATTTCTTTGCGACTGCCATAATAGAGTAAAATTCCATATTTTCAGCATATGCACCAAGTTTAAAAAGCTTTTTGGCACTTAAAGTATCTTTTGTGATAAAATTTGAAGAATTTATAAATGTTTCGCGTGAAACATCATTAAAAACCTCTTGTGGAACAGGCACATAAGACTTATCGTCAAGTAGTGAAATTTCAATATTTGCAGCATTTTGACTTTCGAAAATTTCAAACAGTTCACCATTTTTATAAAGTCCTGCCGAGCCTATGAAGATGATCTCGTTTGGCAAGAAATTCTTTTGCTTCTTTACATTTGGCTCTAAAAATTTGGCTAAAATTTCACACTTACTATACTCCACAGCAAGCAAATCATGAAGAATTTCATCTGAAACCTTTAGACTTTTTAATTCGTCAAATAGTGTAAGTTGAGCTAAAATTTCACTTAGCCTTGCTGAGCTATCTACAAGCCCTATGCCAACAGGGACGGCAAAGTCAAAGCTCTCGCTTTCTCCAGCACAGACAAACAAGCACCCCTCTTTCAAAGTCTAACCTCTACTCCATTTTGCGACAAATAACGCTTTAGCTCTAAAATTTCTATCTGTCTAAAGTGAAATATCGAGGCAGCCAATGCGGCGTCAGCGCCGTTTAAAAATGCCTCTTTTATATGCTCCATTGTTCCTGCTCCGCCACTTGCGATAATAGGGATTTGTAGCTCGCTACTCATCTTGCTGGTAGGATATATGTCATAACCGTCTTTTGTGCCATCTTTGTCCATCGACGTTAGCAGTATCTCTCCTGCTCCGCGCCTTTCTACCTCTCTAGCCCACTCAAACGCATCTTTACCAGTGTCGATACGACCGCCGTTTATAAAGACGTTGTAAGAGTTTCCGACATTTTTGATATCAATAGCAACAACAACACATTGAGAGCCAAATTTCTTAGCGGCTTCGTTGATCAAATTTGGCTCATGCACTGCAGCAGAATTCAAGCTAACCTTATCGCACCCGACATTCAAAAGACGTGATATGTCATCAACCGTGCGTATCCCGCCCCCTACGGTAAGTGGTATAAAAAGCTCTTTAGCGATCTTTGCCACCACATCAACCATGGTGTTTCGCCCTTGATGTGTGGCAGATATATCCAAAAAACAAAGCTCGTCGGCACCCTCATCATTATAACGTTTAGCAACCTCAAGAGGATCGCCTGCGTCAACAAGTCCTACGAAATTTACACCCTTTACCACGCGCCCGTCTTTAACATCAAGACAAGGAATAATACGTTTTGCGAAATGTTGCATGAGACACCTTATTTAAGTTTTAGTGATTTTATCCAAATTTCGCTTAATAAGCTTTTACCGTTTTAACTGCGCTTCTCCAAGCTTTTCAAGGTTAAATTTATCAAAAACAAAAGCCTTATAGCTATCGCCATCATCAAGCCTTATCTGTATAAATTTAGGATCAAAGCCGACTCTAAGCCTCATTTTGCCAAGCTCAAAACCATCAACACTTGTGTCTAAAGTAACATAATTTTTATCAAAAAAGTATATCTTGCCATCTTTAAAAGCAAGACCTAAAAAGTCGGTATTATCATTTTCTACGATGTGTAAATACTCGTAGTTTTTTAAGCTAGAAACAGCTTTAAAACTTAGCTTATTATTATACATTTTGATATTATAAAAATCACCTTTCGCATCTTTAAAGAATAAACCCTCGTCAAATATCTTTAAATTTGTAAAACGCCCAAAAACACCTTGAATGGGAAATTTCACATCAAGTTCTTTTGCTTTTTGATTAAAAACATGCGTAAGCTCTTCATCTTTTTCGCCGTCGTGATGATAAAGCGTTAAAGCATTTTTACCAAAGTAAAGCATATCTTCAGCTGAGGGTATGTTTGAAATTTTAGGATTTGGGTTAAAGAGTGGATACAGAGGGATCTTTGGCGGATTTGCCTCATTTTGACTTAATGTCATAGACATCCTGGAGGCTCTTATTTCATTTTCGCTATATGTTTTTCCATCTATAGTTACAGGTAGTTTTCCCTGCTGTTTTAAGTCCATAAAGTAGTTAAATGCTAGCTCATTTTTATAATCTAGTTCGTTTTGAAACACCTTACCGCTAACGCTTTTATAGGCAAAATAATGACCACCTAAATTTTCTTGATAGATAAATTCTTTTAAACTCGGCGAGTAAAATATATAATACCTTTCACTTTTATCGGCAAATTTATCTTTAAAAATTTCATATCCCCCTATCGATAAAACCAATGAAACTGTGGCGCAGGCAAGAAAAAAAGGAACTAGCTTTAATGATATTTGTTTATGTGATAAAAGTGCATTAAAACCAAAAATAATGCCTGAAAATGCCAGGGCGACAAGCAAGAAAAAGCTATTTATATAAAATATCAAAATCACACAAACCAAAGCGGCAACAACTCCAAATATCGCTGCTCGTCTAACAAACATATCAAGTAAGATCGCACTTGCAAAAAGATAAATTATAACACTGCAAAAACAGTAGTAGCTCCAGTTTATAAGCACATAAATACTAATAATATCAGGATAAAATTTAACCGACAAAACAAGCAGCCAAAGCCCAAAAACCAACCAAACTAACACAAAGTATAACAACGCAAAAAGATAGTGCCAAAGTAAAATTTTAAAACTAGAAATCGGCAAATGAAGTAGGCATTTTATGCGATTTCTTTGAGGTAAAAACTGCGCTAACGCAACGCTAACAAAGGCACTAACGACAACAAAAAGCGTTAGTCGCTCGGGCTCATTTTCAAAAAATACGTATTGATACCAGATAACGGCTTCTGGGTGGATAGCGTTAAATTTAAAGAAAAAATCAAAACTAAACCAACTAAAAAATAGCACCAAAACAGCAAACAACGCCGACAAAAACACCCATAAACGGCTAAATTCTTTTAAAAATATCGCTCTCATTCATAAAGTCCTACATAACCTAAAAATTTATCTTCAAAACTTGCATTCATCGGTTCAAAACCATCTAAATTTACAAAACCGTATGCCATTTTATGATGTTTAAATTCATCTATATTTTTAAAGTCAAATTCATTTAAATTTAACTCTTTTGGTAACTTATAGGCATGAAAATTTGACATAAAATCACCCATGTTACTCTGATAAATCTCTCCACCACGCTTTATGATCAAAAACTCATCTATCAAATTTTCAAGATCGCTCATAACATGGCTTGTTATAACGACGGTTTTGTCCTTGCCGTCTAAATAATCCTTTAAAAAGTCGCCAAAAAGTCGTCTATAGCCTGCATCAAGCCCCATAGAATAATCGTCAAAAATAAGCACTTTTGCATCTTGCGCAAAAAGCGAAGCAAGAACGACTTGCGACTTTTGACCAAATGACATCGAGCTTAATTTTTGATCCTTGTTTAACTTTAGAAGCCTTACCAGATCGTTATAAACCACACTATCCCAATTTGGATAAAATGAGCTCAAAAATTCCTCGTATCTTGCGATACTTAAATGATCATAACTAACAAATCCCTCAAAAAGCAAAGCTATATCTTGCTTTGTTTTAGCGCTTAACTCAAAGCTGTTTTCTCCAAGCACTCTGCACTCGCCACTCTTTGGCTTGATATAGCCCATAAGTATATTTATAAGTGTGCTTTTGCCAACGCCGTTCCTACCTAAAATACCAAATACATTACCTGTTTTTACGCTAAAATTTAAATTTTGATAGATTAATTTCTCGCCGTAAAAATGGGTTAAATTTTTAACTTCTATCGCATACATTTTGAAATCCTTTATTAAAATTATACTACCTAAATATTAAAACTAAGCCATTAAATACAACAAGTAATGTTGCTATAAGTATTTTTTGGTTATAATCGCCCGTTATTTAGGAAAAGTGATGATAAAAGCAAAAAAGAAATTTGGACAGAACTTTTTACAAGATCAAGGCGTTTTAAGCAAGATCATCAAAGCGATTCCCAACGAAACTACACCTAATTTTATTAAAAACGTAGTTGAGATTGGGCCTGGCTTGGGTGATTTGACCTTTTGGCTTTTAAATAGCGGCTTTTTGCTCACAAGCTATGAGATAGATGATGAGCTAGTGCCGATCTTGAATGAAAAATTTCAAAAAGAAGTCAAAGAGGGACGATTTAGACTGATAAACAAAGATGCGAATGAGGCGTGGCGAGAGCAACAAAGCCTAAGCGATAAACCATATATTTTAGTGGCAAATCTTCCATATTATGTTGCCACAAAGATGATATTGTCCGCCTTGCAAGACGAACTTTGCGTAGGCGTAATAGCCATGACACAAAAAGAAGTCGCACTTAAATTTGCCTGTAAGGGCGAAGATAGCGACTTTAGCGCTCTTGGAGTTTTAGCAAATTTAAACGGCTCTTGTGAGTTGTTGTTTGACGTAGCACCGGAGTGTTTTGAGCCAAAGCCAAAGGTTGTTTCATCAGTTTTGCAAATAACTAAAAGTCATGAACTTTTAGGAGAGTTTGGTTTATTTAAAAATTTAAGCGAGTATAAAAACTTTGGGGAATTTCTAAAGATTTGTTTTAGCGCCCCCAGAAAAACTCTACTTAAAAACCTAAGCTCAAGATTTGATAAAAATTTATTAAATCAACTCTTTTTAGAGATGAATTTAAATACAAATTTACGTCCTCACGAGTCAAATGTCGCCTTGTATTTAGAAATTTACAAACAAATAAAGGCAGATAATGAACGAAAACAACAACGAAGTAACGGGTAGCGGAAAAACAAATAAAAAACGACGCTTCCGTCCAAAAAACAAAAACAAACAAACTAACAGCGAAAGCACAGCATTAGTAGCTACTAACGGCTCACAAACTCAAAGCGTTATAGATAATTTCTTTGCAGCTCCGTTTGGCAACGAAGAGCAACATACCGAAAGTGCGCCATTGGCCAGTAAAAAACTACACAAACACACTAATAAAAAATCTCCAAAAGTTAGTAATGAAGCTAACAAAAATGTAAAAAAAGAGACTAACCAACCAGCCGCTAACACTAACAATGAGGTCGAAAAAACAGGTGAGAAAAAAGCTAGAAAGAAAAAGATCAAACGAAATTTACCTGCAAAACTAATCGGTAACGAACCCTGGCAGCAAGACATAGCTTCTGCGATGCAAGCAAACGAAGCTGCACATGAATTAATACTTGAACCACTAAAATATCTAAACTCAAGCGACCACAAGATCCGCATAACCCCACTTGGCGGACTTGGCGAGATCGGCGGCAATATGACGATATTTGAAACCGAAACCTCGGCTATCATAGTAGATATCGGCATGAGTTTTCCAAATGAAGGTATGCACGGAGTTGATATCTTGATCCCGGACTTTGACTACGTAAGAAAGATAAAAGACAAGATCGCAGGCATCATCATCACTCACGCGCACGAAGATCATATCGGTGCTGTTCCTTATTTTTTTAAAGAGTTTAAATTTCCTATCTATGCCACTCCGCTTCCGCTTGGTATGATAAACAATAAATTTGAGGAACATGGTCTAAAAAGCGAACGCTCGCTATTTCGCTCTGTTGAAAAGCGAAAACCTTACATGATAGGTGAATTTGAGGTAGAATGGATACATATCACGCACTCTATCATTGACGCAAGCGCACTTGCCATAACAACAAAGGCAGGAACAATAATCCACACCGGCGACTTTAAGATAGATCACACTCCGATAGACGGCTATCCTAGTGACCTTGGACGCCTGGCTCACTACGGCGAAAGAGGTGTTTTATGTTTGATGAGCGACAGCACAAATAGCTATAGAGAAGGCTTTACAAAGAGCGAAAGCAGCGTCGGAAAGACATTTGACGCGATATTTGCCAAGTCAAAAGGACGTGTGATAATGAGCACATTTAGCTCTAACATCCACCGTGTTTATCAGGCTATAGAGTGGGGACTAAAATACAACCGTAAAGTTTGTGTCATCGGACGAAGCATGGAGCGAAATTTATTTACGGCGATGGAGCTAGGTTATATCAAACTTGATCGCAAAATTTTTATCGACGCAAACGAAGTCGGTAAATATAAAGACGACGAGGTGCTTATCGTAACCACCGGAAGTCAAGGCGAAACTATGAGCGCACTTTACAGAATGGCAACCGACGAACACAAATACATAAAGATCAAACCGACAGATCAGATAATAATCAGCTCAAAGGCTATACCGGGCAATGAAGGTAGCGTATCGACAGTGCTAAATTTCTTAATCAAAAGCGGTGCAAAAGTTGCCTATCAAGACTTTAGTGAAATTCACGTCTCTGGACACGCCGCCCAAGAAGAGCAAAAGCTTATGGTTAGGCTAATAAAGCCTAAATTTTTCCTACCGGTACACGGTGAATACAACCATATCGCAAAGCACAAAGAGACTGCGATAAGCTGTGGGGTCGATGAGAAAAACATCTATCTAATGAGTGACGGCGATCAAATAGAAGTTTGTCAAAAATACATGAAACGTATCAAAACGGTAAAAACCGGCAAGGTATTTATAGACAATCAGATCAATAAACAAATCGCAGACGATGTTGTCATCGACAGACAAAACCTAGCAGAGTCGGGCGTAGTAATGATAATCGCACAAATTTCAAGCCATAACCAAAAGCTAATCGGCAAACCACGCGTTATTAGCTACGGACTTGTCGCAAACAAACAAGACGGAGAGTTTAGTCGCGAGATGCAAGAGGTTTTGGTGCAGTTTTTAACCAACGTAAAAGAAGAACTCTTAAAAGACAACAGAATGCTTGAAGGTCAAATTCGTCAAGTCTTAAGAAAGCACATCTTTAGAAAAGTTAAAAAATATCCAACAATCGTTCCAATAATTTATCTAATGTAAGGCATGAAATATGAACTTAATCGAAGTCGCAAAAGAAGTTTTACGAATAGAAGGCAATGAGCTTTTAAGACAGGCTGATAAGCTAGGTGCGGAGATAGAAAATGCCGTAAATTTGATCCATTCGATCAAGGGCAAGGTTATAATCACGGGTGTTGGCAAAAGCGGTCATATCGGCGCTAAGATCGCTGCGACCCTAGCAAGCACAGGCACGTCAAGCTTCTTTTTACATCCTACGGAGGCTATGCACGGCGATCTTGGCATGATAGGCAAGGATGATTTGGTTCTTGCGATTAGCTTTAGCGGAGAGAGTGACGAGCTAATTAAAATTTTACCCCATGTGAAAAGATTTGGCGTAAAGATCATAGGCATGACTAAAAATTTAGATAGTTCGCTTGGTAAATTTAGCGATGTTGTTTTAGCTCTTGATATCGTTAGCGAGGCATGTCCTTTAAATGCGGCTCCAACAACCTCAACGACGCTAACTCTGGCATTAGGAGACGCTTTAGCCGTTTGCTTAATGCAAAAAAGAAATTTTAAAGCAGAGGATTTTGCAAATTTCCACCCTGGTGGCTCTCTTGGCAAAAGACTTTTTGTTAAAGTTAAAGACGTCATGAAAACACAAAACCTACCTATCGTTAGCGAAGATGTTAGTATTAAAAACGCTATAGATACGATGACACACGGTAAGCTAGGCAACGTCTTGCTAACTAACAAAGACGGAGTGTTAGTTGCCATACTTAGTGATGGTGACCTTAGACGTGCGTTAATGGATGAAAATTTCAATATCAACGAACAAGCTATAAAATACGCCACTAAAAATCCAAAGGTGCTGGATAACGAAAATATCCTGGCTATCGATGCACTTAGCATCATCGAAGAGTATAAAATTCAACTTCTAGTCGTGTTAAACGGCGGCAAGATAGCCGGTGTTTTACATATACACGACCTAACCGGCTTAGGACTAAAATAATGGAAAAAATGCGTATAAACAAATTCATCTCACACAACACAAACTACTCTCGCCGTGAAGCCGATGAGCTTATCAAACAAGGCAAGGTAACGTTAAACAACCGCGTTGTTAGTGATATGAGTGTTAGCGTGGGCGAGGATGATAAGGTCAAAATAAACGGACGTTTTGTAAAACTCAAAAAAGACTTTACAATGATCGTTTACCACAAACAAAAAGGTGAGTTAGTAACTAAAAAAGACGACCGTGGACGAAAAACTATATATGATAATCTACCTCACGGGTTTTCAAAATTTGTTAGTATCGGACGCCTTGACTATGCTAGCGAGGGTTTGCTTTTACTAACAGACGCCCCGGCTATCGCAACTGCTTTGATGAATAGCGACATCGAGCGTGAATACTATCTAAAAGTAAAAGGCGAGATCACAGAAGAGGTTAAAACCGCGATGAGAGAGGGATTTTTCGCGGCTGACGCAAGCAAAGGAGCTCATACAAAAAGCAAGATAATCTCAATGCAATTTGCCCCATTTTTAGCCTTTGATATATTTGGAAGTAGTGGCGGATATACAAAGCTTCGCGTTATGATAAACGAGGGTAAAAACCGAGAGCTTCGACGTTTCTTTGGATATTTTGACCTTGAAGTTATGGACTTAAAACGCGTTAGTTTCGGACGTGTAGAGCTTGGAACTTTAAAAGAAGGTAAGTGGCGTTACTTTGCAAATAACGAATACGAAGACCTACGCGACTTCCTAAAGACAAACAAAATTTACTACTAACAAACGGCTAACATTAAGACCTTATTAGTTTTAATGTTAGCTTCTAAAAGCCTCGTTCAAAGATAAAATTTCATCAAATTTAAGCCCTATTTTAAGCGCATTAAAGCCGTCTTTTATAACATTTAAATCATTTAACATAGGCAAAACATCAGTCGATCTGTTTGTTAGCCATGAGAGTATTATCATCTCTTTTGTTGTATCTTTTTGTGCGGCATAAAATTTGGCTAAATTTATAAATTTTAAATTCTGCGAATTTATGAAATTTTGATCTATCTTACATAAAGACGATATCTTAAGCTCTTTAAGGGTATTTGGCTCAAGCAAAGCTTTTATCGCGCTAACCTGGGTTATCTCACAAACCTCTTTGAGCTTATCAAAACCAGTCTCATAAACTCCCCAGTTTGCCACCAAGCCCTCTTTAACAAGCTTCTCCATAAGCGTCGCTTTCTCTATGGTATCGCTATTTATGTCTAAAAAGCAAAGCTTGACACAAGAAACTCCTAAGATGTCTAATACCTCTTTTATCTTAAATTTTATCTCGTTTGTATTTAAATTTATTGGCAAATTTAAAGCAAATTTTACACTTCCGTTACTATCTTTAAGCGCCTTTTTTGCAAGACTTTCGCCTCCGCTTGGTATATCAAACAGATCATACTCTATCTCACAAGCTTTACACATAAAATTTATCGCCTCATTTTGATCCATTCTCAAAATTTGCGTACAATCAACCCCTATAGGCATCACGCTTAATTTACCTACGCGTCTTACGTTATCGGCAAATTTTATCACCCTAGGCTTGGCTATACGCTCGTAATCCTTAACATCAAGCACGATAGAGCGCTCAAGAAGCCCCGCGTTAAACGCTATCTCGTCATATCTTTTAAATAAATTTTCATCAACCACAAGCATAAGTTGCTCATGAAAGCTAAAAGGAGGCACGGCACCAAAGACGCAGTCAGCCAAGATCTCAACCTCGGCCGGAGATGCAAGAGATGCCTTATTTGCGCCAAGTGCGTTTGCTAGCTTGCTTAAATTTGCGCTGTGATCTGCTGGAAATACGGCTAAAACGTGAAATCTACCGGATTTTACATTTAAATGTTTATCAAGCAAAAGAGAAGTCGGCATGTTGGAGCCGACAAATTCATCTAAATTTGACGTCTTTATCGTGCAAAGCAAGGCCTTTGCTCCTTGAGCTAAGACACTTTTTCTGACATTTGCTACAAGCTCGCTCGTCCCTGCTTTTTCATGCTCTATCACACGAAATTTCGCACCGTTTGCGCTTAAAATTTCTCTTATATTATTAAAAATTCTCTCCGACATGACATGTTTTCCTTTGATATAAAGCATAATTTTAACAAAAAATTAAGTGTGAAAACTATTGAGGACTCATATTGTCAACTTGCTTTTTATATATATCACTAAATTCATCAAGTAAAGCAAATAGTCTAGCGCTCTTTTTTTCGCCAAATTTGCTAAATGCACTCTCATTTATTTTTATAAATTTAACCATCGCGGGCTCAACCTGCGTCTTGCCAAGCGACGTTAAGCACACTATCCGTTCCCTTTTATCCTTGCTACTTTGAGCTAGCTCTATCCATCCCTTTTCGCGGTACTCTTTGCAGATATTAAAAACCGTTTGCTTTGGCAAAAACCACTCATCGCTTACCTGTTTTTGCGTGCATTTGCCATCATCGCTAAAATATAAAGTATAAAAAAGCGCAAACTCGTTGTAGCTAAAGCCTACGTTTTTTATACAAGTTTCGATTGAATCTTCTATTTGCGTATTATAATTACCTAAAATGTCGAATTTATTCATCTTTTAGCCCTATATTTTGTTTTACAAGAATTGTAGCAATTTATAAAACCAAATGCAAGAAATTGACAATAGTCTTAAATTTGACTATAATGAGCCCTATTTTAGTAAAAATTAGGACTATATATGAGAAATTTAATTACATTTTTAACTCTATTTTTAGCGGGTTGTTCTATCGACAAGGCGGAGAATACGGAGCAACCGCTTGCTAAGATAAACGTAGTAAAAGCAAAAAGCGTGGAATTTACCAAAAGCTTGAGACTTTACGGCACGTTTAAAGCGCGTGATGATGTAGCGGTGGCAAGTTCATTGCAAGGTATGCAAATTTTATCGGTTGAAGTAGAAGCTGGCGAAAATGTCAAAGTGGGTCAAATTTTAGCCTATTTAGAAAATGTGGGCGCAAGGTCCGAGCTAGAACAAAACAAGGCAAATTTAAAGCGCCTGGAAGCGGAACTAACGGCACAAGAAGCTACTTTAAAAGAAGCACTTTCGACATTTGAGAGATATAAAATCTTGCAAAAAAATAGCGCCCTAAGCAAGCAAGACTACGAAGCGCAAGAGGCAAAAGTAGCCACCACAAGGGCAAACATAAAGTCCGCAAAGGCACAAATAGATCAAACAAAAGCGGCGATAGAAAACAGCGCTCACCAGCTAAACAAAACCGAGCTAAAAGCACCCGTTAGCGGGCTAATCACCAAAAAATCAGCCGTCGCCGGAGCGCTTGTAAATTCAGACGCACTCTTTAACATCGCAAAAGATAGCATTTTAGAGCTTGAAGTAGAAGCAGACACAAACGAAATAACGCTTCTAAAACCAAACCAAAAAGCGCTAATAAACCTTACAAACTCGCAGCTAACGTTTGATGGCAAAATTCGCCTCATCTATCCAGAGCTAGACCCAGCCACAAGGCTTGGCAAGGTGCGTGTAAAACTCACAAGCAAGCAAAACGCAACTCTTGGCTCTTATGCAAGTGCAGTTATAAATTTGCCCGCCAGAGCCCTAAAATTCGCGCTTCCACTATCGGCTGTCTCGTTTGAAACAAACGGCACAAAAAGAGTAAGCGTGCTTGATGAAAACAATAAAGTTTATAAAAAAGAGATAAAAACAGGTGAGGAGCAGCGAGGTCTAGTCGAGATAACAAATGGCATAAACGCGGACGACGTCGTAGTCTTTCGCGCCTCTGCTTTTATCGACGAGGGCGACACCGTAGAGCCAAATTTAATAGAGTTCAAAGAGTAAGCCATGAGTGCAAATATCTCAGCCCTAGCCATCCGCCGCCCTATCCCTGTTATCGTGCTATTTTTCGTGCTTACAGTGCTTGGAATTCTCTCATTTAACCGCCTACCGATAAACGCCGATCCAAACGTAAATTTCCCCGTAGTAACCGTGACCGTTACGCAGTCTGGTACATCACCTGATGAGCTAGAAAACAGCGTAACACGCCGTATAGAAGATGCCGTGGCTGGTATGGCAAACGTTAGACACATCACCTCAACGATAAGTGAAGGACAGTCAGTTACATCAGTAGAATTCGCCCTAGAAACAGACAGCGACAGAGCCGTAAATGATGTGCGTAACGCTGTTTCGCAAATTAGAAGCGAACTTCCGCAAAGCATAGATAGCCCTATCGTTGATCGCATGGATGTTGAAGGCGGAGCGATACTCTACTACGCCCTAAATTCGCCAAATTTAGACCAAACCGAGCTAGCCTACTTCATAGACAACGAGATCACTCGTGCACTTTTAGCCACCCAAGGCGTGCAGCAAGTAACCAGACTAGGCGGCGAGAAGCGTGAAATTCGTGTTTTGCTTGACCCAGCCAGCCTAAATTCCTACGGGCTAACCGCCGTGCAAGTGCATAACATCATAGCTCAAACAAACGCAAATATAGCAGGCGGCAGAGCGATATTAAGCGAGCAAGAGCAGTCTATCCGCGTGCTAGCAAGCAGTAAGAGCCTAGAAGCACTAAAGGAGCTTAGTATCGCTATCTCTGGCGGGCGTAGGGTCAAGCTATCGCAAATCGCGGACATCATAGACTCTCACGCCGAGGTGCGAAGCAAGGCTAGGCTAAATGGAAAAGAGGTGTTAGCCTTTAATGTCTCAAGAACTCGCGGATCAAGCGACACGGTAGTGGCAAATGGTGTGCAAAACGCCATAAAAAGCCTAAACGAACAGCATGCAGACATCAATATAAGTGAAATTTACAGCCTCGTTGATAACACAAAAGAGAACTACAACGTAGCCATTAGCACCTTGGTTGAAGGGGCGTTTTTAACGGTGCTTATAGTGTTTTTGTTCCTACGTAGCTGGCGTGCTACGCTTGTCGCGGCTATCTCGCTCCCACTCTCCATCCTGCCAGCGTTTGCAGTGATGGATATGCTAGGATACACGCTAAACAGCATCAGCTTGCTAGCTCTTACGCTGGTTGTGGGTATCTTAGTCGATGACGCGATAGTTGAGATAGAAAACATCGAGCGACACCTGTCGCTTGGCAAGCGCCCTTATAAAGCCGCCCTTGACGCGAGCGACGCCATAGGCTTTGCAGTTATCGCCATAAGCCTTACTATCGTGGCGGTCTTTATGCCTGTTAGCTTTATCTCTGGTGTCGTGGGGCAGTATTTTAGTCAGTTTGGCGTTACAGTTTCGGTCGCAGTGCTAGCCTCTTTGCTTGTCGCACGCCTTGCTACGCCGCTACTTGCGACCTACATACTAGCTCCGCACGCTCATAAAGAGAGTATCGAACGTGAAAGTAGTATAAAAAAGGCTTATGTAAAAGTGCTTGAGATGGCTTTGAAATTTCGTAAAACTAGCCTTATGGTGGGAGTTTTACTCTTTATCCTCTCGCTTATGCTCGTCCCACTTCTGCCCACAGGCTTCGTGCCAAAGGCAGACATCGGCAGCTCACAGATAAACATCACCCTACCACCATCAAGCACGCTAGCGCAAACTGACGCTCGCTTTAGAGAGCTTGACAAGCTCATCAGAGAGCACGAGGAAGTTAACCACGTCTTTATGAGTGCTGGTGGAGACGAGACGAACAAAGGCTGGCTACTCGTGCGCCTAAAACCGCATAATGAGCGAAGTATTAGCCAAAAGGAGTTTGAGGATAGGCTGGGTGGGGAGCTTGCCAAATTTGCCGATATGCGATTTTCATTTAGTAACGAATACTCTCAGCGCGACATCTCTATAATGCTCTCAGGTAACGACCCAGCCACACTAAAAGAGACAGCCATAAGGCTAAAAGCGCAGATGAGAGAGGTAAAGGGCGTGGCAAACCCGCAGATAAACGCACCTCTAGCAAAGACCGAGCTGCAAGTAAGCTTGCTAGCTAATGAGGCGGCAAAAAGAGGGGTAACACCACAAGCCGTGGGCGATTTGCTCCGCATAGCAACGGTGGGCGACACGGGCGGAACATCGGCTAGATTTAACCTACTAGACCGCCAGATCCCTATACGTGTAACTCTAAAAGAGGAGGCTAGAAACGATATAGAGATACTGCGCTCGCTTAGAGTAGATAGCACGGATGGCTCAGTCGTGTCGCTAAACACGGTGGCAACTCTAAGCTACGGCGAGGGACTTTCAAGTATCGAGAGGTTTGACAGAGAGCGGAGAATTTCAGTGGACGCCGACCTAGTATCAGGCTATACGATAGGCGGTGTGCTAGGTGAGATAAACGCCTTAGAGGTTATGAAAAACTTGCCCGCAGGCGTCAAAGTGCCAGAGTATGGCGACGCTGAGTATATGAACGAGATGTTTGAACAGTTTGGGCTGACGATGGGCTTTGGCGTGATGATGGTCTTTGTCGTGCTCGTGCTACTTTTTAAGGACTTTTTGCAGCCACTTACTATCTTAGTCGCGATGCCTCTTTCCATCGGCGGAGTGATAGCGGGTCTGCTAGCCTATAAAGCCGCACTCGACCTTGCCGCTGTGATAGGAATTTTAATGCTAATGGGTATAGTTACGAAAAACTCTATCTTGCTTGTTGACTTCGTTATAGAAAAAAGAGCTGGCGGTATGGCGCGCCTAGAAGCTCTCATAAACTCAGGTAAGGAGCGGGCACGCCCTATCATAATGACTACTATCGCGATGGTAGCGGGTATGCTTCCGGCTGTCTTTGCAAGTGGCTCTGGGGCGGCGTTTCGCGCACCTATGGCGGTGGCAGTTATCTGCGGGCTTATCGCTTCAACGCTACTTAGCCTTGTTTTCGTGCCGGTGGTCTATTCGCTAATGGATGATTTTAAAAATTTCCTTCTGCCACGCCTTGCACGGCTAACGTCGGTAACAAAGGAGGATAAAGAGAGGTAGACTACTATAGATTATAAAAGAGATGCCAAACGAACTATATCAACCATGTGTTAAATTTAAGCAAGTGTAATTTTAATTGAGTTATTAAAAAGACATGCATGGCGAGATAGTTTGATTTAAGTTAAGCTACTTAATGAGCAAATTCAATATCCAGGTAACATAAAAGATAGTGAAAGAAACAAAAGGCATTTATCAAACAAGATATACAAAGAGGCAAATTTCTTGCTTTAATACTTGCTAAAAATATCAAATTCTTTCTCATAAACAGCAGTTTTTATCCCCAAATATCCCAAAACCGAGCTAAAAATATAATCATGCGAAAATTGCGCATCTTTTAAAGCTAAAAGGCGTTTATTTACAGCATCGTTGTTTGAGTAAAAGATAAAAGGCACATGTTTTTGATACTTTGGCGCTATAGCATATGGCAAACCATGCAAATACACGCCATTTTCGCCTAAACTCTCACCGTGATCAGATATAAAAAACATAGCCGTTTCAAACTCATTTTCACGTTTTTTTAGCGCTTTTATGAGCTCACTTTGCAAGAAATCTTGATATAAAATAGTATTATCATACGTGTTTTGTATCTCCTCTATACTACATTTATTTAGCTCGGCAGTATCGCAAGTAGGCGTAAACCGTCTAAATTCATCAGGATACTCTTTAAAATAAATAGGTCCATGCGAGCCTTGCACGTGAAGCACAATGAAAGTAGTATTCGTGGCTTTCTCTATCATATCTATCGCATCTTTAAATATCACCTCATCAAAATTTATAGCCTTATACTCTTTTACATTTTCTTTTATAAGCCTGTCACATACGGCCTTGCATCCACCACTATTATTGCCAAGCCAAAATGTATCTATGCCGACACTTGAAATTACATCAACCAAATTTTGCCTACTATTTGCTTTTGCGATATCAAAATCACCCCTTTTAAGATCTGAAAACATACAAGGCAAACTAACCGCTGTTGCAGTCCCACACGAGTAAAATTCACTAAAACTTATAACATTTTGCTCTTTTGTGTAAAAATTTGTTTCGTTTTTTGTATATCTATTTAGTGAGTAGTTCGCGCTTCTTTGTGTTTCTCCCACAACAAATACGACAAGCTGTTTTTTGGTGCTTTTATGCACAGCATCATCTGCTATAATAGTAAACGGCATATCTTTTTTATTCATACTCTTATAAAATTTAATACATGAATAAATGGGATAAAATGGCAAAAGTTGAAATCTTATCTCGTTGTTTTCTCTAGCAAATGGAAATAAAATTTTTGAAAGGCTTAATAAGACAAGGACTATAACGACAATGCATATAAACACAAATTTTAACCTTGTTTTTACTCTCATTTTAAGTCCTTAAATGAAATTTCTGTAAAAACAACAAAATAAAAATGTCAAAGATACAACAAGCGCAATAACAGCAATGTAAACAACTACAAAAATAGCCGTAAAAAATAGTGAAAACAAAAAAGAATTTGTAACCAAAAATTTGTTGAAAACCATGCCAAAAAGACCAAAATTTACTACCGCCATAAAGGCAATAAAAAAAGAATATGAATTTATAAAAATTTATTTGCATAGTGATTTTTGGGTAGTTTAAAAGCATTCTATTCCTTTTGATAAAATAAAATGCGCATTCTATATCCCTATAGTAACAACTTGGCAAATATAGTCTTAAAATTTACTATTTTACAATGGTATAAAGATATGTTTTAAAATCCAAATTACAAACCATATTATCTCATAAATACGCTCAAATTTCACTCGCTCTTAACGTATAAAATTTCACGCCTTGCACGTCAAGTTTCGTCGCTTCTACGATCTTTTGCGCTATCTCTTTACCGGTCATCGGATAGGCGCTAAACCAGCTTTTAGGAAAGAGCTCAAAAAGCCAAATGCTAAATTTCTCTCCCGTGCGCTCATCTTTGCGCTCGCCCTTTATTATAGGCGGGGCAAATATCTGTGTAACGGCGAAGTTTTGCTCTATCACGGCATCTTGCGCCTGTGCTTTTGTGCGGTTATAGAAAAACCAAGAGTTTTTATCCGCTCCTTGCGCTGAGACTAGTAAAAAGCGCCCTGCACCCGCATTTTTCGCCCATTTTGCACTCTCTTTTACATACTCTACATCGACTTTTAAAAACGCCTCCTTGCTTCCGGCTTGCTTCATTGTCGTGCCTAATGCGCAAAAAACCTCATCGACTTTCTCGTGTGGGATAGCTGAAATTTCATCAAAATTTACCAGCCTTACTTCTAGCTTTTCGTGCGTGAAATTTAGCTCCCTTCGCACCCAAACTATCACCTTTTCGTAGCTCTCATCGGCTAAGAGTTTTGCCACTATCTCACGCCCTACAACCCCCGTAGCACCTACAACCAGGGCTATTTTAGTAGTTTTGGTATATATTTTTTCGTTCATTATATCCTCATTTAAATTTTTATCTTTTAGCACAGCAAAGCAACCGTTAGCACTGATAGTAACGCTATCAGGCTGGCTTTATAAATTTTGCTTATTTCTTTTTTGCATTTACTCAACGATCGGATTTCTTTTAGTATTTATCGCCTTACCATCCAAGTAATATTGCCCGCCAGCCACGTAGTGAAGCGTTTTTAGCTCATCCGGCACGCTCTCAAATTTCCAATGCCCGCCGTCAAATATCCTATCATCCGCATACGCCGCCACAACTTGCCCGATAAAAAGGTCATATGTCTGCTCGTTGTGTGGCTCGCTGATTTGCTTGCAAATGATCCACGCAGCACAACCCTCAATGAGCGGCACGTCAAAGCCGTCTTTATAAAAGAGCTTCACGGAGTCCATTTTGTGCGGGTTATCAAAGCGTGAGTTGTCCTCCGCTCCTAGCTCGCTTACAAGCTCAGCTTGCGTAGCGACTGGGATTTGCACGGCGAAATACCCGCTCTTTTCGATAAGCGTTCTTGTATATGAGCCGTTGTGCGGGATGATCGTGAGCTTGTCATAGTCAAGCGCTTGCGCCCACGTGATCGCCATTGCATTCGCGTCCTCTCCGTGCTTTGCCGATACTAGCGTGGTGGCTCCGGGGTTTAAGATACGATATGATTTTTGTAAATCAACTTTAATGATTGCCATTTTATTTCCTAGTAACTTAATAGATAAATTCTACCCTAAATTTAAAATTTACGTTAGCATAAAACTCCGATTTTCATACCTAATCCTACAAATTTAGTATTTTTTAAATTAGCTCTTTTAGATACCTAGCCGTTTTTGACCTCGCGCACTCTAAAAGCTCATTTGGCGTACCAGCAAAAACAACCTCTCCGCCCTCACTCCCAGCGCCTTCGCCCATATCTACGACAAAGTCCGCGCACGCGATGAGAGATAGTCTATGCTCTATGATGATGACTGAGTTTTTAGCATCTACAAGCCTTCTTAAAAGCTTTAAAAGCTCCTTTGAATCGCTCTCGCTATCTTTTTATCGTTAAAAAACTCCACCGCCTCATCTATGCTTTGAGATACGGCTTGCTCGATATTTAGCCCGCTATAGCAAAATTTAAGCGCCTCATCGCTATATCTTTTACCTCCGCACTCCTCGCACGTAAGCACGACAGGCTCGGCAAATGCCATATCATAGCTTATCACTCCGCTTCCCTTACACGCCTTGCACGCACCTTTGGAATTTGGGCTAAACCAGCCCGCATCCACGCCGTTTGCCTTGGCAAAAAGCTTGCGTATCTCATCCATCACGCCCGTGTAAGTTGCCGGTGTAGAGCGGTTTTGAGCACCTATGGCTTTTTGATCTATCTTGATAGCTTGCGGATAGTGCGCCATAAACTCATCCATAAGTGAGCTTTTACCAGAGCCAGCCACACCGCTGATAGCCACCAAAACGCCCTTTGGTATATCTACACTTACATTTTTTAGGTTATTTCTTGTGGCGTTTTTGATAGCAAAAACTTCACTAAATTTAAGCGGATTTTGATTGATTTGCACGCCTTCGTTTAGTGCCTTTGCGGTCTTGCTATCTCTCTTTTGTAGTCCCGCTAGATCGCCCTCGTAGATGATTCGCCCGCCACCACTTCCCCCAAATTCGCCAAGCTCTACAATATGATCGGCTAGTTTTATCATCTGCGTATTGTGCTCTATCACCAAGATATTGTTGTGATTATCACGTAAATTTAGCAAAATTTGACCGATCTTACTCGCATCATGCGGATGAAGTCCAGCCGTTGGCTCATCAAATATATAGGTGATATTGCTTAGCGACGAGCCTAAATTTCGCACCATTTTCACCCTTTGCGCCTCACCGCCACTTAGCGTATCGCTACGCCTATCAAGCGACAAGTAGCCTATGCCCACTGCTATCATCCGCTCTAGTTTTTCACAAATTTGACGCGATAGAGCGCTACCCACAGGGTCATCTATGCGCCCTAGCTCACGCAAAAGCTCGTTTGCATTTAGCCTTGAAAGCTCGGCGATATTTAGCCCATTTATCCTTGAAGCAAGGGCGTTTTTGTTTAGTCCTATACCACCGCACTCATCGCACACTTGCTCGCTTATAAGGGCTGAAATTTCATCTTGCAAGCTCTTTTTTAGCTTTGATATATCGCGGTTTAGATAAAGTCTGTTAAATCGCGGCACCACTCCCTCATACGCCACCCTATTCACTCTGCCCGTATTGTTTGAGCGGATCTCTACCTTTATATCAGCATCACTGCCATACATCAGCGTATCAAGCTCACTTTTGCTAAACTATTTTAGCTTTTTGTTCGCATCAAGCAAGGGGTTGCTTTGATACAGGTGCGTTTGCCAGCCAGCGCTAAATTCGCTAAATAAAATCGCCCCCTCTTTAAGCGTTTTATCCATATCAAAAAGCTTGCTTTCGTTTAGTTTTAGGCGTTTGCCAAGCCCAGAGCAAGCGGGGCACATACCAAGGGGGTGATTAAACGAATACGCCATCGAACCACCAGCACTTGGACTTGCTACACGTGAAAAAAGCAGTCTAAGAAGCGGTGAAACATCTATGGCGGTGCCAACAGTTGATCTTGCTCCCGTGCCAAGAGGGCGCTGATCCACCACGATAACGGGCGTTAAATTTTTGATACTTCCCACCTTTGGGCGCTCAAAATGTGGCATTTTGTTTTGGATATAGAGCGGATAGGTGCTTTGCCACTCTCTTGCACTCTCCACGGCGATAGTGTCATGCACAAGCGAGCTTTTACCACACCCTGAAACATCCGCAAACAGCACAAGCTTACCCTTTGGGATATTTATATCTATATTTTTTAGGTTATTTTCATGTGCGTTTTTGATTTCGATTTGATCCACGTTAAGCTCCTTAAATTTTTAATAATAAAAATTTTGTCCTCTATCCATTTTAGCGATTTCGCTCATATCGTTTGCATCAAGTGTGAAGTCAAAAACGGCTAAATTCTCCGCTTGTCTCTTTTCGCTCATACTTTTTGGTATGGTTAAAATTTCACGCTGGATAAGCCATCTTAGCACCACCTGAGCGGGCGTTTTGCCGTGCTTTTTGGCGATATTTATTATCGTTTGCTCACCTAGCACGCTTGCGCCGCTACCGCCAAATGATGAGAAGCTTTGAAGCACCACACCAAGCTCTTTGTGCGCGACCCCAGCAGAGATTTTTTGATCGAACGGATTGATTAAAATTTGATTGATTAGCGGCTTTTCATCTTTGAAATTCACGCACACATCTCTTACCTCTTCGGGCGTGAAGTTGCTCACGGCTAAGTGCTTGCAAAGCCCTTGTTTTTTAAGCTCCACAGCCGCCTCCCACGCTTCATTTGTTCTTGATCCGCCGTGGCGATGAAACATATAGATGTCAAAGTATTCAAGCCCGCTTCGTTTAAGTGAGCCTAAAAGCGTCTCTTTGACGCCGTTTTTATTGATGTTGGTGTAAATTTTAGTAGTTACTATTATCTCATCGCGCTTTATTCCGCTGTTTTTGACCGCTTTGCCTACGATCTCTTCGTTACCATACATCACGGCGCTGTCGATCAGTCGGTAGCCTAGTTTTAATGCCGATTCGATCGCTTTTTGTCCCTCAGCTCCCCTAATATCCCAAGTGCCAAGCCCTACGAAAGGCAAATTCACACCGCCTAAATTTAGCGTTTTTACGCTTTCGTTTGCAAATAAACTCACGTTTGCCATCGCCATAACTCCTAACGCTGAAATTTTCATAAATTCACGTCTTTGCATGCCCTACTCCTAATTTTACTTGTAATTTATTTTACAAAAAACGCCTTATCAAAAATTGAATAAATTCTGCTAAAATTTATAAAAACAGTAAAAAGGTAAAATATGAACGAAAGCGAACAGAAAAAAGGTCTAGCTTTTGGGCTTTTGGCATTTTTTCTATGGGGCTGTTTTCCGTTATTTTTTAGGCTTTATAGCCCGAAAATCCCGGCTCTTGAGATACTTATACATCGTATAATTTGGTCTATTGCGGTTTTGGCACTTGTGCTTTTATTAACTCGTAAATTTCATCAGGTGATGCAGCTTTTAAAAGACAAAAGGACTAGAAATGCCCTACTTTTGAGCGGAACCTTGATAGGACTAAATTGGTGGGCGTTTGTTTTTGCCGTAAGTAGCGGGCAAATTTTAGAAGCGGGTCTTGGTCAGTTTATCACACCCCTTGTAAGCATAATGCTTGGTGCGATCTTACTTAAAGAGCGTATTAGTATCATGGCAAAAGTTGCCATTTTTATGGTGTTTGCGGCGGTTGTTTTGCAAGTTTATCTCATAGGTCATCTACCTATAGTTTCGATTGTACTTGGCGTCTCTTTTGCATTTTACGGAGTTGTGAGAAAAGGGCTTAAAGTGCCTAGTTTTGCCGCACTTTTTGTTGAGACATTTTTACTAGCTCCGTTTTGTTTAGCATACTTTTTCTACCTTGAGATGACTGGCATCAGCCACTTTGGAGTGAAATTTGACGGCTTTTTGATGATAATGTCAGGTTTGGTTACGATAGTGCCACTTATGATATACGGTCTTGCCACAACTAGGGTTAATCTTAACGTCCTAGGCTTTATGCAATACCTCATACCTACGATGTCGGTCGGACTTGGCATATACTTTGGTGAAGAGCTATCAAGCGGCAAGCTAATCTCGTTTGTTCTGATCTGGATAGCGTTAGCGCTTGTTAGTGTAGACGGAGTGAAGCGAAAGAAGGGGTAAATTTCACCCCTTCATGACCAGCATTTCATCTAGTGGCACACGTGAAGTGCGGAATTTATTGATCTGTCATCGCTTGCATAACCAAGCGCCACACCCATAGCCACCGCCTAATCTTCACCTATACCAAACTCCTCTCTAATGAAATATGGTTATTACTAATTAAAAAACACATAATAACAAATCAAACACTTTTGCATTAGCAAGAATCTCTATAAATTTAAGACTTCACAGCCATCTTAGTAACATATAGACGGATAGTCCGCCTAAATCCGATCTTATCTACCCGGCTTTTTCATCGCTTCGTTTGCCATTACGCCCACTATGCTGTGTGGTACGTAAGGCTCTTCTAAATACGCTATCTCCTCCGTCGTTAGTGTCAAATTTACGGCATTTACAGCGCCATCAGCGTTGCTTGGCTTTGTCATACCGATGATAGGCGAAGTGGTCTTTGAGATGAGCCAAGATATTGAAATTTCACTCATGCTAACGCCTCGTTTTTTGGCTAGTTCGGCGACACGAGCGATGATTAGAGCGTCTTGTGCGGCGGTTGCGTCATATTTGCTGTTAGCGACCTTATCGCTTTCTAAGCGCAAAGTTTTTTCATCACCCAGCCTAGCCAAACGTCCCGCGGCAAGCGCACTATACGGTGTCAGAGCGATATTGTCCTCACGGCAAAGCGGCACCATCTCACGCTCCTCTTCTCTAAATATCAAGTTATAATGCCCCTGAACGCTTGCAAATTTCGTTAGATTGTTCGCCTCTGCGTATGCGTTTGCCTTGGCTAGTTGCCATGCATAGCAGTTTGAGATGCCGATAGCTCGCACCTTGCCGGCTTTTACCACCTCATGTAAGCCTTGCATAATATCCTCCATAGGCGTATGATAATCCCACCAATGATAAACATAAAGATCAATATAGTCCATACCCATGCGTTTTAGGCTGTCATCTACGCATTTAGTGATAAATTTTTGCCCTGATACGCCTTGGTCGATCGCGGCTTGGGTGCGTGGTGTAAATTTAGTCGTTACTACTACCTCATCACGCTTGGCGTATTCGTTTAGTGCTCTTCCGACATACTCTTCGCTCGTGCCGGCACTATAAACCATCGCTGTATCAAAGAAATTTATACCCTTTTCTAGGGTGTATTTGATGATCTTTGCACTCTCATTATAAGGCAAGCTCCACGCCATACCCTTATCCTTATCGCCAAATCCCATACAGCCCACGCATACACGTGAGACGCTAATGTCTGTGTTACCTAGTTTTGTGTATTTCATTGTTTTTCCTTTTTATTAAATTTTTACTTCACTAATTCTATTGTTACTTCGCCGTCTATTGCTACTTTATCTATGTCACCCAAAACCGCTCTAAATTCTCCGTTTTTGTTTTTTAGTATAATTTGCATTTGCTCTCCCGCCACTAAATTGAACGCCATAAAAAGCGTTAAAAAGACTAAAATTTTTCTCATTTAAATTTATCTTTCCAAACGTTGATTATCCACTTTGCTCTTTCGCTGTCAGTGTGGTCAAAAAATAGCGTTTTATCCGTATCAAGCGTAGAGATAAGCTTCATATCATCATCGCTTAAAGTAAAGTCAAATACGTCAAAATTCTCCCTCATACGCTCAACATTCACGCTCTTTGGTATGACTAAGATATCACGCTGGATAAGCCATCTAAGCACCACTTGCGCCACGCTTTTGCCGTATTTGTCACCTATGCTTTGTAAAATTTGGTTTTTAAAGATATCATTTTTACCCTCGGCAAAGCTCGCCCAAGACCAAAACGCCACGCCGTAGCTATCAAGCACCTTTTTTAGCGCTTCTCGTTGATAAAACGGATGGCATTCTAGCTGATTGATAGCTGGCACCACGCCCGTATTTTCGCACAAGTCAGCCACTCTGTCGGCGTAAAAGTTACTAACGCCGATCGATTTTAACACGCCCTCATCTTTTAGTCGCTTCATCACACGCCAAGTGCCGTAGATGTCGTTATATGGCTGATGTATGAGAAGCATATCAAGATAGTCAAGTCCTAGCTTTTTAAGCGAAGTTTCTATGCTTTTTAGCGCCTTTGTCTCGCTATCCATGTTATTTATCCAAATTTTTGTCGTAACAAATAGCTCCTCACGCTTCACGCCGCCCTCTATCGCCGTTCTTAGCGCCGCGCCCGTTTGCTCCTCGTTAAAATACGCCTGAGCCGTGTCGATACTACGATACCCTACTGATATAGCGTCCTCTACGCACTTTTGCGTTAAATTTGGCTCTATTTGAAACACGCCAAAGCCAAGCATCGGCATCTTGTTGCCGTCATTTAAAATTTTATACTGCATAGTATCTCCTTTTAGTTGGTAATTATCTCTGTTTTACTAGGATCTACGAGATCTTCATCCATTATCACTTCTGTGATCTCTTTTGCTTTTATGCGTCCACATAGTGGATTTTTCACGCTATGAATTTTGCCTAAAATTTCCACGTCAACAGTAGAATACTCAAACGCCAAAGTCGTATCCGCGCACATACACTCACGCATAACTAAATTTTGGATATAGCACATACCTTGCAAGCTCTCAACCGTGCAATTAATCAGCGTGATATTTTTGGAATTCCAACCTAAATACTCGCCAATTATCACGCAGTTTTCGACCACAACGTTTTCGCAGTTCCAAAAGGCGTCTTTTGAGAGCAATTTCGAGTCTTTGATATGCACATTTTTACATCCGTCAAAGCTGTAATTACCCACCAAATTTAGCCCTATAAACTCCACGTTTTCACAGTTCATGGCAAAATAATCACCCTTTGCCGATATGTTTTTAGCTCTTATATCCGTGCAATTCCAAAGCGTCTCGGCAGCATCTGTAAAGGTGATATTTTCAAGTAAAATTTGAGATGATTTACGAAATGCCTTAGGAGCCTCAAAGAGCACGTCGGTAAAACGCAAATTACTGCTATACCATATGCCCGCCCTTGCCATTTGGCTAAATGTGCAGTCCTTGACATCTATGTTTTTACTATACCAAAATGGGTATTTGTAAGCAAAGTGCGAATTTGTCACGCGTATTTGCTCACTATGTTTTAGCGGCGACTCGCCGTCTTTAAAAATACAGTTTTGTAAAATCAAACTTTGCGCACTAAACAGTGCTCGCTCGCCCATGAATTTTTGCTCTTTTATCTCTTTCACTTTCTTCTCACCTTATTGATTTCGCACTTGAAATTTGGTCCTTTAAGAAGAGAAGTTTCAAGTGTAATTTTATAAATTTACTCTTCCCACCACACTTGCGTTTGATAGTTTAGATCATATCTCTCGCCCTGCTTTGGCACATCAAGTCTAACACCAAGCTGCTTCGCCTCATTTGCGGCTTTTATGATGTTTTCGTTCCAAGCATTTGCACCTAGGTTAAAAACACCCCAATGTATCGGCACTATACGCTTGGCTTTTAGATCCATGCTAGCTCTAACCGCTTCGTTGCCAAACATATGCGTATTTGGCCAACCTGGATTTGACGCATCAAGCTCTAAAAATGCTACGTCAAACTCGCCAAATTCATCTCCTATACGCCCAAAATGCTTACCGTATCCGCTATCTCCGCTCCAAAATAGCCTTAGTCCGGCACCCTCTATCACATATGAAACCCACAGTGTCTTATCCCTATCGTTTGTCCATCTCATGCTATAATGCACAGCCTCGCGTGCTTTAAATTTCACTCCAAAAAGTTCAGCGTCTTCACCCCAGCCAAGCGCCGTTATCTTATCCTTTGGCACACCCCATGAGATGATACGACTATCCACACCAAGAGGAACGATAAAATGCCTTGCTTTATCCGCCAAATATCGTATCGTGTCAGCCTCCAAATGATCATAATGATCATGCGTGATAAGCACTATATCAATATCCGGAAGCTCTTTTTTACTGATAACGGATGGCTCAAACCTGGGTACTAAAAAGAGAGGTCCACCATTTTTTAAAACAGGGTCGATCAGTATCCTAGCACCATTAAGCTCCAAAATCCCGCTAGAATGTCCCAGCCAGTAGTAAGCGAAATTTTCAGGCTCGCCAAAACTATTTTTGCCAAGCTCTACCCTTGGCATAGGTGACCTTGGTCCGTTAATAGATGGTCCAAAATGACAAAAATACCCCACCTTGCCCGTGCGACGCTCCGGATAGTAAAGTATAGGTTCGGGCGAGATAAACTGCCCATCCTTATAATAACGCAAATTTGCAAATCTACTAGGCTCAGGTAAAGCACCAATATCTCTATAAACGTAAGCCACAAGTACTCCGAACAAAACAGCGACAATAACCGCAAAATAGGTTATAAATTTTAAAATTTTCTTTATCGTAGTCTCCTTGTAAATTTATTAAATATTGTAAGCTAGATAGTGTGATATTTAATAAATCTAATTTAAGAGATTATAACAATTTAAGAGGTTAAAGCGTTAGTAAGATTCTCCATTTTTCTTGCCTAATTCTACAAATTTTATAAAAAGGTGAAAAGTAAAGCGAGGCGAGGCTATAAAATTTGATCCACCAATCTCTCGCCACGCTCAAAATACCACTGCATTTTTGAAATTTCAAGTTCACTAACATTAAGGATGAAATTTGCGCTGTTTTCAAAAATTCCTTCAAGCAAAATCACCATTTTGTCGGCGCTCATATTGCCCACGGCGTATCTTTGTATCGCACGTGAGAGCTCCTCTATGACTCGCGCGTGCTTGCTCTCATCGATAAAGATCCTTGTCTCAAGAACCACTATACGATCTTTCAGCTCATCTAGTCGCTGTTTGTTTAGCATGATCTCGTCGTTAAACTCTAGCGCGCTTCTTTGCTCCTCGATACGGCGTATTTGGCGCTCTTTGCTGCTACTTTGATTTGGTAGCTTCCATGAAAACTCAAGCATAGGGCGATTTGCGGCTAGATATCCGCTAACTAGCTCTTTACCGGTTCTTTTATACAGCCTAAAGCTATCTATGTCAAATCCTTGCGTGTCTTTGAAGTAAATTTTTGGCATTAGTTTGCTTTGTTCTTCCGTTGCGGACTGCTTTGCGGCTAAATTTAGTTGTAAATTTGACTCCGCTTTGCCGCTTGTTACAAGGCCGAATTTTGGCATCTTAAAACTACTTCCGGCTATGAAATCTATCTCGCCGTCTCCAAGTAAATTTACATGAGTTAGTAGCTCAAACCGTCTAAAGCCAAGCTCATCGGCCTCTTTTGCAAAGTGAGCTAGAGTGTTTTTCAACAGGTCAAATTCGTCGCTACTTATATCGCCAAATTCCACCCAAAAGCTAGCCTCGTCCAAAAGCGGATCAAGCATTTTGATTAGCTCACTTTCTAACTTTATTATATCATCGAGCGCTATGGCGTTGAAGTAAATTCGCCCGATTTGTAGCGCGGTCAAATTTAGGGATTTGGCATTTTTGTAGTATTGCAAGATGTCAGAATGGATAGCGATTTGATCTCTGGCACGGCTCGCTCCGCTGTCAAACAGCAAATATTCTAGCCTTGTTGTGAGATTGCCCGTTTTTGTTTTATAGCCGCCACTATCGTCTGGTGCCAGAGTATAGCGTCCGTTTAGGCTAAAATTTAGGCGGTTTTTAGGATCTTTAAATTTTTGATTTTTGCCAAATTTGAGCCTGCTTTCATGCGTGGCGTTTTGCCCAAGGGCGATTAATTGCGGAAGATTTCCGCTCCAAGCCACACTAACAAAAAGCCACAAAATGCCAAAACCAAATAAAATTTTCATCTAAATTTCATACTTCCAGCCGTGGCTGTCGTGATATATCATCTGCCTGGTCATACCGCCGTCACAGCATATGTTTTCGCCTGTGATAAAGCCTGCTTTGTCCGAGCACAAAAATAGCACCAAATTTGCAATATCTTCAGGTTTTCCCACGCGCCCTGCCGGGTGCTGAAGTGCGTCCGCACCGTTAAATTCGGTGTTTGTCGTATCTATCCAGCCCGGAGATATGCTATTTACTCTAACCTTACCCGCAAGCGAAACCGCCAAAGCGTGAGTAAGCGCGAAGATAGCGCCTTTTGCGGCGGTGTAGCTTTCTGTATTTGGCTCGCTCATTCTATCTCTACTTGATGAGATATTTATGACGCTAGCGCCTGTTTTAAAGTGTGGTTTAAATAGCTTGGTCAGATAAAATGGCGCCGTTACACCCACGCTTAATGCGTAGTTAAATTCGCTAAACGTGCACTCGTCAATGCCCTTCATGAGGGGCAGGGCATTGTTTATCAGATAATCCACTCCGCCAAATTCGCTCACGACTTTTGCAGCAAATTTCTCAAGCGTTTTTTGATCTGCTATATCGCCCACGAAATAACTGTTTGACTTTATGTCTATCATACAAACATTTGCGCCTTCGCTCTTAAATTCACTAGCGATCACGGCTCCGATACCGCTCGCTCCGCCTGTTATCACTACAACTTTGTCTTTAAACATCGATAATTCCTTGTTTTAGTGTAAAATTTAAACTTTTCTCATTATACAGCTTTTAGGCAAATTTAAACTATCGCTTGGCTTGCAAATTTGACCAATTTTGGCGAGATAATCCGCTCGTAGTCCTTTGTATTTAGGAAGATATAGTAGTCAAGTAGTCCCGCGTTAAAGGCGAGTTCATCATATCTAGTTAGAAGCGAAGGGTCGGCTATAAGGGTTAAATTTGGATGAAAGCTAAAAGGTGACACCGAGTAAAAGACAAAGTCCGTTAGCTCGTTAGTCTCGCTTGGTTTTACCGAAGACGCCCTTGTGCCGCCAAATGCTTTGGCAATGGCGTCTAAGTCCGCCTTCATATCGGCTCGCAAGACGGCTAGGACGTGAAGCTTTTGCTTTTGTCCCTCTTGGTTTTACACTCCTTTTATCACGCATACAAGAGCCTTTACACCCTGTCCAAGCTCAGTATTTCGCAGTCTTGCGACCTCTTTGGACGTCCTTGCCGCTTCATGTCCGACCACTTTAAATTTCGCATTTTGCTCGCTTAGAAGTGAATAAATTTAGTTAAAAATTTTCTCTGACATTATCTCTCTTAAATTTATATTTTACTCTGCGGTAGAGCCAAGCCCTACCTTGCGGCAATTTTTTAGCAAAAAATTGAGTAAAACTCTTGTGCTTGCACTCTCTTTCTGCTTCGCTAATGCTCGTAGCTTTACAAGAAGAGAAAGTCCCCGCAAGCGAGGTGTCCCTATGTTACCATATTTTACGTTCTTTCTACTTCGTAGAGTTACCTCTGTTTTCCTTTACTCTATCCTTATCATACTCTTTACCAAGATACATTCCAAGCATGCCCCAAACAAAGCTTATCGCCGCACCGCCTAAGAGCGCCACACTCACGCCAAATTTTGCTAACGCACTCTCAGCTTGTGCGCTCACCGCATCACCGCCGCGATACACCACCGTATCAAGGAAATTTTTGACCTTATACTTGCTCTCGCTATCTAGCGGGACAAAGAGCATTTCGCGGGCGGGTTTTACCATGGCGTATTCGCCCACTCTTCTAATACTCATCACAACAACAAGCGGCAAGAATGCTGGATGCGTGAATGCAAGCAAGATAAAGCCCGCGCCCACCACAAAGCCAAGCAACGACAAAAGCCACCGTATGCCAAAGATTTTGGCGATCTTTGCGGTTAGAAAAATTTGTATGATAAAGCTACTTGTTTGCACGATAAGATCGATATTTGCAAATGCCGCCGCACGTGCCTGGCTGGTAGGAAAAAGCTCTTTTATGATGCGTGCTTGCTCCATATACAAAAACGTGCTAACACTTGTTAGTAACAAGATAAAGCCCACAAACGCCATTAGAAATTTTGATTTAATGATGAGGTTAAAGCCTGCAAATGGGTTTTTTGAGCCGATTGGCGCGTCAAATCTAGCCTTGAAAGCCGACTGTTCTTCTTCGTTTGTTAGTAGCTTCCCGCTCTCATAAATAATCAAATTTTTAAGCCCCAAAGTAACGGCAAGCAAGGCTATAGAGGCAAATATAAACTCCTCCACGCTAACGACTTTTAAAAAGCTAACAGCGCTAGCCCCTGCGATACTACCGATACTCGCCCCCGCACTTATGATACCAAAGAGTCGCTTGCTCCTATCCTTGCTAAACACATCGGCTAGCAGGCTCCACGCGGTTGAGATAACAAAAAGATTAAAGACACTAACCCAGATATAAAAGGTGCGAGATAGGTATAAAAACTCGCCGCTTCCCTCAGGATACGCCCTAATCGCCACGTAAAAGCCCACCAAATTTAGTGCAAAAAATATAAAAATACAGTCCGTATAGCGTTTACGCTTGATACTTCCGCTTAGCCACATAGCTAGCATAGATGCCACCAAAGTCGCTATAAAAGTGCCCAAAAACAGCCATTTTAGCTCCTCTTTGCCGCCCGTTAGCCCCAAAGCATCTCTGATCGGGCGAAGTAGGGCATAGGAGGCAAAAAGCGCGAATATAAAGAGCGTGCTGTAAAGAAGCAGCCAAAACTCGCCTTTGTTTAGACTAAAAATTTTATAGATATATTTTTGCATATTACTTCATTTTGCTAGTTGATTATCCCTACTTAACCTTGCTTTTATCTATGCAGATCATCTTAGCTAGCTTTGTAACAAAAGGCGTTAATACAAGTAGAGTCGGATAAGCTATCACAAATGCTTTAGCATAGCCTTTTAGCCAAATTTTTACAAAACCATCTACAAGCCCAAGGTTGATATATGTAAGCACACCAGAGATCACAAATGACATACAAAGAGCCATAATAAACGAAAAAATAAACCTAAAATACCTTATATCTATCAAAATTTATCCTTTTATTACGCGTTATTCACCTAAATTTCATATAAAAGATAAGTGCCATATAATATAAATTACTTAATAAAATCTATGGGTATTGTAGCTGAAATTTAATGTCGACCGTTAGAATGATCCTCCAAATTCTTTGCCTAATCCTACAAAACAATTAAATACAGTTTGATGTCACTAAAAATTTATACGGCTTGTGGCAAAGTTTGGGTCGAAATTTATGTAGTTATACTTAAGAAGAGTTTGGCTCAAAACGAGCCAAACTCTAGCTTTTAGCCTAGGAATTCGCGTTTAAAATACTCTTTTGAAGCTTTGCATAAAGGACAGGCTCCAGGGGCTTTTTTGCCGCGGTGAACGTGTCCGCACACTTCGCAAACCCAGATATCCTCATCCTCGCTCTCGAAAAAGCCCTCTTTTTCAAGCATATCTTTAAGAGCCAAATACTCTCTTTCATGCTCTACTTCAACCTTGCCGATAGCTCTAAAAAGTCTTGCGATATCGTTAAATTTCTCCTCTTTAGCAATACTTTCAAAGTCAGGATACATGGTTGTGTGTTCGTAGTTTTCGCCTGCTGCAGCATCTAGTAGGTTTTTATCCATCTTATCGATCGGATCGTTCATAAGCTCGTGATATGCTTTAAATTCTGCTCTTGCATGCCACTTTTCATTCTCGGCTGCCTCGTAAAAATGTCTTGCGATAGCGTGATAACCGGCTTCACGAGCAAGATCGCCGTAAAGTTCGTATTTGTTTCTTGCTTGTGATTCGCCTGCAAAGGCTTTCATTAAATTTATCGCGGTTAAATTTTCGGTTATACACTTCATTTCTTCGCCACAACAGCTTAGTTTTCCACCACCGACTTGTTGAACCTCGACTTCATTGCCGCATTTTTCACATTTATATGTTTCGTATTGTCTCATCTTATCTCCTTAAAAAATATTTTTTAATTGTATCTAAATAATTAAATTAAGTAAATAATAAAATTTATTGATAATGTTTATTGTTATTTTATTTTAATAATCAAAAATAGCCTAAATTTGATAAAACACCGACTATTTTTATCATAAATTTCAAAAATGATAAACTATATCAGCGATAAATTTTACTAAAGCAACATTCTAAATTTTAAAAACTTAGTATCTTATCGCACTCCATAACCCAGTTTGAAAGTATATCCATACTGCCCTTTACATCGTCGCTAAAGTAAGGCTTGTTAACATTAACACCGCACCTTGTCATACAGCTACCGCACACTTTTAGTAATACGCCTACGTTATAAACGACATCGGCGCCGTTATAAGACTGAATGTTTAGTATAAAAGATACTTCATTTTAGCTATTTTGGTTTAAATTTTATAAATTCTGCCACTGTTAAATAAATGGATTTATTTTTAAAAATGGGTAATTTTAGACGATTTTGGGTATGATTGAGAGGTAAATTTTGGAGGAAATATGCAAATTGATATAAATAAAGTACAGATCGAGCAAAGCTGGAAAGAGGCTTTAAAGGATGAGTTTTTGGCACCTTATTTTGGTGAGATAAAGGCAAATTTACTAAAAGCAAAAGCTAGTTTTACTGTTTATCCACCTTCAAATTTGATATTTAACGCATTTAATCTAACGCCGTTTAATGATGTCAAAGTCGTGATATTAGGACAAGACCCTTATCATGGAGCAGGGCAGGCAATGGGCTTAAGTTTTAGCGTGCCAGATGGCATCCGCGTGCCTCCTAGTCTTGCTAACATTTATAAAGAAATTTATGATGACCTTGGTATCCGACAGCCAAATTCAGGCGACTTAACTTACTGGGCAAAACAGGGTGTTTTACTGCTAAACACTAGCCTAAGTGTCAATGCAGGACAGGCAAATTCCCACTCAAATTTTGGCTGGCAGATATTTACAGACGCAGTTATAAAAACACTCAGTAAAGAGAGAGAAAATATAGTCTTTCTACTCTGGGGTAATCCCGCAAAAGCTAAAATTCCACTCATTAATACTAACAAACACTTAGTACTAACAGCAGCTCATCCAAGCCCGTTAGCGCGTGGAGCGTTTTTTGGATGCAAACACTTTTCTCAAACTAACAAATACCTGTTAGCTAACTCGTTAGCTCCAATAGACTGGGATTTAAATAACGGATAAGGCATATGATGGCTATTTTAACGGAAATTCTCATATACATCATAGCGGCATTTTTTGAAATTTTAGGCTGCTTTGCGTTTTGGCAGTTTTTTAAAAATTCTAAAAATTTCATTTGGCTTGGAGTGGGAGTTGTAGCACTCATTATCTTTGCATATACACTAACAAAAGTTCAAAGCGAATTTGCAGGACGCGCTTACGCAGCTTACGGCGGTATCTATATCATCTGCTCGCTTTTATGGTTAAATTTTATAGAAAAACAAAATTTCAGTAAATTCGACCTCATAGGTGCACTAATAGCACTGATCGGGGCTTGCGTTATAATCTACCCAAATTTAAGATAGGATAAAAATGAGAAGAAAAGATAGAGAGCTAAGCCAAAACGAGGCTTACGAGATAATCGATAATTGTCAGTATGGTGTCATCTCGTGTATAAATGATGATGAAATTTTTTCCGTGCCCATATCTATCGTAAGAAAAGAGGATAAAATTTACATTCACGGGGCAAAAGGCGGAAACAAAGCTAAACTATTTAAAGACGGCAAGGATGTAGAGTTAGTTTGTGTAATTGATGTAAAAGTGCCGGAATTTAGCAATGAGTGCGTGAAACAAATGATACAAGATAATAAGGCTGCAAATGTATTTACAACACAATACAAAAGCGCTATCGCAAAAACTAAAGCCTATCTTATAAATGATGATGAAACAAAGATAAAAGCATTAAGACTGCTTAGTGAAAAATACACTCCAAAATACATGGACGCATTTGACGCAGCTATAACACAATCTCTAAAAATAACTAACGTATATGAGTTAAAGATTATTAGCGTTAGTGCGAAAGCTAAAATTTTAAAAGGATAAAAATGATCGTAAGAAAAGCTAAAAAAGAAGATGCAAACGCGATAATATCGCTTATAAATGAGCTTGCCAAGTATGAAAATATGTCAGATCAAGTAGACATAGACGAGGCTGTTTTTACCTCACATTTGTTTGAAAAACAGTTAGCTAACGCGTTAGTAACAGTTAGTGACGACGATAAAATAGTAGGCTACGCGATATATTTTTACTCATTTTCCACATTTTTAGGACGAGCCGGGATATATTTGGAAGATTTATATATAAAACCTGAATTTAGAGGCAAAAAAGCAGGGCTAGCGATGATAAAAGAGCTTGCCAAAATTTGCGAACAAGAGGGTTACGGGCGTCTTGAGTGGGAGTGCTTGGATTGGAATGAACCAAGCATTAAATTTTATGAAAATTTAGGTGCTAAAAAGCAAAGCGGCTGGATAAAATTTAGAATGACAAAAGAAGATATGATAAAATTAACTGTCAAATAACTCTAAAGGATATATTGATGATATTTATAAAGCTTAGAAATTGATGGCAGAGGATTTTACTTAAATTTTTGTAATTAATATAACAAATATTAAGGTTATAACTTTAAGAAATAATATTAAATTTATAGCTTAAAATATAAACTTGTATTTGTTATTAAAAGTGTGATTTTAACGATAATATATAAATTTATAAACTTATATTTAAAATGAAATTTTTTTGTCTTTTATGATAAAAAATATCAAATAAGAGCAATTATCTCAATTTGATTTTAAGCTATCTTCGCCTATACTTCGAGTATCAAATTCCCCATTCAGGTCAGCTATGAAAGAAATTTTAAAACGAGACGGAACTAGACAAGAGTTTGTTGCATATAAGATTGTCGATGCGATAAAAAAGGCTTTTAAGAGCGAAAACAGAGAGTATGACGAAAAAATTTTTACAAGCGTAGTTCAAGATATCTTTCAAAAATCAGAAGTGATAACAGTTGAAGATGTCCAAGATGCGATAGAAAAAGAGCTTTTTGAAGCCGGATACTTTGATGTGCTTAAAAGCTTTATGCTATATCGTCACACACATAAACTCCAACGCGAACAAATCTTAGGACTAAATGAAGATACAACATACATAAACTCTACCCAGACCATAAATGAGTATATAAACGGTACCGACTGGAGAATTTCTGCAAATTCAAACACTAGTTACTCTAACGCAGGTCTTATCAATAACACCGCCGGTAAAGTCATCGCAAACTACTGGCTTGATGCTGTTTATAGCAAAGAAGAGGGCATAGCCCATAGAAACGGTGACTATCATATCCACGATCTTGATTGTCTTACCGGATATTGCGCCGGTTGGTCGCTTAGAGCCTTGTTAAACGAAGGCTTTAATGGAGTTAGAGGACGCGTAGAAAGTAGAGCGCCAAAACACTTCCGCGAAGCTCTAAGTCAAATGGCTAATTTTCTAGGCATACTTCAAAGCGAATGGGCAGGAGCGCAGGCATTTTCTAGCTTTGACACCTACCTTGCTCCTTATGTATTTAAAGATAACTTAAGTGACACAGAGATAAAAAAAGCAATTACCAGCTTTATATTTAACCTAAACGTTCCGGCACGCTGGGGTCAAAGTCCATTTACAAACGTTACCATAGATATCACATGTCCTGAGGATCTAAGAGCTCAAATTCCTACCGCAAACGATGAGCATTTGTTTAAAAATTTCAATGACGAAGATGCGTTAAGACGTGCAAAAGAACGTGGTAGAAACACGCTTGTAGATATGACATACGGCGACTTTATGCCTGAAATGGCACGTATAGATAAGGCATTTTATGAAGTTTTAACCGAGGGTGATAAAAACTCACAACCATTCACATTTCCGATACCTACCGTAAACATAACAGAAGAATTTGACTGGGATAGCGAAGTAGCACAAATACTTTTTGAAAATACTGCCAAAATGGGCTCAAGCTACTTTCAAAATTTTGTCGGCTCTCAATACACTACCGATGAAAACGGCAACCGCGTGCCAAACGATGCCGCTTATAAACCGGGACACGTTCGCTCAATGTGCTGTCGTCTACAACTTGACCTACGCGAACTCTTAAAACGTGGCGGAGGATTGTTTGGAAGTGCCGAGATGACTGGAAGTATCGGCGTAGTTACGATAAACTTAGCACGCTTAGGATATAACCATAAAGGTAATAAAGAAGCTTTATATAAAAGACTTGAATATCTTTTAAACCTTGCTAAATCAACACTAGAGAAAAAGCGTAAATTTATCCAAGAGATGTATGATCGCGGGCTTTATCCATATACAGCTCGTTATCTAAGCCATTTTAACAACCACTTTAGCACCATAGGTATAAACGGTATGAACGAACTACTAAGAAATTTCACAAACGATAGCGAAAATATAGCCACCTCATACGGTCGTGAGTTTTCACTTGAGATGATAAATTATCTAAGAGACAAAATTCGCTCATTCCAAGAGGAAACAGGCAACCTTTACAATCTCGAAGCCACACCTGCAGAGGGAACGACTTATAGATTTGCAAAAGAGGATAAAAAGCGCTATCCTGATATAATCCAAGCCGGAATGGACGAAAATATCTACTATACAAACTCGACTCAACTTCCTGCAAATTTTACCGATGATGCATTTGAAGCGCTTGACCTACAAGACGAGTTACAAAGTGCATATACCGGCGGAACAGTCTTTCACTTATATATGAAAGAGCGCATTAGCTCGGCTACAGCTTGTAAAAATTTAGTAAAAAATATCGTGACAAACTACAAACTTCCTTATATCACTATAACGCCTGTATTTAGCGTGTGTGATAAACACGGATATATAGCCGGCGAACATGAATTCTGCCCGATATGCGACGCAGAGATAATTAAAAAAGAAAAATCAAAATAAAGGATATAAAATGAATAACGCTGAAATTTTAGCAAAAAACGAAGATAAAAGAACAAGATGTGTGGTATATACGCGAGTAATGGGCTATCATCGCCCTGTAGAAAGCTTTAACCTTGGTAAAAAGGGTGAGCATAAAGAGAGAGTTAAATTTCTTGAAAGACTAAGTCGCTGCAAATAAATTTAATGATATCATCGTCTAACCCGGCACTCTTTGGCATCACACCGTTTACAACACTTGACTACCCCGACAAAATCGCTGCTATCGCGTGGTTTGCCGGGTGTAACCTACGTTGCGCTTACTGCTACAACGCACCCATTGTATTAGACAAAGGCAAGATAGATGAAGAAGAATTTTGCGCTTTTTTAGATAAACGCATCAATAAACTTGACGGCATAGTCTTTAGTGGTGGAGAGTGCACTATAAGTCGTTCGTTTTTAAATTTAGCACGCGAAGTTAAAAAACGCGGCTTTAGTCTAAAGGTAGATACAAACGGCACGAATTTAGGAATTTTAAATACTGCTATAGATGAAAATTTAATCGACTACATCGCACTTGATTTTAAAGCTCACGCACAAAAATATCGTAAAGTTACGGGTTCAAATTTATATTTTGAGTTTACTAGAACGCTTGAATACCTAATTAGTATAAATTTTAATTTTGAAGTTAGAACAACGGTTCATTCTGATTTGTTAAACGAAGATGATATCTCAAACATGGCTGAAATTTTATATGAAAAAGGCTATAGAGGGGATTATTTCTTGCAAAATTTTTTAAATACCGGTGATAATTTAGGAAATTTAAAAGAGCCAAAAAATAACTTTGATATCTCAAAAGTAACTTCTAAACTTAACATAAAACTACGAAATTTTTAAAAATTTATATAAATCCTTTTACCTTGTAAATTTTGGAGAATTAGGCAAGGAATTTGGAGGATCATGCTAACACTTATTTTTACTAAAACGCTATAATGACTTAAAATTATTAAAGGAGAAAATATGCAAAATTTTAGTTTTCACAACCCAGTCAGAATAGAATTCGGTAAAGATAAAGAGCAAAATATCGGCGAATACATGGCTGACTTCGGTGCTAAAAAGGCACTTATATTATACGGTTCAGAACGTGTTAAAAACAACGGTCTTTATGATGTAGTTATAAAAAGTTTAAGCCAAAAGGGTATTGAATTTACGGCTGTAGGCGGTATTAAGTCAAATCCTGTTTTAAGTAAAGTAAACGAAGCTATCAAAGTGGCAAAAGAATTTGGCGCAGACAGCGTACTAGCAGTCGGCGGTGGCTCTGTGTTAGATAGTGCTAAAGCAGTTGCTGCAGGTGCCTGTTATGACGGCGATGTTTGGGATTTTTTCACTGGTAAACAACCCACAAAAGCACTTAAAATCTTTGATATCATAACACTCGCCGCAACTGGCAGTGAGATGAACAAAGGCGGTGTCGTAACAAACGAAAACACTAAACAAAAATACGCGATAGATGCGCCTTGTCTATATCCTAAGGTATCTATCATCAACCCTAAGCTTCAAGCTACTGTTACACCAGAATACCTAGTTTATAGCGCTTCAGATGTTATAGCACACTCTATTGAAGCTTATTTTACCGCAACTTCTCATTGTGATCTTGTTAAAATGCAAGTTGAGGCAAATATCAAATCAATCATAAAAACGACTGAAATTTTACTTGCTAATCCAAATGATTATGATGCGCGTGCGGAGTTTGCCTGGGCTGCTACAATGGCACTAAATGGACTAACACACGTTGGAGTAGGTGGTTTTAATTTTCCAAATCACATGATAGAACACGCAATGAGTGCTGTTGTAGACTGTGCTCACGGTGCCGGACTTAGTGTTTTAATGCCTGCATGGATGAAGTGGTATAAGAATAGAAATTTAGAGCAATTTGAGCGCTTTGCACGTGAAATTTTCGGTCTAAAAACAGCTGATGAAGGCATAGAAGCACTTAAGGCTTGGTTTGAAAAGATAAATACTCATACAAATTTAAAGCAAGTTAATATAGAAGGTGAAGTTTTAGAAGAGACTATTAAAGTTGCAGTTCAAAATGCTAAAGATTGGGGCATGAGCGAACTTTATACAAAAGAAGCTATCACAGAGATATTTAATCTAGCAAAATAATCAAAAAATGTGTTTGTCATAAAGGCAAACACATTTAAATTTTACTCATCGTCGTTTTCGGCAAAAGTCGGATCGATGTTATCTCTTAATATATATTTTAATTCATTTAGCGATCTACCTGAAAATGACCTCTCATCGATAATAATACTTACCTTTGTGGCATTTTCATCAACGCTATCTATAAAATCCTCAAGTGCATAAACTGAGGAAATATCCATAAAAGTAACTTTCCTACAGTCGATCTTAATGTGTTTTGTATTTAAATTTCTATTTAAATTTCTCATTATTTTAGAGCTTGTACCAAAATACATCGGACCTGTTATCTTAACGCTTTTAAATTCCTCTTCTTCACAAACTGTGATATTAAATTTTTTATTGCGTTTAGGGATGTTTGTAGAGTAAAACAACCAGGCTAAAACTACGCCGATAGCAACCGCAAATATCAAATCCACAAAAACAGTGAGTAAAAATACGATAGCCATAGTAGTAGCGTCTTTACGCGGTATAAATGCTATACGTTTTAACAAACGATAATCAAGTATATCAATACCTACTTTTATCAAAATTCCCGCTAAAACACAAAGTGGAACATAAGCTACAACAGGAGCAAAAACCAAAGCTACAAATAGCAAAAACAGAGCATGGACAACTCCTGAAATTCTACCCTCGCCACCGGCTTTTATATTTGCAACCGTTCTCATCGTAGCTCCGGCACCCGGAATTCCTCCTACAAATCCTACAAAAGCATTGCCTATACCTTGACCGATAAGCTCTTTATTTGGACTATGCTTGCTCTTTGTTATAGAGTCTGCTACAAGAGATGTTAAAAGCGAATCAATAGAGCCAAGAACAGCAAGCATAAGGGCATAAAGTAAGATAGAGCTCATAAGAGCCATATCTGCGTTAGGAACGATAAATTTAGGCAGTCCTAGCGGTATCTCGCCGATAGTTGCTACATCGGCTTTAAGTATCATACAAAGCGGTGTAAGTACGATGATAGCTAAAAGCGGAGTAGGGAGTATACGCGAAATTTTCTTAGGTGTCAGATATAGTATCAAAAGTGTAGCTACGGCGAAATAAAATGCTGTAAAATTTATATCCGCGATCGCTTGCGGAATAGACTCTATCGCACTTAGTGTATTACCGACACTACTTGAACCTAACATCGGATTTATCTGAAGTAAAATGATGATAAAACCAACACCACTCATAAATCCCGAAATAACAGAATATGGTATGTATTTAACAAATTTACCAAGCTTTAAAACACCAAAAATTATCTGAAAAATACCCGTTAAAACAAAGACAGCCATGACAGAACCCATGTCGCCTTTAAAGTTAAAAACTATCGCAGCTGCGACAACAGACATAGGACCTGTAGGACCTGAAATTTGCATCTTTGTTCCACCAAAAATAGCCGCGAAAAATCCAAGTACCAATGCACCCCAAAGACCTGCACTAGCCCCAAGACCGCTTGCTATACCAAAAGCAAGAGCCAGAGGGAGCGCAATAATGCCAGCAGTCAAACCACCGGTTACGTCACCTTTTATATTCAAAATTTACCTCCGGAAAATAAAGCGTATATTATACATCTTATTCAAATTAAAGTCGTTAAAATTTACTAAATGGACTATAAAACAAATTTTACTAAAACTAAGAGTAACAAATTTAAGCTCATTGGAAGTATTTAATAAAATTTATTTTACTAGAATTTAAGTATTTTTTAGTATAATGTGAGCCGCTCCTTCTTAGACCTGTGCAATGCTATTTTCAAGCACCGCTTCAGGGTGGGAACACAGCAGAGCACTTGGCTTTAGTGTGTGCCGCAGTTATCTGAGAGGGGGTTTAGATCAAAATATCCGTTAAAATCCACACAAATTTTTAGAAAATCAACTCCGTCTATCCTAGGTCTTTCACTAAAATTATTATACATTTTTCTAAAACCATCTATTAGTTCTTTTGATTTTACTCCATAACTTATAGACATACCAGCTTCTATATAAGCTGCTAATTTATCGCAGTATTTTAAAGCTTTACCATCTATGGCATTAAATTTATCTTCATTTACATTTTCCATAGTGCCTTCATGCGGTATGATCTTGTTCTCAAATGTGCGATTTTCAAACTCATCTTTAATAAATTTACCATTTTCTTCACGTATGCCAAGTATATAGCTAAATTCGTCTTTAAAATTATCCGGTATAAAAGGTAAAATTTGTTCGTCTATAAGTCTTATTTCGTATTCGCTAATTATCTCATTTAAGCCTTTTACGCCGTATTTTACGGGACTTATTATATCTCTAGTAAGACTTTCTGGTAGATCGTGAAAAAGTGCACAAAAGAAGTTATTTTCAAGTCTTTTTTTACAAGCTCCGACTTTTAACGAGTAAAAATAACTCAAAATCGCAACTACAAGCATATGCCCTAAAACCGCGGTTTCTGGTATGCGAGGAGTTTGTGCCCAGCGCTTTTGAAAACGAAGTCTACCACTAAGATCTACTATACGCGCTAGTTTTTGGTTCATTGCGATCTTACGAACTCCTATAAGCTCGTAATAATCCTCCATCTCCTCTTCAACCTTGCGTTTTAACTCATCTATATCACTTAAAAACTGACTTGTCTGATAAACGATACTAAATTCCCATCTTGTAGCGAGATAACTGGCTGCTTTTAGGATAAGTCGCTCTTTTTCATGCCCCTTATCTTCGCCATTTAGAAAATTTCTAAGCCTTGTTAGAAATTCTCCACCTTCGATATCATTTACTAATTTTTCAAGATTACTCAAAACCCAAGCGTTTACCTGCTCTTTTTTAGTTCGTTGTATGTGATGAAACACATCCGGACGGATATCCGTCACTACAACACGAGATAAAAATTCAAATATCCCGGCTTCGATTAGGTAGTTCATATCTACATCTTTTTCAAGTTTCGCGATGAAATAAGCGATGATAAATTTATGTGCTTGTTTATCAAGCTCAACTAAATTCGTCATCTTCGGATAGTCATTCCACCGGGATATTGAGGCTGACTTAAAGATATGTTCTATGAGTTTTGAACTTATCACTTACTTGTCCTTTTTAACAATCCTAGGCTTTTTATCACCCTCAAAGCTTATCTTTCTAAAGCCGTCTTTTGGAGCACGTTTTGGTTTATCATCACTTTTAAAACCTCTTGATGGTCTATCAGAAGAAAAGCTTCTTGAATTACCCCTTTTATCATCTCTTGATCTATCTCTTTCGCGCTCGTTTATACGTCTAGCACCGGCTCTTTTGTTATCACCTCTATCTTTAAATTCATAAGCTTGCTCCTCTTTACGAGGTTTTTCGACTGACTTTAAAAAGCTTTGTGAACTTACTTCGATAACAGTATGAACATTACCGCGAGGGTTAAAGTCCCCTGTTATTTTCATGTATTTTGGTTCTAATTTCTTCTCTAAAACAGTATAAATTTCGTTTATACTATCTTCATGGCTGATATTTCTATTCATAAAGCTATTTATGTATAATTTTATAGTTTTTAGCTCGACGACTAATTTATTTGGTATGTATTCTAAATAAATCGTCGCAAAATCAGGATATCCAGAACGCGGACAAAGACAGCAAAACTCCGGTAATATTATCTTTATCATATATTCTCGTTCTTGTTTATTTTCCCATACTTCAAGATCGCGCTCTACATCAAATTCCTTTAAAATTTGCTCGCCGTATCTCATCTCTTCACTCATTTTTTCCCTTTTTAGAAAATTTTATATCTTTAAAATCTCAAGCTTAAAATCGGTAAAATTTATTAAATTCTACCGACTACCTTAATACACTCAAGAAAAACTAAATTTTAAATATCAAGATGTTTTACGTCTTTAGCGTGATCTTGTATATAGTTTCTTCTAGGCTCAACCTCATCGCCCATAAATAAGTTAAACGTATCGCTTGCACTTTGTGCATCATTTATATTTATCTGTAATAAACGGCGATTTTCAGGGTTCATTGTTGTTTCCCAAAGTTGTTCAGGATTCATCTCACCAAGACCTTTATAACGCTGGATATACGCGCCTTTTTTGGCATTTTTTTCTATCTCATCAAGAATTTCAAGAACATCTTTACCAAAATTCATCTCGCGTTCTTGAATTTTTTTATTGATATGAAGAGCCTCTTCAAATAGTGGATTTGCAAATAAATTATCATTTATATGCAGCTCTTCAAGACCGCTCTCGGTTTGAACATAAATTCTAATTTCCTCATCATTTACATAAGAGTTTAGTATGTTATATCCCTGTTTTACTAGATAATCTCTTAAAATTTCAAACATTTGTTGATAATTTTTGCCGATGATATCAGGATTTTCTATCGTGTATCTTATAGCAGAAAGTAAACTAAAGCGCTTCTCTAGTTCTTTTAAAACACTTCTATAAGCTGCTACGATTTTTAGAAAATCAATCAAATCATTACTTCCTATACCTTCAAAATCAACACCTTCAATACCTGTTTGTATCAAAAAGTCATTTAAAGCTTTGTCATCTTTTAGATAAATTTCTTTTTTACCTTTTTTGTAGCGATAAAGAGGTGGCTGAGCTAAATAAATGCAGCCTTTTTCTACTACTTGATTTAAAAATCTAAAGAAAAATGTAAGAAGAAGTGTTTGGATATGGCTACCGTCAACGTCGGCATCGGTCATTATTATGATCTTATGATATCTTAGTTTTTCTGCGTCAAATTCCTCGCCGATACCACATCCAAGCGCAGTTATCATGTTTTTTATCTCGTCTGACTTTAAAATTTTATCAAGACGTGACTTTTCAACGTTTAGAATTTTACCTCTTAACGGCAAAATAGCTTGAAATACTCTATCGCGTCCTTGTTTTGCAGAGCCGCCGGCACTATCGCCCTCCACCAGATAAAGCTCACTTATAGTAGCGTCTTTAGTTTGACAATCAGCTAATTTTCCAGGCAAAGTTCCTACACTTAAGCCATCTTTTTTACGAGTTAGATCGCGTGCTTTTTTAGCAGCTTCGCGTCCGCGCGCCGCCATTAAAGCCTTATTCATTATAGCGCGTGCCTCGATAGGATTTTCTTCAAAATACTTTGAAAGAACTTCAAAAACCATTTTCTGAACGATAGGTTTTACATAACTTGAACCTAGCTTGCCCTTTGTTTGTCCTTCAAATTGCGGTTCTGGCACTTTAACACTAACAACGGCGATAAGACCTTCTCTAATATCATCACCTGTTATTTTAGTGTCCTTTTCGCGAGCTGCGGCATTTGCTGAGATATAGTTTGTAATAACTCTTGTTAAACCGGCACGAAAACCTGCTTCATGTGTTCCGCCATCCGGAGTTTTTATGTTATTAACAAAGCTTAGTAAATTTTCAGAGTAAGTTTCATTATACATTAGAGCAAAATCAACTACAACATCTTCATCCGCACCGCTAAAACTAACGGATTTACTTACAGGATTTGACTTATTCATATCAGTTACGAAACTTTCAAGTCCACCCTCAAAATGATAACTTTCACTAAATCCATCTCTTTGATCTTTAAAATTTATAGTGATTTTTGGATTTAGATAGGCTAGCTCTTTAAAACGTTTTGCTAAAATTCCTCTATCAAATTCAGTAACTTCAAATATCTCATCATCTACCCAAAATTCTACCGAAGTTCCTGTGCGATTTGTAGTTTTTACTATACCTAGATCAGTTGTAGGAACTCCTCTACTAAACTCTTGTCTATGGACATTTCCATCTCTTTTTATGGTAACTACTAATTTTTTTGAAAGTGCATTTACGACAGAAACACCAACGCCGTGAAGACCACCTGAAACTTTATATGTATCTTTATCAAATTTACCACCAGCGTGTAAAACCGTAAGGACAACCGTTGCTGCTGGTAAATTCTCGGTAGGGTGCATATCAACAGGGATACCTCGACCGTTATCTGAAACTATACAGCTTCCTTCGCGTGTAAGTTCTATATCGATAGTATCACAGTAACCCGCCATCGCTTCGTCTATAGAGTTATCAACTACTTCATATATCATATGATGAAGACCGCCGATATTTGTATCTCCTATATACATTCCCGGGCGTTTTCTAACAGCTTCAAGCCCTTTTAAAACTTTAATATTACCGGCGTCGTATTGTTTATCTGGCATAAAAATTCCTTAATTATAAATTTATCGGCATTATAACCGTTTTTAGTTCGTTTGAACTCACTACGAAAGCTAGGTTGCTATCGTTAAATCCAAGTTCAAATTCATCATCTTCTATATTTGTTAAAAAATCTATGAAAAATCTATTTCTTATACCGATAGAGAAATTTTCATCAAGTCCGGTTTGATACTCTATCGTTGTTTTTGCCTCAGAGTTGTCCTCGATGATGCTTTCAAATGTGATGTTATCACTTGAAAAAGTCATTTTCATCTGATCGCTTAGCATAGAGATGGTTCTTATACCGTCTATCATCTTATCTCTGTTTAGTTTAAGGCGTTTTTTTATCTCTTTTGGTATTACTCTTTCATAGTCTGGGTATTTTCCGTTTATGAGCTTTGTAAAAAATTCGAAATTTGCACTTTGAGCTATTAAGATATTTTCATCATAGTAAATTTCAATCTTGTCAAAAAATAGTTTTTGTATCTCATTTATAGCTTTTTTTGGAATGATTATAGAAAATTCATTTTCTGTCGAGGTTTCAAATTTAAATACACTTAAGCGTTTTGTATCGGTTCCTACTATGTTTATGTAGTTTTGTTTAATATCTAAAAGTGCTCCGTTTAGCTCAAATTTTGGGTTATTATTATCTATACTAGGAAGTATCTTTTTAAGGCTTCGTCCAAGCATTACAGCATCTATGTTAAATTTAGACTTACCTTCTATGCTTGGAAATTCTGGAAAATCCTCAAATTTATACATAGGAAGTTTGTATTTTGAATTTTTTTGTTTGATGTAAAGATAGTTATTAACAGTTTCTAGTGTAACTTCATCATCTCTTAGACTTTTAATTATATCAAGTAGTTTTTTACCGTTTGCGGTTGCAAATCCCTCATCAGTTATCTTTACGTTTGATAGTTTATATGCAAGTCCTATTTCATGGTCTGTTGCACGGATGTTTAATACGCCGTTTTTTGCTGATATATAGATATGTGATGTTATAGCGCTTAAGTCGCGTTTTTCTAAATACGGACTTGTGTTTGTTACGATTGATTCAAGAACGTTTTTGTTTATGAGGACTTTCATATGAGACTTCCTTTTATTTTTAAATTTATTTTAGTAACATTAGTAGGTAGCGTTAAAAGGTGAAAACCTTTCAAGGTTGCCTTTATTTGGTATTTTAATGTGTGAAAATTTATAAAAAGTTTTTCACAGTTTTTCACAAATTTCACTTTGTTTTTATCCTTTTGTTAGAATTTTATTTTTAAGTTCGATCACTCGAAGATTAAAAATTTCGTTATTTTCTATTAGCTCGTTTATCTTTTTGATGTTATGGCTTACTGCACTATGATCTTTCATACCAAAGTAGCTTGCGATCTGTGGCATAGAATTTGGTGTTAAATTTTTTACTAGATAAATTGCAATCCTTCTTGCTTCTACGATATTTGCCGATCTTGATTTACTTTTTATATCGCTTGGTTTTATATTTAGCTCTTTACTAACGATCTCTATGATGTTTTCTAGGCTTATATTTTCGCGTTTTTCTTTTATCTGATCTCGCATTACATTTTTAGCAAATTCAAGTGTTATTTCTTGTCTCATAAGAGTTGCATAGGCGTTTAAATTTATAATCGCACTTTCGATTTCTCGAATATTATCACCCATGTTTGTAGCGATATAGTTTATGACATCTTTATTTAGATAAATTTTATCAAATTCACATTTTTTCTGGATGATAGCGACTTTTGTATCAAGTTCAGGTGGTGTTATATCGGCTATTAGCCCCCATTCAAAGCGTGATTTAAGTCTCTCTTCAAAGCCTTTTAGCATTTTTGGAGGTTTATCTGAAGTCATAACTATCTGACCGTTTTTACTGTGGAGTTCGTTAAAAGTGTGAAAAAATTCCTCTTGAATTTTATCCGTTTTTCCAAGAAATTGAACATCGTCGATGAGTAAAACATCGCATTTTCTATACTTCTCGCGAAATCTCTCCATTGAATGGTTATTAATATGATAAGTAAAATCCGTAATAAACTGCTCACTTGTTACACAGATGACGACCTTACCGTTGTTTATGCAAAAATTTCCTACAGACTGGAGTAGGTGAGTTTTGCCAAGTCCTGTTGGACCGTAGATAAAAAGTGGGTTATATACCGAGCCTAAGCGTTCTGAAACTGCTTTACAACTTAGATATGCAAACTGGTTTGAGTCGCCCACAACGAAATTTTCAAATTTATATGAAGGATTTAGTAGTGTGCTTTGTGTTTTTATCTGTTTAACATCAACTTGTTGATTTTGTTTTGTTGATTTTGCTTTGTTTTGCAGTGTTATGTTTATTTTTGGTTTTATGCCAGTTTTTACTTCAAAAAGATGAGCTATCTTATCAGAATACCTTGTTGAAATAAATCTAGCAATGAGTTCATTTGGTGCGTTAAATACGATATTTTCGCTGTTTGAGGCTTTTTCGTTAAATTTTAGTTGCTTTATATAGCACTCGTATTCATTGGGAGATATTTCTGTGCTAAGTAGCTTTAAAACTTCATCTGCAAGCAA